>NZ_MVHF01000016.1 GCF_002086485.1 Mycobacterium aquaticum | reverse complement strand
TCTCCGCCCGCCCCGCGGCTCTGGGGCCACTGGACAACGCCGGCTGTTTTTTCGCGCGCGGACTCTCGCGAGCAGACAGACAAGCGCCCTTTTTCGCTCCAAAACGGGCGATTCTCTGTCTGGTCGGCAAACTTAGCGACCCGTGAACGTGGCGGGGCGGCGCTCGATGAACGACTGCACGCCCTCGGCGGCATCGGCAGTGCTGAACAGTTTCGCGACGTCCGGGCGCAACCGCGCAATGGCCGCGGCGTCCCCGTCATTGGCGGCGGTGTGAGCCGAGGCCAGGGTGGCTCGCACGCCCAGCGGCGCGACGCGGTCGGCGATGGTGTGGGCGATCTCGCGAGCCCGCGCGATCGCGGCTGCGGCGTTCTCGCTGACCTCCTGGACCAAGCCGACGCGATGCGCCTCGGCGGCGTCGAACTCATCACCGGTCAGCAACCACCGCATGGCGTTGCCCCAGCCGGTCTGTCGGGGCAGTCGCAACGTGGCTCCGCCGAATGGATAGATGCCGCGGAGCACCTCGATCTGCGCGAACCGGGTGTCGGCAGCGGCGACGCGGATGTCGGCCGCCAACAGCAATTCGATGCCCAGCGTCAGACACCGCCCCTGGGCCGCGGCCACGATCGGCTTGGTCCAGTCGCCGTCGAGCCGCCACGGATCACGCCCGTCCTGCGGAGCAGGCAGACTGCCGCCGGCAATGTGCGGCGCGACGTCGACGAGATCGAGGCCGGCCGTGAAGTGGTCACCATGGGCAAACAACACCGCGGCGCGCAGGTCGTCGTCGGCCTCGAGTAGCCCGTAGGCCCGGGATAAATCCGTGAGCATCGTGACGTTGAAGGCATTGCGCTTCTCCGGTCGGTTCAGCCCGATCAGCAGGACGTGCCCGTCGCGCTCCAAGGTCACCGTCTCGAGGATCAGCTCACTGGTACCGGTCATGAACGGAGTCAACTGCACAACGCCAAATTATGCAAGTGATCATAGTTTCAGAATGATCACAATATCTCCAGCAAACAGGTTTTCTGGCTATTAACCTGCTAGTCTGCTAGGCGTCAGCACACTGGTTAGCCGATCGTCACTCGACGGCTGTTATCTCTTAATATGATCGACGACATAGAAGGGCGGTGCAGGATGTGGGTCATAGAAGTCAACATCGCCGGTCACCGGTTCACCCACGAGGTCCGCGCACCGCACGCCCCGACGCTGCATGTCAGCCCACGCGGGCTGCGGCGGCGCCCGACACCACTACCCCAGGAACGTGTTGCCTGATCCCGTCGCTCCGCTCGCCCCGATGCCCCGCAACAGGCGCGGCTCCACCCGCACCCGCATGCTCGTCAGCGCAGTCGAGGTCTTGCGGGAACGTGGCGCGGCAGGCGTCACGATCGACGAGGTGCTGACCCGCAGCGGCGCGCCACGCGGCTCGGTGTATCACCATTTCCCCGACGGCCGGAACCAGATTCTCGCCGAGGCGCTGCAGATGGCGGGCAACACCATCGGGGCCGTCATCGACCGCGACGCCGACGGCGGAGGCCTGCCGTTGGTCCGCACCTTTGTCGAGTTCTGGGAAAGGCTGCTCGCCGACAGTGACTTCACCGCGGGCTGTCCCGTGGTGGCCGCGGCAATCGGCCCGCCCGATGACGAACCGCAACTGACCGAGGCGGCAGGCGAGATCTTCGACCGCTGGCGCGCCGCGCTGGCTCGCGCGTTCACCGCCGACGGATTCGACCGAACCGAGGCCGCGTCGCTGGCGGTCATGTGCATCGCCGCACTCGAAGGCGCCGTGGTGCTGTGCCGCTCCTCACGCACCGTCGAGCCGCTGCAAGAAGTCGCTCAGCAACTCGAATTCCTCATCAAGTCACGCGAATTCGTCCGCCGCAACGGCCTGCCGACGGCCAAGGCCCCGAAGTAGGCCCAGGCCTCCTGACCTCCGCAAGTCCGCGAAAAGGTTTGGGCTACAACAGGAAACAACCAAAGGCCCTGCAGTTGATCAACTGCAGGGCCTTTGATTCTCCGGTTACGACACCAGTCAGATCGTGCTTCGGTCCACCTGCTGGGTGGCGACTACATCGTCTGAACTCGCCGCGCCAGAACTCACCGCTTTCTCGGCGTCTGACCGCACCTCACGCTGCGTGTACAGCCAGATCGGGATGAATATCGCCAGGACGACGAAGCCGAGCCAGGTTGAGGTCCAACCGATTTCCAGGCTGTTCAGGTAGACCACGCCGACGAGGCACAGCGGCACGTTGAACAGACCGAAGGCCAGTGCGACCCACTTCCAGCCATTGGGCGCCTTGAATGGCCGTTCCAGTTTGGCGAAGGCCGGATTCGTCTTCGCCTTGACGTAGGCGAACAGGCTGATGCCATTGGCGCAGGTGTAGCCGATGGCTGCGGCGGCCAGGATTGCCGGGATGGATCCGGTGAAAATCAGGGCCATGTTGAATGCCGCAGTGACGAACATGGCAACGAACGGGGTGCCCTGCCGATTCGTCTTGCCGAATACCTTGGGGAAGTTGCCTTCCTCTGCCATGGAATGCAGGGCCCGGGCCGAACCCAGGTAAGCGGTCTGGATGATCAGGATCATCGCCGCGATCAGCATGACGATGGTGACGGTGGTACCCGCCTGGCCGAAGACGGCGTGGGCGACGGGGATGAGCGGTGAGATGGGTTCGGCCAAGACGCCGTCGACACCGAGTACCCCGATGACTGCGGCCTCCACCAGGACGAACGAGAAGAAGCAGATGACGCCACAGGTGTACAGCGCTTTGGGAACGTCCCTGCCGGGCTTCTTGTATTCGGGGGCGTAGATGGCGGCCGTTTCCCAACCGCCGGTGCTCCACAATGCGATGGAGAAGATGCCGAAGATGATCAGGATGTGGTGTGCGTCCCAGGCCCAGTCGGCCGGTGCCCAGTTGCCGGTGATGTTCGCCATGTCAACGTGCCCGGTGGCGAATGGCGCGATGGTCAGGACTGCCAGCGGAATCAGGGAAACGGCAGCCAGGATGTAACCGAGGATGGCGCCGTCCTTGAGGCCGAACCAGTTCACGACGGACAAGCCGGTGAAGATCACCAGACCCGACAGCAGGCCAAGCTGGTACTCGGTGAAGTGTGCGGCCAGCGCGGGAAACAGCCCATGCAGGTAGTTGCCGACCAGGATGGCGAAGATCGACAGCACCGGGTTCCAGGCGAACCAGTAGCTCCAGGCACTGAAGCCGCCGAGCAGTTTGCCCTTGTCGTACTTGCCGTTGTAGTTCTTGGTGCGGAATACGTGCTGCACGAAGCCAGGCAGGCCAGAGGCTTCGGGGAAGGTGGTCGCCAATTCGGCGTAGGCGGTGTTCTGGAAGAAGGTCTGCAGGATTGACAGTCCCCAGACCATGATGGCGGCGGCCGCCACATAACTGGGCAGGTAGCCCAAGGACGGCAGGATCAGCAAGGGCACACCCAGCGCGATGGCCAGGCCCTGCTTCCAGTCGATCGACCTTTTCAGGTGATCAACTCCATCCAAAGTATCTTGACTCATGAGATTTTCCTTTGGTTAGCGGTGAAACTTTCGACAGTCCTGCTGGCTGGCGGGAGGGCTGACCGCCATCGCCCGGCAGGGTGGATCGGGGGCCGGCAGCTCTTGAGATGCGTGCTTCTCGCGGCATCGATGACCGCCGTAGAGAGATACGACACGGGTTTGTGCGCGGATATCGGGTTGGCCATATTCAGTTGGAGGCGTCGAGACGTCGCTGACTTCTCCCCGCTGCCGGCTCGCTTCGGCGCCTGCTGAGGAGATCGTCAGGAGCCTGGGCTGGCGCGGCTGTGCGGGGACACCGAGCTCAGATTTCGAAGTACCGGAAGGAGTGGGATTCCATACCGTCGGGATTGGGGCCATAGGTGGCGAGCATCCGCGCGTACACGGGTGCCAAGTACCGGCCCGTGCGTCCGGCATTCACGCGAGCGGAGTCACCTGGTCCCAGGATGACGGATTCACCATCGCACTCGATGTGGAGCTCGCCTTCCACCACGAAGGCCGTCTCGGTGTGCGGGTGGAAGTCCTCCCAGCCGCAGCGCTCCAGTTCCCACTCGGAGAGGACGAATTCGTCCCAAGCGCCGATCGGGTCGGCGTTGATGAACCTGCACCGCATTCGGGGCCATTCGGCCTTCATGACTTTCATGGGCTGTGCAGGCCAGGAATCGATGGCATTCCCCGTCGTCAGCGTCGACGGCTGGGGACTGGATTTCGTCATGTCGCTATCCGTTTCTTCAGAGCAATCCGCACTGCGGGTAGTTCTCGTGAATTGTCGAGGCGAATCCTTCCGAGCCGAATTTCCGGCTATTCAGGAATCGACCTCTCCTCGGTGGGCGGCTTGTCGATCAGTCGGGGCGTTTCTGGCGGCTTGCGGACAAACCATTCCTTTTTCGCCGACCTCGAACAGAGCTCGAGGCCGACGGGGCGGGCGATGTCGACCAAATGACATGCCCTGAACCCCATCGCCAACCGGTACCCGTCACTACTGCCAGTGCAGCGTGTTCAAGTCACCCTGTCGGGTGGATGCCGTTGTGGCCGTTGTGTTTAGACGCCGGCCTTGATCAAAAGTGCATCCAACATCGTGAAAAACATGGACCGGAAATCAGCCGCCGTCGGGTCGGTCATGTACTGGATGGCCGCTCCGTCGTAGATCATCAGGAATGACCGGACGAGCGTGGTCATCTCCATCTGGCACTGATCACCATTGTTCTTGGCCGCGGCAGAGAAGATATTTCCCAACTCCACTACGTAGGCGGGATAAATCTTGGCTGCCAGCGGACTAACCGCAGCATTACGCGTTGCCCACAGAATGAGTTCGATCTCGGCGAGGAGGCTTGCAGGTTCTTCGGTCAATGAACGCCAGTACTCTTCGGCCACTTGTTCCACGGCCTTACGGAGTCCTAGATGAACCGAAATCTCGTGGGAGAAGAGGTTCAAGTTCTTCAACCACGCTTCGGCGGCCGCGTCCATGAGTTCGCTCTTGTCGTCGAAGCAATAATGGGCGGTGGCCAAGGGGGCGTTGGCCTCCTTGGCGATAGCCCGCATGGTCACTGACTGAACGCCTTTACGCCTCATTAGTTCCAGGGTCGCTGAAATCAGCTGTCCTCGTCGTTCGTCTGCGGACACCCGCATAGCCACCCCTCCAGTCTCCTGGTTTCGGTCCATCTGAGAAGCCTCCCCAAGATTATTGCTTGGGCTGCGAAGTTCCCATCTTGCGATTACAGGAGACTGGAACATCGGGGTCAGCTGTGGGTGGGTTGCGGGCGGGTGTGCAGGACTTCGGTGTGGTGTACCAGTGATGGTCCGGCACCGGCGCCGGTGGCCTCGTCGTGGCCGCCGCGGTGGCGGTCGGTCAGCGACGACGGGGCGTGGATGTCGTCCTGGGAGGGCCCGTTGAGGTAGCGCTCCAGGGAGTCGTCCAACGCGTTGAGCCAGCGGGTGTGGTGCTTTTCCGAGAGGGTGCCGGTGATCACCGAGCGATGCTGGGCATCGCGGTAGCCCAGGATGTCGACGTGCTTGTTGTGCATCCAGTCCTTGAACAACTGGCACACCGCATCCAGGTCGAACGACGGGTAGTCGGTGGCATCGATGAGCTCGCGGACGTAGTCGGTCTGAAACTCCGCCTCGGCGTCATGATCGGGCAGCGCGGCCTGGCGTTCCAGCCAGGACTGGATGTCGGCTTCCCGTTTGTCGTAGTCGGGCAGGTCGATCACCCCGGTCATCACATCGCGGGCAAACCAGGCCTGGGCGTCGAACATGTTGAACGTGTAGTACTGGTCCTGGGCGCCCAGGTAGAACAGGTTGGTGTTCTGCTGCCACACCACGCCCTTGTAGAGGTTGGCCGGGTACAGCACGTTCGGCGAGGACAGTGACAGTTCACTGGGCAAGAACGGGTACTTGTGCTGATAGCCGGTGCACAGCACCACGGCGTCGAAATCGTCCTGGGTGCCGTCACTGAAGTAGGCGGTGTTGCCCTCGAAGCGGGTCACCAGCGGGCGTTCCACGGTGTTCCACGGCCAGTGGTAGCCCATCGGGTTGGTGCGGTAGCTCATGGTGATCGACGCCGCCCCCATCTTGTGGGCCTGCATCCCGATGTCCTCGGCGGAGTAGCTGCTGCCGATCATCAGCAGCCGCTTGCCGTAGAAGCGTTCCGCGCCGCGGAAATCGTGGGCGTGCAGCACCTCGCCGGGGAAGGTCTTGATGCCCTCGAACTCGGGCACCGCCGGCACGTGGAAGTGCCCGGTGGCCACCACCAGCTTGTCGAACACGTGGGTTTCGGTCTGGTTGGTCTTGAGGTTCTCCACCGTGACGGTGAATTCTTGCGTGTCGGGGTTGTAGCTGGTGTGCCGGGCCACCGTGTTGAACTTGACGTACTTGCGCACGTCGGACTTCTCCACCCGGCCCTTGATGTAGTCCACCAGCACCGCGCGCGGCGGGAACGACGAGATGGGCCGGCCGAAGTGCTCGTCGAAGGAGTAATCGGAGAACTCCAGGCACTCCTTGGGGCCGTTGGACCACAGGTGGCGGTACATGCTCGAATGCACCGGCTCGCCGTAGGCGTCCAACCCGATCCGCCACCCGTAGTTCCACTGCCCACCCCAGTCATCCTGCTTCTCAAAGCAGGTGATCTGCGGGATCGCGATCCCCTTCTGCCGCGCCGATTCAAACGCCCGCAACTGCGCCAAACCACTCGGCCCAGCACCAATAATTCCAACTCGTAAAGTCATGCCACTTTCCTCTTCGCAATTTCGTGGGACGTTGTATCCAACGTCGTTAGGTAGGCCGCGTAGGTAACGCCGGTAATTGAGCGATTAGCTTTCCGGTGGCGGCTGATGCCTTTCGGCCGGGCGTTTTCCCGGCGGCCAGACACGAATTCCAGGTACCCACTGACGATACGAAAAGAGTCAGAGATAACCGGGACAGTAGAGCGCATCCCTGAACACTTCGGAACCGACCGGTTGGACCGTTTCGGTGGCGGTAGATGCGGAGAACAACAGAATCTGCATTCGTCGCACACGAGGATCGTCTCCCCATCCAAGCGACCGCAGCGTAGGGCGCCCTAGGGGGCGAAGGTGCGGTCGCCGGCGAAGAAGCCGAGGCCGTATTCGGGGGTCTCGAACTTGACGGTGGTGCCCTTGGGGAAGAACAGCACGTCGCGCTCCTTGGCGTGGGTGACCTCGCCGGTGTCCTGATCGGTGAGGATGAATTCACCTGCGACGACGAGCTTCATCTCGTCGTAGGTGTACGTGTAGACCAACGGCTCCGACTTCTTCAGCTCGAAGAACCCCGAGCTCATGACGGTGCCCTCCGGGTTGTGGAAAGAGTCGGCGATCGCGGCGACGACACCGGGCTCGTTCATGCTCGGCAAATCCTCGTAGCCCCGTTCCACCTTGTGGATGGACCCGGCCTTGGTCAGGGTTCCGACGGTCGTGATTTCTGCCATGGTTACTCCAATTCATGTGGTGTGAAAATAGCCCGACTACCCAGCCGAACTGTCGATCTTCTGTGCACCTTTCCGGACATGGAATTTGCACACGGGTCAGATATGAGAGCCATCGGAGTCATCCGCAATCCGACGTTCTCGCCCCTAACGGGCTGACCGAAATTCTGCTCCTAACTCCTCCGGTGTGATGCCAGTCACGTTGCGTCCAATGAATCTGACATGGACGACCGTTCATGTCAACCGTTCAAGAGAGATTTTTTTTGGAACGCCGGCGCCCCGTTTTCGCTGGCCACCACCACGGATCCCCTGACCACAGGCAGGTCACAGTGAGACCACAGCGCCGGTGTCCACACGCGTGGGTGGATCCACCGGGGTATCCGGGGGCCATGCGGCCGCCGGCATCGACACGGCATCGTCCGCGGGCCCGGCGTGGCGCTGCCGGTGACGCGTCATCCACGATGGCGGAGCACTGTTCAGTCCGGCATGGTTTTGCCTGTGACGAAACCCGGTGGTCTCGCAATCTTGGCCGCGCGCAGTAGATTTCGGATCGGACGCGGCGGGCGCCACCGCCCGGACGGATGAGGATCGCCGGGCGTCAATCAATCCCCGTCAGAGACGGGGCAAGTCGCTTACTCGACGCCGCGAGTCAGGCTTTCGTCCAACGGGCACACACGAAATCACCGTTGACCGCCGAAGATTCCAGCACCCACTCCGAGCGCAGCGGCAGCACCGGCGAGCCCGCGCCGAGGGTGCACGGTGCGTAGCTGACCACCAATTCGTCCACCAGCCCGGCTGCGACAAACTGCGCCGCGACAACACCACCGCCGATCACCCAGACATCCTTGCCTGCTGCCGCTGCCACAAGTTCGGGATGCAAGTCGGTGACCGCACCGTCGAAAGCCTGCACCGGGTGCCCGGCCCCCACCGCGGTGACGATGTCGGCCCGGTGGGTCAACACCCACGCCGGTTGGTCGTACGACCACTCGCCGTTGTTCTTCACGATCCACTCGTAGGTATCCGCGCCCATTGCAAGGGCCCCAACGCTTTTGATGAAATCGTCGTAACCGAACGGTCCGTCGGTGTCGATCGTCCGGGAGATCAGCCAGTCCAGGCTTCCCTCTGCGTCGACCAGGTAGCCGTCCAGGCTTGAGCCGGTGTAGTAGACGGTCTTCATGTTCACTCTCTCCTCATCCATGCCAATGGGTCACCGTTGTCGGCGATCACGCCGTGGTGCGCCAGCATCGAGCGCGTAATGCCGCGGCGTTGCGCCGAATACGTCAGCACGTGAGCGACGATGCCGTACAGCTGAAAGGATTCCGGCGGGTCACACAGCGCATCGATCACGGTGTCGGCCAGCCGACCCGCCGCCGAGTACTCCGAAATCAACGTGGTCCAACGCTTCCCGACGACATCATGACGTTCGGCCAGTTCCTCCGGGGTCGACGTAGCGGTGCGCGACGGGAAGTCCCGGCCCTCGATGGTGGCCAGCCAGACCTCCTTGGTCCACACCGTCGCACCGAGGACCGCCGCAACGCTGGGCTCGGGCCCGTCCCACTCGAGCACCACCTGCCCGGGCGAAATTTCCTGCACCCATTGACTTTCACTGAGATCGGCGGCAAGCCCGATCAGGTATGCGGTGTCGGCGATGTCGTGCACGAGCATGAATTGCGATACATCCGGCCCGCCACCGATATCACCTGCGCTGTCACACCACAGCGAGTGCGGCGGATGGAAGTGCACACCGTTGGGCGCGGCGAGCCGGAATGCGACATCGCCTGCGCGGGACGGCGGTACGCCGAAGGCCCGCCGGAAGGCCCGGGAGAACACTTCTGCCGATGACCAGCCCTCCGCGGCCGCCACGTCGGCCACCCCTTGCCCGCGCTGCAACCGCCACGCCGCGCGCTCGAGCATGACACGGCGACGCATCGCGGCCGGCGGCTCACCGGTGAGCCGGCGCACCTCCCGCGAGAAGTGGAACTCCGACACGTAGCTGCTGCGGGCCATCTCACCGACGGCGGTGTTGTCGGCATCGACGACGGCGTCGAGCAACTCCCGCAGTCGGTCTCGTCCGTTCGGTGGCGCGCTCACGCTGTCCGAGTATGGTCGCCTTCCGGTGTCGGCGACATGACGATTCCTGCTGTGTCAGGTGTCGAGCACGTCGTGTACCCGCGCGGCGAGCGACGACCGGTCGATACCGCCCAGGTCGATGCCGAATCGGCCGGTCAACTCGTCGAGCACCTGGGCCGCGGTGTCGAACCGGATCTTCTCGGTGGCTCCGCCGCGGTGGATGGCCAGGTTTCGGCCCCGCAGGTTGTATCTCGCGTCGTCGGTGATCAGGGCCACGGTCAACCCGGTGACGAAGAATCCACCGGGATGCGTTGACACATACCAGCTTCCGACCTCGAGATCGATGCGCGGGCGCGGCGCGGTGGTGAAGGTGTACAGCGACTTCCAGTCGTCGTGGATCAGCGTCTGCAGAACCAAGCCGTCCTCGTGATCGAGCAGCCGGTACGGCTCGTGACGGGTCTGCTGCACCGGCCCGGCCACCAGCCGGATCGGCGACGACAGCGTCTGCCCGCCGAACCCGACGTCGACCAGGTAGCGCTCGTCGAGACCCGGCACCGTCACCGCAAGCACGTTGTGCGTTTCGGCGGGTAGCGGCGCGCCGGGCGGGCGCATCCACACCACGCGGCCCGCCAACCGGTCGACTCCGAAACCCAACTCGTCGAGCACATACCCGAGCAGGCCGTTGTGCTCGTAGCAGTAACCGCCGCGGCGCCGGTTCAGCATCTTGTCGGCCAGGGCCTCTGCGCTCAGGTCGGCAACGGGGACGCCGAGCAACGGGTCGAGGTTTTCGAAAGGGATGGACCGGTTGTGCGCGGCGACGATGTCGCGCAGCGTGCCCAGATCGGGACGCGCGGGTCCCCGATAGCCGATCCTGCCGAAGTATCCGTCGAGGTCGATCGCCGATGTGCCCACGATCGCCAATGATGCGTCCTCAACAGCGGTTCAGGTCAAACCGGAGCAGACTGACATCATGTCCGCGCATCTCACCGAGGACCTGCGGGAAGATCTGCTGGCCCGCTGGTCGGAGTCCCATCGCAAGCACCACAACGTCACGCATCTGCACGAGCTCCTGGACGCGGTCCAGGCGCTGGCCGACGAAGGGCTGCATTTCGATCGGGAGGCGGTCGAACTGGCGGCATGGTTCCACGATGCGGTTTACGAGATAGGCCGTGACGACAACGAGGACCGCTCCGCCGAGTTGGCACGTGAGTTGCTGTCGTCGTCCCCGATGCGCGACGAGGTGGCCCGCCTGGTGTTGGCGACCAAGACCCACAAGGTCGCCGACGGGGACGTCAACGCGGCGGTGCTCAGCGACGCCGACCTGTCGGTGCTCGGCGCCGACGCCGCGCGCTATGAGCGCTACGCGGCCGCGGTACGCGCGGAGTATGACGCGGTTCCCGACGACGTGTTCAAGCCGGCCCGGGCGCGGGTTCTCACCGACTTACTCAGTGGGTCGATTTTCCACACGACGCCGGGCCGGAACCGCTGGGAGGCGCAGGCCCGCCGCAATGTGACCGCCGAGATCAAGGCTCTGAACGGCTGAAGCATCTTTATGCCTGATGGAGGCATTAAGATGTCATCATGCGGACCACCATTCGTATCGATGACGCGCTCTACCGCGAGGTGAAGGCCCGGGCCGCCCGGTCGGGACGCACGGTTGCGGCCGTTCTCGAAGACGCAGTGCGGCGGGGGCTCGATGAGACCGAGCAGTTGGCAAAGCCGCGCTATGCGGTGCGGCCCCTCGGTTCCGGCGGCCTTCGGCCGGGCATTGACATCGCGTTCAACAGCACCGTCGCCGAAGCGATGGACGAAGGTGCCTCTATCGATGCTGTGCGTTGACGTCAACGTGCTCGTCTACGCGCACCGACCCGATCTTGAGCAGCACTCCCGATACCGGGATCTGCTGGAGCAGTGGGCCAACGGTGACGAACCCCTGGGGTTGCCCGACGTAGTGCTCAGCGGATTTCATCGGGTCATCACCAACCGCAGGATTTTCGCCGAACCGGTGAGCCCGGAATACGCCTGGGCGGCGGTTGACGCGCTCGTCGAGGCACCGGCAGCGCTGACGTTGCGGACGGGCGAGCGGCACTGGTCGGTGTTCCGCCAACTCTGCGACGACATCGACGCGCGCGGCAACGACGTCCAGGACGCGTATCTGGCGGCATACGCGTGCGAGAACAACGCCACCTGGTTGAGCGCCGACCGTGGCTTCGCGCGCTTTCACCGGCTGCAATGGCGGCACCCACTCGACACCTAGAGTCCCGCCGTCTACCTGCGGTTTTGAGAACATGCCAACCACGCGGCCCCACCATCCTGGGCCTGGAGCTCAGAAGTGAATCGGTTTTCACGCCGCGACCTGGCTATCATGGAAAATTAGAACACGTTCCAATTCACCCCAGGGGGACCCGGTGGCCGCGACCGACATCAACCCGTCCGAAATCACCAAGTGGGATCCGGGCCTGACCGAGAAGGTCATGGGCTTCCTGCGTCCGCTCATCAAGGGCTACCACCGCTCCGAGGTGCGTGGGCTGGAGAACTTCCCCAAGGGCGGCGCGCTCGTGGTGTCGAACCATTCGGGCGGCTTGTTCGCGTTGGACGTCCCGGTGTTCGCGACGGGCTTCTACGAGAAATTCGGTTATGAGCGGCCGGTCTACACCCTCAGCCACGACATGCTCATGACCGGGCCGACCGCGGCGTTCTTCAAGAAGACCGGCTTCATCCGGGCCAACCACGAGAACGCCGACGAGGCGCTGCGCTCCGGCGGCGTCGTCGTGGTGTTCCCCGGCGGCGACTACGACGTCTATCGGCCCACCCTGGCGGCGAACAAGATCGACTTCGGCGGCCGGCGCGGCTATGTGAAAGCCGCGATCAACGCGGGCGTGCCGATCGTGCCGATGGTCGGCATCGGCGGCCAGGAGACGCAGATCTTTCTGTCGCGTGGCACCGGGATCGCCAAGGCGCTCGGGCCCATCGCCCGGCTGGCGCGCACCAAGATCGTTCCGGTGTCGTTCGGATTCCCGTTCGGACTGTCTGCGGTGCTGCCGCTCAACGTGCCGCTGCCGAGCAAGATCGTCATGCAGGCCCTCCCGCCGGTGGACATCGCCGCGGAGTTCGGCGAGGACCCGGACATCGATGAGGTCGACGCCCACGTCCGGCGGGTCATGCAGCGCGCCCTGGACAAGCTCGCCGACGAGCGTCGGTTCCCGGTGATCGGCTGAGCTGGGGTGGGACCGCTCGACCGCCTGGCCGGACAGCTCAACAACGCTGCCGGTCAGCTCACCGGCGCCGCAGGCCTGGCCAACACCATGCGCCGAGCGGGGTTGCTGACCGCACTGCGGCCCGACAAATACCTGCGGATCGCGGCCATGATGGCACGCGAAAACATGAGTGTCACATCGGGTTTCGCGAGTTCCGCGCAACGATGCCCGGACCGGGCGGGCCTGATCGACGAGCTGGGCACGCTGACGTGGCGCCAGCTGGACCAGCGCGCCGATGCGCTCGCCGCTGCGCTGCAGGCCCTGCCGGCAGGCGCGCCGCAGGTGGTGGGCATCATGGCCCGCAACCATCGTGGCTTCGTGCTGTCGTTGATCGCCGCCAATCGCATCGGCGCCGACGTGTTGCTGCTCAACACGTCGTTCGCAGGACCGGCGCTGGCCGAAGTGGTGACTCGAGAAGCCGTCGACGCCATCATCTTCGATGAGGAGTTCACCGCGACGGTGGACCGTGCGCTGGCCGATAGGCCGACCGCCGCACGCATCGTCGCGTGGACCGACACCCACGCCCACGAGGCCACCGTCGCCAAGTTCGTCGACGAGTTCGAAGGCAAGCAACCGCAGCGGTCCGGCGCCAAGAGCCGAGTCATCCTGCTGACATCGGGCACCACCGGAACACCCAAGGGCGCCAAGCATTCCGGTGGTGGCCCCGAGGTGCTCAAGTCGATCCTGGACCGCACGCCGTGGCACGCCGAAGAGCGAGTGGTGATCGTGGCCCCGATGTTCCACGCCTGGGGTTTCTCGCAGTTGGCCTTCGCAGCGTCGATGGCCTGCACGATCATCACGCGGCGCAAGTTCGATCCGGAAGCCACGCTCGAGCTCATCGACCGGCACCGCGCCACCGGATTGTGCGTCGTACCGGTCATGTTCGACCGGATCATTGATCTGCCCGATCATGTGTTGCGCCGCTACGACGGGCGCTCACTGCGGTTCGCCGCGGCCTCCGGCTCGCGGATGCGCCCCGACGTCGTGACCAAGTTCATGGACCGGTTCGGCGACGTCATCTACAACAACTACAACGCCACCGAGGCAGGCATGATCGCCACGGCCACCCCGGCTGACCTTCGTGCCGCGCCCGACACGGCCGGTAAACCCGCAGAAGGCACCGACATCCGGATTCTCGACACCGACTTCAACGAGCTTCCGACCGGTGAGGTGGGCACCATCTACGTCCGCAACTCGACGCAGTTCGACGGCTATACCTCCGGTAGTACCAAGGACTTCCACGACGGCTACATGTGCTCGGGCGATGTGGGATACCTCGACGATGCCGGCCGACTGTTCGTCGTGGGCCGCGACGACGAGATGATCGTGTCAGGCGGCGAGAACGTCTACCCCATCGAAGTGGAGAAGGTCCTCGCAGGCCATCCCGATGTCGCCGAGGCTGCGGTGATCGGTGTCGACGACGAGCAGTTCGGCCAACGGCTGACGGCCTTTGTGGTGCTTGCCAATCCGGTGGCACCCGACGAACTCAAGACGTACGTGCGAGAGAATCTCGCGAATTACAAAGTGCCACGGGAGATCACCGTGCTCGATGAGCTACCCCGCAACAACACCGGCAAGATCGCCCGCCGCGCTCTGCAGGAGCGCGCCAATGGGTAGGCAGGGCGCGGTCCTCGGCGCCGCCGCGGAAGTCGCCAACGCCGCCAACGCGGTGCGACCGCTGATCCGCAAGGGTAACGGCACCCTGCTGGCGTTCGCGTTCGGCTGGCCGACCTCGGAGAACGCGCCGCTGGTGATCACCGGCTCCGTGCTCGACGCGCTGCGTCGGGTGATCCGCGGTGACCACCGCACGGCGTCGGGACGAATCTCCTTGCTGCTCAAGGCCGTATCGTGGGCACTTCTGGTGTTGGTACACCGGCGCGGCGTGCGGTCCCGGCCGTCGTTCGAGACGCCGCTGCGCGACGCTCTCGGTGCGGATTACCGCGAGGTGGCCCGGGCCGGGCGGCCCGCCGGGGTGTGGGCGACCTCTCGGATCCGTCGCAGGTATGTCCAGCAGACGGTGAAATACGGCCCGCACAAGGCCAATCTGGCCGACATCTGGCGGCGCTCCGATCTGCCGCGTGACGGTAAAGCGCCGGTGCTCCTGCAGGTGCCCGGCGGCGCCTGGATGATCGGCGACCGCAGGCCGCAGGGCTATCCGTTGATGGGTCAGCTCGCCGAACAGGGCTGGATCTGTGTGTCGATCGGCTACCGGGTCAGCCCGAAGTACCCGTGGCCCGACCACATCATCGACGTCAAACAGGCGCTGGCCTGGGTCAAGGCCAACATCGCCGACTACGGCGGCGACCCGGAATCGGTGTGCATCACCGGCGGATCGGCAGGTGGACACCTCGCGGCACTGGCGGCTCTGACACCCAACGACCCGAAATGGCAGCCGGGATTCGAGGATGCCGACACCTCGGTGGTCGCGGCGGTGCCGATCTACGGCCGCTACGACTGGTTCAGCAGGACGGGCAACGGCCGCGGCCAGTTCGTCGACGCGCTGCAGCGGGTCATCGTCAAGCTCCCGTTCGCAGGCAACGAGCAGCTCTACCACGACGCATCGCCCATCACGCTGGTCCATCCGGAGGCACCTCCGTTCTTTGTGCTGCACGGCACCAACGATTCGCTGATCCCGGTCGACGAAGGCCGCGAGTTCGTCGCGGCTCTGCAGGAAGTGGCGACCGCACCGGTGGTGTACGCCGAGATCCCGCACGCCCAGCACGCATTCGATATTTTCGGCTCCCCGCACGGGCACTACACCGCCGACGCCGTCGAGAAGTTCCTGAACTGGGTGCTGGCCACGACCGATCGCGCCGAGACTACGGCTTCTGGCGCGTTTTCCCGGAATTCGGGCTAGAAACCGTAGTGTCGGCGCGGAAGTGCAACGACCCCCTACAGTTGGTGGGTGTCTAAGCACTGGACGACCCTGAGCACATCCCGGTGAGCTGAAGCATGATCAGCCTCGACCAACTCGACTCGGACTTGATCGATCTGCTAGGGCGCAACGCCCGCATGGGCGTCGCCGAACTGGCGTCGAATCTCGGCGTCGCGCGCAACACCGTCCAGTCGCGGCTGCGCCGACTGGAGGAGAGCGGGCTGCTGCGGGGCTTCCGACCCGACATCGATCTGGCCGTCGCGGGCGTCGTGGTCCAGGCGTTCATCGCCTTGGAGGTACAGCAGGGCCGCCTGTTGCGCATCGCCGAACTGCTCACGGCCATACCGGAAGTCCTGGAGATCCACGTGACCACGGGCCGGGAGGATCTGCTCGCCCGGGTCGCGACGGAAACCCAGGCCGGGTTGCAGGAGCTCATCGAGCATATTGTCGGGATTCCGGGCGTGGTGCATTCGAGCACCACCCTGACCTTGACCACGCCGCTGAGCTATCGAACACAGCCACTGCTGCAGAAGCTGACCAAGACGCGCGGGTGGGGCCGGTCGACGCCCGCACCGCGCGACGAGGAGCCATCCTCATGACGCCGCTCGAGGCGCTCGCCGCCGCCCTGCCGACAGGCGCGGTGCTGCGCGACCCTGACGTGATCGAGCGGTACCGGCGAGATTCCGCGGCGAACCCGACCGCGGGCACGCCACTGGCAGTGGTGCGCGCCACCTGCACCGAAGACGTGCAGGAGGTGCTGCGCTGGGCCTCGACACACCGCGTCCCGGTGGTGCCGCGCGGTGCCGGGTCCGGATTGTCCGGCGGTGCCGACGCGGTGGACGGTGCGATCGTGCTCAGCACCGAACGCATGCGCGACATCCGGATCGACGTGGCCACCCGCACTGCGGTGGTGCAACCGGGTCTGACCAACACCGAGGTCAAACGGGCTGCCGCCGAGCATGGTCTGTGGTACCCGCCGGATCCTGCCTCGGTCGACATCTCGTCGATCGGCGGCAACGCGGCCACCAATGCGGGCGGATTGTGCTGCGTGAAGTACGGCGTGACGGGCGATTACGTGCTGGGCATGCAGGTGGTGCTGGCCGACGGCACCGCCGTGCGCCTCGGCGGAGCGCGCCTCAAAGACGTTGCGGGCCTGTCGTTGACGAAGCTGTTCGTGGGCTCCGAAGGCATCCTCGGCGTCATCACCGAACTCACGCTGCGGCTCATCCCCACCCAGTCGCCCGCCTCGACCGTGGTGGCCCTGTTCGGCTCGGTGCAGGATGCCGCCGACGCCGTCGTCGCCATCACCGGAGCGCTTCGCCCGGCGATGCTGGAATTCATGGACCACGCCAGCATCAACGCGGTCGAGGACCACATGAAGATGGGGCTCGACCGGTCGGCGCGGGCCATGTTGTTGGTGCAGTCGGACGCGCCAGGGGCAGCCGCCGACGAAGTGGCCACCATCCTCGCCCTGTGCGAGAAGTGCGGGGCAACAGAGGTTTTCGCCACCGACGATGCGGCTGAGGGCGCCGCGTTCACCGCGGCCCGGCGGGCGATGTTCCCCGCGGTCGAGAAACTCGGCAGCCTGCTGCTGGAGGACGTCGGGGTTCCGATACCGCAGTTGCCTGCCATGGTGACCGGGGTCGAGGACATCGCCGACGAGTGCGATGTGCTCATCTGCATGGTGGCCCACGCCGGGGACGGCAACACCCACCCGGTCATCGTGTTCGATCCCACCGATGCCGACGCCACCGACCGTGCGCACCGTGCCTTCGCCCGCATCATGGAGCTGGCGATCGGACTCGGCGGCACCATCACCGGCGAGCACGGGGTCGGCCGACTCAAGCGTGACTGGCTGCCGGCCCAGCTCGGCGACGACGTGATGGCCTTGACCCACCGCATCAAAAACGCGCTCGACCCCCACGGGATCCTCAACCCCGGCGCCGTGCTGCGCTGAGCAATCCGCTCAGCTGGCGATGTGACGGCTACCACAGATTAACCATCTTGCTCAGTTGCGAGCGCTTGTGTTGACCGTGGTGATGAGCTCGTCAACACACTTCGAAGACGTCGATCGTCGCGGCGTTCCTCGAACGTCGGCCGCTGCCAATCGTCAATACCCTGGTCAACCAGACAAGTTCAGGGTCATCAGTCTCAAAGAAGAGACACTCGCGGAAGTAGTACGAATCCGCCGGCACGTCGGCGCCGGTAGCAAACAGGTCCATAACTCCCGGTGGACCATGGCGGAGGCCCTGGCCCCGGAGGTACACCGATGTTCCACGACTTGTCAGTAGGACAGCGCGGATGTCAAGTTCGACAACACCGTCTGCCCGCACCCGTTGCACATCGGATCCGCCGGGCAATATCTCCCCGGACAAGCAGTCTCCGATCACGCTGCCACCAGTAACTGCCACGAACCGCCGTTCACCAGACGGACACGGCACAACGAGTGCGTCGTCAAGACCCACGTTGAGGCAGAAAAGTTTTCGCGTAGTGAGCATCGCAGCGATCACACCTCCACTGTGCAGGCTTTTATCTTACGTGATGTAATATTAATGATGGATATGCCTCCATCTAGCGCCGACAAGGAGGGCCGCCGCGGTGCCCCAGAGTTACGACAGTTCCTTCACACAATCACCACCATGCTGAAAACGCCACCCACATCGCTTGCGCCCCAGTGGCACTGGCCTTGCTGCCGGGCCGAATGGAAGCGCGCGGCATGAGCGGTCCGTTAGCCGGACTGCGCGTGATCGAACTGGCTGGAATAGGACCCACACCGCACGCAGCGATGTTGCTGGCCGATTGGGGCGCTGACGTCGTTCGGATCGTTCGACCGTCGGTCGCCGGCGAACCCGCTGACTCTTTCACCGAGACGCAATTGCGCAATCGCACTCTAATTGCCGTCGATCTCAAGGATCCCCAGCAAGTCACCGCCACATTGGATTTGGTTGATTCTGCGGACGTCCTAATCGAAGGCTTCCGGCCCGGGGGTGACTGAGCGTCTCGGTCTCGGGCCAGCCGAGTGCCTCAGCCGCAACGTCCAGTTGATCTATGCCCGGATGACTGGCTGGGGCCAGACTGGGCCGTTGGCGTACACAGCTGGACACGATTTGAATTACATCGCCATCACAGGAGTTCTGGCTACCATCGGCACGACCGAGCATCCCGTGATTCCGCTCAATCTGATCGGCGACTTCGGGGGCGGCTCAATGTTTCTTGTCGCGGGCATACTCGCCGCCCTTCACGAGCGCCAACACTCGGGCCGTGGACAGGTCATCGACGCTGCCATCGTCGACGGAGTCACCCAATTGGCCCACTCACTGTGGTCCTTTAGACGCCAGGGCATGTGGCAAGAGCAGCGAAACGCGAACATACTGGACGGCGGCACGCCGTGGTACGCGGTATATCGCTGTTCCGACGGCCGCCACGTCTCCATCGCCGCGCTTGAAGACCCGTTCTACGCGGCCCTGCTGCGCGGCCTTGGCATCGACCCTGCGAGGGTGCCGCCCCGTTGCGACCAGCAATCCTGGCCACAGCTGCGCTCTATGTTCGCGGCGATTTTCGCCACTCAACCACGCGACCATTGGGCTGATCTGTTCGAAGGAAGCGATGCCTGCGTCGCACCTGTGCTGACCCTCAGCGAAGCGCTTGCGCACCCGCATCTAAAGCAACGCAAGGTATTCGACTACGGAGCCGACGACCAACAGCCTGCACCGGCGCCGCGGTTCAGCCGTTCTGGACGCGCCGCGTACCGTCCACCAGGAGCGTCGATTGGTGACTTAGTTGCCCAACGCGAAGTATGGCCTGCTCGATGATGCCGGGCCGTCCTACGGCACCGCAAGCGCTTCGTCACAATGGCTGCGAACCAGCAGACCCTTCATGTCGACAGGCCGTGAAGGAAGCAGCGAAACCTCCCGCATTGGCGCACATCACCTGTGTTCGGTTCTCGATGTCCATTGCATGCCGCAAACTCGGCGCGTCGACGGTCTGCCACATCGTCTCTTTGGTCATCCACACCGCCAAAGGAGAATGCTGAGCGATCTCACGTGCCTTCTCAACGGCGACGTCGAGAAGGGCGTTGTCATCCACGATGTCGAGCACCAAGCCGGTCTCCGCTGCTTCGTAGGCATCGAATACCCTTCCGGTGAGCATCAATTCAGCAGCCCGAGAAGCGCCGATGAGTCTCGGCAGATGATAGCTGGTGCCCATATCGCACGCTGAGATGCCGTGCCTGATGAACACCGCGCCAAATGTGGCCTGCGGGCTGGCATAGCGGATGTCACATGCCAACGCCAACGCAAATCCGCCGCCGAGGGCGGCGCCGTTGACAGCTGCGATGACCGGCTGGCGCAGGCGGTGGATCTTTTCGAAGGCCGACGCCATCAATTCTTGCGCCGAGAGTGTGATGACAGCCCGCGATGAAGCTGAAGCCAGCAGCGCACCCGACGGCGTCGCCGTGTAGTCGGTGAAATCATCTGGGCTGGCTTTAATGTCGGCACCAGCGCAGAATATTGAGCCGGCTCCGGTGATGACGACGACACGAACAACTGGGTCGCCGGCTATGGCATCCAGGGTGCGATGCAGCGCGGCCAATGTCTGCGAGTCGAGCGAATTGCCGCGGCGAGGACGGAAGATCGAAAGAACGATGATCGCACCTTCGTCGAGGCGCTTGAGTTCAATTGCCTCGGATGCGCCCGAGGTCGATCCACCTGAACTCATTGAACCCTACTCCTTTTGGCGGAGAGACTTATTCACAAATGGACATGTGTGCCGTTAGCGCATGAGACATGCAGCCACGATGCGCCGACCCGACGATGTTCACGGCTGGAGCCCGGCGCCACGTGAACGTTATCTTACATCACGTAATATAATGCGTCTAGTGTGCGTGTTGGAGCTGGGTATGCCAAGCGGAGCGTGATTTCAGACCCGAGACGCGGCCTCAACATCTCAATACGAGAAGGGATTTGGTATGAGCGGATCACTGCGTGACGTCGTCGTCGTGGTGGGCGCGGGCGGGATGGGGCACGCTATCGCACGGCGCATCGCCGCGGGCAGGAAAGTGCTCCTCGCAGACGTCGATGCTCACAGAGCTGAGCGCATTGCCGACGAGTTGGCCGGCGACGGGCATGTCGTTGTGCCCGCACGGGTTGACGTGAGCGAGGTGGAGTCGGTCACGTCACTAGCCGCGCTAGCGAGCGAATCTGGCAGCGTCGTCAATGTGGTCCACACAGCGGGCTTATCGCCGGAACAGGCACCCGTCGAGGCGATCTTGGCCGTCGACCTTCTGGGAGTGGCATTAACGCTCGACGCTTTCCAACCGGTGATCGCGCCAGGAGGCGCCGGCGTCGTGATCGCCAGCATGGCCGGCCACTTCGGGCCTACGCTGCCAGCCGACGCACAGCACAGCCTTGCCACAGCGCCTTCCCGGAACCTGCTCGCACTGCCGGTGTGCGCGCCGGATCAGGTCACAACCCCGCAAGCTGCCTACATTCTGGCGAAGCGCGCAAATCACCTCCGGGTCGCCGCAGCTGCAGCCGCCTGGGGCGAGCGCGGGGCGCGGATCAACACGATCAGCCCCGGCGTGATTTCCACGGCGATGGGTCGGCGAGAGCTGGGGGCCGCTTCAGGTGATGGGGTCCGTGCAATGATCGCCGGCTCTGGCGTGCAACGAATCGGTACACCCGAAGACATTGCGGCAGCCACCGAGTTCCTTCTCAGCTCGAACGCGTCATTCATCACCGGCACGGATTTGATTGTCGACGGCGGCGTTACTGCAGCAGTGCGGCCAGCCTTGACGGGATGACCCGGGCAGACATGTGCGCCTGCGTATCGTCGATGGTCGACCCGAGCCGACACACGATGAGACGGTCTCGCAGTCACAAGCGGATTACACAGGGCGAGAAACGACGATGGTAGCGTCCTTCGGTTGATGTCCGATTCGGTGTCAGACTACGAGTAGCGAGATGAAGCGACAGAGACAAACCGAAACGGCGCCCGCCGACCATCAATCACCTTCGGCATCACGCGGCCGTCCCAAAGACCACCGGCGCCGTGACGCCGTCCTGGCCGCGACGCGCGACATACTGGCGGCCCGAGGGTACGACGATCTGACACTGGCCGAGGCTGCCCGCGTCGCGGGAGTATCTCGGCCGTTCGTCTACGACAACTGGGGCACCAAATTTGCCCTCGTCGAGGATGCCATCTTCACCGCTGCCGAGCATTCCCCGCAGATCACCGACGACATGCCCATCGCCGAAGCGATGCGAGAGCTCATCACCGCCATGGTGAGGGTGCAATCAGATCCGGCTTATCTCGTCGGCGTCCCGGGGCTGTCGGCGGAGCTCTACAAGCGGTCCGATCTCGTTGATCAAATCGAGCAGAAGTACATCGCTCCGGTGCGAGCGATATACATACGGGTGATCGAGCGCGGCAAGACAGAGGGGGTCGTCCGGCGCGAAACCGACGGCAGCGCGCTCATGGACACCGTTCGCGGTGCTGTGATGCTGCATACGTTGGTCAATCCCAAGCTCAGTCCGACCACGCTCATCGATCATCTGTGCGGGCTGATCCTCGGCGGGATCCTCGAAAGGTGACCGACCTCGGGCAAGACGCCCCGGCACACCCAACGGAGCAAAGCATAGGCTCGATAATGTGCGGTCCGCCGCGCTCTTTAAGCTGAAGGCATGCCTCCCCGGCGTCGTGGCCCACGTGTTGACGTCAACGTGCGCACACTCCTTCTCGACACAGCCGAACGGCTACTAGGTGAACAACCCCGTCAAGCAGCTTCCCTGCGAGCGATCGCGCTTGAGGCTGGGGTAACTCCAGCCGCGCTCCTGCATCATTTCGCCGACCGCAATGACTTGCTCGACGCGGTCGTTGCCAGGCGCTTCGGTGCCGTCACCGAGAAGACGTCAGCTCGGCTTACAGCGCTCATCAACAGCGAGCAGAACGTTGGCGTCGATGCAGTCATCGCAGCCGTACTGGAGCCCCTCATCGAGGTCGTAGACGGAGATCCGGTTGGGGGCTTCCTATGGTTGAGGATATTCAGCGATCTCGCGCTCACCGGCAGTCCGGTATGGCGTAGAGCGATATCGGCCGAAACCGACCTTGCCCGGCTCTATATCGCCGCGGCCGGTCGAGCAATGCCCGATCTTTCGGACGCCGAGGTCAATACGCGGACGCTCATCGCTTTGTATTCAGCGCTCGCGGTGTTGGCCAACGCCGACCTGGAGGCGTTCGGCCGCCCGCTGGGGCCCACCGGGCTTGATCCTCTCTTCGTTCAGCAGCTGTTGCTGTTCACCAGCGCTGGCCTTGCTGCAAATCCCGTTCCGAAGAAACCCGCACCGAAACCTCGGCGCCAGCGAGCCACACGGCTTAGCCCGACACGCTCGCGCTGAGCAGCGGTTCAGTTCCGGCCACCGCGTTCAGATTTCGCTCGAAGCGATTCTCACCGAGGCTCTCCGGGCTCTAGCATCGATTTAATCACTAGTTTAAACTATTTAATCACTAGTTAAAACTGCTCGACGAGATGAGACTCGTCTCGGCCCCCAGGGTTGCCATTGCTGTCTCACTGCCAGTCGCCAGCACACTGCCAGGAAGGGGTCTCTTTTGAGCTCAAGTTCAACCCGAGGCACGACAGTCAGCGATCCCCCCGACACCGCAGAGGTTCAACAGGACGACGTTGAAGCAATCGCAGACCTCGAACTTCGACGCGCGGAGGCCGAAGCTGCTGCCGCAGAAGCACTTGCGCTGGCCGCGCAACTGCGCGCCAGGGAGCTCCGGTTGCAGGCCTCGGCTGACGATTCGCCGGCGGGTGCGGACGCAAGAAACGAAGGCGACGATACCGCGACCGAGATTGACGGTAGTGCAGGCGACCCGGATGCCGAGGCAAACGAATTGGGCCGGGGCAGAACCAAACGCCGACTGACAATCCGACTACGCGCTCACCGCTCGGCACGTCAGTCGATCAAGCGGATCTGCGTCATTCTCGTGGCAGCGCTCACGTGCGGTTTGGTCGGAGCGAGCGTATGGATGGTTGTCCAGCACCGAAACATGTTGTCCCAGCAGAGAACTGCGGCAGAGTTCTCCGCAGCGGCCCGCCAAGCAGTGATCACGCTGATGTCTATGAACTACCAACAGGCCAAACAGGACGTACAGCGAGTTATCGACGACGCCACCGGTGATTTCCGTGCAGACTTCGCCGCTCACGCAGATGACTTCACCAAAGTCGTCGAGACTTCCAAAGTTGTCACCACCGCCGCGGTGAACGTTTCCGCCGTGCAATCGATGACACCGAATTCAGCCGTAGTCCTGGTGGCCGCCACATCGGAAGTCACCAATGCCGGCGGAGCCGACAAGGCGCCTCGGACGTGGCGTCTGATCGTGACGATCACCCGCGATTCGGGGCAGATGAAGATGTCGAAAGTCGAGTTCGTGCCGTGAAACTTGCCCAGCTCAGCGTCAGCAGGCGCCCCCGGAGATCGGCCGGACCCGACGATCCGGTGGACCCCACTAGTGATACGGCGAACGTAGCCGGCAGCACACCCGCTAACGGTGTCTCCAGATGGAGGAGGCTGCATAGCGCGCGACTTCGCATGGCCCCGACCGCTCTCGCGGTATCGTTCGTCCTTGCGTGCACGGCGGCCACATTTATCTTCATCAACCAGTACCGCTCAGATCAGCAGACGAACCCGGTGGTCGCTGACGCCGTTGTCCAGGCGGCCACAAAAGGCACAATCGCCGTGTTGTCCTACAAGCCCGACACGGCGGACACCGACTTCTCGACCGCGAAGACATACCTCACGGGCGACTTCCTGTCCTACTACGATCATTTCGTTCAACAGGTTGTCTCCCCTGCCGTCCACAAGAATGGCGTGCACACGACGGCTACGGTTGCGCATGCCGCTGTTGTGCAGTTGCAACCTGACGAGGCGCAAGTGCTGTTGTTTGTCAATCAGTCAACCGCCAGTGCGACAACAACAGCGCCGAGCATGACTGCATCCAGTATCAAAGTCGGACTCCGGAAAGTCGACTCGGAATGGTTGATATCGTCGTTCGACCCCGTGTAGGTCACTCAAAGCTCTGTTCCGTCGCTACGGCAGTTTCGCCCGTGGCCATAAGGATCTTCCGATCCCCATATGCGCCTGCTAGGTCCATGATCATCAAGCACATCGCGGGCCTGGCGATCACGGTCGCTATCGCGATCACGACGGCTCCTATGTGCGCCGGCGGGTACGCACGAGCGGCACCAGAAGCACTTCGTTCAGTGAAGTACGTAGTGTCGACACACGATTCGCGAGATGTGCACATCTACTACCGCGACATAGATCCGCCAAACTGGGCGGACTACAGCCACAACCCGTACGTATTCAGTCCGAAGGTGGACGTACATCTCGGTGAGGACACGTCGTGGGTGCATGAGGTGACGCTCGCAGATCCGGCGCAATGGGCGATGGTCGTGGTCAGCAGCGCCGAACAAGCTGAAGCTCGACCGACGCATTGCGAGATCTTCGTTGACGGTGTTCTCGCCATGTCGAACGAGGGTCCCAGCGGGGTGCTGTGCTCCATTCGGTCGTGGTGAGCAGATGTCAAGTTCAGGTGTCTCCGCGCTGCCAACTGGTGACGCCGTTGGTCGCAACACAGATCAGAAACAGTCCGTCCGGGCCCTGCGCAACGTGGAACTCTTTTCCTTCGCAAGTGGCGCCTTCGACTTTGATGCCGTCCATCGTTGGGGCTCGGAAGTACCTCGGCGCATAGCGCCGCGGAGATCCGCAAAACACCAGCCGCCCCCAGGAAGTCGTTCCAAATACGTAGTAGCTCGTGTCGTCACACGGTGCACCCAGCGCGACGTCCCCCACGATTCCTGGCGTACACGACGGACCATCGCAACTCGGCGGCTCGGCTACCGATACCGGCGCCGTTATCACAGCGGTGGCTGTCAGACCCAGCAGTACCAACGCGTTTTGCATAGACTCATTCTCTCATTCGGACGCCGAGATATCATGAGTTCCGTTGTGCCACTGCTGCTTATGCATACTAGCGGCACCTATCGACACGGCCAAGCAGTAGGTCACCGAGCCTTCGAGTGCAGCCAAAAGGAAGTGAACACTCATGAGCACCTTGCCCCCGGGCTGGCAACGTGTCAGCGCAGGCATTACCGTCATGGTCGCCGCAGCAGCCGGGGCGCCGGCTTACGCACAGCCAGGCAGCGGCGACCTCAACGGTATCTTCACCGCGACTTCAAATGGTGACTGGGCGAAAACCAACGATGTGTACCGAGATGAGCTGTCCGTACGTAGCACGTGGCACATTACGACTACCTGCACCGCGCCAACGGAATGCGCTGGACACGTCGAAAGCGATGCCGGATGGACGGCCCCGATCTACCGCAAGAACACGATGTGGTACGTCAAACGCACAGTTCCGCAATGGGAATCGTGCCCGGATGGCGCAACAGCCGAAGGTGTTCAAACGTTTCGGTTTTATCCGGTCGATGAGAACGGCCAAATTCCACCGCAAGGGTCGAACATCTTCGCCGGGGAGGACAAGACCATCGCGCCGAGCGGAGCATGCGGAATCAACCAGCCGTTGGCGATCAGCATGCCTTTCAAGTTGGTTCAGGCTGAATAGTTCTTCCGCGAGAGTTACGTCGGTAGAAGATCTTTCCAGGACTTCGCGCGCGCCGACGGCACCAGGTCGGTTTGGCGCATGGGATGACCATCGGGCGACAGAAAGCCACCGGTTCGTGGGTTGTACTGCGTAACAGCGACCGAGCGCGAGATGTCAAGTCCGGTAGGAGAAAACGCGCTCGGTGACACGACCGGCGATGATGAGGGTTCCGGAGTACTCGGAGCCGGCTCGGTCGGCTCAGTATTTGTCTCGCCGTTATGGTTTTCCGGCGGGGTGCTCCCCGGCGAGTACTCCGGGGGACTGGGCGCCGAAGCATCGGGCCCTGTGCCTCCGACTGGGCCGAATATGTGATCACCGAAGTCCACCCGGTCATCAGGCGGGATACCTTGAGCTATCAAATTCGGGTCGATCGGATACGGTCCGAGGGTGTGCTGACGTAGAGCCAACGGCTCGAAGGGCTGGGGACTGTCGCAGAGTTGTACTGTGGGAGCGCGTTTTCCAGGATGGCCCATGCAGGGATAGTTCCGCGCACCGCGGACCCCGATCGGCGAATCCTGAGGCAGCTTGCAGTAGAGACCGTCAGGTGTGTCGACGGTGGAGGTGTCCGCTGGGGATCGCCACGACGACGGCGGCAAAAAGCCGACAGTGCACGCGGGCGGGTCGCTAAGGGTGAGGGCGAAGTCGCCCAGCGGCAACCCCACCGGGTTGTTCTGCACCAGCCCGTACGTCTGTACCGACGCAATGTACGGCGGCATCAGAACAAGTAGTTGCTGTATCGAGGGGTTGTAGGTTACGCCGACTTGACCGATTGTCGTCAGATTGGCCAGGAGCAGCGGCAGCGTGGGCTTTATCTGGTTGAGTAGTTTCGTCGCTTCGTTGACGGCTTCTGGCCCCGCTTGCAGGATTCGGCGCAGAGCAGCGTCATTTGCGACCAACTGACCCGTAACGCCGGCCAGGCTCCTCGCCCAGGCGCGAATCGCATCCGCGCTTTGAGCCTGAGAATCGATCAGTGGTGCGCTGTCTTCGACCAGTGCGCGACTCTGGTCGCTCACCGTGGCAAGGCTGCCACTGAGCGTGGCCGCAGAGTCGACTAATGACCCCAGGTCATAGTCGGCTCCACCGAATCCCGCGTAGGTCTCATCGAGCAGCTGCCCAAGCTTCGTTTGAGAAATGCTGTCGACCAGCGAGCTTGCCTGGTCGAGTAGTGGTCCGACAGGTTGTGGAATAGCGGTGTCGCGCTGGGCGATTACGGCACCGTCTTGCAGATAGGGACCCGAGTCGGTTCGCGGAAGCAGGTCGATGTACTGCTCCCCGATCGCTGAGAGACTGTGCACCTCGACGCGAAGATCTGCTGGCACTTTCGGCGTCGTGTCCAATGACAGGGTCGCTTCGGCGCCGGTGCGCGTCAGCTTCATCGCCGTGACCGTTCCGATCTTGACGCCACGATAAGTTACATTTGCAAAACGGTAGAGACCTCCGGACGCCGGCAATTCAACTGTCACGGTCATGCGGCCAATATCCAGCATGGTCGGTACCTGCAAATACACGATGGCCATCACGGCGGTGCCGATGATCGACGCGAGCGTGAAGATGACCAGTTGCGCCTTGATCAATCGTGTGAGCATCAGCTTCCGCCCTCCGTTCCGGCGTGGGGATCCGGCTTTGCGTCGACGGCGGGCCCGTACGGCCCCGCGAATATCTGAGATGGGTCTGGTCCGGCACCGGGCTGCGACGCTGGTGGCGAGGTAGCCGCCCCGACTCCTAACGGGTCATAGGTGTAGTTCAGATACCAGGGGTCGCCGGGCGCTGGAACCAGTTGTGCTCCTTCATCTCCCCACCGAGTGCCCAAGAACAGGTCACGCTTCAGCCGGGGAACGGTCAGATCGAAGGTTGGGAACAGGTTCATGTAGTCACCGCGGACGGCTCGGTCGATGAAGCTTTGGTCATACGGAAACGTGGTCGCCATCGCCAATGCAGTGTCAAGTTGTGGGCCCACGTCCGCCAAGGACTGGAGTGTGGGACCGAGGTTGCGCAGGTTGGACACAAGATCTTCCTGCGTGCGGTTGATGACTTGGTTCGCGGCGTTGCTGAATTCACCGAGTCGTTCGAGCGCGTTGGTAATGCGTGGTCTTTCTCTGTTCAGCACATCGAGCGCCGGCGGAATGGTCTGGAGCGTGCGCGAGAGCGTCTGGCGCTGGTCGGCAAAAGTTGCTGCCAGTCGGTTGAAGGACTCGATGAGCGCAGTGATGCTCTGTCGTTGATCGTCTACGACACCAGCGATTGCGTTCAGCCGGGAAAGTAAATCGCGGATGTCGGCGGTGCGACCGTGGAAGGCGTCGTTGGCGTTGCGAATGATGTCGCCGAATCGACCCAGGGCCCCACCGTTGACAACAGCGGACAGAGACGACAACGTCTGCTCGGTCGACGGATAGGTGGACGATCGGTCCAAGCCGATCGTTGCGCCGGGCATCAATGCGCCCTGGCCGGGCTTGTCGGGCGGTGTACCCAGTTGCAGGTGCATCGAACCGAGCAGGCTTGTCTGTCCCACGGTGGCGATAGCGTCGGCAGGAATGACGACGCCGGGTTTGACTGATATTTCGACATTGGCGTGCCAGTTCTTGACGGCCATCGACGTAATGCTTCCGACCACGACATCTGAGAACAGAACCGGGGAATTCGGCTCCAGCGTACCGACATTCGCAAGTTCGACGTGGTAGCTCGTCGAACCCGGGCCGCGGCCGACGGTCCCCGGCAACGGCAACGAATTGAGGCCGCCGTAGGCGCAGGAAGTTGAGGTGAGCGCGACACACAGCGCCGCTATCGCAGCGTGGCGCAACACCGGTTTGGTGGTCACGACTAAGGTGTCCCCTCTCTGGCTGTCGGTGTCTCTGCAGGCAATGGCGGCGCCGCAGTGCCAGGGCTGTCCGTTGACGACAAAGTCGGCAGCAGCAGCGTGGGCAGGTCTGGCGTCGCGGTTGTCGGCGTGCCGGCGCCGCCGGGGGCCAAGTTCGGGTCGGAGTAGATGATGTTGTTTGGGCTGGCAGATTTCGCCAGCAATGGGTTGACTGGGATCGGCAGATTGTTGAAGTTGAGCAAGCGCAGCCCAGGGCCGAGATACTGACTGCACAACTTGGCGGTTTCGGTAGAAGTGACGTTCTCTACGGCTCCGATGGCTCCGCAGATGAATTGCACGGGATTCGAGAAGTTGTTGAGTACGAACGCCCCTACAGCGCTGCCGGTGTCTGGGTTATAGATGTTGTAGGCGTTGGCGATCGCATTGGGAGCGACGTGCAGGATGTTCTCCAGGTCCGTCTTGTGGTCGACCAGATTTTGAGTGACATTGGCCAGGCGCTGGACTTGTTCAGCCGTCTGGTCACGACTTCCGGCGATGAATCGCTGCACTGTTCCGATCGCCGTCGACAAGTCGTTGAGCGCCGCGTCAAGGTCGGAACGGTTGTCATCGATGACGCCGGTAAGGGTGGCCAGCCTATCCTGGAACGAAACGACCTGTACGTTGCTGTCACGCAGCGCGTCGGCAAACGCCTGCAGGTTTTTGACGACGTCAACAACGTCACCGCTACCTGCGGCCAGAACTCGGGCCATGCCGGATAGCTCGGCGATCATCTGTCTGAGCCGTCCACCGTTGCCGTTGAGCGCTTCAGCAGTGGTGTCTATGAAACGTCCCAGCGAGCTCGAGGAAGAGTCGGAGTGCGGTCCCAAATCCGTGGCTAGTCGCATCAATTGGGTCTTGAGCTCGTCCCATTCGACCGGCACGGCAGTTCGTTCCAAAGGGATGGTGCCGCGGTCGGGCATTGTCGGACCACTGTCTTGGTACGCAGGGGTGAGAGCGACATACCGCGCAGACACGAGGTTTTGGGCAACGATGATCGCTTTGGCGTCCGCGGGAATCGCGATCTTGTGATCGATCGTCAAAGTCATCTTGGTTCGAGTGCCGACGGGCTCGATCGCCGAGATCGAACCTACTTTGACCCCGGCGACACGGACTTGGTCACCTCGATAAATCCCCGTTGCCGCCACGAAGTAGGCGGTTACCGTTGTCGTGGCGCAGTACGTCTGTCGGATCACCACAGCGATTCCCGCGATCAGCAGCGCTGCGAGCAGGACAGCGGTCGGCTTCGCCAACCTGCGTGCGGACCTCATCGCGATCCGCCCGGAATTCCGTTGTGCGGGATCGGGAATTCTGCTCTCGGCCCCGCGTTGTCGGGTGGTTGACCCGCGTTGACACCGCGGCGGAATCCAAATGCGTAGTCCAGAAACGGCTGCAGGGTCTGGGCGGGCTCCAGGTTAGGGATGAAGGCGTCGTAGTAGTAGCCGTTAGCTACGGTTTCCCCTTGGGTGATCTGATATTTCGCGAGCCCTGGCAATGCCTTGCCGATGTTGTCGCGGTTTTTCTCCAGCATTGCGGTTACCTTATTGAGTTGCGAAAGAGCCGGAGCGAGTTGCTTCTCGTTGTCTGCGACCAAGCCTGACAGTTGTTGCGCCACAGTCGAAGTGTTGGCCAGCAGCTGGACGATCGCGTGTTGGCGTTCAACGAGCACGCCGAGCAAGTCGTTGGCATTGAGGATCAGCGTGTTGACCTGATCGCTGCGCTTGGCGAGGATCCCGGTGATATCGGCAGCGTTTCGCAGCAGGCTACGCATCGTCTCATCACGGCTATTTATCGATCGCGACAGTCGCTTCAAGCCGTCGAACGTCGACTTCAGTTGGGGTGATACGCGTTCAATCGTTGTCGACAGGGTGTCCAGCGCCTGATTGAGAGCTTCCGTATCGGTACCCGCGGTGTTGGCGGCGAACTCACCAACGGCATCGGTCAACGAGTACGGCGACGAGGTACGGGTGGCAGGAATGATGTCGTTTGGCCTCAGTGCCGCCGATCCAGCCGGCTCCAGGACCAATACTCGTTCTCCAAGTAGTGTTCCGGTGCGGATGTGCGCCGTCGTTTGCGCTCCGATCTGATGTCGGGAATTCACGGTGAACGTGACGAGCGCTTGCCCGTGGGAGAGATCGACGCTCGTGACGGTGCCGACCTTGATTCCGGACAGCGTCACATCATTACCCTCGACGAGGCCGCCGGCTTCGGTGAACAGAGCTTGATGGCGTACCGCAGTCGCCATCTGGATGAGTCGTTCAGGCTGCAGGCCAACAAGAATGGTTAGAACTATCAGAACGAATCCGACGAACCCGGTCCGGATGAGGTGTGATCCACGGTATTTCAGCATCAGGGCTCGGCACACCTTCCGGTTTCTTGTTTGAACCACGGAAACACCGCGGTGCGGCCCTGAAGGTCGGTCACCCGCAATGTCAGGCCGCAGATGTAGTACTGAATGAAGCTGCCGTAGGCGCCCAGACGAACGAGCTTGCGGTAGTTCTCTGGCGCATGCTGCAGGGCAACGTCAACCTTGTCTTTGTCGTCGTTGAGCAATGGCGCCAACCGGTTGAGTTGGGTTACGGTTTCAGCCAAGGGAGGACGGGCGCTGGTCAACAGGCCCGCCAGTGATGCCGTTCCGGTACTGAGCGATTCGATCGCCTCCCCGATCGGATCGCGGTCGGCGGCCAGGCCCGTCACCAACTTCTCCAGACGATCGATGCTGCCCGAGAACTTCTCGCCCTGCTCCGACAGCACGCCCGTTACCGCCGAAAGGTTCTCGATCAGTGTCTGAATGGCCTGATCATGGTCGGCCAGCGTATTGGCAAACGAGGAGGTCCTGGAGAACAACGATTCAATGCTTCCGTCCTGCCCCTGCAAGATCTGGAGTAGTGCGCCTGTCAACGCGTTGACGTCCTGGGGGTTCAGTCCCCTGATCAGGGGACGCAATCCGCCGAGCAACAGGTCGAGATCAAGCGCCGGAGTCGTTCGCTCGACCGGTAATTGAGCTCCGGCCGACAGCACTTGGGCCGGTCCTGGTCCGTCGGACAACTCCAAGTACCGGTCGCCGACCAGATTCAGGTAACGCACGGCCACGGTGCTGCTGGTCGTCAGGACGATGTTCCGGTCGGTGTCGAAGTCGACCAGAACGGAGTTGTCTGGGCGCAATGACACGTCCTGAACCGTGCCCACTCGGATACCGGCCACCCGTACGGTGTCGCCGGATTTCAGCCGCGACACGTTGGTGAACACCGCTGAGTAGCTGTTGGTACTGCCCGCGCGGTACTGACTGAAGGTAACGAAAAGAGACGCGGTGAGCAGGGCCATTACCAACCCGAAGATGGTGAACTTCACCGCCGTGCCTTTGGCGCGGCTCATCCCGGTTGTCCGATCTGCGCAGTGTTGCGGGGCGGGCCGTCGATGGGACCAAACAACAACTGTTTGAGTCCGTCAGAGTTGAGCAGAATGCCTTGGTTGCCGTACTGCCAGGGATTGCTCCCGACGTCGGCAACTACGAACGGTGCTCGTGTATTTGGGGGCACGGTTGGCAGTCCGGCACACTGGGGCCCGCCGGTCGCCGCGACTTTCGGTAGATTGCCCGGGTAGCGGTAGCGCTCTGCTCCGAGGACGAAGCTGATTGAGACCATGGCACCCGGGACCGGCAATGGCGGCGCCTTCGCGAGAGTCCCGATACCTTGGAGACCGCAGTTCAGTGCCTGCCGGTACTGGTTCAGTAGGTCGGTGGTGGGTAGTAGCAGATGCATTACGTCGGTAAAAGGCTGACCGTTTTCGCCGACGACTTGATTACCCGCTTCAGCGAGGCCGATAGACGCGAGGAGGAGAGCGTCGAGGTCCTGCTGGCGGTCGATCAACGTTTGACTCACCTGTCTCGAATTGTCGGCGATAGATAGGAGATCCGGCGCGGCGTCGGCGTAGGCGTTGACAGCCAACGGCAGATTCTGAAGTTCGAGGCTCAGAGTCGACAGACTCGGATCGACGCCGGCCAGATAATGGTCCAGGTCGGTCAGGGACTGGCCGAGTTTTGCGCCCCGTCCGCTCAACCCCGAGGCGATGGCGGCCAGAGTTTGGTTGAGCTTGACCGGGTTGAGTTTTGCCAAGACGGTGGAAAGCTGTTCGAATACGGTATTGATTTCTACCGTCACATTCTTGGCGTCAAGAACAGCGCCCGCGTCCAAGTGCTCCGCAGAAGGATTTGGCGGCGGTACCAGGTCGACGTACTTGGCACCAAAAACAGTGCTCGAGGTGATGTCCACGAGCACGTTGCGTGGTATCAGCTCCAACTGCGACGGGTCCAAGGCCAGGTGCAACGCCGCTTGTCCGTCGGACAGTGCCTCGATTGCGGCCACTGTGCCCACCTGGATTCCTCGCATTTGCACCTTGGCATCGGGATTCATGACCAACCCGGCGCGTGGGGACAACACGGTCACAGCTACCGATGAGGTGAAGTCACCTCGGAACATGCCCACCGCCACCGAGATCACGCTGATCGCCGTTGCGACTGCGACAATTCCGGCAAGCGGACGGCCCACCTTCGACCATGAGATCGCGCGTGCTGGCGATGCACGGTTGTCGGGCCTCACTGCACACCACCACTACGCCGCCTCGCGCTGAGACAAGTCCTGTTGTGCGCCGGCCGCAGCAGGGCGGAACTCGAATTACCCACTTCTGCCGCTCTTTTCGAACCGCGGAGCGGTCCCAGCCAGCGATGTATGGCACTTGAGCTGTTGGTCACGGTTTTCTCACCCTGAGAGATTGAAGTTGCCGTTGGCGCCGTATACGGACAGAGACACCAGCAAGGTCACCGACACCACCACAATCAGCGAGGTTCGTACGGCGTTGCCGACGCTGACACCTACACCGGACGGACCGCCAGCCGCGAAGTAGCCGTAATAGGTGTGGATGAACAGGATTGCCACTGCTGTCAACACCGCCTGCAGGAACGACCAGAGCAGGTCGACGGGATTGAGGAAAGTCGTGAAGTAGTGTTGATAGAGACCATCGGACTGGCGAAACAGCACCACAGTTGTGAACTGGCTGGCCAGAAAAGACAAGACCACCGCAATCGAGTACAACGGGGTAATGGCTATCATGCCAGCCACGATTCGGGTGGACACGAGATATGAGACCGCCTGGATACCCATGGATTCGAGGGCGTCGATTTCCTCGTTGATCCGCATGGCCCCCAACTGGGCGGTCACTCCGGCACCGAATGTGGCTGCTAGCCCGATGCCGGCAACGACAGGCGCGGACACACGTACATTGATGAAGGCCGTCAGAAATCCGGTGAGCGCCTCGATCCCGATGTTGCCCAGCGAACTGAAGCCTTGCACTGCCAATGTCCCGCCGGCAGCCATGGTCAAAAACCCGACGATGACGACGGTGCCGCCGATCATCGCCAGTGTGCCAGTACCCATCGATATTTCGGCGATCAGCCGGACTACTTCCCGGCGATACTTCGTCGCTGCCACTGGTGTGGCACCAACCGCCTTCGCGTAGAAGACAGCATGATCGCCGATTCGGCTGAACATGTCGACCGGTTTGGCCAATGTGGCACCCACACGCGGGTAGGTGGTCTGCAGCAGAACTTGAACGCCCAACACTCACCGCGCCGTCAGCTGGATACCGATCGCGGTCACGACCACATTGACTACGAACAGGGCCATGAACGCATACACCACGGTTTCGTTGACTGCGTTGCCAACCGCTTTTGCACCGCCGCCGCTGATCATGAGCCCGCGGTAACAGGCGACCAGCCCTGCAATCAACCCGAACAGCCCGGCCTTGACACACGAAATGACGACTTCAGGAACTCCGGTCAGCAAAGTGATTCCTGCAGCAAAAGCGCCAGGATTCACCCCTTGGACGAACACCGAGAACATGTAGCCGCCCAGGATTCCGATGATGCACACCAAGCTGTTGAGCAAGAGCGCCACCACGCCCGAGGCCAACATCCGAGGCGTTACAAGACGCTGTATCGGATTGATGCCCAAGACTTCCAACGCTTGGATCTCCTCACGAATCGTCCTCGACCCGAGGTCAGCACACATCGCCGTGGCGCCCGCGCCCGCCACAATCAACACGGTGACCATCGGCCCCACCTGGGTCACCGCTCCGAACGCAGCGCCAGCGCCGCTTAAGTCTGCTGCGCCCAACTCACGCAACAAGATGTTGAGGGTGAAGCTCACCAGTACCGTGAATGGGATGGCAACCAGCAACGTGGGCGCCAACGACACCCGGGCCACAAACCACGACTGCTCAAGAAATTCGCGCCACTGAAACGGCCGCTGACCCACGTATCTGATTGCGTCGGCGGACATCGAGAACAGGCCTCCCACTGCCTCCACGGGTTGTGTGTAGTCACGGCCGATGGAGAACGACCAGGCTTTGCGCCGCCTCACCCTACTTTCCATTACCATCCCGTCGACCGGACGACGGATTCATTGTCGTCGGCACTCGATTGTGTTGACCTGTAAGGCATTTGAAGTCAATGGACCAGCTGGCAGCCCAAGCGTCTCCGCCGCGACCCGACAGCTGGGTCGGTTGCGACCACGGCGATCTGAATCACCGAATCATTGAAGCCTTCATTTAAAGTTTCGTCAAGTGTTCAAATAGCCGTCGACGGTGCCGCCCGAGTTGAGGCGGGACCCCCACGGGACAGGCCCGGTTGCGGGCCTCGCGGTCACAGCCGAAGATCGCTTTCGATCCAGAAGCCTTGGCGCACAGCCAAGAAAGCCATATCCGAGGCATCATTCGCCACTCGCACCTCCAGACATGGGTCACTGCAGTGACGATTTATCTTACTTCCTGTAAGCTAACTACTGGTATTGAGATCGAGCGGCCCGCGGTTCGGGTCGCACGGGTAGCTCCAGGAGCACAGATGCGCACGACATTGGCCCAGCAGGTTCATCGACGGCGCCGCATCCTCCAGGTGACACTGGGTATCGCGAGGAGCGGCGGCTATGGCGCGGTCCAAATGCGGACAGTCGCTGAACGTGCGGATGTCGCCTTGGGCACCTTGTATCGCTACTTTCCATCGAAATCAACTCTTCTCTTGTCGGCGCTTGAGAGCGAACTTGATCGAATTGCGCGTAGTGACCGAATCAGCAACTCCCCCAGTGCTGAGCGCTACGAGCAGGTATGGCATCTGATCACACGTCTCAACGCCGGCATGGCAGCAGATCCGCAGCTGGCTGAGGCCCTGGCGAGAGCATTCATGGTTGCTTATGCTGCCAAAGGCCCTGAATCTGACCGCATGCGCCAACGCTTGGAAAGGTCAGTCCGGCAACTGCTGGCACCCGACAATCCAACGACGCGCGAACAGCTCGTCGCGCGAATAATCGTAGACGCTTGGGCGTCTAACGCCATGGCCTGGCTGGGGCGCCGCGTCACAACCGCCGACCTGAACAACAGACTGCGGAATACGCTGGCTGTCCTGGAGAAACGGCACGACATCTGACCTTGCCGTAATCCGCAATCGTCTGCGCTTAGCAGAACGAGATCGCCGGCAGGGGTACGCGTTACAGCCGCAACGCCAACGACGCATACGAATCTCAATACGAGATTTGCCGGCACTGTCACCCGACGTGCGCTGACCAAAACACACGTCTGTCCAACAGGCTGGGCCCGGACGTTGATCAAGGTCGGGCAACTGTGGTTGGAGATGGCGGTATTGAGTAATTCAGATACCTCTGGAGCCTGCGCCAGGGGAAGCGTGCCCTGAAACAGGGAATGTTCCTCAGGCGACCCGGTCAGCCCGGTGAGCAACGACAAACCACAACCGTTCATCTGGACCAACACCTCCGAGGAAATCCTCGACCCCATCCCAGATACCCGAAACGAAATAATGGCGCAGGACACCAACGACCGCCACACCAGCGGCGACGCTAGTGGGCCTATGCGTCAGAGCCCAAGCGCACGACGCAGTACAGCGATCAACTCTGCTTGCTCTCGCTGCGAAATGGCTGCATGCTGGACGAGAGCCGATCCGTGGAATGTTCCCGGGAATAGATGCAACTCGACTGTGACACCGGCAGCGAGCATCGCCAGTGCGTAGGCGACGCCTTCGTCGCGCAGGGGGTCGTAGTGCATCACCGAGACGTAGGCAGGTGGTAATCCGGCAAGGTCAGCCGCGCGTGCCGGAGCGGCATAGACAGGCACCCTATCGGTCCCCGCGACAGTTGGGCCGAGGTAGTGCCCCCAGCTAGCGATCGCTTTCGACCGGTCCCACAGCGGCGTGTCGGTGAACATCGTCATGCTGGGCGTAGCGAGCCGATCGTCGAGTTCTGGCACACCGAGGAACTGAAAAGCGATATGGGGTCCACCGCGGTCGCGGGCGAGCAAGGCCAGCGCCGCGCACAGCCCACCTCCTGCGCTGGTGCCATGGATGGCGATGCGCCGCGGCTCGATTTCGAGTTCGCCGGCGCTTTCTGCCATCCAGAGCAGTCCCGCGTAGACATCGTCCAGCGGTCCAGGAAACGGGGTTTCGGGTGCGAGTCGGTAGCCCACCGCGACAACAGTGACACCGAGTTCTCGCGCCAGTCTTACGTTGAGCGCGTGTTCGGTCTCCAAGTCGCCGGAGATGAATCCGCCGCCATGCACGCGGTAGACAGCTGCTGGTGCGCGTATCTGCTCAGGCTGATAGATCCGGACCTTCACATCGGGATCGGTTGCATTACCGGGAATCTCGCGATCTTCAAACTGTACCCGGTGGTGTCGACGGCTGGCAGCTGAGCCATCATTTCCGACAGGAAGGCACGTGCTGCTGCCGGGCTGGTGCTGTCCCGTGTGGGCAGCAATGGCACAACTTCTGCGATCTCGGGGTCGAACGCATACGTCATCCTGACTCCTTTGTATCCATGAGTACCGACTTGGGCGGCCAGATCGTCGCGGCCCGAAGCGTCTGCTTCACCGAGCTGACATTCGACCGTGCTCCACGTACCCAGATGTACACGCGGCAACGAACAACGTTGCGCGTGGCGGTCAGCCGGCCGTATATCTCACTTGTCAGGTCAGCCCAACTGGTTTCGCGCCAGCACCGATCGGTAGCTTCGGATTTGCTCCGGAGTACCTCCGCTGACCAGGATCATGGTCACCCCGTTTGCCTCCCATAGGCGCAGTTGTGCCGCCACGTACTCGGCATCTCCGACAATGGCGGTATCGTGAAGAAGTTCGTCTGGGATAAGTTGTGCCGCTTCATCTCTGCGATCGTTCCGGAACAGCTTGGTGACGTGTTCGACAATGTCGCCATACCCCATCCGGCGGTATGCATCAGCATGAAAATTCGCGCCCTCAGCGCCCATACCTCCGATGTAGAGCGCCATGTATGGCCTCATCGCCTCGAAGGTTGCGCCCCGGTCGGCTGTCACGACAATGTTCGCCGTCGCGATTATCTCGAAGTCCTTCCGGCTGCGACGTGCCCCGGGCCGGGCGAACCCTTCCTCCAGCCAGTCGTTGTATGTGCTTGCCATCCGAGGGGTATAGAAGATCGGAAGCCAGCCGTCACAGATCTCTGCGGCCAAAGCAACGTTTCGCGGACCTTCAGCGCCAAGCATGATGGGGATATCAGCTCGCAGGGGGTGGGTAATCGGTTTCAGGGCGCGTCCCAAGCCCGTGGTGTCCGGACCGGTCAGCGGCAGCGGATAGTGGGGACCTGAACTCACGACAGGACGTTGCCGGGCCCAAACCTGCCGCACAATATCGATGTACTCACGAGTTCTTGCAAGCGGCTTGGGAAAGCGTTGGCCGTACCAGCCTTCGACAACCTGAGGCCCTGACACTCCCAAGCCGAGAATATGTCTTCCTCCGCTGAGATGGTCCAACGTCAGCGAGGCCATGGCGCAGGCAGTTGGTGTTCGCGCCGACATTTGCACGATAGACGTACCGAGCTGGATCCGAGCGGTTGACGATCCCCACCACGCCAACGTCGTGAAAGCGTCCGATCCCCACGCCTCGGCAGTGAAGACTGCGTCAAAGCCCGTCTCCTCGGCGGCTGCTACCAACTCGGCATGGTTCGTCGGTGGTTGGGCACCCCAGTATCCGAGTTGTAAACCGAGTTTCACTTCATGCTCCTTCAAGCGCTGGAACGTTCCCGAAACGAATCAGCCCCAAGCGCCACGTTATTCAGGCCGGCGGTGGCGTCATGTAAAGCGTTAGCGCATTGCGCAAGCCGGCCAGCGCATCGTTGCTGTCAACAGGAGAGCCGTAGGCCATCTCAGCATGCAGACCTCTCAGGGCAGCGGGCAGCAGCGCAATCACCTGGCGTGCGCGGAGTGGATCGACAGCGACCCCGTCGAAGAACTCTCGGAACTGAAGTGCCCAGTTCTCATCCAGCTCATCCAGGGCAGCTGCAGTGCGAGGGTACGTTCGCTCAAGCTCGAAGCGGTCCTTTGCCAGTCCGGACCTCAGATTCGAAACCGCTGCGCTGTAAGGCGAATCCAGCGCTTTCCATAGCAGATCGATGACCTCTGCGATGCGCTTGTGCACCGACCCTGCCGACGGCCGGGCCCAAATGCTGGGGCCCGCTGTTTCCAGGATATGGATCAATGTCGCCGCCCATAGGCCGTCAACGTCACCGAATTGATACTGCAGAGTCCCCCAGGTCACGTGAGCTTCTTTTGCCACCATGTTCGCGCTGATCGAATCCGGCCCCCCAGAAGACAAGAGCCGCATTGCCGCCTCCAGGACATGCCTACGACTCAGCTCGCCGCGGCGATTACGCCTGCGGCTGCCGGAAACCTCTGGAGAAGTCGACGGCTCCACAACGGCCTCCCTCATCATCGCGTGGCAACACTGACGTCCCGCCCTCTATCGCTGGATTTCTAGCGGCCCAGGGACTTGTATATCATAGATATCTCTATCATACTGCTTCCCGAAGGACCGCACGAAACGTCTCAGCCGCTCCGCAAGGAGCGGACCCCGTGCATGCGCGGGACAGGATCCACCGCGCTTGGATAACCAGCAATTCAGCAAAGGTTTTCGCGAACCGAACGCGGCCAACTGACCCCAGCTCACCAACGATCACGGCGAGGGGAAACGTCTCAGCACCTAACCTATTCCAACTCGTCATTCTCATTGATATCTCTATGTAACTAGGTCGACGGACTCACGAAGTAGTCCGCCGGAGCACAGCTCGGAGGAGCACCAATGCCTGTTGCCATCAACGACGAACAAAACGCGCTGGCAGAGAGCGTCGCAGCGTTCGCTGACCGCCACCAGTTGCGGGCATCGGTGCGAAACGACAGGTCCAAGCACCAGGCGGGCCAACACCATGGTTCATGGTTGGAGTTCGTCAAGCTAGGCATGCACGCAGTGCACCTTCCCGAAGACATCGGTGGGCAAGGCGGAAGTATCGAGGACGCTGCGGTCGTCATCGGTGAGGCTGGGCGGGCATTGATGCCTGGACCGTTGCTGCCAACTGCGTGCGTCAGCGCGATCGTGGCGGGCGCCCACCGCACCACCGCAGTCGACGATGCACTCAAGCAGTTCGCGAACGGAGCGACCGCAGCTGTTGTTGGACCAACGTCGGAACTGGCGCTCACCAAGCAGAGCGGCCGGCAGCTTCTGAGCGGCACGGATTCTCCGGTAGCCGGAGCGGCATCCGCGGACTTCCTGCTCATCGAGCTGCCTGGGAGCCTCGCAGGAGGGGGCGGCGCCGGATGGGTCTTGCTCGATCAAGCCGCAGCGGGCGTCACCGTAGAAGTCTGCGACGGTGTCGATCTCGGTCGCGACATAGCGAGCGTCCGATTCGCCGATGTGGACTTGGTTGATGCAATCCCGTTGTCCGGCATCGATTCTGGTCGAGCTCGAGATACCGTTGTCGCGTTGATGGCAGCCGAGGCGGCAGGCGTGATCGCATGGTGTTCGCAGGCGGCCACCGAGTACGTCAAAACCCGCATACAATTCGGACGTCCTGTCGGTGCCTTTCAAGCTGTGCAACACCGCGTCGCGCAATTGCGCATCACAAGCGAATTGGCGACCGCCTCTGCGTGGGACGCCGTGCGCAGCTTGACCGAAGTCGAAGCTCAACGGACCCACGCAGTTGCCGGCGCAGCAATCGTATCGGTGGGCCGGGCCGTTCATGCAGCTGTCGAATGTCTGTGCCTGCATGGCGCAATAGGGTTCACCTGGGAGCACGATGTTCATCTGTACTGGCGCCGAGCTATCTCGCTTGCCGCGCTCGTCGGGCCGATCCAAAGTTGGGAGGCCCGCCTAGGGGATGTCGCCCTCGACGGCCCGCGGGACTTCACGATCACTCTTCCCGAGACGGACCCGGCATTCCGTGACTGGGTGGGTGGAGTTCTCGATGAAGCAGCACGCCTTTCCAACACGCAGCAATCGCCCATGGGCGATACCGACGCGGTGGCGACTGGTCCTCGTCGCTCTCTACTCGCCGAACAAGGGTTGGTCGCTCCCGCGTGGCCACGCCCCCATGGCCTTGAAGCCACCCCACTTCAGCAGTTGATCGTCACTGAGGAATTCGAGCGCAGGGGCCTCGCGCAACCATCCATGGCGATCGGCCAATGGGTCCTGCCGGTGGTTCTGAAAAATGCGACGCCTGAACTGGTCACCGCTCTGGCCGCGCCCACGCTGCGGGGCGAGATCATCTGGTGCCAACTCTTCAGTGAGCCCGAGGCGGGGTCAGATGTGGCGTCATTGGCGTTGCGCGCGACCAGGGTCGACGACGGGTGGTTACTACGTGGTCAGAAGATCTGGACCACCCAGGCGCACTTGGCCCAAATGGGCTTGTGCCTGGCGCGCACAGGAACTGATGAGTCCAAACATGGTGGGCTGTCTATGTTTCTGATCGATATGACCAACCCGCAGCTGGACGTCCGGCCGATCAGGCAGGCAAACGGTCGGTGTGAGTTCAACGAAGTGTTCTTCAATGACGTGTTTGTCCCTGATTCGATGCTGCTTGGACAGCCTGGCCAGGGATGGGCGCTGACGCTTGACACCCTTGCGCAGGAACGCTTGTTCATCGGCACCTACCGGGAGACGGGCAACGAGAGCCGGATAAGGGACATCATTACGAGTGGCCGCTTCGCTACGACACGCCACGATGCTGTCCGTGTCCTCGGCTCGATCAGCGCCCGCGGCGCAGCGATCGCCGCCATGAACGTCCGCGAAACGCTTCTGCGGCTACAAGGTCACGGGCCGGGCCCGGCCACCAGCATCGGCAAGGCCGCCGCATCGATACTGCACGTTGATGCAGCAGAAGCTGCACTGAACTTGCTGGGGTCGGCGGGCGCACTCGGTGAAAACGTGAGCGAGCCCGTCTTCCATGAACTCGACATCCCGACTTGGGTTGTTGGCGGGGGAACACTGGAGATTCAGTTGAACACAATTGCCACATTCGTCCTGGAACTTCCGAGGTTCTGATGATGCAGCCAGTGGAGTTCGACGTGGTAGTCGACGGCCTGGTCATGCCCGAATGTCCGCGGTGGCATGACGGGAGACTGTGGTTCTCCGACATCCGCGGGCAGCGTGTGTACTGCCTAGATGCGGCGCACCGCCTCACTGTCGTCCACGAGTTCGCAGATGACGAGCCGGCCGGCCTCGGCTGGCTGCCCAACGGTGACCTCCTTGTCGCCGGCATGGTCGGGCGCGTCGTATATCGAATCAAGGACGGTTCCGCCATCGTGCACGCCGACCTGCGATCGGCGGCGCCGCACCAAATCAACGACATGATCGTCACGTCAAACGGGACCGCGTTCGTAACCCAGCTCGGCTTCGACCTCGATGCGGATCAACCTGAGCCCAAACCCACCGAGATCATCGCGATCGGACCCGAGGGCGACACCTGGACGGCCGCCACCGGCCTAATGGTGCCGAATGGAATCGCGGTGAACGCCACCGAAGACAGAGTGGTCGTTGCCGAGTCCGGCGCGGGCCAACTGAGTAGCTACTCTCTCAAAGACCAAGTACTTTCGGATCGCATCGCCGAGATACTCCCAGCGACCAACGCTTTCTCATTCTGCGCACCCGATGGAATATGCCTGGACGCCGACGACGGCCGGTGGGTCGCAGATTCGATAAACAAGCGCGTTCTCCGCGTCGAGGACAACGTAATCACACACGACTACCATCTCGGTCAGTTTGTGCTTGCATGTGTGCTTGGCGGAGTAGATCGGCGCAGCCTATACGTGTGCGTCGCCGATGCGTGGCATCGTTCAGATACGCACAAGACGTCCACCGGGCGGATCGTCCACATATCTGTTGATGCCCCAGGAGCCGGCAAGCCCTGATCCGGTCATACCCGGATGAGCCCACGACGGTCTCCCTGTCGCAAACAATGCGCCCAAGGTTCCACCGCACCGCCCCGCCGATAAACGGACCTTCAAATAACTCGGCCTCGTTGGCCGCCGACCCCCTCCGAGCCGCACCAGGAGCAGACTTGACCATCACCGCAAGTGCCGTTCACGAGACTATCAACAGATTTACCGCACCCTCGGGCCCGTTCGCCGTCGGGGAGCGTTACATCTCAGGCGAGCGATTCAAAGCATTCACGAATGCGGCCGAAACACTGCCCGACCTTTTGGCAATGTTGACACATCATGGTGATCGCGAATTCCTTGTGTTTGAGAACCACCGTATGACCTACCGCCAATTCATGGATGACGCGGAAGTGCTTGCGGCAGCCTTGCAACAAGAATTCAAGATCAGGCCCGGTGATCGCGTTGCGATTGCCATGCGCAACTGCATAGATTGGATGGTTATTTTTGCCGCAGCAGCACGCATCGGCGCCGTGGTCGTACCGATAAACAGTTGGGGATCCGCAGAGGAACTGGAATTCACGGTGCGAGATTGCGGCGCAAAGGTCATGGCTGCGGACGCAACTCGGGCCGCGTTGGCCGGCCAGTCAACTGAGTTCGAATCAGTCGACATCATTCTCAGTGACGTCGAGGGCCGCCTCGACATCGAAGCCCACCTTCGAACCACTCTCCTTTCTGCGCTCATCGCCCGCAACCGCGGCGGACAGTGCCTGCCCGCCTCTCCCGCAAATTCCGACACCGCGCTACTCATGTACACCTCTGGAAGCACGGGGCGCCCGAAGGGCGTTATCTATCGCCATGTCGCAATCGGCCAGGCAATCATGAACATGATCTTCTTGGGCGCTTTGGGCATCGAAATGGGCGGCTCAATGGACCTGCGTGGTGGCGCCACCGCAGAATCTGGATTGGTGACGGTACCGCTGTTCCATGCCACAGGCCTACTCAGCGGCTTTCTGCTGCCCGGCATGCTCGGGCAAAAGGTCGTGTTGATGCGCAAATGGGATGCCCGCGAAGCCCTGCAACTCATAGCTCGGGAGAAGGTAACAATGATGGCCACCGTACCGGCCATCTTGAAAGACCTTCTGACGCACCCGGAATTCATCAACACGGACGTGTCGTCACTCTCACGGATATCTGCCGCAGGCGCCGCTACCCCGGCCGACCTACCGGGTCTCGTTGAACAACGCCTCGGTATCGTGATCCGTTCCGCCGGCTATGGAATGACCGAGACCACCGCGATGTGCGCAGCAATGAGCGGTCCGGTTTTCGACCTTGCACCGCTCGCTTGCGGCATTCCTTCACCGATCATGGACGTGCGTATCGCAGACACTCCAGACTCTGACGGGATCGCCGGTGAGGTGCAATTGCGGGGCGTCACAGTTACACCGGGCTACTGGCATCAAGAGGCAATGACCCAGCAGGCATTCACAAATGACGGATGGCTGCGAACTGGCGATGTGGGACATATCGATGAGAACGGTTTTTTGCACATCACCGGTCGAATAAAAGATATCGTCATTCGAGGTGGCGAAAATATCTACCCGATTGAAATTGAGAACGTCGCCTATCGTCATCCCGAAATAAAGGAGGCCGCGGCATTCGGCGTGCCCGATGACACAATGGGCGAAGAACTGGTTCTGGTCTGTCACCCGTTCGACATCGGGTCGATGACCGAGGGAGATCTACGTCAGCATCTCGCTGCCCAACTACCCTCATTCAAGGTCCCGAAGTACATCCTCCTGTCGGCCGACCCGCTGCCCCGCAACGCCAGCGAGAAAATACATCGACTCGCGTTACGAAACCGCTTCACCGACGCAGCAGCAAGGTGAGAACGTCCGTTCTCATGGCATGGCTGGAGCGCGAGGTTCCCCGACATCGCCTGCTGGCGTTCTCCGAACATGTTGCCCGCCAGTGGAACTGGCAGCCCCTGACCGCACGGGAGACATCAATGAGTTTTGTCGGCAAGCATGCAATAGTCACTGGAGCTGGTTCCGGCATAGGTGCTGCACTGTCCCGCGCGCTTGCTGACAGAGGCGCAAAGGTTGTCTGCGCCGACATCGACGGCAGCGCCGCCGAATCGGTCGCGGCGGCGACCGGAGGCGTAGCGGTGAAACTTGACGTGACGGACGCCGTGGCTGTCCAACGGACAGTCGATGATGTACTCGATCGCGCCGGGCGACTCGACTTCATGTTCAACAACGCTGGCATCTTCTGGGGCGGCGATACCGAGAAACTCTCGCTGCAACAATGGAATTCGATTATCGACGTCAACCTTCGCGGGGTCGTGCACGGTATCGCCGCCGCTTACCCTGTGATGATTGCGCAAAAGGCCGGTCACATCATCAACACAGCTTCCCTTGCCGGTTTGACTGCCGCAGGGCAACTCAGCAGTTATGTGGCAACCAAACATGCCGTGGTTGGCCTTTCACTATCCTTGCGAGCTGAAGCTGCCGCCCACGGAATCGGCGTACTCGCCGTCTGTCCCGGCGCTGTAGAGACACCCATCTTGGACAAAGGCGCTGTAGGGGGCTTCGATGGACGCGAGTACTTCTTCCGGGGACATCGAACGTCGCGCGGTTACCCGCCCGATCGCCTGGCCGCAGACACCTTGCGCGCCGTCGAAGCGCATAAGGCGTTACTCGTCAGGCCAGCGCGCGCATCAGTTGCGTGGATGCTCGGACGCCTGTCACCGACCCTGCTGAACAGGATTTCAATTGGTTACGTCGAGCGTCAACGCAGAAGTCAACAGTCACCCGCTAGCAGGGGATAAGCTCCCGCGACAAACGGCGGACCGACGCCGGAGGGTCGGTATACCTGACCCGGCCGCTGCGCACGCATTTCGTGCGCATAGGCAACGCTGCCATACTGGCAGCTGGAGGGCACTCAAAGTCGAAGTAGCACTTCAGGATGTCGCCTGATCAGTTCGTAGCAGCAGCCAGATCCGCATGACCTGCATCGATTCGAGCCTGATCGTCGTCGACTAAACCCCGCTTTCTCCGCAATGTTGATGGTTATGTTGCAGCACAGGGAATCTCGATGGAAAGAGTGGTGCCCTGATGGTCGCGGCTGGTGATGTCGATGCGTCCTCCGAGTGCCTCTACGCGGTCCTTGAGCCCGATGAGTCCGGATCCCCCACCGGCGCCGGCCCCACCAACACCGTCGTCGGTCACTGACAGGCGCAACAGCCTGTTGTCGGCAGACACGTCGACGGTGACCTCGGATGCTCGAGCGTGCTTGGCGGCGTTAGTCAACGCTTCTGCGACGACATAATATGCGGCCACCTCGACGGACTCGGGCAGTCGCCGCTCGACATCGACGCTGAGCCGCACGGGCATGGCTGCACGGCGCCGAAGCGCACTCAGTGCCGGCTGCAGCCCGCCCTGCGACAACACCGCTGGGTGGATTCCGTGCGAAACCTGGCGCAGCTCCTCGCACGCCTCGGCAAGACCATCGCCGACATCGGCGAGCTGGCCGCCCAGGTCGCTATCCGACGGTAGCGACGCCTGCAGGGATCGGACACGCAGCGCCAAGGTAACAAGGCGCTGTTGTGCTCCATCATGCAGATCGCGTTCGATACGGCGCCGTGCCTCGTCGCCGGCGGTCACGATGCGGGCCCGCGAGGCCATCAGCTCGCCACGTGATTCGGCGTTCGCGATCGCCGTCGCCACCAGTTCGGCGAACTCGTTCAGCCGTTCTTCGGTGTCGGGCGGTGGTGGCTCGGGCCTCGCGAACCCGACGATCGCTGTACCCCATAGCCGACCGTCGACGACGATGGGTGCCCCAACCCCGGAGACGAACCCCAGTTGCCGGATCAGTGCGGCTGCCGAACCGGTGGCGTGCGCGTGGCTGTCCATCCGCGCTGCCGTGCCGGTCCGCTGCACCAACGCCGCGACGTTATCCCCCTCCAGCGTCAAGCGCGCGCCAACCGGCATGCTATTGGGTCCTTCGTCATGAGCAGCGACGATCTCGGCCGCGCCGATACCGAGGTAACGCAGCAGCGTCGCGTTGCCTACGCCCAGCGCATTGGCCACTTCGTCGGCAACTGCGGTGAAGATCTGGTCCGCTGAGACACCGCGGGCGACCAGGGTGGCCACTCGCCGCAACGCGGACTGCCTGTGCGCCAATTCGTTGACCTGCATGGCGGCGCGACGGGCTTCGGCGGCACGCGACCGCGCCTGTGCCCCTAGAACGTTGGCCAACAGTGCGGTCGGCACGAAGACCGCTACCGCGATGAGGTTCTGCGGATTGGCCGGCAGGAGCCCGTGATCGGCGGCGAGATGGACCTCCAAATACACCGCGGCACTGAGGACCGTGGTGGTGACCGCCAGTCCAAGGCCCCAGCCGTACGAGATCACCAGTACGCCGAGCAAATACACCGCGCCGAAGATCATGCCCGGTCCGACGCGTTCCAGCTGCTCGACGAGCGTGGTTTCGGCGAGGATCAGCACCGCGGCGGTGATAATTCCCAGCCACAGCGGTGGACTCGGGCGCGCCATCACGGACGCCACACGTGCGCTGCACGATCGGCGTCCTGTCGTGGTCCGCCGGACCGACGGCTTACTGAGTGTCGTCGCAGTCATCAAACATTCGTTCGCTTCTCGAGAGCCCGTCAGCGAATCCGCTCGACGGGGTGGTTTTCCCAATCCAGAGTCCCTGAGCTCAACGCTAGGCACCGACGGCACGATTGTCCTCACCGCTGGTGCGTATCGGTCATTCCAGCTAGCTGGAAGATTTCGAGCGCACCCGAAGCCGCCCGTAACTCCGATTCGGTATCGCGATGAGACCACCCTCACATGCGATCGCTGCGCGCACACAACGTCTCAGCGCCGATGAACGTCACTGCCGCAACGGATTACCACCTGCAGGAAAAGAGTATGGATGCCTGCCGTGCAGACATCTGCCGGGTCCACATCGACTCTTGAACCATGACAACTCCTGGTAAGCCAACGCAGGTCGGCCGATATCGCGAACTCTTGGCATCCGAGCAACGCAGCGCGGCGCTCTACACCCGGCTGGCCGACGCTGCCAGTGGCGAGCAACAAAAGATACTTACCGAGCTGGCCGCCGTCGAGCGCAAGCATGCCGCTCACTGGGCCGACAAGCTCACCGAGCTCGGAGAGCTTGTGCCTGATGCACCTCGCACCAGACTGCGCACCCGATTGATGGGTTGGGTCGCGTGCTGGTTCTCGATCGCCGCGGTGCTGCCCTTCCTTGAACGTGCCGAGGAGGCCGATGCCGGGCTGTATCAGGGCGACGCAGACGCGACTGCGGCCATGGCCGTCGACGAACGCTCACATGCCCGCGTGCTCACCCATCTACGAGAAACGGACCCGAGCAGCATTCGGCGCCGCGAACGCTGGCACCGAGGCGATCGGTCAGGGGCGTTGCGCGCAGCGGTGTTCGGCGTCAACGACGGGTTGGTGTCCAACACCTCGCTGGTGATGGGATTCGCCGGCTCAGGCGCGGCGGGTTCGACCATCCTGTTCGCAGGACTGGCCGGACTGTTGGCTGGGGCGTTCTCAATGGCCGCCGGCGAATACATCTCGATGCGAAGCCAGAAAGAGTCCTACGAACGCGAAATCAGCCTGGAATCAGAGGAGTTGCGCGACGACCCCGAGGCCGAAGTCGAAGAGCTGGCTCTGATCTATCGAGCCAAAGGCCTCGACGTGCAGGAAGCTCAACGGGTCGCTGTCACCATCATGGCCGATCGCGACACCGCGCTGGACACCATGGTTCGCGAAGAGCTTGGACTCGATCCCGACCAACTCGGCTCGCCGTGGTCGGCGGCCGCCTCCAGCCTGCTCGCGTTCGCCGCCGGCGCGGTAGTGGTGGTGCTGCCGTTTGCGTTCGGCTCAGGTATGGCGGCGCTGTTCGCCGCCATCGCTTCGGCGGGCGCGGCGCTGTTCGCTGTCGGCGCGACGATCGGGCATATCAACGGCCGAAGCGCGCTGCGCGGCGGGGCGCGCCAACTACTCATTGGCGGCGGCGCTGCGGTCCTCGTTTTCATCATCGGTCACTGGGCGGGAGCTGGTGCTCATGCCTGATCGGGCAGCCGAATTGGGGCTATCTGCACTGTGTGAACAAGCCCTTGCCGGTCACACTGAAGTTCTGCCCTCTGAGCAGCAGCCATTGCGCTGCGTGATAGTCGATGACAATCCGGCGTTCGTTCACACGGCGGCACGATTTCTCCGCCAGCAGGGCATCAACATCGTCGGTGCCGCATCGACAATCCCTGAAGCGTTGAGCTGCGTGGAACGGCTCAAGCCGGACGTCACGGTCGTGGACATCCACCTCGGCGACGAGAGCGGTTTCGATCTGGCCAACCAGCTCGCCGACGGGCGAGCGGCCTCCCCGGTGATACTGACCTCCACCCACGCCGAGACAGAGTTCGCCGACATGATCGCAGTCAGCGCCGCGCTCGGTTTCGTGTCGAAGGTTGACCTGTCAGCGGACAGCGTGAGGTGTCTTCTCGATGCGGCGATCGACGCAGACTAACTGATCGTCCTGCACGACCGCGTCGAAGCCCTCGACGGCGCGCCCCGTCACCAGCGCTGCCGGAGCCGGAACTTCGCTGCAGATAACGCTCGACGGCACAATCATGTTGAATACATTCTTGGGCATGCTCGCCATGATCCCCGCGGCTCGGGGCGTCATCGGACTGGGCCACCGTCATCCAATTGCGGCTGGCAGGTAAGACCGGCGGCCGCTGCCCTACGGGGTCAGATGGGCGGCAGCATCAGCGACATTCAGCCGGTCGCAGATAAACATTGACCACATGAATGATGCCGATTACCTCATAGACGCAAGGATGTTGCGCGTGCACCTGACCGTAACCGACGCTTCGCGTACAGAAGAAAATGACGATGATGGTCCGCAGTGGCGCCTGCACGTGGCGCCGCCGAACGCCGCCGGCGCCAAGTCCGAAATGCGGTTGCTGGTCACCCATTCGGCACGCACGGTAGCCACTCCGCTCTCGGGGATGACCGATCTCGATGCGCTGATAATGTTCACCTCGGGAACCACCGGCAAGCCCAAATTGGTGCCGTGGACCCACAGCAACGTCGCCACCTCCATCGAAAACATCAGCGGCGCTTACCATTTGGATCCGTCCGACGCCACTGTCGCGGCAATGCCGCTGTTTCACGGGCACGGGCTCGTCGCCACCCTGCTGACCACTCTGGCGACGGGAGGCACGGTGTTGCTACCGACGCGGGGCAAGTTCTCGGCACACACCTTTGCCGATGACCTCGCCGCCTGTGGCGCCACCTGGTACACCGCCGTGCCGACCATCCACACCATCCTGCTCGACCGGGTGCCGGTGAAGACCGCCACCGACCACGCGTGTCGGCTGCGCGTCATTCGCAGCTGCAGCGCCCCGCTGGCCCCCACGACGGTAAGGGGCTGGGTGCGCAGCGGGGACCTCGGAAGCGTCGACGCGCACGGCAACCTGACGATACGGGGCCGAATCAAAGAGCTGATCAACCGCGGCGGTGAGAGGATCTCACCCGAATACGTCGAGGAAGTCCTCGCGTCCCACCCCACCGTCGCGCAAGCGGCCGTCTTCGGCCTCCCCGACGACCTCTACGGCGAGCGGATAGCCGCATTCGTGGTACCCCGTGAGGGATGCCATGTGGATACGGCAGAGCTGGTCTCCTACGGCCGTGAACGGCTGTCCGCCTTCGAGATACCGGAACGAATCATCCTCACTGACGCGTTGCCACTGACCGCGAAAGGCTCAATCGACCGCTCCAAAATTGCTGCGGGGGGCCGATGACGATGGCTTCGTCCAAATCTGCCATCCTGGTGCGCAATTCGGCCGCTATGGCACTTGCCGCCACGAGCGGCGGCGCCGACGCGATCGGGTACCTCGCCCTAGGACATGTCTTTACCAGCGCGATGACAGGCAATTTGACGCTACTCGGAATCGGTATGGCGCACCGCGACGGGCTTCGGATCGGGCGCGTCTTCGTATCGCTGGTCTGTTACATGGCCGGAGCAACCGTGGGTGCCCGCATCGTCGGCGCCGCCGAACCAGGCGACGCGGTGTGGCCACCCGCCGTCACTCGCGCGTTGACGGTCGAAACGATTGTCTTCGTCACGTACGCGATCGGTTGGTGGGCCATGGGTCCGCGCCCGGCCGTCTACTCGGAGGCAATTCTGCTTGGTATAGGTGCAACAGGTCTAGGCATCCAGAGCAGCGCGATGCAGCGCTTCGGCAGCAGGTTGGGCCTGAACACGACATTCCTATCCGGCTCCCTTGTTCGGTTGGTAGGCCAGTTGGCCACGGGGCATCGTTACCGCGACATCCACCACCACCTGCTCGTGCTTGTCGGCCTGGTATGCGGTGGCAGTTTGGGCGCGCTACTGGTACTACGCGCGCCGACGTTCGCACCGCTGGTACCGCTTGCGGGGCTGGCTTTCGCGCTCTGCGCCGCCCTTTGGCAGGCGCGCGGCGCCAATCGAATGGCGAAAGAGAACTACGCACATGCTGTTTCGCCAGCTTGAGTATGCAACCCGTCGACGTCGCAAAATCGCCTGGCGGTGCTCGTCGATGGTTCCTGGACACTTCGGTCTCTCGCACCGAAAGCCAACTGTAAGAACACCATCCACCCACATTTTGGGAGACCGCCATGGCACTCGCACATCGTCCGACCGCCGTCAGCAGTGAAGAACCGATTCACCGGACACTCACCGACGGCTGTCACTTGGCTGTCGATGCGCTCAAGCTCAACGACGTTCACACCATGTACGGATTGGTCGGCATCCCGGATCACAGACCTGGCGCGCATCGCGCAGTCATCAGGCATTCGCTACATCGGCTTCCGCCACGAAAGTGCCGCCATCCACGCAGCAGCTGCCGCGGGATTCCTCACACGCAAGCCCGGTGTGTGCCCACCGTGTCCGGACCTGGATTCCTCAACGGCCTCGTGGCATTGGCCAACGCGACGACGAACTGCTTTCCCGTCGTACAGATCTCAGGATCCAGCGAACGCCGCATCGTCGACCTCAAGCGCGGCGACTACGAGGAGCTCGACCAGATGACGGCGGCCGAACGGTTCACAAAGGCAGCCTACCGAGTAGACCGTGCCGAAGACATCGGGCGAGGAATCGCTCGCGCGATCCGTACTGCGCTGTCTGGCCGACCCGGTGGTGTCTACCTGGACATTCCAGCCGCGGTGCTGGGTGAGATCATCGACGCCGACGAAGGCGCCGCCTCCCGGTGGCGGGTGGTCGACCCCGCTGATCCTGCGCCCACCACGCTGATGGTGAACGCTCGCCACTACAAGCTGATTGAGGCTTTCGGTGGTCGGGGCTATCGAGCCACCACGCCTGACGAGCTGACAGCGGCGCTAAGGGATGCATTGGCCTCGGGCAAGCCTGCGCTCATCGACTGCGTCATCGACCCGACCGCAGGCACCGAAAGCGGTCATCTGACCAACCTCAATCCCAAGGGCATCGGGCACCCGTGAGCGATACGTCTCCCGGAGCGAACAGTATTCAGAAGAAAGGGAATTCATCATGAGTCAACCACCACTGAGCGGAATCAAGGTGATCGACTTCACCGGGGTGCAGGCCGGTCCCGCGTGCACCCAGATGATGGCGTGGTTCGGCGCCGACGTGCTCAAGGTTGAGCGGGTCGGCGTCGGTGACGTCACCCGCCGGCAGCTGCGCGACATCCCCGACGTTGATGCGTTGTACTTCACGCAACTCAACAGCAACAAGCGCTCGCTTGCGATCGACACAAAGACCACCGAAGGCAAGGAGGTGATGGAAAAGCTGATTCGCGACGCCGACGTCCTCGTTGAGAACTTCGCACCAGGCGCGATGGACCGCATGGGTCTGGGTTGGAAGCACCTCCACGAGCTGAATCCGCGGCTGATCTTCGGCTCGGTCAAGGGATTCAACGACGACTCGCCGTGGTCGGATCTCAAGGTCTACGACAACGTCGCTCAATGCGCCGGCGGCGCGGCCTCCACGACGGGATTCTGGGACGGTCCGCCGACGATCAGCGGTGCGGCGCTCGGCGACAGCAACACCGGCATGCATCTGCTGATCGGCATTCTCACCGCGCTGATGGCCCGTCAAAAGACCGGTGTGGGCCAGAAGGTTTCGGTGTCGATGCAAGACGCCGTGCTCAACCTGTGCCGGGTGAAGCTGCGCGACCAGTTGCGGTTGGAGCGGGTCGGCTACTTGGAGGAGTATCCCCAATACCCGAACGGCACGTTCGGCGATACCGTTCCTCGCGGCGGCAACGCCGGCGGCGGCGGCCAGCCCGGATGGGTTCTCAAGTGCAAGGGCGCCGATACCGATCCCAACGCCTACATCTACTTCACGATCCAGGAGCAGAATTGGGCACGAACGTGCGAGGCGATCGCTCGACCGGAATGGGTCGACGACCCCGCGTACGCCACCGCTGAGGCACGCCAGCCACACATCTTCGAGATCTTCGACGAGATCGAGAACTGGCTCGCCGACAAGACGAAGTACGAGGCTGTCGACATCCTGCGCCGCTACGAGGTGCCCACCGCGCCGGTGATGAGCATGAAGGAAATCGCCTACGACCCCGCGCTGCGTGCCAGCGGCAGCATCGTCGAGGTCGCGCACAAGCAGCGCGGCACCTACCTGACCGTCGGCAGCCCGGTCAAATTCTCCGACTTCACCCCGCAGATCACCGGCTCACCGCTGCTCGGCGAGCACACCGACGACGTTCTCACCGAGCTCGGTTACAACCCCGAGGCAATCGCCGACATGCACGCCAAAGGCGTGGTCTGAGCGAAACCGAGCAGCCGCCGGCACCGAAAAGGCCGGCGGCTGCTGCCGTTTCGCCTCACTGGAGGTGGCCACGCGGCCGCTATGCCAATCTCAGGAGCACCATTGCCAGATGCGCTGAGTGACGTTATCTCACGGCGCCAGAAATGTTCACGCTATTTATCGTCAGGGTTTAGTGCCAGAAAGGTCACGCCCGCAGCCAGGCCCGCAATTGCCTGTGCCACCAGATACACCCATAGCGTCGGCCACGCGAAGATGTCCATCACGGCGGCCCCGAGCGTAACGGAGGGGTTGAAGGCGCCACCTGATATGGCGCCGACCGCGACGGCACCGGCCATCACGGTGAAGCCGATGGCAGCGCCGTAAAAGGTGTTGTCAGGATGGCGGCGACTGGTGGCGACGTTGAGCACCACGTAACAGAGCGCGAAGGTGAACAACAGCTCGACGGCGAAGGCCGCCAGCAAAGCGTGACCGGACAAGGTCAGCGGGGCTCGAGTCGTGACCCGGTCCGCGCCAACGACGTTGCGTACCACAATCGCGGCCAAGAGTCCGGCACCGAACTGAACGATCCAGTACCCGAGTGCGTCGACCAGTCCAATTTTGCCGCGCACCAGCACAGCAAGTGTGACGGCGGGGTTGTAGTGACCGCCCGACAAGTGAGCGCCGGCGTAGATCATCACCATCAGCACGGCGCCGATCCCGACGGGGGCCAGTGGGCTCGCCGTGGTGACGGCGGCGCCGACAGTGAACACCAAAAAGAACGTTCCGATGGCCTCGACGATGAACTTTGCGCCCGCGCGTGGACTAGCGACCGGTGCGGACTGATGATGGTTGACCGCTTGTGTTGATTCGGGGGAAGTGACCATAGAACCACGATCACCGATGGCTGCGGTTGGTGTCGTCGGCGCTGGTGGCCATCCGGGCCGCATGCCACCGGTATTCGATATCTACCTGCCAGCGGTAACGCGGCCGCGCCCAGCAGATGGTCGAGCCACATGCGCTGCGCGAAGTCCGAGCGTTCCAGTATTAAGAAAACCCGCTCACGCTGTGCGCGCGACATCGCATTTCGCCCAGCGGACATGATCTCTCGCGCAGAGCGTCAATCATCTCGGCGCCGTGGTACGAACTGACCTTGAGCCACCCCGGCGGCGACCACCCCGTCGCCCCGCGGCTGTGCGATCACCGCTGGATGATCCGGGTCCGGGTTCTCCTGCCAATGGGAAAACATGGCGGCGCGGGTGTGTCGCGGCGCTCGTACGGCGTCATCTCTAGTGGCGGTCAGATCGGGATGGGAGTCGTCATGGCCGGTCATGACAAACTTCAACCTCCCATGAGCGGACGCAGCACACAAGGAGCCCATCGTGTCAATCTGACGGAGCTGTACGCGATTTCCCATCAACCCAACGATGGTTGGACCCGATGGGCTAGGTCGCCCCGCCCGCGTACGGGTAGTAGTCCACCTGAGGCGGCGAGTCGTTGATCTGCACATTGCCGGGTGACTGGCACTGGGACTGGGTACCGCCCAGCACAATGCATGACTGCGCGCCGGACGCGGAGGCGGCCGACGAGGCGTTGCCCACGTCGGCCGGAAATGACGCCGGTGCCGCCGCCGCGATCGGCGCAATTGCGATGGACGCTGCGGACGCAGCCACCAAAAGCGTTGTACTGTAGCGCATCTTGATTCTCATTGGTCAATTCCTTCCCGATTGGGTGCTGGTCTGGCTACTCGCCGAAGCGGCTATCGATGGCCGCCGCCGCCGTGGAATCCCCCGCCGCCAAATCCTCCACTACCGCCGAGCAGGAACGCCTCGCCTCCGTAGGGATAGTATGCTGCCGGCGGCGGAGCGTCATTGATCTGCACGTTTCCCGGTGACTGGCACACCGCGCCGACACAGGATTCCTGATTCGGGATGATGCTGGTGTCGGCATTGGCGATCGGCGCGGCGCCGATCGCCGCAGCGATGATCGCCGTACCTAAAATTGTTGTCATGTAACGCATCTTGATTAGCATGATTGACTCCTTTGCGGCATAGTTGATCGGTCTGATTCCATGATCGGTTGACGCGCAAAGCATGTCGTGGCCGCTGACACCCATCCGTGGCACCGCTAGCCGGAATTCGGGGTCCCAGCCAACATGTAGGGGTGACGCGACCACGTATTCACCGAAACATGTCTGCCGCTCGATCGACGGCCGGACGACACCGACACGGCACAGGGTGAGTCACGACGTTCGATCGACCCAACCGCGGCTATCGATTCACATCACACGCACATCAACACGGGAGTAGGCGTTGTTGCCGTAGCCGCGCGGATTCCACAGGGAAGCAGGGGATTCGGGCTGGGTCATACCGGTGTCATCCCATGCACGCGCAGTGATACTTAGCGGGCCGGGCACCACGTCGACAGATAGCGACCACAGTGACCATGCCCACTTACTGCGGGCAGTGTGCAGTTGGGCCTGACGCCATGTGTGGCCTCCGTCGATGGATACATCGACGCGTCCTATGCCCTGGCCGTCACCGGCCATCGCCCAGCCGCGCAACACGACCTCACCGGCCCCGATGCGGTCACCGCCAGTAGGCGCGAGGATGTCGCAGTTGAGCGGCAGGCGCGACAGCGGTATACCATCGCCCACGGCGGCGGTGTCGGGGTCGGCGTCGGGCGGTAAGATACGGTAGTCAACTTCCTGGAAGTAGTTGTGCGATGGGTGATCTCGCACCGTGACAGCGGTGATCCACTTGACGCTGCGGGCCCCGATGTAGCCCGGAACCACCGCCCTCACCGGTCCGCCGTGCGCCCGCGGCAGCGGCTGCCCGTTCATCTGCCACGCCAGCAGCACTTCGTGCGACATCGCCTTCTCGAGCGGGATCGAGCTGCCGTAGGCCTGCGCCGGGCGTGCCTCCGCGGCGATGTCTGGGGCGAGAAACTCCACGTGCAGCCCGTCGCGGCGGTACACACCGGCCGCGTCCAGAACGTCGGCAAGCCGCACGCCGCACCAGGCTGCGGTCGATATCGCCCCGTGTTCCCACGGGTCCTTGCCGGGAATAGGGCGCGCCCGCAACAGCTCCGCGCGCCGGTTGCCTGCACACGCCAGAGTTGCCACGACGGTGTGATGATCAAATCCGGTCGTCAACCGGTCGAGAGTCAGCGTCATCGGCGTGTCAACCAGGCCCCCTACGTCCAGCCGCCATTGCCCCGGCGCGATGTCGGGAAACAGGCCGTGATTACGCGCATAGAATGCCTCGACCGGCGTGATCTCATTGGCAGCCAATAGAGTTGGCGGAGGCTCGGCATTGAACGGCGCCTCGGTACGCACGATCACGTCGGCGCGCTTGCCCCACAGTGGCGCGTCATCTGGTGAGGCATGTGCTGACATCATCTGGTCCTTACCTTGCTCGGTGGTCCCGACCAGCCATGGGACGTCCGACGGCTGCGGCGGTTGACTTGCACGCTACTCAGTGACAGCGCATAAGTCGTTACCGCTAGCGGGTATCTGCGAGCTGCTGGCGGTAACAGCCACTGCACGATTGCCTCCAGGAGCGCATACCACGCCCATCAGCCGTTCATTCCAGCTGGCCACCCACATAGATGGATGGCAGCAGTGGCGACATGGGCTGGCTACGGCGCGACCATGAGTTCAGTCCAAACCGGGCGCACCAACTCAGGAATACCAGCATCAAAATCCTGATCCTCAAAGGAGAAACAATGAGAATGCACTACATCGCACCTGTGGCCATCGCTGCCGCGGCAGTCACGATCGGACTGGCTCCGATCGCCTCCGCGGATGTCAATCTGCAGCAGACCCCGGGCAACGCGCAGGTGACCGCAACCCCAGGAGGAGCCGCGCAGGAGGCTGCACAAGCACAGATGCCCTTCGGAGGGGACTCGAACGCTCTACTATTCCACCGCCGTTGACGTCGACTTCACGCGTTGGGCAGGACTGCCCTAGTCCCGCCCAACGCGCTTTTGTCGTAAGAGCTACCGGCGCGTCGATCGCCATCGGAGTCCGTACTCTCGGCCGGTTGAGCCGGATCTACGTTCTTCGCTCATCCAGCGGTGATTGACATCCCATGCGCACGCGGAATCTCCACAGCAACGCTGCTCGCACTTACACGCGGCAGTCACTGGGCGTCGAGAAACGCGATCACTGCTAATACTCTGCGGTGATCCTCACCGCTATCAGACAGATTCAGCTTGCTCATGATGCTGCGCACATGCTTTTCTACGGTTCCCTCAGTGACCCAGAGCTTATGGCCGATACCGGCGTTCGACCGGCCCTCTGCCATCAACGCCAGCACCTCACGTTCGCGCTCAGACAATGCAGCCAACGGGTCGTCGCGCCGCCGAGCCGTCACGAGTTCCTGCACCAGGGCCGGGTCGATGACCGATGCCCCGTTGCTGATCCGCTGAAGCGTGTCGATGAAATCGGCCACGTCGGTCACTCGACTTTTGAGCAGGTAGCCGATGCGCTGACCGCTGGCCAGAAGTTCGATCGCGTGCTCGACCTCCACGTGTGCCGACAGGACAAGAATCGCGATATCGGGGAACTGCTCGCGGATCGTCCGTGCGACGTCGAGTCCCTCGGTGGTGTGGGTGGGCGGCATCCGGATATCGGTCAGCACCAGATCCGGGGACTTGTCGTGTACGAGCGGCAACACGTCTCGACTGTCGCCGGCCTGCCCGACCACCTCGAACCCGGACCGGTTCAGCAGGCTGGCCAGGCCTTCGCGCAGCAGTACGTCGTCATCGGCGAGGACGACTCGTCTCGCCGCCCGTTGCTCGTCTGCGCTCATCGTTGCCCCGTTCGCCTCGGCCTCAACGTCTAATGCGCGTCACTGCCGCCAGACAGGCCTGCAGTCTGTCTATCTTCCCCTGCCGCACGGCGCACGTAGGCCCGGTCATGGATATTTCCGGTCAGCGGCCGTGCCCGAGTGCGGTGAGCGCCGTGGATCACCAGCCCGATGCCGGTTCTCATCCGGGGACGTAGTCGAATTCGTCAGGATCGGGGCCGGTGCGGCCGGTCTCGCCACGATCCAGGCCCGTGATTGCCCGCATGTCGTCGACGTCGAGGCTGAAGTCGAAGATCTGAAAGTTCGTCCTGATCCGTTCGGGGGTTGCCGACTTCGGGAACACCACGTCGCCGCGCTGAATGTGCCAGCGCAACACAATCTGCGCCGGCGTCTTGCCATGGGCCTGAGCGATACCAGTGACGACGTCATCACCGAGCACCTTGCCCTGTGCGATCGGTGACCACGCCTCGGTGACAATCCCATGTGCTTCGTCGTAGTTGCGCACCGCCTCGTTGCCGAAATAGGGGTGTACCTCGATCTGGTTGACGGCCGGCACCGTCTGCGAGCCTTCGGCCAACCGGTCCAGATGGCCGGGCTGGAAGTTCGACACGCCGATGCTTCGCGCGCAACCGTCCCTCGCGAACTCCTCGAGCACATTCCAGGTCGAGACAAAATCACCGCCGTAGAGAGTGGGCAACGGCCAGTGGATGAGGAACAGGTCCACATAGTCCGAACCGAGCGCCGACAGTGTGGCGTCGAAGGCGCGGCGCGCGTCGTCGGGCCGGTGATACCCGTTGTTGAGCTTGCTGGTTATGAACACCTCTGCACGGTCCACCCCCGCCTCACGCAACGCCTGACCGACCTCTTTCTCGTTCCCGTACATCTCGGCGGTGTCGATGTGGCGATAACCCACCTCCAGCGCCGTGCGGACAGCATCAGCGGTCTGGTCTGGCTCGATCTGAAAGACGCCGAATCCGAGTTGCGGGATGGCGTTTGCGTCGTTGAGAGTGACTGCAGGGACGGTGTTCATGCGTTGGTCCTCCTAGGACATGGGGCCGCGGGTCTCGGGCACGGGTGCCCGTTTTTCGGCGCGCGAAATCATTTCCCAAGGTTGCGACGCGACAGCCAGATCGGCATCGCAGACAACACCCATCGTCGATTCCCGTTGGCCGGTAGACGTATTGAGAAGACGTCCCGAAGTACAGAAGTCCTTTGGGTAGTCGAACTCGGCTCTCAGCCAACGTGTTCGAGCCGTCGCCGTGAAATTCCGGTTAGCCACCGGCCTCATGGACGCTAGCGGCAACGACACGACATCAGCCGAGCGGTCAGCATGAACACGTCCGCATACAAGCGCTAGCCGTTAAGGGGTTACACCATGCGTAACAGGCTCACGTATATCGCACCACTGATCGGGGCCGCCGCAGCCGCCGCAGCGATCCTCGCTGCACCGATCGCCGCAGCGGCTCCCGGCTCGGCAGCAGGTCCGTTGCAGCAGACTTGCGCGTCAAGCGGCTCCGGATCGGTCTGCCAGTCACCCGGCAATGTCCAGATCAACGATGCTCCCCCACCGGTGCAGTTCTACCCCTACGGCGGCGAGGCGTTTCTGCTCTAGACACGCCGTTTCACCTGCGGATTGAGGCTGGCCGCCAGCCCGGAGTGGTGCTGACGCTACCGAAACCCTGCCGCATGCTTGTCTGCCTCCGGTTGGCCCGGCAACAGCGCGTGATCTCGTCGCGTAATCCGTGCGCCGTGCATCGCGTTGAGCGCGGGGTCGAACGCCTGACCCACCGCATCAAAGACGCGCTCGACCCCCACGGGATCCTCAACCCCGGCGCCGTGCTGCGCTGAGCAATCCGCTCAGCTGGCGATGTGACGGCTACCACAGATTGACCATCTTGCTCAGTTGCGAGCGCTTGTGTTGACCGTGGTGATGAGCTCGGTGATCGTTACCTGGTGACCCAACTCGACGATGCCCCAAGAGTTTCGGCGAATCTGGCCAGCCGCTACCGGGTGGACTCCGGACCTGTGTTGCTCACCGGCGTGCAGGCGGTGGCACGCCAGTTCGTCGAACAACGCGCGCGCGACGGCCGCGCCGGACGCACGGTGGCGACGTTCGTGTCCGGGTATCCGGGCAGCCCGCTGGCCGGATTGGACAAGCTGCTGGCCGGTATCGACGGACTGTCGCAGCACCACGATGTGACGCTGGTACCGGGGATGAACGAGGAACTGGCGGCGACGTCGGTGTGGGGCAGTCAGTTGGAGCTGCCGCAGGACACCCGGACGCATGATGGTGTCGTCGGGGTCTGGTACGGCAAGGGGCCGGGGTTGGACCGCGCCACCGACGCGTTGCGGCACATGACGGTCTACGGTGTGAATCCGTCGGGCGGTGTCCTGTTGATGGTCGGTGACGATCCGGCGGCGAAGTCGTCGACCGTGCCTGCCTCCAGTGAGCGCTCACTGGCCGCGATGAACATCCCGGTGCTGTTCCCCCGCAACGCCGAGGAGATCATCGGCTTCGGGCTGTACGGCGTCGCGCTCTCTAGGGTGTCGGGCTGCCCCGTCGCCCTCAAGCTCAATGCCGATGTGGCAGATGGCCTTTGGACGGTGCGCCGGGACTACTCCGACTTCGAGATCACGCTGCCGGACCTGCAGTGGCAGGGCCGGACATGGACCCACCGGCAACGGGTGATGGCGGCGCCACCGGACAGCGTGCTCGCCGAGGCCGACCTCTACGGTCCACGCTGGGCGATGGTGCAGGCGTTCAACGCCGCCAATGACGTCGACAGCATCGAGGTGGATCCGGCGGAGGCGTGGCTGGGCATCGTTGCGGTCGGAACCGCCTACGACGCTCTGCGGCAGACGCTCGACGAACTCGGGCTGCAAGAGGACGATCTGGACCGGCGCGGAATCCGGATACTCCGCGTGGGCATGCCCTATCCGCTGGGAGCCGAACGGATCCGGCGCCTGGCCCGCGGTGTGGACACGGTGCTGGTGGTCGAAGACAAGACCGCGTTCGTCGAAACCCAGGTGGTACAGGCGCTTTACGATCTCGACGACCGCCCGCAGGTGATCGGCAAGCTGGATGGCGCCGGACGGCCACTCGTCCCCGCCGACGGCGAACTCACCGCCGCACGTCTGCTGCGCCCGCTGCACCGGATACTGCATCCGCGCATGCCCGTTGCGCCGCTGCCGCCGCCGCGCCTCGAGCTGACCCCGTTGACCACGACGCGCACCCCGTACTTCTGCTCGGGATGCCCGCACAACCGGTCCACGGCCGTTCCCGAAGGGTCGCTGGCGGCCGGTGGAATCGGATGCCACACCCTGGTGACGATGTCGGCGCGCTCCGAATCGGCGGTGACCGGGTTGACCCAGATGGGCGGCGAGGGCACGCAGTGGATCGGCCAGGCGCCATATGCCGGCGTCAAACACATCTTCCAGAACATCGGTGACGGAACGTATTTCCACTCCGGGCAGCTCGCTGTGCAGGCCTGCGTGGCCGCCGGGGTCAACATCACCTACAAGATCCTGTACAACTCGGCCGTCGCGATGACGGGCGCACAAGACGCCGAGGCCGCACTCGGGGTGCCCGCGCTCACCCACAAGCTGACCACCGAAGGCGTCCGGCGCATCATCGTGTGCGCCGAGGACCCCACGCGTTACCCGGCGAGCAGCCTCGCGTCGGGAACTCTGCTGTGGCACCGGGATCGGCTCGACGAGGCGCAACGGATCTTGCGTGACACCGAAGGCGTGACCGTGCTGATCTACGACCAGCAGTGCGCGGCCGAGGCGCGGCGCAAACGGAAGCGGGGTCTGCAACCGGTGCGCCGCAAGCGGGTGGTGATCAACGAGGCCGTGTGCGAGGGCTGCGGAGACTGCGGCGTGAAGAGCAACTGCCTGTCGGTGCAGCCTGTGGAAACCGAGTTCGGCCGCAAGACCCGTATCGACCAGACCAGCTGCAACACCGATTACAGCTGCCTCGACGGCGATTGCCCGTCGTTCGTCACCGTCGAACTCCCCGAACACCAGCAGCGCTCGGAGCGGCGAACTCCGGACCTGCCGGAGCTGACGCATCCGCGGGTGACCCGCCCGGCGTCTACCTGCAACATCTTCCTTGCGGGTATCGGCGGGACCGGGATCGTCACCGTGAACCAGGTGTTGGGCGTCGCGGCCCTGCAGGCCGGGTTGCATGTGCAGGGACTGGACCAGACCGGCCTGAGTCAGAAGGCAGGCCCGGTGACGTCGCATCTGCGGCTCAGCACCGAACCGATCGTGTCGTCGAACCGCGTCAGCCCCGCTACGGCGGACTGCCTGCTGGCTTTCGACCTGCTGACCGCGACCGACGTGGGCAATCTGCGTTACGCGCACAGCACCCGTACGGTCGCAGTGGCCTCGACGAGCCGCACGGCCACCGGCGCTATGGTGTCCGATCCGCAGGTGACCCACCCCGATGACCATGCCCTGCTGGACCGGCTCAGCGTGTCCACCCAGGACCTGCTGAGCTTCGACGCGCTCGCGGCCGCGGAGGCCTTGTTCGGGTCGACCGCCGCGGCGAACTTCCTCTTGGTCGGCGCGGCCGTACAACTCGGCGCACTGCCGATCCCGGCGGCATTCGTGGAGCGCGCCATCGAGCTCAACGGCGTGGCGGTCGCCACCAATGTGGCTGCGTTCCGCTGGGGCCGGGCCGCCGTCTGCGCTCCTGAAGCGTTCGCCGAAGCGACGACTGCGTCCTCTGTCGAGAACCGCACCATCCCCACCCTGCCCACTGCGCTGGCGGGACGCATCACGGTGGCAGAGCCGTTGCGGCCCTTGGTCGAACGCCGTGCCGCCGAACTCGTGGCCTACCAGAGCCGCGCGGTGGCCGCCGAATACATCGACGTGGTCGAGGCGGTGTGGGCTGCGGAGCGCCGGCTGGGCGACCGGACGGAATTCAGCACGGCAGTCGCCGAGGGACTGTTCAAGCTGACCGCCTACAAAGACGAGTACGAAGTGGCCCGGCTGCTCACCGACCCCGCGTTCGCGGCGTCCGTGCAGGCACAGTTCCCGGGTGCCACCGACCTCACCTACCGGCTGCATCCACCGGCGCTGCGGGCCTTGGGCCGTCGCTCGAAAATCGGGTTCGGGCCGCGCAGCCACCTGACGCTGCGGCTCTTGGCCAAGGGAAAGAGATTGCGGGGAACCGCCTTCGACCCGTTCGGTCATGCATCGCTGCGCCGCACCGAACGTGCAATGTTGGCGCACTACCGGGACATGGTGCTCGGTGCGGCCGCGACGCTGACCGTCGGGGGCTACGACACCGCCGTCGCCGCGGCGGCCGCTGCCGACCTGGTGCGTGGTTACGAATCGGTCAAGCTGGGCACCGTCGCCGCCTACCGGGACCGATTGGCGGAGCTGGGTTTCGAACCACCGGCGGTCTGACGTCGATGTCGCGGCTCAGGGCAACGCACTCCCGAGCGCGGCGTCGACGGCATCGGGACTCAGCACGTGGTCGAGCGCGGTGATCGCGCAACCGACCATGCTGGAGCGTTCCCGGTGGATCGCAGGCATGATCTGCAGCGTGCGGGTAGCCAGCGCAGTGGCGTTGCCGTACAGGGTTTCTCGCATGCCTGCGACAAATACGTCGTAGGCGCCGACCATGTCGCCTGCGACGACCAGCGCGGCAGGATTGAGCAGGTTGACCGCAGCCGCGAGAACTTCGCCGATGTGGCGTCCGCTTTCCCGGATCATGCGGCGAGCCTCGGCATCCCCGCTGTGTGCCAAGGTGACGACGTCCCGTAGATGCCCCACGGGGTGGCCATCTCGCTGCAGATCGCGCACGAGCGCCCAGCCACCGGCGATCGCCTCCAGGCAGCCGGTGTCACCGCAGCGGCACGGCACTCCGGCGGCGGCAGCGGTTTTGCTGTGGCCGAACTCGCCTGCGGCCTGCACCGCGCCACGCTGCAGCCGCCCGCCCATGATGAGGCCTGCGCCGAGCCCGGTTGACGCCTTGACGACAAGCATGTCGTCGAATTCTCCGAGCCCCCCGCGTCTTTCAGCCAGAGCGATGACGTTGGCGTCGTTGTCCATGAGCACCGGCGCGTCGGTGAGGCCCCGGAAGTAGGGAGCCAACGGCACGCCGTCCCAACCACCCATGTTGGGCGAATCGAGGCTGGCGCCGGACCGCTGATCGACGGTGCCGGGCAGGCTCAGCCCCACCCCGAAGATGCGGGTACCTCGGCGCCCGGAGTCGTCGAGAAGGGCGTCGAGCCGCTTGACGAGATCGGGCATCAACTCGTCGGGGCCCATGCCCGGCTCCTGGTCGACCTCGCTGGAGGCCAAGATGTCGCCGGCAAGGTTGCACAACGCGAGCTGGGTGCGGCTGCGGCCGATGGCGGCAGCGAACACCACTCCGGCGTCGACGTTGAACGTCAGTTGCGCGGCGGGGCGGCCACCCGTCGACGCGGCCTGGTCCTGCTCGATCACGAGCCCGAGCGATTCGAGCGCGGTCACCCGCGCAGTCACGGCAGTACGCGAGAGGCCGGTGAGCCGCCCGATCTCGGCCCGGGTCACGGTCCGGTGATCCCTGATCACCGCAAACACTTCCCCTGGGGTCGGAGGTACCGCAGGGAGTGCCATGGCCTCCATTGAAGCAAGACGCCCGGCGCCAGAGCAAAACATAAGCCCGTCTATTTAGGTACTTCAAATACATAAGTTCGCTTGCCAAAGCCCTAAGGTGGCGGTAGTTTCCCACTGAACCGATCAAGCTCCATTGAGGAGGATCAGTGATGCGTACACCGCGACCCGTTGACCCCTGCGATTTCGTGATCTTCGGCGGCACCGGCGACCTGGCGGTCCGCAAGCTGCTGCCAGCCCTGTACCTACGTGACCGCGACGGCCAATTGACCGAAGACACCCGAATCATCGGCGTCGCCAAGGCCGGCCTCGACGAGCCCGGCTACCGCGACAAGATCCAGGCCGAACTGGCCAGATTCGTCCCATCCGGCCTGCTTGAAACCGCCACCATCGAACGTTTCCTGGCCCGGTTGCGCTTCGTCAGCATCGACCTGACCCAGCCCTCCGACTACACCGCCGTCTCCGCCGTGCTGGCGTCATCGAGCGTCGACATCCGGGTCTTCTACCTGGCCTGCGCGCCTGCGCTGTTCGGGCCGATCTGCGCCGCGCTGGACGCGCATGGCGTGGTCACCGAGAGCGCGCGAGTGGTACTGGAGAAGCCCATCGGACGTGACCTCGCTTCGGCGCGGGAGATCAACGACGCTGTCGGAGCAGTCTTCGCCGAGCACCAGATCTTCCGGATCGACCACTATCTCGGCAAGGAGAGTGTGCAGAACCTCCTGGTCACGCGCTTCGCGAATACCCTGCTGGAGCCGTTGTGGAATTCCAGCCGCATCGACCACGTGCAGATCACCGCTGCCGAATCGCTCGGCGTGGGAACCCGCGGCGACTACTACGACCGCTCCGGAGCACTGCGCGACATGCTGCAGAACCACCTGCTGCAGGTGCTGTGCCTGGTGGCGATGGAACCGCCGACACACGTCAACCGCGAATCGGTGCGTGACGAGAAACGCAAGGTGCTACAGGCGCTGGCGCCGTTGTCGGCCGACGACATCAAGCGCGATACCGTCACCGGCCAGTACGGTCCCGGTCTGGTCGACGGCGAAGTGGTCGGCAGCTACCGTGACGACGCCGAGAATCCGGAAAGCCTCACCGAGACCTTCGTTGCGATCAAGGCGGAGATCAGGAACTGGCGCTGGGCCGGGGTGCCGTTCTACCTGCGCACCGGGAAACGCATGTCACAACGCTCGTCGGAGATCGTCGTGCAGTTCAAACCCGTTCCGCTACCGATGTTTCCGGGCATCGAAGGTGCGTCAGAGCCGAACCGGTTGATCATCTCGCTGCAACCCGACGAAGAGATCCGCCTGGAGATGACCGCCAAGGAGCCCGGGTCCGGTGGACGCCTGCGACCGGTGTCACTGGCGCTCAACTACACCGAGGCGTTCCAGGACCGGTCCCCTGACGCATATGAACGCCTGCTCATGGATGTCGTGCGGGGTGACCCGACGCTGTTCATGCGCCGCGACGAGGTCGAGGCGGCGTGGGCTTGGGCCGAACCAATCCTGCACCACTGGCAGGACTCCGGCCGAGTACCGCGGATCTACCCCGCGGGCACCGATGGACCTGTAGATGCAGCCACCCTGATCGAGCGCGACGGCCGTCGCTGGCACGAAGGAGCCGCATGATGACCACGCTCAATTCCGTTGTCGCCGAGGTGACCCAGCGGATCGTCAAGCGCAGCACCGCCACTCGCGGTGCCTATCTGGAGCGTATCGCCGCCGAGACGCAGCGCGGCCCGGCCCGCGGTCGGCTGGCATGTGCCAACCTGGCCCACGGTTTCGCCGCTGCCGAGGCGCCCGACAAGGCGGCGCTACGGCATATCGTCAAACCCAACATCGCGATCGTGTCGTCGTACAACGACATGCTCTCGGCGCACAAGCCGTTCGAGGACTATCCCGCACAGCTCAAGGCCGCGGCGCTCAGTGCGGGGGCCATCGCGCAGATGGCCGGCGGCGTTCCGGCGATGTGCGACGGCATCACCCAGGGCCGGGCCGGGATGCAGCTGTCGCTGTTCTCCCGCGACGTGATCGCCATGTCGACGGCAATCGCCTTGTCCCACGACATGTTCGACGCTGCACTGATGCTCGGGGTGTGCGACAAGATCGTGCCTGGCATGCTGATCGGCGCCTTGAGCTTCGGGCACCTGCCCGCGATCTTCGTGCCTGCCGGTCCGATGGAGTCCGGCCTGCCCAACGGCGAAAAGGCAAGAATTCGACAGCTTTACGCCGAAGGCAAGGTCGATCGCGAAGCACTGCTCGGCGCTGAGGCCGCGTCGTACCACGGCCGTGGCACCTGTACGTTCTACGGCACCGCGAATTCCAATCAGCTGCTGATGGAGGCGATGGGTCTGCATCTGCCCGGCTCGAGCCTCGTCACTCCCGACACCCCGCTGCGTGACGCGCTGACCGCCGCGGCGGGCGCACGCGCAGGCGAGATCACCGCGCTGGGTGACGAGTACACCCCGGTCGGCGAAGTGGTCGGCGAACGCGCCGTGGTCAACGGGGCCGTCGCGCTGCTGGCGACCGGTGGTTCCACCAACCACACCATGCACCTGGTCGCCATTGCCCGGGCCGCCGGAATCATCTTGACCTGGAACGACATTGCCGAGCTGTCGGCCGTGGTGCCGCTGCTGGCGCGGATCTATCCGAACGGCAAGGCCGACGTCAACCACTTCCAGGCCGCGGGCGGCATGGCGTTTCTGCTCAGGTCGCTGCTCGACGCCGGGCTCATGCACGATGACGTCCTCACCGTCGTCGGGCCCGGATTGCACCGCTACACCCGCGAACCGGGACTGAGCGACGGGGCGCTGCAGTGGGTCGACGGCGTGCCCGAGAGCTTGGACACCGCGGTGCTGCGGGGCGTCGACGCGCCGTTCGCTCCCGACGGCGGCCTGAAGACGTTGACCGGCAACCTCGGAACGAGCGTCATCAAGACGTCGGCCGTGGACGCCGCGCACCGCACCATCACGGCGCCTGCGGTCGTGTTCGACAGCCAGGAGGACTTCCTGGAGGCGTTCAAGTCCGGCACGCTCGACCGCGATTTCATCGGGGTGGTGCGCTACCAGGGTCCACAAGGCCTCGGCATGCCCGAGCTGCACAAGCTGACCCCGGCCATGGGGGTGCTGCAGGACCGCGGCTACCAGGTGGCCCTGGTGACCGACGGCCGGATGTCCGGCGCGTCGGGCAAGGTGCCCGCCGCGATCCATCTGACCCCCGAAGCCGCTGCGGGCGGTCCGTTGGCCAGGTTGCGCGACGGCGACATCATCACCCTCGACGCCACCACCGGCACGTTGTCGGTCGATGTCACCGCCGAGGAATTCGACTCCCGCCCGCACACCGGGCAGGCCCCGACCGCCGATGAATGGATCGGCACCGGCCGGGAACTTTTTGCCAGCATGCGCGCCGGCGTCGGCCCTGCCGACGAGGGCGCCACGATCTTCAGGAGCGCCGTATGACCATCGAATCCCTGCTCGACCTCGTCCCCGTCATCCCCGTCGTGGTCGTGCACGATGCCGCCGACGCCGTGCCGATCGCCAAGGCCCTCGTCGACGGCGGCCTGCCCGTGATCGAGCTGACCCTGCGTACCCCGGCAGCGCTCGAGGCCATCAAACGCATCGCCAACGAGGTCCCCGAGATCCTCGTGGGTGCGGGCACCATCATCGACACGCAGCAGCCTGCGCAGGCCCTGGCCAACGGCGCGCAGTTCCTGGTGTCGCCGGGCAGCACGCCCGCGCTGCTGGGAGCCATGCAGGACAGCGGATTACCGCATCTGCCCGGCGTCTCCACGGTGTCGGAGGTGCTGCAGCTGCTCGAACACGGGTACACCGAACTCAAGTTCTTCCCCGCCGAACCGGCAGGCGGCGCCGCGTATCTGCGTGCCATTCAGTCACCGGTTCCCGCGGCCCGCTTCTGCCCCACCGGTGGCATCACGCCCGCCAACATGGGTGATTACCTGGCCAGCGCGAACGTGGGGTGCGTCGGCGGAAGCTGGCTCACGCCGGCCGACGTCGTGGCACGCCAGGATTGGCGCACCATCGCCCACCTGGCCCGCACTGCCCGCGACCTCGTGTTGCTTTGAGCGCCGAGTGGCCAGTTGACGCACGATATCGCCGAAATAGCGTGCACAACTGGCCATTCGGCGCCTTGACCGCGAATCAGGCGAGCCCGGCGTCCTCCAGAATCCGAGTCAGACCCAGTTCGGCGCACCGGGCAACGGCAGGATGACCGAGGCCATCGGCTTGTCGTCCGGCAGCCACGAGAGTTTCCGCGACGAGCAACCCCGCCTGCAGGGCAGCCCACGGGCGTTGCGCGCCATCGATTCCGGCGTCCAGCTGCTCGGCGCGCCGCAACGCCTCCGCACGGTCGTCGGCCGAGTCGCTCGCGGCCAGCAGTCGCACCGCGCAGTCCTCCTCGAACTCGGCTGTGATGGTGGCGATCCCGTCGACGCCGGCGATCACCGCGGACGACGCGTGCAACCGGCTCGCGACATCCGGGGTGACCGGCAGGCCGAGCCGGATCCGCAGATTGGTCATCACCGCAGCGAGCCGGGGCAGGTCGAGCCGTTCGGCGGCCCGCATCCCGTCCGACAACCGCGTGGCCGCGGCATCGAGATCACCGTCGGCCGCTTTGAGCCGCGCGGCCGTACCGTACAGCGCGATCATGTAGTCCACCGCACCGCCCTCGGAGCCCAGCACGTAGCTCTCCTCGATGATGCGCGATGCCTCGGCCAATTCCCCTGTGTCATAGAGCAATTCACCGAGCAGCGCACCGGCCACCCGCACCGCGTGGGAGTGCGGGCCCAGCTCGGCGCCCATCCCGTGGGCCTGCCGTAACGCGTCCATGGCGCCGGAGATGTCGAGTTGATGTTTGGCGGCGATGGCGTCGAAACACAACCGGTACACCGGGGCGAAGGCACCCATCAGATCGTGATACCGCGCGGCGAATGCCGAGTGCCGCCGCGCCGCCGCGTAGTCGAAACGGTAGATGGCAGCGAAAGTGGCGATGTTGCCCGCCACGCCGGCGACGCGGGGCGGCAGCGAGTCCGGCCGGGCCAGCACCTCGGCGACCAGCGCCTCGATGCGGTCGATGTGATCCCCGAAAGCCTCTGCGACACTTCGCACCACGTCGGCGTCGACGCGAAGGTCCGTCTGCACCGACTCGGGCAGCCCACTGCTCCGCAATGCCGTCTCGAAACGGTTGAGCGCGGTGTAGGTCTCCGCCCGGCGCTGCAGCAGGATGTTCGCCCAGGCGATGACGAGCTGCAGCGGAGCCCGCGCCACGACCGCCTGCGGCGGCAGCTTCTTGACGATCGCCAGAAACGTCGTCATCTTCGACTGTTCGAGCAGATAGGTCTCGTCCTGCTCGACCAACTCGATCGCATAGGCCGGATCGCCCGCGGCCAGAGCATGATCCACCGCGTCGTTGAGGTCGTGGTTGGCGGCGAACCAGGCCGCGGCCGCCCGGTGCAGCTCGTTGATGATGCCGGGCCGGTCGCGTTGCAGCCGACGCCGCAGGAACTCGGCGAACATGTGGTGGTACCGGAACCAGGTGCGGTCTTCGCAGGCGCGGCGCAGGAAGAGGCCGCGCCGCTCCACATCCTCAAGCCGGGCCTGTCCGCCGGGCAGCCCGGTCAACGCCTCGGCGAGGGGACCGCAGATCTGGCTGGTGATCGAAGTCAGCATGAGGTAGTCGAGGAGCTCGGGTTCCAATGTGTCCAAGACGTTTTCGGCGAGGAACTCACCGACTACCTCACCGACCACGCCGTCGTGTCCCGCGATGCGGGCAATCAGGCTCACGGCGTCTTCGGCCCCGCGCAACGACAGCGTGGCGAGCTGCAGCGCGGCGGCCCATCCATCGGTCGAGGTGGTCAGTGCCGCCACGTCCTCGGGTGACAGATCGAGCTTTCCCACCTCCAGCAGCAGTGCCCGCGCTTCTTCGACGTCGAATCGCATTGTGTTCTCGTTGATCTCGACGAGTTCGTCGTGAATCCGCAGCTTGCTCAGCGGGAGCCCCGAACCCGACCAACTGGTCACGATGAGCTGCAGGTGATGGCATCCGTTGTCGATCAGGAGACCCAGTGCCGCGCTGGTGCGAGGGTCGGACACCCGGTGCCAATCGTCGATCACCACGGCCATCCGCTCACCGCTGGCATGGATTCCGTCGACCAGAGCCGTCAGCACGTAGCGATCGGCGTTCTCGCCGTGCTCTTCCAGCGTCGCCCCGAGCGACTCGGCCAGGCCCGGCCGGACCCGGCGGATGGCCTCGACCAGGTGCGCCAGGAACCACACCACGTTGTTGTCGTCCTCGTCGATGGTCAGCCAACCGACCGCAACACCCGCACCGGTGAGTTCGTCGCGCCACTGGGCAGCCAGCGTGCTCTTGCCGTAACCCAGTGGCGCGTGGATGAATACGAGTCGCCGGCGATCCCCTTCGCGCAGCAACCGGGTCAGCCGCTCCCGGTTGACGAGGCCTTTGACCGGGGTCGCGGGACGGTACTTGGTGGCCGGTGTGGGTGGCGGTGTGACGGTGCGGCGCCGCTCGGCCGATGGCGCAGGCGCCTGCCGTTCGACCCCGAGCTCGACGGGCCTGGCCATCACGTCGACGCCGAGTTTGTTGTGCTGCTGGACCTCTCGCAGAATGTCGCCGAGTTCGCTGACACTGGCCGGGCGCTCGGCGGGATCGCGGGACATCGCCTGCTCGATGGCGGCCGCCACATCGTCGGGCATACCCCGCTCGCGCAGGTCCGGGATCGGCTGCGAGGTGATCCGCAGGAACTGGGCCACCACCTTCTCGCCCTGTCTGCGTTCGAAGGCCGCGTGCCCGGTGAGTGCGCAGAACAGTGTTGCCCCAAGCGAATACACGTCGGAGACGACGCTGGGGGCGCCACCCTCCAGAACCTCGGGGGCGGTGAACGCAGGCGATCCGGTGATGAGGCCCGACGACGTCTGGAATCCGCCCGAGACCCGGGCGATCCCGAAGTCGGTCAGCTGCGGCTCACCGTAATCGGACAGCAGGATGTTCCCCGGTTTGACGTCGCGGTGCAGGATGCCCGCGCCGTGCGCGGCGTCGAGCGCGCCCGCGATCTTCACTCCGACACTGAGCATCTCCACCCAGTCCAACGGCCCGTGCTTGGCGATGAGCGCCTCCAGCGAGCCTTTCGCGTAGAACGGCATCACCAGGTAGGGCCTGCCTCCGGTGGTCACGCCGACCTGCATGATGGTGGCGATGTTCGGATGCCCGGACAGCCGGCCCATGGCACGCTGCTCCCGCAGGAACCGGTCGATGTTCTCGTCGTCCAGATCCGAGTTCAGCACCTTGACCGCGACGGTGCGGTCCAGCGTCGGTTGGGCACAGCGGTAGACGATGCCGAAGCCGCCGCGGCCGATCTCCTGTGCCTCGCCGAAACCCTCGTCGGCGAGTTCGGCAGTCAGATCGCCCGCATAGCTCTGCCGCGTCGCCAGCGGATCACCCTCGGCCATCGCTGCAATCCTCGATCCGGAATCAGCCCAACTCAGGCCAGATTAACCCCGCAGACCTGCCGCGCCCCTGCTATTGCGGCATGGCCGACTCGACCACTGTCAGCGTGTCCGGCAATCCCGCCACCCGACGGATGCTGCCGAACTCCTCGAGCATCGCGTCGGTGACCTCGTGCGGGTCCTTGACGGTGGCGTCATCGGCGAGCACCGAGATGTTGAGCTGGTCGACATAACTCCACACGGTGATGTTCAGGCCGCTGCCCGCAGTGATGGGCCCCACCGAGTAAATCTCGGTGACGGTGGCGCCGCCGACCTTGCCGCGTTCGCGCGGGCCCGGAACGTTGGAGATGTTGAGGTTGAGGACCTTGTTCTGGCCGTCCTTGGCGGACAACCGCTTGAACGCCGCCTCTACCGGCGCCGGCGGCATGTACGCCGCCCACCGCGCGACCAGCTCGGGGCCGACCAGTTGATGGCTTTCCTTTGCCAGGTTCGCCGCTTCGCGGGCCCGGCGGATCCGTTCGGCGGTGTCGTCGACATCGACTGGCAGCGCGACCAGCACACCGCTGAACCGGTTGCCCGAGATCCGGTCCGGGGAGAAGTCGAAACTCATCGGTACCGAGGCCAGCAACGGATGGTCGGCCTTGCCGTCGTAGCGCAGCAACAGCGTCCGCAACGCTCCCGAGGACATGGACAGCACCAGGTCATTGATCGTCACGCCGAGCGCCTTGCTGGTCTCCTTGACGTCGGCAAGCGCCAGCGTCGCCGTCGCGAACAGCCGCTTCGGGCCGAGCACGTGGTTGATGAAGCTCGGTGGCGGGGTGAACGGGCGGGTGAGCTCCGGGGACAGCTTGCGGTGGCTGCGTCGCACCCGGCCGATGCCCTCGGCGGTGTAGCGCACCGTCGCAGGCAACCGCCCGATCTGCCGCAGGTGGTCACGGAACGCCGAGCGCACCAACTCGCTCTTGGACGGAGCCGGATCGGTGGCGTAGGAATCGCGGTCGCGCTGCGGCCCTTGCTGCAGATCCATGCCGCGGGCCATGAGATTCGCCGAGGCGACCCCATCGGCGAGGGCGTGGTGCACCTTGCCGACGACGGCGATCCGCGGACCCATACTGTCGGCACCGCCTCCGTCGGCCAGACCTTCGACGAAGTACATCTCCCACAGCGGGCGGCTGCGATCCAGCGGGGTGCTGGCGATCTCGCCGATGGCGGCGTCAAGTTCGCGACGACCTCCCGGGGCGGGCAGCCGCCAGGGCCGGATGTGGTATTCGAGGTCGACGTCGCAGTTCTCCCGCCACATCGGGTGGTGGAATTTGAACGGGATGTCGACCAGCTGATAGCGGAACGGGTCGAGCTTGTAGAGCCTGCTGTGGATCACTTGACGGAACTCGTCGACGCCGAACGTGCGGTCGCCGAGGTCGTCCAACGCGATGACCGCGATCTTCAACGTGTGCATGTGCACGTTGGGCGTTTCGGTGTACAGCAGGAACGCGTCCCACCCACTCAACCGCTTCACTTCTGCCCTCCCACGTGGAGGCGTCTATATAACCGCTTTGGCCCGTTCAAGCATCCGATTTCGGTGAATTTGGTTGAGGAACAGCCCGATTGCGGTCGCGATGGACCCGGTGCGGGCCCCGTCGGTCATGTCGAAGGCATGCCCGGCGCCGGGCAATTCGATATAGCTGACGGGTGACTGGGATACGCCCTTGAGCCGGTCCACGAAAACGCGGGCCTGTTCGACCGGGATGACGCTGTCGCCGGTGCCGTGCACGACCAGGAACGGCGGGGCGTCGCGGTGAATCTGCGCGATGGGCGAGGCCAACCGGTAGATCTCGGGGTGCCGGTCGATGCGGCGGCCGACGACGACGCGTTCGAGAAAGTTGACGAAGCGCACCCGCTCCTCGGTGGACCGGTCCTCCCAGTCGTAGCGGCCGTAGATGCCGACGACCGCGTCCACCGAGGTGTCCGAGCCGTCGGGCAGCGTGCCTTGCAGGTCAGGATGGTTGGGGGTGAGCCCGGCCAACGCGGCCAGGTGTCCACCGGCTGAGCAGCCTGCCATGGCGACGAAGCTGCGATCGCCGCCGAACTTGTCGACGTTGGCCCTGGCCCACGCGATCGCGGCCTTGACGTCGGTGATGTGCCGCGGCCAGCGGTGATGCGGGGCTACCCGGTAATCGATGGACAGGCACACCCAGCCGCGCTGCGCGAGGTGCGACATCAGGGCGTAGCCCTGCAACATCCGGCTGCCGTGCACCCAGGCGCCGCCGGGGACGAACAAGAGCACGGGTGCGGGTTCGCTGGGCAGATGCTTGGGCCGCCACACGTCGAGCAGCTGCGTCGGGCTGTCGCCGTAGCGCACCGAGGTCCGGTACACGTCGCGGCGGTATTCCAGCGTGTTGCACAGCGGCGGCATGGGCCGCTGCGCCGGCCAGTCGATGTCGAGATCGGCGGGGGTGACCACACCACGCAGTGCCGCTTGGGCGATCGAGTTGGTCATGTCTCGCTCTGCCTTGCGTACCTGGGCATTTCCCGGGGTCAGGCGAGATTTGGCGGACGAGGTGAGGAAGTCGGGCATGTGCCGGAAGCCCCAGACGCCCATCGCGGCCATCGCGCCGAGTGGTTCCAGGTGCTTGCCGACGACCGGCAGCGAGGCGGACGCCACGGTCCAGGCCAGCACGTGGTCGGCCGGCGTGGCGCGGAGCAACCACCGTGCCCGGCTGGCAAGGCTGGGTCCGCGGTGCCGGTCGTCCGGTCGTGCCGTCATTTCGCGAGCGTACCGCGCACCGCTGGATGCCAGGCGACAACTTCGCCAACTTGTACAGTGGATGTCCAACTGTGACCTGGATCACCTATACGCCGGCTCCTCATCCCGTTAGCTTCGCTAAACATGGGTAAGTCAGCTCTGGCCATCACCGAAGAACACCAAGACCTTGCAGAATCGGCCTTCGGGCAGCTGGCGCGGCTCGGCAGCCGCGCCGCGGCCCGCGCCAGCCTTGCCGCCCCAGGCAGCTACCCCGACGAAATCTGGTCGGCAGCAGTCGATCTCGGCTGGAACGGGCTCGCCGTGGCGGAAGAACACGAAGGGTTGGGTTTCGGGCTCGCCGAATTGGCCGTGGTGGTCGAGGTCGCCGGCCGCGAGCTGATGCCCGGACCGTTTCTGCCCACCGCTGCCGCGGCGGTGGTGATCGACCGCCTTGCACCCGAATCGGTAGGGGCACAATTACTTCCGGGGCTGGCCGGGGGCTCGGCGGTTGGGGCGCTGGGGCTGGCCGGCACGGTGAGCATCGGCGCGGACGGCGTACTCGACGGCTCGGCCGCCGCGGTGCTCGGCGCGCCCGACGCCCACGTACTGGTGCTCACCGCGGGAGACGACCTGGTCATCGTCGACGCCGCCGCCGACGGTGTGACGGTGACGGCCGAGGACGGGCTCGACCCAACCCGCAGCATCGGCACGGTCACACTGCGTGAGGTCGCGGTCGCCGATGACCGGGTTATCCGCGGCGCGGCCCGCTTGGCGCGCACGGTGTTTCGCATCCTGGCCGGCGCCGAGGCGGTCGGCGTGGCCTGGGCCGCGCTCGACATGGCAGTGGAGTACGCCAAGGTGCGCGAACAGTTCGGCCGCACCATCGGCACGTTCCAGGCCGTCAAGCACCACGCCGCCAACATGCTGGTGGCCGCCGAACAGACCACCGCCGCCGTCTGGGACGCCGCACGTGCCGACGATCTCGACGGCGCCTGGTTCGCGGCAGCCGTCGCCGCCGCACACGCCGCCCGGGCGGTGGTCTTCAACGCGGAGTACAACATTCAGCTGCACGGCGGCATCGGGTTCACCTGGGAACACGATGCCCACCTGTACCTGCGCCGGGCCCGGACGCTGGCCGCGCTACTGGGCGAGGGCGCCGACCCAGCGCTCGACGTCGTCGACGGGCAGCGCACCGGCCGGGCGCACGGCGCGTCGTTCACCCTCCCCGCAGAAGCGGAAGTACACCGGAAGGCCGCGACCGAGGCCGCCGCGGCGGTGCGCGCCCTGCCCACCGCGCAGCGTCGCGACTATCTCGTCGACTCCGGCTATCTCGTGCCGCACTGGCCCAAGCCGTGGGGTCGCGGCGCAGATGTGTTGGAGCAGTTGGTGATCGAGGAGGAATTCGTCGACATCGAGCGCGCCGACATGGGCATCACCGGATGGGTGACGCTGACCATCGCGCAGGCAGGCACCGACGATCAACGCGAACGCTGGGTGGAGCCGGTGCTCCGCGGCCAGGTCATGTGGTGCCAGCTGTTCTCCGAACCGGGCGCCGGATCCGATGCCGCCGCGGTGCGCACCGCGGCAAAGAAGGTCGACGGCGGCTGGCGCGTCACCGGCCAGAAGGTGTGGACCAGCCTGGCTCAGTACTGCCAGTGGGGCCTGGCCACCGTACGCACCGACCCAGACGCGCCCAAGCACGCCGGCGTGACAATGATGGCCATCGACATGAAATCACCTGGGGTCAAGGTGAATCCGCTGCAAGGACTGACCGGTGACGCCCACTTCAACGAGGTCTTCTTCGACGACGTGTTCGTGCCCGACGAAGACGTGGTGGGCGACGTGAACAAGGGCTGGCTGGTGGCGCGGGCGACGCTGGGCAACGAGCGCATCTCGATCGGCGGGGGCTCGGGGGCGCCGACCGGGTTCAGCGCCGACGATCTCGTGGCCATGCTCGACGCGTCGCCCGACGGGGCAGCCTACGCGCGCCGCGCCGGGGAGGTGATCGCCGTCGGCCACACGCTGCGCCTGCTCAACCTGCGCCGGGTGTCGCGGGCCATCGCCGGTGCCGAGCCAGGCCCGGAGGGCAACGTCACCAAGCTGCTGGTGGCCGAGCATTCACAACGGCTGACCGAACTCGGCATGGATCTGGCCGGTGCAGCCGCGGTCTCGGGGGCCACCCGCAAGCTGACCCGTGCCTACCTGGGCAACCGGGCCATGACGATCGCCGGCGGAACCTCCGAGATCACCCGCAACACCATCGCCGAACGCATCCTCGGCCTGCCCCGTGACCCACTGCTGAAGTAGCCGCTTGCACCGCGAGCGTGCGCGTCTGTCCCCCGACACGCCGTCAATCGTCAGCATTTCGCGCACGCTCGTCGGCCGTCACTGAGTCAACCGACGCACGGCGTCGTCCTTGCCGAAGTACCGGGCAGTCTCCAACGCGGACGGCGCGCCCGCGAGGGGGTCGGCGTCGGCGTTCAGCAGTGCCTCGATGATGGCCGTCTCGCTCTTGAACACGGCCGCCATCAACGGAGTCTGGCCGCGATTGTTGTGCCGGTTGACGTCGGCGCCACGCGCGATCAGTGCGCCGACGGAGGATTCGTTGCCGTGGTACGCCGCGAGCATCACCAGGGTGTCGCCGTTGGCGTTGGTGAGGTCAACCGGGACACCGGCGTCGAGGTAAGCGACCAACGACGCGGTGTCACCGCTGCGGGCGTAGTCGAAGATGCGTGCAGCGAGGTCCAGCACCTCGGGCTCAAGCTCGGTCATGGCCAACTCCCTACAGCGCGCCGAACGCCTCGCAGGCCTTGCGCACGCCTTCGCCGTACGCTGGATCGGCCTTGGTGCAATTGGCGATGTGCAGTTCGACGGTCTGGGGCCGAGCACCCCTGATGGCACGTGCGGTGTTGTCGAACAACCGTTGCTGCTCTTCGCCGGTCATCAACCGGAACAGATCCCCGGGCTGTTCGAAGTAGTTGTCGTCGTCCGCGCGGAAGTCGAAGTGGTCGGCGGTGGATCCGATCGTCTGTGCCGGTTCGGCGTACGCCGGCTGATCGGCCCAGCGGCCGAAGGTGTTCGGCTCGATCCCGGGCACCCCGCCCTGGTTGCCGTCGACGCGCATGGCTCCGTCGCGGTGGTAGGTGTTCACCAATCTTGCGGCCCGGGGGTAGTTGACCGGGATCTGGTGGTGGTTGACACCCACCCGGTAGCGGGCGGCGTCGCCGTAGGAGAACAGCCTGCCTTGCAGCATCTTGTCCGGGCTGAAAGAGATTCCGGGGATGAGGTTGGCGGGGGTGAACGCGGCCTGTTCGACGTCGGCAAAGTAGTTGTCCGGATTGCGATTCAGCTCGAACTCCCCGACCTCGATCAGCGGATAGTCCTTCTGGCTCCAGACTTTGGTCAAGTCGAAGGGGTGGAAGCGGTAGGTCGCGGCGTCGGCCTCGGGCATCACCTGGACATAGACGCTCCACTTCGGGAAGTCGCCGCGTTCGATCGCCTCGAACAGGTCCCGGCCGTGGGACTCGCGGTCACGTCCGATCAACTCGGCCGCTTCTTGATCGGTGAGATTTTCGATGCCCTGCTGGGTGCGGAAGTGGAACTTGACCCAATGTCGTTGGCCGGCAGCATTGATCAGGCTGAACGCGTGTGAGCCGTAACCATGCATGTGCCGGTATGACCGAGGGATGCCACGGTCGCTCATGGTGATGGTGACCTGGTGCAGCGATTCGGGCAGGTTGGTCCAGAAGCCCCAGTTGTTCTCCGGGTTGCGCAGGTTGGTGCGTGGGTCGCGTTTGACGGCGCGGTTGAGGTCGGGGAATTTCAACGGGTCGCGGTGGAAGAACACTGGGGTGTTGTTGCCGACCACATCCCAGTTGCCTTCGGTGGTGTAGAAGCGCAGTGCGAAGCCGCGAATGTCGCGTTCGGCGTCGGCGCCGCCGCGTTCGCCCGCGACGGTGGAGAACCGCGCGAACATCTCGCAGCTGTTTCCGACCTCGCCGAAGATCGCGGCTTTGGTGTAGCGGCTGATGTCGTGGGTGATGCGCAGCGTGCCGAAGGCACCCGAACCCTTGGCATGCATGCGCCTCTCGGGAATGACCTCGCGGGCGAAATGCGCCAATTTTTCGATGAGCCACAGATCCTGCAGCAGCAGCGGGCCACGCGGCCCGGCGCTCATGCTGTTCTGGTTGTCGACCACCGGCGCTCCGGCGGCCGTGGTCAGCGGCTGGGTGTTGTCCTCGAATGCCATCGTCGTCTCCCTGGTGAACTGCGGCTGCGCCAGCTGATTGGAATGATTCCAGTGTGGCCGGTACAGGGTTTTTTCAGCACTCACAAAACGACACGTGCTCCACAGATTCGGACATCCGCACGGCGAGACCCCTACGCTCACCGCATGGCGGTCAGTCGAACTCGTCGGGCGCGGGCGGCCCGCAAGCGCAAGCGCCGCATGGACAGCGTCGTCAACGACCTGACCGACGAGCAGTGGGCCACGATCAAGGACGCGTGGAACGGCTGCGCCTACTGCGGCGCGACCGGCACGGCATTGCAGCGGGATTGCGTCATGGCCATCTCGCGTGGCGGCCGGTACACCATCGACAACGTCGTACCGGCGTGCGCGTCGTGCAATGCGAGCAAATGCAATGACGAGGTGACGGGCTGGATGCGGCGCAAGCGGCTCGACGAGCGTCTCTTCCTGACCCGGTACGTCGAGATCCGGGCCGTGCTGGCCCCGTTTTCCGCGCGAACAGACACGTAAGTACCCGAACCGCGGCGTGTCGCGTACCTCCGTGTCTGCTCGGCGATGAAGCGTCACCGCACGGCGGCACGGCCCTTGATGCGGCCGAGGAGCACAAGAGCCAGCAGGGTGACGAACAGCAGGATGGTGGTGCACGCGGCGGCCTGGAACGCCTGACCGCGGTCGGTGAGCCCGAAGATGGTGACCGGCAAGGTCTTCCAGGTGGCCGGATAGACCATCACAGTGGCCCCGAGCTCACCCATCGACAGTGCGATGGCCAACCCGGCCGCGGCTCCCAACGCGGGCAGCAGCAACGGCAACGTCACGCGGGTCAGCACCCGAAGAGGGCCTGCGCCAAGCGATTCCGCGGCCTGCCGGTAGGCCGGGTCGAGGCGGTCCAACGCTGCCGAGACCGCGCTGAACGCGAATGCCAGCACCAGCACGGTGTGCGCGAGGATCACGATCCACCGCGTGCCACCGAGCAGCAGCGGACGGGAGTTGAACGCAATGAGCAGTCCGAGGCCGATGGCCACCGACGGCACGGCAATCGGCAGGTGGAACACGGCGTCGGTGAATTTCCTTAGCCACGAGGGGCACTCACGCGCCGCGAGCGCCGCCCAGGTGCCCAGCACCAGCGCGAGAACGCCGGCGACGAATGCGGTCTGTAGGCTCACCGACAGGCTGTCCAGGTTCTCTCCGGACAGCGCATCCTGAAAATGTCCGAAGCCGAGGTTCGACGGCAGCGCCGACGTCCACGTCCCGGCCAGGCCGGCCAGCACCACGGTCGCCAGGGGTGCCACGAACACCACTAGCACAACGAGCCCGAAGACCGTCAGCACGAGAGCCTCAGTTCGCCGGTTCCACAGCAGCATCGGCCGCGCCCTTTCCGGTTGTCATGCGGGCGAACACAATTCGGTACCCCGCGTACAGGCCCAGCGACAGCACGACCTGCACAGTTGCGATGACCGCGGCGCCGGGCAGGTCGAAGGTGACGATGCCGCGCGTGTAGATCAGCACCGGCAGGGTGATGACGCCCTTGGCGCCGGTGAACAGCACGATGCCGAACTCGTTGAGCGTCAACAGCAAGACCAGGCTGCCACCGGCTACCAGAGCGGGCCAGGCCTCCGGCATGATCACCGACCGCAACACCCGCAGCGGCGAGGCACCCAGGCTGGCCGCCACGTCGAGCTGGGCGCGCGGCACCAATGCGAAAGCCGCCAGGAGTGGGCGCACCACGAACGGGGTGAAGAACGTGATCTCGGCGGCGACCACACCGGCCGGCGTGTAGAGGAAGTTGAGCACCGGAGTATCACCGCCGGTGACGCTCAGGATCGCGGCGTTCACCGCACCCGCGGTGCCGTACAGGAACGTGAAGGCCAGCGTGATGAGGAACGACGGCAGCGACAGCACGGTGTCGATCAGCCAGCCCACCAGCTGCGAACCGGGAAACGGCACGAACGCCAGCACGATCGCCAGGAAGGTGCCGAGGACCAGGCAACCGGCGGTCGCCGTCACCGCGATGGCGACGGTGCGCCACAACGCATCCCGAAACACCGCCGAGCCCAGCACCTTGGCCCAGGTGCCCGAGTCAGCCGACTCACCGAGCACTCGCAGCAACGGGTAGAGCGCGATCAGCAGCACCACCAGCAGTGGCGGCAGCACCCACAACGCCGCCCGGGACCGCGGCGCGGCGGACCGCTCCGGGGCTTCGGCGGCCTGCTCGTCGAGGAGCGTCACGCGGCGGCCTGCACGAGTACGCCTGCGGGCTCGGGGATCCGGACGCCGACCTCGCTGCCCACCTCGAACTGCGCGTGGCCTGGGACGTCGAGTTCGACGAGGCAGTCGGGAATACCGTTGACCGACACCACCAGACGCGTTGTCGCACCCCGCCACACCGCCGATTTCACCTCGGCCCGCATGGCGTCGCGGTTACCCAGCGACACCAACTGCAGGGCGTGCGGGCGGATACACAGAAGTGCGGAAGAGCCAGGCGCCCAGTCGATCTTGCCGACGGCGGGCTGAGGCGCCTCCGCACTGACGGTGCGGTTGGCGACCGTCACCAGTGCCGAGGTGCCGATGACCCGCCCCACCGTGCACGGAATCAGGTTGGCACCGCCGAGGAACGCTGCCGTGAAGCTGGTGGGCGGGCGTTTCCACAGGTTTTCGGCGGTGTCGACGTCCATCAGCCGGGCGTTGTTCATCACCACGATCCGGTCGGCCAACGCCAGCGCCTCGGCCTGGTCGTGGGTGACGTAGAGCATCGCGGTGTCCGGTAACGACTCTTTGAGTTGCTGCAGTTCGGCCAGCATCGACTGCCGCAGTTGTGCGTCCAGCGCTGCGAGCGGCTCGTCGAGCAGCAGCACCTTGGGCCGGATGGCCAGCGCCCTGGCGATCGCGACGCGCTGCTGCTGACCACCGGAAAGCTCACGGGGCAAACGTCTTCCGTAGGCAGCCATGCCGACCATGTCAAGAGCCTCGGCCACCCGCGCCCCGATCTCGGCGCGCGGAACCCGCTGCGCCTTCAAGCCGAACGCCACGTTCTCGGCCACCCGCATGTGCGGGAACAGTGCGTAGGACTGCAGCACCACCCCGATGCCGCGTTTGGCCGGCGGCAGATCGGTGATGTCGCGCCCGGCCAGCCGCACGGTGCCCGACGTGGGACGCACGAACCCGGCGAGCGCACCCAGCGCCGTCGACTTGCCCGACCCACTGGGCCCCAGCAGCGCCACCGTCTCACCGGCGGCCACCCGCAGGTTGAAGTCGACAAGGGCCTGCGTCACACGTTTACCCCGCCCATAGCGAACGCCTACGCGGTCGAAAGTAATCGCCGGGGTGAGTGATTCGCCTTTCTGATCCTGCTTGCGGGGAACCGACGACGTCAGCCTGCCCAATCCGATCTCGGTCATGTCGGCTCCTCGCGCAAGCGCTCGTCGGTCATCAGTTGCCTGTGGCTTTCTGATAGGCCGCCAGATCGGCGTCGAGCCCGGCCAGCACCGCGTTCCAGTCCGGCACCCACACGTCGACTCCGTCGAGCACGCTTGCGGGCGTATTCGGTTGCGGTGCACCGTTGCCGGCCAGGCTGTCGCGTACCGGGATGCCCAGCGCACCGGTGGCGACGGTCTTCTGCACACCGTCGGTGAGCAGGTAACTCAGCAGCTTCTTGGCGTTGTCGGCATGCGGAGCCCCCTTGGTGACACCGGCGACGTAGGGCAGCGACACTGTGGTGCGCTTGCCGTCGTGCGCGGGGATGAAGATGGTGAATGTCGACTTGTCGTCCTTGATGGAGCCGAGGTTCATCTGCACGTCACCATTGGCGACCAGCAGTTCGCCGTTGCTGACCTTCGGTTGCAGCTTGCCGGTCGACGACGACGGCCCGACGTTGTTGGCCTGCAACTTGGTCAGATAGTCGAGCGCACCGTCGCGGCCACGCAGGTGCTGCAGCAGCACGAGCACCGCGGTACCGTCGCCGGCCTGCCCCGGCGTCGAGTACTGCAGCTTGCCTTTGAATCGTGGGTCGAGCAGATCGTCCCACCCGGCCGGGGCGGGCTTGACGGACGGGTTGGCGATGAAGCTGAGCGCGTTGTTCACGATGGGCACATACCTGCCCTCAGGTCCGACCTGCCCAGCTGCGATACCGGTGCTGTCGACCCCACTGGGCACGAGAAGACCTGTCTTGTCAGCCTTCTGGATGAAGGGCGGCAGGGTCACCAGCAGATCGGCCTGCGGATTGGACTGCTCCTTCTCCACGCGCGAGACCACCTCGCCGGAGCCTGCCTCGACGAGGTTCACCGGGATACCGGTGTCCTTGGTGAACGCGTCGAAAGTCGACTTGTACCAGGAGCCCAGGCCATCCGCGCTGTAGACCGTGACGGCGCCGGCCGAACCGGAGCCGCTCGTCCCGGTGCCGCCGCAGGCTGCGCTCAACATCGCGGTGAGCGTGATCGCCGCGATTGCCGTCGCGCGCAGTAGATGTCGTGTCTTCATGGTTCCTTCTCTGATCAGCCAAGCAACAACAGGTCGGCGAAGTCGGTGACGGAGCCGACCACGTGGGTGGCGCCTGCGGCGCGCAGTTGTTCTTCGGAATGCGCGCCGGTGAGGGTGCCTGCGGCGATGGCAGCGCCTGCGCGCAGGGCACTTTCGATGTCGTTGGCGGTGTCGCCGAGGACGGCGACGTTCTCGACGGCATCGGCTTGCAGGCGAATCAACGCGGTCAGGATGAGGTCCGGATGGGGACGCCCGCGCACGCCGGGTTCAGGCGCGAGCACCAGATCGGCCAGATCCTGCCAACCGAGCGCGGACAGCAACTTGCCCTGCGTGACGCCGCTGAACCCGGTGGTCAGCGCGACCTTGATCCCGGCCTGACGCAACTCGGTGATCGCATCGGCCGCACCGTCGATGGGCTCTGCCCGGCCGGCCGCGATCAACTTGGCGTAGGCCTTCTCGAATTCGGCATTGGCGCGTCGCGCGAGGTCCTCGGAGCCGAACAGGGCCCGGAAGACCTCGATCTTGGACTGTCCCATGGTGTCGAGCACGTACTCGCGGGCCCGGTCCCGTTCGGGCCCGGCCGCGGCAAGTCCGACGGCGGTGGCCGCAGACTCGAATGCGCTGACCACCAGCCCGTCGTCGGACACCGTCGTACCCGCCATGTCGATGACGGCGAGCTGGATGTCGTCAAATTGGAGGTCATTGGTAGACATGCGTTTTCCTCACTCAGAATCCGATGAGATCGGCGGTCTGCTCGGCGATGGCCGGCCCGAGCGTCATTCCGCGTCCCCCCGGACCGGTGATCACCCACACGTCGTCCTCGGGTTCGGCCCGGCACACCAGCTGATGCGGGTCGACGCATTGGCTGTACACCCCGGCCCAGCGTTGCCGGATCGGGGGCAGGGCGCGGCCGAGGAACTCCTCGACGACGTTCACGAGATAGTCGTAGGGCGGTTCGTGCACGTCGAACCCGAACGGTTCGTCGTATTCGTGGGTGTCGCCGATGGTCAGGCCGCCATGCAGGCGCTGGACACACAGCAGTTGCATGTGCGCCGCCTCGGCGACGGGATGCTGAGCTTCGTTGGTGCGCAACGTATCCAGCGCGGCACCGGCGAACGCCGGGTAGTAGCGGAAACTGTCAGCATCGGCGATGGCGGTGGTCAGGGTCTCGCCGAGCGGCTCGGTCTGCATCATCTGCAACCGCACCCGCCGCACCGGAAGGTTGCCTGCGAGTTCGCGCACCAACCCCCCGTGCGCGGCCCCCGCGCACACCAGGACCAGGTCGGCGTCGTACCGGTTGCCGTGGTCGTCGCGCACCGTGCGGTTGTCGACCGCACGAGCCTCGACGCCCGGCACGAATTCGTAGCGGCCGCTCGCGGACAGGTAGTTGCGGATCGCCGGTAGTGCCTGGCGGGATTCGACCGCCGCGTCGAGCGCGCAATACAGCCCGCCGAGGAAGTCGCCTCGCAGGGCAGGGTTCAGTGCGCGCACCGCACCGGGTTCCAGCAGGGTGAAGCCGCGGTGACACGCGTCGGTGCCCTCGGCGGCCTCCTGTGCGACGGCCAGTTCCGCCGGGGTACGCAGCAGCGTGATCGAACCAGCCGGCCGGAAACCGATCCCGGGGATATCGGCGGCGAGCTTTTCCCACAGCTCGCGCGACCGTAGCGCGGCCTCGAGTTCACCGGTCGAGCGGCCCGAGACCCAGACCAGGCCGAAGTTGCGCACCGACGCACCCCGGGCCTCGGCTTCGCGCTCCAGTTGTACGACCTGATGACCGCGACTCACCGCTTCGACGGCGTGCGCGGTGCCGAGAATCCCGCCACCGATGATCGTCACGCGCATGGTTGATGACCATCGCTGCTGATCACGACAGGCCGCGGTCCTGCGGGTGTTGCGGCGCCGAACACCAGGTTAAGAACTGGTATAGACCAAACGGGGTTACACTGTCGGCATGCGAGAGGTCGCCGAGATCGGCCGCGTGTTGCGCTCCCTGCGCGGGATATGGGACGAGGAAGCTGTCGACGAATTGGACCACGCACTGCAGTCCGCGGCCCGCGCCGTCGACGACGGTGCCGACGATGAACTGGTGCTCGCCGCCGCACTGCACGACCTGGCTCATAGTCCGCTGTTCGAGCACCACGAGGGGGTCGAGCAGCACGACCGCTTCGCGCGGGACTGGCTGACGCCGCGGTTCGGGGAGCGCGTCGGGTGGCTCGCGGGCGCGCATGTGGCGGCCAAGCGCTACCTGGCCGCGACCGACCCGAACTATGCGCTCTCGGATGTTTCGGCCCTGTCGCTGCAACACCAGGGTGGCGCGGGCGTGGACGCGACCTTCGTGGCGCATCCCTGGTGGCCCGATGCGCTGCGGTTGCGGCGCTACGACGACGCCGCCAAGGATCCGCAGGGCCGCGGCGCCACCGTCGACGACGTGCTTGCTGTCGCCGAACGGGTTGTGCGGCAAGGTAACTGACCGGTGAGCGTCCCACAGCAGAAGCCGCTGCCGAAGCCCTACGTGATTCGCACCGCGCTCGACGCCATGCTGGCCGATCTCGCGGAGGGTGACCCGGTACCCGCCGAACGCGAGTTGGCCGTCCAGTTCGGGGTGGCGCGCGAAACCGTCCGGCAAGCCCTGCACGAATTGCTCGTGGCGGGTCGCATCGAACGGCGCGGCCGCGGCACCGTGGTGTCACGGCCCAAACTCACCCAGCCGCTGGGGCTGCAGTCCTACACCGAGGGGGCACTCGCGGTGGGACGCACCCCGGGGCGCCTGGCGGTCACCACCGAGGTCTTCGCCGCCACCACCGAACTCGCTGCGGGCCTTGCGATCCCGGTCGGCGCCCCGGTGCTGCACCTGGAGCGGGTCCTGCTCGCCGACGATCAGCGCATCGGCCTGGAGAGCACATACCTCTCATCGGACCGCTTCGGCAGCCTGGCGACCACCTTCGACCCGACCACATCGCTCTACGCGGCGATCCGCGCCACGGGTGTGCAGTTCGGCTCGGCCACCGAGCGCATCGAGACTGCCCTTGCCTCACCGCGGGAAGCCGACCTGCTCGAATCCACCACCGCGATGCCGATGCTGCTGCTCAACCGCCGTTCTCTGGATAGCGATGGCGTGCCGATCGAGCTCGTGCGGGCGCTCTACCGCGGGGACCGGATCGCTTTCGAGACAGTCCTGACGTAACCGCTAGCCAAGCTAAGTGGTAAACAGAACGGTGTGACGCTCGCCACCTCATTCCATCCCGACCTGGCTCGCCTGGCGCGATTCGTACCGCGCAGCCTCGTCACCCGCACGACGCTGCCGGTCATGCAGAAGCTCACCGAATGGCACGGCCGGACCACGCCGGACGACATAGAGGTGCTGACCCTCGCCTCGGGCGCCGGGGTTCGCCTGTTCCGGCCGACGGGTGTGACGACGCCTGCGCCTGCCGTGTTGTGGATACACGGCGGCGGATACGTCATCGGCAGCCCCGCGCAGGACGACGCGCTGTGCCGCCGCTTCGCCGCCGAACTCGGCATCACCGTCGCGGCGGTGAAATACCGGCTGGCACCGCAACATCCGTACCCGGCCGGGCTCGAGGACTGCTACTCGGCACTGGCCTGGTTGGCGGCGCTACCGGCGGTCGATCCCGCACGCGTGGCGGTCGCCGGCGCCAGCGCGGGCGGCGGGTTGGCCGCCGCGCTCGCGCTGCTGGCGCGTGATCGCGGTGAAATACCGCTTGCGGCACAGATTCTGGTGTATCCCATGCTCGACGACCGGACGGCGGGCCGCGAGTTCGACCACCCGGGCCACCGGCTGTGGACGCAGGGCAGCAACAGGTTCGGGTGGTCCGCCTACCTCGGTGACGCAGACCCGGCAACCGCCGTGCCTGCCCGCCGGCCGGATCTGTCCGGCCTGCCGCCGGCGTGGATCGGCGTCGGCACCCTCGACCTGTTCCACGACGAGGACGTCAGGTACGCGAAGCGGCTGCGCGACGCCGGAGTGCCCTGCGAGCTGGAGATCGTGGATGGCGCCTTCCACGGATTCGATCAGCTGGCTCCGAAGTCGGCGGTGTCACGCGATTTCGTCGCCAGCCAGATCGCAGCTCTGCGAACGGCTTTCACCATCCAACACTGACTGATCGGTGCGCTGCCTGCGCAGGTGCATGCAGGCTCGCTGCAGCAGACACCGGTCGGCGTTGGGCAGCGCACGGACGCGTGGCAGCAGCCCGGCCACGATCGTGGCGAACCGCTCGCCCAGTTGCTCGGCCGTCATACCGAACTGCAACCAGACATCGTCCTCGCGTGGCCCCCCGTACGGAGCCCACGCGAGGACGAACTGCAGGACGCCACGCTCGAACGTGTCCACGGCGTCAGTCTCGAACGACGGTGTCCTCGAACACGATCCGGCCGATCAGTTCATAGCGCCGCGGATCACGCAGCTTGAAGTAGGTGGCCAGGGCGGCGCCGAACACGAACAACCCCACCACGATCCACGGAGTCAGCTTGAACAGCAGGGTGCCCGACGCGGTACCTGCCGCAGCATCCTTGTGTTCCCAGAGCAGCCAGACCACGTAGAGCATGCCGATGCCGCCGAGTCCCGGGGCGACCAGCGTCTTGAACCAGTGCTTGGACACCGGATGGTTCTTGCGCAGGTGGAAGTAGCTGATCACGGAGAACGCGCACAGCGACTGCACGATCAGGATCGCCATGGTGCCGAGGATGGCCAGCAGCGAGTACATGTGGACGTACGGATCCATGCCCGCGGCCAGGAACGCCAGGATGATCACCAGGGCGATACCGGTCTGCACGAACGACGCGATGTGCGGCGAACCGTGCTTGGGATGCGTTGCGCCGAGGGTCTTCTGCAGCCCCTTGGACAGGCCCTCCCGGCCCATCGCGTAGAGGTACCGCGACGCGCAGTTGTGGAACGCCATGCCGCACGCGAACGAACCTGTCACCAGCAGGATGTTGAAGACGGTGATCGCCCATTCGCCGTAGTAGCCCCGCACCGGGCCGAAGAAGATCTCCGACGCGGTGTCGGCGCTCTGGGCGAGTTCGACGGACTTCTGCGGGCCGGTGCCCGCGATCGCCATCCACGACACGAACACGTAGAACACGCCGACACCGAGGACGCTGAGCATGGTCGCGCGCGGGATGATCCGCTTGGGGTCGCGCGATTCCTCGCCGTACATCGCCGTCGACTCGAACCCGACCCACGACCAGAATGCGAAGAACAATCCCAAACCTGCACTGGCACCAGCAATTCCGGCAGCAGGAGTGAACGCACCCGCCGGGTTGAGCGTCTCGCCGACCGCGAAGCCGTCGGGGCCGCCACCGTGGATCAGCACCGCAACCGCGCCGAGTGCCAACATGACGATCTCGGTCACCAGGAACACGCCGAGAACTTTGGCGGTCAGGTTGACGTCGAAGTAGGTCAGGATCGCGTTGGCCGTCAGCATCAGCAGGGCCGGGATGATCCAGTGAATGTGGATGCCCAGCTGCGACTGCATCAGGTTCTGGAAGAAGAACGAGAAGATGCCGATGAGCGAGGGCTCGAACACCACGTAGGCCATGGTGATCAAGCCGCCGCTGGCCATCCCGATGATGCGGCCGAGGCCGTGCGAGATGTAGCCGTAGAACGCACCGGTGGTGGTGATGTGCTTGGCCATGGTCGCGTAGCCGACGGCAAACAGCCCGAGGACCACGGTGGCTACGATGTATCCGGCCGGAGCGTGTGAACCATTTCCGGCGCCGACCGCGATCGGGACGTTGCCGACCATTGCGGTGATGGGAGCGGCGGTGGCCACCGCCATGAAGATCACGCCTATCGTGCCGACGGCGTTACGTTTCAAGCGTTGTACATCTTGAGCTGCATTTTCACTCTTCGTGACAGCTTGTTCGGTCATCTACCGGCTTACCTTCCAGGCTTATGATGAAGGCTCGATGTGGCCTGGGCCACAGTACGAACTGTACGTATATTGGCACTACCAAAACCGAATGGCAAGGGTTCACTTGATCCATTGACAGAAATGGTTGCGACCATTTACGGTGTGGTGCATCACAGCTACCAGGTAGCTCAAGAGGGAGCCGCATGTACGACTACGGCACGTTCACGTTCGAATCCAAAGCCGATGTGCTGGACAAGGCGAAGACGTTCTGGAATCCAGACAAGACGCAGTTCTGGACCGACACCGGTGTCGATCTGGTGATCGACCGCCGCGAGGGTTACTTCCTGTGGGACATGGAGGGGCGTCGTCTCATCGACATGCACCTCAACGGTGGGACCTACAACCTCGGGCACCGCAATCCCGAAGTGATGCAAGCGATCACCGAAGGCATGCAGCACTTCGACGTCGGCAATCACCACTTCCCGTCGGTGGCCCGCACCGCCCTGGCGCAGCGCCTGGTCGAGACCGCGCCGGCGTCCATCAAGAAGGTCGCGTTCGGGTCGGGTGGCGGCGAGGCCATCGACATCGCGCTCAAGAGCGCCCGGCACGCCACCAAGCGCCGCAAGATCGTCTCGATCGTCAAGGCCTACCACGGCCACACCGGCCTCGCGGTGGCCACCGGCGACGACCGGTTCGCCAAGTTCTTCCTGGCCGACCAGCCCGACGAGTTCCTGCAGGTGCCGTTCAACGACATCGCCGCGATGGAGAAGGTGCTGGCCTCCGGCGACATCGCCGCGGTGATCATGGAGACCATCCCGGCCACGTACGGATTCCCCCTTCCCGCACCGGGTTACCTCGAAGCGGTCAAAGCCGCCACCGAGAAGTACGGCACGCTCTACATCGCCGACGAGGTGCAGACCGGTCTGATGCGCACGGGTGAGCTGTGGGGCATCACCAAACACGGCATCGAACCCGACATCCTGGTGACCGGCAAGGGATTATCGGGCGGCATGTACCCGATCACGGCGGCCCTGCTCGGCGACCGCGCCGCGCAGTGGCTCAACGAGGACGGGTTCGGCCACATCTCGACCTTCGGTGGCGCCGAACTCGGCTGTGTCGCCGCCATCAAGACCCTGGAGATCTGCACCCGCCCCGAGGTGCGCTCGATGGTCCACTACATCTCCGACATCTTCGACCACGGCCTGCAACGCATCCAGGACGACCATCCGGACTGGTTCGTCGGCATCCGGCAGAACGGCGTGGTGATCGGGCTGGAGTTCGACCACCCCGAGGGTGCCAAGTTCGTCATGCGCGAGCTCTATCAGCTCGGAGTGTGGGCGATCTTCTCGACACTGGATCCCCGTGTGCTGCAATTCAAACCGGGTCTGCTGCTGTCCCGCGAGCTGTGTGAGGACGTGCTGGACCGCCTCGCTGTCGCCGTCGGACGGGCCAAGACTGCTGCGAGAGGACGCAAGGCATCATGACCAATACCGCACAGGCCGGCCACATGCTCGAGCGGGCCCGCTGGGCCGCCGCGGCATACGCCGACTACGACGCGGCCGCGGTGTCCACCATCGTCAACGCCGTGGCCGAGGCCGGCTACGCCCAGGCCGAACGGTTCGCCACCGAGGCGGTCGCCGAGACCGGCATGGGCGTGGCGGCGGACAAGGTGACCAAGAACCGGGCCTGCTCGCGCGGCATCGTCGACTACTACCGGGGCGAAGACTATGTGTCGCCGCGCATCGACGAAGCCCGCAAGATCGTCGAGCTGCCCCGGCCTGCGGGTGTGGTGCTGGCGTTGACGCCGACCACCAATCCCGTTGCCACCGTGTATTTCAAGGTGATCCTGGCATTGATGACCCGCAACGCCGTCGTCGTCGCGCCGCACCCGCGGGCCAAGCGGTGCTCTGCCGACGCCGCGCGGGTACTCGCCGAGGCCGCCGTCGCTGCCGGCGCACCCGAGGGCATCGTGCAGGTGGTCGACGAGCCGTCCATCCCGCTGGTACAGGCCCTGATGGCCGATGAGCGCACCGACGTCATCGTGGCCACCGGCGGCACCGGCGTCGTACGCGCCGCGTACTCGTCGGGCAACCCGGCCCTGGGCGTCGGGCCGGGCAATGTCCCGGTTTTCGTCGACGCCAGCGCCGACATCAATGCCGCGGCCAAGCGCATCGTCGACAGCAAGGCATTCGACAATTCGGTGCTGTGCACCAACGAATCGGTGCTCATCGTCGAGGACGCCGTCGCCGACAAGCTGCGCTCGGCACTGACCCGCGCCGGGGCCCACATCCTCGACGAGGACGGCGCTCGGCGCCTGCGGGCCTACATGTTCGCCGACGGCCACCTCAACACCGATGTGGTGGGCCGCGACGCCGCGTGGATCGCCGGGCAGGCCGGGCTGCGGGTGACACCGAAGACCCGGGTCCTCATCGCGCCGTTCGACGACGTCATCGCCGAAGAGATGCTGGCCCACGAGAAGCTCTCCCCCGTGCTGGGCATGACCACCGCGGCCGACGCCGCCCGCGGCATCCGTGCCGCGCGGGCCGTGGTGCGGATCGGCGGGGCCGGACATTCCGCCGCCATTCACAGCGAAAACCCGGCGGTGATCACCGATTTCGCCGCGCAGGTGCCGGTGCTGCGGGTGTCGGTCAACGTCGGCAACTCGACGGGCAGCTCCGGACTGGACACCAACCTGGCACCGTCGATGACCATCGGCACCGGGTTCGTCGGGCGCAGCTCGATCGGGGAGAACCTGCAGCCGCAGAACCTGATCAACTGGGCCCGCATCGCCTACAACAGCGAACCGGGCGTGGTGATGGGCAATTTCGCAGGCATCGACCCGTGGCACTCGCCGGCCGCTCCGGTACCGCAGTATCCGCGCGCATCCAACGACCGTGACGGCGTTGCGGTGCCACCGCGGCGGTCGTACCCGACGCCGAACCGGGCGTCGGATCCCGGACTGGACGCGCTGCGAGCCGAATTGCGCGCGCTGGTCGCCGAAGAACTCGCACAACTGATCAAGAGGTAGGGCTGTGGCTGAACTGCGTTCCTTCATCTTCATCGACCGGCTGCAACCGCAGACCATGTCGTACCTGGGCACCTGGATCAAAGGTGCGCTGCCACGGGCCAACCAGGCCGCGCAGATCATCGAGGTGGCTCCCGGCCTCGACATCGAGGGCGTCACCGATGTCGCCCTCAAGCATGCCGAGGTCAAGGCCGGAATCCTGGTGGTAGAGCGGCAATTCGGATATCTGGAGTTCCACGGGGAGACCGGAGCTGTGAAGGCTGCCGCCGATGCCGCGCTCGACGAGCTGGGCGCCACGTTGGACAGCGCGGTGCGCCCGAATGTGCTGGCCTCGCGCATCATCTCCAGCGTCGACCACCAGCATGCGTTCCTGATCAACCGCAACAAGATCGGGTCGATGGTGCTACCGGGCGAGTCGCTGTTCGTCCTGGAGGTCGCCCCGGCGTCGTACGCGATCCTGGCCACCAACGAGGCCGAGAAGGCCGCCGACATCAAGGTGGTCGACTTCCGGATGATCGGCGCGACCGGCCGGGTGTATCTCTCCGGTACCGAGGCCGATGTGCGTCAGGCCGCCGAGGCCGCCCAGGATGCGTTGGCAAGGGCCACTGCATGAACATCAACCGTGACGATCTGCGCGCCCTCGTCAGAGAGGTGGTGCGCGAAGCGGTTTCGGGTCTCAAACCCACCCCGACTCCGGGGCCGGTGGCTGTCCCCTCGCCTCCGGCCCCGGCCACCACTGCACCGACGGTGGCCGATCAGCTGGGTCTCGATCCCACCGGACCCCGCGCCATCGAGGGCAAGAACCGGATCGAGACCGTGCGGCTGTCCAAGGACTCCGACCTGGACGCCTTCGTCCGAAAGTTGCTGCGGCTGTTCGAAAGCCCGAAGACCCGCGCCGATCTGAAAGCCGGCCGGCTGAGCTTCCGGCTGGCAGGCAGCGCGGCACCGGCCGGCGGCGCGACGCACCGGATCGACAGCGGCGCGGTCACCGAACGCCACATCGCGGACCTGGCCGGAGGCACCCTGATCCTGGGCCGCCGCGCCGTGCTCACCCCGTTGGCCAGGGAAAAGGCTCGATCCCTGGGCATTACGATCACCAAGGAGCGCAAATGATTTCAGCGACTGTCACCGGGAACGTCTGGGCGACGCGCCGCATCGAAGGCATCCCGGCAGGTGCCTTCCTCGAGGTCGAGGTGGACGGCACCGGGTCCCGGTTGATCGCGTTCGACGTCCTCGGCACCGGTGTCGGTGAGCACGTCCTCGTCGCTCAGGGCTCCGTGGCCTCGGGCTGGTTCACCGGTACGCCACCCCCGGTAGACGCACTCATCATCGGATCCATCGACAGCACACCCAACAAATAAGGAGATAACCCCATGTCCAGCAACGCAATCGGATTGATCGAGACCAAGGGCTTCGTCGCCGCCCTGGCTGCCGCCGACGCCATGGTCAAGGCCGCCAACGTCACCATCACCGATCGCCAGCAGGTCGGCGACGGGCTGGTCGCCGTCATCGTCACCGGCGAGGTCGGCGCGGTCAAGGCCGCCACCGAGGCGGGCGCGGAGACGGCATCGCAGGTCGGTGAGCTGGTCAGCGTCCACGTCATCCCGCGGCCGCACAACGAGCTCGGCGCCCACTTCTCGGTGTCCAGCAAGTAGCCATGCCGACGCAAGCAGACGAGAGCACGCGGATCCGCACCCAGATCCGCGTCTACCTGCTGGTCGAGGACCTGCAGCGGCAGTTCGCCGCCTATCTGGGGACGCCGACGCGGGCCCGCGGCTACCCACCGTACGAGGGCGAACACGCGCTGATCGTCGAGGTGTCCCCCGCCTTGGCCATCGAGCGCGTGATCGACCTGGCCTTGCGCGAGGTTCCCGGTGTCCAGCCCGGAATCCTCTACGTGGAGCGGCAATTCGGGGTACTGGAGATCCACTCCGCCAACCTCGAAGAGGTGCAGCGGGCCGGCGAGGCGATTCTGGCCGGCACCGGCAACTCGGCGTCCGACCAGTTACGGCCCCGGGTGCTCTACCACGACATCATCGAGGACATCACCGATCAGCACGCGGTGATCCTCAACCGCAACCGGCAGGCCTCGATGATCTTGCCCGGCCAGTCGCTGCTGGTCTACGAAATGACCCCGGCGCTGTTCGCGGCCGTCGCGGCCAATGAAGCCGAACGGGCCGCGCCCGGGCTTACCGTAGTGGACGTGCAGATGATCGGCGCCGCCGGGCGACTGTACATCGGTGGCAGTGTCGCGGACGTGACCGCGGCGCGCGACCGCATCACGACAGTATTGGCGGGAATTGAAGGACAGGACCACTAGATGGTTATCACCGACGAGATCGATGTCGCCCAACTCGCCCTGCGGCAGTACGACATCGGGCCCGACGCGACGTTGCGGTTGCTCAATCTGTCCGAGAACGCCACGTATCTCGTCGAGGATGCCGGAACCCAGTCGATCCTGCGGGTACACCGACGGGATTACCACCGGCGGCACGAGATCGAGTCGGAGTTGGACTGGCTGACGGCGCTACGAGCCGACAGTGACGTCACAGTGCCGACGGTGCTGCCCACGCGCGACGGGCGGCGGGTGGTTACCGTCAACGATGAATGCACCGCCGGAACAGACCGCTACGCCGTCCATTTCGACATGGTCGCCGGCGCGGAGCCCGACGAGAACGCCCTCACGTCGGAGGACTTCCACACCCTGGGCCGGATCACCGCTGCGCTGCACGACCATTCCCAGCGGTGGGCGCGTCCCTCCGGGTTCGATCGGTTCGCCTGGGACTGGGAACACAGCCTGGGTGCCCAGCCCCGGTGGGGACGCTGGCAAGACGCCGAAGGCGTGGGGCCGTCGGAGAACGACGTCCTCGAGCGGGCCCAGACGCTGCTGCGTACGCGCCTGCAGGAGTACGGAACCGGGCCAGACCGGTACGGGCTGATCCACGCCGATCTGAGGTTGGCCAATCTGCTGGTCGATTCCGGGTCGAAGATCACCGTCATCGATTTCGACGACTGCGGATTCGGCTGGTATTTCTACGATTTCGGCACCGCCGTATCGTTCATCGAAGATGATCCGGCGCTGCCCGAATGGCAGGAATCGTGGGTGAGCGGCTACCGCAGCCGTCGCGAACTGCCTGCCGCCGACGAAGACATGCTCGCATCGTTCGTCCTGTTGCGCAGGCTGCTGCTGTTGGCTTGGATGGGCAGCCACAGCCATTCCAGGGAATCGGCCACCAAGGCGATCAGCTACGCCGCGGGAAGTTGTGAACTTGCCGAACGGTATCTGCGCTCCGACGGCCACACTCTGACCTGACTCACAAAGGATCCCAATATGTTCGCATCGCTTCAGGGCCGCTCGGCCATCGTCACCGGCGGCAGCAAGGGTATCGGCCGAGGCATCGCCGAAACGTTCGCCAATGCCGGGGTCAACGTACTGATCACCGGCCGCAGCCAGGCCGACCTCGACAAGGCCGTGGCCGATCTGTCGGGTACGCCGGGCAAGGTCAGTGGGCTCAGCGCCGACGTGTCCAGCCCCGAGGACGCCCGTCGTGTGGTGGCCGAGGCCGTCGAGCGGCACGGCGGTCTGGACATCGTGTGCGCCAACGCGGGGATCTTCCCGTCCGGCCGCCTGGAGGATCTGACGCCCGAATCCATCGAAGAGGTACTGGCCGTCAACTTCAAGGGCACCGTGTACATCGTGCAGGCCGCGCTCGCAGCGCTGACCGCCAGCGGCCACGGCCGCGTGGTGATCACGTCGTCGATCACCGGCCCGATCACCGGATACCCCGGGTGGTCGCACTACGGTGCTTCCAAGGCTGCCCAACTGGGCTTCTTGCGTACCGCTGCGATGGAGCTGGCACCCAAGCAGATCACCATCAACGCCGTGCTGCCCGGCAACATCATCACCGAGGGCCTCGGTGAAATGGGCCAGGAATACCTCGACCAAATGGCCTCGGCAGTACCCGCGGGCCGGCTGGGTTCGGTGGCCGACATCGGCAATGCCGCGCTGTTCTTCGCCACCGACGAAGCCGCCTACATCACCGGTCAATCGCTGGTGGTCGACGGTGGCCAGATTCTGCCCGAGTCACATCTGGCTATCGCCGAACTCTGATACCTCAAACGGCTAGAATTGGCTGTACCAAAAACGGAGAGGGGTCCGGGGTGGCAGCGCAGAGCGAGGAGTTGCGGCGACGCATAGTCGCCGACATCAACGCGGGAACCCCGGGCGCCAAACTGGGCAGTGAACGTGACCTCGCCGAGCGCTACGGCACCAGCCGCTCCAGCCTGCGCCAAGTGCTTGCCGCGCTGGAAGAGGCCGGCCTGGTACACCGGATCATCGGGCGCGCCGGCGGCATCTTCATCAGCCATGGTCAGGTCGAACGCAACCTGTCCGACGTCGTCGGCGTGCCCGCATTTCTGACCAGCCAGGGCTACATCGCCGGGACCCGGGTGCTGTCCACCCGCATCACCACTCCCGACCAGGCCACCAAGACCGCGCTGCGCCTCAATGACGGCGAGTATGTCGTCGAGATCCAGCGCATCCGGCTGGCCGACGGGTCTCCGTTCTCCCTCGAACACGCCCAGTTCCCCGCCGATGCCTTTCCCGGGCTACTCGAACAGCAACTCGGCGGCTCCCTCTACGAAATCCTGGAAACCCGATACGGTTTGGTGACCGGTAGGGCCGACGAGCGGATCGAAGCCGTCAACGCCACCAGCAGTGAAGCCACCCTGCTCGGCATCAAACCGAAGGCCGCCCTGCTGTTGATCACGCGGGTCACCTATGACCAGAACGGCAACCCCTGCGAGTTCTCCCGCGACCTGTTCCGCGGCGACCGGACCGCGCTGGCCGTCACCGCACAGGGACGCGGTATCGCCCGCTCGGAAGCCAACACGGCATCGGTGACACTGCAGCGCCAGGCCGGCTGACACGCTGTCTCGACACCCGCGTCGACGACGTGCGGTTCGGCATCGATTGCTTACAGCAACGTCAAGAATCGCATTGACCAGCGCAAACAACGGTTCGCCCGCCAGAATGAAGGCATGCCAGGGACGAATCGGGCGGGTGATCACACCGGCAGACCAGCGTATGACGTACCGGGCAGCCCGACCGAAGCCGAGTTGGTGACCGAGTTCCTGGACGCCCGCGATGCCGGACCCACCGCGATTCTCTTGGAGGGTGAAGCCGGCATCGGCAAGACGACGATGATGTTGGCAGCGGTGGATCACGCACGTGAGCGAGGATTCCGCGTGCTGCTGGCCCAGTCCGCGGCCATGGAATCGATGCTCGCGTACGCCGCGCTGGCGGATCTGCTCGCAGACGTCGAGCCTGCCGTGCTGGACACCTTGCCTGTGCCGCAACGTCGCGCTGTCGACCGCATCATGCTGCGCACCAACGACGATGGCGCCGCCACCGATCCCCGCGCAGTGTCGGCTGCCGTGCTGTCGGTCATCACTCGGCTGGCGGCACGGTCACCGCTGTTGGTCGCCATCGACGACATGCAGTGGCTCGATCAATCCAGCGCGCACGCCATCGCGTTCGCAGCACGTCGACTGGTAGGACCGGTGCGCGTACTCGGGACCGCGCGCACGGCCGCCGGAGAGGACGCGGTGACCTGGTTGCAGCTCCCTCGCCCCGATGCTCTTCGGCGGATTCCGTTGCAGCCGATGAGTATCGGCGCGCTCAACATCATGCTGTCGAGATTGGAACGCTCATTCCCGCGCCCGATGGTCGTGCGCATCCACGAGATTTCCGGCGGAAACCCCTTCTACGCCCTCGAATTGGCACGCAGCATCACCAAAGACCGACCGGATGCATTGCCGCCGACGCTCGCCGAGTTGGTTCGCCAGCGGATCGACGGCCTGTCGCACCGTGCTCGCGAGGCCCTGCTGGCTGTCGCATGCCTCGCCAGACCGACCGTTGAGGTGGTAGCGCTGGCGATGGACACCGAACGTGACGAGCTGCTCAGGCGTCTGTCCGAAGCCGAGCATCGCGGCATCATCACCTTGGACGGCAACCGGTTTCACTTCACCCACCCGTTGCTCGCCCATGGCGTACACAGTTCGGCAGCACCGCACGCGCGACGCGAGATGCACCGCCGGCTGGCCGCCCTCGTCGAGCAACCGGAACTGCGCGCCAGGCACCTGGCCCAGGCCGCGACGACCGGCGACGATGCCACCCTTCGTGCTCTCGACGAAGCCGCCGAGGCGGCACGGCTGCGTGGCGCACCGGCCGCTGCGGCTGAATTCCTGGAATTGGCAATTGCTCTCGGCGGTGACACCGCAGCACGACGCATCGACTCGGCGGTGCTGCATTTCAACGCAGGAGACGGCGAGCGGGCGCGGCAAGCCCTCGCTGCTGTCATCACGCCATCCGGGCCGACCGATGTCCGCGCCCGGGCCATGTGCCTGCTGGGCGTGTGGACGCTTCTCGACGGCAGCACCCGCCAGGCCGCCGACATGCTGCGGCGCGCGCTCGATCTGGTGGGCGACGACCGCACACTGCGCGTCGAGGTCCTGGTCCCGCTGTCTTTTGCCGAACTCAACCTTGGCCACGTCGACCTGGCGGCACACCACGCCGACCACGCGCTGGCCGACACCGCAGAACTCGGCAACGCGTCGTTGCGCAGCACCGCACTGTGCATGGCGGTCCTGGTGAGCTTCCTGTCCGGTCGAGGCGTCGACGAAGCGGCGATGGGTCGGGCACTCGAGTTGGCGGACGGGGACCAAACCGTCTCCGCCCTGATGAACCCCAACGTATTACGCGCGCAGCTGTTCGCCGGTACAGGCCGCCTCGAGCAGTCCGATGAAGAACTGTCGACCATCCGCAGGCATTATCTGGACCGCGGCGAAGATGGCAGGCTGACGTTCGTCGCTTTCCTGCAAGGGCTCAACGCGATCTGGCAGGGTCAGTTCGCCAAGGCCGCCCAAGTTGCCGACGAGGCAACGCAGCGGGCACACGAACTCGACCGCGACATCCCGCATGCCGTCGCGTGGACGCTGCGCGCAGCCGTCGCCGCGTACACGGGCCGCGAGCAGGATGCGCGCCGTGGCGCCGAGGAGGCCCTTGCTCTCGCGCTGCGCTGTGAATCCAACTTGGTTGCGGTGTGGTCGCATACCACTCTCGGATTCCTGCAGGTCTCGCAAGGCGATCATCAAAGTGCCGTCGCCACACTGGAACCCCTGATATCAGTGGTCCGTGCCATGCCCGAAGCCACCGAAATACTCGTCACCCCGTTCCTGCCGGACGCCGCAGAGGCGCTGATCCAGGTGGGTCGGTACGAAGATGCCGAACCGCTCGTCGACGCCCTCGAACGCAACGGCCGGCGACTGGACCGGCCGTGGATGTTGGCCTGCGGCGCGCGGTGCCGGGCCATGCTGTCGGCCGGCCGGGGCGATCTGGACGGTGCCGAACAGGCTGCCACGCTCGCGCTCGCCGAACATGAGCGACTGCCGATGCCTTTCGAACGCGCGCGTACCCAGCTCCTCCTCGGGCAGCTCTACCGACGCCGCCGGCACCGCGAAACCGCGGCGGCAACCCTTCAACAGGCCTTGACCGTCTTCGAATCGCTCGGCACACCGCTGTGGGCCGAGCAGGCGCGCCGCGCGGCCGACCGCATCCACCGACGCCCGGCCGCAGACGAGACACTGACCGACGCCGAGCGCCGCATCGCCGAGCTGGCCGCGTCGGGACTGACCAACCGTGAGGTGGGCGCCGCGCTGTTCATCAGTGCCAAGACGGTGGAGGCCCACTTGTCGCGGATCTACCGGAAGCTCGGCATCCGGTCCCGCTCGGAATTGGGTTGGCATATCCAGCGCCCCGATGCCTAAGCTGCCGCACGCCCTTTGGGATCAGCAGGCACGTTCCCATGTCGCGCTCCAGACCAGCGCCATCACCGCGCACGCGGCAGCCAGCACCGCGAACGCCACCGGGAACGAGCCTGACGTGGCGAGCGCGCCGGCCACCAGAGCGCCCAGGCCGGTTCCGCCGTCGAAGCCGATGTTCCAGGCCGCGCTGACCGCGCCGCGGGATTGCCCGCCGCTGGCCGCCAAGGCCTGTACCAGGGTGAGGTTCTGCAACGCGCCATAGGCCAACCCGAGGAGCAGAGCTCCCGCGACGATCAGCACGGGGCTGTAGAGGATTCCGGCGGCGATCGCCGCCAACCCTGCCACACCCAGACCCAGCATCGGGGCGATGAATCGGTGTGCCCCGAACCGGTCGGCCGGGCCGCCGATCAGCCATCGCCCCAACGTCGCCGGGCCGGTGAGGGCCAGCAGGGTCGCGAAGGCTGTTGTGGTATCCCCGAATTGGGGGGCAAATGTGATGACCGCACCGCCTGCCGCGGTGATCGCCACAAGCGCTCCGATCGGGCCGACCAGCCGGCGGCTCACCCTACGGAATTCGCCGCGCTGGGTCGGCGGCCGCGGCACCGGATGGATGAACATCAGGGCCAGTGGTACGCCCAGCAGTGGCGCGGTGGCCAGGACGAAGACCGGGGCGTATCCGACGTGATGAACCAGCCACGTCGCCACCGGGGTGAGCACGAATTGCGGTGCGGCGATGGCAAGTCCGTACGCACCTGCTGCCCGTCCGCGTTGCTCCTGCCCGAACAGGCCTGCGATACCGTCGACCCCGTACACGGTGAGGATGCCGAAACCCAACCCGCGCAACGCCGCGAGCAGCAGCACCGTCGGCAAATTGTGGGCCGAGAGATGCGCGATCGCGGGGGCGCCGAGCAAGGCCAGACCGATCGCCAAGGTGACCGGCCACCGCAGCCGACGCAACACCAGCCCGACCGACAGCTGCGCCAGCACGGTGCATGCCATCAGGACCGCGTTGACCGATCCTGCGCCGAAATCGTCGGCGCCGTTGTGCACGGCCCACATCGGGGCAACCGGCAGCAGCAAGGCGAAACCGACGAAGCCCAGCACAGCGGCACCCAACAACGCGGGCATGCCGGGCGCCCTCCACACCGTCGTCTGTGTCATCGGGTGAATACCGTCGCCCCATCGATCACGGTCGCGACCACCAGGTCGGCATCGAGCTGATCGAGCACCTCGTGCGGCGGGGCGGACAGCACACAGACGTCCGCCGGTTGACCGGGCGCGATGGTGCGTGGCCGGGCCGGTTGGGTGGCGCTGCCCAGGAACAGCGTCAGAGCCGTTCGCGCATCGACACACTCGGCCGCGTTGAGTACCGACCCCGTGGACGATCGCCGGTGCACCGCCGCGCGCATCGCCGCCCACGGATCGCTGCCGCCGAACGGCGCGTCGGTCGACAGCGCCACCGGCACCCCGGCATGCAGCAGAGAAGCCAAGCGCCACAGTTGGTCTTGTTCAGTCTCAGGCACATCGGTACGGTACTGGTCGCCGCGTTCGGCCACGAAGTTCGGCTGCGTGATCACGGTGACCCCGAGGCCCGCGAGATCCGCGATGCAGTCGGCGGGCACCATCGCCGCGTGTTCGACGCGGTCGCCGGGATATCGGCCCGCGACCCGTAGGGCGGCGACGGCGACGACGAGTTGCGCCGCGGTCACACAATGAATGGCGGCCGGCACCCCGTCGGTGTGGCGGTCGGAGATCCAGGAGATCAGCGCCTCGAGGTCGAGGGCATCGTCGTGCAGGATCCGCTTGCCTGGCGCCAGCACATGCACCCGCTGGCGGATCCGGACCGCGGTGTCCAAATCGGGGGTGGCATCGGTGACTCCGGTGACGCCGTAGGCGGCCAGTTGAGCGCTGAGTTCGTCGAGTGCAGGCTCGGTGCGCTCCAAGGGCTCCGACCACGTCGGGTCGGCACTGCGTAGCCGTCCGTCGGGATGGTTGGCGAGCCCGACAGCGGCCAGGCCGGCCGAGTTCAGTGTCCACATCACGCCGCTGCGGTGTTGCACCCGTACGGGATTGGCCGGTGCGAGCACATCGAGCACGTCGCGGTCCAGTGGGCCGGCGACCGACTCGTGGTAGCCGACTGCTCTGATCCATCCGTCGGCGCCGGGTACCGCTCGGGTCAGCGTCTGGGCCAGGCCGTCGACGCCGCGCACATCCTGCGGCCCGACCCGCACCGAGTTGAGCTCGGCCGCTGCGGAATACACATGCAGGTGATGGTCGTGCAGACCGGGGATCACCGTGCCTGATCCGGCGTCGAATACCTCCTCGCCCGGTTGCGGCCGCAGGCTCTCGGACACCTGCTCGATCTGCCCGCCCAGCCGGATGTCGACGACACGGCCGTCGAGCAGGCTCGCTCGTCGAATCAGCATGGTGCGGCAGCTCTTTGGGCCACCAGATGGCGGACTGCGGCGTTGTCGGCACCCAGTGCGTGACCTGCAGGGGTCGATGCGGGCCGCACCGCGGGGACGACGTTGTCGTCGGCGGGCAGGCCTGCGTACTCCGCGGCCACCGCGGCCATCGCGAATTCGATGAGCTCTCCGCCGCCACGGCCGAGAGCTGCCACGACCGCACCGGCGGCGTGCAGGCCGGTGAGCGGATCGGCTATCGCGTCTGCTGTGAATACCGGTGTGCCGCCCCGGTATCCGACCAGCCCACCCGACACTGCGGCGTCGTCACCGAAGGCCACCCAGCCGGCGCGTTCCCCATGTGTGCCGTGGCCCGTGATGCGTAGCCACACCCGCCCCGGGCGGGCTGTCACGGTGTGCGGCCCCAGGCCGCGCCGGTCGAGCGCGGCAGGCCGGGACGCCTCGATGACCACGTCGGCGACGTCCAGCAATGCGGCCAAGTCCTCGGGATTGTCGAAATCCACTGCGTAAGAGAGCTTTCCACTGTTCATCCAGTCGAAGAAGGACGGCTCCCCGACGCGGGTGCCATCGGGCCGGGCCACGCTCTCCACCTTGACCACCGTGGCTCCGGCGCGCGCCAGCAATCGGCCGCACAGGGGCCCGGCCCACATCGCGGACAGATCGGCGACGAGCAGCCCGGACAGCGGAGTCGACTGCGACGGACCGAGCACGCTCACCCGAGGCGGTGCCGCCGCGGTCTCGCCGAGGACCGCGACCGGTAAACCGAGTAACCGTGCCCGACCGGCCACAGTCGCGCCGGGCAATCCGGCGGCCCACGCCTCGATGGCCGGCCACGGATCGTCGGCGACGGTATCGGCTTCCAGCAGCGCGGGCACCATGGCGACATCATCGGGTCGTGCCAGCGTCAGCGCGCACCAGCCCTCGGCGGTGGGAAACAAACGCGTGGCTCGGCCCGCCGAAATCCGGCCGGCTGGCGCGAGGTCGAGCAGGGCGGCCCGCCCGGTCAGCAGTTCGGTGGCATCGACGCTGACGCCGGTGAGCGCGGTGAAGTCATCGGCTACTCGCTGCGCGCGCGCCAGCACCGATGCCGAGACCGCGCATGAACCCACCCGGCCATTGTGGCGCAGACCGGCTACGGCTCAGGCGCTCGGCAGGTGCAGCCGGGTGAGTTCGACGAGATGACGACCGACATCATCGAGGGCATCGGTGTTTTGAGCCGCGATCGCCATGATGACCGCACCCTCGACCGAAGCGATCGTCATCGTCGCCAGGGAACGCGCCACGTCGGCGGCGGCACCGGCACGGATCAACCGCTCGGCCAGGATCGCATGCCAGTCTCCGAACGCCTCGGCTGCCGCATCGGCGGCTTGTGGTGCATCGCAGCGGCCGAGCACAGCAGCGACGATGGGGCAGCCACCCTGCATATGCGTCTCGGCCAGCTGCAACTTCCACTGGTCGATGAATTCCTGCACGGCCTCGGCGGGTTCGCGCCCTTCGTCGGCCGCGCGGATCGCGGCAGTCAGCGCCTGCCCGGCAACACGGGTGGCCTCGGCGACGAGCTCCTCCTTGCCGCCCGGGAAGTTCAGGTAGATGGACCGCCGGGAGACGCCACTGTCCTCGAGCAGCGCGTTGAGTCCGGTCCCCGCGACGCCGCGGCGCCTCAGTAAGCCCGTCACGCTCGCGATCAAGGTGTCTCGTGCCGACATCGTGCCTGTTACCTCCCTGCTAAACCGGTCAGTCTACCTGCACACTTTGCGGTAGACCAATCGGTGTACTAGCGTCACCGGCAGCATCCCAGCGCGCTGTTGCGAGGAGACCGACATGCCCGACATCCACGACCCGCTCACGCTGGCCAGCGGCCAGGTACTGCGCAACCGACTGATGAAGTCGGCGCTCAGCGAGGGCCTGGGGACCGCAGACCACGGTCCGGACCAGCGGCTGGTCGAGCTCTTCCGGCGCTGGGGCACCGGCGGGTTCGGGCTCGTGGTCACCGGCAACGTGATGGTCGACCGCGATCACCTCGGCGAGCCGGGCAACGTAGTCGTCGAGGACGACCGCCACCTCGACGAGCTGTCCCGCTGGGCCAAGGCCACCAAGGACGGCGGCGGCCTGGTCTGGATGCAGGTGAACCACCCTGGGCGACAAGCCAATCCGCTGGCCACCCGGTCGCAGCCGGTGGCACCGTCGGCTGTCCGCATGAGCGTGCCCGGGTGGCAGGCGCCGCGCGCCCTCAACGACGACGAGATCGAAACCATCATCGACCGGTACGCGCACACCGCCGCGATCGCCGACGCCGCCGGTTTCGACGGCGTCCAGATTCACGGCGCGCACGGATACCTCGTCGCGCAGTTCCTGTCGCCACGCACCAATCAGCGAACCGACCGGTGGGGCGGCGACCCGCAGCGTCGCATGCGCTTCGCCCTCGAAGTGGTGCGCCGGACGCGCGCTGCTGTCAGCCCCGGCTTTTCGGTGGCCATCAAGCTGAACTCCGCCGACTTCCAGCGCGGCGGCTTCACCGAGGAGGAGTCCCGCGCCGTCATCGCCGCCCTGGCCGCCGAGAACCTCGACCTCATCGAAATAAGCGGCGGGACATACGAATCCCCCGCGATGGAGGGTAGGCCCGTCGTGCAGTCGGCGTCCACCAAGGCGCGCGAGGCGTACTTCCTCGAGTACGCCCGAGCCGCGCGCGAATTCTCGGGGAACGTGCCGCTCGCGGTGACCGGTGGCTTCCGCACGCGGGCGGCCATGAGTGAGGCCGTCAGCTCGGGAGCCTGTGATGTGGTCGGGTTGGGCAGGCCGACCACCGTCAACCCGGAGGCCGCCGACAGCATGCTGGTGGCACATCAGGCGCACCTTCATGTTCCGGACATCGCACCGGCTCTGCCCGCGAGGCTTGCCAACACGGCCCGCGCCAAGACCTTTCTCAGCGCGCTGGAACTGCAATGGCACGGAACGCAGTTGCACCGGCTCGCCGCGGGCGCAGAGCCCGACCCGACGATCGGCCCGCTGGCCACGGCCGCGGCGCTGCTCAAGAACAACGGAGTCAACGCATTCCGGGCACGGAGGAACTCATGACCGACAAGACGCTCGACAAGTTCCGCCGCGAGCGGGCACTGGGACGCCATCTGCTGAACCCGGCCGTGCGGGCACTGTCTCGACTGGGGTTGCGCACGGCATTGGCGTCGGAGTTGGAGACGATCGGCCGCAAAACCGGTCAGCTGCGCAGGGTTCCCGTCTCCGCCCAGTTCGACGCGACGGGCGCATGGGTGATCTGCCAGCACGGAACACGTTCCGGTTGGGGCAGCAACATCACGTCGAACCCGAATGTGCGCCTGCGACAGGGAAACCGGTGGCGCACGGGTGTCGCACAATTCCGTCCCGACGACGATGTCGTCGCGCGGGGCCGCAAATTCGGCGTGATCGGTGCACGGATGGTCAAGGCACTGGAGACCACACCGGTCTCGGTGCGCATCGACTTCACCGACTGACGATCTCGTCGACCAGCCCCCAGTCCAGCGCCGTCGCGGCATCGATGGTGCGGCCGGTGAGCACCAGATACGCAGTGCGCCAACGGCCGATGCGCCGCGTGATACTCACGGTGCCGCCCGCGCCGGGAATGAGTCCCAACGCCAGCTCCGGTAGGCCCAGGGTGGCCTGCGGGTGGGCGCTGACCCAGCCGCAGAACGCCGCCATCTCCAGGCCGCTGCCCAGGACCTGACCGTGCACGTCAGCCCGGCAGCGGCGGCCCAGCCGTGCCGTCAACTCGTCGAGCACCAGCGCGGGGCTGTGCCGCGTGCGCGCCAGATGCGCGCCGGCCGGATCGTCGAAAGACCCGAACTCGGCGAGATCGCCTCCACTGCAGAAGGATCGGCCATTGCCGCTGAGCACCACCTCATCGATCGACGGGTCGAGCCGGGCCACCTCCAGCGCCTCCAGCAGTGCAGCCCGGGCATCGGTCGAGAAGGCGTTGTGGCGCTGCGGGCGGTTGAAGCGGACGTGCAGCGTGTCGCCGACCCGTTCGGCCTGAAGCGGATCGGGCAGCAGCGGCACCGTCGCCGGGCCGCGTTCGGTGAGCCAACGGGCGAATTCTGGCCCGGCCTGCAGCGTGGAATAGGCCAGGGACTCGGTGATCACCCCGCCGAAAGCCGGTGCTGCGCCATCGAGGCTGCGCAGAACGTCGTCGCACACGGCCGCGGCCAGCGGCCAGCGTTGGCATCGCTGCGCCAGCGTGGCCAGCGTCTGCTCGACCGAATCCACCGTGACCGCGCGACGGTCGGCAGTCCTGGCTTCGGTGACGGTGAACGTCGCGGCATCAGTGGGGTTTTCGACGGCGACGCGAATCCCGCCCGGCAGCTCGATCACATCATGAATATTTCTCGACCAGCCCTTGCTTGTACAGCTTGCCCGTGTCGGTACGGGGCAGTTGGGCCTCGAACGAGATGGACCGCGGGCATTTGTAGTGCGAGAGCCGGTCGCGCAACCAGGACAGCAGCTCGTCGGCGAACTCGGGTGTGGCGTCGGCAGGATCGACGGTCTGCACCACGCCCTTGACCGCCTGCCCCATCTCGTCGTCGGGTATGCCGAACACTGCCGCGTCCATCACCTTGGGGTGGACCACCAACATGTTCTCGGCTTCCTGTGGGTAGATGTTCACCCCGCCGGAGATGATCATGTGATGCCGGCGATCGGTCAGGTAGAGGTAGCCGTCCTCGTCGAGATATCCGATGTCCCCCACGGTTTTCCAGCCGTGCGCGTCGCGCGACGACGCGGTCTTCTCGGAGTCGTTGAGGTATTCGAAGTCCGCACCGCCTTCGAAGAAGATCTCGCCGGGCCGGCCCACGGGCTGCTCATTGCCGTTCTCGTCGAGGATGTGCAGGATTCCCGTCATCGCCCGGCCGACCGAACCCGGGTGCGCCAGCCATTCCTCTGCGGTGATCAGGGTCGCGCCGATGGCTTCCGATGAGGCGTAGTACTCGTCGACGATCGGGCCCCACCAGTCGATCATCTGCTTCTTGATCTCCACAGGACACGGCGCCGCGGCGTGCATCACCCGCTGCAGGCTCGACACGTCGTACGAATCACGCACGCTCTGCGGCAGTTTCAGCAGGCGCGTGAACATCACGGGCACGAACTGGCCATGCGTCACCTTGTACCGCTGAATCGCGTCGAGGGTGCCCTCGGCGTCGAACTTCTCCAGCACCACGGTGGTGATGCCAGCGGCCTGCGCTTGCATCGACCATACCGACGGCGCGGTGTGATAGAGCGGCGCGGGGCTCAGGTACACCGAATCCGGCGTCATCCAGAATCCGACCAGCGCCGCCATCAGTCCCGGGTGCTCCGTCGGCGGGACATGCGGCAGTTCGCGTTTGATGCCTTTCGGCCGGCCTGTGGTGCCCGACGAGTACTGCAGCAGATCACCCTCGATCTCGTCGTCGATCGGTGTATCCGGCTGATCGGCAACACATTCCGGGTAGGGTTGCCAGTCGTCCAACTGGCCGGCCCCCGCGAGCAGCAGGATGGCGGGCAGCCCGTGCGGCAGATGTTCGGCCAGGCCCGCGCACAGGTCGAGCAGCGCGGTCGAGCCGACGATGGCCTTGGCGCCGCTGTTGTCGACGATGTAGGCCGCCTCCGCTGCGGTGAGATGGGTGTTGATCGGCACGTAGTACAGGCCGCTGCGGCGGGCCGCCCACATGACGGCATGCATGTGCTCGTTGTTCTCCATGAGGATCGCGACCACGTCACCCTCGACCAGTCCGCGCTGACGGAAATAGTGCGCGAGCCGATTGGCGCGCGCCTCCAGTTCGTCGAACGTGACGACCGTGCCCGACGGGTGGAGGATGATCGCCGGTTTGTTGGTCCCGACGTGTTCGCGGATCTGCATGAGGCACTGTAACCGGCACCACTTGACAGGTGTCAAGTGGTGCCGGGCGGGCTATCGGGCCAGGGCGGGCTCGTCGGCGATGTCGTCGGCGACCTCGGCCGGGCGGAACGGCGCCCGCAGCGTCACCGCCATATGGCGACGATTGATCACGAACCCGATCAGCGCGAGTACCGCGTACACGCCGCACAGCACCAGCCGCCCGTCGGTCGAGGTGATCGGGAACTGCACGACGAACAGGGCGAGCAACGCCAGCGCGGTGTAGCGGTGGAAGCGCAGCGCCAGGATCAGCGCGATGCCCATCATGGTCTGGGTGGCGGTCAGCAGAACCTCTTCGATCTGCCTACCGTCGAGCACCAGCGCAGGACCGCCACCGCCGGCGACGTAAGCGATCGGCAGCGATCCCATCAGCAGCGTCCACTGGTTGACCTTCGACGAGATCAGTGTCGCGATGGCGGCGGTGCCGTTCCCGCGGCTGGCGAAGATGATCGCGATGATGAACTCGGGGGCCTCGGAGGCCAGCGGCGCGAGCCACTGGACCAGCAGGAACTGGTCGATTCCCAGCTGGGTGCCCGCGCCGATCAGGCTCTCGGCGAACGGTTCCGCGCACATGAGGATGACGGCGCCTGCGATGACGAACAACGCCACGACCGTCGAGCGGCGGGCCCGCGTCGGCATTACACCGATCGCGGCCGCGGTGCCGATGAGATCCGGCTCCTCGACGTCGCCGCGGCTCATCTTGTAGAGGTAGAAACCGAACCAGGCCAGCAGCGCGACACCCAGCACGAGGTGGATCTGCCCGGTCGCCGGGATCACGAAGGCGACGACACCTGCGATCAGCAGGAATCCCAGCTCGACGCGGTTACCCGGCTCAAGCGCCATCGATCCGACCTTCTGCCCCGACATCTTGCGGGCCACCCACAGGCCCACCAGGACGACGACGGGCCAGCCGACACCCATCAACAGCCGGTTGGAACCGGTCATGTTGGCGGCGGCGAATTGCACGTAGTCCGGGTTGTGGCCCGCGGTGTAGGCGTAATAGAGGTCGACGGCGTACTCGGGCAGCACCGCGATGAGGGCCAGCACCGCGATGGCCAGACCCCCTGAGACGTCGATCTGCGCGGCCTCGGCCGCCCAGGCCAGCAGGAAGCTCGCCGCGACCACGGCCGCGCCGTAGATCACGAGGGCGACAACGGGGTTGGGATGCAGCCCGCCGATCCTGACGACAAGGGCAGGCGCGATGAACAGGGCTGTGGTGATCAGCGACCGGGCGAGGGTTCGTCCGTGCGTGCGGGTCACGTGAAGTCCTTTGGCTTCTGGCGGCCCGTGGTCTCATCGACGGCGCGACAAAACCTCGGACCGACACGGGTATGTCGGCCGAAGGTCTCGCTCGCCGGATATCGCTTCCAGTGGATGACCGGGCGGCTTCCGCTGCCAGTATGTCGACCATCCGCATCGCGTCGGCCAGGCCGACGGTCAGGAACTACTCCCCTTCGCTGCCGGGAAGGCTACCCTTTGCGACCGCGGCCAGCAACGTAGCGAATCTATGAATATTCGCGTCCTAGGCATGGAAATTTGCTGGTCAGCATTGTGGAAACTAGTTTTCGGACACCCAAACTATCGCGTATGGCAACCCTGATACAGGATATCCGGCGGGGCTCAATCTGCGCCGACGTGGCGCAACAGCAGCATCAGACCGGCGTGGGCGTCATCGAGAGGCTGCAGGGAACGGGCGCTCCTGCACTGGATGATGGCGCCCTCCAACGTGCTGACGATGAAGCTGCCCAGCGATGCCGCGGTTGCCGAATCGACACCCTTGGACGCGATCGAGGCGGCGATGACCCGCGCCCAGTCGGCAAATACCTGCGCCGAGGCGTCGCGCACCGCGAGCGCCTCCGGACCGGCCTGCGCAGCCGCCATGATCGGGCAGCCGGCGGCAAATCCGCTGCTCGTGAGGCTCTCTTTCCAGCCGGCCACGAACGCCATGACCACGTCGTCGGCAGGCAACGCCTGCGTCAACTCCTCGATCTTCGATGTGATCACGCGCCCTGCAGCCAGCGTCGCCTGCACCATCAGCTGAATCTTCCCTTCGGGAAAGTGCTGGTAGATGGAGCCGCGCGCGGTTCGGCTGTGCGCAAGAAGGTCGCTGAGGCCGGTCGCGTGGACGCCACGTTCCCGCATCAACTCGATGGCGCTCGCGATCAGTCGCTCCCGCGGGCCAGCCATACGCACACACACTCCACTTCACCGAATAGACCGATTGGTGCATCCTAGTCGTTCGGCCATAGACCGATTGGTCTACGATCCGGGAATGCATGATCTTGAAATCTTCGGCAAACTCGCCCGAGCCTGCGCGAAGCATGCGTGGTGGGTGCTGGGAGCGTGGCTGGCGCTGGCGGGCACGCTGAACCTGGCGATCCCCCAACTCGAACACACCGTCGCCGAACACTCCGCACCGTTCACCCCCGAAAGCCCGACCACCGAAACCCTGCGTCAGATGTCCCGTGACTTCGGCGTGCCCGATACCACGGCGATCGGCAGCATCGTGGTGTCCAGCGACCGCACCCTCGGGCCGGCCGACGCCGCCTACTACCGCGATCTGGTCTCCCGTCTGGTGGCCGACAAAGACGACGTGGCCTACGTGCTGGACACCTACGGCACGCCCGGGTTGGAAAACCTCGGGCTGAGCCCCGACGGCAAGGCCATCCATCTCATCGTCGCGACGACCGGCGACGTGGGATCCACCCGTGCACACCGGTCGACGGAGAATGTCCGTGCCGCGGTCGCCGCACTGCCGCACCCACCAGGCGTCGACGTACATTTCACCGGCGCCGCACCGACCCTGTCCGACCTGTTCTCCGCCATCGACACATCGCTGGCCATCATCACCGTCGTATCGGTCGTGCTGATCACGCTGCTGCTGTTGGCGGTATACCGCTCGCTGCTCACGGCATTGATTCCGCTTCTCACCGTGGGCATTTCGCTCGGCGTCGCCCGTCCCGTCGTCTCCTGGCTCGGCGGGGCCGACCTGTTGTCGGTCTCGAACTTCACCATCGCACTCGTCACCGCCATGGTGCTCGGCGCCGGGACCGACTACGGCATCTTCCTGCTGGCGAACTACCACGAGGGCCGACGCCGAGGGCTCGGGGTCGACGACGCGGTAGCCCGCTCCGGCGCCCACACCGCGGGCATCGTGATCGCGTCGGCGCTGACGATCGCCGGCGCCGGAATGGCCATGGTGTTCACCAAGATCGGCATGTTCCGAACCGCAGGCCCACCGATCGCGCTGTCGATCGCGATCACCATGGCCGTCGGCCTGACCCTCACCCCGGCCATCATGGCGCTGTGGGGACAGCGCGGGTACGCCGAACCCCGCCCGCTCGACGAACGGCGCTGGCGACGCCGCGGAGCGGCCATCGTGCGGCGGGCACCAGCGCTGGTCGCCGCGTCACTGGTGTTCCTGCTCGCCACCAGCGCGGTGCTGCTCACGTTCCAGCCCAACATTGACGAGAACGCGATGCAGCTGCGGGCCACCGACAGCAAGCGCGGGTATGACGCGGTTTACCGGTATTGGGGCGTCAACGAGGCGGCACCAGAATTCGTCACCATCCGGGCCGATCACGATATGCGCAACACCAACGATCTGGCCGCTCTCGACCTCATCGCCATGTCGATCGGCAACCTGCCACAAGTCGCGTATGTCCGCTCCATCACCCGTCCGGACGGAAAACCGTTGCCCGAGACCGCCATCGGATCGCAGACCGCACAGGTCGGCGACGGGCTGGCCGACGCCCACAACCGCGTCGAGCAGGCCATCCCGCAACTCAAGCGGCTGGCGGCCGGAGTGACGCAACTGCACGACGGCTCCACGGGGGCCGCCGAACGACTGCCCGAACTCGCCAAGGGCGCCCGCGATCTCGTCGCTCTCACCCGAAACCTGCTGGGCACACTGGAATCCGCGAACCGGGTGGCCAACACGCTCTCGGACGGATCGCTCGACGTGGCAACCGTCGTACACACGATGTCCGACGCCACCGACGCCCTGGACCGGGCGGTCGGCGAAATCGACGCCACCCGAGCCAAACTCGCCGCCCCGACCGCTGCACTGCACGCGGTGTTCGACCCGCTCACCGCAGTTGATCCCGGGCCGGAATGCGCCGCCGACTGCATGCGCGCCAGGCAGGCATTCAGCGACCTCAACGCGGCCACGGGCGGGCGCGCGCTGCTTGCGATCAACGGACTGACGCTCGCGGCACCACTGGTACCCGAGCGTCAGGTGGCCACCGCTCTGGATGCCCTGCCCGACCTGCGCTCCGGCATCAAAGGTCTGCGCGCGATGCTCGACCAACTGGGCACCCGCACACCCGATCAGACGCGTCAGGACCTCAACCGGCTGATCAGCGGAATCACTGAACTGTCAACGGGATTGGGCCGTCTCACCACCGGGCTGGGCGAAGTGAAAACCGGCACCGACACCATGGTGGAGCTGACCACCCAACTCGGCGCCGGGCTCGACCGCGCGTCGGACTTCCTGCACCGCCTGTCCGCCGACACCGCAACAGGTGCGGGCCGCGGCTTCTATCTGCCGGAGGAAGGCCGCAGTGATCGCAGGTTCACCGCGGGCGAGCGACTGCTCATCTCGCCGGACGGCCGCAGCGCCCGGATGATGGTGGTGTGGGCGGTGAACCCGTACGGCGCCGAGGCCATGGGCGCGGTGCCCGGCGTCATCGCCGCGGCCCACAACGCCGCCACCGGCACGGTGCTGGAGCATGCGACCATCGAATCGACCGGCCTGGCATCGCTGTCGCAGCGTCACCTCGACCAAACCTGGCGTGATTTCGCACTTTTCGCAGTCGTGGCGGTCGCGGCGGTTCTGCTGGTCCTGATCGCCATGCTGCGCAGCCTGGTTGCGCCCGTGCTGATGATCGCTGCGGTCGTATTGTCGTTCGGCGCCGCGGCCGGAATGTCCACCCTGATCTGGCAGCACATCGTCGGCATCAACCTGGACTGGTCGGTGTTCCCGGTGTCGTTCATGGCGCTGGTCGCCGTCGGAGCCGACTACAGCATGCTGTTCGCCGCACGCATCCGAGAGGAATCCCAGAGCGGGGTGATCAGCGGCATCATCCGGGGCTTCGGCAGCACGGGGAGCGTGATCACCACCGCGGGAGTGGTTTTCGCCATCACGATGTTCGCGCTCACCAGTGGGACAGTGCTCAATCTGGTGCAGATCGGTTCGACCGTCGGCATCGGACTGCTGCTCGACATCACCGTCGTGCGGACATATCTGGTGCCCGCCGCGATGAGCCTGCTCGGCAATCGGATGTGGTGGCCGGCGCGCGCGGCGTGACGCCCTGCCCGCCAACGCAAACGCGCACCCTCGTGAATCACGAGGGTGCGCGAATTGCTGAGATGTTGCGCGCGGCTAGCGACAGACACGCACGCTCGCGGTGCTGAGCGCTAGGGCCTAGGCGTCTTCGGCGAGGCGGTGCTTGAGCGCGTCGAACTCGTCCTTGAGCCCGGTCGGCAGCTTCTCACCGACGAACTCGAACCACTCCTCGATCTGCGGCAGCTCGGCCCGCCACTCGTCGGGGTTGACGGCGAGCGCCTCGTCGACATCGGCGGGGTCCACGTCCAGGCCGTTCAGGTCCAGGTCGGCAGCCGTCGGCACGATGCCGATCGGGGTGCTCTTGCCGTCGGCCTGATGCTCGATGCGCTCGATGGCCCACTTGAGCACGCGGCTGTTCTCACCGAAGCCCGGCCACAGGAAGCGGCCGTCCTCGCCCCGGCGGAACCAGTTGACGAAGAACACCGCGGGCATCTTCGACTCGTCGGCGTTCTTGCCGATGTTGATCCAGTGCTGGAAGTAGTCGCCGACGTTGTAGCCCAGGAACGGCAGCATCGCCATCGGGTCGCGGCGCACCGTGCCGACCTTGCCCTCGGCGGCGGCCGTCTGCTCGGAGCCCAGGGTGGCGCCGATGAACACGCCGTGCTGCCAGTCGCGGGCCTGCGTGATCAGGGGCACCGTGGTCTTGCGGCGCCCGCCGAACAGAATGGCCGAGATCGGCACGCCCTGCGGGTCGTCCCACTCGGGCGCCAGCGTCGGGCACTGCGAGATCGGGGTGCAGTAACGCGAGTTGGGGTGAGCGGCCTTTTCCTCCGACTCGCGGTACCAGTCGTGGCCCTTCCAGTCGATGAGGTGGTCGGGGTCGCCTTCCAGGCCTTCCCACCAGACCTCGTTGTCGTCGGTCTTGGCGACGTTGGTGAAGACGGTGTTGCCCGCGGCGATGGTCTTCATCGCGTTCGGGTTCGAGGACCAGTTGGTGCCAGGTGCGACGCCGAAGAAGCCGAACTCGGGGTTGACGGCATAGAGCCGGCCGTCCTTGCCGAAGCGCATCCACGCGATGTCGTCACCGACGGTCTCGGCGCGCCAGCCCGGGATGGTGGGCTGCAGCATCGCGAGGTTGGTCTTGCCACACGCCGACGGGAACGCCGCGGCGATGAAATACGCCTTGTTCTCCGGGGAGATCAACTTGAGGATCAGCATGTGCTCGGCGAGCCAGCCCTCGTCGTGGGCCATGGCCGAGGCGATGCGCAGCGAATAGCACTTCTTGCCCAGCAGCGCGTTGCCGCCGTAGCCCGAACCGTAGCTCCAGATCTCCCGGGTCTCGGGGAAGTGGGTGATGTATTTGGTGTCGTTGCACGGCCACGGCACGTCGGCCTGACCGGGCTCCAGCGGAGCGCCGAGCGAGTGCAGGGCCTTGACGAAGAAGCGGTCGTCGCCGAGCTTGTCCAGCGCCGCCTGCCCCATCCGGGTCATGGTGCGCATGGAGACGACGACGTATTCCGAGTCGGTGATCTCCACACCGAGCTTGGGATCCTCGGCATCCAGCGGACCCATGCAGAACGGCACCACCCACATGGTGCGGCCGCGCATCGAGCCGCGGTACAGCTCGGTGAGGATGCCCCGCATCTCGGCGGGGTCCATCCAGTTGTTGGTCGGCCCCGCGTCGATCTCACGCTCGGAGCAGATGAAGGTCCGGGATTCGACCCGGGCCACGTCCGAAGGATCGGAGAGGGCGAGGTAGGAATTGGGCAGCTTCTCTTCGTTGAGCTTCTGGAAGGTGCCGGCGTCGACCAGGTGGGCGGCGAGGCGGTTGAACTCCTCCTCGGACCCGTCTGCGAACGCCACGCGGTCGGGCTGCGTCAGTTCGGCCACCTCACGCACCCAGGCCAGTAGGCCCTCGTGCTTGGTCGGTGCGGTGTCCAAACCCGGAATGGTCGCTGCGGGCATATAAAAGTCTCCTGCGTGAGTTTTTTCGGAGCGCGTACCACGTAAATGACGCGGTCGGGGGGTCCTTGGCTATGAGGTTAACGCGGGTGACATACCCATTGTCCACGACTGCAATGTCCGATTACTCACAAGAACGATTCAGTTGACGGGTTACTCCGCAGTAGGCCCTGAGCTGCCATAAAGATCTGCCCGGACGGCGTCGAGCGCACGCTGTAAAGGAGGTATCCGGCGATCGCGCGCAGCGGCCGCCCGCGACGTCGCGATGGCGTGCTCGCGTAATTCGGCATCGATTTCGGCGATTTGTCGGGCGGTGGACTGAGCCTCGGTTTCCTCGACCGTGGCCAATTCGGTGGTCAATGCCGTCTCCGCGGCCAGCACCCGGGTTGCGACGAACTCCTCCAGCGTCGATCGCAGCGATGTGGTGGCGTCGGCAACCCAACGGTCGAGCACGGCGCGGTCCCGCAGCAGCCCGCGGACGCCGACCACCCAGATCGTCAGCAGCAGCCCCACCACGGCCCCGACCACCAGGCCGGCCACGGCCAGCTGCGGCGCCGCCCCGGCCAGCATGCGGCTCACCGCGAACGCCACACCCAGACCGAAGCCGACACCAAGCACCGCCATGAGCCGGGTCTCGGTGGTCCGGGACCGCAGCGACGGCGCCTCGATGACCGGTTGCGGAGGCTCCGCTGCGGGCGGCGGGGCCGTCAGCCCGAACTCGGCGGCCACGTCGCCGAGGTGTTCGGTGACACCGTCGTCGACCTCGTCGACCACATCGTCGGCGCGGCGGTGCACATACTCCTCGAACGCGGCCATGCGCCGGCGACTGAGCCCGGCGATGTCTTCCTGCAGTTCTGTGCGCACCGAACTGCAGCGATTGCGGGCGAAGTAACCCAGCTGCACCCGGGCCTGCTGGAGCTGACTGCGCAGCGCGATGCTGCGTTCGGTTCTGGCGAGTCTGCGACTGCGCGCGATGTCGTCGCGACGCTCCCGCAGCGCCTCCACCCTGGCCTTGCGGTCCGCTCCTGCGCCGTCGGCCTCATACCTGCCGATCACCGCGACCAGCCTGGCCTCCCAGGCTCGCAGCCGGTTGCGGTGCCGCACCTCGGGTTCGGCCAGCCGAACCTCCAGCAGCTCGACCAGCTCGTCGAGCTGCGGCTCGCCCAGGTCCGGCGCGGCCGCCACCCCGACCCACGGCATGCGGGCATACCGGCCTGCCCGCTGCGCCAGGATCGCCGCATCGGCATCGCGGATCTCCCGCCAGCCGCGGTGCGCGTCGATCTTGGACACCACCCCGATCACCAGATCGGTGTACGTGGACGCCAAATCGACCAGGGCGCAATCGGATTCGGTCAGAGGTGAGGCCGCGGACACCACGAAGACGACGGCCGACGGCGCCTCACCGGCCACCAGTTCGGTGGATTCGACGAACGGCTGCTGCGGCATGCGCTCCCGCAACGCCGCCAACACACTGGTGGCACCGGCCAGCCAGGGCCCGGTGACCAGCACGACGTCACGGGGCTCGACGCCCGGCGAGCTCAGTCCCGGATCGATGGCCGCGACGACGGCATCGGCGGCAGCGACCGGATCCTGCTCGGGATCGACGTCGGTCATCGGCCGCCCAACAACCGCAGCGAGCCGCGGACGATGTCCGCACTGCAGCTGCGGTGCAGCGCGTCCACCGGTCCTCGACCGTAATTCCGCCAGTGCCTGGCCCGCCGCACATGGGCCTCGGGACGCGTACCGGGATCGACCACCAGACCGTGCGCCTGCACCACGTCGACGGCAGCGGCCATCACTGCGATCACGGTGTCGTCGGCCGCAAGGAAGCGAGCGACGTCGTCGCGGCCCAGCGCCCGCAATTCGGCCAGTGCGGCCCGCACCCGCCGGTACCGCACCGGCGCCGCGACATCGCGCAACGCAGCCAGGACGTCCTCGACGCCGCTGAGCCGGCGCAACAAAGCAGGCAGCTCGTCCGCTTCGGCGCCCCGGCTCAGCGCCAGGCTGGCATGCGCGACACCGAACCGGTCGAGGGTGGCCAGCAACCGAGCCCGCAGCGCATGCGGCACCGGGTGCTCGCCGGCCACGAACGCGTCGGCCGAGGTCAGATCCGCAGGTTGCACGGCCAGCGTCCGCAGCGCGGAGATCAACTCGGCGGGCAGCGTCACCGCCGCCAACAACGCCACCATCGGCACCACGGGCACCCCGGTCAGCGCACGCAGCTCGACCGCCCGGCGCTGCGCGGTGGCCATCGGGCCCCCGGGACCCGAACCGGCCAGGTCGGCCTTGTTGAACACGATCAACCCTGGCACCCCGGCGCGGCGCAGCTCCGCCAGCAGCGCCAGATCCTCGGGCTTGCACACCTCGGCGATCACCAGGACCACGACCTCGCCCGCATCGGACACCACCATGCCCGCGGCACGCAACGCGTCGGCGACCGTCGCGGCGCCGACGCCGGGGCGTCCCCGCACGGCAATGCCCACCGGGGCCGACACCCGCGCGCTCATCTGCGCCAACCGTGAACCACCGGCACGGTCAGCGAAACACGCGAGCTCATCTGCGAAAATGTGGCGGCCTTCCCTGCGACATCCGGACCCGCTCCGGTCCCCCACTGGAAATCGTGGCACGTCCCGGGCAGGCTCACGAACGGCCGTTTGACCCTGACAGTCCAAGGCAACTGTTGGGTATCAATCTCTACCACGATGCGGGGACTTCGGCGCCAATGAGACACCATGGACAAATGCACGTGCCCAGGCTGGATGTCGCGGGTGGGCCGGCTCCGGAACCGGACGACACCGGGGCCGCCGACCAGCCGCACCGCCTGCCCCGGGTGACCAGCTTCCGCACCCGGCGCTCGACGCTGTCGAGCGGACAACAGGCCACCTGGGACCGCCGCTGGCCCGACCTGGGCATGCAGGCCCGCAGCGACGACGGCAAACCGGTGGTCGACCTGGACACCGCGGCCTGGTTCGGCCGCAGTGCTCCGCTGGTGCTGGAGATCGGCTCGGGCACCGGTACCTCGACCCTGGCGATGGCGCAGGCCGAACCGGACATCGACGTGATCGCCGTCGAGGTCTACCGCAAGGGACTGGCCCAGCTGCTCAGCGGCATCGACCGCGCAGGCATCAACAACATCCGCCTGGTCCGTGGCGACGGCGTCGACGTGCTCGAGCACATGATCGCCCCGGCATCGCTGACCGGCGTTCGCGTTTTCTTCCCCGATCCGTGGCCCAAGTCCCGGCATCACAAGCGCCGACTGCTGCAGCCCGCGACGGTTGCGCTGATCGCCGACCGGCTGCGTCCCGGCGGTGTGCTGCACGCCGCCACCGACCACAGCGGGTACGCCGAATTCATGGCTGAGGTCGGTGACGCCGAGCCGCTGCTGCGTCAAGTCTCCGACAGTGACGAGCTGCCCATCTCCGTGCAGCGGCCCGTCACCAAATACGAACAGAAGGCCCTCGCCGGTCCGGACATCACCGAGTTGATCTGGGAGAAGCGCCCATGAGTGTGTTCCCCGAGCTGGACGACGGTGTGCAAGAGCACAGTGTGCAAGACGCGTCACAGGCCGACGGCACCGCGACCACCCGCCGGGTTTTGCTGGTGTGGGATGCACCCAATCTCGACATGGGGCTCGGCTCCATCCTGGGCGGCAGGCCGACCGCCGCGCACCGGCCCCGCTTCGATGCCCTGGGCCGCTGGCTGCTGGGTTACACCGCTGAGCTCTCCGCCGCCGAACCCGGCATATCGCTGGAGCCCGAAGCAACCGTCTTCACCAACATCGCCCCAGGTAGCGCCGATGTCGTTCGCCCATGGGTGGAGGCTTTGCGTAACGTGGGGTTCGCCGTCTTCGCAAAACCGAAGATTGATGACGACAGTGACGTCGACAGCGACATGCTCGACCACATCGCGCTGCGCCGCCGTGAGGGCTTGGCCGCGGTGCTGGTCGCGTCCGCCGACGGGCAGGCGTTCCGGCAGCCACTGGAAGACATTGCTCGCGAAGGCACCCCGGTGCAGGTGCTCGGATTTCGCGAACATGCAAGCTGGGCGCTAGCGTCGGATACCTTGGAGTTTGTCGATCTAGAGGACATTCCTGGTGTTTTCCGGGAACCGCTGCCACGGATCGGCCTGGACTCGCTGCCCGAGCAGGGGGCATGGCTGCAGCCGTTCCGGCCGCTGTCATCGCTGCTGAACTCGCGCGTGTAACAACTGCACAAGGCCTGAAGAAATTTCGCCGAGAAATTCGATGCGCGGGTCTCCACGGATCTAGTTAGGAGCATAAGTGTTCGCCTGGTGGGGTCGAACGGTGTACCGGTTCAGGTACATCGTCATCGGTGTCATGGTGGCGCTTTGCCTCGGTGGCGGCATCTACGGGGCCGACCTGGGAAAGCACGTCACGCAAAGCGGCTTCTACGACGAGGGCAGCCAGTCCGTGGCGGCGTCGCTGCTGGGCGACGAGGTGTACGGCCGAGACCGGACCAGCCACGTCGTGGCGATCCTCACTCCGCCGAATGACAAGAAGGTCACCGACAAGGACTGGCAGAAGAAGGTCATCGGCGAGCTCGACAAGGTGACCAAGGACCACCCGGACCAGATCGTCGGCTGGGTGGGCTGGCTGAAAGCGCCCGACACCACCGACCCGACCGTCAGCCAGATGAAGACGCAGGACCTGCGCCACACCTTCATCAGCGTCCCGCTCAAGGGCGACGACGACGACGCGATCCTCAAGAACTACCAGGCCATCGCGCCCGACCTGCAGAAGGTCAACGGCGGCGACATCAAGCTGGCCGGCCTCAACCCGCTGGCCAGTGAGCTGACGGGAACCATCGGCACAGACCAGAAACGCGCCGAGCTGGCCATCGTCCCGCTCGTGGCCGTCGTGCTGTTCTTCGTGTTCGGCGGCGCCGTCGCGGCGGCCCTGCCGGCGATCATCGGTGGTCTGACCATCGGCGGCGCGCTGGGAATCCTGCGGTTCACCGCCGAGTTCGGGCCCGTGCACTTCTTCGCCCAGCCGGTCGTGACGATGATGGGCTTCGGTATCGCGATCGACTACGGCCTGTTCATCGTGAGCCGGTTCCGAGAAGAACTCGCCGAGGGCTACGACACCGAGGCCGCGGTACGAAGATCGGTCATGACCTCGGGCCGCACGGTGGCCTTCTCCGCGGTCATCATCGTGGCGTCGTCGCTGCCGCTGTTGCTGATCCCGCTCGGCTTCCTCAAGTCGATCACCTACGCGATCATCGCCTCGGTCATGCTCGCGGCGTTCCTCTCGATCACGGTGCTGCCCGCGACGCTGGGCATCCTCGGCGCCAACGTCGACGCGCTCGGCGTCCGCACGCTGCTGCGCGTGCCGTTCCTGGCCAACTGGCCGTTCTCCCGCCGGATCATCGACTGGTTCGCCGAGAAGACCCAGAAGACCAAGACCCGCGAAGAAGTCGAACGAGGCTTCTGGGGCCGGCTGGTCAATGTGGTGATGAAGCGGCCGATCGCGTTCGCCGCGCCCATCCTGATCCTGATGACGCTGCTCGTGCTGCCCATCGGGCATCTCGCGCTCGCCGGCATCAGTGAGAAGTATCTGCCGCCGGACAATCCGGTGCGCCAGTCGCAGGAAGAGTTCGACAAGCTGTTCCCGGGCTTCCGTACCGAGCCGCTCACCATCGTGATGAAGCGTGACGACGGCCAGCCGATCACCGACAACCAGATCGCCGACATGCGCGCCAAGGCGCTGACCGTCTCCGGCTTCACCGACCCGGACAACAACCCGGATGCGATGTGGAAGGAGCGCCCGGCCAACGACAGCGGGTCCAAGGACCCGTCGGTCCGCGTGATCCAGAACGGCCTGGTGAACCGCGGTGATGCCGCCACCAAGGTCGGTGATCTGCGTGCCCTACAGCCGCCGCGCGGCATCACGGTGTACGTGGGTGGCACACCGGCGCTCGAACAGGACTCGATCCACAGCCTGTTCTCCAGGCTGCCGCTGATGGTGGTCATCCTGGTGAGCACCACGACCGTGCTGATGTTCCTGGCCTTCGGATCGGTGGTCCTGCCGATCAAGGCCGCGTTGATGAGCGCGCTCACCCTGGGCTCGACCATGGGCATCCTGACGTGGATGTTCATCGAGGGGCACGGGTCAGGTCTGCTGAACTACACACCACAGCCACTGATGGCACCGATGATCGGCTTGATTATCGCGGTGATCTGGGGTCTGTCGACGGACTACGAAGTGTTCCTGGTGTCTCGCATGGTGGAGGCCCGAGAACGCGGCATGTCGACCGCCGAGGCCATCCGGATCGGTACCGCGACGACGGGCCGGCTGATCACCGGTGCGGCCCTGGTCCTCGCCGTCGTGGCAGGCGCGTTCGCCTTCTCCGACCTGGTGATGATGAAGTACCTGGCCTTCGGTCTGCTGATCGCCCTGCTGCTGGACGCCACCGTGATCCGGATGTTCCTGGTGCCGGCCATCATGAAGCTGCTCGGCGACGATTGCTGGTGGGCGCCGCTGTGGATGAAGCGGCTGCAGCAGCGGATCGGCCTCGGCGAGACCGAGCTGCCCGACGAGCGCAAGCGTCCGGCCGTGCGCGAGCCCGCCGACGACGAACGCACCCTCGTCGGTGCCGGTGCCCCGCCGCCACCCGCGGCTCGGCCCCGTCCGCATGATCCGACCCATCCCGCTGCCGATCCGCGACAACTGCCGCCGGCCCGCACCAACGCCCCGTCCGCGGCAGGCACAACGCGGATGGCTCCGCCTCCGCCGCCGCAGCCGCCCCGGCAGCAAGCCGACGAGCCGGCGACGACCCGGCTGGCGATGGCCCGCAATGCCGTGCGCAACGCGGTGTCCAACGCGGTCAACACCGCGACGGGTCACAGCAACGCACCGACCGAACGCACTCAGTTGCCCCACCCGCCCGTGGAAGGCTCGGCGAAGCCCGCTGCGCCGGCCCAGCGCGAGGAGCGGGAGATCGAGTCCTGGCTCGGTGCGCTGCGTGGTGGGCCGTCGGCTCAGCCGACTCCCCCGCCCCCGCCGATGCGGCCGTCTGCGGATCCCACCCGCGCGATGCCGCAGTCAGGCGGCGACGATGCCGCACCGACAACGGCGTTCAGCGCGCAACGGCCCACCGACAACGGCGGTTCGGACGCCACCACGGCGATGCCGTCCCTGCGTCAGCATGATCAGGAACCGTCCACCGAGAAGCTCAACACCCGCGAGGACGAGCCGAAGCGGCGCGGTGGCGGGATGAGCGCGCAGGATCTGCTGCGCCGCGAGGGCCGGCTCTAGTCGTTGTCGGACGGCGCCAGCCGTTGTTCCGGGGAGTCGGGCGTGGCTTCGATCATCACGCCCTCCCCCTCGGCCTCCTGGCGGGCCTCCTCGGCGGCCGGGTCGGGGGCGATCAGCACCCGGATCGCGCTGTTGAGCACGGCGACGGCGGGCACAGCGAGCAGCGCGCCGACGATCCCGGCCAGCACGCCACCGCCTGCGATGGCGAGCACGACGGCCAGCGGATGGATCGACACCGCCCGTCCCATCACCAGCGGCTGCAGCACATGCCCCTCCAGCTGCTGCACCGCGATGATGAGCCCCAGAGTGATCAACGCGTAGATGAAGCCCTTGGCCAGCAGCGCCACCACGACCGCGAGGAAGCCTGCGATCACCGCACCGACCAGCGGGATGAACGCGCCCATGAACACCAGGGACGCCAGCGGCAGGGCCAGCGGGATACCCATGATCGCCAGACCCGTTCCGATACCGATGGCGTCGACCAGGGCCACCAGGAACGTGGCGCGCACATAGCCGACCAGTGAGTGGAAGCCGGCCCGCCCGGCGTCGCGCACGCGCTCCCGCACATCGCCGGGGATCACCTTGGTGACGAATCCGAAGATGTTGCGTCCGCCCTGCAGCAGGAAGATCAGCGTGAACAGCATCAGCAGGGCGCCGGTCACCAGCTCGGTCAGCGTCCCCGCCGTGGACAGCGCGCCGGTGGTGAGCTTCTCCTGGTTGTTGCGCAGCGCGTTGATCGCGGTGTTGCCGGCCTGGTCGATCTGTTCCTTGCTCAGATGGGGCGGCCCGTTGATCAGCCAGTGCCGCAGGCCGTCGATGCTGCGGGTCATCTGCTCGACCAGCGCGGGCGCGCCTTCGACGAACTGGCTGACGACGAAGGTGAGGATGCCGCCGACCACGGCGATACCGGTCAGCAACACCAGCGCCACCGCGATCCCGCGGGGCACGCCACGGGTGTCCATGAAATCCACGGCGGGCAGCAGCAACGCGGTCACCATGGCGGCCAGGGCCACCGGCACTACGAGCACCTCGAGTCGTTTGATCAGCCACAGCACCGCGACGACGGCGGCGAGGATGATCAGCAATCGCCAGCACCAGGCCGCGGCCTTGCGGACGAGGGGTGTCACGGCATCGTCAGCAACCGAATCCGATGGCATGCCCGTAGCGTAGCTGCGCCACGCCCGCACCAGTGGTCATGACGGCGCGACCTGCGCGGTTACCCTGTAGTGCGTGTCATACGACGCGCCGGCGCTCACTGCCCGGGGCCGGGCGCGATCCACGCGCGGCAAGTACTGGTGGCTGCGATGGCTCATTCTTGCCGTCGCGGTCACGGTGTTGGCCGTCGAATTGACGTTTGTGTGGGATCAGCTCGCCAAGGCGTGGAAGAGCCTGCTGACGGCGAATGCGTGGTGGGTGCTGGCGGCTGTGGTGGCCGCGATGGCGTCGATGCACAGCTTCGCCCAGATCCAGCGCACGCTGCTGCGCTCAGCCGGGGTTCCGGTGCAGCAGTGGCGGTCGGAGGCGGCGTTCTACGCCGGTAACGCGCTGTCGACCACGATGCCGGGCGGGCCGGTGCTCTCTGCGACGTTCGTCTACCGCCAGCAGCGCATCTGGGGCGCCTCACCGTTGGTCGCGTCGTGGCAGCTGGTGATGTCGGGTGTGCTGCAGGTGGTGGGCCTGGCGTTGCTGGGTCTCGGTGGTGCGTTCATGCTCGGCGCGAGCAAAAACCCACTGTCCCTTATCTTTTCACTCGGCGGCTTTCTTGCGATCATCCTGCTGGGCCAGGCCGTGGCGACCCGCCCCGAGCTGATCGAGGGCATCGGCGTCAAGGTACTGACCTGGGTGAACTCACTGCGCGGCAAGCCTGGTGACACCGGGATCGGGAAGTGGCGCGAGATCCTGTGCCAGCTGGAATCGGTCAGCCTGGGGCGACGTGACCTCAGCATCGCGTTCAGTTGGTCGCTGTTCAACTGGATCGCCGACGTGGCCTGCCTGGCGTTCGCCTGTTACGCGGCCGGTGGACACCCGTCCCTTGCCGGGGTGGTGGTGGCCTATGCGGCTGCCCGCGCGGTCGGCTCGATCCCGCTGATGCCGGGCGGCCTGCTGGTGGTCGAGGCCGTGCTGGTGCCCGGCCTGGTGTCCAGCGGGATGACGCTGGCCTCGGCGATCTCCGCGATGCTGATCTACCGGTTGGTGAGCTGGATCTTCATCTCCGCGATCGGGTGGGTGGTGTTCTTCTTCATGTTCCGCACGGAGAAGGACATCGACCCGGATGCCGACGCGCCGCCGCCCGCGTGCACCGACACCACATCGGCCGAGTCGGCACCCGCCAACCCGGAATCCGAACGCTAGGAGCGCTCATGCGTTACTCCGCCGTGGCCCTCGCGCTGGTCGGTGCGCTGGCCACCGCACTGACCGCATGTTCGTCGGCGCAGGTGCCGCAGGCCACCACGACCACCTCGACCACCCCGCCCGCGGCGGCCACCCCGGTGATCGGGTCGGTGATCGCCGACCCCGTGCCGGTGCCGATGACCGACGGACGCACCCACCTGGCCTACGAGCTCATGCTGACCAACACCATGCCCGCCGACATCACGTTGAACTCGGTCAGCGCGCTGGACGGCGACCGTAAACTGCTGACGCTGTCCGGCGACAACCTGAAGTACTGGACCCGGTTGGTCGCGTTTCCGACCACCGGCACCAATGTGCTCGGCCCTGGCCAGAGCGCCTACGTGTGGCTCGACGTCATCGCCGACGACCCGGCGCACCTGCCCGGTCACATCGACCACGCCGTGACCGTGTCCGTGAGCAAGCCGATGCCACCGCTGATTCCCGCCGAGCTCACCGAGACCGTCGCACCTGCGTCGGTGCAGACCCGCAAGCCGGCGTCGATCACCCCGCCGCTGGCCGGCGACGACTGGGCCGATGTCAACAGCTGCTGCGACATGACCGCGCACCGCATGGCCATCAACCCCATCAACGGAAAGCTTTGGGCCGCCGAACGATTCGCCATCGACTACGTTCAGCTCGACGCGCAGCACCGCATCTTCACCGGCGACAAGGCCAAGGTGGAGAGCTACCCGTACTTCGGCGCCGACATCCATGCCGTGGCCGACGGCAAGGTGGTCGCGGTGCTCGACGGGCAGCCCGAACAGGTGCCGGGGGTGACCCCGAAAGGGCTGACGCTGCAGCAGTACGGCGGCAACCACATCGTGCAGGACATCGGCGACGGCAACTACGCGTTCTACGCCCATCTCAAGCCGGACAGCCTCAAGGTCAAACCGGGCGACGAACTCAAGGCCGGGCAGGTCATCGCCGCGCTGGGCAACTCGGGCAATTCCGACGCGCCGCACCTGCACTTCCATCTGATGGACGGGCCTGATCCGTTGGCATCCAACGGGTTACCATTCGTGTTCAAGTCGTTCCGGCTGGACTCTCGGCTGGTGTCGCAGGATTCACTCGATCCGCTGCTCGACGGCAAGCCGGCCGCGCTGCAGCCGGGTTTCGCCATCCGCGACCAATCCGGGGTCAGCCCACTGGTATTGGATGTGATGACGTATGCGACGGGCTAGCCTGCTTGCTCTGCTCGCGGATCTTGTTGCCGTAGTTGTCTTCTGCACCATCGGTCGGCGTAGCCATGCCGAGGGCATCACGTTGCCCGGCGTCGCCGAGACCGCGTGGCCTTTTCTGGTGGGCACGCTTGCGGGCTGGCTGGTGTCGCGCGGCTGGCAGCGCCCGACGTCGTTGGCGCCCACCGGCATTGCGGTCTGGCTCAGCACCGTGGTGGTCGGCATGCTGTTGCGCAAGCTCACCTCGGCCGGAGTGGCAGGCAGTTTCATCGTGGTCGCGTCACTGGTCACCGCGGTGCTGCTGCTGGGCTGGCGCGCCGCACTGGCGGGGTTGCGTCGCCGCAACCGCGTTCAGTCCAGCTGATCGCCGTCCGTCACCCGCTCCCGCGACGTCGACACCGTCAAGGTCGCCCGCAGGCCGCCCAGCGGACTGTCCGACAGCCGGATCGACCCGCCGTGTAACTCGGCCTGCTGAACGACGAGCGCCAGTCCGAGACCGGACCCGCCAGCACCCGCGGTGCTGCCCCGGCGGAACCTGCCCAGCACCGTCTCGTGTTCCTCGGCGGGCAGGCCGCGGCCATTGTCGTCGACCACGATCGTCAGCACCGATTGCCGGCGGTGCGCGGCCAGCACGATCCGGGTGGCCTCGCCGTGCGTGACGGCGTTGCGCACCAGGTTGTCCACCGCGAGCCGCAGCCCGGCCGGCCAGCCGAGCACCGATCCGACATTGCTGTCGGCGCGCACCTCGACCTCGACCGATCCGCCGCGCATGTTCTCCCGCGCCACCCGGTAGAGCATCTCGGTGACGTCGATCAGTTCCCGGTCCTCCTGCTGCGCAAGCTGACCCGACGCAAGCTGACCGAGCGCGGTGATGATGGCTTCCACCCGGCGCTGGGCACGGGACAGGTCGGCCACCACCTCGTCGCGCTCGTCCTCCGGTAGATCGTGGATGCGCAGCGTGTCGAGGTCGGCTCGCATCGCGGTGAGCGGCGTGCGCAGCTCGTGCGCGGCGTTGGCGGCGAAGTCCTGGGCGGCCTGTAGGGAATTGGTGGTGGCCTGCTGCGCGGCGGCCAGCCGGGTCAGCATGCCTGCCATCGCCTCGGACAGGTCCTCGGCTTCCCGGACGCCGCGCACCTCGGGCATGGTCGCGGTGTCGCGGCCCAGCTTGCTGGTGTGCTCGGTCAGCTTGCGCAGCGGCTGAACGGCGGGCCCGGCCAGCAGCCAGCCCAGCCCACCGGCGATCAGCACCGTGACGACGCCGACCACGATGTAGACCGGGATCCGGTTGGCGCTGAGCAGGATGCTGTCGGCGCGGATGCCGATCGACATCAGCAGGCCGCCGTCCTGGTCCAGCACGATGGTGCGGACCCGGTATTCGGCGCCGTTGACCTCCACGGTCGCGGTCCCCGGCGGCAGGGCAGGCAGCTGCGGCCCGCGCTGGAACACCAACTCGCCGGTGGTCTTGGCCCGGCCGGTGGTCAGCACGCCGCGGCGCGGATCCTGGAACTGATCGGGGTTGAAGCTGGCGTCGATGATCGAGTCGAGTCGGCGGTCCAGCTGCGCGGCGTCGTTGTTGGCCAGCACCACCGAGGTGAGGATGGTGAACACCGCGACCACCGCTGACGCCGCCACCGCGGCCGCGATGGCCACCCTGGTACGCAGCGATGTCGACCGGAACAGGCTGAACAGCCGCACCTAGCGCCGGGCCCTCACGACTCGTCCCGCAGCACGTAACCGATGCCGCGCACGGTGTGGATCACCCGGGGCATGTCGTCACGCTCGAGCTTGCGGCGCAGATAGGACACGAACACGTCGGCGACGTTGGTGTCGACGTCGAAGTCGTAGCCCCACACCAGTTCCAGTAGCCGCTGCCGGGACAACACCACACCGGCGTTCTCGGCGAGCACGGCCAGCAGGTCGAATTCGCGCTTGGTCAGCTCCACCCGCTCGCCGCCGACGAACACCAGCCGGCGTGCGGTGTCGATGGTCAGCGGACCTACGGTCATGCTGTCCGACTGCCGGTCGGTGTGGCTGGACCGGCGCAGCAGCGCGTTCAATCGCGCCACGAGTTCACCCAGGTCGAACGGCTTGGTGAGATAGTCGTCGGCGCCGGCCTCCAGACCGGCGATGCGGTCGTTGACGGTGTCCCGCGCGGACAGCACGCAGATCGGGATGTCGTTGCCCAGCGCGCGCAGCGCCGTCACCACCGCGACGCCGTCGAGTTCGGGCATCTGCACATCGAGTACCAGCGCGTCATGCGACTCGCTGGACAGCAGCCGCAGTGCTTCCTTACCGCTGGCCGCGCCCCGGACGTCGAACCCGGAGTGCCGCAGGCCGCGGGCCACCGAGGTACGTACGTCCGGGTCGTCGTCGACCATCAGGACCGTGCGATTCGCGCCGTCGGGCACGACCGGTCCTTCGCCGTTCGCGGGGGAGTTTCCCACCCGCACCAGGTTACGGGGTCTGAGGCGGTGTGCCGCCGCACCGATTCTTCAGATCGACCAGAGGCTGGCGGATCCCGGTCAGATCGGCCTTGGTCTGCGGGTTCTGCTCGAGGTAGTCGTGCACCTTGGTGCGCACCTGATCCCGGGGCAGCCCCTTGAGGCCGGTGAAGAATGCGTTCACGTCCGGGTGGGTGAAGAGGTAGGCGGACGTCGAGGCGGACACACCCGAGGCCACTCCGGCAAGGTCAGCCGCAGTGCAGTTGGGCGGGTCATCGGCCATGGCCGACGGGATCGCACCGAACAGCATCGCGCCGGCAACCGCGCCGGCGCCGGCCACGCCGGCTACGACGCGCCGCGCGTTCAGGGCCGAGAGCAACATGGTCAAGCTCCTTCATCGGATGGGAGGCCGTAACCCCGGGCGGGTACCGGCATTGCAAGCTAAGCAGAATCCGGTGCGAGTTTCCCGCCTTGTGCCCAACGAAGTGTGTCCCCGGCCAGACGAGGTCCGGTTCGACGCGCTAGCGGGTGGTGGTGGTACCCGTCGCGGTGGTGACGCCGGGCAGGCTTCCCGGGTTGAAACCAGGGCTTGCCGCGGGCCCGGGCAGCGGGCCGGTGCCGGGCACGGCGGCGTTCAGCGCCGACGGCACACCGGCGGGCACGCTCTGCTGCGCACCCTGCAGCAGACCCATCATCTGCGGGAGGCTGACCGGCAACCGGCAGCGGGTACCGAGGCTGACCAGAGGCGACTGCAGCTGCTGCATGTCCTTGGCCACCTGCGGGTTGGCGTCGAAGTACGCCTTGACCGCGCCGAGGCTCTGCGGGCCTGCCTGCTGCTGGCTGATGGTGGTCAACGCCTGGTTGGTCTGCGGGTGGGCGTCGAGGTAGGAGCCCATGTTGGTGGCGACGCCGCCGACGGTCTTGGCGACCTCACTGGCCGCGCACGGATCGGTCCCGGCGGTTGCGGTCGGCCCCAGGAACAGGGTGACGGCCACGCCGCCCGCCGCGGACACTGCAAACGCGCCGGCAAGGCCGCGGCGCAGCCCAGCAGATATCGGCTTCATGGACAGGCTCCTCACGATCGGCGGCATGCGAAGCCCCCGACGCATGCACAGCCGGGGGCCATCTTGCCATCTATGTCGCGGTGTCAGCGAATAGCGTTAGCGGCGTAGGCGGTAATCCAGCCCACATCACGGTGCGGTCTCATGGCGGCCGACGGGCGGGTGAGCCTACCGCAGTGCGAGGTACGCTTCCGTACGCAACGCCGGGGGAGAAAGAGGGGACCTCGCATCCAGCAGTTCATGATGCGCTTGAGCAGCAATCTGCGCAGATTCCGCTGGGCGGTGTTCGCCACCTGGTTGCTGCTGCTGGTGCCCTCCGTCTACCTCGCGATGAACCAGTCGTCCAATCTGACCGGCGGCGGGTTCGAAGTCGAGGGTTCGCAGTCGCTGTACGTGCAGCGCCAGCTCGAAGACCACTTCCCCGATCAGGGCGCCTCCCCGCTGGCGCTGGTCGCGGCGCCGCGCGCAGATGCGTCGTTCGATGACATGAACACCGCGGTGGCGCGGCTCGAACAGATCGCCAAGCAGGTCCCCAGCGTCAAGATCGTGCCCAACCCGCAGCAGCCAGCGCCGCAGCCCGACCGGCCCTATGTGCTGACCCTGCAGCTGGACTTCAACAACACCGGCGCGGTCGACGTCGCCAAGCAGCTGCGCCAGAAGGTCGGCATCCACGGCGACCAACCCGGTGAGACCAGCAACGGCAAGGTCAAGTTCTATGTCATCGGGCAGGGCGCGCTCGGCGCCGCCGCCACCCAGGCCACCAAGCACGACATCACCGCGGCCGAGAAGTGGAACCTGCCGATCGTGCTCATCGTCCTGCTGGCCGTGTTCGGCTCGCTGGCCGCCGCAGCGCTGCCCCTGGTGCTGGGGATCTGCACGGTGGTGGTGACCATGGGACTGGTCTATCTGCTGTCGATGTTCACCACCATGAGCGTGTTCGTGACGTCGACGGTGTCGATGTTCGGCATCGCGCTGGCCATCGACTACTCGCTGTTCATCCTGATGCGCTTCCGCGAGGAACTGCGGGCCGGGCGCGACCCCACCGAGGCGGTCGACGCCGCGATGGCCACGTCCGGGTTGGCCGTCGTGCTGTCCGGGTTGACCGTGATCGCGTCGATGACGGGCATCTACCTGATCAACACGCCGGTGCTGGTGTCGATGGCCACCGGCGCGATCCTCGCGGTCGCGGTCGCGGTGTTGACGTCGACGACGCTGACGCCCGCGGTGCTCGCGACCTTCGGCCATGCGGCTGCCAAACGCTCGTCGTATCTGCACTGGTCGCGCCGGGTCGAGGCCAGTCAGTCCAAGTTCTGGACCCGATGGACCGGCGCGGTGATGCTGCGTCCGTGGGCGTCCGCGCTGGCCGCCGTGGTGCTGCTGCTGACGCTTGCGGCCCCGGCGTTCTCGATGGTGCTCGGCAACAGCATGCAGCGTCAGTTCAAACCGACGCACGAGATCCGCGGCGGGGTCAACGCTGCCGCCGACGCGCTCGGTCCCGGTGCGCTCGGCCCGATCCGGGTGCTGGTGACGGTGCCGGACGGGAAGGCCGCCGAAAAGGCTGCGGTCGACGCCGTGCGCCAGCAGATGGCCCAGGCGCCCAGCGTGATCATGGTGCAACCCCCGGCGTTCTCCGACAACGGCAACGGCAACAGCGCGCTGCTCTCGGCGGTGCTGTCGGTGGACCCCGAGGATCTGGCGGCCCGCAAGGCTGTCGACTGGATGCGGGACAAGCTGCCCGCTGTGGCCGGTCCGAACGTCCGCGTGGACGTCGGTGGTCCCACCGCGCTGATCAAGGACTTCGACGACCGGGTCTCGGCGACGCAGCCCTGGGTGTTCGTGTTCGTCGCGCTGATCGCGTTCGTGATGCTGCTGGTGTCGATCCGGTCGTTGTTCCTGGCCCTCAAGGGCGTGCTGATGACCGTGCTGTCCGTGGCCGCGGCGTACGGCAGCCTCGTGGTGGTCTTCCAGTGGGGTTGGTTCGAGGGGCTCGGCTTCGAGAAGCTGAGCTCGCTCGACAGCACCATCCCACCGCTGGTGCTGGCCATGACCTTCGGCCTGTCGATGGACTACGAGATCTTCCTGCTGACCCGTATCCGCGAACGGTTCCTGCAGACCAACAGCACGCGCGACGCCGTCGCCTATGGCGTCAGCACCAGTGCCCGCACCATCACCAGCGCGGCGTTGATCATGATCGCGGTCTTCATCGGTTTCGCGTTTGCCGGCATGCCGCTCGTCGCCCAGCTCGGCGTGGCCTGCGCGGTGGCCATCGCGGTGGATGCCACAGTGGTCCGGCTGGTACTGGTGCCCGCCCTGATGGCGATGTTCGACGAGTGGAACTGGTGGCTGCCGCGCTGGCTCGACCGCATCCTGCCCGAGGTGGATTTCGAGAAGCCGCTGCCGAAGGTCGAGGTGACCGACCTTGTCATCATCCCGGACAACATTGCCGCGACGGGCCCAACCGGAGCCGATCTGCGCATGATGGTGCGCTCCGCTGCCCGCATGAAAAGCCTTGCTCCACAGACTATTACGGTCGCCGATCCGCTGGCGTTCAGCGGCTGCCGCGAGTTCACCACCCGGCTGGCCGAGCAACGCCCTGGCCGCGCCAAACCGTGCGCCGTGCATCCGGTGACGATGTGGCGGGGCCGGCTGTCGGTCGCCGTCGACGCGCTGGAGACCGAGGCCGACACCAAACGCGCGCCCGTGGAGCGTCGCGGCCCGATGGAGACCACCAACGTGCAGCTGCCCACCGGCGACCGGCTGCAGATCCCGACGGGCGCGGAAACCCTGCGGTTGAAGTGCTATCTGATCATGTGCCGCAACACCACCAAGGATTTCGCCGAGTTTGCTGACCTGGTCGACTCGATGGAAACCCAGACAGCGGCTCTGGTGTTGTCGGGCATGGACCGGTATTACTGTGGTCAGCAACCCAGAAGTCGGTGGGTGGCGACCCAGTTGGTACGCCGCTTGGCCGATCCGCAGCCGTCCGACGAACACGATGTCAGAATGTCTGGACCAGAGGCTGCAAATGACTGGGAGAAAGTCAGGCAACGCTGCCTGTCGGTGGCTGTAGCGATGCTGGAGGAGGCGAAGTGACGTTGGCCCCGGAGGCACGGGACACTCGCGAACCACACCGCGAGAGCGTCCCCCCGCGCGGGCGTTCTCGCTCCCCTCTGCCCCCGCGCAAACCTCCGTTCGACGACCGGCCGGTCGAGTACTGGCCCACCGCAGCGATCAGGGCCGCGCTCGAGACCGACGACATGGCGGTGTGGCAACGGATCGTGGCCGCCGTCAAGCGAGACCCCTACGGCCGCACGGCACGTCAGGTCGAGGAAGTTCTGGAGACCGCACGCCCGTACGGAGTGTCGAAAGCGCTGTCCGAGGTGCTGGTGCGCACCCGCGAACATCTCGAGGCCAGCGAACGCGCCGACGTGGCTCGCGGGATCCAGGGGCTGCTGCGCCGGTCAGAACTGGCTCCGCAGGAGTTCGCCTCCCGCGCCGGGGTTTCCAACGAAGACTTCGCCAATTACCTGGAGGGCACGGTCAGCCCGCCTGCCTCGCTGCTGCTGCGGATGCAGCGGTTGTCGGACCGGTTCGCCAAGCTCGCCGCCCAGCGCTCGGGACAATAACGCCACCGCGATCGCAACTCTGGTCGTCCCGCCCCGACACTCGTACGCTGCCCAGCCGTGACTGACCGGATTTTCGGTTTGGCCACGCGCGCCATCCATGCCGGACAACGTCCGGACGCGGGTACCGGCGCGCGGGTGACACCGATCTACGCCAACGCCAGCTTCGTGTTCACCGACACCGACGATGCGGCCAACCTGTTCGCGCTGCAGAAGTACGGCAACGTGTACAGCAGGATCGCCAACCCGACGGTCGCCGCATTCGAGGAGTGCATCGCCAGCCTTGAGGGTGGTCTCGGCGCGGTGGCCACCGCGAGCGGCCTCTCGGCGCAGTTCGCGGTGTTCGCCGCCCTTGCCCGGGCGGGCGACCACATCGTGTCGGCGGCAAGCCTGTACGGCGGCACCGTCACCCAACTCGACGTCTCACTGCGCCGCTTCGGAATCGACACGACGTTCGTCGCAGGCACTGACCCGGCGGACTATGCGGCTGCCATCACCGACCGCACCCGGCTGGTCTACGCCGAGGTGATCGCCAACCCGTCCGGTGAGATCGCCGACCTGGCCGGGCTCGCCGACGTGGCCCATGCCGCCGGGCTGCCGCTCGTCGTCGACGCCACGGTCGCCACCCCGGCGTTGTGTCGGCCCATCGAGCACGGCGCGGACATCGTGGTGCACTCGGCAACCAAGTTCCTCGGCGGGCACGGCACCACGCTCGGCGGTGTGGCGGTCGACTCCGGCCGGTTCGATTGGGGCAACGGCAAATTCCCGGCCTTGACCGAGCCGGTCGCGTCCTACGGCGGGCTGAGCTGGTGGGGCAACTTCGGCGAATACGGCTTCCTGACCAAGTTGCGCAGCGAGCAACTGCGTGATCTGGGTGCCGCCTTGGCCCCGCAGTCGGCGTTCCAGTTGTTGCAGGGCGTGCAGACGCTGCCGCAGCGGATGGCCGCCCACATCGCCAATGCCCGGGCGGTCGCACAGTGGCTGGAGGCCGATCCGCGGGTGAGCTATGTGCGCTGGGCGGGCCTGCCGTCGCACCCGCATCACGAGCGGGCGGCGCGTTACCTGCCCGACGGGCCCGGCGCAGTATTCGCGTTCGGGGTCACGGGCGGCCGGGCCGCGGGCGAGAAGTTCATCAACGCCGTGCAACTGGCCAGCCACCTGGCCAACATCGGTGACGTGCGCACCCTGGTCATCCACCCGGCCAGCACCACGCACCGCCAGCTCACCGACGAGCAGCTGCGCACCGCCGGTGTCGGGCCCGAGCTGGTGCGCATCAGCGTGGGCATCGAAGACGTCGAGGACATCATCTGGGATCTGGACCAGGCCCTCACCCAGGCAGGCAAAGATGACTGACGCCCTGACCCGCCAGCGCATCCTGCGCGAGACCCGATCGGTGGCCATCGTCGGCGCCTCGGCCAACACCTCGCGCGCCAGCTACTTCGTCTGGACGTACCTGAAATCGACCAGCGACTACGAGCTTTTCCTGGTGAACCCGACCATCAGCGAGATCGATGGCGTTCCGGTCTATCCCACCCTCGCCGACCTGCCTGCCGTCCCCGACCTGGTCGACGTCTTCCGCCGCCACGACGACCTGCCGAACGTGCTCGACGAGACCATCGCGGTCGGCGCGAAGACGCTGTGGCTGCAACTGGGCCTGCGCCACGATCAGGTCGCCCGCGACGGCGCAGCCGCCGGCCTGCAGGTGGTGGCCGACCGCTGCCTGAAGATCGAGCACGCCCGGTTCGCCGGTGGGCTGCACCTGGCCGGGTTCAACACCGGGGTGATCGATTCGCGCCGGCCGCGCTGAGTGCTCTAGCGGGAGTGCAGCGGCACCACGTTGTCGACCACCCAGCGACCGTCGGACTTGGTCAGCGTGACGCGCAGCGCCAGCACGGCGTTGTCGGCAGGCTTGCCCGGCACGCTCTGGGTGCCGCGCAGCACCACCGCGACGCTGGCCGCCGCGGGGCCGAGCGCCTCCACGCCTGCCGAGATGGTGCTTGCCGTCGCCGAGACGTTCTTGCTCGTCAAATCCTTGGCGACGCCGGAGAATTCCTTCTTGAACGCGTCGGCTCGCTCCGGCGTCATCATGGCCGCGGCCCGGTCGATCGAGGCGGTCGGGCTCTGCGGCGCAAAGGTGGCGGTGGCCTCCGCGACGCTGCTGGCGATGCGCACCACCTGGCCACGGTCGCTGTTGAAGGCGTTGTCGGGCTGCGTCCAGCGCAGGTAGCCGACGAGCACCGCGGCCACCAGGGCGACCGTCGCCACCCCGACAACGGCCAGCCGTAGCCCGGGCCCGTCGTCGTCGGTGCCGACGGTCACGCCGTCGCGGCGCGCCAGCACCACGTTGACGATCACGCCCTGCACGATCAGCAGGCACAGCACCGAGCACACCGACACCCACCACAGCGGCCAGGCCAGCGCCAGGCCGATGAACACCAGCGCCAGGATCGCGGCCAGCGGCGCGAGGATGTCGAAGGCCAGGACTCTCAACCGGTTCCTCATCGGATCGGCTCCAGCCGCGAGATCATCAACTGTCCGTCGACGTCGGAGACGTCCAGTCGCAGCGCCCAGCGCACGGTCTGCGGTTTGTCGGAGCCGGCGTTCTGACTCACCGAGGTGGCGACCACCAGCACATGGTCGATGCGCGAGACCAGACCGGTCAACTCGGGCTGGGGCGGCTGCTGGGGCGCGCCGTTCGGACCTGGCGGCGGGTGGTAGATCGATTCGATGGACACCGAGTCGATCTGTCCGGTCGAGTTGGACTGCAGCCGCTTGACCAGGTCCCGGAACGGCTGGACGGTCGCGTCGAAGTCGGTGTTGAGCTGTCCCACGGTGCCTTCGTGCAGCTTCTGCACGCCCGATTCGACGGTGTCCTTGTTGAGGTTGATCAGGATGTTGGTCCAGTCGGCGGCGGTTTGCAGCACACGCGTCTGGTAGGCCCGCTCGTCGGCCGCACTACGGTGTCCGGTCCAGATCAGGGCGGCCAGCACGACGGCGGCCACCGCGATCACCCCCAGTACCGCCGACGCGACGCCGTAGCCGGTGAAGAGGCCGACGGCGCTGTCTTCGCTGTCGTCGGTGCTGTCCTTGGCAGGGGCTTCGGGCATGCGCGTGAGGCTACCGGTGCCTTCCGAGGCCCAGAGCACCGCCGAGGCGTCTGGAAGAATGTCGGGGTGACGGTAGAAGCTATCAAGTCCGGTATCGACCTGAGCCATGTCGACGCGCAGGCCCGCCCCCAGGACGATCTATTCGGCCACGTCAACGGCCGCTGGCTGGCCGACTACGACATCCCCGCCGACCGCGCCACCGACGGCGCGTTCCGGTCCCTCTATGACCGGGCCGAGGAGCAGATCCGCGATCTGATCACCCAGGCCGCCCAGTCGGGCGCCGCGAACGGCACCGACGAGCAGCGCATCGGCGACCTGTACGCGAGCTTCATGGACGAGCAGACCATCGCCGAGCGTGGGCTGGCCCCGCTGCTCGACGAATTGGCCAGCATCGATGCGGCCACCACCCCCGACGAGTTGGCCGGGGTGCTCGGTGCGCTGCAGCGGACGGGCGTCGGCGGCGGTGCCGGCGTGTACATCGACACCGATTCCAAGGATTCGACGCGGTACCTGCTGCACGTCAGCCAGTCCGGGATCGGGCTGCCCGACGAGTCCTACTATCGCGATGATCAGCACGCCGCGATCCTGGCGGCCTACCCGGCGCACATCGCGCGGATGTTCAGCCTCGTCTATGGAGGGGATCAGACCGAGACGGCCGCCCGCATCGTGGCGCTGGAGACCAAGCTGGCCGCCGCGCACTGGGACGTGGTGAAGCGTCGTGATGCCGACCTGACCTACAACCTGCGTGCGTTCGCCGATCTGCCTGTCGACTCGCCCGGATTCGACTGGTCGGTGTGGGTGCGTGGCCTCGGGACGACGCCCGAGGCGGTGGCCGAACTCGTGGTCCGCCAGCCCGACTATCTGACGGCCTTCGCAGCGCTGTGGTCGAGCGAAGACCTCGAGGACTGGAAGGCGTGGGCCCGTTGGCGCGTGATCCACAGCCGGGCCGGCCTGCTCACCGACGATCTGGTGGCCGAGGATTTCGCGTTCTACGGCCGCACCCTCAGCGGCACCGAGCAGATCCGCGACCGGTGGAAGCGCGCTGTGTCGGTGGTGGAGAGCCTGATGGGCGACTCCCTGGGCAAGCTCTATGTGCAGCGGCACTTTCCGCCGGAGGCCAAGGCCCGGATGGACGAGCTGGTGGCCAATCTGCGTGAGGCCTACCGAGTCAGCATCACCAACCTCGACTGGATGACGCCGGAGACCCGGGCCAAGGCGTTGGACAAGCTCGACAAGTTCACCCCGAAGATCGGCTACCCGGCGCGCTGGCGGGACTATTCCGAGCTGGTGATCGTGCGCGACGATCTGTACGGCAACTACCGGCGGGGCAACCTGATCAATTCCGACCGGGAGCTGGCCAAGCTGGGCGGGCCGGTGGACCGCGATGAGTGGTTCATGACCCCGCAGACGGTCAACGCGTACTACAACCCCGGCATGAACGAAATCGTCTTTCCCGCAGCCATTCTGCAGCCGCCGTTCTTCGACGCCGACGCGGACGACGCCGCCAACTACGGCGGTATCGGGGCGGTCATCGGTCATGAGATCGGCCACGGTTTCGACGATCAGGGCGCCAAGTACGACGGCGACGGCAATCTGGTGGATTGGTGGACCGATGCCGACCGCGCCGAATTCGGGCTGCGCACAAAGGCTTTGATCGAGCAGTACGAGACGTTCACGCCGCGTGCGCTGGACGCGAGCCACCACGTGAACGGCGCCTTCACCGTCGGCGAGAACATCGGCGACCTCGGTGGGCTGTCCATCGCGCTGCTGGCCTATGAGCTTTCGCTCAAGGGTGAGGAGCCGCCGGTGATCGACGGGCTGACCGGCGTGCAGCGGGTGTACTTCGGCTGGGCCCAGGTGTGGCGCACCAAATCCCGTGACGCCGAGGCGATCAGGCGGTTGGCGGTCGATCCGCACTCACCGCCGGAGTTCCGCTGCAACGGCGTGGTCCGCAACATCGACTCGTTCTACAAGGCGTTCGACGTGACCGACACCGACGAGCTGTACCTGGATCCCGCCCAGCGCGTGCGCATCTGGAACTAGTTTTTCTCCCGCGAGTTCTCCTGCCGAGCAGTCACTGCGGTACGCGACACGCCGCGTTTGCGGTACCGCTGTGACTGCTCGCCGGGGAAACTCAGCGGTATTTGGCGACGT
>NZ_MVHF01000015.1 GCF_002086485.1 Mycobacterium aquaticum | reverse complement strand
GTCCGATCCTGGCCGTCGACCAGGCTCAGCTCATTGTCCAGACCTGCGTGCGCGGTACCGGTGCTCACGAACAGGGTGGCGAAGGCACCAGCCATCGCCACCACCAACGCGGTCAGCACCCGACTCAATGCCTTCATCTTGTCTTCCTGTCTCCGGTCGTAGTTGGCTCGTGACGGTAGGTCGCGAGCGTGTCTCAATTAGGATTCGGTGAGATCTCCCTCAGAGTTACAGCACCGTACACCTCTGCTGTCCCTTCTGCACCACGTACGGTGGATTTTGTGCGGCTGCTCCTCATCGCAGACACCCACGTCCCCAAGCGCGCCCGCGATCTCCCCGTTCCGGTCTGGGATGCGGTGGATCAAGCAGACGTCGTCGTCCACGCCGGCGACTGGGTGGATCCGTCTTTGCTCGACACGTTGAGTGCGCGCGCCCGCTTACTCGTGGGGTGCTGGGGCAACAACGACGGCGCGGAGTTGCGGCGACGCCTGCCCGAACGTGCCGACGTGACGCTGGAGGGATTGCGGTTCACCGTCGTACACGAGACCGGCGCGGCGACCGGGCGGGAGGCCCGGATGGCCAAGGCCTATCCGGACACCGATGTTCTGGTGTTCGGCCACAGTCACATTCCGTGGGACACCACGACGAAAACCGGTCTGCGCCTGCTGAATCCGGGATCACCCACCGACCGGCGCCGCCAGCCGTTCTGCACCTACATGACGGCCGACGTGGCAGGCGGTGTGCTCTCCGGAGTCACCCTGCACGAGCTCTGACCCTGCGCTGCTGGGCCTCACCGCTGGCCGACGCGAACCCCTCCCACCCACGTCCTACATAGGTATATGAGTCTGCATTTCAAAAAACTTGTATTGACAAGTGAGGTGATAGGGACCACAGTAATCCCATGGCAAATCAGCAGAGCTACGACGTCGTCGTCGTCGGCGCCGGCATCGTGGGCCTGGCGCACGCGTATCACGCCCACGAGCGCGGCCTGAGCGTCGCGGTTGTCGATCACGCCGATGGTGTCGTCGGCGCATCGGTACAGAACTTCGGCCACGCCTGCATCACTGCCCAGTCGGGTGTCGCGCGGGACTATGCGCGCCTGGGCCGCGGGCACTGGCTCGACCTGTCCCGCAAGGCGGGCTTCTGGTCCGCCGAGGCCGGCACCTACTGCGTGGCCCGCCATGCCGACGAACTCGCGGTGATGCACGAGTTCGTCCCCACCCGCGGCGAGGACGAGGTGGTGCTGCTCGATCGCGAGCAGATCCTCGCCCGCATCCCGGTGGCCGAGGCGGGTGTCACCGGCGGCATGTACCTGCCCAACGACCTGCAGGTCGACCCGCGCACCGCGGCCCCGTCCATCGCGCGGTGGCTCGCCGCTGCCGGTGTTGATTTCCATTGGCGCACAGCGGCAACCGGATTCGCCGAAGGCGTGGTCAACACCTCGCGCGGCCCGATCTCGGCGGGCGCCACGTTCGTCACCGTCAACTACGACATCGACCGCTTGTTCCCGGGCCTGGCCGAACGCGACGGCTTGATCCGCTGCCGGCTGCACATGTTGCGAGCCCGCATGCCGCTCGGCTTCACCCTGCCCGCTCCGCTGTTCACGGGCTGGTCGCTGTTGCGCTACTCCGGATTCGAGAACCTACCGAGCACCGCGGACGTCGCGGACCGGTTGCGAGCCGAGTATCCCGGCTACGTCGCCATCGACCTGCATCAGATGTACACGCCGCAGCCCGACGGCTCCCTGCTGATCGGCGACACGCACTATCGCGACGTGTCGGCCCCGGTCTTCCAATCCGAAGAAGGATTCACGGTACTAGTTGACGAGGCACGAAAGCTGTTCGGTGTCAACGACATCGAGATCAGCGAGCGGTGGCAGGGCGTGTACTGCTCGGCGCCCGGCCAGGAATTCCTCATCGAGGAGCCCATCGAGGGCACGCATGTCGTGACCGTCACCACCGGCATCGGCATGACCACCAGCATGGGCCTGGCCCAGAGCAATGTCGACAACGTATTCGCCCGCGACGGTGCCGGCCCGCTGGCCGTCGCAACCGCCTGACCGCATCTAGAAAGGGAAACATCATGACCGACAACACAAGTCAGCCCATCAGCCTGGTCGTCTTCGACATGGCGGGCACCACCGTGGAAGACAGCGGACTGGTCCAGCAGTCGTTCCTGGCCGCCGACAGCCACGCCGGACTGTCGAAGACCGACGCCGATCGGGAGGAGATGCTGCGCTACGTCTCCGACACCATGGGCCAGTCCAAGATCGTGGTGTTCCGGCACCTCGCCCGCGGCAATGAGGAACAGGCGCAGGCCGCCAACAAAGAGTTCGAACGCTGCTACGCGCAGCTGGTCGCCGAGGGCAACTGCAGCCCCATCCCTGGTGCCGAGGAGGCCATCACGTCACTGCGGTCCCGTGGCATCAAGACCGCTCTGACAACGGGATTCGCGCGAGAGACCCAATCAGCCATCATCGACGCGCTCGGCTGGCAGAACCTCGCCGACGTGGTGCTCTGCCCCGAACCCGGAGTGCGCGGCAGGCCCTACCCGGACATGCCGTTGACCGCGCTCATGCGGACCGAAACCGATTCGGTGTCTTCGATGATCGTGCTGGGGGACACCTCGTCGGACGTCATCAGCGGACTGCGGGCCGGCGCTCGGGCATCCATCGGGGTGCTGACGGGGGCGCACGACAGTGCCCAGCTCTCTGCGGCCGGCGCGACCCACATCCTGGGCAGTGTGGCCGATCTGCCCACCTTGGTGGCCACTCTGAGCTGACAACCAACCCACCCCGGCGGCGGCCGGTCCGAGGCCCAGCCTCCCGGTCGCCGCGTCACCGCTCTTGACGTTCTCGCTCGAGAAACCAGTCACTGGCATCCGATTCGGCCATTTGGCGCTCTGCCCCGGCCCCCGCCAGTTCACCGTCTGCTTCACGCCCACCAGAGGTGCATTGTCATGTCCCACGTCACCACTTCCGCGCCACCAACCATCGCCCCGCTCTACAAGCGCTGGCGCATCCAGATCTTCGCCGTCACCTGGATCGCGTATGCCGGCTTCTATTTCACCCGTCAGGCCTTCTCAGTAGCCAAGCTTGGCATCCTCGAAGATCCGATCCTGAGTACCACCCTGACCAAGAGCACGCTGGCGAACCTCGACGCGGCGTACCTGACGGCGTATGCCGCAGGACAATTCGTCTGGGGCCAGGTGTCCGACCGGTTCGGTCCACGGGTGGTTCTCCTTGGCGGGCTGGCGATCTCGGCCATCGCTACGGTCTTCATGGGTCTGCTCCCGGCGCTCGTGTTCCTGCTGCCGCTGATGATCGTGCAGGGGCTTGCCCAGTCGACGGGTTGGTCCGGGACGCTCAAGAACATGGCCCAGTTCTTCTCGATCGGGGAACGCGGCAAGATCCTGGGCATCTGGAGCACCAACTACGCATTCGGCGGCCTGGTGGCCGCGCCGTTCCTCGGCTGGGTCGCCTACGACATGTTCGGCACCTGGCGGGCCGCATTCTTCGGTGGCGCAACCGTTGTGGCCATCGTCTTCGTGCTGATGTTGCTGTTCCAGCGCAACGATCCCGCGGATGTCGGGTTGCCCCCCATCGAGGAGTACCGGGCGAACGCGGACGCCGAAGAAGGTGTCGAACTCGACGACTCGCCCGAAGCCGAGGCCGTTGCCGAGCCGACGCCGTCCTGGCGGGAATCCCTGGTGGCCGTGCTTGGCGACAGCATGGTGAGAACCCTTGGGATGTCTTACTTCCTGCTCAAGCCCGCCCGCTACGCCATCCTGCTGTGGGGTCCGGTGATCGTCGCCGAGCAGCTCGCGGACGGCGACAAGTTCCAGGCCGTCACGGTTCCCATCGCGTTCGGTGTCGCGGGCGTCGTCGCCCCGATCCTGTTCGGCCGGATGTCCGACCGCATGTTCAAGGCCCGCCGGGTACCGGTCTCCGTGATCAGCCTGGCGATCCTGGTGGTGGTGCTCGCACTGTTCGCACCGCTGACCGCAACCGGCAATGTCTGGATCATGGTCGCGATGCTGAGCGTGATCGGCCTGAGCGTCTATGGCGCGGATGCCATGATCTCCTGTGTCGCGGCAGTCGATTTCGGAACCTCCAAGCACGCCGGAACCGCCGCCGGACTGATCAACTGCTGCGGATCGGTCGGGGCGATTCTCGGTGGTCTACTACCCGGGTACCTCAGCACCTCGATGCTGTTCTACGGGTTCGCCGGGGCTGCCTTCGTCGCCATGCTGCTGCTGATCCCGCACTGGAACCGGATGCCTGCCGCCGACTAGGGGCACTGAAACCGGGGCCGTGGCTGCGAATCCGAGGGGTTGCAGCCACGGCCTCGTTGTCTCTGGCTACGTGCGCGGGTCGATGGTCTTGGCGTTGACGATGCTGAACGCGACCATCTCGGGACGGTACCGGTCGTCGGCGTACTCGAACACGCGGCCGTTCTGATCCCGCGAGGTGCGGCGCTCACGCAGCAGCGGACTGCCTGCGCCGATGCCGAGGTTCTCGGCGTCCACCTCGGAGGCCGCCACCGCGTCGAGCACATGCTCCATCGAGTCGAAGTAGACGCCGCGGCCCGCCAGGTAATCAGTCATCGAGCCGGAGTCGGTGTCGAAATCGAACAGCAGCGAGCCCACGGAGTCGATGAAGGTGCTGCGCTCGATCATCGCCGGTTCGCCGTCGAGCAGGCGTACCCGCAGCACGTCGACCACGAAGTCGGTCGCGGCCAGGTCCAGTGCGACCTGAGCCGGTTCAGAGGGCCGCCGCCGCGCGATCTCGACGGTGCGGCTGCCGGCGGTGCGGCCATTGCGCTGTGCCCACTGGGTGAAGGGAGTGAACGTGTCGAGCGTCTGGGTGGCGTCGTGGCTGCGGACCACTGCGGGTTTGCCCTGCGAAAGCCTGATCAGCCCTTCGTTTTTTAAAGTCGCCAACGCTTGGCGCACTGGGCCGCGGGACACCCCGAACTCGGCGCACAGCGCGCTCTCGGTGGGCAGGGACTCGCCGATCAGGTAGTCGCGCCGGATGATGCGCTGACGCAGTTCGCCCGCGACGTGGGTATGGCGGGGCAGCGCGTCGGACGAAGCCATTGCCGCACCACCCCTTCTGCCGGTCGTCAAGACATAGTAATCAGGAAGTTCACGTGCTCGGCGTCGCCGGATGGCAGGCTCGTCAATATGGAGCAGAAGCCGCCCACCGACGTCATCACATCCGCCCACCGCGCCAGCTTCGACCGGCTGCCATTTGACGACACCCGCGATTTCGCCGACGCCGACCGCGGGTTCATCGGCGCATTGGAACCCTGCATCGTCAAAGCTGCCGACGGTCGGGTGGTGTGGGACAACGATTCCTACGGGTTCCTCGACGCGGACGCGCCCGACACCGTGCACCCGAGCCTGTGGCGGCAGAGCCGGCTGTGCGCCAAACAGGGACTCTACGAGGTGGTCGAAGGCATCTATCAGGTTCGCGGGCTCGACTTGTCGAACATCAGCTTCATCGAGGGCGGCACCGGCATCATCGTCATCGACCCACTCATCTCCACCGAGACCGCCGCGGCGGCACTCGCGCTGTACCGGGCCCACCGAGGCGACCGCCCAGTGGTCGCGGTCATCTACACCCACAGCCACGCCGACCATTTCGGCGGCGTGCTCGGCGTGACGAACCAGGCCGACGTCGACGCGGGCAAGGTGGCGATCATCGCGCCGGAACACTTCACCGAGCACGCCGTGCAGGAAAACGTCTACGCTGGAACCGCAATGGCCCGCCGGGCCGGTTACATGTACGGCGCCGCGCTGGCCCGCGGCCCGCAGGGGCAGGTGGGCTGTGGGCTCGGTCAGGTCGGCTCCACCGGCGAAGTCGCGCTGATCGTGCCCACCGTGGACATCCGCCAGACGGGCGAAACCCACACCATCGACGGGGTCGACATCGAGTTCCAGATGGCGCCCGGCACCGAGGCGCCCGCCGAGATGCACTTCTACTTCCCGAAGTTCCGGGCACTGTGCATGGCCGAGAACGCCACCCACAATCTGCACAACCTGCTGACCCTGCGTGGTGCGCTGGTGCGCGACCCGCACGGCTGGGCGGGGTACCTCACCGAGGCCATCGACACCTTCGCCGACCGCACCGACGTGGTGTTCGCGTCGCATCACTGGCCGACCTGGGGCCGGGACAACATCGTCGAATTCCTGTCCCTGCAGCGGGATCTCTACGCCTATCTACATGATCAGACGCTGCGTCTGCTCAACCAGGGCTACACCGGTATCGAGATCGCCGAGCAGTTCCAGATGCCGCCTGCGCTGGAGGCAGCCTGGCACACCCACGGTTACTACGGCTCGGTCAACCACAACGTCAAGGCGATCTACCAGCGCTACATGGGCTGGTTCGACGGCAACCCCGGCCGGCTGTGGCCGCACCCTCCGGAGGCGCTCGGACCGCGTTACGTCGAGGCCATGGGCGGTATCGACCGGGTCGTCGAGCTCGCCCAGGGCGCGTTCGACGACGGTGATTACCGTTGGGCGGCAACCCTGTTGGATCACGCGCTGTTCACCGACGAGCAGCATGGGGCGGCCCGGCAGCTGTACGCCGACACCTTGGAACAGTTGGCCTACGGTGCCGAGAACGCGACGTGGCGCAACTTCTTCCTGTCCGGGGCGACCGAACTTCGGGAAGGTAACTTCGGCACCCCGACCCAGACGGCGTCGCCGTCCATCCTGGGACAGCTCACCCCCGAGCAGATGTTCGACACCTTCGCGATCAACGTCAACGGTCCGCGGGCCTGGGAGCTCGACATCGCCGTCGACATCACGTTCACCGATCCGGGTGACAACTACCGACTGACCCTGCGCAACGGAGTCCTGGTCTATCGCAAGGTGCCCGCCGATCCGGCCACCGCGCAGGCCACGGTCACGCTGGCGAACAAGTTGCGGCTGTTGGCTTTTGCTGCGGGCGACACGACATCACCCGGCCTGCAGGTCAGCGGAGACGACACCGCTCTGCCGGCGCTGATCGAGGTGCTGGACAAGCCCGATCCTGGCTTCAACATCATCACACCCTGAACACCACGCCGAGTGGCCAGTTGTGCACGCAAAACCTCGAAAAAGTGTGCAACAACTGGCCATTCGGCGTAACTCAGGGCAGGCCGCCGTCGGCGCGCAGGATCGAGCCGGTGGTGAAGCTCGCCGCGTCTGACATCAAAAACACTGCAGCTCCGATGATTTCGTCTGGATTACCGGCCCGCTGCAGGGCCAGATGCCCGAACGGCTCGCCTGCCATGTCCCATGCCTTGCTGACATCGGTGAGGAACGGGCCTGCCATCAGGGTGTTGACGCGCACCGTGGGCCCGTACGCTTTCGCCAGCCCTTCGGTCAGGGCGTTGAGCCCGGCCTTGGCCGCGGCATACGGCAGCATGTACTGGTCCGGACGCAGTGATCCGGACGAGCTGACGTTGATGATCGAACCACCTCCGGCGGCGACCATGCGCTCACCGATCAACGCCGACAACCGGAATGGGCCTTTGAGGTTGAGGTTGACCACCGCGTCGAACAACTTCTCCGTCACCGAGGACAGCGACTCGTACAGCGGCGACATGCCTGCGTTGTTGACCAGTACGTCGAGCCTGCCGAACCGGTCGTAGACCGCGTCGACGAGGCCGTCGAGCTCATCCCACCGGCCGACGTGGACCTGGTAGGGAAACACCGTGCGGCCCGTCTCGGCGGTGATCTCCTCCGCGGTGGCTACGCAGGACTGCAGATTGCGGCTCGCGACCACCACATCGGCTCCGCAGCGCGCCGCGCCGAACGCGATCTCGCGGCCCAGCCCGCGGCTGCCACCGGTGACCAGCACCACCCGATCGGTCAGGTCGAACAGTTCGTCGGCGTATCCCATGCGGCCATATGGTGTCACGGTGCAACTGCTTCTGGTCCGTCATGCGCTGCCTCTGCGCAGCGAGCCCGGTCAAGGTTCCGATCCGCACTTGTCGGAGGCCGGTGTCGAGCAGGCCAACCGGCTGCCTGCCGCGCTGGCCCGCTTCCCGATTTCCCGGCTCGTGAGCAGCCCGCAACTGCGTGCGGTACAGACCGCCGAGCCGGTCGCCGCGGCGCTCGGGCTGACGATCGACGTCGACGATCGGCTCGCCGAATACGACCGGGACCTGTCGCATTACGTGCCCATCGAGGAGATCGCCAAGGAGAACCCCGAGGAACTCGCCAGGCTGGCCAGCGGGCACCTGCCGAGCAGCGTCGACGAGGAAGCCTTTTCCGCGCGCATCGCGGCCGCCATCGCGGATCTGGTGGCCGCTGGCGACCACGACCAGACCGTGGCCGTGTTCAGCCACGGTGGGGTGATCAACGTGCTGCTGCACCAGATCCTGGGCACCGAGCGGCTGCTGTCCTTCCACATCGACTACGCCTCGGTGACGCGGCTGCTGTCGTCGCGCAGCGGCAAGCTGGCGGTCGCGGCGGTCAACGGCAGTGAGCACGTATGGGATCTGCTTCCGCGCAACGTGCGGTGGTAAACAGATCCCGTGACATCTCTGGAAGGTCTCGACCTCGATGCCCTGGATCGCCACCTCCGCGCCGAGGGCATAGCCCGCACCGGTGAGCTGCGGGCGGAGTTGATCGCAGGCGGCCGGTCCAACCTCACCTTCCTCGTCGCCGATGACGCTTCGAAGTGGGTGCTGCGCCGGCCGCCCCTGCACGGGCTGACCCCGTCGGCGCACGACATGGCGCGGGAATACCGGGTGGTCGCCGCATTGGCCGACACTGCGGTGCCGGTCGCCCGGGCGGTGACCATGAGCAACGACGATTCGGTGCTCGGCGCCCCGTTCCAGATGGTCGAACACGTCGAGGGACTCGTCGTGCGCAGCGCTTCCGAGCTGGCCGCGCTCGGCGACGACGCGGTGGTCAGCGACAGCGTCGATGCCCTGATCCGGGTGCTGGCCGAGCTGCACGCCGTGGATCCGGACGCGGTCGGGCTCGGCGACTTCGGCAAGCCCGCGGGGTATCTGGAACGCCAGGTGCGGCGATGGGGTTCGCAGTGGGACCTGGTCCGGCTGCCGGATGACCCGCGCGACGCCGACGTCAAACGACTGCACCAGGCACTCGCCGAGACTATTCCGGCGCAGAGCCGCAACTCGATCGTGCACGGGGACTACCGCATCGACAACACCATCCTGGATGCACAGGATCCGACGACGGTCCTCGCGGTGCTGGATTGGGAGCTCTCGACGCTGGGCGACCCGTTGTCGGACGCGGCGCTGATGTGCGTGTACCGCGACCCCATGTTCAATCTGATCCTGAGCATGGAAGCCGCGTGGAGCTCGCCTCAGATGCCGTCGGCCGACGAGCTCGCGAACCGCTATTCGGTGCAATCCGGCCAGGACCTGGCGCACTGGGACTTCTATATGGCGCTGGCCTATTTCAAGGCAGCGATCATCGCAGCAGGTATCGACTTCCGTCACCGCCAGGGTTCCGAAGCCGACGGCAGCTCGAGTGTCGGCGCGGCTGTGGCCCCCGCGATCGCGTCGGGGCTTGCCGCACTGCGCTGAGCGTCAGCTGCGCAGCGCAGCCTTCAGATTCTTCTTCGCCGTACGGCGTAGCTGGAAGATCCGGGCGGTGCCCGCCGCCACCGTCAGCAGGCCACCGCCAACGGCGGCGCCGAGAATGGCCACACCCTTGGGCAGCGACCACCGCCAACCGAGGAAGGCCAGATCGACCGGATCGGTGTTCTGCGCGATAAAAATCAGCAGGACGATAAGAATCAGGAAACCCACGATCAGCGCTGACCAGAGCGCACCGGCCCGGGTGAACTTGGGGGTCGCCGGTGGTTGGGTTTTGGACGCCGCAGGCGGTTGTGACGTGGGCACATCCGGTGCTGGCTTGGCCGCGTCCGGCTTCGGGGCCGTGGGCGCTGGCTTCGGTTCCGGCTGATCGGGCGATGCAGGCAGATCGCTGGTCATGTTTCTATCTTTGCCCGTATCGGCGGCAAAGCAAACAACCGGACGGTAAAGACCGGCAGCATGTCGGCCCTGCGGTTAGGGTCAGGAAAGCCGGCCGAGGTCATCGGATTCGGCTGCAGCCGTCGGAAGGACGTTCGCATGCAGCATCGAACCCTGGCAGTGCTCGCGGTCCTGCTCGCGCTGATGGCGTCGGTGTTCACCGCCTGCGGCAGCGCGAATCCGCTGGGCGGCGGACAGATATCCGGTGATCTGAAGTCCATCGTCGTCGGTTCGGCGGACTTCCCGGAATCCAAGATCATCGCCGAGATCTATGCCCAGGCGCTGGAGGCCAACGGCTTTCAGGTCGGCAGGCAGTTCGGCATCGGCAGCCGGGAAACGTATGTACCTGCGGTACAGGACCACTCGATCGACCTGATCCCGGAGTACACCGGCAACCTGCTGCAGTACTTCGACAAGAACACCACCGCCACCACATCCGATGCGGTGTTGATCGGCCTGCTCAAAGCGCTGCCCGGCGATCTCTCGATCCTGTACCCGTCACCCGCCGAGGACAAGGACACCCTGGCCGTCACCGCCGAGACCGCCGCGCGCTGGAATCTCAAGACCATCACCGACCTGGCCGCGCATTCGGCCGAGGTGAAAGTGGGTGCGCCGTCGGAGTTTCAGACGCGGCAGACCGGGCTGGTGGGGCTGAAGGAGAAATACGGATTGGACATCGCGCCGGTCAATTTCGTCGCGATCAGTGATGGCGGCGGTCCTGCCACCGTGCAGGCGCTGACCAACGGGTCCATCACGGCCGCCAACATCTTCAGTACGTCACCGGCCATCGGGCAGCACCACCTGGTGGTGCTCGAAGACCCGAAGAACACGTTCCTGGCCGCCAACGTGGTACCGCTGGTGGCCTCGCAGAAGATGTCCGATGAGCTCAAGACCGTGCTGGACGCCGTGTCGGCGAAGCTCACCACCGAGGCACTGATCGCACTCAACACCGCCGTCGAGGGCAACAAGGGCGTCGACCCCGACGAAGCGGCGGGAAAGTGGATCAAGGACAACGGATTCGACAAGCCGGTGAAAAAGTGATCACGTTCAGCAACGTCACCAAGAAATATCCGGACGGCACCGTGGCCGTCGACGACCTCACGCTCGACGTTCCCGAGGGCACGCTGGCCGCGTTCGTCGGGCCATCGGGCTGCGGGAAGACGACATCGATGCGGATGATCAACCGGATGATCGAGCCGACGTCGGGCACTCTCACCGTCAACGGTGAGGATGTCACCAAGGTCGATCCGGTGAAACTGCGCCTCGGCATCGGCTACGTGATCCAGAGCGCGGGGCTGATGCCGCATCAGCGCGTCGTCGACAACGTCGCGACGGTGCCGGTGCTCAAGGGTGAATCCCGGCGTGCCGCACGCAAAGCCGCGCTCGGGGTGCTCGAACGGGTGGGGCTGGATCCCAAGCTCGCCAACCGCTACCCGGCCCAGCTGTCCGGCGGCCAGCAGCAGCGGGTCGGGGTCGCCAGGGCGCTTGCGGCCGACCCGCCGATACTGCTGATGGATGAGCCGTTCAGTGCGGTCGACCCGGTGGTACGCGAGGAATTGCAGACCGAAATCCTGCGGCTGCAAAGCGAATTGCGCAAGACCATCGTGTTCGTCACGCACGACATCGACGAGGCGGTGAAACTCGGCGACAAGGTCGCGGTGTTCGGCCGGGGCGGAGTCTTGCAGCAGTACGCCGAACCGGCATTCGTATTGTCCAACCCCGCCAACGAATTGGTGTCGGGATTCGTCGGCGCCGACCGGGGCTACCGCGGGCTGCAGTTCTTCAAGGCGACTGGGCTGCCGCTGCACGATATCCGCCAAGTCGCCGAGACCGATATCGACGAGTTGCAGCTGGCTCCCGGCGAGTGGGCACTGGTGCTGCGGGCCGACGGTAAGCCCTACGCCTGGATCAACGCCGAGGGAGTCGAGGTACACCGCAAGGGAAGCTCGCTGTACGACAGCAGTGTCGGCGGCGGCTCGTTCTTCCGGCCCGACGGCAGCCTGCGGCTCGCGCTCGACGCCGCGCTGTCCTCGCCGTCGGGGCTCGGGGTGGCGGTCGACGACGACGGTCGGCTGCTGGGCGGCATCCAGGCCGACGACGTGTTGGAGACCCTGAAGAAGCAGCGCCGCGTGCCGAAGGTCGGGTAGCGATGTGACGTACCTGTTGACCCACCTCGACAAGGCCTGGGCGCTCACCGTGATCCACCTGCGCCTGTCGCTGGTGCCGATCATCCTCGGGTTGCTGATCGCCGTGCCGCTGGGTGCGCTGGTGCAGCGCACCACCACGGTGCGGCGGTTCACCACCGTCGTCGCCAGCATCATCTTCACCATTCCGTCGTTGGCGCTGTTCGTGGTGTTGCCGCTGATCATCCCCACCCGCATCCTCGATGAAGCCAATGTCATTGTGGCGCTGACCCTTTACACCACCGCACTGTTGGTGCGGGCGGTGCCCGAAGCGCTGGACGCCGTGCCGGCGGAGGTGCTGGACGCGGCCACCGCGGTCGGCTACCGGCCGTGGGTCAGAGTCGTCAAAGTCGAACTTCCCCTTGCGATCCCGGTTCTCATCGCGAGCCTTCGGGTCGTCGCGGTCACCAACATCTCGATGGTGTCGGTCGGCTCGGTGATCGGTATCGGCGGGCTGGGCACCTGGTTCACCGAGGGGTACCAAGCCAACAAGAGCAGCCAGATCGTCGCCGGGATCATCGCGATTTTCGTGCTGGCCGTCGTCATCGACACCCTGATCATGTTGCTGGGCAAGGTCATCACGCCCTGGACGCGCACGAACCGCAGGTCCCGCACTCCTCGCGCCAAGGCGGCCGCATGAACTTCCTGAACCAGGCGCTGACCTTCATTTTCACCGCGGCAAATTGGAGCGGGCCCGCCGGGCTCTCCGCCCGCATCGTCGAACACCTGCAGTACACCGCCATCGCGGTGGTGTTCTCGGTGCTGATCGCGGTTCCCATCGGGCTGCTGATCGGGCACACCGGGCGCGGCACCTTCCTGGTGGTCACCGGGGTGAACGCGCTGCGCGCCCTGCCCACCCTCGGCGTTCTGCTGCTCGGCGTGCTGCTGTGGGGGCTCGGCCTGGTGCCGCCGACGGTGGCCTTGATGCTGCTGGGCATACCGCCGCTGCTGGCGGGCACCTACTCGGGGATCGCCAATGTGGACCCGGCCGTGGTGGATGCCGCCCGGTCGATGGGCATGACCGAAAGCCGGGTGCTGCTGAGGGTCGAAGTTCCCAACGCGCTGCCGCTGATCCTGGGCGGGCTGCGCACCGCGACGCTTCAGGTGGTTGCGACGGCTACGGTCGCGGCCTATGCCAGCCTCGGTGGGCTGGGCCGGTACCTCATCGACGGGATCAAGGTGCGGCAGTTCCACATCGCGCTCGTCGGTGCGCTCATGGTGACCGCGCTGGCGTTGATCCTCGATGCGGCGCTGGCGTTTGCCGTCTGGTTGTCGGTGCCAGGCACCGGCCGGATGAGGCGCTGGGGTGGCGGCGCGGGGGAGATGCCCCAGCCATTGCTCGGCGACGAGGTGGCTCTCGAATCGCGACCAACAGCAACGCGCGGGAGTTCGGGACTCCCCCACGAAGGCGGCAGTCCGTCGCATACGGTAGAAGGGTGAGTGAAGCCGAACGCACAGACGAGCAGTCCGTCGAGCCGGCATCCGCCTGGCCGGCCGTGCTGACGTGGCGAGCGAACGACGTACCCCGGATGGAGTGGGTGCGGGTGCAGCTGACGGGCAAACGCATCAAGGCGAACGGGCGAATAGTGGCTGCTGCCACCACGTCTCACCCCGCGTTCGCGGCGTCATACGATCTGGTGACCGACGAGACGGGTGCGACGAAGCGCCTGTCGCTCACCGTCACCCTCGCCGAGCGTGAGCGCCAGCTCTCCATCGCGCGCGACGAAGAGAACATGTGGCTGGTGCAGGATCACAACCAGACCAAGCGGTCGAGCTACGAGGGCGCACTCGACGTCGATGTGATCTTCAGCCCGTTCTTCAACGCGCTGCCGATCCGGCGCACGGGCCTGCACCTGACGAACGAGTCGGTGACGCTGCCGGTGGTCTACGTCCGGCTGCCCGAGCTGTCGGTGGAGGCCGCGAACATCACCTACACCGGCACACCGACGGGTATAGAGCTGCTCTCGCCGGTGTCCGAGACCACCATCACCGTCGATCCCGACGGGTTCATCATCGACTACCCAGGACTGGCAGAGCGGATCTGATCACGCCGCCCGCGCGGCCCGCGGCAGCCAGTTCGTCGCGCCAGTTCTCGGCGCCGACGACGGTGGTGACGATCTCCGGCCGGCTGAAACTGTCGTAGCGCATCCGGGCGGCGTGGCCGCTCTCGACGAGGTCGGCCAGTGAGCCCGTGGCGGCCAGGCTGTCGCGGGCCTGCGTGAGCAGCTTGATGCCGTGCTCCAGGGCAGGCAGCAGTTGTCCGGCATTCGCCTCGCACATGGCCCGCACCAGGTCCGGGGCCGTGGCCGCGACCCGGGTGCCGTCCCGGAACGAGCCGGCGGCCAGCGCGAAGGCCAGAGGCACCTCGCCGGCGTTGAGTGCCAGTGCCTCGGCGAACAGATGCGGCAGATGCGAGATGGCGGCGGCGGCCGCATCGTGCTCCTCTGAGCAGGCCGGAACCACCACGGCGCGGCAGTCCAGCGCCAGCCTGGTCACCTGCGCCCACACCTCGGCGTCGACGTGGCTGTCGACGCTGACCACCCAGGGCGCGCCGACGAACAGCGCAGGGTTACCGGCGGCCCAGCCTGAGTGTGCGGTGCCGGCCATGGGGTGCCCGCCGACGAATCGGTCCAGCAGCCCGAACTTCTGAACCTGTTGCAGCACAGCACCTTTGACGCTGATCACATCGGTCAGCGGGCAGTTCGGTGCGCTGTCGCGGACGTGGGCCAACATGATGGGCAGCGCAGGCATGGGTACCGCGAGCACGACCAGCGCGTTGCTCTCGGTGGCGCGCTGCAGCGTCGCGTCGAGGTTCTCGCTGGCGTCGAATCCGTCGAACCGGGCCTCCCGGACCGCGTCGACCGAACGGTTGTAGCCGAACACCTCGCGGCCCGCGGCCGCAGCCGCCCGCATCAGCGAGCCGCCGATCAGTCCGAGTCCCACCACGCATACGGGTGTGTTTGTCACCTACCAAGATTGGCACACCCTCATGCAGAGGTGGACAGCGATGCCTGGTCAAAATCCCTGGTCGGCGACTACCGTAGGCGCACATGGGAGCACAGCGCGCGCCGGCCGACCTGCCAGACGGGTTCGGCGTGGCCGTCGTCCGCGAGGAGGGCAAATGGAGGTGTGCGCCGATGCGTTCGGCCTCACTGAACAGCTTGTCCGCCGCAGAGACCGAGTTGCGGGAACTTCGCAGCTCGGGGTGTGTGTTCGGGCTGCTGGACATCGACGACGAGTTCTTCGTCATCGTGCGTCCGGCGCCCGCGGGAACCCGCCTGCTGCTCTCGGATGCCACCGCGGCGCTGGACTACGACATCGCCGCTGAGGTGCTCGAGACCCTCGACGCCGACATCGACCCCGACGATCTCGACGACGCCGACCCCTTCGAGGAGGGTGACCTCGGGCTGCTCTCGGATGTCGGGCTGCCCGAGGCGGTGCTGGGGGTCATCCTCGACGAGACCGATCTGTACGCCGACGAGCAGCTCGGCCGCATCGCCAGGGAGATGGGCTTCGCCGACGAGCTGTCGGCGGTGCTCGACCGACTCAATCGGTGACCTCGTCTGACGAACGCCTGATCCGCGCCGCGCTGGACGCCGCCCGGATGGCAGGCCCCCGCGACGTGCCGATCGGCGCGGTCGTCGTCGCGGCCGACGGCACCGAGCTGGCCCGCGCCGCCAACGTCCGCGAGGCCACCGGCGACCCGACGGGCCACGCCGAGATCGTGGCGATGCGGGCGGCCGCGCAGGTGCTCGGTGACGGCTGGCGACTGGAAGGTGCCACGCTGGCCGTGACCGTCGAGCCCTGCACGATGTGCGCCGGGGCGTTGGTGCTGGCCCGGGTGGCACGGGTGGTGTTCGGGGCGTGGGAACCCAAGACCGGGGCCGTGGGTTCGCTGTGGGACGTGGTGCGCGACCGGCGGCTCAACCACCGCCCGGAGGTGGTCGGCGGGGTGCTGGCCGACGAATGCGCCGCGCTGCTGGAGGGCTTCTTCTCGGCGCAGCGGTAGACGCTCGCGAGCGGATTAGGGCCCACGGCCGGCGTTCGGTAAGCTGCCACACGGTGGCGTGTCCGAGCGGCCTAAGGAGCACGCCTCGAAAGCGTGTGACGGGTAACCCCCGTCCGAGGGTTCAAATCCCTCCGCCACCGCCATAGACCCCGCGCCTGCCGATGCAGGTGGCGGGGTTTTTGTCTGAAGCCGGCAAGTAGGCCGATACTATTGCGCTCCAACGGCATTCACGCGGTCCCGCGTGGGGATATGGTGCGCGGCATGGCCGAACAGACTGATGTCGTCATCGTCGGAGCCGGCGCCGCCGGACTGACCGCCGCCAAGACCCTCGTGGATGCCGGACACGACGTCGTGGTGCTGGAAGCGCGTGATCGGGTCGGCGGCCGGCTGCTGACCGAACAGCGCGACGGCCGATACGTCGAGATGGGTGGGCAGTGGCTGGCGCCCTACCAGGATGCGGCGCTCGCGATGGCCAGAGAGCTGGGCATCGAGGAGTTCGTTCGGCCCAGGGGCGGCGCCGACGTATATGTCGGCACCGATGGGCGACGTCAGACGCACGCCCATGAGCAGTTGCCGCTGGACGCCGAAGGGGTAGCCGCGGTGGACCGGATCTTCGAGGCCCTCGACCGGATCACCAAAGAGGTGGACCCGGACGATCCGTGGAAACACCCGCAGGCCACTGAGCTGGACGGCACCACGTTCGACGCGTGGCTGTGGGCGCAGAGCGGCCACGCGGAGGCGGTCGCCGCGGTGGGCAAGATCGTCGCCGCGTTCATGACCAAGGACACCGTGCAGTTCTCGGTGCTGGCGGCGGCGTGGCTGGCGGCCACCAGCGGCGGAGTCGGCCACCTCGCCGATGCCGACGAAGTGCTCAACAGCCGGCTGGTCGGCGGGCTCAGCCAGATTCCGCTGCGGCTCGCCGAACGGTTGGGTCCCCGAGTGCGGCTCGACAGCGCGGTGCGCGCCGTGCACTGGACCGATGATTCGGTGACGGTGGAAACGGCCGACGGCACCGTCGCGGCCCGCGCGGCGATCCTGGCTGTGCCGCCGAACTTGTTGTCGGGCATACGGTTTGACCCGGCGTTGCCGTCCTGGCGGATGACCATGGACGAGAACTTCACCCAGGGCCTGGTGATCAAGGTGCAGGCGTTCTACCCGCGGCCCTTCTGGCGCGACGAGGGCTTGTCCGGCACCGGGTTCGGCCCGGAGCTCACCGTGCACGAGGTGTACGACAACACGCTGCCCGACGGCCGCGAAGGCGTGCTCATCGGCTTCATCGTCGCCTCGGCCGCCGACCGGGTGGCCCGCCTCGACGCCCAGGGCAGGCGGGCTGCCGTCCTGGAGTCCTTCGCGGCCTATTTCGGCCCGCAGGCTCTCGACCCGATCGATTTCGCGGAAAGCAGCTGGCACGCCGACCCGTGGACCCGCGGCGCCTATTCGCCCACCTTCGGCCCCGGTGGGCTGGTGCGGTTCGGGCCGGACATGCGCCGGTCGATCGGCCCGCTGAGTTTCGCCAGTTCGGACATCGCAGGCATCGGTCTGATGCATGTGGACGGCGCCATCCGCTCCGGTCGGCGGGCCGCCGACGAGGTGCTCGCGCGGCTCGTGAAGGCGTGAACCATGGCTGACTCCTTCTTCGAAGTCACCTGGACCGATCCGGTCACGCAGGCCAAGGGCTACCTGGTGATCGACCGGCTGGTCCGTGGCATCAGCAGCGGCGGGCTGCGGATGCGGGCAGGCTGCACGCTCTCCGAGGTCCGTGGCTTGGCGCAGGGCATGACGCTCAAAGAGGCCATGCACTACGAGGACGGCGCCCGCTACGTTCCGCTGGGCGGGGCCAAGGGCGGCATCGATTTCGACCCGTACAGTCCGGACGCCGAGCAGGTGCTGTTCCGGTATCTGGCCGCGATGAAACCGCTGATCGCGCAGCGCTGGACCATGGGTGAGGATTTCGGGGTCCGCCAGGACGCGGTGGACCGCGGTATCGCGGCGATCGGACTGACCAGCTCGATCGAGGCCGCGTACCAGGTGATCGACGACAAGGCGGGTGCCGACGCCAGGATGAAGACGGCGTTCAGCAGTGTGGTCGACGGGGTCAAGCTCGACGAGCTGGTTGGCGGCTACGGCGTCGCGCAGGCCGGGTTGGCCGCGATGGCTCGCCTGGGCCTGCAGCCTGCCGAAACCCGGGCTGTCGTACAGGGTTTCGGGTCGATGGGCGGGGCGACGGCCCGCTACCTGGCGCAGGCGGGCGTGCGGATCGTCGGCATCGTCGACGTACATGGCGTGGTGGCCAATCCGGCGGGTCTGGACGTCGAGCGCCTGCTGCTCACCCGTGACGCCACCGGCGGCATGGACCGCAGCCAGCTGCGCGACGGTGACATCCAGCTACCGGCCGACCACTGGCTCAGTGTGTCGGCCGACGTGCTGGTACCCGCCGCGATGTCCTACTGCATCGACGATTCCAACCAGGCCCAGGTGCAGGCGAAGCTCATCGTCGAGGCGGCCAACATGCCGGTACTGCCCGACGCCGAGGCCACTCTGGCGGCTCGCGGGGTCACGGTGTCGCCGGACTTCGTCGCCAATTCGGCGACCAATGCCTGGTGGTGGTGGGTGTTCTTCGGCGACATCGACGGCACCCCCGAGCAGTCGTTCGCCAAGATAGCCGATCGCATGAAGACGTTGAGCGACAACATGTTCGACTACGCCGAGGCCAACGGTGTGACACCGCGCGAAGCTGCCCTGGCGGTGGCGGCGCAGCGGCTGGCCCTCATCGACGAGCGGTTCTGAGATGCTGTAGTGCCGTCCGCGAGTTCGACGAAAACGTTGTGTCCGTTCGGGATTTACGACGTTTTCGTCGAACTCGGCGCCGCCGTCGGCCCGTCGGCGCCGTCACGCTATGGCGGCTGCCCGGTCGAACACGATCTCGCCGCCCACGATCGTCATGTCGATGGTCGCATCGCGGATGGCCTCGGGCGGCCCGGCGAAGATGTTGTCGGAGACCACCGCGAAGTCGGCGTATTTGCCCGGGGTGATCGAACCGCGGTTGTCCTCACAGAAGTTCGCGTAGGCGCTGCCCATCGTGTACGCGTACACCGCCTCGTCCAACGTGATGCCCTGTTCGGGGACCCAGGCCGGGGTGTCGCCGCGGCCGCGGCGCGTCACCGCGGTGTAGAGGTGCGACAGCGGATCCATCTCGGCGACGGTCCAATCGCTGGAGAAGGCCAGCACCGCGCCGGCCCGCTGCAGGCTGCGGAACGCCCAGGCGTGCTCCGAGCGTTCGGGCCCGATGGCCTCCGCCCAGTCCTTGCCCGGCCCGGCCACATCCGGGGCCCCGTGGCGGGGCTGCATGCAGGCCACCACGCCCAGTTCGGCGAACCGCGCCACATCGTCGGGGTGCAGGCACTCGACGTGCACGATCTGATGCCGGGCGTCGCGGGGGCCGTTGGCGGCGCGGGCCGCCGCGACACCGTCGAGCACCGTGCGGATGCCGCGGTCACCGGTGGCGTGCACGAAGGCTTGGAAGCCTGCCGCGTCCAGGCCGGTGAGCACCTCGGCGAACTCCGTCGGCTCGTAATAGGTGGCGCCGCGGTTGCCCGGCTCGTTGTAGTACGGCTCGAGCAGGGCTGCGGTGTGCGGTTCGACGACGTCGTCGATGTAGAGCTTGAGCGGGCCGAGCCGGAACTGGTCGTCCTGATACTGCGTGATCGCCGCGGCGAAGTCGGCAAGGTCCGACGCCGGGGTGCCGCGCGGATGGAACAGCCCGGCGATCACCCGTGACTTCAACCTTCCTTCGGTGCGGGCCCGGGTGAACAGGCCGATGTCGTCGAGCGAGTTCTGCGGTTCTACGACGGTCGTCAGCCCGTTGGCGATGGCCATGTCCAGGCTCGACAACAGCCGCCCGTAGCGCCGGTCCTCCGAGGCCCACGGCAGGAATTCGGCCATCGCGCGCTGGCCGTCGCGGGCCAGCCCCTTGACCGCGAAGTTGGTGAGGAATCCAGTGGGTTCGCCCGTGACCGGGTCGAGCTTGGCCGTGCCGAAGGGCAGCTCGGTGTGATCACGCGTGATGCCGAGGAACCGCAGCGCGGCGGTGTTGAGCCAGGCCGTGTGCACGTCGTAGGTCAGCACGAACGCGGGCTTGTCGCCGGTGATCGCGTCGAGGTCGGCGGCGGTGGGCATCTGGCCCGCCGGGAACGCGCTGTAGTCCAGGCTCTCGCCCTCGATCCACGATGCATCGGGGTTGGCCTCGATCCATGCGGTCAGCCTGCGGTAGACCTCGTCGAGCGTTGCGGCACCGGCCAATTGGGCGCTGGCGACATCCGAGCCGAGCCGCAGGTGGTTGTGCGCGTCGACGAATCCCGGCAGCAGCAGCCGGCCGCCGAGGTCCACGATCTGGGTTTCGGGGCCGGCCAGGGCCGCGATGGTGGCGTCGTCGCCGACCGCGGTGATGCGGTCACCGGTGACGGCGACGGCCGACGCGGTCGGTTGGTCGGGGTCGACGGTGTGGACGACCGCATTGCGGTAAATGACGTCGGTCATGGTTCCTTCCAGTTCTGTTCGGCGTGCTACTCGGCGACCACGCGGAAGCCGGTCACGGCGCGGTCGACGGCGCCGCGGACATACCCGCCGTGAGCTGTCGTGCCGCGGAAGAAGTCGATGAGTTCGGCGGTGATGACCTCGCCCGGCAGCACATTCGGGATGCCCGGCGGGTAGGCGGCCAGCGTGTCGGCGCTGACGCGTCCCACCGCCGCGTCGACTCCGACGACCTCGACGGGGGAGAAGAACGCCTGGCGCACGGTCATCCGGCTTTCGCCGGGTGGGGGAACCTTCAACGCGGAGTGGTCCTCGCCGCCGCCGTTCTCCTCCGGCAGCGCATGCAATGCGTTGACGATGCGGTCGACGTCCGGCGCAGACCCGGCGCCGATCACCATCACGATCGCCGCGCCGGTCGCAACCTCGACGTGGATCCTGTGCTCGTTGATCAGCACCTTGCTGGCTCGCACGCCGCTGATGCCGCCCGCCGAGGTGTCGATGGCGACCCGCAGCGGATCGACCGCGATCACGTCGGGGAACTGCAGGAAGTCGTCGCTGGCGATGCGGAACCGGCCGTGGGCCCGGACCCGGGCGCGGATCTCGTCGGCGACCGCGATCGAGTCGCCGATCCGCGCCTGCCCGGTGGCCAGTTGCCTGCGGGCCAGGTCGAGGGAGGCCAGCAGGATGCCGCTGGTGGACGTCGACTGCACGGTGTGCAGACCTCGGACCACCATGGGCTCCAACTGCTTGGCGTATGGCCCGGCACCCAGGTGCAGCATCGCCGACTGGGTCAGGCTGCCGCCGAGCTTGTGGGTGCTCGAACACACCAGGTCGGCGCCCTTGGACAGGGCATTGGCGGGTAGCGCAGGGTGGAAGCCGAAGTGCGCGCCCCAGGCCTCGTCGACGATGAGGGGCACCCCGTGGTCGTGCGCGACCTCGGCCAGCGCTGCCACGTCACTGACCGAGCCGAAGTAGCTGGGCGTGATGAGATGCGCTGCGGCGGCGTCGGGGTTCGCGTCCAGCGCGGCGGACAGGTCGGCGGCGGTGACGCCGTGCGCGATGCCCAGGTGGTCGTCGACCGACGGGTGCACGAACGCCGAGCTCAGGCCCGCCAGCACCAGGGCGTCGACGACGCTGGAATGCACGCTGCGCTGCACCACGAGGGTGCGGCCGAGCTGGCGGGCGCACATCACCGCGAGGTGGTTGGCCTGCGATCCGCCGTTGGTCAGAAACCAGGTCCTCGCGGCGCCCCAGGCATCGGCGGCCAGCCGCTGGGCCTGCGTGATGGGGGTCGGGTCCGGCGTGATGTCGACGCCTTCGATCAGCGGCGGTACATCGAGTTCGAGCACCCGGTCGCCGAACCACTCCGCGAGCAGCGGGTGGCGCTTCGGTTCGCCCATGTGGCCGGGCACGTGCACCCTGACCCAGTCACCTTCGCCGTAGGCGCGCATCGCGTCGGCGTACGGTGCGCGATCGTGGTCGATCGGTTCGGTGGAGCTCAACGGCCCTCCCATCACCCTGGGCCCGGATATTCGCCGGGCTTGACGAGTTTGGCAAAAGTCACCGGCCGAAGGACGCTTTAGCGTCCAATAAGTCCGTGCCACTTTACGTTTCGGTGTTCGGGGCACACGGCGGTGACGATCGGCGCATGGACCCTCGCTGAGGCGCCACGACGCAAACTCTTGTTAATAATTTGAACATATTATAGCGTCATCCCATGTCAGAAGCATTTCGCCCCTCCCAGCCGGCGGCGACGGCCCGATTTCGGGCGTCCAACCCCGAACACATGGACGCCCGCCGCGCGGCCATCGTCGCAGCTACGGCACGGGTGATCGTGACCAACGGCGTGGATTCCACCCGGTTGGCTGACGTCGCCGAGGAGGCCGGCGTCTCCGTCGGACTGATCCAGCACTACTTCCGCACCAAGGACCGCCTGGTGCTGGAAACCTTCCGCGCGTCGGCCGAGCAGAGCCGGGACGGATGGCGCCGCTGCGTCACCGAGGATGACGAGCCATTGGTCCGCATCGCGCGCCTGGCGCGGTTCATCGTCACCGACGAGGATTTCGACATGGCCTGGGGGCTGTGGGTCGAGTTCTATGCGGCCAGCACGCGAAATCGCGAGTTGCGCAAGCACATTCACCGCATCATGAACCTCTGGCGGACATTGTTCACCGAGTGCATCAACGACGGGATCGCCCGAGGGGTGCTGCAGGCGAACGGCAATGTCGATGACGCCGTCACCCGGATCGTCGCTCTGACCGACGGTTTGGCCATCCAGACTCTGCTGGGCCTCTACGAGATGACGGTCCCGCTGATGGAATCGATGATCCTCGACGCCATCGCCGACTTGTTCAGTGTCGACCGGGCCGCCCTGGCCAACGCGTCGCGATCGATGGCGCATCCGCCGCTGCTGGCCTGAACATCACCCACGCCAAGTCATTTGGCGGGCGCGCGGCGGGTATTGTCCCCGCCAACTCCTCATTCGGCGCTACGGCTTCACATCACGATGTGGGTACCAATTCCGACAATATCGCACCACTGTTGCATAACGGCAGTCCACTGAACAGTGCAGTCGTAGCCTGACCGCCGGGACGCTCGCTGACGCAGCCGGCGGCCGACCACGTAGCAGCAGCTAGTCAGACAACGGCGTCTTACTGAGGAGGACTCGTGGCATCTCTCACAGAGCAGGCCCTGCGCCGCAAACCCGTGGGCATGATCAACGCCGAAACGGGTGCCGACACCGGAAAAAGCGAGCTCAAGCGAAGTATCGGGCTGTGGGGTCTGTCGGCCATCGGCATCGGCGGCACCATCGGCACCGGCATCTTCTTCATCCTCAGCCAGGCGGTCCCCATCGCGGGCCCGGCCGTGCTGTGGTCGTTCGTGCTGTCCGCGGTCGTCGCAGGCCTGACTGCTGTGTGCTACGCCGAACTGGCGGGCGCCGTCCCGGTGGCCGGCTCCTCGTACTCCTACGCCTATACGACGCTCGGTGAAGTGGTCGCCCTCGGTGTCGGCGCGTGCCTGCTGCTGGAATGGGGTGTGGCCGGTGCTGCCACCGCCGTCGGCTGGTCGCAGTACGTCAACCAGTTCCTGCTCAACGTCTTCCACTTCCAACTGCCCTCGGCGCTGTCCAACGCGCCCGAAGAGGGCGGCATCTGCAACGTGCCCGCCATCATCCTCATCCTGATGTGTGCGGTGCTGCTGATCCGCGGCGTCAGCGAGTCGGCCAAGACCAACGCGATCATGGTCGCCATCAAACTCGCCGTGCTGGTCATGTTCGTCCTCATCGGCATCCAGGGCTTCAACACGGACAACATGCAACCGTTCGCACCGCACGGCATCGGCGGCGTCACCACGGCGGCGAGCATCATCTTCTTCACCTTCGTGGGCCTCGACGGTGTGGCCGCCGCGGGCGAGGAGGCCAAGAACCCGCATCGCAATCTCCCGTTGGCGATCATGATCTCGCTGATCACCGTGACGGTCATGTACGTGTTGGTGGCCCTGGTCGCGCTCGGCGCCCAGCCGTCGGGCGAATTCGACGGTCAGGAAGCCGGACTGGCGAAGATCCTGGAGAACGTCACCGGACAGGCCTGGCCCGGCACCGTGCTGGCCGCAGGCGCCATCATCTCGATCTTCAGCGTGACCCTGGTGTCGGTATACGGGCAGACCCGCATCCTCTTCGCGATGTCGCGCGACGGCATGATCCCGCCGATCTTCCACAAGGTGAATCCGCGGACCCTGACCCCGGTGCCCAACACCATCATCGTCGCGGTCGTCATCGCGATCCTGGCGGGCTTCATCCCCATCAACTTCCTCGCGGAGATGACCAGCGTCGGCACCCTGGCCGCGTTCGTGACGGTGTCCATCGGCGTCATCGTGCTGCGCCGCCGCGCGCCCGAGCTGCCCCGCACGTTCAAGGTGCCGCTGTACCCGATCACGCCGATCCTGTCGGTCCTCGGTGCGCTGTGGATCATCGCCAGCCTGCGGACCGTGACCATCTATGTCTTCGTGATCTGGGTGGGTCTGGCGTTGGTGTGGTACTTCGTCTACGCCCGCAGTCACTCACATCTCGGCAGACACGAGCACGTCGGGCTGGACGCGGCGAAGGAGGAGCCCCAGCCATGACCATCCTCGTCGGGTATCCGCTCAAGCGGCGGGCCAAGGCGGTGCTCAGTCTGGCGGGCATGCTGTCGCGCACCAGCGGCGCGGATGTGCTGGTGTGCGTGGTCATCCCGGCGCCGTGGACGCCGGGGTTGTCCCGAGCCGACCAGGGGTACCGCGCCTACATCGACGAACTCGTCGACACCGCCGTCGCCCAGGCCCGCGAGGACCTGGACGCCGATGTGTCGGCCCAATTCGTCACGGTCCACGCGAAGTCGGCGTCCGCCGGCTTGTTGGAGGCCGCATCGCAGCACCAGGCCAGCGTGATCGTCACCGGATCGTCCGATTCGGGTCAGTTCGGGTACATCTCGTTGAGCAGTGTCGCCGACCGGCTGCTGCACAGTTCGCACCTACCGGTCGCGGTGGCTCCCCGTGGGTTCCGGTCCTCCGGCAAGAAGATCAGCCGGATCACGCTGGCCTTCACCGGTGGCGAACAGAGTTCGTTGCTGCTGGTCTCGGCGCGGGCGATGGCAGCCGAGTACGGGTGTGCCTTGCGGCTGGCATCGTTCGCGGTCCACCTCTCGCCTCCCGAGACGGCGCGCTTCCGCGACGAGCACGGCGCGGTGCTGGCGGAGTGGACGGAAGACATCTACGCCGCTGCCGAGAAGGCACTGTCGTCGGGCGGTCAGCCGCAGGCGTCCCGGCCCGAGATCGTGCTCGGCCACGGAACCGATTGGGACGAGGCCTTCGAGAGCATCGAATGGGAGCCCGGTGAAGTGCTGGTGATCGGGTCGAGCGAGACGGGACCCGTGGCGCGGGTGTTCCTCGGGTCGCGGGCCACCAAGATCGTCCGGCATGCCCCGGTCCCGGTCATCGTGGTGCCGCGTGAGGCGGCCGAGGAGCTCGCCGAAGCGAAGGGTGGAAACTGATGGGCGCCGCTGAACAGCCGAATGCGCCGTATCTCGATGCGGTCCTGGCGTATTCGTTCCGCGGTGCGGCGCGCTATCACACGCCCGGCCACAAGGGTGGTCCCGGCGCGGACCCTGCGCTGGTCAAGGCGATCGGCATCGACGCCCTCGCCTCCGATGTGCCATTGGGGCTCTGGGGTGTGGACATCGGACCGCAGCCGTCGCCGTACGTCGAGGCCGAGCGGCTCGCGGCGGAGGCGTTCGGTGCGGCGCGGTCGTTCTTCCTCACCAACGGCGCGACGCAGGGCAACCACACGCTGTGCCTGGCATTGGCGCCGCTGGGTACTCGTATTGTGGCGCAACGTAATTCACATGCCTCGATCGTCGACGGGTTGGTGCTCTCCGGCGGCATCCCCAGCTTCGTGGCGCCCGAGTACGACGACGTGCTCGGCGTCGCGCACTGCGTGACGCCGCAGTCCCTGGCCGATGCGCTGGACAACACTCCCGACGCCAGAGCCGCGTTCATCGTGTCGCCGACGTATTTCGGCATGGCCGCCGACATCGTGGGGCTGGCCGAGGCAGCGCATTCGCGCGGCGTGCCGTTGATCGTCGACCAGTCGTGGGGCCCGCACTTCGGCTTCCATGACGCGCTGCCGCCGACGGCGCTGTCGCAGGGTGCCGACGCCATGCTGACCAGCACCCACAAGATTGCCGGCGCCCTGACCCAGGCCGCCATGCTGCACATCGCCGACACCGGGCGGGTCGACATCGGCGCGGTCGGCCGCGCGCTGCGGCTGCTGCGGTCGACGAGTCCGTCGTCGTTGTTGATGGCCTCGCTCGACGCGGCACGACGCCAACTGGTCATGCACGGTGAGCAGCTGCTGAGCGAAACTCTGGTGGCCATCCGGCTGGCCAGCGAGAAGCTGAAGAGCATCGACGGGATCGACCTCGTCGACGAGTCGATGGTCGGCCGGATGGGCGTGACGGGTTACGACCCGCTGCGCATCGTGCTCGATGTGCGGCACACCGGCCGGACCGGGTACGAGATCGCCGATGCGTTGCGGCAGAGCTATGACGTGCATGTCGAGTTGCCGCTGCACGCGACCATCGTGCTGGTGATCGGCCTCGGCGAATCCACCGCGAACCTGCTGCGGGTGGCGGGCGACGTAGAAGAGGTGGTCAAGCGGCTCAAGGTGCCGGGCGACACCCCGTTGATCGTTCCGCCTGCCGCGTCGCTGGGCTACGAGGTGGCGATCCCGCCGCGGGAGGCGTTCCTCGGCGAGGCCGAGCAGGTGGCGGTGGAGGATGCCGCAGGACGGATCTCCTGCGAGTCGATCGCCAGTTACCCGCCGGGCATTCCGGCGCTGCTGCCTGGTGAGCGGATCGACGCGGACATCATCACCTATCTGCGCGAGATCGCCGACGGTGGCGGAAAGCTGCACGGCGCAAGCGATCCCACGTTCCACACCATCAACGTGCTGGCGAAGGAGCCGTAGCTCACCGCTGGCGCAGGTTGGCGATCAGCAGGTCGAGCCCGAAGTCGAAGCGCTGGTCGAAGTCTCCTGCGCCGAAGAACTCGGCGACCTGCGCCAGTGCGGGATAGCGGTCTGGGCTGACCGCGTCGGCGAGGCGCACCGGCCGGCCCAGTGCGTGATATGCCTGCTGTTCCTGGGTGATGCCCATGGTGTAGTACGCGATGGCCCAGGCTGACCATGCGGCGGTGCGCGGCTCGATGCCGCCTGCCAGCAGCGTCGATACGAACGCGTCGCCCAATTCGAGGGTGCGCGATTCCACCGGGAACGTTCCGGCGACCACGCGGGCGCCGTCGCGGTGCGCGAGCATCGCGTTGCGGTAGCGGTGCGCCAGCTCGCGCAACCGGTCCCGCCACTGCTGCGGAAGTGGTTCGTCGGCGCAGCCTGCGAGCATCAGATCGGCCATGGCCGCGAGCAGAGCGGGCTTGCTCGCGGCATGCCAGTACACGGTGTTGAGTTGCACGCCAAGGTGATCGGCCACCTTCCGCATGGTCAGCGCATCGAGGCCGATGTCGTCGAGCACCTCGAGGCCGGCCGCGACCACCTGTTCCCGGTCCAGTCCCACGCCGCCGCTCCTCGAAAACTTGACGCCTTGATCGTTGATCAAGTGTAGTGGATAGTGGTTCTTGATCATTGTTCAATAGAGGCGAGCGAATGAGTGTGGGAGTTGCCGATCAACCGGCGGTCGTCAGGCAGCTGCGGCTCGAGGCCGACGGCGTGGTGTCGGTGTCGCTGACCCGCCCCGACGGCTCGCCGTGGCCGGCCTGGGAACCGGGCGCGCACGTCGATGTCGTGCTGCCCACGGGCATCACGCGGCAATATTCGCTGTGCGGGCCACCGGCCGAGCGCGACACCTACCGCATCGCGGTCCGGCGCGAGGTCCGCAGCCGCGGCGGTTCCGAATACGTCCACGCCTTTCTCCGCCCCGGGCAGAAACTCGCAATTCGCGGCCCCCGCAACAACTTTCCGCTCCGGGAACACGGCCGCTACCTGTTCATCGCCGGTGGCATCGGCATCACGCCGATCCTGGCGATGGTGCGGGAAACCGCCGAGCGAGGCAAGCCATGGCGGCTGGTCTACGCGGGGTCGAGTGCGGCCGGGATGGCGTTCACGGGCGAGCTGGCGGAGCTCGGCGGCGCAGCCGAGTTCTACGTGAGTGACGAAACCGGCCGCATTCCGCTGGATGACCTGCTGTCGAAACCGCAGACAGGCACCGGCGTGTACGCATGCGGACCCGAAACACTCTTGGCCGCCATCGCCGAGCGCATGACGCACTGGCCCCCTGGCGCGCTGCACATCGAACGGTTCGCATCGCGACCCAAGCCGACGCGCCCCGACACCGAAATCGAAGTACGTTGTGCCCGTTCGGCCAAGACCGTCACAGTGCCGCCGGGACGAAGCATCCTCGACGCGCTCGGTGACGCAGGTGTACCCGTGACGGCGTCGTGCCGCGAGGGACTGTGCGGCACGTGTGAGACCGCGGTGCTCGACGGTACGCCCGACCACCGCGACGACATCCTCGACGAGCAGGAACGCGCCGCCAACGACCGCATGTTCATCTGCGTGTCCCGCGCTGTCGGGCCCCGGCTGGAACTGGACATCTGACATGGACCACACCGCAGCCGACGGATACCAGCCCATCGATCTGTCGCGCATCCGCGAAATCATCGGCTATCCACCGAAATTCATCGAGGAGAAGAAGACCTCCAGCCTCGGCGAGTTCGCCCGGCGGTTCATCGCGCACAGCACCTTCTACGTCGTCGCGACCGTCAACGACGCCGGGCAGGTCGATGCGAGCCCGAAGGGCGACCCGCCCGGTTCGGTCAAGATTCTCGATTCGCGGACCCTGGCGATTCCCGACCGGCCGGGCAACAAGGCCATCGACACGTTCCGCAACCTCGTCGAGCGCCCCGGCATCGGCGTGCTGTTCCTGGTTCCGGGTGTCCGCGAGGTGCTGCGGGTCAACGGCGACGCCTTCGTCACCGACGATCCAGATCTGCTCGACATGCTCGCGGCCGACGGCAAGCCCGCGGTGCTCGCCACGATCGTCCGCATCCAGGAAGTGTTCTACCAATGTGGCAAGGCGCTGATCCGCTCCCGCATGTGGAACCCCGATCCCGGACTGGCCGATGCGCTCCTGGGCGGTGCGAACTTCTACTGCGCGATCGGCGCCGAGATGGGTGAGATGGCCACCGCCATGGGAATCGACGTGAGCGGGCTGATCGACATCACCAACGAGCACTACGAGACGACGTTGTACTGACGCCCCGGTTTCTCCCTTGCCGGTGCGCGCCGAAGCGTTCAATGGGCACATGGAGTTCATGTCGCCCACCGATTCGATGTTCCTGATCGCTGAGACGCGTGAGCACCCGTTCCATGTCGGTGGTCTGGCGCTCTATGAGCCGCCGGCCGGCGCGAGCCCCGAATTCGTGCGTGAGCTGTACGAGGAGATGGTCGCGCACACCGACTTTCAGCCCGTGTTCCGCAAACATCCGGCCACCATCCTCGGCGGCATCGCCAACGTCGGCTGGACCTACGACAACGATGTCGACCTTGACTACCACCTGCGCCGTTCGGCGCTGCCGTCGCCGGGCCGGGTGCGTGACCTGCTCGAACTGACCTCACGGTTGCACAGCGGTCTGCTGGATCGGCATCGCCCGCTGTGGGAGGCCCATCTGATCGAGGGCCTGGCCGACGGCCGGTTCGCGGTCTACACCAAGCTGCACCACTCGTTGATCGACGGGGTGTCGGCACTCAAGCTGATCATGCGCACCCTCTCGGAGGATCCGGCCGACACCGAGGTGCGGGTGCCGTGGGACCTGCCGCGCAAGAAGCGCGAGCACCAGAGCCCGTCGCTGTTGCGCACCGTGACCGATGCGGCAGGTGCCGCCGTCGGGATCGCGCCGTCGACGGTGAAACTGGCCCGTGCCGCGTTGCTCGAACAGCAGCTCACGTTGCCGTTCGCCGCGCCGAAGACGATGTTCAACGTCAAGATCGGCGGCGCGCGCCGAGTGGCGGCGCAGTCGTGGCCGCTGGAGCGATTCAAGCGGATCAAGGAGGCCAGTGGCGTCACCGTCAACGACGTGGTGCTCGGCATGTGCGCAGGCGCGCTGCGGGCATATCTGCTGGAACAGGGCGCACTGCCGGACCGTCCGTTGATCGCGATGGTCCCGGTCAGCCTGCGTTCCGAAAACGAGGCCGACGCGGGTGGCAACTTGGTCGGGTCGATCCTGTGCAACCTCGCCACCGATCGCGACGATCCCGCCGAGCGGCTCACCATCATCAGCGAGTCCATGCGCGGCAACAAGCAGATCTTCGCCGAACTGCCTCGGGTGCAGGCATTGGCGTTGTCCGCCTTGATGATCGCGCCGCTCGGACTGGCCGCGGTGCCGGGCTTCGTCAAGGCCACTGCCCCTCCGTTCAACCTCGTCATCTCCAACGTCCCGGGGCCGCGGCAGCCGCTGTACTGGAAGGGGGCCCGGCTCGACGGCAACTATCCGCTGTCGATCGCGCTGGACGGCCAGGCCATGAACATCACGCTCGCCAACAACGGCGACAATCTGGACTTCGGTCTGGTCGGTTGCCGGCGCAGTGTGCCGCATCTGCAGCGGATGCTCAGTCACCTGGAGGACTCGCTCAAGGCTCTCGAGGTCGCGACGGGTACCTGACACCAAAAACGCGTATTGGGTAGACCAAAAACCGCCACTCGCGCAAAATGGTTGCCGTGACGGATGGCGATGGTGTGACCCTGGGCCGGATGCGGATTCTCGATGCGAAACCGGTCAACCTCGACGGTTTCAGTGTCACGAACCCCGATCTGGGCCTGGCCGCGATGAGCAGCCCCAACGATCCGCAGCCGTCGCTGGAGGTGCGAGACGGACAGGTCGTCGAAATGGACGGCAAGACCGCCGCCGACTTCGACGTCATCGATGAGTTCATCGCCCGCTACGGACTGGATCTCGACGTCGCCGCCGAGGCAATGGCGTGTCCCGACGTCGCGCTCGCGCGGATGGCCGTCGACCCCGGGGTGCCGCGCGCGGAGGTGGTTCGGCTGATCGGCGGCACCACCCCAGCCAAGTTGGCGCGGGTGATCGCGGTGATGACTCCGGTCGAGATGCAGATGGCGATGGCCAAGATGCGGGCTCGCCGCACGCCGAGCAATCAGGCGCACGTCACCAACCAGCTCGACGACCCGCTGCTGATCGCCGCCGACGCGGCCAGCGCGGTCGCCTACGGTTTCCGCGAGGTCGAGACGACTGTTCCGGTGCTCGGCGACGCGCCGTCGAATGCCGTTGCACTGCTGATCGGTTCGCAGGTCGGGACGCCCGGCGCGATGGCGCAGTGCTCCATCGAGGAAGCCCTGGAACTGCGGCTGGGGCTGCGCGGGCTGACCAGCTACGCCGAGACCATCTCCATCTACGGCACCGAGCAGGTGTTCGTCGACGGCGACGACACCCCGTTCTCCAAGGCCATCCTCACCAGCGCCTACGCGTCGCGCGGGTTGAAGATGCGGGTCACCAGCGGGGGCGGTGCCGAGGTGCTCATGGGGGCGGCGGAGAAGTGCTCGATCCTCTACCTGGAATCGCGGTGTGTGTCGCTGGCCCGCGCGCTGGGATCACAAGGGGTGCAGAACGGCGGCATCGACGGGGTCGGGGTGGTGGCCTCGGTGCCCGAGGGGATGAAGGAGCTGCTCGCCGAGAACCTCATGGTGATGATGCGCGACCTGGAATCGTGTGCGGGCAACGACAACCTGATCTCCGAGTCCGACATCCGCCGTAGCGCCCATACTCTGCCGGTCCTGCTGGCCGGGGCAGACTTCATCTTCTCCGGGTTCGGCTCGATCCCGCGCTACGACAATGCGTTCGCACTGTCCAACTTCAACTCCGATGACATGGACGATTTCCTTGTTCTGCAACGTGATTGGGGTGCCGACGGCGGGCTGCGGACGGTACCTGCCGAACATCTGGCCCGGGTGCGACGCCGCGCGGCCCAAGCCGTGCAGGCGGTGTACCGCGACCTCGGCCTTGCCGACTTCGATGACAGCCACATCGACGAGGTGGTGGCCGCCAACGGATCTCGCGATCTGCCGCCCGGTGACCCGAAGGCCGTCGCCGAGGCGGCGGCCGCCATCGAGGCCAAGCAACTCACGGTGTTCGACGTGGTTGCCTCGCTGTACCGAACCGGCTTCGGTGAAGAAGCCGAGGCGATCATGCGTCTGACGCGAGAACGCATGCAGGGCGACCAGTTACAGACCTCGGCGATCTTCGACGACCAGTTCCGGGTGCTGTCCAAGATCACCGACCCCAACGACTACGCGGGCCCGGGTACCGGGTACACCCTGAGCGAGGAGCGCCGTGCCGAGATCGACGACATCCGCCAGCAACGCAGCGCCGCAGAGTTGACGGCCGATCAGGCCGAACACGCCGGGCACATCATCGTCACCGATGTCGAACCGGCACGCCAAGGCCGTGACCCCCGTGAGGTGTGCATCGGCCTGTCCCCGGCGTTGGGCCGCAGTGTCTGGCTGACCCTGTGCGGGCTGACCATCGGCGAGGTGATCCGCCAGATCTCCGCCGGGCTCGAGGAGGAAGGATGTGTGCCGCGGTTCGTCCGCGTGCGCTCGACCATTGACGTCGGGCTGATCGGGTTGACCGCCGCCAAACTCTCCGGGTCCGGCATCGGAATCGGATTGCAGGGCAAGGGGACTGCCCTTATCCACCGTCGTGACCTGGCGCCACTGGCCAACCTCGAGCTGTTCAGCGTGGCCCCGCTGCTGACCGCCCGCAACTACCGTGAGCTCGGCCGCAACGCGGCCCGGCACGCCAAGGGCATGGCGCCCATCCCCATCCTCACCGGCGGCACCGACGAGTCCATATCGGCGCGCTACCACGCGCGGGCGGTGGCGCTCGTCGCGCTGGAGCGTGAGGCCAGTGAACCGGGCCAGGGCCCGATGACGGTGGAGGTGGCACGAGCATGAGCGAGAAGTTCACCGTCGCCGCGGCCGTCGACGGCAAGCTGGAGCTGTCGGATCTGCGCATGGACCCCGCCGTGCTGGCCCACCAGGCCACGGTCGCCGAGCGGGACGGCAACCCTCAGCTCGCCGAGAACTTCAGGCGGGCAGCCGAATTGGCGATCATCGACGACGAAGAGGTGATGGGTCTGTACGAGGCGCTGCGCCCGTACCGCTCCACAGCCGCCGAACTCGACGCGTTGCAGGCCTCACTGACCGCTCGTGGCGCTTCCCGCTGCGCCGAACTGGTGCGCCAGGCCGCCGTGGTCTACGCCCGCCGGGGCCTGTTGCGGTGATCGTCGCGGGTATCGATATCGGCAACCACACCACCGAGATCGTGCTGGCCCGCGTGCACGACGGTGCCGTGCAACCTGTCGGACATGGGCAGGCACCGACCCGGGGCCGCAAGGGATCCCGCGATTCGCTCGACGGGGCCGCGGCCCTGCTGCACCGGATCGAGGTCGACGCGGGAGTGCGCGCAGAGGTGCTCGTCTTGTCGGCGATCCGCCCGGTGGACACCGACACCGCGCCGCTGCCACCGGCGTCGTCGCCCCGCTCGCCGGTGCGCAGCCTGCGCAAGCCGGACGCCAGTACGCCGGCCGGCAGCGGATTCGCCGTGGGGCGCCACGCGCCGCTGGCCGCGTTGTCCGGCCCGGTCCAGGCCGGCCAGGTCATCGTGTCCGTCGACGGGAACACCGATTTCGAGGTCGCTGCCGCCGCGATCACCGCTGCGCTCGCGGGCGGATGGTCGGTGAGCGGCGTGATCGCCGCGCAGGACGACGCGGTGCTGATCGGCAACCGCATCCCGATCGACATCCCGGTGGTCGACGAGGTCGACGTGGCCGGGCTCGCGCCGGGAGTGTTGGTCGCCGTGGAGGTGGTGCCCGAGGGACGGGCCTACCGGGCCCTTGCCGATCCGATCGCGCTGTGCGCCGCACTGGAACTCGAGCACGAGCAACTGCCCGACATCGCCGAGTTCACCCGCGAACTCGCCGACGCCCCGGCGATCGCGGTGACCCCGCGCACCGCGCCGCCCGAGCCGCCCGCGGTCGACGATGACTACGTCGAATTCACCGTCGACGGCACGTCTGTCCGCTACTCGCCTGCGCAGGCGCACAGCATCCTGCGGCGCGACCCGCCGGGAGATCCGCTGCGGATCCGGTTGCGCTCCATCCCCACCGCCGACCACGAAATCACGGTCGACGACGCCTTTTTCACCGATCTTTCGGCGCTGGACAACGGGGCGTGGCTGCGCCGGGGAGTCGCCGACGCCCGCGGCACGGTCGTGGCATTGCTGGCCGCCGACCACGTCGCCGACGCGGCCGCCACGCTACAGGAGCTGACGGGGCGCCCAGCGTTCACCATCGCGAGCGAACCGGAAGCCGCGGCATGCGGGGCACGTACGACGCCAGGGCTGCCGCCGGATTCTGTCGTGTGCGATATCGGCGGCGGCACCATCGATCTGGTCGGCGCCGACCGGACGGTGACCGCGGCGGGAGCGGGAGAGACCATCACCGTCGCGGTGGCCCGGATGCTCAACATTCCGCGGGCTCTGGCCGAGCGGGTGAAGCGGACCCCGGCACTGCGCGTGGAGGGGCCACACGTCGCACACGAAGAAGACGGCAGGCGGGTGTTCCTCGACAACCCTGCTCCCGCCGATGCCATCGGGCGGTTGTGCACCCGGGGCAGCGCGGGCCTGGTCCCGTTCTCGAACAAGCTGGCCGCCGAGGAGTGGCGCAGCCTGCGCCTGGCGATCAAACAGGAGACGGTCGCCGCGAACATCGCGCGATGCCTCACCGCATTCGAAAAGCCGCCGACGGCACTGGTATTGGCCGGCGGCGGGGCACTCGACGACGAATTGTTGCGGACGGTGGGTGAATCCCTGCGGACGGTCCCGGTGGTGGTGGGCCGGGCCAACATCGACGGGATCCACGGTCCGCGGTTCGCGGTGGCGTCAGGTCTGGTGCATCTGTACGCCACCGCATCGCGAAGCTGACGGATCAGAACGGCAGATCCACGTTGTTGGTGGTGGTGTTGGCCTCGTCGTGGTTGGAGTCGATGTAGCCCAGCCGGTACGGGATGTCGGGGGTGGTGCCGTAGGGCACCAGCGGGCTGGCTCCGCTTGCGGTGTTGGCGGTCTGGGTTTCGGCGGCTGCGATGGGAGCCAGTGCGACCGTTCCGCCGATCGCGGCGGCGGCCAGTGCGGCGGCGGCGAACTTCATCGGGTTCTTCATGGTGGTCTCCTCGGTGCTGGTCGCCTGTGTCGGCGATGACTAAATCCTGTCTCTCCAGCACTTCGGTGTCGTCGCTGCTGACACCCAATCCAGGGTGCCGAATACCGCCATTCTCGCGGTAGTGCTAGCCGGTATTGGCCAGCGCCGGGCGGAGGAATTCGCCGGTGAGTGTGACGGCCGGAGCCGACGAATCGCCACCGACGATCAGCGTCGCGAACGCGATGTCGCCGACGATGCCGGCGAACCAACCGTGCGAGTGCGTGTTGTCGCCGAACTCGGCCGTACCGGTCTTGCCGCCGAGGTCGGGAATGTCGCGGAGTTCGGCGGCGGTGCCCTCTGTCACGGTCTGGCGCATCATCGCGCGTAACGCGTCAACCACATTGGGCGACAACGGTACCGACGGCTTGTCGGCGGTGGTCTTCTCGCCGTCGACCAGTGTCGGCACGATGGTCGAACCATGTGCCAGGCTGCCCTCGGCGACCGCGAGCCCGAACGGGCTGACCGTCACGGTGCCCTGCCCGATGCCGTTTTCGACGCGCTGAGCGGCGGTGTCGGCGTTGGGCACCTTGCCGGTGACGGTGGTGAGGCCGGGCACCGTGAAGTCCACGCCGATGCCGAAATCGCGTGCGGTGTTGGTGAGGGCGTCGGCGGGCAGCTTGTCGGCCAGCGCCGCCATGCTGGTGTTGCAGGAATGCGCGAACGCCGAGCTCAGCGGCACCGTCCCCAGGTCAAAGTTGTTCTCGTTGGGGATGGTCCGGTTCTCGATGGTCACCTGCCCAGGGCAGGCGACCGGGGTCTGGGGTGTCACGAGATTGGCCTTGAGGGCGGCCGCGGTGGTGATGGTCTTGAACGTCGAACCCGGCGGGTACAGCCCGGAAAAGACAATCGCACCTTGCGGATCGGCGGCCGCGTTCTGCGCCGCGGCCAGGATGCCGCCCGTCGAACTCGACAGGGCGATGAGCACGGCCGGCCGGGATTCACCCGCGACGGCATGCTGGGCCAGCAACTGCAACCGCATGTCCAGTGAGGTCTTCACCGGGTCGGTCGGCGCCGGTGGCGTGGAGATCAACCGCTGTGCCGGAGCGCCTTTGGCGTCGACGAGATAGACCGACCACCCCGCCGATCGCGTGATGCGGTCGTGCCAGATCTGCTCAAGGCCACCGATCGCCGGCGAGTCCAGTTCCCGGTTGGTCGTGAGCAACTGGCCCTGTTCGACGACGGTGACGCCGGGGATGGGCGTGAGCTGATCGCGGACCTTGCCCAGATCGTCTTCGCGCAGCTTGATCACGGTGACGCGGTCATCCTGTGTCCCGTTGAGCTGTGCGGCAATGGAATCCGCTGTGGTGGTCGGGTCGAACTGGTTGAGCAGTCCTGCCAGGGTCGCCGCCGATTCCGGATGGGTGCGCTCCAGGTTGATGACCCCGACGGTCTGCCAGCTCATCAACGGCTGACCGGTCCGGTCGAGCACGGGTGTCTGCAGCTCGCTGTCCTGGCTGTACTGAAGGCTCAGGCCGTCTTTCAGGTCGCGGTGCAGCAGGGTGGGGGACCAGGTGATGCGCCAGTTCTCGCCGGACTTGGCGGCCGATCCCGTGGTGTCGTAGGCGAAGTCGTGCCGCTGGCCCCAGGACCACTGGTATTTCAGCGTGAAACCGTTCTCCTGGCCGTCGGTGGGTGACGAACCGACGGCCAGCTTGGCCTGATCGCCCATGCCGTTGAACATCGCGGTGATCGTCTTTTCGGCCGTGGCCGGATCACTGGTCTGCTCGGCGGCCGCGTGCGCGTCCTTGCGCTGCAGGGCATCTGCGAACGAGGCGAACACGTCGGCGGGCTTGGGTGCCGACGAGCAACTGACGATGCCCAGCAGCAGAGCGAGCACTGCGAGGATGCCCAGGATGCGTCGGCTCATGCCGGCACCAGCGCGCGGACCTGCTCTGCCAGGGCTGCGCCGAGGTCGTGGTTGTTGGCCTCGGTGAAGTGGATGCCGTCGACCCCGTCGGTGCTCATCACCGAGCCCGCATCGAAGAACGGGATCTTCATGAACGAGGCGAGAGCGCTGTAGACCCTGGCAAGCTCGGCCGATTTGCGTTGCCCGCCTTCGAAGATCAGCTGGAACCAGGGATGTGGCATGGGCGCCAACGGCGGCGGCGCGACCACAAGTACCTGCGGAGCGGGGTAGACCGTGCCCACTCCACCCGCGCTGGTCAGCACCTGCGTCGCCAGCACCGACATACCGAGCGCGATGTCCAGCGGCTCGCGCCGGAAGTAGGCCTTGGTGTCGTTGGTGCCCAGCATGATCACGACCAGGTCCAGCGGCAGGTGCGCCGCCAGGCAGGACGGCAGATAGGCGGCGCCGTTGAGCCGCGGGTCGGTCGGGTCGTCGAGGTTGGTGGTGCGGGCGCTGAGCCCCTCTTCGATCACCTCGTAGTCGGCACCGAGCCGGTCGGCCAGCACGCCTGTCCAGCGGACATGGCGGGCGAACCGTTCCGTGGGTGCGCCGTCCGCGACGGGCACCCAGCCCCAGGTCAGTGAGTCACCGAAACACAGAATCCGCTTGGCCGCCATGGACCAAGCACATCACATCCCGCCGGGTTCGAGGGTGAGCCGGGGCCGCTCGGCACGCCGAACAGCCACCGGACCCATCCTCGTGCGCCATCGTCAGGGGCAGGTGATCTCCACTTCGTAGGGCTTGGTGATGGCTCCTGCGGTCGGGTTGGCCATGTCCATCCCGGTGGCGTTGCCCTTGATCGTGTAGGTGTTTCCGTCCTTGGTGGCATCGGCGCTGCCGCCGGGAACTCCGGGCGTGTAGCCGAGCGACACCCCGTCGATGTTGCCCAGCGCCAAGGCGGTGACCGTCGGCGGATCACCGGGCGTGAGAGTGGCGCTCACGCCCGTCGGTGCCTGCCCGATGGTCAGGCTGACGGTGTTCGCGACCGTCGCGCACACCACCGAGCCCTGGACCGCGTGGTCCTTGCCGTCGATGGTGACCTTGGCGGTGCCCGTCCCGGTGCTGGCCGTGACGTTGCCTCCCGGAGCCGACACGGTGGCGGTCTGCGTAGCCGTCGCCGCCGAACCACCCGATTCCGATTTCTTCTCGCTCGACGAACAGCCCGACAAACCGGCGATGATGACCGCCGCGCCCCCGACGGCTACTACGAACCCACGTTTCACCACTGTTCTCCTCCAGGTATGCGGCCCGTCGACGATGGCGGACCATACCTGTGCAGTATGGAGTCAGGTGCCGGTAGCGGCGAGGGATTGGACGAATTGTCTGGCCCGGCACCGGGAACGGTCGTAAGTTCGGCGTCATGCACACCCTGCGTACGCCCGAAGAGCGTTTCCGCGATCTACCGGATTTTCCCTACGCCCCAGGCTATTCCGATATCGCGGACGGCGACGCAGGCGTGTTGCGGGTGGCGTGGATCGATGAGGGACCGCCCGACGCCGACCCTGTGCTGTTGTTGCATGGGGAACCATCGTGGTCGTTTTTGTACCGCCGCATGGTCCCGGTGCTCACCGCGGCAGGGCACCGCGTGATCTGTCCCGATCTGGTGGGCTTCGGCCGGTCGGACAAACCGGCCCGCATCGAAGACCACAGCTGCGCCCGACATGTGGAGTGGATGCGGACGCTGGCCTTCGACGTACTCGGCTTGAGCCGGGTGACGCTGGTGGGGCAGGACTGGGGCGGGTTGATCGGGTTGCGGTTGGCCGCCGAGCATCCGGATCGCTTCGGCCACATCGTGGTTGCGAACACCGGCCTGCCGACGGGCGACATCCCGATGCCCGAGATCTGGTGGCAGTTCCGCACCGCGATCCAGAATCTGCCCACCATCGACGTGGGACGGTTCGTCGCCTCAGGTTGCCGTCGCCCGGTCAGCGATGCGGTCCGTGCCGCCTATGACGCCCCGTTCCCCGACGACACCTACTGTGCCGGGCCCCGCGCGATGCCGGGTTTGGTGCCCACCACACCCGACGACCCGGCCGCGGCGGCCAACAGATCGGCATGGAAGACGTTGTCGGCCAGTGAAACTCCGATGCTGGTCGCGTTCAGCGACGGCGATCCGATCACGGGCGCGATGGCAGGCATCTTCCGCCGCGAGATGCGTGGCGCCCAGGGCATCGAGCACCCCGTGATCACCGACGCCGGACACTTCCTGCAGGAGGACGCCGGGGAAGAGCTCGCCGCGGCGATCGTGACCTTCCTGCGGGACAACCCCGACTAGGGGTAGGTCTGCCCGCCGGTCAGGGTCACGGTCGTGTCGTCGAGATTGATCAGCGTGGCACTGTTCGTATCCCCGGTCTCCGTCACCTGGTTGCCCGTGGCGTAGTCGGTGGGCATACCACCCACGCCGGACGTGTTGTGATCGCCGGTGATGGCCACCTGGTTGCCGTCGGCGTAGTTGCTGACGGCCTTGTTCTCATTGCCGTCGATCGCCACCTGATTGTCGTTGCCGCGGAACGCGTTGACGATGTTCGAGTCGCCGGTGACAGTCACCTGGTTGTTGCTGGCGCGGGCGGGGCCGTTCTCCGCATACTCGCCGAGGGTGAATACGGTGTTCGAATCGCCAGTGACGTGGGTCGTGTTGTTGTCGCGGCTGGCGGCTTGCACGGAGTTCTTGTTGCCGTCGACGGTGATCTGGTTTCCGTTGCCCGCACCGGCGTAGACCGGATTGTTCTCGTCGCCTTTCACAGCGATGGAGTTGTCGCTCCCCGGGACGTAGGCAATGCCGGCTTCGGAGTTGTCGATCCCGCCGGCGATCACCGTCTGGTTCTTGTCGCCGACGACCTTGATGGTGTTGCCGTCGTTGCCGCGCGTCGTGGCGTCGCAGGCCCCGTAGCTTCCGGCGTGGTACTTCGCGCACCCGGCGAGCACCGGGGTGTTCTCGTTGCCCACCACCTTGGCAGAGTTGTTGTCGCCGTTGCCGGCCCGCACGACGTTGTTGTTTCCCTTGACGGTGACAGTGTTGCCGTTGCCATTTCCGGCGAACGCATCGTTGTTGTCACCGACGACCACGACGCGATTGAAGTTTCCGTTGGCCGCGGTACCGTTGCTCGCATGGCCCACGACGACGACGGTGTTGCCGACACCGTCTTTGGCCGTGGCCGTGCTGTCGGCGCCGATCGCGATCGCGCCGTTGGGGCCGCTACTGGATGCGTGCGCCGAGCCGCTGGAGAATCCGACTCCGGCTACCGACACGCTGACGTTGGGAGTTGCCTTGTGTACGGCTTTTTCGACGGAGTTCTGAAGGTTGGAGTCGGCTTGTGCCGCAGGCGCCGCAAAGAGGTTGGCACTGAACCCGGCACCGATGCCGAGCGCCACAGCCAAGGTTCCGACCCTGCCGATGGCCTTTGCGGTGCTGGTCCTCGTCTGCGCATCGCGGTGCAAAGGCATTTCGCTCCCCCTGGGCTCGATATTCGGTTGGACCGGACACTAACCACTTATTGACGCCATCGACAGCAAAACCGAGCCGAATTGCTTGAGTAGTTGTGTTCGCAACTACATGTCCGGCGGCGTGCGGTGCAAAACCGCACGATATGCCCGGTGCGGGAGGGGCCGGCGTCACAAGATTCGCCCGGACGCGGCCCGGGGGCGCCGGAATGTGTTGGAGGGCCGAGCTTTAGGGCAGCGGGACCCGATCTCGTTGTCGACGCCGGCTCAGGGGCAGGTGACCGCGACGTCGAACGGTGTGTCGACCGGGGGCTCGTTGCTTGCGGAGTTGGAGCCCATGCCACTGCCGGTCACGGTGTAGTTCTTGCCGTCGCGGGTGGCGACCACGGGCGTGCCCGACACGCCTTCGACGTAGGCCAGTGCCGGTCCGTCGGAACCGATTTCGCCGATGTTCACCGACTTCACCGCCGGCGCGTCACTGTCGGTGAGCTCGATCGTGGTGTGCAGGTGACCCTCGATGTTGATGGTGGTCAGCCCGTCCTTGGTCTCGCAGCCGACGCCGGTGAACGGTCCGGCGTCATTGGTGCCGAAGGTCACCCGCGCCTGATTGGGCTGCACGGGCGACACCGGCGGCAGCGTCGAGGTCGACGTTTCCTGGCCCGCCGCCTTCGGCCCGGGCGCCTGAGACCCGCCTGGCGAACTCGAATTCTGCGATGAACACCCGACGATCCCTACCAGCAACGTCGCGGCTCCGGCGGCGATGACGAATCCGTGCTTCACGACAAACGAGTATGGTCGCGTCCGCCCCCATGACGGAAATCGGGCGGCCATCCGGTTGAATACCTGCTGTGGGCGAGCCGTACTTCACCGTCGAAGCCGAGCTGCCCGGCCGCCTCGGTCGGGTGGGGGTGATCCACACCCCGCACGGGGACATCCGCACCCCGGCGTTCATCGCCGTCGGCACTGCGGCCACGGTCAAGTCGGTACTGCCCGAGACAATGAAACAGCTTGGTGCACAAGCCATCCTGGCCAACGCCTACCATCTGTACCTGCAGCCCGGTCCGGAGATCGTCGCCGAGGCAGGCGGGCTCGGCGCCTTCATGAACTGGCCCGGCCCCACCTTCACCGACAGCGGTGGCTTCCAGGTGATGTCGCTGGGGGTCGGGTTCAAGAAGGTGCTGGCGATGGACACGTCGCGGCTGCAGACCGACGACATCATCGCCAAGGGCAAGGAACGGCTCGCGGTGGTCGACGAGGACGGCGTGACGTTCCGGTCGCATCTGGACGGCTCGAAACACCGGTTCACCCCTGAGGTCTCGATCGGTATCCAGCACCAACTCGGCGCCGACATCATCTTCGCGTTCGACGAGCTGACCACGCTCGTCAACACCCGTGGCTACCAGGAACGTTCGGTGCAGCGTACCCACGAGTGGGCGGTGCGATGCCTGGCAGAACATCAACGGCTGCAGTCCTCGACGCCCGAGCGACCGCGGCAGGCGCTGTTCGGAGTGGTCCAGGGTGCGCAGTACGAAGACCTGCGCAGGCAGGCCGCGAGTGGGTTGGCCGGGATCCGCACTGCGGACGGTCACGGCTTCGACGGCTACGGCATCGGCGGGGCGCTGGAGAAACAGAACCTGGCGACCATCGTCGGCTGGGTCAGCAGTGAACTGCCCGCAGACAAGCCGCGGCACCTGCTGGGGATCAGTGAACCCGACGACCTGTTCGACGCGGTCGCGGCCGGAGCAGACACCTTCGACTGCGTATCGCCGTCGCGCGTGGCACGCAACGCGGCGGTGTACTCGGCGACCGGCCGGTTCAACATCACCGGCGCACGGTACAAACGGGACTTCACGCCGATCGACGCGGAATGCGACTGCTACACGTGTGCCAACTACTCGCGCGCGTACATCCGGCACCTGTTCAAGGCCAAGGAGATGCTGTCGGCAACGCTGTGCACGATCCACAACGAGCGGTTCGTGATCCGGCTGGTCGACCAGATCCGGGCGGCGATCGTCGCCGGCGAGTTCGACGAGCTGCGGGCGCACGTGTTGGGGCGGTACTACGGGGCGCCCGTACGTTGACCTGCCGCTTCTTCAACGCGTGCACAATAAGTAGATGACGACCGTCGCCGAAGGTCTGCTCCTCGAGCTGCTCGACCCGGCCAACCGGGCCGACCCGTATCCGACGTACCGGCGGATCCGCGAGCGCGGCGCATTGCAGCTGCCCGAGTCCCATGTCGCGGTGTTCTCCACCTTCGCCGAGTGCGATGCGGTGCTGCGGCATCCGTCCTCGTGCAGCGATCGGATGAAATCGACTCTGGCGCAACGCCACATGGCCGAACACGATGCCGAGCCCCGCGGCGCGACCAGCTTCCTGTTCCTCGACGCGCCCGACCACACGCGGCTGCGCGGCCTGGTCAGCAAGGCGTTCGTGCCCAAGGTGATCAACGCGCTCGAACCCGACATTCGCACTCTGGTGGACGGGTTGCTCGACACGGTCTCCGACGGCTCCTTCGACGCCATCGCCGGGCTGGCCTACCCGCTGCCGGTCGCGGTGATCTGCCGGCTGCTGGGCGTGCCGATCGAGGACGAGCCCAAGTTTCGCGACGCCTCCGCGCTGCTGGCCCAGGCCCTCGACCCCTTCATGGCGATGACGGGTGAGGTGTCCGAGCTGTTCGACCAGCAGATGGCGGCAGGCAGATGGCTCGCGGACTACCTTCGTGACCTGATCGCGCAGCGTCGGCGTCGCCCAGGGGACGATCTGATGTCGGCGCTGATCCAGGTGGAGGAATCCGGTGACCAGCTCACCGAGGACGAGATCGTCGCCACCTGCGATCTGCTGCTCATCGCCGGACACGAGACCACGGTGAACCTCATCGCCAACGCGATCCTGGCGATGCTGCGCCACCCGCAGCAGTGGACGGCCCTGGGCAGCGACCCCGGCCGGGTGTCGAGCGTGATCGAGGAGACCATGCGCTACGACCCGCCCGTGCAACTGGTCTCGCGAATTGCGGGGGCAGACATGACAATCGGCGACATAGACGTTCCCAAGGGCGACACCATGCTGCTGTTGGTCGCCGCGGCACACCGCGACGCGGCCGTGTTCGACCGCGCCGACGAATTCGATCCGGATCGAGGGGCCATCCGCCATCTCGGGTTCGGCAAGGGACCGCACTTCTGCCTCGGTGCACCGCTGGCCCGACTGGAGGCCTCGGTGGCGTTGTCGGCGATCACCGCGCGTTTTCCGCAGGCTCATCTGGCAGCGGATCCGGTGTACAAGGCGAACCTGACCCTGCGCGGAATGTCCACCCTGTTCGTCGCTCCCTGATCTCGCCGAGCGCGCGTGTCTGCTCCCCGCCACGCCGTGTTTCGTCGGCAGTTCGCGCACGGTCGGCGGTGAGCAGCATCGCGACTACGATCGCCGCGGCGGTGACGGCTGCGGCTGCCGGCCAGCCCAGCCACCCGACGGCCGCTGCTCCGAAGGCGGTGCCCAGGCTGCCGCCCACGAAGTACACCACTATGTAGGCGCTGTTGAACCGTGCCGGCGCGGCGGGATCGATGGCCAGAACCGTGCTCTGATTGGCCACTTGCGCGGCGAACAAGCCGGCGTCGAAGACAGCGAGACCGATGAGCGTGGCCACCGGATGTGCAAGGCACCCGGCCAGCGCGACTGCGCCGGTCGCGGCCACGCCCAGACCGAACCTCATGACTCGTCGTGCGCCGGCACGGTCAGTCCACACACCTGCGACGCGGGTGGCGACAATGCCCAGTAGACCGGCGAGGGCGTATAGGCCGATCCGCTCGGGTGAGTAGGAGTAGGGCGGCTGCGCCAGCGCGACCGCGAGGCCGGCCCACACCGCGCAGAACGCGAAGAACCACAGTGCTCCCCGCACCGCAGCGATGCGCAACGTCGGGTATCGCAGGTACAGGCCGGGCAGTCCGCGGAGCGTCTCGAGGTAGCCGTCCGTGGCCGAACCCGCTGCGGCGGGCACGACCCGTAACGCGACGAGTGCGGCGACGACGCATGCGCCTGCGAACACGAGCAAGCCGCCGCGCCAGCCCGCCACGTCCGTCAGCCATCCGCCGGCGATTCGGCCACCGATGATCCCGGCCGAGATACCTGCCGTCACAATTCCCAGCGCGGTTGCCCGACCGCTTTCGGGGACGAACCGCGCGGTTGCCGAGCTCAACTGCGCGCCGACGGTCGAACAGGCACCGATCCCACCGATGGTAAGTCCCAGCAGCCACAGCGTGCCCGCGGCCGCGTTGGCTGCCAATGCCACGGCCAGCGCGGCGAACTGTGCGGCAACAACGTGATTCGGTGGAAATCGGTCGACCAGCGGTACCAGCATCGCCAGCCCGATCAGGTATCCGACTGGACCGCACGCCAGTGCGATACCGACCTGGGCAACCGAGATGCCAAGACTGTCAGCGACATCCGATATCGCCGGTTGGAGCGGGTAGCTGGCGGCAGTGCCGAGGGCGGCGGCAATCACCATGAACCACAATGTGATTCGATGCATGTCTGGCTGCGGTGTCATGCCCGTGACGTTATGGGCACCCACATCGAGGTGCTGGCGGAAATCCGACCACGCAGTGCGGTGCGTGTAGGTACGCCCGACGTGGGTACCCGAAGGTGTGCCTCAGACACCTGAACTGACGATTCACAACCCACGCACCGGCGACCTGGTAGGCCGCGTGCCCATCGCCGGCCCCGCCGAATGCGGTGTGGCCATCGAGCGAGCCCGTGCTGCGGCGAAAAGTTGGTCCCGGACCCAGGCCACGGACCGGGCCGCGGCGCTGCGCGCGGCCGCCGAGGCGCTCCGCGCGGCAGCCGAAGAACTCGCCGAACTCAACGTCCGTGAGACCGGCAAGTTACGGCAGGACGCCATGGGCGGCATCGAAGCGGGGGCCGGGACACTGGCACAGTACGCCGAACTCGGCCCGCTGCATGGTGGCCGCACGCTGCAGGGCAACTGGTCGGCCACCGACCTGATGATCCCGGAACCCCGTGGAGTGGTGGCCGTGCTGACGCCCTGGAACGACCCGGTCGCGGTGGCCGCCGGGTTGTTGGGCGCCGCGCTGGTGACCGGCAACACCGTCGTGCACAAACCGAGCGAGCGCTGCCCGCGAACCGGCCGCAGGTTCGCCGAGCTGCTGGCCGAACACCTGCCCGACGGCGTGCTGCAGATCGTCGACGGCGACGGCACCGTCGGGGCCCGACTCGCAGGCGATGACCGCGTCGACGTAGTGGCGCACGTCGGCAGCAGCGTGACCGGCCGCGCCATCGCCCAGTCATGTGCCCAGCGGGGCGCCAAGGCGCTGCTGGAAAACGGCGGCAACGATGCGCTGATCGTCGACGCGGGAGTGGATCCGACGTGGGCGGCGCAACAGGCCGCGCTCGGCGCCTTCGCCAACGCCGGACAGATCTGTGTGTCGGTCGAGCGCATTTTCGCCGTGGCGTCGGTAGCCGACGAATTCACCCGGGCACTGGTGCGCGAGGCACACGCGTGGGCCGACCGCATCGGCCCCGTCGTCGACGAGCGACAACGGGCCCAGGTGCACCAGCAGGTTGCTGACGCCGTCAAATGCGGCGCGCGGGTGCTGATCGGGGGACAACCGGGTGATGGGCCCGGAACATTCTATCCACCAACCGTTTTGAGTGACTGCACCCAGGATATGGCGGTGTTCTCCGAGGAGACTTTCGGGCCGGTCGCTCCGGTCCGAGCCGTGCCCGATTTCGGCACCGCTCTGCTGGAGGCCGCTGACGACCGCTATGGGTTGGCCGCCACTGTGCTGACGACCCACATGGCCCACGCCCAGGAGGCGTGGCGCGCGCTGCCGGTGGGCACCGTCAAGATCAACGACGTGTTCGGCGGTGCGCCCGGTGGCGCGTCCCAGCCCCGCCGGGCCAGCGGCAGTGGCTTCGGGTTCGGACCCGAGCTGCTCGACGAGATGACGGCGGTGAAGGTGGTGCACCTGGCGCCGCCCCCGGCTACAGCGGGTTGAGGATCCGCTGCAAGAACTGCCGGGTGCGTTCCTCCTTCGGATCACCGATCACCGCCGCGGGCGGCCCTTGCTCAAGGATCACGCCGCCGTCGGTGAACAGCACCTGATCGGAAACCTGCCTGGCGAACTGGATTTCGTGGGTGACGATGACCAGGGTCCAGCCCTCGACGGCGAGATCGCGGATGACCGAGAGCACTTCGCCGACCAGTTCGGGGTCCAGCGCCGAGGTCGGCTCGTCGAACAACACCACCTTGGGCTTGAGGGCCAGCGCCCGGGCGATCCCGACCCGCTGCTGCTGGCCGCCGGAGAGTTGATACGGGTACTGGTCGCGCTTGTCGGCCAGGCCCACCTGGCTGAGCAGTTCGGCGGCCTCGGCCTCCACCTCGTCGCGTGGCCGCTTCTGTGCCACCAACGGGCCTTCAGTGATGTTCTGCAGCACGGTCTTGTGCGGAAACAGGTTGTGCGACTGGAAGACGAAACCGCTCTGCGCTCGGTATTGCCGCAGCTGGTCCTTGGGCACGGGGTTGGCGAAGTCCAGTTCGACGTCACCGACCTTGATCACGCCCGCATCCGGCACGTCGAGCGCATTGAGCGCCCGCAGCAGCGTGGTCTTGCCCGAGCCCGACGGGCCGATGATAGTCGTCGCGCTGCCGCGCGCCACCGTGAACGACAGTCCTTTGAGGACTTCGTTGTCGCCGAACGCTTTTCGGACGCCTTGGGCAGTGATCCGATCCTCGGTCATCGCGCCACGTACCTTTCCAGTCGGTGTTCCAGGCGACTCTGGCCGAACGACAGCACCAGGCAGATCACCCAGTAGTACACCGCCGCCGTGCCGTAGAGCGCGAAGAACTCGAACGTCGGGGCGGCGATGATCTGCGCTTGCCGCAGCAGCTCGGTGACCAGGATCGTCGATGCCAGCGATGTGTCTTTGACCAGCGAGATCAACGTATTCGACAGCGGCGGCACCGCAACCCTGGCCGCCTGCGGCAGGATGATGCGCCGCAGCGTACCGACGTAGCTCAGCCCGATGGTCTCGGCGGCCTCCCACTGGCCCTTGGGGATGCTCTGGATCGCCGATCGGATGATCTCCGCCGCGTAGCCACCGACGTTGAGGGAGAACGCGATCACCGCGGCGGGGAACGGGTCGATCTTCACCCCGAACTCCGGCAGGGCGAAGAACACGATGAACAACTGCACCAGCAACGGGGTTCCGCGGATGATCGAGATGTAGAACCGGGCGACGTTGCTGAGCACCACATTCGACGACAGCCGGGCCAAGGCCACCGCCAGGGCGATCACCAATCCGATGGCGAAGCTGATGACGGTCAGCGGAATCGTCTTGGTGATGGCCGCTTTCGCCAGCGGCCACAGATTGTCGGCGATGAGCTGCCAGGTGGACCGCGGTGTCTTCGGTCCCTCGCCGGCCTGCGGCCCGCCGGATGCGTTGGCCTTGAGGTACTTCTGCGAGATGGAGGCCAACGTTCCGTCGGCGCGCAGCTCGTCGAGTGCCTTGTTCAGCTCGGGTAGCAGGCCGCTGTTCTTGCCCGCGGCGAAGCCCTGTTCGCTCTTCTCGCCGACGGTGCCCGCGATCCGGACCGACTTGTCATTGGTTTCGGCCAGATAGGCATAGACCGCGATGCTGTCGTTGACGACGACGTCGACCCGGCCCTGGTTGAGCAGCGCGATGGCTTGCGTGAAACCTTCGACCGTCTCGACCCGCGCGCCGGCTTTGCGGGCCACGTCCGACCAGTTGCTGGTGGCGTTCTCGGCAGCCACCTTGCCCTTGAGATCGGCCAGCGAGTTGATCGACTGGTTGTCGGCGCGCGTGACGATGACGCCTTCACCGACCGAATACGGTTCGGAGAGGTCATACTTCGCCTGGCGCTCGGGATTGATGGTGACCTCGTTGGCCACCACGTCGAATCGGTTGGCCTCCAGCGCGGCGAACATCGAATCCCATGGGGTTTCCACGAATTCGGCCTTGACGCCGATCTTGTCGGCCACCGCACGGGCCACGTCGACGTCGTATCCGGTGAGTTGGCCGGTGACCGGATCGTGGTAACTGAAGGGGCTGTACACGCCTTCGGTGCCGACCCGTAGCACCCCGGCGGCCTTCAACGGATCGGTGGTGTTGTTTGCCGAAGGTCCGCACGCCGCCGTCAGCAGCGCAAGGATCAGCAGCAGCCCGAACAGCGGCATTCGAAGATAGCGCACTGCCGGAAGCTAACAGGAACAGCCGCCGCGGCGAAGGGTTCTGCTCAGTTGGCTCGATATATCCACGGATGTCGCGGCAGCCGTGCCGGGTCGAACTCGGCCAGCATGCCGTCCACGGTCGTGGCGGTGTATCCCAGAGACGTGCTGATCTCGGCCAGGGCCCGGTCGACGCCGATCTCGCCGAGCGTCACGGCGCCGTCGCGTTTGGCCAGTCGGGCCCCGTCCTCGTTGAGCACCAGCGGCACATGGGCATACGTGGGCTCGGGGTAGCCCAGCAGCCGGGCCAGATAAGCCTGCCGCGGCGAAGAACTCAGCAGGTCGTCGCCGCGCACCACCTGGTCGATACCGGTTGCTGCGTCGTCGACCACCACGGAGAGGTTGTATGCCGTGACCCCGTCACCGCGGCGCACGACGAAATCGTCGACGATGCCGGTGTAAGAGCCGTGCACGAGATCGGTGACAGTCCCGACGAACGTGTCGGTGCGCAGCCGCAATGCCGGTGGACGGCCGGTTTCGGCTCGGCGCTGGGCACGCTCGTCGTCGGTCAGATCGCGACAGGTGCCGGGGTAGGCGCCCTGCGGTGCATGCGGCGCCTGCGGTGCCTGGGCGATATCCTTTCTGCTGCAATAGCATTCGTAGAGTCGGCCGTCGCCGCGCAACTGTTCGATGACCGCGTCGTACCGCTCGCGGTGCCCCGTCTGCCATTCCACCGGGCCATCCCACGTCAGTCCGATGGCCGCCAGATCGTCGACCTGACGGTTCCCGATCTCGCTGAACGTGCGGTCGTCGAGATCCTCCACCCGCAGCAGGAACCGGCGTCCCGTCGACCGCGCGAACAACCACGCCAGCACTGCGGTACGCAGATTGCCGATATGCAGATCGGCCGACGGGCTCGGTGCAAACCGTCCGGCGGGGGCGAGGCTCACGCCCGCAATCTAGCTAACGACGGTCCCAGGGCGGCGCTTCGCCCATCTTCTTGTAGTACTTCGCGAGGTGGCTCTTCACGCGGTCGACGTCGTCCTCCGGGATGTCGATGCCGCCCCGCGCGCCGTCCATGATGCCGCCTGCGGCCATCACACCCCGCGGTACGGCTTCGAGCTTGCCGCCGACCACGTCGGCGATCAGCAGCTTGTAGGCGGTGAAGTTGTCCTTGGCGTCCTTGTCGTACCAGACGTGCGCGTCGCGGTATTTCGCGTTGGGTTCGTCCTGCGCGTCGGCCCACTTGCGGACCCGTTTGTCGGCGGCGTCGCCGTCCCATTCGCGGTCCCGGTCGGCCAGCGGCAGATCCTGAAATGCTGTCACAGACATGCTGGTGGCATGCCCGATGACCGAGGGCGGTAAACGGGGTCGCTAGCGTCGGAGCATGACGCAGCGACGCATCAGCGGTGGAGCGATCTGGGTCGAGGAACACGACGGCATCGTGCGGGCCCGCGGCATTCCGTACGGCCGCGCGGCGCGGTTTCAGCCTGCGCAGCCGGCGGCGTGGTCGGGGGTGCACGACGCCACCCGGTCGGGGTCGGCGTGCCCGCAGCGGCCGTCACGGCTGGCGTGGGTGACCGGGGCGGTGCTCGACGGGCTGTCGACGAGCGAAGACTGCCTGGTCGTCACCGTGACCGCACCCGCAGACGCCGACGGTCTGCCGGTGATGGTGTGGTTGCACGGCGGCGCATATATCGCGGGCAGCGGCGAATCAGCCAAGTACGACGCAGGCCTGGTCCGACGCGCAGATGCTGGGCCCGGCGCGGGTGATCGACGAGGCGCTGGGGCGCGAACTACGCACCCGCTGGGCCCAGTTCGCGCATCACGGCGTCGAATCCCTGCCCGCCGGGCCGCTGGTGTTCGGTTAGCTCGGGCGCACCCTCCGCGATTGTGAATCCTCTGCGAGATTCAGCGCACTTTTTCGCACCAGCGTCACACTCGCGGGGCGCGGAGCCCCGGCACGATGTCGCTCAGCTCGAAGGTCACCGGCTGATCCAGCTGCGCATACGTGCAGGAACGCGGATCCCGGTCGGGCCGCCACCGGTTGAACTGCGCGGTGTGCCGGAATCGCTCGCCCTCCATGTGGTCATAGCGCACCTCGACCACCCGCTCGAGCCGCAGCGGCACGAACGACAGATCCTTGCCCGCGTTCCAGCGCGAACCCCCGTAGCGGCGCAGCGCGTCTGCATCCACGTGCGCGGCCCAGTTCCACGGGTGTCCCTCGAACTCGGTGACCAGAGGCTGCAATTCGGCGAACAGCTCACGGCGTTTGGCCATCGGGAAGGCGCCGATGACGCCGACCGACGCCAGCGAGCCGTCGTCGTCATACAGGCCGAGCAGCAGGGAGCCGATCGCGTCGGGCCCGGACTTGTGCAGGCGATAGCCCGCAACGACGCAGTCGGCGGTGCGCTGGTGCTTGACCTTGAACATCACCCGCTTGTCCGGTTGGTAGGTGAGGTCGAGCGGTTTGGCGACCACGCCGTCCAGTCCGGCGCCCTCGAACTCGGCGAACCACTGTTGCGCGGTCGTCAGGTTTGTGGTGGCCGGGGTGAGGTGGATCGACGGCCCGCAATCGGCAAGGGCATCGACCAGGGCCGCGCGGCGCTCGGCGAACGGGCGCCCGGTGTAGTCCTCGTCGCCGAGCGCGAGCAGATCGAAGGCGATGAAGTGTGCCGGGGTCTGCTCGGCCAGCAGGCGCACGCGGCTCGCGGCCGGGTGCAACCGCAGCTGCAGGGCTTCGAAGTCCAGGCCGTTGTCGGTGGGGAGGACGATCTCCCCGTCGATCACGCAGCGCTGCGGCAGTTCCGCCTTCGCGGCCGCGACCAGTTCGGGAAAATACCGGGTGAGCGGGCGTTCGTTGCGGCTGCCCCATTCGACTTCGTCGCCGTCGCGGAAGCAGATCGACCGGAAGCCGTCCCACTTCGGCTCGTACGACATGCCTGCGGGAATCTCGGCCAGCGATTTCGAGAGCATCGGGGAGACCGGCGGCATGACGGGCAGCTGCATCGCTCCATTGTCGATGACATTGCCCGGGTTCCCGGGTCTACGTGAGTATGGAACCTGTGGACCTACCTGTCGCGCCGCCGCTGGAACCCATGTTGGCCAAGGCTCTGGTGAAAGTGCCCGATGACGCCGGGGTGTGGTCGTATGAGCCCAAGTGGGACGGCTTCCGGGCGCTGGTTTTTCGTGACGGCGACGACGTGTTGCTGCAGTCGCGGAGCGGCAAAGACCTCGGCCGGTACTTTCCCGAGCTGCTCGACGCGCTGCGCGACGAACTCGTCGACCGCTGCGTTCTGGACGGCGAAGTGGTGGTTCCGCGGGAGATTCGTGCGGACGCGAGGGGCACAACGTCACCAAGCCGGACCCGCCTCGACTGGGAGTCGTTGTCGCAGCGCATCCACCCGGCCGAATCCCGGATCCGCATGCTCGCCGAACAGACGCCGGCACACTTCATCGGGTTCGACGCGCTCGCGACGGGCGAGAAGTCCTTGCTGGACGAGCCGTTCCGGATCCGGCGTCAAGCCCTCGTCGACGCGATCCATGAGACAAAGTGGTGTCACGTCACCCGAACCACCGAGGACTCGGAGTTGGGTACCGAGTGGCTCAAGACCTTCGAGGGGGCGGGGCTCGACGGCGTGATCGCCAAGCGGCTCGACGGGCCGTACCTGCCGGGCAAGCGGGAGATGGTGAAGGTCAAACACCACCGCGACGCCGACTGCGTGGCCATCGGCTATCGCATCCACAAGAGCGGTGAAGGCGTCGGGTCGATCCTGCTTGGCTTGTACCGCGACGACGGCGAGCTCCAAATGGTCGGCGGCGCAGCATCGTTCACCGCGAAAGACCGGGTGAAACTGCTGGCCGACCTGGAACCGCTGCGCGAGGGCGACGAAGTGCGAGAAGGTGATCCGAGCCGGTGGAGCTCGGCGGCCGACAAGCGCTGGATCCCGGTACGTCCCGAGAAGGTGTGTGAGGTGGCGTACGACCAGATGGAGGGAAACGGCATGCACGGAGCCGGGCTGCCGGCGACATCAGGCTACGGCCAGAGGTTTCGGCACGCGGTGAAGTTCCTTCGGTGGCGGCCCGATCGGGAACCGTCGAGTTGCACGTTCGACCAGCTCGACGTACCGCTGAACTACGACCTCTACGACGTCCTGGAGAAAAGCTGATGGCAACGCCTGCAACGGAACTCGACGTCGACGGGATCAAGGTCCGGTTCACCAACCCGGACAAGGTGTACTACCCGAAGCTGGGCAAGGACGGCACCAAGGGCAAGCTGATGGACTACTACCTGTCCGTCGCCGACCGCATGGTGACCCTGCTGAAAGACCGCCCGACGCATCTGCAGCGGTTTCCCGACGGCATCGATGGTGAGGAGATCTACCAGAAGCGGGTGCCGCAGAAGCATCCCGATTATCTGCAGACATGCCGCGTCACCTTCCCGTCGGGCCGCACCGCCGACGCGCTCAAGGTGACCCATCCGGCGGCCATCGCGTGGGCCGCGCAGATGGGCACCATCACGTTGCACCCGTGGCAGGTCCGGTGCCCGGACACCGAGCATCCCGATGAGCTGCGCATCGATCTGGACCCGCAACCCGGCACCGGCTTCAAAGAAGCCAGGACCATCGCGTGCGATGTGCTCAAGCCGCTGCTCGACGAACTGGGTCTGGTCGGCTACCCGAAAACCTCCGGTGGCCGTGGCGTGCACATCTTCCTGCGGATCAAGACCGACTGGGATTTCATCGAGGTCCGCCGGGCCGGGATCGCGTTGGCGCGCGAGGTGGAACGCCGCGCACCCGACGCGGTGACCACGTCGTGGTGGAAGGAAGAGCGGGGCGAGCGGCTGTTCATCGACTACAACCAGAACGCGCGCGACCGCACCTTCGCGTCCGCCTACTCGGCCCGCAAGACCCCGATCGCGACCGTGTCCACCCCGCTGAGCTGGGCCGAGCTGCGCGACGCCGACCCCGACGACTACATCATCGCCACCGTGCCGGGTTTCCTTGCCGGACGCGATGATCCGTGGGCCGGGATCGACGACGACAAGCAATCCCTGCAACCTTTGCTGGATTTGGTCGCCGCGGACGAGGAGCGTGGCCTCGGAGATCTGCCGTACCCGCCCAGCTACCCCAAGATGCCGGGGGAGCCGCCACGGGTGCAGCCGAGCAAGAAGGTCGCTGCCCACTGGGACGAAGACGGCAACCGGCGCGAGTAGAAGCCGCGGCCTACTTCTTCAACATCAGGTCCAGGAACCGTTCCTGGCGATCGGAATCGGTGAGCTGTGTGGTCGAGTCGACGAGGTGCAGCATGCCGATGCCCGCCGCGAACGTCGACTCGGCGCGCAGCTGCGCTTCCTCGGGGCTGAACCCGTAATCCTGGTATGCCTTGGCCACCGCGAGCAGTACCCGCAGGTCGGCGGCCCGCACATTGGCCGCGGCCACCTCGTCGGAACGCGCCCACTCCCGCATGGCCCGCTCCAACGTCCAGTGCTGGGGGCTGAGAAGCGCCGACATCATCTTCGACAACCGCTCGCGCGGCGGCAGGCTTTCCAGTTCGGCCAGCGAGCGGCGGTCGTTCTCCAGAAACGTGTTCCAGGACGCCACCAGCGCCGCGCGGTAGCCGTCCATGTCGGTGAAGTGCCAGTAGAAGCTGCCGCGCGTCGCACCGACCTGTTGGCAGAGGCGCTCGATCTTCAGTGCCCGCATCCCGTCGGTGGCCAGCAGGGCGTAGCCGGCCTGCAGCCAGTCGTCGGCGGTCAAGGTGCCGGGTGTGCCGCCCTTGCGTGCACCTGCCATGGCAATCAGGTTATGCCGCGGCTCGTTCGGTCATGTGCACAACCGGCTATTGAAGTGCCGGCTCAGGGCTTCCGCCCTTTCCTCAAGCGCGGCGGCGCAAGGCGGTGACTCCGCGGTAGGTGGTGACGGGCTGGTGCAGCCCGTACGGAACCGCCGAGACGAGTGTGACCGGAATCTTGTCGCCGCTGGGAACCGAGTAACTGCGGCGCTCGCCCGGGCGGGCCCCGAGGATCGCGCTGCCGAGCGGGGACTGCACCGAATATACTTCCAGCTCACCGTATTCCGCGCCGCGGACGCCGAGCAGGAACTCCTCGGTGTCCCCGTCGTCGTAACGCACGGTCAACACCATGCCCGGTTCCGCCACGCCGTCGTCCGGCGGATCCTCCCCGACGACGCAGTTGAGTAGCAGATCGTGGATGTGCTGGATGCGGGCCTGACGGGCGCGCTGGACGGCGACGCTGTTCTCGTCGGAATCGCTGGCTGCTTCGGTCGCGATCAGTTCGCGCAGCGTGGCAAGCTCCTGCTGCAGGCGGTCGTGGGCCTGCGGTGACATCCAAACACGTTGACTCGTAGTCATTTTGGTTCCTCCTGGTGGTGAAGGGTGTTTGTCGTCAGGGGCGGGACAGGGCACCGCCCCTGACGACGCGGTGGCCCACAGCGGGGCCGCGACGTGCTGAATTCCTAACGGAGCGGGTTGAATTCGCGTAGCGCTTCGGGCTGCTTGCCGGTGGTGATGTACTCGGCCAGCAGTCGGCCGGTGACGGGACCGTGCGCCAGTCCCCACATTCCGTGGCCGCCTGCGACGAAGAGTCCGTGTGCCACCTCGCCGATCAACGGGCGGCCGTCGGGGGTGACCGGGCGACCGCCGACCCACACGTCGGTGCGTTCGGCCCAGTGCACACCGTCGAGCAGCGGTGCGGCCGAGGCGACGATGGCCTCCACACGGGCAGGCTGCAGTGGATCGTCGGGGGAACGGAATTCCATCGTTCCGGCGACCCGCAGCGCACCCTGGTATGGCGTACACGCCACCCGGACGTCCGGCAGGTACATGGGACCCGGAACCGGGCGGTCCACCGGCACGGTGAACGAGTAGCCGCGGCCGGCCCGCACCGGGGTCCGGACCCGCCGGCCGGCCAGCCGGGACAGCCACGCGCCGGTGGCGATCACCGCGGCATCGGTGGTCAGGTCCGTGTCGCGCAGCTTGACCCGAATGCGGCTGCCCGCGGGTTGCACGTCCGTGACCTCGGCGATGCGGATGGCTCCGCCGCGGGCGACCACGGATTCGGCCAGGGCATGCACGAACCGGCCGGGGTCCACGAAGCGCTGGCCTTCGACGCTGATGCCCGTGGTGATCGCCGCAGACGCGAGCGGCACGTTCTCGCGCAGCGTCTCGCCGGAGAGTCGATTGATGGTCACGGTCTGGCCGACGGCGGCGAGGCCCCGCAGCTCAGCCAGCAGATGCTCGGCCTGATGCGGCGATTCGAACAGCGCGGTGATGGGTCCGTCGGTCGTTGGGGCATCCACGCCGTTGCTGGTCAGGACGTCGTAGGCCTCGATGCACTCCGCGTTGAACGGCACGTTCGCCCGTGCGACCCGACTCCACGAGGAGCGGCGGCAGTTGGCGGCGAACCGCAGCAGGAACGACCACAGTCGCGGATCGGCCGTCAGCGGGATGTGCAGCGGCGCGGTCGGGTTGGCCAGCGAACGCAGCCCGTAGCGCAGCACCCCCGGATCGTTGAGCGGGATGGTCAGCGTCGGCGACACCCAGCCGGCGTTGCCCCAGGATGCGCCCGCGGCCACCCCGGTGCGGTCCACCACGGTCACGTCGACGCCGCGCTCCTGCAGGAACCATGCGGTCGACAGACCGACGATCCCGGCACCCACGACGACGGCGGAACGTGGACCGCCGTCAATCCGTTCGACGCCGACCATGCCGCCACCTCCGCGATCGAGATTCACACTGACATCACCCATGGTGAGGTCGGCGACCACGGCACGGTTTGCCCGATTTCGACAATCGGACTATGGCGGATTGTCGGCTTCCGACAGACTGTCAGTAACGGCTAATTCGATCATCATCGCCAGCCGCTTACGGGCGTCGTCGAGGCCGAGATTGGTCACCTCGGCCATCTTGCGCAGGCGGTAGCGCACGGTGTTTTCGTGGACGTCGAGCCGCTGTCCGGCGTCGGCCAGATCGCCCTGTGCCTCCAGCCAGGCCCGCAGGGTCTCGGTGTATCGGGTGGAGTGCGTGCGGTCGTGTTCGCGCAGCTCGGCGACCGGACCGCGCTGCGGCACGCGGCCCGACTGCGCAGCCACCCGCAACCGTTGCAGCAGGATGTCGTCCCAGGCTTCGTCGTAGACCGGAGCGGCTCCGGTGCGCCGCACCTCGTGCAGCGCCAGGCACTCCTCGGCCTCGCGACGCGCCGACGCCAGTTCCGCCGCGGTTGCCGGTCCGCTGACCCCGGCCAGCAATGTCACCTGGGCGGGCAACGCCGACCGCAGTGCCGTCAGCCAGCGTCCCGCAGCCTCGGCATCGGCGCCGGGGAGCACGGTGTATACGGCGTTGCCGGCCAGCGCGCTGCGGCCCGGCCGGGACCAGCCGAAGCCCGTGGTGGCCCGCTCGAACGCCAACAGCAGTGCCGCGTGCCGGTCGTCTGAGGTGTGCGCCCGCAGGGCGATGACCCGCAGCGGGGTCTGCGGCAACGCGAGCCTGCTCACCACCGTCGTAGCGTCGGCAGCGCCCTCGAGCAGCCGCAGCACGAGTTCGGACTCCACCTGCCGTTCCAGATCCGCGCTGGCGCGCGAGCGCAGCAGATGCATGGCCACCAGCCGCGCGCCGTGGGCCAGCGCGACGCGCCGGTCTTCGGGCAGCGGCTCGGCGCAGGTCACCCAGACCGAGCCCAGCAGTTCGCGCCCGGCCCGCGCGGCCACCACCATGCGTCCGGTCAGCCCGTAGTCGGGGTCGCCCGCGACGAACATCGGATCGTCGGATTCGGCGAGATGACGGAACACACCGCGCGCCTCGAACACGGCCCGTAGCCGCTGTGGGGCCTCTCGGCTCAGGATCGTCTCGGCGCGAGCCGGGTCGGCGTGCTGCTGCATCCGCGAGTACGCCAGCACCGTCGAACGCCGGCCCTCGATGGTCACCGAACCGCCGACCGCGTCGGCGAGGCTGTCCGCGAGCGCGAACAAATCCGTTGGCCCACGCCCCGATTCGGTCTCCCGGCCCTCCAGGACCAGGCCGTACACCACGGCGGCCAGCTCGCTCCAGGACACCTGCGGGTCGACGACCATCACCGCCATGTCCTCGGGCTCACCCGAGATGGGCTCGCCGGAGTCGCGGACCAGCACCACCACTGCTCGCGCCGCGGTGGCCCAGGCGATGGCTTCGGCGGAATCGGAGGCGCCGACGGCGATCAGGACGTCGCCGACCACATAGCCGGGCTCGTGGATCACGACACTGCGCAGCTCGGTCGACCGCGGGGTGGAGCAATGCCGCAGGTGGACTCCGTAACCGCCCAGTACGTTGATCAGCCGGTCGAGGGTTATCAACTCACGGCCCGGCGGCCAGCGTCGCCTTGCCGTTGCGCGGAGCCCCGGAGGCGTCCTGCCAGGTCAGGTCGATGACGTCGCCCGGGTAGTGCCGGTCGAGCACCATCGTCAGGGTCCGTGCCGAATCCAGCGGCGTGCCGTCGATGCTGGTCAGCAGGTCGCCCGGGACCAGGCCGGCGCCGTCGGCAGGACCGCCTCGCATGACGTCCTGGATGATCACGCCGCCACCCTGGCGGGGTGCGCTGCGCACGCCGACGCCGAGCATCGTCGGGGCACCGATGTGCACCGAGCCCGACGGGGTGCGCGAGCGGATCTGCCCGGCGACGGCCATCGCGTCGTTGATCGGGATGGCGAAGCCCTTGCCACCCGGACCCATGCGGAAATTCACCGACGCAGCCGTCGTCATACCGACCACCTGGCCCGCGCCGTTGATGACCGGGCCGCCCGAGTCCCCGGCGCGTACGGGTGCGGCGAACTCGAACAGGCCGGTGATCTCGTCGCTGCTCCCGGTCAGCTCGTCTTCGGCGTTGACAGTGCGCCCGAAGGCGGTGACCGTGCCGACCTCCTGGGTCAGCGGGGCGTTGCTGCCCTGGGCATTGCCGAGAGCCACCACCGGATCACCCGGTGCCAGTGCGTTGGAATCCCCGATCGTCGCCGTCGGCAGCCCATCGGCACCACGCAGCTGCAGAACAGCCACGTCGTGCTGCCGGTCGTACCCGATGAGGTCAGCGGGGTAGGACCGGCCGTTGACCGTGGCGCTGACCGCGTTGGCGCCCTGCACGACGTGGTAGTTGGTCAGCACCTCACCGTTCGGGGACAGCACGATGCCCGTGCCGATGCCGTACGCCTGCTGGTAGTCGACCCTGGTGTCGACCCGGGCCACTGCCGGTTGCACCACAGAGACCGCGGACAGCGGATCACCGGGCGCGGCGGTTGCCGGTGCCAGCGGTGCCACCAACACCAAGGCAGCAAGGACCGCCAGGATTACCGATGTGGCACGGTGTGACCGCAGTTTGCCCATGTATCCATCTTCGCCCGCGTAAGCGGCGCTGTCGACGCGCGGGGCTTCAGTCCTCGACGGCGACGTTGTCGCGGGAACGCCGGCGCAGGCGCGAGATGCCGCCCTTGTTGGCGGGCCGCCGGTTGCGCAGTTTGCCCTGCTGACCTGCGGCGTCGTCGTCGGCGGCAGCTTCCTTCGAGGAATCGGCAGCGTCGGCGGACTGGTTTGCGGAGTCTTCACTCGGCTCGTGCTCGTCGGCCGAGGATTCCGGCTCCTCCGCGGCGGACTCGGTCAGCTCGACCGGCGCCTCGTCAGCGGCTGTGACCTGGGGTTCCTCGGATTCTTCGACGGATTCCGGCTCGTCGCTCTCGTCCGATTCCGCGGTGTTTTCAGACTCGTCAGCCTCAGTGGCCTCTTCGGACTCAGCGGCCTCGTCAGCCTCAGCAGCCTCGGATTTCCGGCGACCGCGGGCCTTCTTCTGTGTCGTCTTGAGCGGCTTCGGGGGCGGCGGCGGAAGCTCCGCGAGGAACGCCAGATAGAAGCCGAGGATGCCGAGCAGGGCGATCGACGCGGCCGCGCCGTAGATGCCGAACAGCCACTGGCCGGCACTGTCCAGGGACAACCAGATCTCGGAGATCGCGGCGCCGACGATGAGCACGCCGGCCAGCACGTGGAACGCGACCGCCGAGGTGCGCAGGCGCAACGCCAACTGCGGGGTGCCGTACTCGGGGCGACGCGTGCGTTGCAGCGTGAAGAACACCGGCAGTGCCGCCACCGCGATCAGGACGCCGGTGACGATCCGCAGCACCAGACCCAGCGTGGGCGAGGTCTCGCCCATGAGCTCGGGCCAGCGGGGGAGAACGAAGAAGAAGTAGAGCCCGGCCGCGACGAGTGAGAACGACGCATGCCATATCACCGCGACGGTGCGGCTCATACCCCTCCTTGGATTTGGGTGGGCCGGGGTGCGACCAGACTGCGTATGAGCAGGTCACACCCCGGACCCGAGTGCGGAGGATAGGGGATTTGAACCCCTGAGGGCTGTTAACCCAACCCGCGTTCCAGGCGAGCGCCATAGGCCACTAGGCGAATCCTCCGTCGGCAATCGTAGCCGACAGCGCAACCTGCTCTGTCCGGGTGCGGGTGTGGACCCGCTGTGCACCTGTGGTTCGTGGGCATCGAGCACCGGGTACTACACTCGCCCGTGGACCCCGCGCGGCGTCCATCCTGTGAACTCCCCCAGGGCCGGAAGGCAGCAAGGGTCAATGGGCTCTGGCGGGTGCGCGGGGTCCCCTTACGTTCATTGATCGCCCGGACCTTCCGGGTCCACGCTTGTGAAAGGCGCGCGGTGTCGTCGTTCCACTCCCTCGGCCGCGACGATCTGCTCGCGCAGCACGAAATCCAGCAGCGCAACTATGCCGAGCTACAGGCCAAGAACCTCAGCCTCGACCTGACCCGCGGCAAGCCGTCCCCGGCCCAGCTGGATCTGGCGAATGCGCTGCTGAGCCTGCCCGGCGACGCCGACTACCGCGACCGCGACGGCACCGACACCCGCAACTACGGCGGCCTCAACGGCCTGACCGAGCTGCGCGAGATCTTCGCCGAACTGCTCGGCATCTCGGTGCAGAACCTGATCGCGGGCGACAACTCGAGCCTGGCGATGATGCATGACTGCATCGTGTTCTCGCTGCTGCACGGCGGCGAGGATTCGGAGCGGCCGTGGATCAAGGAACCGGTCGTCAAATTCCTGTGCCCGTCGCCGGGATATGACCGGCACTTCGCGATCACCGAATCGTTCGGCATCGAGATGATCCCGGTGCCGATGGGCGAGGAAGGCCCCGACGTCGACCTCATCGAGGAACTCGTCGCCGCCGACCCGGCCATCAAGGGCATGTGGTGCGTGCCGGTGTTCTCCAACCCGACCGGCACCGTCTACTCCGCGGAGACCGTCCGGCGTCTCGTCCAAATGCCCACGGCCGCACCGGATTTCCGGCTGATGTGGGACAACGCCTACGCCGTCCACACGCTCACCGAAGATTTCGTCGAGCAGGTCGACGTGCTTGGCCTGGCCGAAGCTGCGGGCAACCCCAACCGCCCGCTGGTGTTCGCCTCGACTTCCAAGATCACCTTCGCCGGAGCGGGCGTGTGCTTCCTTGGCGCGTCCAAGCGCAACATCGCCTGGTACGTGCTGCACGCGGGGAAGAAGTCGATCGGCCCCGACAAGGTCAATCAGCTGCGGCATGTGCGGTTCTTCCGCGACGCCGACGGCGTCCGGCAGCAGATGCAGCGCCACCGCGAGCTGATCGCTCCCAAGTTCGCGCTCGTGGCCGAGGTGCTCGAAGACCGCCTGGGTGAGTCGAAGATCGCGTCGTGGACCGATCCCAAGGGCGGCTACTTCGTCAGCCTCGACGTGTGGCCCGGCACCGCCAAGCGCACGATCGCCCTCGCACAGAACGCGGGTATCGCGCTGACCGAGGCGGGCTCGGCCTTCCCCTACCGGAATGACCCGGAGGACAAGAACATTCGCATCGCCCCGACGTTCCCGTCGCTGCCCGATGTGCGGGAGGCCATCGACGGACTGGCGACGTGTGCGCTCTTGGCGGCGACCGAGTCGCTGCTGGATGACTAGTCGGGACCGGTAGGTAGCCTGCATCCGTGGCTCTCTACCGCAAGTACCGTCCGGCTACCTTCGCCGAAGTCGTCGGGCAGGAGCATGTCACCGAGCCGCTCTCGACGGCGCTCACCGCGGGCCGGATCAATCACGCGTACCTGTTCTCCGGGCCGCGCGGCTGTGGCAAGACCTCGTCGGCGCGGATCCTGGCCCGCTCGCTGAACTGCGAGCAGGGGCCGACGCCGACGCCGTGCGGGGTGTGCGATTCGTGCGTCGCGCTGGCCCCCAACGGGCCGGGCAACCTCGACGTCACCGAACTCGACGCGGCCAGCCACGGTGGCGTCGACGACACCCGCGAGCTGCGCGACCGCGCTTTCTTCACGCCTGCGCAATCGCGGTACCGCATCTTCATCATCGACGAAGCGCACATGGTCACCACGGCCGGCTTCAACGCGCTGCTCAAGATCGTCGAGGAACCGCCCGAGCACCTGATCTTCGTGTTCGCCACCACTGAACCGGAGAAGGTGCTGCCGACCATCCGGTCGCGCACCCATCACTACCCGTTCCGGCTGCTGGCCCCGCGGACCATGCGCCCGCTGCTCGAACGTATCTGCGGCGAAGAGAGCGTAGACGTCGACGACGCGGTCTACCCGCTGGTCATCCGCGCCGGTGGCGGTTCCCCCCGCGACACGCTGTCGGTGCTCGATCAGCTGCTGGCCGGAGCCGAGGGCAACCGGATCACCTACCAGCGGGCGCTGTCGCTGCTCGGTGCCACCGATATGGCGCTGATCGACGACGCTGTCGAGGCCCTGGCCGCCGGTGACGCCGCGGCGCTGTTCGGGGCGGTCGAGTCGGTGATCGACGCCGGCCACGATCCGCGCCGGTTCGCCACCGACCTGCTCGAACGCTTTCGCGACCTGATCGTTTTGCAGGCGGTCCCCGACGCCGCGACCCGCGGGGTCGTCGACGCGCCCACCGACGTGCTCGACCGCATGCGGGAGCAGGCGGACCGGCTCGGTTCGGCGACGCTGACGCGCTACGCCGAGGTGGTCCATGCCGGGCTGGGGGAGATGCGCGGTGCCACGGCGCCCCGGCTGCTGCTGGAGGTGGTGTGCGCGCGGCTGCTGCTGCCCTCGGCGCACGACACCGAATCGGCCTTGCTGCAGCGCATCGAACGCATCGAAACCCGGCTCGACATGTCGATCCCGGCCGGAGAGGCCCAGGCATCGGCCGGTCGGCCAGCCGCCGAGCCCACCAAGACCTACACCCGGCGCAGCCAGGCGGCGGCCACACCGCCGCCGACGCCTGAACCGGCGCTGGCTCCCGAACCCGCGCCCGCTGTTGTGCCGGCGCCGCCCGCTGCGGCAGCGCCACCGCCACCCCCTCCACCGGCGCCCGAGCCCCAACCGGAACCGGTCCGGGTGCGTGTGCCCGAGCCCGTGGCGCCGGAACCCGAACCGGAACCCGCGCGCGAGCCGGAACCGGAATACGAGCCGGCGCCGTCAGCGCCCGCGCCCGGCGGCGAACCCAACGCCGCCGCCGTGCGGTCCATGTGGTCAACGGTCCGCGAGAAGGTGCGCGAGCGCAGCCGCACCACCGAAGTCATGCTCTCGGGGGCGATCGTGCGGGCGGTCGAGGACAAAACCCTTGTGCTGTCCCATGAATCGCCACCGCTGGCCAAGCGGCTGACCGAATCGCGCAATGCCGACGTGATCCGCGATGCGCTCAAGGACGCGCTCGGGGTGGACTGGCAGATCCGGTGTGAGGTGGGCACCGCGGAAGCCGCAGCACCGCCACCGCCGCGGGCCACCAAACCCCCGCCCAAGGTGCCCGCCCGGGTGGCTCGCTCCATACCCGAAGCCGATCTGGCGCCCCCTCCGGAACCGCCATCGCCAGAGGACGAGGAAGAAGAGTTGCTCGCCGAGGCGGGGCAGAGCGAGGCCGGGCCGCGCCGCGACCCCGAGGAGGTCGCGCTGGAGCTCCTGCAGAACGAACTTGGCGCGCGCAAGATCGACGGCTAGCGAGTCACCCGCTCGTACAGCTCGGGGCGTCGGTCGCTGTGGATGTCGCTGAGCCCGCCGACGCGTTTGTCCAGGGCCAGGTCGAGATCCACCTCAGCCGTCACCGTTTGGGCTTCGGCAGTCGCGTTTCCGCCGGCCAGCACCCAGCCGTCGGCGTCGATGACGACGCTGCCGCCCACCCAGCCGACCTTGCGTTCGACGCCCGTGCGGTCGCACGCCACCACGGCCATGCGGTTGACGGAGGCATCGGCCTGGGCCCGCACGACCTCCAGTGGCCGTTGATCGTCGCGCCGCGGATAGGTCGGCCAGTTGACCGGGGCGGCGAGGAGCTGCGCCCCGGCCAGGGCAGGGATGCGAACCCACTCCGGAAACTCGAGGTCATAGCAGATCATGGTGCTGATCCGGCCGATCTCGGTGTCGACGACGGGCGGTGGAGCGTCTCCCGGCGTGAAGATCAGCCGCTCCCGGTCCCACATATGGGTCTTGCGGTACACCGCACGCAGGCCGGTGTGGTCGACGATGACGGCAGAGTTGTACAGGGCGTCGTCGCGACCGAGCTCGCAGAACCCGCCCACGAGCACCAGGTGGTGGGTCCGCGCCAGGCTGCACCACAGTTGGATGGTCGGTCCGTCGACGGGTTCGGCGGATCGGGCCGCCTCGGCTCTGCCGCTGAACACGTACCCGCTGGAGACGAGCTCCGGCAGGACCACGACCTTGGCGCCTGCGTTCGCGGCGTCACCGACCGCGGCGGCCACGATGCACCGGTTGGCCTGCGGGTCGCCCAGCACGGGGGACACCTGGCAGGCCGCAACGGCAACAGTCACGGCGCCACCTTGGCATCATCGAGCGCGGCGAGCTCGCGTTCGCTGGCGGCCATGGCGGCCTCCTCGGCCGAGCGGTCGAGATTCCGGGTCAGCAGCCAGTAGCTCACTCCGCTGACCACCAGCCCGACTGCGAATGAAATGTCGCCGCCGCCAATGGCTTTGGCGGCCGGGCCTTCGTAGAACGTGGTGGTGATGAACGGGATCATGGCGGCGAAGCCCACGGCATAGGCCACCAGCCCGCGCCAGGACCAGCGACCGTAGACGCCGTTCGGTTTGAAGATGTCCGCGATGGCGTAGTGGCCTCGGCGCACGAAGTAGAAGTCGACCAGGTTGACCGCGGTCCAGGGGATGAGGAAGTACAGCATCATCAGCACGAAGTTGTTGAAGCTGGACAGGTAGTTCTCGGGGATCACCAGCGCGATGGTGTAGACCACGATCGCGATCACCAGGATGCCGATGATCCGTCCCCGGACGCTGGGTTTGAGCTGCTTGAAGCCGTCGACGGCGCTCGCGCCGGTGAGCATGGCGCCGTAGAGGTTGATCGCCATGATGCTGAGCAGAGCCGGGACGGAGATCACCGCGGCGAAGGTGCCGAAGCCGTGGAACAGGGAGTTGCCGACCTGCTGGATGCTGCCGATGGCATCGGGTTCGGCGATGGCCGAGCCGATGAACGCACCGAGCGACATCAGCCACATGGCCGATAGGGCCGCGCCGGCGTAGGTCCAGCTGATGACGGCCGGGGCCGACACGTCGGGAGGCAGGTAGCGGCTGTAGTCGGAGACGTAGACGGCGTATGAGATCTGGTAGCCGGCCGCGGCTCCGAAGACGATGAGGAACTTCCCCCAGTCGAAGTGCGCGTCGGGAATGGCCGAGCCGCCGTGCAGGCTGGTCAGCGCGGCAATGGTCAAGAGCAGAAAGACCGCCACCATCAGGTAGGACTGCCAGCGCTGGATGAAGTGCAGCAGGTCGTAGCCGACGACGGCCAGCAGGATCGCGACGAGGATCAGCACCGGATACCACACCGCGGCGCTGCCGGGGAGGATCAACTGAAGGGCCTGGGTCGCCAGGATGACGTTGAACACGTTGAAGCCGACGTAGACGAACAGCACGGCGATGAAGGGCACGATTGCCCCGCGGGTGCCGAACTGCGCCCGCGACTGGATCATCTGAGGCAGGCCCATCCGTGGGCCCTGGTTGGCGTGGAACGCCATGAAGAACGTGCCGAACCCGGCGCCGAGGACCACGGCGAGCACCGACCAGCCGAGGCTGAGACCGATGGCGGGGCCGATGAAGCCCGCGACCATCGTGGTGACGACGAAGTTGCCGGTGAACCAGAACGGTCCCTGATGCCACACGGTGCCGTGCCGCTCGCGCACGGGGACATAGTCGATGGAGCGGGTTTCGATCACCGGGCGGCGGGCGGCCGTCGAGTTCGATGGGTTCATGGATGCGTCCTTGGTCGGGGTACCAAGAACACTAAGTGTGGCGCAGCTAACAGTGCATCGACGTCACGTCGAACTGCGCAACATCGAATTCGACAGAATGTCCAAGCGCACGCTTAGGGCTGCCACCACGGGCGCAGCGGTAGTCCTCCATCGTGGCCGTGCTCGTCGAGCTTGACCGCCAGCACCTGGTGCAGCTGGATGACGTTGGTCTCGAAGCCCAGCCGGGAACCGGCCATGTACAGGCCCCACACCTTCGCGGTGGGCAGGCCGACCTCGGCCACGGCCTCGTCCCAGTGCTCGACGAGGTTGGCGCACCAGTCGCGCAGGGTCATCGCGTAGTGATGCCGCAGGTTTTCCTCATGCAGCACCTCCAGGCCCACATCCTGGATCTCGGTGATGATCCGGCCGGAGCCCGTGAGCTCGCCGTCGGGGAACACGTAGCGGTCGATGAAACCTCCGGCGGCCGCACCCGACCGATTGTCGTGCCGGGTGATGCAGTGGTTGAGCAGCAGCCCGCCGACCCGCAGCTTGGACTTCAGGAAACCGAAGTACGACGGGTAGTTGTGCACGCCGATATGTTCGGTGAGGCCTATCGAGGACACCGCGTCGAAGCCGGACTCGGCGACATCCCGGTAATCCCCGTGCCGCACCTCGGCCAGATCGCCCAGCCCTTCCTCGGCGATGGCCTTCTGGGCCCACGCGGCCTGCTCGCGCGACAGCGTCACACCGATGGCCCGTACGCCCTGGCGCGCCGCGTAACGGACCATGGCGCCCCAGCCGCAGCCGACGTCGAGCAGCCGGTCCCCGGGCTGCAGCCGCAGCTTGTCGAACACCAGGCGGTACTTGTTCTCCTGCGCTTCCTCCAGCGACGCGTCGGCGCTCGGATAGCAGGCGCACGTGTAGGTCATCGACGGCCCGAGCACCCACTCGTAGAACGTGTTCGACACGTCGTAGTGGTGATGGATGGCCTCGGCGTCGCGAACTCTGCTGTGCCGCAACCCTTCCACCATCCGGCGCCAGCGCGGCAGCGCCTCCTGCGGCGGAGGGGCGATGGGCTTGAGGTGCTCGATGCCGATGGAGCGGATGATGTTGGCCAGCACACGCGCCGGTGGCCGTTTGAAGTCCATCTTCTCGGCCAGCGCGCACAGCAGCGGGTACGGATCGCCCGGGTGCACGCCGTGCGGTTCCAGGTCACCCGACACGTAGGCGCGGGCCAGCCCGAGGTCACCGGGGGCGGTGGCGAGGTAGGTCGTGCCGCGCGGGGTCTTGAGGTCGAGTCCGAGTGCGGCGTCCTCAGGGCCGGCGGTGCTGCCGTCGTATGCGGTGAATTTCAGCGGCAGTTGTCCCGCGGCGAAGATCTCCAGGATCTCGGCGAGCGTCAGTTTGTTCGCCTGAGAGTGTGTCGAATTTTCCCTGAATGTTGTCATTGCCGTTGCACCGCTTTCGAGTACAGATCAAGGAGACGTGAATCGGGATCGTAGGTTTTCTTGACCGTCTTATAAGCTTCCCCGCCATATAGTGCGTCAAACTCGTCACGCGGGTAGAACGCGTCCGAATACAGCGATTTGTGTCCGTCGAGCTGGCTGACCTTGCGTTCGATGAGCCGGTTGGTGTGCCCGGGTTCGGGCCCGACCGGCACCGACGACCAGAAGCCGACGTTGACGTAGGTGTGGTGGGGCCGCAGCGGATACAGCGGCCACGTGCCTGCGGTTCTCGGATCATCGCGTAACCGCAGCGGGCACAGCCAGATTGGTTCGATCGGGACGTTCTCGAGAAACCACGTGAGAAATTCCGCGCAGTTCTCGATCGGCACCTCGATGTCCTGTACCACGCGTTCCCGCGGCGGGCGCCCGTTGCGCTTCTCGATGCGGTCGGCGATGTTGAATCGCCGGTCGTAGCCGATGAGCTTCCAGTAGAAGCTGCTGCGGCGGTAGCGGCGCGGCCACAGCCGCCGGATCGCGGGGTTCTGCGCGCCGAATGCCCGTGAGCACCAGAACCAGTCGGTGTCCCACCGCCACAGGTAATCGTGAATGGTCAGGCGGTCATGCTTTTCCGCCGCGGTCTTCCCGTCGTGCTGGATGGACCGGTAGTAGATGGCGCTGCCGGTGTAGTCGCTGACAGGACCGGCCGTGGCGGTCTTGATGCCCACACACAGGTAGCTTTCGTCGGCACTGAACACCACGCCGTCGAGGTAATCCACCTTCTCGCCGCCCAGCCCACCGGTTTCGATGATGCGGTCCATGGCCGCGACCAGGTCGGCCAAGGTGTGGAAGCGCAGGTGGCGCAGCGCGACGAACGGCAGCACCGGTTCCAGCTCGATCCGTAGCCGCGTCGAATAGCCAAGGGTGCCATAGGAATTGGGGAAAGCGCGGAACAGATCGGAATGCTCGGTGGGCGAGGCGGTGACGATTTCGCCTGCGCCGGTGAGGATGTCCATCTCCAGCACGGATTCGTGCGGCAGCCCGTTGCGGAACGACGTGGACTCGATGCCGAGGCCGGTGACCGCACCGCCGAGGGTGATGGTTTTGAGTTGCGGTACCACCAAGGGCGCCAGCCCGTATGGCAGCGTCGCATCCACCAGGTCCTCGTAGGTGCACATGCCTGCCACATCTGCGGTCGACGCGTGTGGGTCGACCGCGATGACATTCGTCAAACCTGATGTGTCCAGGCCCTTACCGGCGTGCCGGTCGCGGGCGCGGAACAGGTTCGACGTGTTTTTGGCAAGACGAACTGTCTCGGTGGGCTTTATGGCGCGATAGCTGTCGAGAAGCCGCTGTACGCCGGCAGCGTGGACAGCCTGTGCGTCAGTCGGAACAACAGACACACATATACGCTAGTCGGCGGTTGCATTCGATGCGACCCAGAGGAGCGCGGTTATCAGACCGCGACGTCATTGATACAAGGAGTATTCACCGATGGGACAGGTCAGCGCGGTCAGCACCGTATTGATCAACGCCGAACCCGCCGCCGTGTTCGCTGCGATCGCCGACTACCAGACGGTGCGGCCGAAGATTCTCTCCTCGAACTACAGCGGCTACCAGGTCCTCGAAGGCGGGCAGGGTGCGGGCACCGTCGCCACCTGGAAACTGCAGGCGACGAAATCACGTGTCCGCGACGTCAAGGTGACCGTCGACGTGGCGGGGCACACCGTCATCGAGAAGGACGCCAACTCGTCGATGGTGATCAACTGGACCGTCGCGCCGGCCGGAGCCGGATCGTCGGTCAACCTCAAGACCACCTGGACCGGCGCCGGCGGGGTGGGCGGCTTCTTCGAGAAGATCTTCGCGCCGCTGGGGCTGCGCAAGATCCAGGACGAGGTGCTCGCCAACCTCAAGAAAGAAGTGGAAGGCACCTAGCGCGCCGACGCGACCTGCTGCGAACCGAGGAACCCGGCGATCCCGCGGACGATGGCGTCGGCGTACTTCTGCCTGCCCTCCGGCGACTTCATCAGCGACGAGTCGACCGGGTTCTTCATGTTGCCGCACTCGACGAGGATCGACGGGTACTGCGCGAGGTTGAGCCCGGCGATGTCGGAGCGGGCATCCAGCCCGCCCGAGCCGATGTAGGTGGCCGGCGGGATTCCCGACGCGGAGATCTGATCGCGCATCACCTTCGCGAACTGCACCGACGGACCGGCCTGCACGGCGTTGAGCGGCGGCGACGAGTACAACACGTGGAAGCCTCGGCCGTTGGCGGGGCCGCCGTCGGCATGGATGGCGACGATGGCGTTCGGGTGCACGGCGTTGGCCATCGCGGCGCGCGCGTCGACACACGGCCCCACCGAGGTGTCGTCGCCGCGCGTCATCGCCGTCCGCACTCCCAGCGCGGTCAGCGCGGCCCGGACTCGCAGCGTGGTGTCCCAGGTGAAGGTGTGCTCGGGGTAGCCGTCGTCGGTCGAGGTGCCACTGGCCTGGCAGTCCTTGGTGCCGCCGCGTCCGGTCGGGACCTGCTTGCTGATCGAGGCGTCGTTGGCGCCGTTGTGGCCGGGATCGAGGAAGACGATCATCCCGGCGAGGTTCGCGGGTGCGGCATGGGCAATCGGTGCGGCGGCGGTCGAGACAGCGATGAGCACGCTGCTGGCAACCGCGGTGCCGACACGCAGGCAGGCTGGGACTCGCACGGGCGCCACCGTAGCCCGGGCGCCGTCTAGGCTGGAAGGTCAAACCGCCGCGCTCGAGCGGAGAGCAACCAAGTCGAGACCAAGACGCAACCAACACGGCAAGGGGACCTGTCATGCAACCCGGAGGCACACCCGACATGTCGGCACTGCTCGCACAGGCACAGCAGGTGCAGCAGCAGCTGATGGAGGCCCAGGAGGCGATGACCAACTCCGAGGTCGAGGGTCAGGCAGGCGGTGGTCTGGTCAAGGTCACGGTGAAGGGCAGCGGTGAGGTGGTCGCCGTGTCGATCGACCCGAAGGTCATCGATCCGTCCGATCCGGAGACCCTGCAGGATCTCATCGTGGGCGCACTGGCCGACGCGTCGGCGCAGGTGCAAGAAATGGCACAGAGCCGCCTCGGCCCGCTGGCCGGCGGGTTGAGCGGCTTCGGCATTCCGGGACTGTAGGTATCCGTGTTCGAGGGTCCCGTCCAGGATCTGATCGACGAGCTGGGCAAACTGCCCGGCATCGGGCCCAAGAGCGCCCAGCGGATCGCGTTTCACCTGCTGAGCGTCGAGCCGCCCGACATCGACCGGCTCACGGCCGTGCTCGGCCGCATCCGCGACGGGGTCACGTTCTGCGAGGTGTGCGGCAACGTGTCCGACGCGCAGCGCTGCCGGATCTGCAGCGACCCCCGCCGTGACGCGTCACTGGTATGCGTCGTCGAGGAACCCAAGGACGTGCAGGCCGTCGAGCGCACCCGCGAATTCCGGGGCCGCTACCACGTGCTCGGCGGCGCGCTGGACCCGTTGTCCGGTATCGGGCCCGACCAGCTGCGCATCCGTGAGCTGCTGAACCGGATCGGGGAACGTGTCGACGGCGTCGACGTGGCCGAGGTGATCATCGCCACCGACCCGAACACCGAGGGCGAGGCCACCGCCACCTACCTGGTGCGCATGCTGCGCGACATTCCGGGGCTGACGGTGACGCGTATCGCCTCGGGCCTGCCGATGGGTGGGGACCTGGAGTTCGCCGACGAGCTCACCCTCGGCCGCGCGCTGGCCGGCCGCCGCGCGATGGCCTGACTCTTGCGGGTCGAGTGGCCAGTTACGTACGCGAATCGCGAAAAATGCGTGCACAAGTGGCCACTGGGCCGGTTTCGACCACAGCGAAACCGCTCGACCGTGACGGGCCATGATCACTAGCGTCGAATCATGCCCGATCTGCTTGAGCTGGCTCCCTCGCTGTATCGCCTGCGCATTCCCGGCGACCGCGCGCATCTCCTGAACTGCTACCTCTGGCTCGGAGCCGACGGTGTGACGCTGATCGATACCGGTTGGCCAGACAGCGCCGAGCTGATTTCTCAGGCTCTGACAGCGCTGGGCCGCTCGCGCACCGACGTGAAACGTATTGTGCTGACCCATTTTCACGAGGACCACTGCGGCTCGGCCGCACGGATCGTCGACTGGTCGGATGCCGAAGTGGTTGCCGGCGTTGCCGATTCGCCGTATATCCGGGGCGACGAACCCGGACCTGTGCCGGTGCTGACCGACGGTGAGCGGACGATCCGCCCCGACATCGAGTCCTCACCGCACGGGCCCGCTTGCCGGGTGGACGGAGAGGTGGTCGACGGGGATGTGCTCGACTTCGCCGGAGGCACCCGCGTCGTCGCCGCACCCGGGCACACGCCGGGCAGCATCGGACTGTATCTGCCCGCTGCTGACGCCGTGCTCACCGGTGATGCGGTCGCGGAGTTCAACGGACAGGTGATCCTCGGTGTCTTCAACACCGACCGGCGCGCCGCCACCGTATCTCTGCAGACACTCGCGGCCACCGGCGCCCAGATCGCCGGGTTCGGTCATGGGGAAGCCGTTGTCGCCGACGCTGCGGCGCGCATCGCTGCGGCGGTCGACCCGTTCGCCTGATCGAGTAAGTGAGGTAGTTCGCTACGCGTTTCAGCGTGCCGGGCACAGGAATACCGTCACAGGTGACGAAGGAGATGGTCATGGCCATCGCGGAATCGCCTACGAATGGTGTCCATTCGGCTATCGGTCAGGCGCACCAGGACTGCCTGGAGGGGACGCTCTGGCGAGGCCTGAAATCCGGCCTGCCGGAGGGGTGTTCGCGAACCGCCCCATGGCGGCAGGCGGCGCAGCACCGCCGCATCTTGTTGTTGGACGATCTCGCGGGTCTGGATCTCGGTAAGACGCCGTGCAAGATGCAGACCCGCAGATACCTGATCGACGATCTGCTGAAAGACGCCAATGAGGCTTCGTGCGCGCGAGTCACTCCGCTGAAGTGGTGGTGGGGAACCGAGATCGAGCGGGCGTGGTCGCGTTTGCGTGAGGTGGAAGAGCGGATGGTCGGGCTGGTCGACGGCGCGACGCTGCCGGTGTACGCCGCGCGGGCTGCCCAGCGGGGACACGCCTACCTCGACTATGCCGACCCTCAGCTTGCCCAGCTCGACAAACTCTGTGCGCAATCTGACCCGCCGGAGGCCGAGTTGCGCTCGGCTACCGCCGAGGTGTTGCGGGCTGCGCATGCCAAGGCCGATCACGCCAACCGCGAGGCACGCTATCTGCGGAACCGGTTGCTGATCGCCTCCGTTTTCTGCGTGGTGTTCTCCGCCGCGATCGTGGTGGCGCAGGCGGCCGCGCCGACTCTGAATTTCGTCGTGCCACACGATGATTGGCATGCCTCGGCCTGGGGGTGCCTCGTTGTCGTGATGTTGTTCGGAGCAGTCGGGGCGCTGTTCACCGCAATCCCCGCGGTGTCGCGGATCCCGACCAATGTCGGACCGTTCAACCTGCCGCTGCAACAGGGACTGCTCAAGATTGCGTTCGGGCCGTTGGTCGCCGTGGTCGGTCTCGCACTGCTGGGCAACGGTATCGGGCCCATGAAGCCTCCGCAGACCGTGCCGGACCTGTTGTTGATGGCCGTGATCTTCGGCGCCGGCCAGCATGCGGTCACCCGCTACGTCGACAAGCGCGCCGGGCAGATCCTGACGGCTGCCGCGCCGACGACTGCCTCGAACAGCACCAACCGAAACGCTGCGTCCACTGCCTAGGCCACAGTGTCAGGACGCCAGGCCCGGCGCCAATTCCTCGAGCATGAGATCCGCGACCGGGCTGTCACCGAGCGGTTTGAGCACCACACCGTCGGCGATGCCGAGCCGCTGCACGTCGGCGATCAGACCGGCCAGCCCGCGCGGGGTGCCGACGTATCGCAGTGCGGTGCCCGGGGGTAGGTCACCGAGCGCTTTGAACGCCGCACGGATGTCGCGGTCGATCAGCACCTCGACGTCGAGCAGCACGGGTAGCTCCGGTGCGGCGGCACGCTGGGTGGCGGCCCGGCGCTGGGCATCCTGCAGATCGATGGCGTGAATGCGCACACCATTCATGGCCGGCTCCTATTGGAATGCGGGAACGACTTCTTTGATGAAGAGTTCGAGGCTCTTGCGCTTTTCGTCGTGCGGCAGGCTGTTGTCGCACCAGAAGCTGAACTCGTCGATGCCGAGTTCCTGGTAGAACCGCAGGCGCTCGATGACCTCGTCGGGCGTGCCGATCATCGCGGTGCGATGCAGGGACTCCAACTCGAACTCGGGGCGCTGCGCGAACTTCGACTCCGGGCTGGGCTCGAGGAACCCGTTGACCGGCGCCGTCTTGTTACCGAACCAGGCGTCGAACGTGCGGTAGAACTTCGAGATCGCCGCGGCGGCCGGGCGCCAGCCGTCTGGATCCTCGGTGGCGTGAACGTGGGTGTGGCGCAACACCATGATCTGGGGGCGCGTCACCTCGGGGTGGTTGCCGACGGCGGTGTCGAACTTTCGCTTGAGGTCGACGACCTCGTCGTCGCCCTTCATCAGCGGCGTCACCATGACGTTGCATCCCTGGGCCACAGCGAAGTCGTGCGAATCGGGATCGCGCGCGGCGATCCACATCGGCGGCGTCGGCTGCTGCACGGGCTTGGGAACGCTCGTCGACGTCGGGAACTGCCAGATCTCGCCGTCGTGCGCGTAGTCGCCCTGCCACAGCTTGCGCACCGCGGGCACCAGTTCGCGCAGGTACTTGCCGCCGTCGGTGGCCGACAGCCCGGGCATCATGCGGTCGAACTCGATCTGGTAGGCGCCGCGGGCCAGGCCAACTTCCATGCGGCCGTTGCTGATCACGTCGAGCAGGGCGCATTCACCTGCCGCGCGAATGGGATTCCAGAACGGGGCGATGATGGTGCCCGCGCCGAGCCGGATCGTCGAAGTCTGACCGGCCAGGTAGGCGAGCAGCGGCATCGGACTCGGCGAGATGGTGTATTCCATGGCGTGGTGCTCGCCGATCCACACCGTCGAGAAGCCGCCGGCCTCGGCCATCAGGGACAGCTCGGCGAGGTTCTCGAAGAGCTGCCGATGGCTGATCGAGGAGTCCCAGCGTTCCATGTGGACGAACAACGAAAATCTCATGCTTGCTCCTTCATCTCTGCGATGGTGAGATCGCCTGTTGCCCAATGAGTCCGGGGAACCTCGCGGACGATGACGCGGATGTGCTCAGGTTGGGTGTCCACTGTCCTCAGCACCGCCTCGTGCACCTCGTGCATCATGGCGCGGATCTGGTCGGCCGAACGGCCTTGCGCGATGGTCACTTCGACGAGTGGCATGTCAGCTCCGCATCACGAACGGATCGGGCACCGGGCCCTCGTTGGTGTTGATCCACACGCTCTTGAGCCGGGTGTATTCCTTCATGGTCTCGGTGCCGTGCTCGACGCCGACACCGCTGCTCTTGAAGCCCTGCCGCGGCGACATCGGTGACATGGCCCGGTAAGTGTTGACCCAGATGGTGCCGGCGTCCAGGCGTGCGGCCATTCGGTGTGCGCGGGCCAGATTCGACGTCCACACGCCTGCGGCAAGACCGTATTCGGTGTCGTTGGCCAACTGCACGACCTCGTCCTCGGAGTCGAACGGCATGATCGCGGCGACCGGGCCGAAGATCTCCTCGCGCACCACGCGCATCTGGTTGGTGACGTCCACCAGAACCGTTGGCTCGTAGAAGAACCCGCCGAGACCACCGTCGGTGGCCCGGCCTCCGGTGAGTACCCGGGCTCCTTCGGAGCGGCCGAGGTCGACGTAGGACGCCACCTTGTCGCGCTGATCCTCGAACGCCAGTGGGCCGAGTTCGGTGTCGTCGTCGAGCGGATTGCCCATCCGGATGCTGCGGGCCCGTTCGGCGACGCGCTCGAGCAACTCGTCATAGATGGCGCGCTGGGCGAACACCCGGCTGCCCGCGATGCACGTCTGCCCGGCGGCTGCGAAGATGCCCGCCACCACACCGGTGGCCGCGTTGGCGACGTTGGCGTCGTCGAACACGATATTGGGGGACTTGCCACCGAGTTCCAGCGTCGACCCGATGAACCGGCCCGCTGTCGCAGAAGCGATCCGTGACCCGGTCGCGGTGCTACCCGTGAACGAGATCTTCGCCAGCCCAACGTGATCCACCAGAGGCTGGCCGGCTTCGGCGCCGAATCCGGTGACCACGTTGACCGCCCCTGGTGGAAAGCCCGCTTCGATCACGAGCTCGGCCAGCTTCAGCACCGTCGCCGAGGTGTACTCGGACGGCTTGATCACCACGGTGTTGCCCGCGCACAACGCAGGGGCGAGCTTGCTCGTGGTCAGCGTCAGCGGCGAGTTCCACGGCGTGATCGCGCCGACCACACCCAGCGGCTCCCGCATGGTGTAGTTGAGCACCCGACGATCTGAGGTCGGGATGACGTCGCCGTGGATCTTGTCTGCCAAACCCGCGTAGTAGTAGTAATACTCGGGCAGGGTTGCGAGCTGACCACGCATCTCACGCAGCAGCTTGCCGTTGTCCAGGGATTCCGAGCGAGCCAGGTCCTCGGCGTTCTCGGCGACCAGGTCCCCGAGGCGGCGCAGCAGATGGCCCCGCTTGGTCTGGCTCAGATCTCGCCACCGCGGATCGTTGAACGCCTCGGTGGCCGAGGCCACCGCCGCGTCGATGTCGGCCGCATTCCCGCGGGCCGCCTGGTACAGCACATCGCGGGTGGCCGGGTTGGTGCTCTCGAAGTACTCACCGGACGCCGGAGCGGTCGCCTTCCCGCCGATGAAGTGCTGCAGTTTCGGGGTTTCAGACATGAACGGACCTTCCGATGAAAGACGTTATGGCGTCGGCGAGTTCGCGGGGGCATTGCACCGGCAGCATGTGCCGCGCCCCGGGGATGATGACCGCTTCGCAATCGCGGATGGACGCCGCGAGCCTGCGGGTCATGTCCGGGGTCGAGCCCGGATCGTCGGACCCGGTGATGGCCAGTGCCGGTACGTCGATGAGAGCGAGCTGCGGGCCGATCTCGGCGTCGGCGGTGGCGAAAACCCGGTAACAGTTCAGGAAGCTGTCCGGATCGTTGGCCAGCAAGGTGGCCTCCGTGCGGGCGATCTGCTCGGGGGCCACGTCGGTGCCGTCGTACCAACGCCGCAGGGACGCAGCCGAACTCGCCGCAATGTCGGTGGCGGCGGTGTCGAGCCGGGCCAGTACCGCGACCCGCTCCTCGGGTGTGCGCCGGCAGACCGAGGCCACCGAGGTCAGCGAGGCGACCAGCTCGGGACGGTGCACCCCGAGGTGCTGGGCGACCAGGGCACCGAGGGAGAACCCGACCAGGTGCGACCCGGTCGGGATCTCGGCCGCGACGCCATCGGCCAAGTCCGCCAACGTCACTCCCGCGGGCGCGGGCGGCCTGGCGCCGTGTCCGGGCAGGTCGGGAGTGATGATGTCGAACCGGTCGGCCAGCAGCGCGGCGAGGGGCTCCCACACGGTGTGGTCCAGGCCCACTCCGTGCAGCAGGACGAGCGTCGGCCGGCTCACCGGAGTTACTTCTCGCTGCTCAGCGGCGCCAGGCGCTGCTGCGGGCGGCCTTGTGAGGCAGCGGCCAACGCGATGACGATCTCGTCGGCATGCGGGGCGTCGGCGATGCGCACCTCCACGGTCTGATGGTGCGACCGGATCGTGGCGTCGGTGATGTGCTTGAGCGGGATGTCGAAGATGACGCCCGCCGGTCCGCGCTTCTCGACCGCGGGCAGCAGCGTGGTGGCATTGGCGGCCTTGCGGAAATGATCGCCGAACTTCAGTGTGTGGATCAGGCCCGAGCCGTGTTCGATCTCGCCGTTCAGCCCGACGATCGCGGCCTTGCCGTACGCTTCGGCGGGCTCATCGAGAGCCTCGAGAACCAGCGGTGCCAACAGTGCTCCCACGTCGGACGCGGTCGCATCGATCCCTGGGCCCAGGTCGTCGACGAAACCTTGTCCAGCCCAAGGATTCTCGATCACTGCCGCGACCACGGCCACCCGGGCCGGCGGATTGACCTCGCGGCCACCCTCGGTGCGGATCTCCTCGACGACGGTGACGATCTTGCGCAGCTTCATGACAGGACACTCTCCAGACTCTTGACGGTGACGGCGGGGTCGGTGGTGCGGTCCCCGATCCGGGGGTGGGGCCGTGGGCCGGTCGACCCGGCGGCGATGATGACGAGTTCGTCGGCGCGTGGGCCGTCGGATATCCGGGTGTTCACCGTCTGGTAGTGGCTGCGGGTGGCGGCCTTCGTCTTGTGCCACATCGGAACCACCAGTGGCTCACCGGCGTCGGCGCGCACATCGGCGAAACAGATGATCGAGTCGCCCTCGAGAAATTCGCGCATGAGGTTGCCGAAGTACGGCGTGTGGATCAGTGCACCGCCGTGTTCGATCTCGCCGGCGGTGCCCACGATGGCGGCTTTGCCGAACGCCTCGATCGCGTCGGCGCCTCCCAGCGTCTCGATCAAGCGATCTGTGAGCAGTTGCGCCAGCACCGGGGCGATCTGCATGACTTCGGGGGTCAGGTCGCGTGACGGCGGGGTGTCGAGCCAGGGATTGTGGATCACCGCGGCGACGCTGGCCTGCAGCGCCGGGCGGGTCGGGCGTTCACCGGCTTCGGTCACCACCGTCTCGCGGTAGACGACCACCTTCCGCACATGTGGCCCAGCGAGGTTCTGTTGCATGCCACAGACGATAGCTTGATGCGGTAGGCGGGTCAAGAAGTACGCATTCTCCGCACGCCCTCGGGGGTCGCACTACCGCCGGTGAATCTCCTGAAATAGCACGTAAAAGGCATGTTAACGAGCCCCTGGAGGAGCTCGCATCAGCTGATCGGCAGCGGGTGTCGCACGTAGCCGTTGACATCCCTTGTGACTGCGCTTACATTCTGTTGTATGCCAGATGGCGCCTGCTGAGTGCTACAGCGATCGCCAACTGGATTCAGGCTCACAGGACTGTTTCCACCGTTCGCTGCATGCCATGGCACCGGACGGACCACCATCGAGAACGCAAGGTGATCCGATGACCACAGATTTCTCCCCGGACCTGTCGCCGGCCTCCACCGGCGAGCTGTCCCCGGACTTGCACTACCGCAACAAGATTGCGGCTGTCGAACCCTATGGCGTCGACGCCATCCCGGACTCCGAGCGGCACGGAAGGCCGGTGTCGCAGTTCTTCATCTGGTTCGCCGCCGGGATGAACTTCCCGATCATCGTGCTGGGATTCCTGGCGGTCAGCTTCGGGTTGTCGTTGGTCTCCTCGGTGACGGCGATCATCGCGGGGTCATTGGTGGGCGCAGTGGTCATGGGCGTGCTCTCCCGCATGGGTGGGCGACTCGGTGTGGCCCAGCAGATCCAGGCCCGCGGCCCGCTCGGATTCTTCGGAAATTTCGTTCCGGTGGCCTATGTGAACGTCTTCGCCGGTATCGGCTGGGCCGCTGTGACCGTCATTCTGGGCGGGCAGGCCCTGCGTGCACTGATACCCGCCATCCCGTACTGGCTAGGGACTTTCGTGCTGGTCTTCATCCAGCTCGTGGTAGCCGTCTACGGCTACAACATGATCCACTTCTTGGAGCGGATCCTGGCAGTGGTGCTCTTCGCCGGCTTCGTGATGATCACGGCAGTGTCGGTGAGTCGCGGCTGGCATGGCGGGTTCGATACGAATCCGCAGGCACCGTACTGGGTGGGCGGTGTGGGTGGGTGGATCACCTTCGCCGGGTTCTTCCTGTCCTTCCTGATCGCGTGGTGGCCCTTTGCGTCGGACTACTCCCGGTATCTGCCCGACGAAGACCATGTCAACCGCGCCACCGGGGTGTGGACGTTCGCGGGCAACTTCCTTTCCCTGTCCTGGCTGGGAATCGTCGGTGCCCTGTTGGGCAGTTCGGCCGCCAGTGGCGAGAGCGCCATCGACGCGTTGTTCCGCCTCACCGGACCCTTCCACGTCGCCGCACTGTTGGTGGTGTTGATCTCGTCGTTCTCACAGAACTTCCTGAACGTCTACGGCGGCGCGATTTCGGTTCAGACCCTGCGGATTCCGATCAGCCGGCGTACCGCCGTCGTCATCATCTGTGTAGTGGCGTACGCGATCGCCCTGTGGGCTGACGAAGGGTTCGAGGCAAAGTTCAAGACCTTCCTCTTCCTGGGCGCCTACCTCATCGCGCCCTTCGGCGCGGTGCTGCTGCTCGACTACGTACTCGGACACCGCCACGACCGCGCCCGCATTGCCGAACTCTTCGACTCCCGCCGCGTCCTGGAATGGGGATTCGTTGCCTGGGTGATCGGAGCCGCCGCATCCTCCCTGTTCTGGAACTTGTCCTTCTTTGTCGGCCCGCTCGCCGCGGCCCATCCCGAGTGGGGAGACCTGTCCTACTTCGTCGGGTTCGGTGTCGCGTGCGTCGCGTACGTGGCCACATATCGACTGCCTCCGCTGTGGCACCGGACCACACCGGTCTTCAAGGGGGAGTAGGAGCGCAAGCGATCCACCGCCAGAAAGGAAAACTCATGTCTGACAACGAAACCCGACGCCGTCGCATCAAGGACGCCTGGGAGGCCGCATGGGACCGCGGTGAGGTCGACGCGTTCGACAGCCTGCTTGCCGACGCGTACCAGCGGACCAGCGGCACCGGAAACACGCAGTCCCGCGACGAGTTGAAGGCATCGATCACCGCGACTCGCTCGGCGTTCCCCGACCTGCTGACCGTGGTCGACGAGGTGGTGGTCGAGGGCGACCGAGCAGCAATCCGCTGGCACAGCACCGGAAGCCACGCACATTCGTTCCTCGGGGTGCCTGCCACCAAGCGTGAGGTCGCGGTCAGCGGGGCGACCTTCGCGCGCTTCGACGACGACCGCATCGTCGAGGAACACGTCACCTGGGACCCGCGTGCCCTGCTGACCGCACTCGGCATCATCGCAGTGGGGCAGGACCGATGACCGCACCGGTCAGGCCTGACGTCGATTTGATGAAGCGGGTGAATCGGCAGTTCGTGACGGGTGTCACCGTGGTCACCGCACTCGACGGCGACAAGCCACGAGGGTTGGCGGTCAACGCGTTCGCGAGCATCTCACTGGATCCACCGACCGTGATGGTCGCCGTCCAGCACACGTCGTCGACGCATGACTGCCTGTTCCGTGCCGAGCACTTGGCGATCAACATCCTCTCTGCCGACCAGCTCGACGTGGTGGGCCGGTTCGCGGCGAAATCCGACGACAAGTTCTCCGGATTAGACTGGCATGCAGGGCCTTTCGGAAGCCCGCTGATCGATCGCAGTTCGGCCGGCATGGAGGTCGAGATCCGTGAACGGCTGCAGGCCAGCACGCACACGGTCTTCATGTGCCGGGTGGTGCATGCCGAGGTCGGCGATCGGGACCCCATGGTGTACAGCGCAGGCAAGTTCTTCCACGGTGGCAACCTGGCCGCGCTCGAATCTTCACCCATCGGCGCCCAACGTCGTTGAGAAAGCAGGGTTTATGAGCCAGTACCTCACGTGTTCGCTGTCGGGAACGGGAAGAGAGCGGGGTTTGTCGCACGGTCGTCAACTCGCCGCAGAGATCTCCGGCCTGTACGAGCGGTACATCGTGAATGGTCATGGAATCTCGCCGAATTCACCGGAAGAGTCCACGCTGCTGCGTCGGGCAGAGTCGTATTGGCCTGCGATTCAGGAGTTCGACAACGACCTCGCCGACGAACTTGTCGGAATCGCCGAGGGAGCCGAGCTCGAATTCGCCAAGGTGTTGTTGCTCAACTGCTATGACGAGTTCGGCCTGGATCCGGCCGACGGCCCGGCAGGGCACTGCACCGGTGTGGTCTTGGCGCCCGAAGCGACTGTCTCCGGCGCCACGTTGCTCGGCCAGAACTGGGATATCCCTCGTTGGTATCAGCCGTGTGTGCTCTTCCACGTTGCCGAGGCGCAGGGGCAGCCGGAGGCGTTCATCCTGAGCCAGCCTGGGATCATCGGTGGGCCAGGTATGAATCAGCACATCGCGCTGTGCTGGATGACGGTGCTTCCGACTGATGCGGTGGTCGGCGTCCCGGGCAGTCTGCTGACCCGACGGGCTCTGGCGATGACATCGATCGACGATGCGCTGGCAGTTGTCCTGGACGCGAAGCGGGCCACCGGGCAGAACCTCTTCGTGGCCAACGGCCGGCGTGGCGTCAACGTCGAGACGACGGCCGGCACTCACCATGTGACCGAAGTGGCGGTCACATGGGCGCACGCAAATCACTACAAGGACGAGATGCTGCGGGCGCTGGAGATTCCTGGCGACCCGATCTGGTCGAGCAGAAGCAGATTGGCGCGCATGGAGATGCTTCTTCGGCGTCGTGGACAGTCGCTCGGTCCGGAGCATCTGTTCGACATGCTGCGGGACCACGAGGGCTACCCCGGCAGCATCTGTGAGCATCAGGAAGGTGAGAACCAGGCGGAGACGCTGGCGTCGATCGTCATGTCGCCAGGGGAAGGCAAGCTGTTTCTGTCCTTCGGGCCGCCGTGTTCCAATTCGCCCATCGAGATGACCCTTCGACCCCTGGATCACGCGGTCAAGTGATCGACGTCGAACTCGATGAGTCATGATGAGGCGCAGGCACGTCAGGGAGGACTGCGGTGACCAGCAGTAATGGCTCGATCCAGGGTCGATTGATCGAGGAGATCAGGCGGCGGATCATCGCGGGTGAGATCGCGCCCGGCGTGAACATCTCCGAGCTGGCCATCGCCGAGGAGTTCGGAGTGTCCCGAACTCCGGTGCGTGAGACGTTCAAGCAGCTGCAAACCGAGGGACTCATCGAGATCCGGCCGCGGGTCGGAACGTTCGTGACCACACCGTCGCGCCGTGAGATCACCGAACTGTTCCAGATGAAGGAACTGCTGGAAGGCGCGGCGGCGCGGCTGCTTGCGCAACGTGGACGGGTGCCCGAGATCGACAAGCTGGAGGAGAATCTCCGCCAGGCCGACGAGGCCGTTGCCCGCGACGACCGTGCTCGCTACGCCGAACTGGTGGAGGAGTTCCACGATCTGCTGATCGTCGGTGCCGACAACAGCAAGCTCGAAGCGCACTACCGCATGCTGATGAACCAGCTCGCGTACGCGCGGCTGGTCCACACGTCACTGAGCCAGCCAGGCCGGCCCTTGCAATCCGATCGGGAACACCACGTCGTACTCGATCTCATCGTCGCCAAAGACGGCGACAGCGCCGAACGCGTGATGCGGGAACACGTGCGGGCGAGCCGGCAGGCCCTGCTCGCGGGCCTGGGTGACTCTGTGTAGTTGGTCCCCTTGCACCGCGAGCGTGCGCGTCTGTTGCCCGGCGCGCCGTGCAGACGGCAAATACGCACTGAGATTCTGCCGCGGACTTCGCGCACGTAACGTGGTGGCGGAGAATCGCGAATTTTCCCGCCACAGCGTTACGTACGCGGAGCCGTTGGGGCGTGAGCGTCGGCGTGTCGCACCGGCAGACACGCACGCTCGCGGGGCTGACTACACCCGACGGGGCGCCGCCAGCCGCTCCTTGCGCAGCAGCTCCACCTCGGGCAGTTCGAGCCCAGGCAGCTCGCCGACCACCCGCGACAACAGGTGATCGGCCAGCTCCGGGTTGCGGGCCAGACATGGCCCGTGCAGATAGGTGGCCACCACGCTGCCCTGCACCGCGCCGTCGTAACCGTCCCCGGCCCGGTTGCCCGCACCCTTGGTGACGGCCGCCAACGGGCGGGCGTCGGGGCCGAGAACCGTTCCGCCGCGGTGGTTTTCGAAGCCGGTCAGCGGCTGTGTGAGCCCGTCCAGCAGTGGTTTGGATGCCACTTCGCCGATGGTCCTGGCCTCCTGCGGCGACGTCGTGACGTCCAGGAGGCCAACGCCTTCGACGCGTTCGCCTGCCGAGGTCTCATACCAATGGCCCAGGACCTGGATCGCCGCGCAGATCGCGAGCACAGGAGCGCCCCGCGAAACCGCCTGCTGCAGACCGGGATACCGGATCAGGTGCTTGGTGGCGAGGCGTTGGGCGTAGTCCTCGGCGCCGCCGAGGGTGTAGATGTCGCACGAATCGGGCACCGGGTCGGCCAGGGTGATCTCGACGATCTCTGCGTCGATGCCACGCAGCCGAAGCCGCTGCCGCAGCACCACCGCATTGCCGCTGTCGCCGTAGGTGCCCATCACGTCGGGGAGCACCAGGCCGATGCTGATCTTCGAGGTGGTCATGAGATCCGCCGATTCAGTTGCAAGAACGCGGTGTAGTTCGCGATCACCTCGACATGTCCCGGCGGGCATGAGTCGATCGCGGCGACCGTGTCGTGCACAAGCGTATGTTCGACATCCGCGTAGCCCAGCCGCACCGCAAGGTCGGTGCCGCGTTCACCGGCGGCCACCACCTGCGTGTCGCCGAAGTGCTCGAACCGGACATCCCACAACCACGACAGGTCTTCACCGTCGGGCACCTGCCCGTTGACCGCGATCACCACACCCGCGCCGTGCTTGTCCACCATCGACAACGCCTCCTGCCATCCGGCCGGGTTCTTCGCGAGCAGGATCCGTGCGGTGTGCGAGCCCACCTGTACGGTGCGGTACCGGCCGGCCACTTCGTCGACGCCGGACACCGCGGCCACGGCGGCGGCTGGATCGGCGCCGAGCGCGACCGCCGCCGCGACGGCCTGGGTGGCGTTGCCGCGATTGACGGCACCGGGCAGCGCCAGTGTCATGGGCAGGACCAGCCCGTCGGGCCCGTATATGTGGGTGTCGTCGAACCACCACTGCGGGCTCGGACGCTTGAAGTCGCTGCCGGTGGAGTACCAGCTGACGCCGTCGCGCACGATGATCTCGCCGGAGCGCGGGCAGCTGACCGAGTCGCCCGCCCAGCTGCCGCCTGCCGCGACCCATACGACGTTGGGGTTGTCGTAGGCGGCCGAGGTCATCAGGACGTCGTCACAGTTGGCCACGATCACCGCACCGGGGTGCCGGGCCAGGCCGCCGCGCAGCGTGCGTTCGATGTGGTTGATCTCCCCGACGCGGTCCAGTTGGTCGCGAGACAGGTTGAGCAGCACGATCACCGACGGGTCCACGGCGTCCGAGACGTGCGGGACGTGCATCTCGTCGACTTCCAGCGCCGCCAACTGCGCGGACCTCGCCCCGGCCAGCGCGGCCACCAGCCCGGCGTCCATGTTGGCGCCCTCTGAGTTACTGGCCACCGGGCCCACGGTGGCCAGTGCGGCCGCGGTCATCCGGGTGGTGGTCGATTTGCCGTTGGTGCCGGTGACCACCACAGTGCGACGGCCCTGTCCCAGCTGGCGCAGGATCGAAGAGTCCAGCGTCATTGCGACCAGGCCGCCGATCATTGCGCCTGCGCCTCGGCCGGTCACCCGCGACGCCCAGCGTGCGGATGCTCCGGCCGCGAGGGCGGCACGTCCGCGCAGGGTCAGCATTCCGGCGATTTTAGGTGCACGACACGCTGGCCCGCCGAGCGAGGTTGTCGGACTTGCGTGCCATCCTGGCGACTATGAGCACCGCACCGCCGTTGACGGCCCGCCCGTCGTGGGGCCGACCGGCAGCCGAGCCGGGCGCGGGCTGGGCCGTCGTCGATGTCGAGACCTCGGGTTTCCGGCCCGGGCAGGCCCGCATCGTGAGCGTGGCCGCGCTGGCGGTCGGCGACGACGGCAGTGTCGAACGCAGCGTGGCAAGCCTGCTCAATCCGGGCGTCGATCCGGGTCCCACCCACGTGCACGGGCTCACCGCGGAGATGTTGGAGGGCCAGCCCACCTTCGCTGACGTCGTCGATCAGCTCATCGACGTGCTGCGCGGTCGCACGCTGGTGGCCCACAACGTCGGATTCGACTACGGCTTCCTGACCGCCGAGGCCGAGTTGGTCGGAGCCGAGCTGCCCATCGACTCGGTGATGTGCACGGTCGAGCTGGCTCGCCGGCTGGAACTGGGCACCGAGAACCTGCGGCTGGAGACGCTGGCAGCGCACTGGGGCGTCAGCCAGATGCGGCCGCACGATGCGCTCGACGATGCTCAGGTGCTGGCGCAGATCCTCAAGCCCACCCTGGCCAGGGCCCGCGACCGCAAGGTGTGGCTGCCGCTGCGCGAGGTCGGCCGCCGGCGCTGGCCCAACGGCCAGGTCACTCATGACGAGCTGCGGCCGTTGAAGGTGCTGGCATCCCGGCTGCCGTGCCCGTATGCCAACCCGGGAACCTATGTGCCCGGCCGTCCGCTGGTGCAGGGTATGCGGGTCGCGTTGTCGGCGGAGATGACGCGCACGCATGAGGAGGTCATCGAGCGCATCCTCGATGCAGGCCTGGCCTACACCGATGCGGTCGACCAGCAGACCTCGTTGGTGATCTGCAACGAGACCGCCCCGGATCAGGGCAAGGGCTACCAGGCGCGCGAGCTGGGGGTGCCACTGGTCGCCGACGGGGAGTTCATGACCCTCATCGGCCACGTCGTCGGTGGGACCGACGTCGAGGAATTCGTCGACAGCCCGCCCGACGGCGACCAGTTCACGTTGTTCTAGCTCAGCGCCTTGGCCTTGAGGGCCTCGTACTCGGCCTGGGTGATGGTTCCCGCGTCGAGCAGTGCCTTCGCGTCCGCGATCTCCTGAGCCGGGGTGCGGCCAGCTGCCTCCCGGATGTAGGCGTCGGTCTCCTGCTTGGCCGCAGCGGCGGCCGTGGCCGCGCGCTGGGCCATGCCCTTGCCGCGGGCGATCAGGTAGATGAACGCCGTGAGCCAGGGGAACACGATCAGGAAGATCACCCAGACCGCCTTGATCCAGCCGGAGGTCTCATGATCGCGCCAGAACAGGTCCCCCAGGATCTGGAACAGCACCAGCAAATATGCAATCCACGCAAAGATGATCAGGAAGTGCCAGAGAAAGTCCCACGATGATCCCCAGTCCATGGGTGGCTCCTTTGGAATTGTCGGCTGCGTAGCTGATCTACGCTTCCGTCAGTTAACCACGCGCGGCACGGTTTACGGCGGACACGACGGCCCGAAGTGATGCAGTCGTTATCGACGTCGCGATACCGACGCCCCACACGGTCTTCCCGCCGATCGACACCTCCACGTAGGCCGCGGCCTGCGCTTCCTCACCGGAGGACATGGCGTGCTCGGAGTAGTCCAGCACGTTGATGTCGTAGCCCACGGCTCCGAGGGCGTCGACGAACGCCGCCAGCGGACCGTTGCCCGCACCGACGATCTCGCGTTCCACGCCGTCGATCTTCACGATCGCGGTGATGGTGTCGGTGCCGCCGTCGACCTCGGAGGCGACGACCTTCTGCCGCATCCGCTCGAGCGGCGTGATCGGCGCCAGGTACTCGTCGGAGAAGACGTCCCACATCTCCTTGGGCGACACTTCGCCGCCCTCGCCGTCGGTGATCTTCTGGACGGCCTGCGAGAACTCGATCTGCAGCCGACGCGGCAGCACCAGCCCGTGATCGGCCTTCATGATGTAGGCGACGCCGCCCTTGCCGGACTGCGAGTTGACGCGGATGACGGCCTCGTAGGTGCGGCCGACGTCCTTCGGGTCGATCGGCAGGTAGGGCACCTGCCACAGGATGTCGTCGACGTCCTGATCGGCGTCGTCCGCGTCCACCTTCATCTGGTCCAGGCCCTTGTTGATGGCGTCCTGGTGGCTGCCCGAGAACGCGGTGTACACCAGGTCGCCGCCGTAGGGGTGGCGCTCGTGTACGGGCAGCTGGTTGCAGTACTCGACGGTGCGGCGGATCTCGTCGATGTTGGAGAAGTCGATCTGCGGGTCCACGCCGCGGGAGAACATGTTCATGCCCAGCGTCACCAGGCACACGTTGCCGGTGCGCTCACCGTTGCCGAACAGGCAGCCCTCGATGCGGTCGGCGCCGGCCTGATAGCCCAATTCCGCTGCGGCGACGGCGGTTCCGCGGTCGTTGTGCGGGTGCAGGCTCAGGATGATCGAGTCCCGCGGGGCCAGATGGCGGTTCATCCACTCGATCGAATCGGCGTAGACGTTCGGCGTGGCCATCTCGACCGTGGCGGGCAGGTTGACGATCAGCGGCCACTCCGGCGTCGGCTGGACCACTTCGGCGACCGCGTTGCAGACGTCGACGGCGTACTGCAGTTCGGTGCCGGTGTAGGACTCCGGCGAGTACTCGAAGCGCCACAGCGTGCCGGGGTACTTCTTGGCCTCCTCGACGCACATGCGGGCGCCGTCGGTGGCGATCTTCTTGACGGCCTCACGGTCGGCGCGGAACACCACGCGCCGCTGCAGGATCGAGGTGGAGTTGTAGAAGTGCACGATGACGCGCGGCGCGCCGGCGCACGCCTCGAAGGTGCGCTCGATCAGCTCGGGCCGGCACTGCGTCAGCACCTGGATGGTGACGTCGTCGGGAACGGCGCCCTGCTCGATGATCTCGCGGACGAAGTCGTAGTCGGTCTGGCTCGCCGACGGGAAACCGACCTCGATCTCCTTGTAGCCCATGCGGACCAGCAGGTCGAACATCCGGCGCTTGCGCTCGGGGCTCATCGGGTCGATCAGGGCCTGGTTGCCGTCACGCAGGTCGACCGCGCACCACATGGGTGCGTGCTCGATCACCTTGTCCGGCCAGGTGCGGTCGGGCAGCGTGACGGGTTCGACTTCAGCGGCGAATGTCCGGTACCGGCTGACCGGCATCGACGATGCACGCTGGGTGTTCCAGGAGGGTTGGCCGTCGCGGCGCGGACCGGCCGGGGTCTTGATGGCGCGTACCGAACTGTAGGCGTCGACAGAGGTTTCTTGCGTGGTCATGATGGTTGCTCCGGGTCGATGGGGATTCAGACCGGCGCATCGCGAAAACCCGCGACGGGAGGCCAGTCTGGATCAGACCCCGTCGCGGCGTCCGAGAAGGAGCACCCGCTGCACAGTCAACATCACCGCTGACTGTACTCCGCGACCCTGTCCGACCCAAAACCTGAGCGTGTGCAGCCATCCTCCGATCGGGGGACGGCACATTCAGCCGGCCCATCCTCCAGTTGCTCGACAGACCCGGACAGCTTTGCGCGGCATTCTTGTCTCAACGGCGAAACAAGCCGAAGAAACAATCGAAATAGCCACTCACGCAAAGGAATTCGAAATGATCACCACCAAGAGCATCGTCCGGTTCGCCGCATTGCCGGTCCTGTCCGCCGGGGCCATCGGCGCCGCCGCCCTCGGCCTGGCAGGCACCGCGTCCGCTCAAGGCCCCACCGGCCCGGGTCACGTGTACAGCCCCGACACCTACGCCACCCCGGCCCCGGACGTGATGCCCGGCTGGCACAACCACCACGGCGCCTGGCGCATCACCGACCTGCAGAATCAGTAGTGCGGCAGAGGTCATCCCGAAACGGGATGGCCTCACCCGCGTGTGGATCAGGCCTCGAGCCTGGCGCGCACCGCGTCGAGCCGCTGCCGCAGCTCGGTCTCGTCGATAACGCCGCGCACCAACAGTGAGTGCGCCAGCGACACCAATTGGTTCTCGGGGTAGGGCAAGTCCGCATAGAGCGTCGCCGAGAGTTCGTCTTCCTCGTCGCGGCGCTCCTTGAAGCTGAGTCTCCCTGTGCCACAAGCAGAATGGTCAAGGGCGTCGCACAGGCCGTCGAGGCTGGTCTTCCACGGCGGCACGGGGTTCTCGACGCCGTACTTGGCGGCCATCCGGGGCCATACCTGGTTGCGTTCGACGATGTTCTTCAGCGTCGAGATGTCGTCAGTCATCACGTCACTCCGCCGGGTGGACCGCAGGGCGGGTGTCGACGATCACATTGGTGGTGACGCCCGGCTTGGGCAGCGCGACGCCGATGAGGCAGTCCCGCGTGATGATCTCGGCGAGCTGATCCTCGTCCCAGCCCTCGGTGCCCTCGGGGCGCATGGGCATCACCATGAAGCGATGCTTCTGGTTGGAATCCTCGACGCGGACCTCCACGTCGTCGGGAAGGTAGAGGCCGAATTCGGCGAGTACCTGGCGCGGCCAACGCACCAAACGCCTGCGGTAGTTGGGGGTGCGGTACCACTCGGGTGAATTACCCAGGATGGGCCGCGGGTAGCACGAGCACAGCGCACAGACGATGACGTTGTGCAGGGTCGGGGTGTCCTCGAGGATCTTGAACGCGGTGAAATCGCTCGGCGTGCCGAAGCCGGTCGGCTCCAGCCAGTCGACGCCGACGGCTTTGCTCGCTGCCAGCGCGTCGGTCAGCGCGAGCTGCTTGAACTCCGGATCCAGCCAGGCCCGCGCGACCAGGCGGGCGGCCGGCGTCGGGCCGATCTGCTCGGCGAACTCGGTGAACCGGCGGTGCTCCTCGGCGGTGAAGATGCCCTTCTCGATACACAGTTCACGCAGGGCGATCTCGAGCACTTCGAAGTCGGTGATCTCGTCCACCATGGGCTTGACCGTGCGCGCGTGGTCGTGATCGTGGTCGTGGTGATCCGTCATCAGGCCCTCTCCAGCCAACGTTCGGGGATCTCTGTCTGCAAGGTGTCGCTCGCCGTGCCGGTGTAGCCGTGCCACAGCTCGGACTGGTTGAAGCGCACGATGTAGAACCACTCGGGTGTGGCGTCGGCGCGGTCCCACGTCTCGTCCTCGGCCGCCGGGCTCTCGTAGGTGACCTCGGCGATCTCGCCCCGGGCGCCGCGGACGTATTCGGGAGTGCGCGTGTAGAGCAGGATCGGCAGCTCGCGGACCTTCACCGCGTCGCCCACCCGGAACTTGGGCTCGCCCGCCTGCCCGGCATAGACCTGCGGGTCGCCCTTGCCGACCGCACGGATGTGGTGTTCGTTGCGCCTGACGTCCGCGCCGTCACCCTCGGACTTCGGTTGCGCCTCGAGCTTGTGGCCCGCGAGGCCGCCCTCGTAGCGGTCCTTGACCTCGACCATGCGTTGGGTCAGCTCACCGAGGCTGATGTGGTGTTTCTCCACCAACACCCGCGCGACCGCCCACAGCCACCGCCCGTAATAGGGGAAGCCCTGATAGACCGCGCGCCCGACGTCGACGTTGCCGATGCGGCGGCGTTCCTCCGACAGCCAGATCCCGCGCCACGCGAGCACCTCGCAGATGACGTAGGTCATGTGCTCCCAGTACTCGTAATCCTTGTTCTCGTACTTCATCGGAGCGTCCGGCTCACCGCCGACGTCATGGACGGTCTTCATGTACGCCAGGAAGCGCTCGTGATCGAGCAGATCGGGTGGCGGCGCGTCCGGCATCTCCGGATAGGCGGACTTGAGTCGTCCGACCAATTCCAGGTGGGCGGCGCGTTCGGCGGCTGTGCTCATGGGAGTTCCCCTCGGCGGGCACTGTCGAGCAGACGCCTTCGAACTTTAGTGACGCTGCCACTCGCGCATGGTGGAATCCGCGACTTACGCGCGCGAAAATTCAGCTCGCAGCGGTGTTCTCGGTCAGACCTGCGAATCGGGGAAGGCGATGACCGACAAGAACCGGATCGGTAGCTCCACCAGATCGGTCGGGCCGTGGGCGCCCTCGCCGTCGATCTGCAGCGAGTCGCCAGGGTGTAACCGGTACACCGAGCGGCTGTGGCTGTAATCCATCACGCCTTCGAGCATGAAGATGAACTCGGTGCCGGGATGCTGGAACAACGGATATGTCTGACTCTTCTCCGACAGCGTCACATGCAGGCATTCCAGCCGCTTGTGTTCCCCGCGCAACGAGCTGAGCAGCTGGTACTCGTGGCCCTCGCGCGTGCCCTCGCGCACGATGCGCGCTCCGGTGCCCGCCTTGACGAACGCGGCCGGACGTTCCACGTCCGCACCGCGAAACAGGCTGGTCACCGGCACGTCCAAGCCCTTGGCCAACAACGCAAGAGTGGACAGGCTGCACGAGGTCTGCGCGTTCTCGATCTTGGACAGCATGGCCTTGGAGATCCCGACCTGGGCCGCCATGTCGGCGACCGTCAGGCCGTGCTGCTGGCGCAGCTGGCGCACATTGCGCCCGATCGCCGCCTCGAACTCGAGTTCATCGGCCGTGGCAAGCGGATCGCGGTCCCGGGCGGTGCCCGACTTGTTGCGGAGTAGGGGGACTTCACTCATGCGCAATCCGCCTTCGGCTTCTGGCTGGCGCTCACAGTTACCTGTTTAACGTATTTCCCTCCGCATCCTGCCGCATTTCCCCACGCCGACGTGGCGGCGTGGGGCTGCGGAGCCTTCCGTGGGTCGTGAGTCAGACGAGTTCGAGCTCGTAGGCGGCGTCGCGATGGACCTTGGTGTCGATGCCGAGTTCCTCGTCTTCCGGCGAGATGCGGATGCCGATCGTCTTCTTGATCGCCAGCGCGATGAGGTAGGCGATGACGAACGAATAGACCATCACGGCCAGTGCCGCGACGGCCTGGCGCCACAGCTGGTCGAAGCCGCCGCCGTAGAACAGGCCGTTGACCTTGTTGGGCATCGTGTCACTGGCCAGCAAGCCGATGAGCAGCGTGCCGATGACGCCGCCGACGAGGTGCACACCGACCACGTCGAGAGAGTCGTCGTAGCCGAACTTGTCCTTCAGGCCGACGGCCAGCGGGCAGATCGCCCCCGCGACCAGGCCGAGCACGATCGCACCGACGGGCGTGACGGCACCGCAGGCCGGGGTGATGGCCACCAGGCCGGTGATGGCGCCCGCCGCGGCGCCGACGCCCGTGACGTGTCCGTCCTTGAGTTTCTCGACCGCGAGCCAGGCCAGCGTGGCCGCGCAGGTCGCGACGAACGTGGTGACCATGACGATGGCGGCCGAATTGCCCGCGGCCAGCGCCGAGCCGCCGTTGAACGCGTACCAGCCGGCCCACAGCAGCCCCGCTCCCAGCAGGGTCAACGGCACGTTGTGCGGCTTACGCAACCGGCCCCAGTTGACGCCCTTACCGAGCACGATGGCCACGGCCAGCGCGGCGGCGCCTGCGTTGATGTGCACCGCGGTGCCGCCCGCGAAGTCGATGGCGTGCAGCTTGTTGGCGATCCAGCCGCCCACCGAGTCTTTGGTCACGGTGCCGTCGACCGCGAACACCCAGTGTGCGACGGGGAAGTAGACCAACACGGCCCAGATGGTCGCGAAGACCATCCATGCGGCGAACTTCATCCGGTCGGCGGCCGCTCCCGAGATCAGCGCCACGGTGATGGCCGCGAACAATGCCTGGAACAGCGAGAAGAGGCTGACCGGCAGGCCGTTGATGGTGGTCATCGGTTCCAGCAGGTTCTTCATGCCGAGGAACTCGGTGAAGCTCCCGACGAACCCGCCGTACGAGGTGCCGAACGTCATGGAAAACCCGAAGAGGATCCAGAGCACACCGACGACAGCGACCGCACCGAACGTCATCATCATCATGTTGGTCGAGCTCTTCACCGAGACCATGCCGCCGTAGAACAGCGCCAGGCCGGGGATCATCATCGTCAGCCCGATGATGCAACAGAGCATGAACGCCGTGGTTCCTGTGTCCATCAAATATCTCCTGAGGGTGGCGGCCCGTCGGGCCGATCCCCGCCAATAGACGACGCTTGTGTTACGGGAACGGGATTCGCGTGTTGCGGGCGGATTACGCCTGAGCAGGGTCCGAGCTGGCTAGCCTTTGGGCGCATGTGCACCCGCGTCGTCTACCTCGGGACCGGTGATCGCGTCGTCACCGGCCGTTCGATGGACTGGAAACTGGAGATCGGCACCAATCTGTGGGTGTTGCCCCGCGGGGTGGCACGCACCGGGCAGGCCGGACCGGACTCGGTGAAATGGACTGCGAAGTACGGCAGCGTGGTGGCCACCGGCTACGACATCTGCACCACCGACGGGGTCAACGAGGCGGGCCTTGCGGTGAACCTGCTGTGGCTCGCCGAATCGCAGTACCCGGCCGCCGACACCGCAGGCCCTGCGGTGGCCCTGTCGCTGTGGGGCCAGTACGTCCTGGACAACTTCGGTTCCGTCGCCGAGGCCGTCGCGGCATTGACCGCGACTCCGTTACGCGTCGCGACCGCCGATGTACCCGGTGAAGAGCGGATGGCCACGTTGCACCTGGCCATGTCCGACGGTACGGGTGACAGCGCGATCGTCGAGTACGTCGACGGGCGACAGACCATCCACCATGGCCGCCAGTACCAGGTGATGACCAACTCGCCGATCTTCTCCAAGCAACTCGCCATCACCGAGTACTGGGAGGAGATCGGCGGCACCGTCATGCTGCCCGGCACCAACCGCGCGGCGGACCGATTTGTGCGGGCGTCCTTCTACATCAATGCCATACCCAAGTCCGACGATCCCGTGCTGTCGGTGGCCGCGGTGTTCAGCGTCGTGCGCAACGCGTCGACCCCGTACGGCATCGCGACCTCCGACGAACCGAACATCTCCTCGACCCGCTGGCGCACCGTCGTCGACCACAAGGCGCTGCGCTATTTCTTCGAGTCGGCACTGTCCCCGAACACGTTCTGGGTGGAGCTGGCGAACCTGGATTTCAGCGAGGGTGCGCCAACCCTGCGGCTCGATCTCGGTGAGGGGGAGAAGACCGTGTACGCCGGCGATGCGAGTTCGCAGTTCCGGCCGGCGCAACCGTTCACCTTCATGACGGTCCCCTGACCGGGCGACAAAAAACCAGCTGCACGTCTCCCTTATCCTTGATGCGACTCATTCCCGCGTTCTCGAAGGACAGACAGTGGCGCTCGTCGTACAGAAATACGGCGGATCCTCGGTATCGGATGCCGAGCGAATCCGTCGCGTCGCCGAGCGCATCGTGGAGACCAGGAAGGCCGGCAACGACGTCGTCGTGGTCGTCTCCGCGATGGGCGACACCACCGACGATTTGCTGGACCTGGCCCGCCAGGTCTCGCCCGCGCCGCCGCCACGCGAGATGGACATGCTGCTCACCGCGGGTGAGCGCATCTCCAACGCGTTGGTCGCGATGGCCATCGAGTCCCTGGGTGCGCAGGCCCGTTCGTTCACCGGCTCGCAGGCCGGCGTGATCACCACCGGCACCCACGGCAACGCCAAGATCATCGACGTCACCCCCGGCCGGCTGCGCGACGCGCTCGACGAGGGCCAGATCGTGCTGGTCGCCGGGTTCCAGGGCGTCAGCCAGGACAGCAAGGACGTCACCACCCTCGGCCGTGGCGGCTCGGACACCACCGCCGTCGCGCTGGCCGCCGCACTGCATGCCGACGTCTGCGAGATCTACACCGACGTCGACGGCATCTTCACCGCAGACCCGCGCATCGTGCCCAACGCCCGGCACCTCGACACCGTCTCCTTCGAGGAGATGCTCGAGATGGCGGCCTGCGGCGCGAAGGTGCTCATGCTGCGTTGCGTCGAATACGCGCGTCGTTACAACGTGCCCATCCATGTCCGCTCGTCGTACTCCGACAAGCCGGGCACCATCGTCAAAGGATCGATCGAGGACATCCCCATGGAAGACGCCATCCTGACCGGAGTAGCCCACGACCGCAGCGAGGCGAAGGTCACGGTGGTCGGGCTGCCCGACGTACCGGGCTACGCCGCCAAGGTCTTCCGCGCCGTCTCCGACGCCGACGTGAACATCGACATGGTGCTGCAGAACATCTCGAAGATCGAGGACGGCAAGACCGACATCACCTTCACCTGCGCCCGGGACAACGGCCCCGGCGCAGTGGAGAAGCTGACCGCGCTCAAGGACGAGATCGGGTTCAGCCAGGTGCTCTACGACGATCACATCGGCAAGGTGTCGCTGGTCGGCGCGGGTATGCGCAGCCACCCCGGCGTCACCGCCACGTTCTGTGAGGCGCTGGCCGAGGTCGGCGTCAACATCGACCTGATCTCCACCTCGGAGATCCGAATCTCGGTGCTGGTCAAGGACACCGAGCTCGACAAGGCCGTCGCCGCACTGCACGAGGCGTTCGGCCTCGGCGCCGACGACGAGGCTGTGGTCTACGGCGGGACAGGGCGGTAAACGAGATGGTCAACATCGGTGTGGTCGGCGCGACCGGTCAGGTCGGCCAGGTCATGCGCACCTTGCTCGAGGAGCGCAACTTCCCCGCCAGCTCGGTGCGGTTCTTCGCCTCGGCCCGCTCGGAGGGCAAGAAGCTGCCGTTCCGCGGCCAGGAGATCGAGGTCGAGAACAGCGAGACCGCCGACCCGTCCGGGCTGGACATTGCGCTCTTTTCGGCGGGCGCGACCATGTCGCGTGTGCAGGCTCCGCGGTTCGCCGCGGCCGGCGCCGTCGTCGTCGACAACTCCTCGGCCTGGCGCAAGGACCCCGAGGTCCCGCTGGTGGTCTCCGAGGTCAATTTCTTGCGTGACGCGGGTACCCGTCCGAAGGGCATCATCGCCAACCCGAACTGCACCACCATGGCTGCGATGCCAGTGCTCAAGGTGCTGCACGAAGAAGCCGGCCTGACCCGGCTCATCGTGTCCAGCTACCAGGCGGTGTCGGGCAGTGGCCTGGCCGGTGTCGAGGAACTCGCCACCCAGACCCGCGCGGTCGTCGACGGCGCAGAGGCGCTGGTGCACAATGGATCGGCGCTCGAATACCCCGCACCGGTCAAATACGTTGCGCCCATTGCCTTCAACGTGGTCCCGCTGGCGGGTTCGCTGGTCGACGACGGCTCGGGGGAGACCGACGAGGACCAGAAGCTGCGCTTCGAGAGCCGCAAGATCCTGGGTATCCCCGAGCTGCTGGTGTCGGGCACCTGCGTGCGGGTGCCGGTGTTCACCGGGCACTCGCTGTCGATCAATGCCGAGTTCGCCCAACCGCTTTCGCCTCTGCGCGCCAAGGAACTGCTGGCCGACGCGCCAGGGGTGAAGCTGGTCGACGTACCCACGCCGCTGGCCGCGGCCGGTGTCGACGAGTCGCTGGTCGGTCGGATCCGCCAGGATCCCGGTGTGCCCGACGGGCGTGGTCTCGCCCTGTTCGTCTCGGGTGACAACCTGCGAAAAGGCGCGGCGCTGAACACGATTCAGATCGCCGAGTTGCTGGCCGCCGAGCTCTGAGCGCGGCGTGTCCGCCGCCCTGAGGTTCGTTGCCGCGGCGACGGCGGTTGCCGTGTCGTTGTGGCAGGTGCCCTCGGCGCATGCCGACCCGCCGTCGCCCGCTCCCGGTCCGGTGCTGGCGCCGCTGGGTCCGGGACAGGTGCTGCGGATCGCGCCGGCCGCCGGAACGGGCACTCCCACAGGGGATTACGGGATCGGCGCGACCGACCTGTGCGAGTTCATGGAGTTCCCGGCCCGTCTCCTGCAAGTGTGCGGTGACAGCTTCGCCGGGCAGGCGGTGGGCTTCGGCAACTGGCACGCACCGATCGCACTGCACGTCGACCCGGATTCGGTCGACGATCCTGCGGGCGTCCGCTACGACGGTGTGACCGGAGCCGTGGTGGGCACCCCGTTGCTGGCCGACAAGACGCCGCCGGGCAGTTCCCAGTTGCCCGCGGGCGTAGTCTCGATCAACCGGGACAACTACCTGATGGTGAGCACCACGGCCAACCTGCGCCCGCAGAACTCCAGGTTGGTGAAAGCCGATGCCTCACGGGGCAATTGGCAGACCGTCCCGGGTTCCGTGCGGCCGGCGAGTTATCAGGGCGGCGGGCAGTCACAGATCAGCGGCTATTACGACCCTGTCCCGACGGCCGAATCGCAGAGCGGCTGGGTCTACATCGTCGCCAACAACTTCGACCGCAGCGGGCAGGTGTTCCTCTACCGAAGCACGCCGCAGAGGTTCACCGACCGCGCCGGCTGGCAGGGCTGGTCGGCCAAAGCGGGTTGGGGCAAGCCGCCGACGCCGTTGTGGTCGGACAAGGTCGGTGAGATGAGCATCAAGCAGATCGACGGCAAGCCCGTCCTGTCGTATTTCAACGCCAGCACCGGCAACATGGAGATCCGGGTCGCCTACGACCCCACCGGTCTCGGGACGGCACCGGTGACCACCGTGGTGGTGGGCCGCGGCGTGGACTGGCCGGATCCGGCCGAGACGCTGCCGCCGCCCGAGGACAACCAACTGGCGCAGCCGTACGGCGGCTACATCTCCCCGGGATCGACGCTCGACGAGGTGCGGGTGTTCGTCAGCCAGTGGAACACCACGCCCGGCGGTGGCGCGACGCCGTACCGGGTGATTCAGTACGCTGTAAACCCGATAAAGCCCTGGTGAGCATGCACAGGGAATACATAGCCAATTCATGATCGGCACTTGGTTGACACTCGCAAGCTGGCTTACATGACTGATACATCTTCCGAACCCACCGGTCCGGTCGCCACGGCCGAGCCGCCTGTCACCGCACCCCCGGCGGCGCCTGCCGTCGTCGAGGAGCGCAGGCCGAATCGACTGTTCCAAGCGCTGGCCTGGGTCGGCATCGCTGCGGGCACGGTCTTCATCGTCGCCGTCGTCTTCGGCACCGGGTTCTTCCTCGGCGCCCACTCGGGCGGCGGACATCATCACCACGGCGGCGGTGGCTGGGAACGCCCCGGGATGATGTTCCACCACCACGGCGGGTGGGGTCAGGGCGGCCCTGGACAGCAGGGCGGTCCGGGTGCACCGGGTCAGGGTGGACCTGGCTTCGGCCCGGGTGGTCCCGCAGGCCCAGGTGGGCAACCGGGCGCCCCGACGACCACACCCTCCCGCTGACCATCGCAGCTCTTTTTGACCGACTCCAGACAAGGCGCATACTGGAGCGGTGACTCTGGTGCATGACGACGACCCCAGGGCTCGCTTGCGGGCCGTGGGGCTTCGGGTCACCGCTCCGCGGGTCGCGGTCCTCGAGGCGCTGGCCGCCCAGCCGCACGCCACAGCAGACGACCTCGCCACCCGGGTCCGCCAATCGCTCGGATCGGTCTCGACCCAGGCCGTCTACGACGTGCTGCGGGCCTGCGTCACCGCGGGCCTGGTTCGCCGGATCGAACCGGCAGGCTCGTCGGCCCGCTACGAGACCAGGGCCGGCGACAACCACCACCACCTCGTGTGCCGAGTCTGCGGCCGGGTGGCCGACGTCGAATGTGTCGTCGGGCCCGCGCCCTGCCTCGAGCCAGCGGATGTCGACGGTTTCACCATCGACGAAGCCGAGGTGGTGTTCTGGGGCGTCTGCCCCGAATGCCAGGCCGACCGCAACACCGCATAGACCACATCTGCAGCCCACCGGACGTCCCGGCTACCACATCAGGTGGCCGGGACGTCTGATTTTGTGGGCGTGTCGCCGTGAATCGTGAGATTCTGCCTAACCATGACGCGCAATCGGGTGCTGGTTGCCGTGCTGATCGCCGTCCTGGCGGGTGCCGTCGGCTGTGGCAGCGCGCAACCCGAACGCAACGCGGCCATGCTCTTCGCCGTCGGCGACTGCGTCAGTTTCCCGGCGGGCACCCCGTCGGCTCCCGACGTCACCCGCGCCGCCAAGGTGGCCTGCAGCGCTGATCCCAGCTACACCGTCGGGGCGGTCGCCGACGCCACCGGGGCCTGCCCCAGCGACGAATACCAGCATCTGCCCGCGAAACTGGCCGATCCGTCCACAGCCCGGCTGTGCCTCGTGCCCAATCTGGTGACCTACCACTGCTACGAACTGGGCGTGCCCGCGGGCGTCATGGGTCTGGCCGACTGCACCTCACGCGGCAACGGCGTACTCGTGCAGGTCACACAGCGGCTCGACGACGTGCAGGACGCCTCCAGCTGCCCGAAGGCGAGTGGCGAATACGCCTGGCGCTACCCGTCACCGGCCCGCACCTACTGCACTCGCACGTTGTACTGAATGGCATGATCAGTTGAATGCGCGCTCTGACTGTGGGTTTCGGGGTGGCCGGTCTCGCGTTGGCCTTGGCGGCGCCGGCAGGCGCCCGTCCGTCGGATCCGGGGGTGGTGTCGTATGCCGTCCTGCCGAAGGGTTCGGTCGGCAACATCGTCGGCGCACCGATGACATGGGCATCTAACTCGACGGTTCCGTACCAGGCTTTCGGGGTCGATGATCCGGTGTGCAACAACTGGGCCGACATCGGATTGCCCGAGGTGTACAACGATCCGGATCTGGCGTCGTTCAACAGCGCCACGACGCAGACCTCGGCCAACGACGACAGCCACTACGTCAAACAGGCGGTCGGGGTGTTCGCGACCGCAGACGCGGCAGACCGGGCGTTCCATCGGGTGGTGGACCGCACGCAGGGTTGTTCCGGGCTGACCAGCGCGATGCACCTGGACAACTTCGTCACGCAGGTGTGGACTTTTACCGGCGGACCGGCCAGTGCGACCGACGCGGACTGGGTGAAACAGGAAGCGGGCACCGACCGGAGATGTTTCACGACCACCCGTAAACGGGAAAACGTGCTGCTGCAGGCGAAGGTGTGTCAGTCCGGCAACGGTGGCCCGGCCGTCAACGTGCTGGCCGGCGCCATGCAGAACTCGCTCGGGCAATAACCGCAGAACGGAGTTGGATTAACCGTCACATTGACGTAATCCGCGCAGAGGCCGACTTTGTCGGTGCCGTCTGGAAGATGGAAAGAACCAGACGGTCCGACACCGGTAGAGGACCGGGAGGGGTTGTTGCCATGGCAGTACCCATCAGGGCTGATCCCGGCCCCCAACCGCTCATCGAATTCAGCAGCGCCGAGCAGGCCGCTGCTCACATCGATGCGCACTGCCTGCACGACGGTGCAGTCGGCAAGGTTGGGCTCGAGATCGAGGCCCACTGTTACGACCTGAGCGATCCGATGCGCCGTCCCGACTGGGACGAGTTGACCGCCGCCATCGCGACGGTGCCCGACCTGCCCGGAGGCAGCCGGATCACCGTCGAACCCGGCGGCGCGGTCGAATTGTCGGGGCCACCGGGCGACGGTCCGCTTGCCGCCATCACCGGGCTGATCGCCGATCGGGCGACACTGCGCGCGGCCTTCGCACGCCGCGGGCTCGGGCTGGTGCTGCTCGGCACCGACCCGGTGCGCCGGCCCCAGCGGGTCAATCCCGGTGCGCGTTATCAGGCCATGGAGCGCTTCTTCGCCGCGAGCGGTACCGGCGCGGCGGGCGCGGCGATGATGACCTCGACCGCGTCCGTGCAGGTCAACCTCGACGCCGGTCCTCGTGCCGGCTGGGCTGACCGGGTGCGGCTGGCGCATGCGCTCGGGCCGACGATGATCGCCGTTACCGCGAATTCGCCGCTGCTGGGCGGGGAATTCACCGGCTGGCGGTCCACCCGGCAGTGGGTGTGGGGTGAGCTCGACTCGGCGCGCTGCGGGCCCATCCTCGGTGCTGACGGCACCGATCCGGCCGACGAATGGGCGCGGTATGCGTTGCGGGCACCGGTCATGCTGGTGAACACCTCCGACGATGCGGTGCCCGTGGTCAACTGGGTGCCGTTCGCGGACTGGGCCGATGGCCGCGCCGTGCTGGGCGGGCGGCGCCCCACCTCCGCCGATCTGGACTATCACCTGACGACGCTGTTTCCGCCGGTGCGGCCGCGGCGGTGGCTGGAGATCAGATACCTGGACAGCCTCCCCGATGGTCTGTGGCCGGCCGCGGTGTTCATGCTCACCACGCTGCTCGACGATCCGGAGGCCGCCGCGATCGCCGCGGAGGCGACCGCCCCGGTGGCCACGGCATGGGATCGAGCGGCCCGGCTGGGGATGGCCGACCGCAGGCTTCATGCGGCTGCAGTCACGTGCGTGCGGGCCGCGGCAGAACGCGCTCCGGCCGAACTCGCGGAATCGATGAGGCACCTGATGCGTTCGGTCGAACAGGGACGCTCGCCGGCCGACGATTTCGCCGACCGTGCCGTGCGCTACGGGATCGCCTCGGCGGTGAGCCAACTGGCGAAAGGTGAGTCTTGATCACACCCGAGACACTGGCACAGGAGCTGACGCGAGCCCGAGAGCGCACGCTGCGGTTGGTCGACTTCGACGATGCAGAACTGCACCGCCAGTACGACCCGCTGATGAGCCCGCTCGTCTGGGACCTGGCGCACATCGGGCAGCAGGAGGAGCTGTGGCTGCTGCGCGACGGCAACCCGGATCGGCCCGGGATGCTGGCGCCCGCGGTGGAACAGCTCTACGACGCGTTCGAGCATTCCCGTGCCAGCCGCGTCGAGCTGCCGCTGCTACCGCCCACCGATGCCCGCGCGTACTGCGCCACGGTGCGCGCCAAGGCATTCGACGCGCTCGATGCGTTGCCCGACGACGCGTCGGCCTTCAATTTCGGTCTGGTGATCAGCCACGAGAATCAGCACGACGAAACCATGCTGCAAGCACTCAACCTGCGCGTGGGCCCGCCGCTGCTGGAGGCCGGCAGCGTATTGCCTGCCGGCCGGCCCGGGGTGGCGGGTACCTCGGTGCTGATCCCGGGCGGGCCGTTCACGCTCGGGGTCGACGAGCTCACCGAGCCGCACTCACTGGACAACGAGCGTCCCGCGCACGTGGTGGACGTACCGCCGTTCCGGATCGGCCGGGTCCCGGTCACCAATGCCGAGTGGCGCGAGTTCATCGACGACGGCGGCTACCAGCAGCCACGTTGGTGGTCCGAGCGGGGCTGGGCGCATCGCAGCCAGGCCGGTCTCGTCGCGCCTCAGTTCTGGAACGCCGACGGCACCCGCACCCGGTTCGGCCATATCGAGGCGATCCCCGGCGACGAACCCGTGCAGCACGTGACGTTCTTCGAGGCCCAGGCGTACGCGGCGTGGGCCGGTGCCAGGCTGCCCACCGAGATCGAGTGGGAGAAGGCCTGTGCGTGGGATCCGGCGACCGGTTCGCGACGCCGATTCCCTTGGGGTGCTTCAGAACCCACCTCGTCGCTGGTCAATCTGGGCGGTGACGCGCTGCGCCCGGCGCCGGTCGGGGCGTATCCCGCAGGAGCCTCGGCCTACGGCGTCGAGCAGCTTCTCGGTGATGTGTGGGAGTGGACCAGTTCCCCGCTGCGGCCGTGGCCCGGCTTCACACCGATGATCTACGAGCGGTACACCCAGCCGTTCTTCGACGGCGACTATCGGGTGTTGCGCGGCGGATCGTGGGCGGTGGCCGCGGGCATTCTGCGGCCCAGCTTCCGCAACTGGGACCACCCGATCCGCAGGCAGATCTTCTCCGGCGTCCGGCTTGCCTGGGACGCCGCCTGATGTGTCGGCACCTGGGTTGGCTCGGCGCGCCCCGGTCGCTGGCCGCGCTCATGCTCGATCCGCCGCAGGGGCTGCTCGTGCAGTCCTACGCACCCAGGCGGCAGAAGCACGGCTTGTTCAACGCCGACGGTTGGGGTGCAGGCTTTTTCGACGACGGGGTGGCTCGGCGCTGGCGCAGTGACAAACCACTGTGGGGTGAGGCGTCGTTCGCGTCGGTGGCGCCGGCACTGCGCAGCGGATGCGTCGTCGCGGCGGTCCGCTCAGCTACCGTCGGTATGCCCATCGAACCGTCTGCCTGCGCCCCGTTCAGCGACGGGCAGTGGCTGCTGTCGCACAACGGCGTGGTGGACCGGGCGATGCTGCCGGTGCCGGCGGACGCCGAATCCACGGTCGACAGCGCAGTACTCGCGGCGCTGATCTTCACCCGCGGGTTGGACGTGCTGGGGGAGACGGTCGCCGAGGTGGGCGAGCGTGACCCCAACGCCCGGCTGAACATCTTGGCCGCCAACGGTTCTCGGATGCTTGCCACCACGTGGGGCGACACCCTGTCGATGCTGATGCTGCCTGACGGGGTGGTGCTGGCCAGTGAACCGTACGACGACGATCCGCAATGGCACGACGTCCCGGACCGCCACCTGGTCTGTGTACAGGACTCTCACGTCGAGCTGACACCTCTGAAAGGACCGGCATGACGCTCTCGCTGTCGAACTACCTGGCCGCCGACTCCGCCGCGGACGCCTTGCGTCGCGATGTCCGCGCCGGGCTCACCCAGACGCCGAAAACCCTGCCGCCCAAGTGGTTCTACGATGCCGTTGGCAGTGATCTGTTCGACCAGATCACCCGGCTGCCCGAGTACTATCCGACCCGCACCGAGGCGCAGATCCTGCGCGAGCGCTCCGCCGAGATTGCCTCGGCGGCCGGTGCGGACACCCTGGTGGAGCTGGGCAGCGGCACCTCGGAGAAGACCCGGATGCTGCTCGACGCGATGCGCGACACCGGTTTGCTCGCCAGGTTCGTCCCGTTCGATGTCGACGCCGGGGTGCTGCGATCCGCAGGCGAGGCCATCGGCCGTGAGTATCCGGGCGTCGAGATCGACGCAGTGTGTGGGGATTTCGAGGAACACCTCGGCAAGATTCCGCAGGTGGGCCGGCGGCTGGTGGTCTTCCTGGGGTCGACCATCGGCAATCTGACGCCTGGCCCGCGCGCCGAGTTCCTGGCCACGCTGGCTGATACCCTGCAACCGGGGGACAGCGTGCTGCTGGGCACCGATCTGGTGAAGGACACCGCACGGCTGATCCGTGCCTATGACGACAGTGCCGGGGTCACCGCCGAATTCAACCGCAACGTGCTGGCCGTGGTGAACCGCGAATTGGGCGCCGACTTCGACCTCGCGGCCTTCGAACATGTGGCCCGGTGGAACGCGGGCGAGGAGCGCATCGAGATGTGGCTGCGGGCCCGCAGTGCGCAGCGGGTTCGGGTGGCGGCGCTGGACCTCGACGTGGCGTTCGCCGCGGGCGAGGAGATGCTGACCGAGGTGTCGTGCAAGTTCCGGCAGCAGGGTGTCACGGCCGAGCTCGGGAAAGCCGGTCTGCGACAAACTCATTGGTGGACCGACCCGGCCGGTGACTTCGGCCTGTCCCTCGCGGGCAAATGAGCCTCGCGCAGCAGTGGCGCGACGCTCGCCCGAAGGTGGCCGGGCTGCATCTCGACAGCGGCGCCTGTTCGCGGCAGAGCTTCGCGGCGATCGACGCCGCAGCCACGCATGCCCGTCATGAGGCCGAGGTCGGTGGATACGTCGCGCTCGATGCCGCGGCCCCGGCGCTCGACGCGGGCCGGGCGGCGGTTGCGGCGTTGACGGGGCTTCCTGCGGCCAATGTCATCTACACGTCGGGGTCGGGTAACGCTCTGGATCTGCTGCTGAGCAGCTGGCCTGGGAAGCGCACGGTGGCCTGCCTGGTGGGGGAGTACGGTCCGAACCTTGCGGTGATGGCGGCCAACGGTTTTCAGGTGCGGGCATTGCCCGTCGACGGCGTCGGCCGGTTGGATGTCGACGCGGCGGCCCGTCAACTAGCTGCCGACCCACCCGCGATTGCCCACCTGACCGCGCTGGCCAGCCACCGCGGGGTGGCCCAGCCGTTGGCCGAATTCGCCGCGGTGTGCCGGACGGCGGGCATCCCGTTGGTGGTGGACGCCGCGCAGGCGCTCGGCCACCTCGACTGCAATGTCGGTGTCACAGCACTGTATTCGTCCTCGCGCAAGTGGTTGTCCGGTCCGCGCGGGGTTGGGGTGCTCGCGCTGTCCGACGAGCTGGCCCAGCTACTGCAGCCTCGGGTGCCGCCGCCGTCCTGGGGCTTGGGGCTCCCGGCCGTGCAGACACTCGACGGAGTTGAGTCGAATGCCGCTGCGCGGATGGGGTTTTCGGTCGCGATCGGCGAGCATCTGGCAGCAGGCCCGCAGCAGATGCGCGCCCGGCTGGCCGAGGTGGGTGGCCTGTCGCGGCAGGTCCTCGCCGACACACCCGGATGGCGTGTCGTGGAATCGGTCGATGAGCCCACGGCAATCACCACGCTCGAGCCTGTCGACGGTGCCGACCCGGCAACGGTGCGGGCGCGGCTGATCGCCGAACACGGCATCGTCACCACGGCATGCGAATTGGTGCGGGCGCCCTTCGAGATGACCAAACCGGTGCTGCGGATCTCCCCGCATGTCGATGCCGGTGTCGACGAGCTCGAACAGTTCGCGCAGGCGTTGCGGGCAGTGGTGTAGTCCGGCGGTCGCTGCTCGGGCGCTTTGGCGTGCAGTCACGTCTTTCACACCAGTCCCCGCGCGCACGTCTTTCACGCCAGTCCTTGCGCGCACGTCTTTCACACCAGTCTCTGCCCGCACGTCTTTCACACCAGTCCCTGCGCGAGAACCATGCGACGTGTTGCCCGCCTGTTTGCGACAAAGTCGCGGAAACTGCCTCAGTAGCAACCTGTTTCACTGCAGTACCACGCGGCGAACCTCACCAGGCTCGGCAGCAACGGCAGCCACATCAGCATCGAAAATCGGCGTGCCCGGCTATTGGCGACAGTGTCGCTCGCAGCGCGGGCACACAACCATTGGGGCAGAACCGATCTCATGTTGCCAGATTGGCCCACGGGGTCGGCCGGTCTGAGGCAGCTGATGCCTGCGAGGCCTATGCGGCGATTTGCGCGACTTTGTCGCAAACAGCCGGGCGCTGCCACCATGCTCGCCGGACGGGGACTGGTGTGACTGATGTGAACGCTGCCTGGAGTGGACAAGCCCACCCGCTGCCTGGAGTGGACAAGCCCACCCCCGTGCACGGTGGCTAGTCGCGGCCCTGCAGCACTGCCTCGATGTTGCGTTCTGCCAATGCCGTGATCGACATGAACGGGTTGCATCCGAGGTAGCCGGGTATCAGTGACGCATCGTTGACATAGAGTCCGTCGTAACCTTTGACGCGTCCGAACGCATCCGTGACGTCGCCGCGCACGCAACCACCCAACGGATGGACAGTGTTGGGGGCGAAGACTTCCCCGGAGAAGATGTCATCGCGGTACTCCACCCCGTTGGCCCGCGTCAGCTTGTCGAAGACCGACCGGCTCCGCTCGGTGAGGTGATCGGTGTAGGCGGCAGGCCAGTCGATGGCGATCGAATCCGACGCCCGATCATAGGTGATGGCGGCGCGATCGCCGGTCTTGACCATGACGTAGTAGCCCAGCATGAATGTCTCCACCGGCAGCGGAAGCGAAAACATGGTGGCGTACACAGGGTTTTCGGGATCGTCCCGACCGTCGAGGTTGATCAGCCCGAGTAGTGACTGCTGGGTCCCCGCGGGATCATTGTTCTTGAGCCAGTGCGCCACCATCACGTCACCGTTGTTGCCGCATCCGGATCCCACGGCGTCGTTCAGGTCGGGCAGCGCCCCGGTTTCCCGGGCGCGCAACAGAATTTGATTGGTGCCCAACACGCCGGCGCTCAAAAACAGGCGTTCGCAACCGATCTCAGAACGACCCGTCTCGTTGCCCCACCGGTCGATCGATCTGGTGGACACCACGTACTCGCGGCCCTCTCGGCGTACGGCGGTCACTTCCGTCAGCGGACGTAACGTGACCTGGCCGGTGGCCAGGGCGGATGCGATATAGGTCTGATCGACGCTGCCCGTGCGCCCGTGGTTGTTGCCGAACTGCTGCTCGAACGCCAACGCCGACCGTTCCACTTTTCCGGCCTCTTCGTCCAACATGTAGTCGAACGAGTAGGCGCTGCCGTTGTAGTCGACGGGATATCCTGCGGCAGCGGCATATTCGCGGCCTACCCGGGCGAATTGAAACCATGGTGTCCGCTCGAACCAGTCCATGTCGCGGTAGCTGATCCGCAGCGTGCGCTTGGCGCGCTCGATGTATGTACCGAGGAACTCGTCGACCGCGATGTCGGGGAAGCACTCGTCGATCTGCCGTGCCGTGGGCACCGCAGCCACGGCGGCGTTGATCAGCGAGCCGCCGCCGACGCCGATCCCGCGAAACACCTGGTGGGCGCCGTGGGACGTCTTGTCGCAGATGCCGGCTTGAACGGGCTGCGGCGACGGCGAATTGCGCGCGACGGCATCGATCGAGAACCCCTGGAACGAAGTGACCAGGCTCGGGGGAACCGAACTGAACCAGCCGGCCCGAGTGTCGGCGGGCAACATCTTGGTGAACCTTGTGCCGTCGGCGTCAGGGGTGTCCCACAGCCGGCCTTTCTCCAGCAAGAGGGTCTCGATGCCGGCCTCTGCCAGGCGAAGTGCCGAGACCCCGCCGCCATAGCCGCTTCCGATCACGATCGCGGGGTAGTGTGCGCGGGCCTCGGATTCCTCGGCACTTGGGTGCACCCACCAGCCAGCGCTGAAGGCACCCAGTGCGGCGGCAGTGCCGGTCCCCAGGAACCGCCTGCGCGACATGACGGTCATGCGGCGCGCGCCTGGTGTCTGCGGATGAGGTGCTCGCGCTGCCGCGGGTCGAGCGCAGCCGCCTCGATGCGACCCGAATAGTGCTCGATCACCCGGGGATCCATGACTTTGCGCCACAGCGGCGGGACCAGCGCCAGCACCAACATGGTGCCGTACCCGCTGGGCAGCTGAGGCGCCTCGTCGATACTGCGCAGGGTTTGGTAGCGCCGTTGGGGATTGGCGTGATGGTCGGAGTGGCGCTGGAGATGGTAGAGGAACACGTTCGCCACCAGGGTGTTGCTGTTCCAACTGTGCCGGGCGGAGACCCGTTCGTACCGGCCGGAGGGCAGCCGTTCGCGGCGTAGCCCGTAGTGCTCGAGATAGTTGACCGCTTCGAGCAGGCAGATGCCGACGATCGCCTCCGAGGAGCATCGGAAGGACCACCGGCCCGAACCACAGGGCAAGGCCGCAGAACAGCGCGAGACTCATCAGCCACGCGTTGAGCACATTGTTTCTCGATGTCCACGGTGTCTTTCCGCGGCGGGTGAATCGGCGTGCCTCCAGCGCCCACGCGGATCGGAGCCCACCGGTCACCGAGCGCGGGATGAAGCGGTAGATGCTTTGGCCCAGTAGTGAACTGGCGGGATCGTCCGGTGTCGCCACGCGTACGTGGTGGCCGCGATTGTGTTCGACGAAGAAGTGCCCGTAGCACGTTTGGGCGAGGGCGATCTTGCTCAGCCGCCGTTCGAGGCGGGCGTTCCTGTGGCCCAACTCGTGTGCGGCATTGATCCCGATACCGCCCACGATCCCGACGGTCACCAGTAGGCCGGCACGGTCGACCGATGACAGCACAACCCAGCCGCCACCGCTCCACAGCCAGCACGCGAAGATCAGCGACAGATACTGGTTGGGCAGGTAGAGACAGGTCGCCCAGCGATACCACGGATCGTTGTCGAGGTCGATGTAGACGTCTTCAGGGGCGGCGCTGCGGTCGGTTCCGACGACGTGGTCGAGCAGTGGGATCACGACGAACGCGAGAAGCGTTCCGAGCCACCAGAATCCGCCGAACCCCGTTGCTTTCACGGCCAGCCAGGAAAGCACCACCAGACCCGGAACCGTGGCGGCGAGGAGCCACAAATAGCGTTTGGGGTCATTCCAGCTGCGCTGTATATCAGCGTTGCCCGTGGGGTAACTGCTCGTTACGAAGCCGGCTGTCATGACCGCCCTGATCTTGAATTGGCAAGTATTCGGCAGACTGTAGCAACGCTAGGCAGAGTTCGATAGACCTTGTGCGCGGGGCCACATATCATTTGCTGATACCGCTGGTATCGATGAAAAGTGGCAGTAACCGCCAAATAAGAGATGTTGTACTAATCGCTGCAAAACTGAGCGCTGTGCTGAATTCGTACGTGTTGCGCGATTGTGGCAAATGTGCATATGTGCACTTATGGAACGCGCTGAGTCCTGAAACAAGGGTTGGCCACCGTGCGGACGCCGTGGCGGCCCGGCCTGCTGTGCAGGGGAGTGTGCCGCACTGCCCGATCGGAGAGTTCTGGCGTTCCGGTCGGCCGGTAGTACCTCCGAATCGTTGTGACGCGCGCCACCAAGGTTCACGGTGGTGTCACACGACAGAAGGAGTCTTCCGATGGCCATTGAGCTGAACCAGATTTGGGACTTTCCGATCAAGGAGTTCCACCCGTTCCCGCGGGCCCTGCTCGGGGTGGGCGCGCACGACATCATCGGCGTCGAAGCCAAGAACCTCGGCTTCAAGCGCACCCTGCTGATGACGACGGGCCTGCGCGGCTCGGGCATCATCGAGGAGCTCACCGGCAAGATCGAGTACCAGGGCGTCGAGGTGGTGCTCTACGACAAGGTCGAGTCCAACCCCAAGGACTACAACGTCATGGAAGCCGCGGCGCTGTACCAGCAGGAGAAGTGCGACAGCATCATCTCCATCGGCGGCGGCTCCAGCCATGACGCGGCCAAGGGCGCACGCGTCGTCATCGCGCACGACGGCCGCAACATCAACGAGTTCGAGGGTTTCGCCAAATCCACCAACAAGCAGAATCCGCCGCACATCGCCGTATCCACCACGGCGGGAACAGGTTCGGAGACCTCCTGGGCCTACGTCATCACCGACACGTCCGACATGGAGCACCCGCACAAGTGGGTGGGTTTCGACGAGGCGACCATCGTCACGCTGGCCATCGACGACCCGCTGCTGTACTACACCTGCCCGCAGCACTTCACCGCATACTGTGGCTTCGACGTGCTCGCGCACGGCAGTGAGCCCTACGTCTCGCGCCTGGACTTCGCGCCGTCGCTCGGAAATGCCTTGTACTCAGTCGAACTCGTAGCCAAGAACCTGCGCGAGGCCGTGTTCGAGCCCCGCAACCTCAAGGCTCGCGAAGGCATGATGAACGCGCAGTACATCGCCGGGCAGGCGTTCAACTCCGGTGGGCTCGGCATCGTGCACTCGATCAGCCACGCGGTCAGTGCGTTCTTCGACAGCCACCACGGGCTCAACAACGCGATCGCGTTGCCGCGGGTGTGGGAATACAACCTGCCCGCCCGCTACGAGCGCTACGCGCAGCTGGCCACCGCCATGGGCGTCGACACCCGCAACATGACCACGGTGCAGGCCGCCGACGCCGCGGTCGAGGCCGCGATCCGGCTGTCGCAGGACGTGGGCATCCCGGACAACTTCTCGCAGGTCCGTACCGACTCGTACGAGAAGAACCGGATGAACACCGGCAAGTACGCCGGCCGCGGCGATGTCATCAAGGGCGACGACAAGTCCGTGCTGGCGATCTCCGAACACATCCAGGGCGACTGGTGCACGCCGGGCAACCCGCGCGAGGTGACGGTGGAATCGATGATCCCGGTGGTCGGTCATGCGATTAATGGCACTTACTGAGTCCGAGGTCGACGGATTCGCCGGCCCCGCAGCGCTTTCCGAAGCGCTGCGGGAGCAGGACTACATCGCCGATGACGACCTGGCCACGGTGGTGCACCTGGCGACCGCGCTGGACCGGCCCCTGTTGTTGGAGGGGCCGGCCGGCGTCGGGAAGACTGAACTGGCCAAGGCTCTGGCCGCAGCCGGCGGCCGACGGCTGATCCGGCTGCAGTGCTACGAGGGTCTCGACGACAACCGCGTACTCTACGAATGGGATTACGCCAAACAGCTTTTGCACGTGCAGATGATGCGCGACCAGACGAGCGACGTCGACGAGATCGCCACCGACATCTACTCCGAGGACTTCCTGTCGGTGCGGCCGCTGCTGGAATCGGTGCTCTCCGAACAACCCGTGGTGCTCTTGATCGACGAGGTCGACCGCACCGAAGAAGCGATGGAGGCGCTACTGCTGGAGGTGCTGGCCGAACGCCAGGTCACCATCCCGGAGATCGGCACCTTCGCGGCCCGCACCGTGCCGTGGGTGGTATTGACGTCCAACGACACTCGTGAGCTGTCGGCTGCGCTCAAGCGTCGCTGCCTGCACTACCACCTGGATTTCCCCACCCCGCAACGGGAACGGGAAATCGTCGAGGTGCGGGCGCCACGCGTCGAGCCCGCGGTGGTGGCCGACGTGGTCGAACTCGCGCGCACGTTGCGTGAGCTGCCACTGCGCAAGGCGCCGTCGATCTCCGAGGTGATCGACGCCGCACGCGCCGCGGCGATCCTCGGCGACACGACATCGGATACGGCGCAATCGATTCTGCTCTCGACGCTGGTGAAGTTCACCAGCGACCGCGACATCGCGCTGCGCCACCTCGGTGACGCACCGGCCCCGGTGCACGCCGAACCGCAACGGGCCACCGTGGCGTCGCGTCCGGCCAACACGACCACCTCGGTTTTCCGGGGGAGGGGCGGTCGGGCGTGACACGGGAGGGGCGGCAGGGCGTGACGGCGTCACATCTGCTCGACATCGTCGCCGCGATGTTCGGCGCCCTGCTGCGCCGCGCAGGGGTGGCGACGTCACCGGCCGAGGTCATCGAGGTACGCCGGGTGCTGGGTCTGCTCGGAGCCCGGGATCTCGCCGCATTGCGTGCGGCGCTGCGGGCGACGTGCGCCAAATACGGCCGGGAACAACGAGGATTCGACCGCGCCTTCGACGCGTTGTTCGGCGCAACGGAATTCGCCCGTCAGGACCCGGGCCCGAGCCGTGCCCACACCGGCTCGGGCCTGCCCGACCGACTCGACGTCGGCGAGGACCAGGAGATCGGGCGTTACGCCGAATACAACGAACGCGCCGCGGAGGTCGGCGACCACTTCGACACCCCGGAGGCCGACAAGGGCTTCAACCCGCACAAGGACGACGACGACTACAGCGTGACGGCGGCCGACAATCAGCTGACGGTGTCGGCCGAGAGCGACACCGGCAGGCGCGGGGTCCGCTACACCGTGGAGGTGGACCGCGCCACCGCCAGCATGGCCGGTGACCTCGCGGACTCGGTGGCGCCCGTGGTGGCCGGTGCGCTGAGTTGGGATGACCCCGAGTCGATCCTGGCCTGGCTGGACGCCTACGACCCGAGCCGCACCTACGGCGACGACGCGGGCGAGCAGCCGCTGACCGCCGAGCAGCTGGGCCAGCTGAGTGCGGCGGTCGAGGGCTTCGTCGCTGCCCTGGCGGACCGCTGCGGGCTGACCGCTGAAGCCGAAACCCCGGATACCGCAACGGATGCCGGGCTGGCCACCGATGTCGACCTGGCGTGCCACGAGGTGTTGCGCCGGATGCGTGGTGCGCCGCGGCCGCGTCCCCGCGAGCGCGGCCATGGCCGGCTCGACATGCGCCGCACCACGCGGGCTGCTCTGCGCACCGACGGTGTGCCGTTCCATCTGGTGACGCGTACCCCGCTGCCCGACCGGATTCGACTGCTCGTGATCGCCGACGTGTCGCTGTCGGTGCGGCCGGTCACGGCGTTCACCTTGCGGCTGGCCCAGGCCATGCACCGGCGCGCGCATCGGTGCCGGGTGATGGCGTTCGTCGACCGCCCGGTCGATGTCACGGACATCCTGTTGCGCACCGGGGGCGACGACGCACTGGCAGCGGTGCTTGCCGAAGCGCAACTGGATCTCGATGCCAGCAGCGACTACGGGCAGGTGTTCGACGGCATGCTGCGCGGGCAGGCCGATTCGCTCGATCGCCGCACCGCCGTGCTGATCGTCGGCGACGGGCGCAGCGGAGGACTGGCCGCCGGTGTCGAGCAGCTGCGTGCCCTGCGCCGCCGTGTACATCGATTGGCCTGGGTCACGCCGGAGCCGCGCCGCTACTGGCACCAGGCGACGTGCGCGATGCCGCAGTACGCGCAGGTCTGCGACCGCGTGGTGGTGGCCAGCGACGCCGCCGCCCTGAACGCGCACGCCGGGGAGCTCGCGCACGCCCTGTCCTGACTGCCTACCTGCCCGATCGGCCAGGTAGGCAGCTGCCCACCTGCACATTGGCGGCGGTCGAGATGGGCCGTAGGGTGGCAGTGTTACGTGGATCACATGACTTGGGAGTGCGACGTGATAGCGCAGGCGGAGATCACGCCCATGGCGGTGCCGACGGCCACGCCCGACGCGATGCCCACCCGGCTGCTGAAGTTCCATGCGCCCGAGATCGTGTTCGGCATCGATTCGATGGCCGAGGCCGCCCATGCCGCTGTGCGACTCGGCGGGCTGCGGCCGCTGCTGGTCACCGACCCGGGGCTGATCGAGGCCGGTTGGGTGCGTGAACTCGTCGGGCATCTACGCGCCCAGTGCGTCGAGGCGCAGGTGTGGAGCGCGCTGACGCCCAATCCCAAGGACCACGAGATCACCGCAGGCCACGAGTTCTACCGCGAACACGGGTGCGACGTGCTCATCGCTCTCGGTGGCGGCTCGGTGATCGACGCCGCCAAGGGCATCGCGATCCTCTCCGCCAACGGCGGCGACATCCTCGACTACGCCGGCGTGGACAAGGCCACCATGCCGATCCCGCCGCTCGTGGTGTTGCCCTCGACCTCGGGCACCGGCGCGGACGTTTCCCAGTTCTGCATCGTCACCGACACCACCCGCAACACCAAGATCACCATCCTGGGCCGGGCCCTGGTCCCCGACATCACCGTCATCGATCCGCGGCTGCTCACCACTATGCCGGAATGGCTCAATGCCGCAACGGGTTTGGATGCGCTCACACATGGCATCGAGGCGTTCGTCTCGCTGGGCCACAATCAGCTGACCGACCATCACGCGCTGCGGTCGGTCGTCATGGTGACCGAGAATCTGGTGTCCACCATCGAACGTCCGCACGAGATGCCCGCGCGGGTGCTGATGGCGCAGGCGGCACTCGAGGCCGGGTTGGCCTTCACCAACGCCATACTCGGTGCCGCCCATGCCATGAGCCATCAGGTGGGTGGGCTGCTGGACCTGCCGCACGGCGTCATCAACGGGGTGCTGCTGCCGCATGTCGTGCGGTTCAACGCCGAGGCCGACCCGGCGCCGTTCGCCACCATCGCCGCCTGCCTCGGTATCGCCGACAAGCGGGCCCCGGCACGGGAATCCGCACTGGCCCTTGCTGATCGGTTGCAGGAGCTGGCCCGGCAGGTGGGCGTGCCGCGCGGCCTGGGCGAACTGGGCGTGCGGGACGAGGACGTGCCGGTGCTGGCGCACAACGCGATGGCCGATGCTTGCATCACCACCAACCCGCGTCCCGCCGACGAAGCGGCGCTGCGGGCGCTGTTCCGGGCGGCGCTGTGAGAGCGCCCGATCTGGAACGTCTCACCGGGATACGCTCGGGTAAGTCCACGTTCTATTCCGAGTTCCGGGTGGCCGCGCAACGCACCGAGCGGGTGATCGCTGCGCTCGACACGATCTCACATGCTTTGGTGCAGACCGTGAATGGTCCCGAGAAGCTGGTCCGCGCGGTGGCCGAAGCCGCCCGCACGCACCTCGGTGCCGAATGGGTGCTGCTGGCGCTGGCCGACGGCGCGCTGCCCGGGGCGCGGCCGCGGCACCTGATCCTCGATGCCGACGGCAACGCCTATTCGTTCGAAGGGCTCTCCGGCGCAAAGCATCCGGTGCCGCACCTGCCCGACGCGGTGCTCAACCGGCTCAACGACATCCTGCGTGGCCAGTTGGCCCAGTTCCGGTTGCCGGTCATCGAACCTCACCACGCGCACGTGCCGCTCGAGCTGGACGGCGGTGTGATCGGCGCGTTCGCGGCCTGGACGCCGAAGGGCCGCATGCTCGACGGCACCGACGAGACCGTCATGCGGATCCTGTCCAGCCAGACCGCCGTCGCCCTGCACAATTGCGAACTGTTCCAGCGCTCGCAGGCGCTGCTGGCCCAGTCCGAAGCCCGCAACGCCGAACTGCTGGCGACCCAGCGGGAACTCGGTGCGGCGCAACGACATCAGGTGCTCGACTCCGAACGCCACCGCATCGCGCGCGAACTGCACGACAGCGTCGCGCAGACCGTGCTCTCGGCAGGCATGCAGATCGAGGTGTGCCGCAGCGAAATTCAGGCGATGTCAGGGGCGGCCGATCTCGTCGAGCGATTGGACACCGCCAAGACCCTCACCCGCTCGGCCACCGAACAGTTGCGGTCGGCGATCTACGCACTCAACCAGCCCGGCGACGCGGGTCGGTCGACGCTGCCGGAGATGCTCGAGCAGTTGGCGACCGTGCACATGCCCGAAGACCTGCGGGTGACGCTCAAGGTCGAGGGCGCCGCCACTGAATTGCCCAGTGCCGCAGAGCATGCGCTGCTGCGGGTCGCGGGCGAAGCCTTGTTCAACACCGCCATGCACGGGCAGGCGACGCGGGCCATCGTGCGGCTGCGGTACCGGCCCGCCACCGTCACGCTGTCGATCTCCGACGACGGCACCGGTGACCCGGACAAGATGCGGCTGATGTTGCGGCTGGCCGACGGCACCGACGTCGACGGCCGCCATCGCGGGCTGGCCAACATGCAGGCCCGGTGCCGCGAGCGGGGTGGCTCGTTCGTCGTGCAACGGTCCCGCCTCGGCGGCGTACGGGTGGTTGCCACCATCCCAAGGGACGGATCGGAAGGAGACCGCGATGACGGTTGACACCAAGATCAGAGCGATCCGGCTGGCGCTCGTCGACGATCACGCGATCCTGCGGCAGGGTCTGCGCTCGGTGCTGGAGCGCGAGCACGACCTCGTGGTGGTCGGGGAGGCCGCCTCTGAGCCGGAAGCCGAGGCGATGGTTGCTGCCATGCGGCCCGACGTGGTGCTGCTGGACCTCAAGCTCTCCGCCGGGTCCGATTTCGAGGGTTTGTCGTTGTGCGCCAAGCTGTCCGCAGCGCACCCCGAGGTCGGGCTGCTGGTGCTGACGACGTTCCTCGACGACGACCTGGTGGTTCGTGCGGTGCATGCCGGGGCTCGCGGCTATGTGGTCAAGGACGTCGACACCACCGAGCTGGTGCGTGCGATCCGGGCCATCTCCGCGGGCGAGAGCGCCTTCGACTCGCGCAGTGCCGCCGCCGTCGTCCGCACGCTCAGTGGCAGAAGCGAACCACGCGAACAGCTCACCGATCGAGAGCTCGAAGTGCTGCGACTGCTGGCAGCGGGCCTGTCCAACGTCAAGATCGGTGAGCGCCTGTATATTTCGGCCACCACGGCCAAGTTCCACGTCAGCAACATCATGCGCAAGCTGCAGGTCAGCCGTCGCGCCGAAGCCGTGTACGCCGCCAGCAAGCGTGGGTTGATCTGATTCCCTGGCACCGTGACTTCCTCTGCACCGCGAGCGTGCGTGTCTGCTGGTCAACACGCCGCGGTGTGCCGTCAAATTGTGCACCCTCGCGGCGCGCGAGCGTGACGAAAATGCTGACGTTTCACGGTGCGTCGGGCAGCAGACACGCACGCTCGCGGTGCAGGTCAACCCAGATCCAACACGAGCCAGCCACCGTGATGCTCGGACACCGTGACGCGCACGCCCGGGTGGAGCTCGCGGGCTCGCTCACCCAACCGCGCCAACTCGGCGATGTCGAACCGCCGGATGTGCCCGTAGCAGGCCTGCGGTTGCTCTTCGAACGGCACTGCGAGCACCACGCGGTCGCGGGCCAGGCGCAGCGCCTCGGCGAGCACCGCATCGCCCGTCGCGGCGGGCAGGTGTTCGAGCAGGTGTAACGCGGTGACGGTGTCGGCGGCGTTGTCGGGCATCGGTACCCGCGCGGCGTCGCAGGCCAGCGTCCGCACCGGGCGGTGCAGCCGCGCGCTGACCCGGGCCAGCAGATCCATCGTGGGAGCGCTGAGATCGCTTGCCGTCACATCGAATCCGAGCCGACTCAGCCGGAGCGGGAAAAACCCGAAGCACGATCCGAGGTCCAGCAGCCGTCGACCGGTAACCAGCTCGGCCGCGCGGCGGTGAACGGGTGCGAATGCCGCGGCGCCCGATTCGAGCGCGGTGAGGGAATTGCGGTAGAAGCGCACCCAGGCCGGGAGCCCGCCGTCGACCGTGGACCGTACGACGCCGGTGAAGACCAGCTCGAAATCCGCTTGGCCGCGCAGTATCCCGCCGAGTTGCTCGGTCAGGAGTACGGCGAGCTCATCGGAGAGCTCGCCAGGGGTGAAATCGTGTTCGACGGTCAAGGAGTCGCCGTGGCGCTGCGCGCAGAACCGGGCAGTGCACAGCGTGCCCGGATGCGCCACGTGGGGCCCGCGCCGGCGTCGCACCTGAACTCCGGGGGCACTCCACGTTCCGCGCGGGGCGGGCGCGAGCGGGTCGACCTCTACGCGATCGAATACGGCAACTGTCATGCCACACAACGCTATTGGTGGCAGACCGGCTCGCGCCCGCACCAACCGGGCGGGATTGTGGGCCGACCGGGCGGGCGAACACTACCCGGTCGGCCAGGGGAGAAAGAGTGAAAGTCCGGTCAGCCGCGACGTGCCGACACTACGTCACGGTCGCCGGGGCGCGAGTGTGACGAAACTGCCGACACCTCACGGCGTGTTGAGCGGCCTACACGCACGCTCGCGGAGCTGAGCCTCAGCCCTTGTGGGCGGTCAGCAGAAAGGCCGGGAACTTGACGCGGCCCTTCTCGTCTTTGTCGTGCGGCAGAGGCTCGACCGGGGTGCCCGGGATGGCCGTCGCGTTCGCGTGGATGAACGCCGGGCGGATGTCGTCGATCACCCAGTACTGGGACACCGCGGCGCGCACCTCGTCCTCGTCGACCTCGTTGGGCTTGGTCTCGAGCCCCTCGGGGAACGCGCCCTTGGCGAACACCAGCACGTAGTACGCGGCGCCGGGGGCCGAGGCCCGGTGGATCGAACTGAGATAACCGTCGCGTCCCTCCACCGGCAGCGAGTGGAACAGCGTCGAGTCGACCACGGTGTTGAACCGGCCGTCGTAGCCCCGGAACGACGTGATGTCACCCTGCACGAAGCTGGCGGTGCTCAAGTTGCGTTCCTGGGCGGTGCGATTGGCCGCGGCGATCGCCGTCGGGCTCAAATCCATGCCCACCACGGTGTAGCCGTCGGCGGCCAGGGCCAGCGACAGTTCCGCGTGGCCGCAGCCGGCGTCGAGCACGTCACTGCGGAATTTCCCGGCCCGGTGCAGCGCCGCCAACTCCGGCTGCGGTTCGCCGATATTCCACGGTGGCGGGCCCTCGAATTCGCCTACACCCCGATAGGCGCCGTCCCAATCCAAAACCTGATCAGATGCCATGCAATCCAACGTACGCGAGTCATTCCCAGCTGTGGACGGGCTCATTACTGTGCATCCACTGGACGTATAGCCGTAACATTTCGGCCAACGCCTGGGGCCGCGACACGCCGCCTTCTTCGATTTTCTGCACCGTCGCGACCTGCCATGCCGCACCGGTCTGCCCGGTTTTCGCCCGTCCCTCGATGACCCCCAGATACCGGTCGCACACCTCGCCGGCGACACCCCAGCGGCGCAGCCCTTCGTGCGCCATCGGCAGCAGCTGGCGTAGCACCAGTTCGTCGGGCGTCACCTCGCCGAGCCCGGGCCAGTAGAGCCGGGCCTCCATGCCGTGCTGCGCGGCCGACTCGAAATTATGTTGTGCTGCGGCGAAACTCAGCTTGGTCCAGATCGGCCGGTCCTCCTCGGACAGGGTGCGCAGCAGACCGTAGTAGAACGCCGAGTTGGCCATCATGTCCACCACGGTCGGGCCCGCGGGCAGCACCCGGTTCTCCACCCGCAGGTGCGGCAGGCCGTCGACGACGTCGTAGACCGGGCGGTTCCACCGGTAGATCGTGCCGTTGTGCAGCCGCAGCTCGGGCAGTCGCGGAGCGCGGCCCGCGGCGAGCACGGCCACCGGATCCTCGTCGGACAGCTCGGGCAGCAGCGAGGGGAAATAGCGCACGTTCTCCTCGAACAGGTCGAAGATCGAGGTGATCCAGCGCTCGCCGAACCACACCCGCGGCCGCACGCCCTGGGTCTTGAGTTCGTCGGGCCGGGTGTCGGTGGCCTGGGTGAAGAGTTCGATGCGAGTCTCGGCCCACAGCTGGTGGCCGAAGAAATACGGCGAATTGGCGCCGACGGCCAGCTGCGGGCCGGCCAGCACCTGGGCGGCGTTCCAGTTGCGAGCGAAATCGGCGGGGGAGACCTGCAAGTGCAGCTGCATGCTGGTGCACGCCGATTCCGGGGCGATGGACGCGGCCTGCAGCGAAAGGCGCTCCGGGCCTGCGATGTCGATCGTCATGTCTTCACCGCGAGCGGTGAAGATCGAGTCGTTGAGGGCCTGGTACCGCGTCGACTCGCTCATCCAGCCCGCCGAAAGATGTTCGGGCATAAGCGTCGGCAGGATGCCGACCATCACGATGTGAGCGCCGTTCTGGTTGGCCTTGATCTCCGCGGCGTTGAGGCTGTCCCGCACCTCGGATTCGAGGTCGAGTGCCGCGCGGCCGGGCAACGGGCGGGGTGGCACATTGAATTCGATGTTGTAGGCGCCCAATTCGGTTTGGTACGCGGGATCGGCGATGGAGGTCAGGACATCCTGGTTCATCATCGCCGGCTGGTAGGCGTTGTCCACCAGGTTGCATTCGATCTCCATGCCGGTCAGCGGCCGCTCGAACTCGAAGCGCGACTGCGTGAGCATGGTTTCGAACACGTCGAGGCAGAGCTGCACCTTGCGGCGGTACTCCTGCCGGTGCGCCCGGGTGTACTCGGTTTTGCTGACCTCTTCGCCCACACGCCGATGCAACAACGTCGGGGATGGCGTGCGCAGGAAAATTGCGTAATAGGCTCGGCAATTGTGTGCCCGACGAGCTGACGAGGATCAGGGCGGGCTCGAACAGGTCGGCAGCGTCGACCGCATCGCCGCGCTGACCGGGGTGCGGGCCGTCGCTGCGCTGGCGGTGATGGGAACCCATGCGTCCTACGGCACCGGGCTGCTGACCCACGGCTACGTCGGGCTGCTCGGTGCGCGGCTGGAGGTCGGGGTGCCGATCTTCTTCGTGCTGTCGGGCCTGTTGTTGTTCCGCCCGTGGCTGCGGGCGGCGGTGGACGGTGGCAGGCCGCCGTCGGTGCTGCGTTATGCGCGCAGCCGGTTCCGCCGGATCGTGCCCGCGTACGTGGTGACGGTGCTGCTGGTGTTCGGGATCTACCAGCTGCGTCCGGTGCGCCCCAATCCGGGGCACACCTGGACGGGCCTGCTGCGCAACCTGACCTTGACCCAGATCTACAGCGACAACTACTTCACCGCCTACCTACATCAGGGCCTGTCACAGATGTGGAGCCTGGCCGTGGAGGTGGCGTTCTACGCGACACTGCCGCTGCTGGCCTACCTCCTGCTCGCACTGCTGTGCCGACGCCGGTTCCGGCCGGTGCTGCTGCTCGCGGGCCTGGTGGTGGCGGCCGTGGTGAGCCCGGCCTGGCTGGTGATCCTGCACAACACCCACTGGCTGCCGGTCGGCGCGGGAACGTGGCTGCCGCACTACCTGGCCTGGTTCGCCGGCGGCATGATGCTCGCGGTACTGGCGGCGATGGGAGTGCGGTGCTACGCGCTGGCGGTGTTGCCGTTGGCGGTGGCCTGCTACCTGGTGGTGTCGACGCCGATCGCCGGGCGGACCACCGCCGTCACGCTGACCCTGTTCGAAGACATCTCCAAGACGGTGATGTACGCCGTGATCGCCACGCTGGTGGTGGCGCCGCTCGCGTTGGGCGATTCCGGCGGGTACGCCCGGTTGATGGGCAGCCGGCCACTGGTGTGGTTGGGGGAGATCTCGTACGAGATCTTCTTGCTGCACGTGGTGGTCATGGATCTGGTGATGGCGCTCGTACTGCGGTGGCCCGTCTACACCGGCTCGGCCGTCGTGCTGTTCGCTGTCACGCTGGCCGCCACGGTGCCGCCGGCCTGGCTGCTGCAGCGGCTCACCCGGCCGCGACGCTAGCCGCGGCGCGCGATCACGATCTGGGGCAGCGTGAGCCCGCTGCGCAGTTCGATCTCGATGTTCCGGTCGGCGTGCAGGGCCAGGCTGCGCAGCGCCGAGGGACTGTAGGAGCGCAGCGAGCTGATGACGCCGTCGTGGATGAACGGGATGAACGGCGCGGCAGGCAGCATCGTCGCAAGCCTCAGCAGATGCAGCGGGGCGGGCGGGCGCGGCAGGTCGATGATCAGCAGGGTGTCCGCGACGCGGGTGCCCTCGGCGAACACCCGGGACGCCTGCGTGGGAGGCAGATGATGAAACGACAGCGCGAAGACCGCCAGGTCGAAGCTGCCGTCGGCGGCGTCGATCGCCGTCGCGTCGAGTTCGCGGACCTGCGCGCGGGGATGAATGCCGAGCTCACCCGCGGACAGTGCGTCCACCGACACCCGGTCGACGTCGGAGACGGTGACGCGAGCCGACGGATGGTCGTGCAGCAGCTGACGTGACAGTCCACCGTGGCCCGCGCCGAGCTCCAGAATCCTCGGGTCGGGCACGTCGGCGACCAGGTCCAGGGCGATCGCGGCGAACTTCTCGTGGTTACGGAAGATCCGGCCGGTCCAGTCCAGGGCGTCGAGCACCTGCTGCCTGCGCGCCCCGACACCGTCGTCGCGGTCGATGTACTCCAACCGCTCGGTTTGCAGTAGCCGGTCCAGGCAGGATGCGTCGTAGCCGCCGCGCGGCATGCGCTCGATACCGGTTTTGGCCGACGTGCCGCGAGTACGAAGAGAATCAGCTCCGGGTGCCACGTAAGCCATGATGGACGTTTCGGAGAGTAGGAGCGACAGCGACTCGGGAAAGGACCACAGTGGCCGATTTCGTCGCAGCCATCGACCAGGGCACCACAAGCACCCGCTGCATGATCTTCGACCACGCGGGCGCCGAGGTGGGCCGCCATCAGCTGGAGCACGAGCAGATCCTGCCGCGCGCCGGATGGGTCGAACACAATCCGGTGGAGATCTGGGAGCGCACCGCGGCGGTCATCATGACCGCGCTGAACAAGACCCGGCTCTCCGCGACGGACCTCGCCGGGCTGGGCATCACCAACCAGCGTGAGACCACGCTCGTATGGAACCGCCACACCGGCAGGCCGTACCACAACGCCATCGTGTGGCAGGACACCCGCACCGACCGCATCGCCGCCGCCCTGGACCGCGACGGCCGCGGCGACGTGATCCGGCACAAGGCCGGGCTGCCGCCCGCAACGTACTTCTCGGGCGGCAAGATCCAGTGGATCCTGGAGAACGTCGACGGGGTGCGGGCCGCCGCCGAGAACGGTGACGCGATCTTCGGCAACCCCGACAGTTGGCTGGTGTGGAACCTGACCGGCGGCCATCGGGGTGGCGTGCACGTCACCGACGTCACCAATGCCAGCCGCACCATGCTGATGAACCTGGAGACCCTCGACTGGGACGATGAACTGTTGTCGTTCTTCGGGATTCCGCGGCAGATGCTGCCCGAGATCAAGCCGTCGTCGTCGCCCACCCCATATGGGCTGACCCGCGCCGACGGACCGCTGGCCGGTGAAGTGCCGGTGACGGGCATCCTCGGCGACCAGCAGGCCGCGATGGTCGGGCAGGTGTGTCTTGATGCCGGCGAGGCCAAGAACACCTATGGCACAGGCAATTTCCTGCTGCTCAACACCGGCGAGAAGATGGTCCGGTCCGAAAACGGCCTGCTGACCACGGTGTGCTACCAGTTCGCGGCCGCGGATGGCACTCCGGCGAAACCCGTTTACGCCCTGGAAGGTTCGATCGCGGTGACCGGATCGGCCGTGCAGTGGTTACGCGATCAGCTCGGCATCATCAGCGGCGCTGCGCAGAGCGAGTCGCTGGCGCGGCAGGTCGCCGACAACGGCGGCGTCTACTTCGTGCCCGCGTTCTCGGGACTGTTTGCGCCGTACTGGCGCTCGGACGCCCGCGGCGCCATCGTCGGGCTGTCGCGGTTCAACACCAACGCGCACGTGGCCCGCGCGACGCTGGAGGCCATCTGCTACCAGAGCCGCGACGTGGTCGACGCGATGGAAGCCGATTCCGGTGTGCACCTTGAGGTTCTGAAGGTCGACGGCGGAATCACCGCCAACCGGCTGTGCATGCAGATCCAGGCCGATGTGCTCGGCGTGGACGTGGTCAAGCCGGTGGTCGCCGAGACCACCGCGCTCGGTGCGGCCTATGCGGCCGGGTTGGCCGTCGGGTTCTGGCGCAATGCCGACGATCTGCGCGCCAATTGGCAGGAAGGCGAACGCTGGAGCCCGCAGTGGGATGACGATCAGCGCTCCAGCGGGTACGCCGGGTGGCAGAAAGCCGTTGCGCGCACGCTGGATTGGGTCGACATCGACTGAGTCACCGGGGCGGCGGGCACGTCATCAGCAGACCCTTGAGTTCGTCGTAGTACTGCACGCCAAGCATGGCGTGCCGACCCTTGTCGTTGGTCCGCTCGGCATCGGCGATCTGGCCCGCCAAGTCACCCAGCCGTCGAGCATGCTCGGCGGCCTTGCCCGAGGTCACCTGCTTTGCCTGCTCGTCGATCACCTTGGCCCACTCGTTGAAGTCGCCGACCGTCGGGCCCTGGTTGGCGGCGAACGACGGAAGGATCAGGCCCGAGCTTGCTCGGCTGGACTGCACCAGCGGCTGGGCCTGGCGGCACCCCTTGCCGGATATGTAGGTGAATGTCACCGAAGCCGCGACGACGACGACGGCCAAGGCGGACGCCGCCACCGCGAGCCTCTGGGTGCGTGGTTCGGCATCGGGAACTCGCCTGCGCCACATCACGTGCCCGAGGATTACCGCTGCCATCGCCAGCACCGACAACAAGCTGGCCTCAAGCAGGCTCCCGGCCCCGGATGCCGAGTTGGTGGCCCCCAGGGTCGCCAGCGCGGCGAGCAACACCAGCAGCCACTGCCAGAATCCGCGCCGACGCTCGTAGGCGTCGACATCGCGGAACTGGATGCCGATGGTGGTGCCGGCAGCCGCAAGCACGGCCACGAGGGCAGGAACGACGTATGCGGTGATCTCTTCGGTCATGCCCCTACCCGCCCAGCCCGTCGAGCCGGCTCTTGATGTCGTCGGGCAGCGAGATGTCCGCCACCGCAAGGTTCTCCTCCAGGTGCGCCGGTGATGACGTCCCCGGAATCAGCAATACGTTGGGCGCGACCGACAGCGTCCACGCCAGCACGATCTGCGCAGGCGTGTGGCCGAGGTCGGCGGCGGTCTGCCGGACGGTGTCGTTGCCGAGCACGGGACTGTTCGGATCGAACGCCGAGCCGAGCGGGAAGAACGGAACGAAAGCGATACCGTGCTCGACGCAGAGCTCCAGCACGGGCGCAGCACTGCGGTCGACCAGGTTGTAGGCGTTCTGCACACAAGCGATTTCGGTGTGGCCCAACGCAATCCGAAGATGTTCCGCGGAGATGTTGCTGAGGCCTATGCCGTCGATCAGGCCTTCGTCGCGGGCCGCGATCATCGTGGTCAATTGCCGCTCGAACAGGTCATGGTCGACGGCGGTGGGAACGCCGATCCCGTCGCCGTCGTGGACGCGCAGGTTCACCGCGGCCAGCCGATCGGTGTCGAGGGTCCGCAGGTTTTCCTCGATGCCGCGGCGCAGTTCGTCGGGGTCTTGGGCGGGTAGCCACTGCCCCTGCTCGTCGCGGCGGGCGCCGACCTTGCTGACCAGGGCGAGGTCGGACGGGTACGGGTGCAGCGCGGCGCGGATCAACTCGTTGGCGACGGCGGGCCCGTAGAACTGTGCGGTGTCGATGTGGTTGACGCCCAACTCGACTGCCCGCCGCAGCACCGACAGAGCCTGCTCGCGGTCTCGCGGCGGGCCGAACACGCCGGGCCCGGGCAATTGCATGGCACCGAACCCGACGCGTGACACAGCGAACGAACCCAAGGGGAAGGTCTGCATGCCGGTCAGCCTACGCAGACCGTCCCCGCGGTCTTACTCCTCGCCGAGGATCTGGTAGATCTCGCGGCGGGCGCCGTTGACGATGTCGAGGATGCGCTGCTGCTGCTCATCGCTTGCGGTGTGCACCGACTGGGCGACGGCACCCATCAGCTGTCCGATCGCGGCGCGCAGGTTGACGGCATTGGGATCGGCATCTTCGGCGATGGCATCCCACGGTGCGGTCTCGATCTGATCGGCGGCCGCGCGGCCGTCCTCGGTCAGCTCGAAAGTCTTCTTGCTGCCTTCGCTTTCGGCGGCCGGGGCGATCAGGCCCTCGTCGACGAGCAGTTGCAGGGTGGGGTAGACCGAGCCGGGGCTGGGCCGCCACAGGTTGTTGCTGCGCTCGGCGATCTGTTGGGTCATCTCGTAGCCGTGCATCGGGCGTTCGGTGAGCAGCTTGAGGATCGCGGCGCGGACGTCACCGCGCCTGCCACGGCTGCCGCCGCGTCCACCTCGGCCGCGGCCACGGGGTCCGCCGCCGAAGCCGGGGCCGAAACCCGGACCGAACCCGGGGCCGAATCCGAAGCCGGGCCCGAACCCGGGACCACCGAAGCCACGACCGAACGGGCCGTGGTGGCCTGCGGACTCTTCGCGGACGTGATCGCGGAACTCGCGCCGGGCGCGGCGCCGCTCATCGTGCAGGGCGCGACGGTCGCCGGGGCCGAAGCCGAAACCGAAGCCGCCGGAGCCGAAGGGGGGATTGGGGGGTGTGAATGGGGTGTTCATGGTGAGGTTCTCTCTTTCGACAGGAAGCACGGGATGAACTTCCGATGCGTTAACGATATATCGGAATCTATCGCGATGCAACGGTCGGTCTATCCGCGTTCGTCGAGACGGGCGACGACCCACCGCGCCCACTCCGCCTGCATGGCGTTGAAGCGCAGTCCGTAGACCAGCGCCGCATGCCCGTAGGGGTCGTCCTCGATGCACGGGATCGACGCCTCGAGCTCTCTGAGCCGCTCGATCTCCGCGGTGGAATGGTCGGCGAGCGCCAGGAGGTGCTCGCGCGCCTGGTCGGGCGGCAGTTCGCCGAGCAGGAAGACCCGGAGCAGTTCGGCGCTGCGCTCGGGCGGGTCGTCGGCCGGATTGCAGATCCATCGCATGAGTTCGTCGCGTCCGGACGGGGTGACCCGGTACTCCTTGCGGCCGCGTGGACCGATGTCGGACACCTCGATCAAGCCTGCCGCGGCCAGCTTGTTGAGCTCGCCGTAGAGCTGACTCTGGGTGGCGGGCCATACGTTGGCCATCGACTTCTCGAACCGTCTGAGCAGGTCGTAGCCACTGCCGGGGTGCTGCGCCAGGAGGCCGAGCGCAGCCATTCGCAAACTCATGCCGACAGCCTATCGTCCACTATTGACATGTCATAAGTGGAATGTCACCGTAGATGGCATGACCTCAGCCCTGCCCATCGGCGAAACCGACTTCTTCCGGCGCGGCAACTACGCGCCCGTCGCGGACGAACTCACCGAATACGACCTGCCCGTCGAAGGCGCCATCCCGCCCGAGCTGGACGGTTGGTACCTGCGCAACGGGCCCAATCCGCGCCAGGCGACCGCCCACTGGTTCACCGGCGACGGGATGATCCACGGCGTCCGCATCGAAGACGGCGCCGCCAAGTGGTACCGCAACCGCTGGGTGCGCACCGACAGCTTCATCGAGGACTTTCCGCTCTACAACGCCGACGGCAGCCGCAACCTGAAGGCCGCGGTCGCCAACACTCATGTGGTGAACCACGCCGGCCGGACTCTGGCCCTGGTGGAGAGCTCGCTGCCGTACGAGATCACCAATGAGCTGGAAACGTTGGGCGCCTACGACTTCGGCGGCAAGCTCGTCGATTCGATGACGGCGCACCCGAAGATCTGCCCCACCACAGGCGAACTGCATTTCTTCGGCTACGGCAGCATCTTCGAGCCCTACGTCACCTATCACCGGGCCGACGCCGCGGGCGAACTGACCGTCAACCAGCCCGTGGATGTCAAGGCGCACACCATGATGCACGATTTCGCGATGACGTCCGGGCACGTCGTCTTCATGGACCTGCCGGTGGTGTTCGACCTCGACGTCGCCATCAAGGGCGAGGGCGACATGCCCTACCGGTGGAGCGATGACTACGGAGCCCGCTTCGGCGTCATGCGCCGCGACGATCCGACCGCACCGATCCGCTGGTTCGACATCGCCCCGTGCTACGTTTTCCATGTGGCCAACGCCTACGAAGCGCAGAATTCGATTGTGCTGCAAGCGGTCCGGTATCCGGAACTCTGGCGGGACAACGGCGGGTTCGACGCCGACGGCGTGTTGTGGGAATGGCGTATCGACCTGACCTCGGGCACCGTCGCCGAGCGGCAACTCGACGATACCGGCGTGGAGTTCCCGCGCATCGACGACCGGCTCGCGGGTCTGAACGCGCGTTACTCCGTGGCGGTCGGCTCCAACGGCTGGATCCGCTATGACCTGGCGGCGGGTACCTCGGTGCGCCACGACCTGGGTTCCGGCGGGCCCGGCGAGGCGGTGTTCGTTCCCGGCGCAGGCGCGGCCGACGAGAGCAACGGGTGGTACCTCGGCTACGTCTACGATCCCGAGCGCGACGGCAGCGATCTGGTAATCCTCGATGCCTGTGACTTTGCTGGGAAGCCGGTCGCGAAAATCGCGCTGCCACAGCGTGTTCCCTACGGATTCCACGGCAACTGGATCAGCGGATAAGTAACGTATCGGGCCATGGCGGTGAAATGGCTCGACAAGCCCGAAGATCATGATTTCGACGCGGCCGCGGACTACCTGTCGCTGCTGGCCGAGTCCGACGCGGTCGACAAGACGGTGGCGGCGCTGAAGAAGGCGCCGCCCGTCACCCGCAAGGCGAAGGACATCCTGCGCGCGGCCGGGTTGGCGCTGCTGCCGGAGACCAACGCCCATGTCCGCGCTGACCTGTTCAAGATCAGTGGCGGCAAGAAGTTGTCGCCCATCCTGCTGGTGCGCGGTGACGGTCGCAAAGGCGCGGCGCTGCAGGTGGCCGACGGCTATCACCGGGTGTGCGCGAGCTACCTCACCGACGAGAACACCGGGATTCCATGCCGCCTGGTGTCCTGGCAACCGTGACGCGCTGAGATGGCGGGCATCGGCTTCGGCACGCTCGCACTCATCGTGGTGATCGGGCTCACCGGCCCGGCGCTGGCGTCGGTGCCGCGGCTGCGGATCCCGGTGGTCATCGGCGAGCTGATGGCCGGGATCATCTTCGGCAGAACCGGATTCGGCATCATCGACCACACCGATCCGACGTTCTCCTTGCTGGCCAACATCGGCTTCGCGCTCGTGATGTTCGTCGTCGGCACCCACGTCCCGGTGCGAGATACCTCTCTGCACAGCGCGATTCCCAAGGCGCTGGCGCGGGCGGTACTCGTGGGCGCGGTGGCCGCGGTCCTCGGTGTGGTGCTGGCCCGGTCGTTCGGTACCGGCCACGCGCTGATGTACGCCGTGCTGATGGCCTCGTCGTCGGCGGCGTTGGCCCTGCCGGTGATCGACGGGCTGCGGTTGCAAGGCCCACAGGTGCTGTCGGTCACCGCGCAGATCGCCATCGCCGACGCGGCGTCGATTGTGTTGCTGCCCTTGGTGATCGACATTCAACGGGCCCCGCGCGCCGCGCTGGGGGCGCTGGCCATCGCCGGCTGCGCCGTGGTGTTGTACGTGCTGCTGCGCGCGGGAGACCGGGCCGGCTACCGCAAACGTCTGCATCACTACTCCGAGGACCACCAGTTCGCCCTGGAACTGCGGATCAGCCTGATCCTGCTGTTCACCCTGGCTGCCGTGGCCATCGCCACGCACGTCTCGATCATGCTGGCCGGGTTTGCGTTGGGCCTGGTGATGTCTGCCATCGGCGAGCCGCGCCGGCTGGCCCGGCAGCTCTTCGGCATCACCGACGGGTTCTTCGGACCGCTGTTCTTCGTCTGGCTGGGTGCCTCACTGCAGGTACGCGAACTCGGTCAGAATCCCGCGCTCATCGTGCTCGGTGCCAGCCTGGGCTTGGGTGCGGTGCTGGCCCACGCCGCCGGCCGGGTGACGGGCCAACCGTTGCCGCTCGCAGTGTTCTCTGCTGCTCAACTCGGGGTTCCGGTGGCCGCCGCGACACTGGGCACCGAACAGCATCTGCTCAAGCCGGGGGAGGGGTCGGCGATGATGCTCGGCGCGCTCATTACCATCGCCACGACGTCGGTCGCCGGAGCGCTGGCGGCCAGGTCAGCGGCAGCCAAGCAGCCACCTCCGTCCGCGCCGCCACCCAACGCGCCCCCGGCAGCGGCGCCGCCGACCTCCTGAACTCAGGGTTTGGCGAACCCCGCTTTGGCAAGCGCCTTCTGCCCGGCCTCGCCCGTCACCAGGTCGACGAAGCGTTGGGCCGCCGCGCTGTGTTTCGACTGCTTGAGCACCGCGATTGGATAGGTGTTGACGGCCTGCGCGGCTTCGGGGAACGACACAGCGGTCACCTTGTCGCCCGCGCCGGCCGCGTCGGTGACATAGACGACTCCTGCGTCGGCCTGGCCGGTGGTGACCTTGTTGAGCACGTCTGTCACAGACGACTCTTCACTGACGGGGGCCAGTGTGACGCCCGTGGACTGCTCGACCTTCTGCGTCGCCCCGCCGCACGGCACCGGCGGGGCGCACACCACCACGCTGACACCGGGTTTGGTCAGGTCACGAAATGACGTGATGCCCTTGGGGTTTCCCGGCGCCACCGCGATGGTCAGCGTGTTGGTGGCGAAGTTGACGGGGTTGCCTGCGAGCAGACCGGCCTTGGCGGCCTTGTCCATGTTGCGGGTGTCGGCCGAGGCGAACACGTCCGCAGTCGCGCCCTGGGTGAGCTGCGTGACCAGGTCAGACGACCCCGCGAAGGAGAACTCCACAGACGACCCCGGGTTGTCGGTCTTGTACTGGCCGGCGATCTCGGTGAATGCCGATTTCAGCGACGCCGCGGCGAACACCGTGATGGCCTCGCCCGACGACGAGCTCGGCGCCGAGGTGGAGGTGGACTGGCAGGCTGTGGTCACTGCCAGTGCCATCACACCGGCGATGGTCAGCGTACGGAGCATCAGATTCCTTTCGGGGTCTCGACGATCACGGTGGTCGCCTTGACCACCGCGACGGCCACGCTGCCGGGCTCGAGCCCGAGCTCATGCACCGACTGACTGCTCATGAGCGATACCACCGTCAGCGGCCCGCACTGGATCTCCACCTGTGCCATCACTCCGTCGACGATGACGTCGGTGACCAGCCCGGCGAACCGGTTGCGTGCCGAGCTGCCGATGCCCAACGGATCCTTCGGTGCCGCACTGGCATTGGCGCGCGCAAACGCCGCAAGCGCGGCGCCGTCGAGCACCTTGCGGCCCGACGCGTCGAGTTCGGCGGTCAATGCGCCGTCATCGATCCAGCGGCGCACGGTGTCGTCGCTGACCCCGAGCAGTTCGGCTGCCTCACGGACCCGGATTTTCGGCACGGCGTCAGCGTAACGACGACAGCCAGGCCCAACAACCGCATCTACGGGTAAATGTTGCTGATTTCTCCGCAGGCGCGGTAGATGACGGCCGCTTGGGGGAACCCGAAGGCTCTGCAGCGCCGCCCCCGGCGGCGTGGACCGGCCCGCTGCCGGCCGTGCCGAACTCGACGCGGTCGGCACCGCGGAGTTTCTTCCGAACCCCGTCGACTGGTTAACCAAGATCGACGGCGGTGGCCGAAAGAGCCGTCCAGGAAATGCGGGCGCAGAAGTGTGAACGGCGGCTCCGCCCGCGCTGCGTGCCGCCCTCCGGCCGCGTCCCGGCCTGCCGGGTCCGTTTGAGTCGAGATGCACTGTGGTGCATGATCAATGAACCAGTACGGCGGCCCGCACTGTGGCGCGCGGCACATCTGTGCGCAGCTGTGTCGCAAAGCACACCGCCCCGGGCTCGATCGGTACCGAAACGCGGCGCAGGGGTGCGCTGCAACCCGTCGATCGCAACCTCGTGGCTGTCGAATCAAGTTGTCGCAGAACTGAAGTGGTGCCAGCGACGGCGCGGATCGGCATGCGTCATCGACCCGACCCCACCCCCGTCGAGCTGTTGTCGACTCATTTGCCATGCCATAACTGTTGGCGCACAACAAAATCCACGTTGATCAGAACTCTCGGTGCGGTCTCGGCCCGTGGCCGCCATGGGTTGCCAGTTGTTTGCTGGCGATGCTCGATGAGGCCCGTCGGGAGGGGTCTGGCGGCGTGATCCGAACCGGTTGTCGGGCGGTCTCGTCGAGCCCCGCCGATCGTTGTGTCACCCGCGACCGGCCGGTCCGACGATTGCGGCTAAACCCAAGGTCAGGCCCGTCTATGCCGGGCCTGCGGACACTGCGCTTCCCGTAGGCTGGGAGGCGCTCGCGTATATCAAACGGTGGCCGGTCGCCCGCCGAATCCCCCGCACTCGGAGCTTCGACGGGCGGCGGAGAAATTGCCTTGCCCAACTCTCTTGCTCAAACGTTTCGGCGGGTGTTTACTAGCGGTATACGAAGATTCCTACCACGAGACAAGGTGCATAAATATGTCCCCTGACCTCGAACTTGCTACCCTGGCTGAACAGTCAGGAACGAAGTTCATTCTCGCAATGTTTGTTGACTTGCGAGGGAAGCCCTGTGCCAAGCTGGTACCGGTCGAAGCCATCGACGAACTTACCAAGGAAGGCGTCGGCTTCGCCGGTTACGCCGCTGGGGCCATGGGGCAGGAGCCTAAAGACCCCGATCTGATCGCCGTTCCCGATCCGGTGTCGTTCACCCCGATCCCCTTCGTCAAGGAAGGGCTGGCGCTGGTCCATTGCGACGTTTACGTCGAAGGCAAGCTGTGGCCGTACGCCCCCCGCAACATCCTCAAGGCCATGATCAAGCGCGCCGCCGAGGCCGGCTTCGAGCCGTGGATGGGCGCTGAGGTCGAGTACTACCTCCTCAACCGCGACGCCGACGGCACGCTGCACACCGCGGACCGGAACGACCTGGCCGCGAACCCCTGTTACGACGTGCGTGGCCTGACCCGCATGTACGACCACCTCTCGGGCATCTCCAAGGCGATGAACCAGCTCGGCTGGTCCAACTACGCCAACGACCACGAAGACGGCAACGGCCAGTTCGAACAGAACTTCCAGTACGCCGAAGCTCTCGTCACCGCCGACCGCGTCGTGACGCTGCGCTACCTGCTGGCGATGAGCGCCGAAGAACGCGGCATGATCGCCACCTTCATGCCGAAGCCGTTCTCGGACCGCACCGGCAGCGGCCTGCACTTCCACATCTCGCTGACCAGCGGCGGCACCCCGGTGTTCCCGACCGACGAGGATCCCCGTGGCCTCGGTCTGTCAGAGACCGCCTACCACTTCATCGGCGGCATCCTGGAGCACGCGAGTGCCCTGCAGGCTGTTATCGCGCCGACCGTGAACTCTTACAAGCGCACTCGTGCGGTCGCGGTGACATCGGGTTCGTCCTGGGCACCGAACAGCCCGACCTTCGGTGGCAACGACCGCACCCACTACATCCGCATCCCCGACAACCAGCGCATCGAGCTGCGCGGTGGTTGCGGATCGGCCAACCCGTACCTCGCGGCCGCGGCGGCGATCGGTGCTGGCCTTTACGGTGTCGCCAACAAGGTGGATCCGGGCGAGCTGGGGGCGCAGGCTACCCACCGTCCCGCACTGCCCGCGACGCTGATTCACGCCGTGGAGACGCTGGAGTCCGACCCGGTGATGATGGAGGTTCTCAACGCAGCCGGTGACGGTGTGGCGGAGTACTTCACAAACCTCAAGCGCGATGAGTTCTTCGCGTACCACAGCCAGGTTAGTTCCTGGGAAATCGATCAGTACCTGACGGCATTTTAAGAAGGGAGACCAACAATGTGCGGAATTGTGGGGCTGCATCTGCGCAACCCCGAACTGTATCCGAGGCTGGGCGAACTGCTCACCGGGATGTTGTGCGAAATGTCCGACCGCGGAATGGATTCGGCGGGTGTGGCCGTCTACGGCGACCCCAACTGGACGCCGGCCGGACAGGGCGCCGTGTCGCTGCTGGAGGTTGACGCCCCGGCTGACGAGGTTGCGGCTGCCGTCAGTGAAAAGGCGGGCGTCGCCGTCAACGTGCGCATCCTCGATGCGACCTACCTGTTGACCGCTGCGATCGACTCCGACGCGCTGCTCGCCGCTGCTCGCGAGGCTCTCCCCAACGCGCTGGTCGTCGGCTTCGGCTCCGACCTCGCCGTGCTCAAGGGCGTGGGCGCTCCGCGGACCCTCGCGGAGGCATGGGGCTTGCCGAAGGCTCAGGGTTGGCAGGGTGTGGGGCATACCCGCATGGCCACCGAGTCCGCCGTCACCCCGGCCGGGTGCCACCCCTACGCGGTGGGCACCGGTCAGTGCCTGGTGCACAACGGCTCGTTCTCGAACCACGCCACCGTGCGCCGGGATCTGCGCCGCGAAGGTGTGACCTTCGACAGCGAGAACGACACCGAGGTGGGCGCCCGTTTCGTGGCGCATCAGCTGGCGCAGGGCCGCGACGTCGAGACCGCACTGAAGGAACTGTGCGCGACGTTTGACGGGTTCTACACCCTGCTGGTGTCGAACCATGACTCGTTCGCCGTTGTCCGCGACGCGATCTCGTGCAAGCCTGCCGTGATCGCCGAGACCCCTGACTGGGTCGCGATGGCGAGTGAGTACCGCGCCCTGGCACATCTGCCGGGTGTCGAGAACGCAAAGATCTGGGAACCGGAGCCCGAGGTGGTGTACGCATGGAGCCGTTGACATTCGACCTGGAGAAGACGCCGCTGCGGGAGGTCAACACCGCCCTGCACGCAGCGGATCTGTCCGGTGAGTTCCTCATCAAGAACCCGGCCGGGGCGCACAACGTCGCGGTTGGTGTCAACGCACCGGTCAAGATCACGGTCGACGGACACCTGGGCTACTACGGCGCAGGCATGAACCAGCAGGCCGAGATCACCATCAACGGAAACGCCGGCACCGGCGTCGCCGAGAACATGATGAGCGGCACCGTGTGGGTCAAGGGCAACGCCTCTCAGTCCGCGGGTGCGACCGCCCACGGCGGCCTGCTCGTGATCGAGGGCAACGCCTCGGCGCGGTGCGGTATCTCGATGAAGGGCGTCGACATCGTGGTGGGCGGCAACGTCGGCCACATGAGTGCCTTCATGGCGCAGGCCGGACGCCTGGTCATCCGCGGCGACGCGGGTGAAGCGCTTGGCGACTCGATCTACGAGACGCGAATCTACCTGCGCGGCAACGCCGCATCACTGGGCGCTGACTGTATCGCCAAGGAGATGCGGGCCGAGCACCACGAGGAGCTGGCCAAGTTGCTGAAGGCGGCAGGGTTCGAGGATGACGACACTGCCTCCTACACGCGGTACGGGTCTGCCCGCAACCTCTACCACTTCCACGTCGATCACGCCGGAGCATACTGATGAGCCAAACAGACGACGACCGGGCCAGGCTCGGCCTGCGTGAGTCCGCCACCTTTGACCGGACCACGATCGCCGCTATCCAACGGGCCGCTGACACGGGTATCTACGACATCCGTGGCTGGGGCGCCAAGCGCAAGCTGCCGCACTTCGACGACCTGCTGTTCCTCGGCGCGTCGGTTTCTCGGTACCCGCTCGAGGGCTACCGCGAGAAGTGCGCCACCAATGTCGTGCTGGGTGACCGGTTCGCGAAATACCCGCTGAAGCTTGACATTCCGATCACCATCGCAGGCATGAGCTTCGGTGCGCTGTCCGGACGTGCCAAGGAGGCCCTGGGCCGCGGCGCCAGCGCGGTGGGCACCTCCACCACGACCGGTGACGGCGGCATGACGCCGGAGGAGCGGGGCCAGTCGAAGAACCTGGTCTACCAGTACCTCCCGTCGCGCTACGGCATGAACCCCGACGATCTGCGTAAGGCAGACGCCATCGAGGTCGTGCTCGGGCAGGGTGCCAAGCCGGGTGGCGGCGGCATGCTCCTCGGTCAGAAGATCTCCGAGCGCGTTGCCGGCATGCGTACCCTCCCGCAGGGTATCGACCAGCGTTCGGCGTCGCGGCACCCCGACTGGACCGGCCCGGATGACCTGGCCATCAAGATCGCGGAGATCCGTGAGATCACCGACTGGGAAAAGCCGATCTACGTCAAGGTGGGTGCCACCCGCACGTACTACGACGTGAAGCTGGCTGTCGCTGCCGGTGCCGATGTGGTCGTCGTCGACGGCATGCAGGGTGGTACCGCGGCAACCCAGGATGTGTTCATCGAGCACGTCGGTATCCCGACGCTGGCCGCGATTCCGCTGGCGGTGCAGGCACTGCAGGAGCTGGGCATGCACCGCAAGGTGCAGCTGATCGTCTCCGGCGGTATTCGTAACGGCGCCGACGTCGCCAAGGCATTGGCGCTGGGCGCCGATGCGGTGGCCATCGGAACCGCTGCATTGATTGCCCTGGGCGACAACGATCCTCGGTACGCCGAGGAGTACGAGAAGCTGGGCAGTGCCGCCGGCTTCTACGACGACTTCCAGGACGGAAAGGATCCGACGGGCATCAGCACGCAGGATCCCGAGCTGGCCGCCCGCTTCGACCCGATCGAGGGTGGTCGTCGGTTGGCGAACTACCTGCGGGTGCTGACGCTGGAACTCCAGGTCATCGCACGCGCATGCGGTAAGGCTCACGTGCAGCACCTGGAGCCCGAGGACATGGTGTCCTTGACGGTCGAGGCCGCGGCGATGTCTCGCATCCCGCTCGCCGGAACCTCGTGGGTCCCGGGAACGTCGGCCTACTGAGTCGAGCAAGGGTTGGTGATTTCACCGTCCGGTAACCCCGGGCGGTGAAATCACCGCCTTCGGCGCCCGCATGGCGCGGCGTCACGCACTGATCTATGAACAAGGTTGTGGTGGAACGCAATTCGAGCGGATCCGGGATGGTGGGGCGAGTTCTCCGGGCCGGTGCGTTTCCGCAGGGGGAGTATTCGGGGGCGGCGCCTGGCGTCGTCGGACGGAAGTCCCCCGAATTCTGCTGCATGATCCCTTATCGCTCCTAACGTGTGCCGTCGGCAATGAGGGGGAAACGCGTGCGTACCAGCATTACCGCCGCGATAGTCCCAGAAACTACAGTGAACTGGTGACCGAAGCCCCGCTCTTGCGTAACGTCTCGGGCATCGCGAGGGATCGCGGCCCGGACGAGTCGATCGAGGAGCTCGAACTCGAGACGGCCATTGCTCGGAATGTCCGGCAGCTGCGCCAGCAACAGGGGCTGACCCTCGGCGAAATGGCTGCCACGGTGGGCATCTCGAAAGCGATGCTGTCCAAGATCGAAAACGCCCAGACCTCGTGCAGTCTGTCGACCCTTTCGCTGCTCGCCAAAGGCCTCGATGTGCCTGTGACGTCGCTGTTCCGCGGCTCGGACACGGCACGGCCCGCTGCATTCGTCGAAGCTGGTACCGGAGCACGCATCGCGCGTGACGGTACGCGCGAAGGCCACGAGTACCAGCTGCTGGGCTCTCTGCGCGGCGAGCACAAGCGGCTTGAGTGCCTGCACGTGACGCTGACGGGAAAGAGCCGCACCTACCCGCTGTTTCAACACCCGGGTACCGAATTCATCTACATGCTCGAAGGCGTGATGGATTACAGCCACAGCCGCTCGGTGTACCGGTTGCACCCCGGCGACTCGCTGTTGATCGACGGCGAAGGCACGCACGGGCCCGTGGACCTGATTCAGATGCCCATCAGTTTCCTGTCGGTGATCACCTTCCCCGATTCACACGTCTAGGTAGCCCGCCTGGTGCTCGGTGGCCGAGGTGATTGCCTGTGCCACATGAAGATTCGCGTCGTGCAGGATTGCTCGAAGGTCGTCGAGGCCTACCGATCGCAGGCTCCGATCCGTGCCGCAGTCCAGCAGATCGCGGGCCCTCAGCGCCTGTAGCAGCCCGGCCACGAAGGCGTCCTCCCACTCGGCGGGGTCGGTCCCCACGGCTCGATGGGCACGTATCCGCACGGAGCCGCCTCTGGTGTATGCCGTGGCCGCTGTGTCGGCATCGGTGACGATCAGGATGGCCGGGCCCCGAGACATCAACCAGCGGATCGCATCTGCCGGTCGGTCACCGGGACGCAGCCAGGCCAGGTCGTCATCGCTGAGCGTCACAATGCCGCTGCGCGAGAGCATTTCGTCGATTCGGGCGATCAAGGTGGCCCGGGAGGCCGTCGTCGAATGCCGGGTGCAGACAGTGCTGCGGAGAGCGGCAGGCCGGCCGCTGCCAGGACTGCCCGTGGTGTCTGTACCGAACGTGGTCAGCCGGGCCGCTTTGGGGGCTGCAGAGGCGTTTCTGACCAGGGTGTGCCGGCTTGCTTCCGAGCTGGTTCCGGTCATGACGGTCATAATTCGTCTCCTCGTCGGAGAAGTCGGGGCATTACATCCCATCCAGGGTCGCGCCAACAATGACGACGGGGAACGCCAATCCGGGTGGTTTCATCTACCCGTTGGGGTAGGTCGCTTCCTCATCGAGCGCCAGGGCGGCATCGTCGGATGAAGCGGTCGGAAACCTCAGCACCACACGCGAATCCGACGAAATCCGCGTCAGCGGGGCTCGTGGCAAGCGGGAATGCGGCCTTGAACTTGCGTGGCGGCGAGGGCGCCGGACGGCGGAATCCGGGCAGGCCGCAAGAAAGCAAGCTCGAGAGAAGATTTCCCTCCATTAGATACTGTTTATTTCCGCGAAACAGTAGTAGCGTTAACTCCAATCCACTCACGGTGGATTTTGTTAACTCACAGTACTACCGCTGCGCGAAGGGAAGCGACATGGCGTTGATCACCGTGTCCTTCTGGAAAGTGTCGTCCGCCAAACTTGCCCCGTCGGTTGGCGGAGGGCAACGCGCGATCGTGTGCTCGATCGTGTTCGCCCGCCGACTATAACCCCTCACAACCGTTGAGTCCGTAACGCAGCCCTGACCGCACCCAACCCAACACACCACTGGCAGAAAGTCATCATCATGTCTGAAACTCCCACCACGGCCGACGTCGTAATCGTGGGCGGCGGTTTGGAAGGCTGTTCAGCAGCCTGGTCGCTGGCCCAGCGCGGCATCACCGACGTCACCATCCTGGAGCGCGACACCGTCGGCTCGGGCGGCACGGGGAAGTCCTCCGGCGTCGTGCGCTGCCACTACGGCGTCAGCTCGCTGGCCGCCATGGCGACCCGCAGCCTCGAACTCTTCGAGAACGCCGAAGAGATCCTCGGTGAGGACGTCGGCTTCCACCAGACCGGCTACGTGGTTGGCGTGGGAGAGCAGAACGTCCAGGCCATCAAGGACTCGATGGCCGCCCAGCGCGCCGTCGGTGTGCGCACCGAGGACATCGACAAGTCCGAGGTCGCCAAGCTGTGGCCGGTTGCCGACCTGGAGCCATTCGCCGCGTTCGCATGGGAAGAGCGTGGTGGATACGGTGACGCCTACCAGACCGCGCAGGGCTTCGCCGCTGCCGCTCGCCGCAAGGGCGTCCGCCTGCGCCAGAGCACCACGGTCAGCGAGATCATCGTCGAGAACGGCAAGGCCACGGGTGTGCGCCTGGCCGACGGCAGCGTCGTCTCGGCCAACACGGTCGTCCTGGCCGCAGGCCCCTGGTCGGTCGCGCTGCTGGCTCAGCACGGCATCGAACTGCCCATCACGGTGCACCGCGAGCAGATCGTGCTGATCGATCCGGGCCAGGACCTCGGCAAGGTTCCGGTGTTCTCCGACCTGGTGTCGCTGCAGTACGTGCGCCCCGAGGGCTCCGACGGCCAGATCCTGTTCGGCAACTCCGCGCTCGACGTTCTGGAGCCGGCTGACCCCGACAACTACCTCAACCGCGCCGACGACGAGTTCATCGACCTCACCGTCGACAAGATCACCACGCGGTTCCCCGGCCTGGAGAACCCGTCGATCGCGTCCACCTACGCCGGGTGCTACGACGTCACCCCGGACTTCAACCCCGCGATCTCGAAGACCGACGTCGACGGCCTGATCGTCGCCGCGGGCTTCTCGGGTCACGGATTCAAGATTGCCCCCGCCGTCGGCAAGCTCATCGCCGACCTGGTCGTGGACGGCACGAGCTCCGACGCCGACATCCCGGCCGAGGACTTCCGCCTGTCCCGGTTCGCCGAAGGCAAGCTGCTGAAGAGCCCGTTCCCGTACGTCGGCGCGGGGCAGATGCGCTGATCCCCGATCGTCACCCGAGCACTGTCCAGTTCGGGCAGTGCTGGGTGACGATGGCGCTGAAGCCGGCCCGGTCTCGGGCGTCAGAAGCGTTCACCAAATCGGCCTTGCTGCACGAAGGACATTGCAGCAAGGCCGATTTGGTCGGTGCGGACAGTCAACGAGTTCCCGCCCACTGCATCACAATTCGTATCGCCCGAGGGCGACATCGCGGCCACCGATCTGCGGTCGCCGGATAAAAGCCGACAGCGGAACCCCCAGCTGAGATGGTGTCGTGCAGGACAGTTCATCCGCTGGGAGTTCCGCTGTCTCAGGGCCCCCCACCTGGCGTGTCACATTGCCAGCGGCCCGGTCTCTAGGCCTGGATTTCGGTGCGGTCACCGCTCCAGAGGGTGTGGAAGCGCGCGGTGGGTTCGGCGTCGGTGCGGCCGTAGGTGTGGGCGCCGAAGAAGTCGCGCAGACCTTGGGTCAGCGCGGCGGGGAGGCGTTCGGTGCGCAGCGCGTCGTAGTACGACAGGGATGAAGAGAAGCCCGGGACCGGGATGCCCAGTTGGGTCGCGGTGACGACGACGCGGCGCCAGCCGTCGACGCCGGATTCCACGGCGTCGCGGAAGTAGGGGGCGGCGATGAGCGTGGCCAGTTCGGGCTCGGCGTCGTAGGCCTCTTTGATGCGGTTGAGGAACTTGGCGCGGATGATGCAGCCGCCGCGCCAGATGGTGGCCAGGTCGCCGGGGGTGATGTTCCAGCCGTATTCGGCGCTGCCGGCCTGGATCTGGTTGAAGCCCTGGGCGTAGGCGATGATCTTGGAGGCGTAGAGCGCTTGGCGGACATCTTCGATGAATTGCTGGGTGTCGCTGGGCTTTTCGCCGAGGGTGCCGGAGGTCAGGCCGGCGGCGGCGTTGCGTTGGGCGACGGAGCCCGACAGGGCGCGGGCGAAGACGGCTTCGGCGATGCCGGTGACGGGCACGCCCAGGTCGAGCGCGGACTTGACGGTCCAGCGGCCGGTGCCCTTCTGCTCGGCCTCGTCGACGATGAGGTCGACGAGCGGTTTGCCGGTCTTGGCGTCGACCTGGCGCAGCACCTCGGCGGTGATCTCGACCAGGTAGCTGTCCAGCTCGCCGGTGTTCCACTCGGCGAACACGTCGGCGATCTGCGGGGCGGTCAGGCCCAGGGCGTCGCGCAGCAGCTGGTAGGCCTCG
>NZ_MVHF01000014.1 GCF_002086485.1 Mycobacterium aquaticum | reverse complement strand
TTTCTCACCCGCGCGCCCCGGGCTTCGCCCCACACAAACCCCCGGCGCCCGCGCCCCCCGCGGGGGGGCGCGGCCGCGTCAGGACGCAGATCGACGCTGCCGCGTCAGGGGTTGGATCGACGCGGCCGCGTCAGGACTCCAGCACGGCCATCGCCGCGTTGTGCCCGCCGATGCCCGATACCGCACCGCCGCGGTGAGAACCGGAGCCGCACAGCAGGATTCGATCGTGGGCGGTCGCGACACCCCAGCGGCGGGCCGGGGTGTCCAGCGGCTCGTCCGCCTCGGCGAACGGCCAGCGCAACGCGCCGTGGAAGATGTTGCCCGCCGTCATACCCAGCGCCGCATCCAGATCCACCGTTGTCTTGGCCTCGATGCACAACCGGCCCGCGGAGTCCTCCATCAGGACATCCTGGATCGGTTCGGCCAGAACAGAATTCAGCGAGTTCAACACCGCCGAGGTGAGCCGGTCCCGCATCCGATCGGGATCGCCGGAAGCCAGCGCATGTGGGGTATGCAGGCCGAACACCGTCAACGTCTGAGCGCCTGCGGCCCGCAGCTGCTCGGACAGGATCGTCGGATCGGTCAGCGAATGACAGTAGATCTCACACGGCAGGGGATCGGGCACCGAGCCGTCGGCCGCCGTCTTGTACGCGCTGCCCAGCTGGCTGTAGGTCTCGTTGATGTGGAAGGTGCCGCCGAACGCCTGCTGCGGCGTCACGCTGTCGTCGCGCAGCCGGGGCAATCGGTGCAGCATCAGGTTCACCTTCACCTGAGCCCCGGGTGCGCTCTCGGGCGCCGGTTCACCGAGCAGGCCCGCCAGCACGGTGGGTGTCACGTTGGCCAGCACCACATCGGCCTCGACCCGTTGCGCGGCCCCGTCCTTGCGGTACCGCACCTCGCCATCCGGATCGACCGCGTAAACCTCTGCGCCGGTGACGATTTCGGCGCCGAAGCCGGCCGCGGCGGCGGCCAGCGCCCCGGTCACCGCACCCATGCCGCCGATCGGCACGTCCCAGTCACCCGTCCCGCCGCCGACCAGGTGGTACAGGAAGCAGATGTTCTGGATGAGAGACGCATCGTCCACGTCGGCGAAGGTGCCGATCAGGGCGTCGGTGGCCAACACCCCGCGCACCAGATCGTTGTCGACGGCCTCGGTGATGGCTGCGCCGATCGGCCGGTCGACCAGGGCCTCCCAGGCCGCCGCAGCAGCGCTGTCCTGGCCGGCCAGCACCTGGCTTCGCAGCTCGGCCCGGGTGCACAGAGGCTGCAGCAGGGTGGGCCAGATCCGCTTGGTGATGAGCGATGCGCGGCGGTAGAAGTCGTCGAAGCCTGCGGCGTCGGCCTCGGCGCCGATCGCGGCGAAGGTCGAGTTGGGACCGATGAGCAGGCCCGTGCGGCCGCCGGTGGCCGGATCGGGGGTGTACGACGAGTAGCTGCGCCGGGCCAGCCGGATGCGGGCGCCCAGATCGTCGATGATGCGCTGCGGCAACAGGCTGACCAGATACGAGTACCGCGACAACCGGGCGTCGACCCCATCGAAGGCGTGCGCGGACACCGCAGCCCCGCCGACATGGTCGAGGCGTTCGAGCAGCTGGACCCGACGACCGGCACGGGCCAGATACGCCGCGGCCACCAAGCCGTTGTGCCCACCGCCGACGACGACTACGTCGAATCGTTTCTCACTCATCGCGCTCGCCTTGTCAGCCTCGGTAGCCTTCGACCTCGTCGGCCGGACGCACTCTGGCCTCCCGCGGGTCCTGCCCGGTCTCCCGCAACGCGCGGCGCTGCCGCAGCAGATCCCAGCACTGGTCCAGGGCTACCTCCAGCGACTGCAGCCGCCGGCGCTCCTCGGTCTCGTCGATCTCTCTGCGCTGCAGCTTGCCCCGCAGCTCCTGCTCCTCGGCGACGAGTCGGTGAACTTCGGCGAGGATGTCCTGATCTTTGGCCACCTGGCCAGTCTGCCCGACTACGGTTGGTCCGGTGAGTACAAAACCTGAGATCGAATTTCCGGACGGCCCGGCCCCCGCCGAACTGGTGATCACCGACCTGGTGGTCGGCGACGGTGCCGAGGCGGTACCCGGCGGAAACGTCGAGGTGCACTACGTCGGCGTCGAGTACGACACCGGCGAGGAATTCGACAGCTCGTGGAATCGCGGGGAGTCGATCGAGTTCCCGCTGCGCGGGCTGATCCAGGGCTGGCAGGACGGTATCCCGGGCATGCGGGTCGGCGGACGTCGCAAACTGGTGATCCCACCCGCACAGGCATACGGTCCGGCAGGCTCCGGCCACCGGCTGTCAGGTAAGACGCTGATCTTCGTCATCGATTTGCTCGCCGTCCGCTGACGAAGGCTCTCGCCCGCGCAGGGTTAATGCGGCCCCGGCAGACGCAGCACCAGCCGGGCGCCGCCCAGCGGGCTTGACTCCAAACTGGCTGTGCCGCCGTGCAATTCGGCTTGCTGGGCCACCAGGGCCAGGCCAAGGCCAGAACCCGAGCGCGACGCCGTCGATCCCCGCGAGAACCGGTCGAACACCAGGGTTCGCTCTTCCTCGGGTACTCCGACCCCGTCGTCGTCGACGGCGATCTCCACCCCGGCGCGTGAGCTGACGGCGGACAGCTGCACCCGGGTCGCCCCGCCGTGTTTGACCGCGTTGGCGATGGCGTTGTCCACGGCGAGCCGCAGGCCGGTCGGCAGGCCCACGATGATCACCGTCGGCGTCGGGGCTTGGGACACATCGAGATCCGGGTACACCCGCCTGGCGTCGTGGGCCGCCCGGTCGAGCAGCTCGGTGATGTCGACGGTGACGTGGTCGTCGGTGGTGGTGAGCTCGCCCTGCGCCAACCGTTCCAGCGCGCCCAGCGTCGCCTCGATCCGCGACTGGGTGCGGATCACGTCGTTGACCACTTCCTTGCGCTGCTCGTCGGGCAGGTCCAGGGTGGCCAGCACTTCCAGATTGGTGCGCATCGCGGTGAGCGGCGTGCGCAACTCGTGGGCGGACACCGCCGCGAAGTCGCGTGCCGAGGCCAGCGCGGCCTTGGTGCGGTCCTGCTCGGACCAGATGCGCTGGAGCATGCCGTTGACGGCATCGGCGATCTCGACGGCTTCCGTGGCACCCCGGACCTCGACGTCGGGTGCCTCGTCGCCCGCGTCGATCTGCCGGGTCTGCTGGGCCAGCCGTTTGAGCGGCCGCACCGCGAAAGCGGCAAGCACCCAGCCCAGTACGGTCGCCGCGCTGATGGCGAACACGCAGATCACGATGACCCGGCGGTGCAGGTTGTTGGTGTCGGCGATGGTGGCGTCGTACGTCGCGCCGACCGCCACCCACATGGGTCCGGGTGCCGGGATCTGCACTGTGCGCACGCGCCAGCGCACGCCGTCGATCTCGGTGTCGGCGTAGCCCGCAGGCAGCTCGGGCAGGATCACCGTCGAATTGGAGGTGACGGCGCCGGCCTGCCGCACGGTGATGACGGCGTCCTGTTCGCTGGGGGAGCGCGGGATCTCGTGCAGGCCGCGCGGCAGGAACGGCACGGCGAATCCGGCTGCCTCGTCGAGGCGCCGGTCCAGCCGTTCCTTGCGGTCGTTGGTGATGCCGACCCACACGATGGTGCCGACGATGATGACGACGATGGCCGCGCCGATCGCCGTCGCGAACGCCACCCGGGTCCGCAGCGACGGGGTGCGGCGGAAGATCCGGGTGAGCACGCTCATGGCTATCGATTCCTCGCGCAAGCGCTCGTCGTCGCCCTGTGATTCCTCGCGCAAGCGCTCGTCATGTCGCTACTGGGTCCTCAACACGAAGCCCACCCCGCGCACGGTGTGCAGCAGCCTCGGCGCACCGCCGGCCTCCAGCTTGCGGCGGAGATACCCGATGAACACGTCGACGACGTTGGTGTCGGCGGCGAAGTCGTAGCCCCACACCAGTTCCAGCAGCTGCGCGCGCGACAGCACGGCGGTCTTGTGTTCGGCGAGCACCGCCAGCAGGTCGAATTCCCGCTTGGTCAGATCCACGTCGACGCCGTTGACCCGCGCGCGCCTGCCCGGGATGTCCACTTCGAGCGGCCCCACCTGGATGGTCTCCGACGAGAAGGTGGCCGACGAGCCGCGCCTGCGCAGCAGGGCCTTCACCCGGGCGACCAACTCGGCCAGCACGAACGGCTTCACGAGATAGTCGTCCGCGCCCGCCTCCAGCCCGGCGACGCGGTCGTCGACGCTGCTGCGCGCCGAAAGCACGCACACGGGAACGTCGTTGTCCATGGCGCGCAGGGCCGTCACGACGCTCACCCCGTCGAGCACGGGCATGTTGATGTCGAGCACGATCGCGTCGGGCCGGGTTTCGGTGGCGCTGCGCAGTGCTTCGGCGCCGTCGACTGCGGTCGACACGTCGAACCCGGACAGCCGCAACCCACGCTCCAACGAGGCGAGAACGTCGGGGTCGTCATCCACCACGAGCACTCGGGGGGAACCCCCACCGGCAGAACTGTCCATGCCCGCCATCTTGCCCGATGACGTACTCCGATTCGCGCAGGCACGTCTGGTCGACACCATTGGGTGCTAGCATCCGGCCCTTATGCTGCCTGTGTCGCCGCGGGTCATCGTCCAGCCCGATGACGGTGTGCAACCGGTCCTGGAATTCATCTCGTCTGCGCAGAGCTCTCTGCTCATAAAACAGTTCACGTTCACCGAGCCGTCGTTGGTGGCCGCGGTGATCGACCGGCACCGGGCCGGGGTCGCGGTGCGGGTGATGCTCAACCCGCAGCGCTCGGGTGGGGACCGCGCGAATGACGAGACGTTCGAACAACTCTCCGCTGCCGGGGTGAACGTCCAGTGGTCCAACCCGACGTTCTATGTGACGCACGAGAAGTCGATCGTCGTCGACGAACAGGCCGCTCTGGTGGCCACATTCAACTTGTGCGAGAAGTACTTCACGCTCACCCGCGACTACGGCGTCGTCACCACCGATCCCGTGCAGGTGGCCCAGATCATCGAGGTGTTCAACGCCGACTGGTCCCACGCGGAATGGGAGCCCACGGTCTATCGAGGGTTGTTGTGGAGCAACTCGAATTCGCGTTATCACATGGCGAAGTTCATCGACACCGCCGAGCAGCGGCTGCGCATCCAGCACCCCAAGTACGTCGACGCGGTGATCCTCGACCACATCGCCGCGGCGGTGGGCCGTGGCGTCAACGTCCATGTGTTGTGCGGCGGTCGGCACGGCATCAGCGACTGGGACATCCTGGACACCTTCGCCTCACTGCGGACGTTGCGGCGGTTCGGGGTGAAGGTACGCAAGCAGAAGAACCTGCGGGTGCACGCCAAACTGGTCATCGTCGACGACCGCCAGGCCCTGGTGGGCTCGATGAACATCGACCGCAGCGCCTTCGATCTGCGTCGCGAGCTGGGTATCACGGTCGAGGATCCGGCGGTTGTCGGGCAACTGAGCCAGGTGTTCGACGCCGACTGGGAAACCTCGCATCACTACGAGCCGCCGGATCCGCTCGACCCCTCGCAGCATCACGAGGACGACTTTCCGCACGATCCGGATCTGGTCCATGAGTGAGCAGCTCGACCCCCCGGTGCAGCGGGTCTCGCTGTTCGAGCTGGCGTGGACGTTCAACCACATCGCGTTGGCCTCGTTCGGCGGCGGGCTCTCGGCCTGGTCGCGTGAGGTGCTGGTGGTCGAGAAGGGCTGGCTCGGGGAGGCCGAGTTTCTCTCGGCGATGACGATGTGCCGCATCCTGCCCGGCGCGAACCAGGTCAACATGGCCGTGTTCGCGGGCACCAAGATGCGCGGCATGGCCGGAGCCGCCGCCGCGGTCGTGGGGCTGTGCGCGATGCCGCTGGTGATCGTGCTGGCGCTGTCGTTCGCGTACTTCCGGTTCAAGGAGGTGCCTGCGGTCAAAGGGGTGCTGCACGGTGCGTCGGCCGCCGCGGTGGCCCTGACCCTGACGATGGTGATCAAGACCGGGCAGAAGTGCTTGACGGGCGTGGTGCCGGTGGTGCTGTTCGCCGGGGCGTTCGTGCTCAACGGTGTGATGCGCTTCCCGCTGCTGGGGACGCTGGCGATCCTGGCGCCCATCAGCCTGATCTGGGCGTGGCCGCGGGGATCGGGCGAGAAGCAGGCGGCGTGAACAGCCACTCACTGGCCACCTACGTCCAGCTCATCGGGCTGTTCGGCATGCTGTCGCTGTTGTCCATCGGCGGCGGCAACGTGGTGCTGCCGGAAATGCACATGCACGCCGTCAACGGCAGGCACTGGCTCACCAACAGTCAGTTCGCCGACCTGTTCTCGATCTCGCAGACCGCGCCCGGCCCGAGCATCCTGATCGTGTCGATGGTCGGCTACGGGGCGGGACTGCAGGCAGGCGGTATTCCCGGGGCGATCATCGGCGGCGTGGTCTCGATGGTCGCGATGGTGGTGCCCGCCGCGACCTTCGTGTACGTCGTCACATTGTTCTGGCAGAAGGCCGAGCGGTCCAAGCTGCGCCGGGCCGTCGAGAAGGGGTTCGCCCCGCTGACCGTCGGTCTGATCCTGGCGTCCTCGCTGGTGATGAGCCGCGCGGCCGACCATGACTGGCGGGCGTACACCGTCACGGCGATCTGCACCGCGATCTTCCTGCTCACCAAGACAAACCCGCTGATCGTGGTGGCCGCGGCGGGGGTGATCGGCTACTTCGGTTTCATCTGAGGGCGGCGCTCAGCTGCTGCCGCCTCCACCGCAACCGCCGCCCCCACCTCCACCGCAACCGGCGCCGCCTCCGCAGCTTCCCCCGGCGGTACAGCCGCTCCCGGCACAGCTCCCTCCGTCGCTCACGATGCCGCCGGCCCCGAGACCGCTGTAACCCGTTGCCGCCCAGCGCTGTCGGCGCTGTTCGGTGCGCCGACGCCGGCGCTTGTCAATCACGATGAACAGCGTGACCATTCCCGCGCAGAACAGGACTTCGAAGATGCCGGCGAAAATCGCGCCCATCATGAGCTTGCCCCGCCTGCGTCTGCGCCTGCGTGTGCGTCTACGCATTCGACCAGGATCGCCAACACGATCAGCGCCGCGTTCATGACCGAATGCTACGGACGTTTGCTCACGCCGCATAGAGTGAGAACTGTGTTTCGCAGGCGTCCCGATCTGGTTGAACGCGCAAATACCGCGGTAGCTGCGCTTCAGCTGCCTGAAGCGGTGTACAAGACATGCCCGTGGCAGCCGCGTGAGCTCATCGACATCGGTTTGCGACAGTGGCTCCGTTGCTGTGCGGCCGCGATGCGCGACAGGCAGGTGATCGGCATGCCGTCGCACGCGGTGGACGAGGCCTGGCATGGCCTGATCCTGTGCACGGCACGGTATTCGGTGTTCTGCCGGGAGGCGTACGGCCAGTTCCTGCACCACCATCCGGACGGTGGCGCGCCCACCGACGTGCCTGCCGCGTTCGATCCGGTATGTGAGCAGCTGCGCCGGACGGTCATCGCTTGGTCGATGGTGGCCCAGCCCGGTGAGCAGTGTGTGCTGTGGGATCTCGACACCCGGGTGGGAGTGGACCAGCCTTGGGGGCTGGATCACCTGCGGGTTGCAGAAATCGAGGCTGACCTGGCACGACTTGCCTAGAAGGCGGGATAGCTGCCGGGAATCACGTTGACCTCATCAATTGTTGAGGTTTTACGGTGAGGCTCATGAGTATGGAATCGGTGGCGCGGCAGACGCTGTACCGGCAGGCGCATGCCCGCGGCGGCGAGCTGCGCACACTGGCGGACAAGCGGCTGTTGGCGCGCATCTGGCGGTTCGCCGCACGGCACCACAGCAGGCTGGGCTGGTTCGTCGCGGTCAGTGTGGTCAGTGCGTTGCTGACGGTGACGACGCCGGTGCTGGCCGGTCGTGTGGTCGACGCGATCACGCGGGGCGGCCCCGCGTCGGCGGTGGTCCTGCTGGCCGTGGTGATCGCGGCGGTGGCACTGGCCGAGGCGGCCGTGTCGTTGGTGACGCGGTGGCTGTCGTCGAACATCGGCGAGGGGCTGATCCTGGATCTGCGCACCGCGGTGTTCAACCACGTGCAACGTATGCCGGTCGCGTTCTTCACCCGCACCCGCACCGGGGCGCTGGTGAGTCGACTCGGCAACGATGTGATCGGCGCGCAGCGGGCGTTCTCGGACACGCTGTCCGGCATCGTCGCCAACGTGGTCACCCTGACCCTGACGCTCGCGGTGATGGTGAGCATCTCGTGGCAGATCACGTTGCTGTCGCTCGCGCTGCTGCCGTTGTTCGTGGTCCCCGCCCGCCGCATCGGCAGCCGCATGGCGGGGTTGTCGCGCGAAGCGGCCGCGCACAACGCGACGATGAACACCCAGATGACAGAACGCTTCTCGGCTCCCGGAGCGACGCTGGTCAAGCTGTTTGGCGATCCGGATCGCGAGTCCGACGAGTTCGCGACCCGCGCCGACCGGGTACGCGACATCGGGGTGCGCACGGCGATGTTGCAGTCGACGTTCATGAACTCGTTGACCCTCATGTCGGCGCTGGCCCTGGCCCTGGTCTACGGGCTGGGCGGGGTGCTGGCCATCGGCGGGCATCTGCAGGCCGGCGCGGTCGTGTCGCTGGCGTTGCTGCTGACCCGGCTGTACGCGCCACTGACCACGCTGGCCAACGCACGCGTCGAGATCGCCAGCGCACTGGTGTCGTTCGAGCGGGTGTTCGAGGTGCTCGACCTGGTGCCGCTGATCGCCGAGGAGCCGCATGCCATTTCGGTGCCCGACGGTCCTGTGGCAGTCGAGTTCAAAGACGTCCGCTTCTCCTACCCCTCGGCCGGCAAGGTGTCGCTGGCCTCGCTCGAAGAGGTCGCAACGCTGGATGACCGCGGCGGAGACGAAGTGCTGCACGGCATTTCGTTCAGTGCGGCGCCCGGGCAGATGGTGGCGCTGGTCGGTTCGTCGGGTGCGGGCAAGTCGACCATCGCGTCGCTGCTGGCCCGGCTCTACGACGTCGACAGTGGCTCGATCACCCTCAACGGTGTCGATGTGCGTGACGTGGCGTTCGCGTCGCTCAAGGACACCGTCGGCATGGTGACCCAGGACGGGCATCTGTTCCACGAGTCGATCCGCTCCAACCTGCAACTGGCCGCTCCTGACAGCTCCGACGAGCAGCTCTGGGAGGCCCTGCGCCGGGCCCGGCTCGACGACGTCGTCGCGGCGATGCCCGACGGGTTGGACACGGTTGTCGGTGAGCGGGGATACCGTCTGTCCGGAGGACAGCGGCAGCGGTTGACCATCGCGCGGCTGCTGTTGGGGCGATCACGGGTGGTGGTACTGGATGAGGCGACGGCATCGCTGGACACGGCTTCGGAGGCCGCCGTGCAGCACGCTCTGGCCGAGGCGCTCGACGGGCGCACCTCACTGGTCATCGCCCACCGGTTGTCGACGGTGCGGGCCGCCGACCTCATCCTCGTCGTCGAGGACGGCCGCATCGTCGAACGTGGCACCCACGAACAGTTGCTGGCCCGCGACGGTCGTTACGCCGAGCTGTACTACACGCAGTTCGCCGATGACGCTGTAACGGCCGCGTGAGGTAAATCGATTGCAACAGATGGGAAAATTGGGGTCTGGTGACTGAATCCGCGACAGATGCTCTTCGATCCGCGCCCGCGATCGCTCCGCGACGGGCGCGAGTTCGTGGCAGCTCGGATCTGTGGCGGCTGCTGCCGTATCTCCTGCCGTACCGCACGCGCTGGGTCTGGATGCTCGTGGTCGCGGTGGTCAGCCTGGGCGCCACGGTGGCGATCCCGCTGATGACCAAGGCCGTGATCGACGGTCCGGTACGCCATCAGGACCAGCACGGTCTGTGGCTGCTCGGGGCGGCCGCGATGGGTGTCGGCATCTCCGAGGCCGTGTTGTGGTTCATCCGCCGCTGGCTGGTGGCGCGCGCCACAATGGGCGTCGAAGCCGACATCCGCAAGGATCTCTACGCGCGGCTGCAGGTGCTCCCGATGAGTTTCCACGGTCGCTGGCAGTCCGGGCAGCTGTTGTCGCGGGTGATGAACGATCTGTCCACCATCCGCCGGTTCCTGTCGTTCGGGCTGGTGTTCCTGATCCTCAACGCGCTGCAGATCGTCGTGGTGACCTCGATCCTGTTGGCCATGTACTGGCCGCTCGGGGTCGTGGTGGTGGTGTCCATTGTGCCGATCGCGGCCACCGTGCTGCATTTCGAACGCGAGTACACCCGGTTGTCCCGGCTCGCTCAGGACCAGACCGGCCATGTCGCAACGCATGTCGAGGAATCCGCATTGGGCATGCGGGTGGTGAAGTCCTTCGGCCGGCAGGACTACACCTACGACCGGTTCGACGAGCAGGCCACCCGTTTGCACGACACGCAGGTCGACCGGGTGACGGTATCGGCGAACTTCTGGACGCTGCTCGAGGTCATCCCCAACCTCACGCTCATCGTGGTGCTCGGCCTCGGCGCGTACGCCGCCGGTCACGGCTACGTCACCATGGGCACGCTGGTCGCATTCATCACGATGATGCTGTCGCTGGTGTGGCCCATCGCGTCGCTGGGTTTCCTGCTGTCGATGACCCAGGAATCGTTCACCGCGGCCAACCGCATCGCCGAGATCTTCGATGCCCCACGGGAGATCACCGACGGTCCGCATGACGTGGCACCGCACGGTGGCCGGCTCGAGCTGCGTGACGTCGGTTTCCGGTTCCCCGACAGCGACGCGTGGGTGCTGCGGCACGTCGACCTGACCGTCGAGCCGGGTGAGACGGTGGCGCTGGTCGGTGCGACGGGCTCGGGCAAGTCGGTCCTGGCCGCGTTGTTCTCCCGGCTCTATGACGTCACCGACGGCCAGATCCTCATCGACGGCAAGGACATCCGCGAGCTGAGCCTGCCTGCGCTGCGCACGACCGTGGCCACCGCATTCGAGGACCCGACGCTGTTCTCCATGTCGGTGGCCGAGAACCTGCGGCTGGGACGCCCTCGCGCGACCGACGAGGAACTCGCGCAGGCCATCGACGTCGCGGCCGCCCAGTTCGTCTACGACCTGCCGTTCGGCCTCGACACCCGCATCGGCGAGCAGGGCATGAGCCTGTCCGGTGGTCAGCGGCAACGGCTTTCGCTGGCCCGCGCCATCCTGGCCGGGCCGAAGATCCTGGTGCTCGACGACACCCTGTCGGCACTCGACGTGCACACCGAGGCTGCCGTGACCGAGGCGCTCGGTCGCATCCTGCGCGACGTCACCGGCATCGTGGTCGCTCACCGGGCGTCGACGGTGTTGCTGGCCGACAAGGTTGCGTTGCTGGCACCTGGGGCGAGCGAAGCGACGGGGAAGACTGGAGCCGGCACCATCACGCACGTCGGCACCCATGCCGACCTGCTGGCCGAGGTGCCGCAGTACCGGTACCTGCTGGCCGCCGACGACGATGCGGTGACCGTGGGAGGAGGGAACCGATGACCGCGGTCGAGACCGAGAGCTGGCGCGGACGCGTCAAGGACGACGCCGACGACGATCTGCCCATCGACGAGAGTGTGCCGCGGCGCCGCGAGGCGCGGGCACTGCTCGGCTCGCTCCTGCGTCCGTACCGGTGGACCGTTGCCGTGCTGGCGCTCGTCGTCGTGGTGGAAAACGCTGCGCGCCTGGCTGTTCCGCTGCTCGTGCAACGGGGCATCGACCACGGCATACCGCCCATCGTCGCCGGCGGTTCGGCACACACGCTGATGGTCATCGTCGGCATTCTGTGCGTGGTCGTCGTGGTGCAGGCCGTCAGCCGGATGTTCTTCCTGCGCCGGTCCGGCCGGATCGGGCAGAAGGTGCTGCTGGAATTGCGCCGCCGCGTGTTCCGGCATTTCCAGCGTCTCGACGTCGCCTTCCATGACCGCTACACGTCGGGCCGGGTGGTCAGCCGCTCGACCAACGACGTCGAGGCCATCCAGGACATGCTGGAGACCGGTTTCGACAGCCTGATCACCGCGGTGTTGACGCTGTTCGGCACGGCGGCGCTGCTGGTGGCGCTGGACTGGCGGCTGGGCCTGATGTGCCTGGCGGCCTTCCCGATCCTGGTGGCCCTGGTGTGGTGGTTCCGCAACGAGTCGGCCAAGACCTACCGGGTGGTGCGGGAGAGCGCCGCACTGGTCATCGTGCAGTTCGTCGAGACCATGACGGGCATCAAGGCCGTGCAGGCCTACCGCCGCGAGCCGCGCAACCAGGAGATCTTCTCCGACATCGCCGACGGCTATCGGGCGATCAACGAGAAGACGTTCAAGCTGCTGGCCGTCTTCATGCCGGGCGTCAAACTCGTCGGCAACATCACCACGGGTGTGGTGTTGCTCTACGGCGGTTACCGGGTGCTGCACGGGCAGATGACGGTCGGCACGCTCGCCGCGTTCCTGCTCTACCTGCGGATGTTCTTCGAGCCGATGCAGGAGATCTCGCAGTTCTTCAACACCTTCCAGTCGGCGTCGTCGGCGCTGGAGAAGCTGGCCGGTGTGCTGGCCGAACGTCCCGGCATCGCCGATCCGCGACGGCCGGTGCAGCTGGCGAACGTCAAGGGCGACATCGAGTTCCGCGACGTGACCTTCGGCTACGCGCCGGGCCGGGCGGTGCTGCCCGGCCTCGAGCTGCGGGTACCCGCGGGGCAGACGGTGGCCTTGGTGGGTACCACCGGCGCGGGTAAGACCACCATCGCCAAGCTCATCGCCCGGTTCTACGATCCGACCTCGGGTGCGGTGACGCTCGACGGCGTCGACCTGCGTGACCTCTCGCAGTCCGAGCTTCGCAGGCACATCGTGATGGTCACCCAGGAGAACTTCATGTTCGAGGGCACCGTGGCCGACAACATCCGGTTCGGTCGCCCTGATGCCACCGACGCGCAGGTGCGGGCGGCCGCAGAAGCGGTGGGCGCGGACCGGTTCATCGACACGCTGCCCGACGGGTACGACACCGACGTCGCCAAGCGTGGCGGCCGGCTCTCGGCGGGGCAACGCCAGCTCGTGGCGTTCGCCCGGGCATTCCTGGCCGACCCGGCCGTGCTGATCCTCGACGAGGCCACGTCGTCACTGGACGTGCCCAGCGAGCGAATGGTGCAGCGCGCGTTGGAGACCGTGCTGGCCGACCGTACCGCGCTGGTGATCGCCCACCGGTTGTCCACGGTGCAGATCGCCGACCGGGTGCTGGTGCTCGAGCACGGCCGCATCGTCGAGGACGGTCCACCGGCCGAGCTGATCGGCCGCGACGGCCACTACGCCAAGCTGCACCGCGCCTGGGTGGACTCGCTCGCCTGACAGCGGGCCCGCTCAGCGCACTTCGGCGGGGGAGCGGCCGGTGCGCAGCCACACCACGCCGAAGAACACCACGGTGAGCGTCAGCGGTATCAGGCCGATCGCCCAGCTCAGCGGCAGCGGCGGGCCCGGCTGGTTGAGCACGTCGACGGCCAGCTCGCCGGTGCCCTCGCCTCGCGGCCCGTCGATCGTGAACCGCAGCGTCCAGGTGCCCGACGTGTCCAGCGACCGCACGTCGAGGCCCCACACCTCACGATTGCGCGGGTGCCGGGCCAGCCGGTCGGTCTCTTCCCGGCCGTCGGGCGCGATCTCGGTGAGCGTGCCCGAATTGCCGGCGATGCCGCCCTCGGGTTCGAACGTGAAATCCAGTGACTGCATGGCACGCAACGGCCAGACGGTGAAGCCGACCGTCACCGGATACGGCCCGACCTGGACGTGCTCGGAATGCACCACGTAGTCCAGGGGATTGGCGGCGGCGGTGGGGGCGGCACCGAACCACAGGGCGACCATGGCGCCGAGCACGGCGGCCACTTTGCGCGCCTTCACGCCGCGACCACCGCATCGTCGCGCGCGGCAGGCGCGGTGTTGGCGGCCCGCAGTGCTCGCCCGAGCCGCACGGTGGCGGCGCCCAGGATCGCGGCGATGGCAGCCGACGCGGCACAGGTGAACACGATGCTGTCGCCGGGCGCGTGTCGCATGCCCGATTCGAGCCACCAGGTGATGGCCGCCGCGCCGAGGGCGCCGTAACCGGCCAATGCCCATGCGCTGGAACCCTTCCAGCGCAGCAGGAGTTCCACGAGGACGCTGAACACCATCACCGCAGCGGGTATCAGCACCCGCTCGATGGGGAAGCCCAACTCGACGTAGTCACGCAGCGCCAGGTGCTGAACATTCGCATACCAGCCGACCGCCCACTGCGCGTATGACCATGTCGCGAGGTTGACCACCAGCGTCAGCACGCCGGTGCCCAGTGCCCCGCCGCGCGGCAGCACCTGCGAGCCGAGGAGCACGCAGACGACGGGGATCGCGACCCAGGTGACGACGAACCAGTCGATGCTGGTGCCCATGTTGACATCGGCGAGCGCAGTACTGGTGATCGACGCATACGATCCGAACGCGGCCACGGCAGTCATGAAACCCCAACGACCCCAGCGATGTTCGCGCGCCGCCGCGAACACGATGGCGGTGCCGACCATCGTGACGCAGATCGAGGTGAGCCAGCCCTGGTGCGGTGGGGAGGCGATGGTGACGTCGAATCCGTAGAGGCCGTGCCACCATTCGTCCCACAGGCCGTACAGCAGGAACGATGCCGCGGCGACGCCTCCGACGAGATATCCGATCGGGGCGGCGAACACCCCGAGCACCTTGACGGCCCGGCCACCGACCGTTGGATCGGGCGCCTGGCCGCCCCGCTGCGCCGACGTGGCGCGCAGCACCATGGTCAGGCTGGTCAGCCCGGCGATGGCGCCGCCGGAATACACGAACAGGTGGGGCAGGGTGAAGAAGCTGTCGGGTCCGACGTCGCCGTGCCACCCGATGTCCCAGGTGAGTCCGCTCAGGGAGATCAGGGTTCCGGCCAGCATCACGAACGCCGCAAGCCGGCCCGCCGAATCCGTTTTGGTCATGGGCGTTTCCTATCCGGTGGTGGTCACGTTGAGGACCGCGTCGTAGTGATCTTTGCCATTGGAAATCCGCACGGTGATCTCCCACTGTCCGGGCATGCTGAGGTTCACGTCGCCGCGGTAGTGCTCGGTGCCGTCGGGACGGGCCACCACAGGCGTTGTGGCGTGGCCCATCTGGGGCATTGCCGGTTCGAAGGTCACCGATTCCGGCGTCGGCGATTCGCCTGCGCTGCCGGTGATCTCGACCACCAATGGGTTGATCCCGACCTTCGGCGGTGTGCCCGTGATTCGCACCAGATACGGGCCCGCGGTGGCCTCGGCGACGAGCGGCGTCGCGGGTTTGGGCCACAGCAGCCACATTCCGGCTGCTACGGCGACCCCGGCGATCACCGCGACGACGATGAGGCGTTGACGACTCATGGTGCGGGGACCTCGACTTCGGTTGGCGCGGTGAGGATGGCGTAGTTGCGTTCGCTCTGCACCCACACCTTGTACCGGCCCGGCAGCGCGAAGGTGTAGGTGAAGTCGATCTCCGGTCCGTAGCGGGCCACTGATTCGTCGGGCTGGCCGCCCGCGGCACCCGGGGCGGGCGGCACCATCGCGTGGGCGTGGGCCCAAACCGGTGCTGTCAGTGCGAGTTCGCCGATGTCAGGGCTGTTGGTGCCCAGCGGGCCGATCACCATCATGTGGCCGGTCATGCCGAGCCATGGCTGCAGGTCGGCGGTGTCGCCGAACCGGGCCCGGATGGTGCTCGGCGTACCGGCGGGGGAGACCGTCGTCGTGATCGCGGCCGGTGACGGACCGGGTGTGGTGGGCGCCTGACCCTGGTTGCGGCCGGCGACCGAGCCGCGCAGCAACTGGATGCCCCCGCCTCGCCGGGCGATCTCGGCCGCGACGGCGTAGGTGCCGTGCTCGGTCGGGTCGAGCTGCACTTGATAGCGACCCGGGGCCACGCGCACCGGATGCAGATGCGACATCGCGCCTGAGGGGGAGACGACGATGAGGTGGATCAGCGCACCATGGTGGACGAGCAGGTCGTCGACGGGGCGCCCGGTCGACGAATCGATCAGGTTCAGGTCCAGTGCCGCGCCGTGCACCGCCAGCGCCAGGTTGACTGGTGGCCGTGAATAGTCCACGGGAGTCAGGGAATTCGCTGCCACCCGGGCGTACGGGTCATGGATGTTCTCCACGGTGGGGTCCAGGTCGCGGCCGGGCAGCGGCGGCGGTGGGGACGACGCCGACAGCACGGCACCGGTGACGCCGACGGTCAACGAGACCACCATCGCGGTCGCCGGGATCAGCGTGACCGCGCCACGTCGGGACCGTAGGGCCACGCCGAGCGAGACGATCAGCAGAACCCCGGCGGCGAAGAACCCGTAGTCGCTGGCCTTTTTCCACGGCGGGGTGACCTGCGCGGGGACCAGGAATGGGATGCGGGCCACGGTGTGGCCGTCGTCGACCAGAAGTTCCCACGGTCCGGGCCGGTCGACGGCGAGTGTCGTGGTGTAGATGCCCGGTGCGCCGAGCGGCACGCGGCCGGAGCTGCCCGTGGCTCCCGCGGTGGTCGCCGTGAGTTGCAGGGTGCCGGGTGTATCACCGGCGTGGGTCACCACATCCACCTGGAGCGGGCCGAGCACCGGGCCGACCCGCCGGATCACCACCGTCAGCTCACGGCCGCCCAGCGACTGCGCGATGTGCACGTCGGTGTCGGACCCGCCGCCGTCGGCGCGCACAGTCGGGGACCCCAGGAGCAGCGTCATCACCATCAGCATGCCGACCGTGAGCGCCCGTGTCAGTAGGGTTTTCCCCCAACGGGGTGCGACGTTCACCTAGCCAGTATTAACAGATCCTCACAGCGGACGGGCAGGCATGTTTGCTGTCACGCCTTTTCGATGTCGGGCAACTGCCAGGTCTTGTCGAACAGGGCGGGCTTGGGCCCGTAGAGCCGGAACAGCACCTCGAAGCGGCCGCCGGGTGTGGTGGGAATCCAGTTGGCCTCGTTGCCTTCCGACGAGCGCTCGCCCGAGGAGCCATGGGTGGGTGCAGACGGGCCGATGTACACGTCGACGGAGCCGTCGGGATTGCTGATCAGGTCAGGTCGGTGCGACGAGCGGCTGGAGTACGGCAGATCTCGGATCAGCGCATGTGTGGCCCGGTCGTACACCGTGGCCGACCAGTAGAGCGACACCGGCGGATCGGCGGGGACACGTAGCCGGTAGGTCTGGCCGCCGTCGAGCGGCCGGCCGTCCCTGTCGGCGATGGTCATCACGTAGAACTGGCCCTGGCCAAGGTGTTTGGCGCTGAAGTAGATGAAGGAGTACAGCAGACCGCGGTCATCGACGGGATAGCTGTCGGTGTCGGCGAAACCGGTTTGCATGCCCAGCACCACCTCCTGCGAGGCGGGCACGGCCCAGTGCGTGCCCTCGAAATACGGCGGGGTGAAGAACCGCGGATAACTGGCCTCGAGCCAGTCGTGCGCTGCTGCCGCGGCAGAGTTCAGCACTGTGGTGAGCTCTGCGTCGGGCGCGAACGGCGTGCCCTTCTCGATGCCGATCGACTTGAGGATCGAGATCATCACCCGGTCGCGCTGCAGCCAGGGTTCGCGTTGCACGAACCGGTCGAGCAATTCGAAGAACCGAAGGTCGTACGGAATGGTGTTGTCGTACACCGCATCAGCCGCATCGACGAACGTGGTCGGGGCGTCGTCGTGTCCCAGCGGATAGAACTTGACACGCTTGCCGTACGCAACCGCGGCGGCAACATCGGCGTCGTCGCTCGAAGCGATGTTGGACCGCAACGCCCCGAATCCGGTGTATGTCGCCGAGTTCAGCGCGATGTGCCCGGCAGGGATCTGCCCGTCGTAGCCGGGCGGCAGGATCAGGTACTTGCCGCCCGCGCCCTTGTCGACCCCGGCAGGCCCGACGTCCTCCAGCGCCTCCTGCCAGCCGTTGTCGATCGACCCGGTGATGGAACCGTCTTCGGCAGGCGGGATTTCGAGCACCATCGGCCCGGCCTGCGTGTCGTAGAACGGGAAGACGTACACGGTATCGGGATTGGGCGTGAGGGTCTGGTTCTTCCAGTCCGGCAGTTTCGACCAGAACACCACCTCGTTGTCGGTGGCACCCACAGCGGCGGAGGCGTCGCGCAGCAGCTCGAAGTTGACGGCGGGCATGCCCCAGATGACGGCTTGGATCGCCCGGGACCGCACCAGTTCGTCCATGTCCGTCAGGCTAGCCCGTCCCGTTTCCCCGCGAGCAGACATGGCGGTACCCGACACGCCGCGTTTGGCGTACCGCTATGTCTGCTCGCGGAAGAAAACTCAGCGCACGGTGGCGAAGAACGTCTTCACGTCCTCGACGAACAACTCCGGTTGCTCGAATGCCGCGAAATGCCCGCCGCGCGGCATGGTCGTGTAATGGGTGACGTTGTAGCCGGTTTCGCACCAGGCGCGGGGCGCTCGCAGGATCTCCAACGGAAACGACGCGATACCGGTGGGCACGCTCACGTATCCGCCGCCGCCCCAGGTGTCATGGCTTTCCCAGTACAGCCGGGCCGACGACGCTGCCGACGCGGTGAGCCAGTACAGCATGACGTTGTCGAGCATTTCGTCTTTGGACACCACGTTCTCGGGGTTGCCGTCGCAGTCCATCCACGACCAGAACTTCTCCACGATCCACGCCAGCTGGCCGACGGGGGAGTCCGTCAGGCCGTAGCCGACGGTCTGCGGCCGCGTGGACTGCTGCTTCATGTACCCCGAATCCCATTTGCGGTAGTAGTCGATGCGGGCCAGCGCCTTCTGCAGGTCCTCGGTCATCTCACCGACGCCCTCGGCGGGCGGCTGCGCGATCGGCATGTTGACGTGGATGGCGATGCACGAGCCCACATTGCGGCCGATCTGCGTCGTCACCGCGGCACCCCAGTCGCCGCCCTGCGCGCCGTAGCGGTCATACCCCAGGCGCACCATCAGCTCGTCCCACGCTTCGGCGATCTTGCCGACGCCCCATCCGGTCGTGGTCGGTTTGCCGGAGAAGCCGTAGCCCGGCAGCGACGGGCACACCACGTGGAACCCCGCCTCGGTCAGCGGCTCGATCACCTTGTGGAATTCCACGATCGATCCGGGCCAGCCGTGTGTGATCAACAGCGGGAACGCGTCCTGGTGTGGTGAGCGCTGATGGATGAAATGGATGTCCAGCCCGTCGATTTCGGTGGTGTAGTGGTCGAAGCGGTTGAGTGCGGCTTCACGGGCTCGCCAGTCGTAGGAGTTCGCCCAGTAGTCGGCGAGTTCGCGCGTGTAGCTCAGCGGTATGCCCTGACTCCAGTCGTCCACGCATTCGGGCTCAGGCCATCGGGTCCGCGCCAGCCGGTCCTTGAGGTCGGCGAGCTCGTTGTCGGGAACGGCGATCCGGAACGGTCTGATCGAAGACATACCAGCCATCCTGTCGCATCACCTCAGCGGTAGACCAGCCCGCTGAGACGCCACGCCAGTTGGTGGCGCACCACGGGCAGGTGCGACGCCAATCCCATCAACGCATTGCGGACGGGACGCAGCAGCGGTGGCAGCGTGGCCACCCGGGTGAGCTGTCCGGTGAGTGCCAGCACCTGCCGGGCGATCGGCCGGCGCGCCGCGCTGTAGTCGTCGAGCACGCTGTCGGGCGCACCACCGAGCACGGCGGCCAGCGCGTCGGCAAGTGCCACCGCATCCTGGATGCCCAGGTTCATGCCCTGCCCGCCTGCCGGGCTGTGCACGTGGGCCGCATCGCCGGCGAGCAGCAGCCGACCGGCGCGGTAGGTATCGGCCACGCGGTGCTGGATGCGGAACCGCGACCCCCAGATGACCTCGGTGACAACGGTTTTCCCCGGACCGAAACCGCGTTCGTCGAGCAGGCGCTGAACGTAGGGCACGGTCGGGCATTCCGGTGCGTCTGCGGTGGGGGCGACGATGCGGAACACCTTGTCGGGCAACGGCGCGACGACCGTGAGGCCCGATTTCGCGTAGAACAGGATCACACCCTCATCGTCCAGCGGTGCTGACAGCCGGACATCGGCCAACGCGAACGACTCCGGGTATTCGCCGCCGCTGAACCCGATGCCGGCTTGTTCGCGCACCCGGCTGTGGAGGCCATCCGCGCCGACGACGTAGCGAGCCCGCATGGCACTGCCGTCGCTGAAGGTCGCGGTCACGCCGTCGCCGTCCTGGTCGAGCCGCTCGAGCCCGAGCGGCCGGATCACCGTGCCGCCGAGTTCGGTGAGCCGCTGCAACAGGATCCGCTCGGTGTCGGCCTGGGAGAGCATGAGCGTGAACGGATAGGCGGTCGGCAGCGTGCTGAAGTCGACGGGGATCAGCACGCGCTCGCCGTCGCGCATTGTGAAGTGGGGGGTGACGAGTCCTTCGGCGATCATGCGCCGGGACACATCGAGGTCCTCGAGCACTTCGAGCGTGCGGGCGGCCACGGCGGCGGCGCGCGAGGTGTTGGCGCCGTCGGCCACCTTGTCGACGACGGTCACGTCGACCCCGCGTCGGCGCAGGTCAGCGGCGAGTGTCAGGCCGGTCGGGCCGGCTCCGATCACCAGGACGTCGGTGGATTTCATGGTGAGCTCCTCTGCCTGTCGAAGAAGTCAACAGTTGTTGACATACCCATGGTGAACCCGGTTCCACCTCATTGTCAACAGGTGTTGACTTATGCTGTCGGTCATGAAGCGTTCAGCCGATCGGACCAGGGAGGCGATCCTCGCCGCGGCCCGCGAGCAATTCGCCGCGACGGGCTACCAGGGCACGACCATCAGGGCGGTCGCCGCGGCCGCCGGCATCGACCCGGCCCTGGTGATCCGGTACTTCGGCAACAAGGACAAACTGTTCGCGACCGCGTCGGAGTTCGATCTGCGGTTCCCCGATCTCGCCGGAGTCGACCCGGCCACGGTGGGGCGACGCCTCGTCACGCATTTCCTCAACCGCTGGGAGGGCGACGAGGCGCTCACCGTCCTGCTGCGCTCGGCCACCACCAATGCCGAAGCGGCCCAACGCATGCGAGAGATCTTCGGAGCCCAGTTGGTGCCGGTGGTCGCGAAGCTGGCCCCGCCGGACGAGGCTGAGCGGCGGGCAGGCCTGGTCGGCGCTCAGATGATGGGGCTGGCCTTGTGCCGGTTCGTGCTCGCGGTGCCGCCGGTGGCGGACATGACGCGTGAGGAGATCATCTCGTCGATCGGCCCGACGATTCAGCGTTACCTGTCAGGGGATCTGACGTAGCCTGCGGGCCTTGGACACCGCTTCGTGCCGGGTCCGCGCGCCGAGTTTGGCTGTGGCGCTGCGCAGATAACTCTTCACCGTCTCGGGCTTCAGCGAAAGGCGTTGTGCAGCTTCGGCGTTGGTGCAGCCCAGAGCGATCTGGGCCAGCACGTCGACCTCCCGGGCGGTCAGCGGTGCGCTGGCCGGCGCGTCGCCGCGCAGCGCGCCGGCCAGGCGGTCGGCGAGGTCACGCAGGGGCACCGCCAGTGCGGGGGTGTCGGCGGCCAGGCGGCGCAGATCGGCGTACACCGCACGGATCTGCTCGGTGTCGGCGGGCTGGCTGTCGAAGTTGGCCAGTTGTGCCTCGCGCAGCCGCATCCGGCGGTCCACCTCGTCGCGCACGCGCAACTCGTCGGCGAGCCTGCGCGCCGAGGTCAGCATGGCCGCCGCGGTCCGGTCACCGATCGGGGCGCTGCTGCGGTGCGCGCCGTACAGCACCGCGCGCGCGGTGCCGTCCACCACCACCGGCACCGCCAGGATCGACCGGATACCCTCGGTCAACACCGGCTCGTCGTAGTCGTGGGTGATGGTTGCCGACCGCCGGTAGTCGGGCACCGCGATGGGCCGGCGGGCCACCATCGACGCGCCGCCGAGTCCCGCACTCGGCCGGACCGCGAGGCCGCGCATGGCTCCCGTGCGGGTGCCGATGAATTCGCTGAGCAACAGTGCGTCGCCATGTACCTCGCCGCCGAACGCCAGCGGCAAACCGGTGTCGGCGGCCATGCGGCGCAGTTCGGCGCGCACCGCATCGGCGTCGCGCGGCCGCAGCAGCGAGGGGCGCATGGGCGGATACCCACTTTCGGGGGTAGCGGACAGATAACTGTGACGTAGAGCATAGCTGTCATGGTCAGTAACACCGATCGCTACCGCACCGCCCGTGACCAGCTCGTCGCGGCGATCTCCGACTACGACAAGGCCGTCGAGACCTTCTCCTGGCCGCAGATCGCGGGCACCTTCAACTGGGCCACCGACTGGTTCGACGTGATCGCGCGGGACAACGAGCGGACTGCATTGTGGATCGTCGAGGAGGACGGCACCGAGCAGCGGATCAGTTTTGCCGAGATGGCCGAGCGCTCCGACCGGGTCGCCGGCTGGCTGCACGGGCGGGGCGTCGGTAAGGGTGACCGCGTCCTCTTGATGCTCGGCAACCAGGCCGAGCTCTGGGAGTCCATGCTGGCCATCGCCAAGCTCGGCGCGATCATCATGCCGACCACCGGGGCGCTGGGCCCGGCCGATCTCGCCGACCGCATCACGCGGGGCGGCGCGCGCTTCGTGATCGCCAACGCCGCCGACAGTGACAAGTTCACCGACGTCGACGGCGACTACGTGCGCATCGCGGTGGGTGAGCCGGTCGCCGGCTGGCATGCCTACGCCGACACCGCCGACGCCGAGCCGATCCGCTGGGCGGGAACGACGACGGTCGAGGACCCGTTGCTGATCTACTTCACCTCGGGCACCACGAGCAAGCCCAAACTGGTTGAGCACTCCCAGGTCTCCTACCCGGTCGGTCATCTGACGACGATGGCGTGGATCGGGGTGCGTCCGGGCGACGTCCATTTGGCGATCAGCTCGCCGGGCTGGGCCAAACACGCGTGGAGTTGCTTCTTCGCCCCGTGGATCGCCGAGGCCACCATCTTCGTGTACAACTACCGCCGGTTCGACGCCGCCGCGCTGCTGCACCAGATCCGCCGGGCCGGGGTCAACACGTTCTGTGCCCCGCCGACCGTGTGGCGCATGCTGATCCAGGCGGACCTGGGTGCCAAACCCGAAGGGCTGCGCGAGATCCTGGGCGCAGGCGAACCGCTCAACCCCGATGTCATCGCCCGCGTCGAGAACGCCTGGGGCCTGACCATCCGCGACGGCTTCGGTCAGACGGAGACGACGTTGCAGGTCGGCAACACCCCGGGGCAGCCCGTCAAGCCCGGTTCGATGGGCCGGCCGATGCCGGGAGTCCCCGTGGTGCTGGTGGATCCTCTCAGCGGCGAACTCGCCGACGAGGGTGAGCTGTGCCTGGATCTCAGCGCCCATCCGGTGAACCTGATGACCGGTTATCTCGATGACCCGCAACGCAATGCGGCGGTGATGGCGGGTGGTTACTACCACACCGGCGACGTCGCGGCGCGCGACGCCGACGGCTACATCACCTATATCGGCCGCACCGACGACGTGTTCAAGTGCAGTGACTACAAGGTGTCACCGTTCGAGCTGGAGAGCGTGCTGATCGAGCATCCCGCGGTGGTGGAGGCCGCTGTCGTACCGCAGCCCGACGAGACCCGGCTGGCGGTGCCGAAGGCCTACGTCGCGCTCGCCGAAGGCTGGGAAGCCAACGCCGACACCGCAAAAGCCGTGATGTCCTACGCCCGCGATCACCTCGCGCCCTACCTGAAGGTGCGGCGGGTGGAGTTCTTCGAGCTGCCCAAGACCATCTCCGGCAAGATCCGCCGGGTCGAGCTCCGCAGGCGCGAGGACGAGGCGTACCGATCGGGAGCGCCAATCGACAGTGAATACCGCTACGAGGATCTGGTGGATTGATGCATAGTTACGATGCGGGACCGACCGACACTCCCATCCTGGAGGAGACCATCGGGGCGAACTTCGAACGGACCGCGGCGACGCATCCCGAAACCGAGGCACTCGTCGACCTGGCCCAGGGCCTCCGGTACACCTACGCCGAATTGAACGACGAGATCGACCTGGCCGCACGCGGTTTGATCGGCATGGGCATCGCCAAGGGCGACCGCGTCGGCATCTGGTCGCCGAACTGCGCGCAGTGGACCATCGTGCAGTACGCCACTGCCAAGATCGGTGCGATCCTGGTCAACATCAACCCGGCCTACCGCACCCACGAACTGGCCTATGTGCTCAATCAGTCGCAGGTGCGGCTGCTGGTCTCGGCGACGTCGTTCAAAACCTCCGACTACGTGTCGATGGTGGCCGAGGTGCGGCCGCAGGCGCCGGAGCTGGCCGACGTGGTGTTCCTCGGCACCGGCGACTGGGATCGCCTGCACGAGCGCGCCGTGGGGCCCGAGGCATTGGCCGCCCGCGCCGCGACGCTGTCCAACACCGACCCCATCAACATCCAGTACACCTCGGGCACAACGGGTTTCCCCAAAGGGGCCACGCTGAGCCACCGCAACATCCTCAACAACGGGTTCTTCGTCACCGAGGGCATCAAGCTCGTGCCGGGCGAGCGGTTGTGCATCCCGGTGCCGTTCTATCACTGCTTCGGCATGGTGATGGGCAACCTCGGGTGCACCACCCATGGCGTCACCATGGTGATCCCGGCCCCCGGATTCGACCCGGCAGCCACCTTGGATGCCATCGAAACCGAAAGGTGCACCGGTGTTTACGGGGTGCCGACGATGTTCATCGCCATGCAGAACCATCCGAGTTTCGCCGGCCGGGACCTGTCCTCGTTGCGTACCGGGATCATGGCAGGCTCGGTGTGCCCGGTCGAGGTGATGAAGCGCTGCGTCAACGACATGCACATGTCGGAGGTCGCGATCTGCTACGGCATGACCGAGACGTCACCGGTGTCGTGCCAGACGCTCATCGACGACGATCTGGAGCGGCGCACCTCGTCGATCGGCCGCGTGCACCCGCACCTGGAGGTCAAGATCGTCGACCCCGAGACGGGTGCGCTCGTGGAACGTGGTGCCCCGGGCGAGCTCTGCACGCGCGGCTACTCGGTGATGCTGGGTTATTGGGACGATCCGGAGAAGACCGCCGAAGCGATCGACGCCGAGGGCTGGATGCACACCGGCGATCTCGCGGTGATGCGCGAAGACGGCTACTGCAACGTGGTCGGCCGCATCAAGGACATGGTCATCCGCGGCGGTGAGAACGTCTATCCCCGCGAGATCGAGGAGTTCCTCTACACCCATCCCGACGTCGAGGACGCCCAGGTGGTCGGGGTTCCCGACGAGCGCTACGGCGAGGAGATCTGCGCATGGATTCGGCTGAAGCCCGGCAGTGCGCCGCTGGATGCCGACGCGGTCCGGGCGTACGCCTCGGGCAAGCTCGCGCACTACAAGATCCCGCGCTACGTGGTGCTGGTCGATGAGTTCCCCATGACCGTCACCGGTAAGGTCCGCAAGGTCGAGATGCGCGCCGAAAGCGTCCGCATCCTCGGGTTGGGCTAACCAGCCCCCTGGCACCGCGAGCGTGCATGTCTGTCCCCCGACACGCCACAAAACCCCAGCACTTTGCGCACGCTCGCGGCGCTCGAGCGTGGCCGGGCTCACCTCACGCCAGCAGCGGGCTGAGCCGCATCGCGCACTCCCGCAGCACTGGCACCTGCCGGCTCAGCAGTTCGGTCTGATCGGATCGTCCCGACATGGCCACGGCGGCCACCAGCGCACCGGTGGCCGAGCGCACCGGCACCGCCACGCAGGCGGATTCGTCGCGCAGCTCACCGGTCTGAGTGGCCACATCGTTCTGACGAACGCTCTGAAGTTGTTCGGCAAGAACGGCTTTCGACGTCACGGTGCGCGCGGTCAACGCGCCCAGCTGCGCACCGAGCAGCGCGTCGGCGTCGCTCTTCTCGGCCAGCAACAGCTTGCCCACCGCGCACGCATGCAGGTGATGGTTCAGCACAGCCTCGTCGGCAGGCGGGGGATACTCCCCGTCCGGATCGGCGATGCGCACCGAGGTGTTGGTGAAGTAGAACAGGTGCACGCCGAACCGCACCGACAGCCGCATCTCGGCGAGCACCTCCCGCGCGGCCGTACAGACGGTCGGCGATACGGCCGCGTCGATCAGCACGCCCATCCGCGGTCCGAGCGAGAAACCCGAAAGGTCCGGCAGCCGCACGATGTAGCCATCGGCGACAAGGAGATTCAGCAGCCGGTAGGTGGTCGCCGACGGCATGTTCAGGCGATCGGCGATTTCCTTCGCGGTCACTCCCACACCCGCATGCGCCACGGCCTCCAGTACCTGCAGCGCACTCTGCACCGCCTTGGGCTGGCGGCCCGACAGTGCTCCGTCGGCGGGGCTCATCGACGTACCTCCCACGGGTTGTAGTCGGCGAAGATGTCACCGGCCACCGTCTCGTCGAACACACCGACCCGCTCGGCCAGGTCCGGTAGCGAGCGACGGCGAAGGGCGAACGCTCCGAGGCCGATTGCCAGCAGTGCGGCGTACACCGCGGTGGCGACCCACACCGGCGATTCGACGGTCAGCACCGCCCAGCCGATGATGGCGACCATCATGGCCGCGGTGGCCAGGCCGACGGTCAGCGGAGCCCAGGTGAGCTCGCCGATGCGGCGCAGGAACGTGGGTGCGGCCAGGCATGCCAGCAGGTAGGCGCCGATGTAGCCGTGCGCGGATATCGCCAGCAGACCGATCAGCACTTCGCGGCTGGAGCCGACGATCAGCAGATAGGCCACCGGCACACCGACGATCACCGGGATGGCCACGTACAGCGCGATGTGCGGGGTGCGGTGACGCGGGTGCGCGTCGCCCACGGCCGACGGCAGCACGCCTTCGCGGCCCATCGCGAACAGGGTGCGCGACAACGCCGTGGTCGAACCGATCACGCAGGCGAACCACGAGGCGGTGATGCCCAGTTCCATCACGATGGACAGCGCTACCGACGCGGTGCCCGCGCTGTCGGGCAGGCTGAGCACGATGGGCACCGCACCGATCCCGGCCTGGATGCTGCCCGCGGACTGCATGGCGGCGGCGAACGTGTAGAGCACGCCGAGCGCGACCGGCGTCCACCGGATCGCGCGGGTGACGGTGACGAACGGCCGCTGCGCCTCGCGCGCCACCGTCGACGCGCTCTCGAATCCCTCGTAGGACGTGATGGCCAGCAGCAGGGCGAATCCCAGCGCTGAATGCGTTTGTGCCGCAGGTGCTTCCGGTGGATCATGACCGCCGGCCACCGCTCCGGTGAAGGCGATCACGAGCACCACCGCGGCCGCGACGATCGCGAAAACCTCGACGGTGAGCGAGATTCGCGCCGACAGTCGGATCCCGCGCACCATCAGGGTCAAGGCGACGATGCCGACCACGACGGCAAGCACGGCGATGGTGGGTTCGCCGCCGGGCACCCCGAGCCGGCCCAGCAGAGCGGTGAGATAGCTTGCGGCGCCCAAGGTGCTGGCCATCGCCGCCGCCGCGTAGCCGATCACCACCGACCATCCCGCCGCGATGCCGGGCACCGGTCCGAGCCCCTTGACGGTGTAGCTGTACAGGCCGCTGACCGCGACCATGCGCGTGGAGAACTGCGTCACGCAGTAACCGACGGCGGCCATCAGCACCGCCGTCACGATGAACACGGGGAGCGTCGCTGAGCCGGCCGCCGGGATCACCAGCGCGGGCAGCGTGACCATGACGGCCGACGGAGCCACCGCCGACACCGACTGCCCGAGCACCTGGGTGAAGGACAGCTGAGCGCGCCGGAGCCCCGAGACCGGCGAGCTGCTCTTCATGGCACGTCTGCCGCTCACTCGTCGCAAGGTAGCCCATCGCGGGACTCCGCCACAGCCAAGCCGAAAAAAATTTTCAAATGAGAATCCGGCTGCGCCGGAGCCCGCGGTCCGGCCCGCATGGTTGCGCCCGGACTCCGTCAACTGGCCTTTCCCGCGAGCCCGAATGAGAATTGTCGGAATTTCTCAAATGAGAATCGCAATGCGCCGAATATCCATTTGAAATAAGTGGTGACGGGCACCACATCGCGGCGTAAACATGATTCCCATGACAGCCTCGCTCAGCACAGATCTGGACCCGCGCACGGTCGATTTCATCTCCGTTCCCCGGCGGATGTACATCGACGGGCAGTGGGTCGATGCGATGTCCGGGCGGCGCTTCGACACCGTCGACCCGGCCACCGAGCAGGTCATCACCACCGTCCCGCACAGCGGGCCCGAGGATGTCGAACGCGCCGTCACCGCGGCCCGCCGCGCCTTCGAGGACGGCCCGTGGCCGGCCATGACCCCGGCCGAGCGGCAGAAGGTGCTGTGGCGTATCGCCGAGGGCATCTCCGCCCGCGCCGACCAGTTCGCGCAGCTGGAGAGCATCGACAACGGGAAGTCCGTGGCCGTCGCCAAGGCCGTCGACGTCACGTGGGCCGCGGAGATCTTCTACTACTACGCAGGCTGGGCCACCAAGATCGAGGGCCGCACCATCCCGGTGTCGGTGCCGTGGGCGCCGGGCGGAAAGTTCCACGCGTTCACGCTGCGCGAGCCGGTCGGCGTGTGCGCCCAGATCACCCCGTGGAACTTCCCGCTCGTCATGGCGGCGTTCAAGGTGGCCCCGGCACTGACCTGCGGCAACACCGTCATCCTCAAGCCCGCCGAGCAGACCCCGCTGACGGCGCTGCTGCTGGCCGAAGTGATCGCCGAGGCCGGCGTCCCGGCCGGGGTGTTCAACCTGCTGACCGGCTTCGGTGACGTCGGCGCCGCCCTTTCGGCGCACGACGGCGTCGACAAGGTCGCGTTCACCGGATCCACCGAGGTCGGCAAGTTGATCGTCAACGCCGCGTCGGGCAACCTCAAGAAGGTCTCCCTCGAGCTCGGTGGGAAGAGCCCGCAGGTGGTCTTCGCCGACGCCGACCTTGAGGCCGCGATCCCCGGCGTGGCCAGTGGATTCCTGTTCAACCACGGCCAGACCTGCACAGCGGGCACCCGGCTGCTGGTCGAGGACGCCATCTTCGACGAGTTCACCCAGGGCGTCGCCGACCACGCAGCGGGCCTGCGCATCGGGCCCGGTCTCGACCCCACCAACGACATCGGCCCGCTGGTCTCGCGCGAACAGCTCACCAAGGTCACCGGCTACCTCGATGCCGGGATCGCGCAGGGGGCCCGCGCGCTGTCGGGCGGTGGTCGGCACGGCGACACGGGCTTCTACGTGCAGCCGACCCTGCTGGTCGACGTCGACCGCGAGTTCAGCGTCTACCAGGAGGAGATCTTCGGGCCGGTCGCGGTCGCGGTGCCGTTCAACCGGGACCGCGGCGTACGGGAAGCGGCCAATGACACGCCGTACGGTCTGGCGGCCAGTGTGTGGACCCGCGACGTGTCCACCGCGCATCGGGTGGCCGCCCAGATCAAGGCAGGCACCGTGTGGATCAACTGCCACAACGCGTTCGACACCGCATTGCCGTTCGGGGGATACAAACAATCGGGCTGGGGCCGCGAACTCGGTGAGGGGGCGATCGCCGAATATACCCAGACCAAAGCTGTGAATATCGCGCTCTAGATTCCCGCAGCCGTCAAATGAGAATTCGGTACCAGCGCAATTCTCATTTGGACTCGTCACGTCAAATTCCACCGAAAGAAATGCCATGTCAACTGACGCAGTTCTGAGCCCCGGCGTCACCGCCGGGCATCAGGCCCACCGACTGGCGGGCAGGCTCGGGCCCACCGCCATCGTGTTCATGGTGGTCGCGGCAGCCGCGCCGCTGACCGTGGTCGCCGGTACCTTCCCCATCGGCATCGCCGCGGGAAACGGGGCCGCGTTCCCGGCGTCCTACGGGGTCTGCACCGTCGTGCTGTTGTTGTTCGCCGTCGGTTTCACCGCGATGGCCCGCCACGTGCCGGGTGCCGGCGCCTTCTACACCTACATCGCGCACGGCTTCGGTCGGCACGCCGGCCTCGGCGCGGCGTTCCTGGCGCTGCTGTCCTACACCGCAGTGCAAGGCGGCGTGTACGGCTACATCGGCGCATCACTGAACGAACTGGTCACGAGCCACGGTGGACCGTCGGTGCCGTGGTACGTCTACGCCCTGGTGATGATGGGCATCACCGGATTCCTCGGCTACCGGCACATCGAGCTGTCCGGCAAGGTGCTGGGTGTCCTGCTGGTCTGCGAGGTCGGCATCGTCCTGGTGATCAACGGCGCGGTGATCGGCCACGGCGGCGCGTCGGGCCTGTCGACCGCGGTGCTGCACCCGGGCAACTTCTTCTCCGGCGCCCCGGGCATCGCGCTGATCTTCGCGCTGGCGGGCTACATCGGATTCGAGGCCACGGCGGTGTTCCGCGACGAGGCCCGCGACCCGGCCCGGACCATCCCGCGGGCCACCTATGTGGCACTGCTGGTCATCGGCGGGTTCTACGCGCTGTCGAGCTGGGCCCTGGTCTCCGCGTGGGGCGACGCGGACGCGGTCACCGAGGCGACCAACAATCCGGCCACCATGCTCACCGAGACCGCGACCCGCTACGTCGGGGCCGTCGCCGGCGACCTGGTCCAGATCTTCCTCATCACAAGCCTTTTCGCCGCCCTGCTGTCCTTCCACAACGTGCTCGCGCGCTACATCTTCTCGCTGGGCAACACCCGGGCGCTGCCCGAGCGGTGCGGTCGCTCACATCTGCGTCACGACTCCCCGCACATCGCGTCGGCCGTGCAGACCGTGTCGGCCCTCGTGCTGGTCGCCGCCTCTGTCGCGGCGGGCCTGGATCCGGTGACGCAGGTGTTCACCTGGTTCGTCGGCGCCGCATCGGTGGGCATCGTGGTGCTGATGACGGTGACCTCGGCAGCCGTCGTCGTGTACTTCCGCCGCACCCGCTTGGACACCCGGCCGTGGAACACCCTGATCGCCCCATCGCTCGGATTCGCCGGACTGGCAGTGCTTTCCGTGATGACCGCGGTGAATCTGCCCCTGCTGGTGGGCGGTTCGGACACCTTGGCCGCCATCATCGGCGTCCTGCTGGTCGGCGCCTTCCTCGGCGGCATCGTGGTCGCGGTCATGCGCCCACACGCCGGAACGCAACAAGACGAAAACCCTGATATCGCAAAGGAGATCGCACGATGACCGCAACCGTAGAGAGGGCAGGCACCGATTCCGCCGTTGCCGCGCCCGACCATCCGCTGACCCCGCTCAGCGCCGACGAGATCCGCGCTGTGCGCCGCATCATCGACGAGAACGGACTGCTGGGGGAGAGCGGCCGGTTCGTCTACGCCGCGTTGGAGGAACCGCACAAGAGCGTCGTGCTGTCGTTCACGCCAGGCGATCCGATCGAGCGCCGCGCCAGGGTCATCATGCTGGACCGCGACAGCGGTCAGGGCACCGACCTGATCGTGTCGATCACCGAAGGGCAGATCGTGTACCGCCACGACGTCGATCCGGTGACCGACGGCCAGGTTCCGGTTCTCGACGAGGAATTCGGCGATGTCGAAGCGATCCTGCTGCAGTGCGACGAGTGGCTGGCCGCGATGCGCAAGCGCGGCCTGGAACCGGAGAAGGTGCGCGCACTTCCCTTGTCGGCCGGGGCATTCGGCCACGAGGACGAGGTGGGCAAGCGGGTAGCACGCGTGCTGGGCTTCTACCAGTTCGACGAGGCCGACCTGCCGTGGGGACACCCGATCGACGGCGTCGTCGCCCATATCGACCTCACGGCCAAGTCAGTCATGTCGGTCGTCGATCACGATGAGCTGCCCTTCCCCGGTGAGCGGTCGGAGTGGGATGCCGCACCGCACGCGACACCGACCCGCACCGACCTCAAGCCCATCGAGATCACCCAGCCTGAGGGCCCCAGCTTCACCGTCGACGGCAACAAGATCACCTGGGCGGATTGGTCGTTCCGGTTCGGCTTCGACGTCCGCGAGGGTCTGACGCTGCACCAGCTCTCGCTCAAGGACGGCGATGCCGAGCGCCCGGTGATCTACCGCGCGTCGATCGCCGAGATGGTGGTGCCCTACGCGCACCCGTCGCCGTCGCGGTACTGGATCAACTACTTCGACCAGGGCGAGTACATGTTCGCCCGGTACACGAATTCCCTTGAGCTGGGCTGCGATTGCCTCGGTGAGATCAAGTACTTCGACGTCACCATCGCCGATGAGCACTGCGAGCCGCGGCTGATCAAGAACGCCATCTGCCTGCATGAGGAGGACTACGGCGTGCTGTGGAAGCACGTCGACATGTTCAACGGCATGTCCGAGGTCCGCCGGTCGCGGCGCCTGGTGATCTCGTTCTTCTTGACCATCGGCAACTACGACTACGGCTTCTACTGGTACCTCTACCTCGACGGCACCATCGAGATGGAGGTCAAGGCCACCGGTGTCGTGTTCGCCTCGGGCTACCGGGCGCCCGACAGATTTGCCTCGGAACTGGCGCCCGGGCTGGGTGCGCCGTATCACCAGCACCTCTTCTCGGCCCGGCTGGACATGGCCGTCGACGGGCATGCCAACACCGTCGAGGAGGTCGACGCCGTCGCCGCGCCGATGGGCCCCGACAACCCGTGGGGCAACGGGTTCACACAGCAGAAGACGAAGCTGACCCACGAGTTGGGCGCGATGCGCACGGCCGACAATCTCAAGGCCCGCGTCTGGCACATCGTCAACCCGAACAAGCAGAACCGACTGGGCCAGAACGTCTCCTACGCGCTGTACCCGGAAGGGCAGCCCACGCTGTTGGCCGACCCGTCGAGCTCGGTGGCCGCGCGGGCCGCGTTCACCACCAAGCATCTGTGGGTGACGAAATACGATCCGGCCCAGCGGTACCCGGCCGGCCACCTGGTCAACCAGCATCCGGGCGGGGACGGCCTGCCGGCCTTCGTCGCAGGCGACCGCGATATCGAGAACGAGGACATCGTGCTGTGGCACACCTTCGGGCTGACGCACTTCCCGCGGCCCGAGGATTGGCCCGTGATGCCGGTGGACTACGCCGGGTTCAAGCTCAAGCCGGTGTCGTTCTTCGATCGCAATCCCGCTCTCAACGTTCCGGCCGCGCCGAAGTCGCACTGCTGCGAGGATTAGGTCATGTCCATCGGTCGCACGCCCGCTGTCCTCGGACGGCGGGCGTGCGCCGTGCTGGCTGCCTGCTCGGCGGCTCTGCACGGCGTGCTGCTGGGCCATGCGGCCAACCCCGCGATGATGGCCACCATGGTCGCGATGATGATCGCGTGCCTGTTCTGCGCGCGGGATCTGTGGTTGCGCGGGTCTCTGGGGGTGTGGTGTGCGGTGGCCCTGATGAACCTCGCGATGATCGCGCTGCACATGCCGATGCCTGGGCATCACCACGGCGTTGGCGTCCCGTCGGCACCATCGGCCGCAGTGGACCCGATGGCGATGGCGACCGTGTTGGCGCTGGTCGAGGTCGTCATCGCCGCTGTGGTGCTGGCGTACCGCACTCGGCGCCGCTCGCTCGACGCGATCTCGCTGGATAATCGGAATGCGTGGGGATCCCGGCACTCGTCCTGATCGCTATCGCAACGCTGCTCGCCTGTGTTCTCGTGGGCGGCGGCCTCTACGAAAAGCTGGTGGTCGATCCGGCCTGGCCGCAGCGGCCCGGCATCATCCAGGCCCGCAACGGCGGCATCTCGCGCCGACGGTTCTGGGTTCCGGCACACAGCCTCTTCGAACTGGTTCTCATCGTCGCCATCGTCGCCGCGTGGGGTGACGCCGCCGTCCGGACCGCGCTGCTGGTCGCGCTGGTCAGCCACGCCGTGACGCGGATCTGGTCGCTGCTCTACTTCGTGCCCAAGGCGGTCGCCTTCGAGAAGGCCGATCCGGTCGAGGTCGACGAGTCCGCGGCGCTGCGCTGGACCCGGCTCAGCCTGTTGCGGCTGCCGCTGGACCTGGTCACCGCAGGGTCGTTGCTCACGGCCCTGGCGGTGGCCTGAGGCGCGTTCACGCTTCGAGTTCGCCGGCGATCCCACGCTCGATGGCCGCCCGCGCGCTGGCAGGCAGCACGAACAACCCGTCGAGCTCGCGGCGGGCCTTGCTGTAGGCGTTCTGCCGCTCCTGGGGCGTGGCGGCCGCGTCGGAGGCCAGCCTCAGCAGCTGCTGGGCGCGGGCCAGCCGTTCCTGGTCCTCGGGGGAGAAGTCGCTGCGCCGCCGCCGAATGGCCTCGGCCTCGGCGACGTCGAAGGCCGAGGTGTATTCGTGCACGGCGTCGCGATACTCCAATTGCGCCTCGCGGTCGCCGAGCATGTCCTCGAGTTTGTCGGGACGCAGCCACTCGGCGCGGCTGCGTGCCTTGTGGAACGCGATGGTCAGCGGCTCCCGCATATCTGTCATCAGCGGAAAATCCAGCAGCTTGGCGATGTCCATCTCGTAGTCCAGCCACCGGGCGTTGGTGCTGTCGTGCTGTTCGAGCAGCTTCTTGAGTTCCCGCTGCGCGGCGGCGTCCGTCATCTTCGCGTTGCCTGCGGCGCGGGCCAGCTCGATCTTGGTCTGTTGCTTGATCCGGTAGCGCTCCAGCCGCCGCTCGGCGCGGCGTTCGTTGGCCGCGGCGACCGCCTTGATCCCGCCACCGATCGCGCCGCCGAGCGGAAAGATCAGCCACCAGAAGTTCCCGGCGAACTGCAGCATCGGCTCCACCACCCCAGGATGCCACTGCGTCACGAACGCGAACGTCAGCCCGGCAGCCCGATCCGCCGGTAGCGGTGCAGCCGCATGCCGATACGTTCGGCGTCGGGCACCGTGCGCAGCCGGTGCAGTTCGCCTGCGATGCTCGCCGACAAGCGAGCGGTGAACTCCTCGGGTTCATCTGCGGCATCGGGCTGCTCGGCCACGATGGCGTCGACGATGCCGTTGCGCAGCAGATCGGCGGCCCGAATGCCTTGTGCAGCAGACAATTCCGGGGCATGGGCGGTATCGCGGAAGACGATGGCGCTGGCCCCCTCAGGTGGTAGTGGGGCCAGCCAGCCGTTGGCGGCGGCCAGCACGCGGTCGGCGGGCACCATCGCCAGTGCCGGGCCGCCACTGCCCTGGCCGAGCAGCACTGACACCGTCGGCACGTCCAGCGTCACCAATTCGGCCAGACAGCGGGCGATCTCACCGGCCAGGCCACCCTCTTCTGCCTCGGCCGACAACGCCGGGCCCGCGGTGTCGATCATCGACACCAGCGGCAGGCGCAGGTCGGCTGCCAGCGCCATGCCGCGGCGCGCCTCACGCAGCGCCGCCGGGCCGACCATGCCGATGCGCTGCTGGCCGAGCACGACGGCGGGCTGCCCGCCGAACCGGGCCAGCGCCAGCAGCATCTGCCCCGAACCTCCACCGGTCCCCGACAGCAGCACGCGGTCGGTCGCACCGTGCTTGAGCACGTACTCGGCACCGGGGCGGTCGGACCGTCGTGACGCGGTGACCGAATCCCAGGCAGGCACGTCGCGCGGCCCGGCAGGAGGTGGTTCGGGGGGCGGGGCCGTGGGGGAGTCGCACATCACCGTCAGGGTGCGGTGCAGCACCGAGCGCAGCGCATCGACCGGCACGACGCCGTCGATGACGCCGTGCTGGAACAGGTTCTCCGCAGTCTGCACACCCGCCGGGAACTTTTCGCCGTAGAGCTGCTCGTAGACGCGGGGACCGAGGAATCCGATCAGCGCGCCCGGTTCGGCGGCGGTGACGTGGCCCAGCGACCCCCACGACGCGAACACCCCGCCGGTGGTGGGGTGGCGCAGATAGACGATGTAGGGCAGGTGGGCCCGCTTGTGCAGCTCGACGGCGGCGGCGATCTTGACCATCTGCAGGAACGCAACGGTGCCCTCCTGCATCCGGGTGCCGCCCGAACTCGGCGAGGCCAGCAACGGCAGTCCCTCGGCGGTCGCGCGCGCGACCGCGGCGGTGATGCGTTCTGCGGCGGCCACCCCGATCGACCCGGCGAGGAAGTCGAACTCACAGGCCAGGACCGCGACGCGGCGGCCGAACACGGTGCCTTCGCCGGTGATCACCGACTCGTCGAGGCCGCTGCGGGCGGCCGCGGCGTCCAGTTCGGATCGGTAGGACTCCGACGTCGCTATCTGAAGCGGAGGGCCGTCCCAGCTGCGGAACGACCCGGTGTCCAGGACGGCGTCACGTAGTGCCACGGCACGACTCACACGGTGAGCGTATATAGGCTGGCGACATGATTGGTGTCACCCGGGACGGCAATGTCCTGACCCTGGAACTGCAGCGCCCGGAGCGGCGCAACGCGCTGAACTGCGAACTCGTCGACAGCCTGCGCGAAGCAGTGGAGAAGGCCGCCACTGAGGATGTCCGCGCGATCGTGTTGACCGGCGCGGGGCACGTGTTCAGCTCGGGCGCAGACCTGACTGACGCGACGGGCATGGCCGAGAAGCTGCCGGACAAGGCCCTGGCGTTGAATCTCGCGATCGACAAGACTCCGGTGCCCGTCATCGGCGCGATCAACGGCCCGGCGATCGGCGCCGGGGTCATCCTGTCCATGATCTGCGATCTACGCGTGGTGGACGCCAGCGCGTACTTCCAGTTTCCTGTAGCCAAATACGGTCTGGCGCTTGACAACTGGAGTATCCGTCGGCTGACGTCGCTGGTCGGCTACGGCCGGGCTCGCGGCATGCTGCTGGCCGCCGAGAAGCTCACCGCCGAGACGGCGCTGCAGACCGGTATGGCCAACCGCATCGGCACGCTGGCCGACGCGCAGAAGTGGGCCGCCGAGATCGCCGGGTTCGCGCCGCTGGCCCTACAGCACGCCAAGCGGGTGCTCAACGACGACGGTGCCTACGAAGACCAGTGGCCCGAGCACAAGGAACTGTTCGACAAGGCGTGGTCCAGCAACGACGTGATCGAGGCGCAGGTGGCCCGGCTGCAGAAGCGGCCGCCGAACTTCACCGGGGCCTGAGGTGCTGCGCGCTGCCCTGCGGTTCGGGGTCCGGTCGGCGTCGCTGCTCGCCGGGGGTTGGCTGGTGCGTGCACTCAGTGGCACCTCGGCGGCGGTGGGCGCAGGCACCCGGGCGATCCGGCCGGTCGCCCAGCGGTCGCCGCAGTACGCGGGCGGCGCGTTCGTCAACATCGAACCGGCGTCGCCGGGCATCAGCATGGGCCGCGAGGAGCGGCGCCTGCTGCTGCGGGAGATGATCGGTTCGCGGGGCGCCAGCTGGCCCGGCGGCCCGATCCCGCTGGCCGCCCCGGACGACGGGCCCGCGGGGGAGTGCGCGGTGTCCTGGTACGGCCACTCCAGCGTGCTCGTCGAGGTCGACGGGTACCGGGTGCTGGCCGATCCGATCTGGAGCCAACGTTGCTCACCGTCGCGGGTCGTCGGTCCGCAGCGGCTGCATGAACCGCCCGTGGCCCTGGACGAACTGCCGGCCATCGACGCGGTGCTGATCAGCCACGACCACTACGACCATCTCGACATCGAGACCGTCATCGGGTTGGCCCGCACGCAGCGCGCACCGTTCGTGGTGCCGCTCGGGATCGGCGCGCACCTGCGCAAGTGGGGCATCCCGGAGGCACGCATCGTCGAGCTGGACTGGAACGAAAGCCATCGCATCGGTGAGCTCACGCTGGTGTGCACGCCCGCCCGGCACTTCTCGGGCCGAACGCTGCGCCGCAACACCACGCTGTGGGCGTCCTGGGTGATCGCCGGACCCCGGCACCGTGCGTTCTTCGGCGGCGATACCGGCTACACCAAGAGTTTCGCCGAGATCGGTTCGGACCATGGGCCTTTCGACCTCACCCTGCTGCCGATCGGGGCCTATCACCCGGCCTGGCCGGACATCCACATGAACCCGGAGGAGGCGGTGCGCGCGCACTTGGACGTCACGGAGTCCGGGCTGCTGGTGCCGGTGCACTGGGCCACGTTCCGGCTGGCGCCGCATCCCTGGGCCGAGCCGGTGCAGCGGTTGCTGGCCGCTGCCGATCCGGCGGGGGTCCAGGTGGCGGTGCCACGGCCGGGCCAGCGGGTCGATCACCAGTCGCCCGCGCTGGACCCGTGGTGGCAGCTGTAACGCCATTGCCCCGAATGCCCGCAGATTTGCGGGCATACTCGCGTGCTGTGAACACCTTTCGCGCGTTCGCCGGCCTCGCGTTCGGCCTGGCGCTGATCACCGGCTGCACCGGATCGACGCCACCGGCCCAACACCTCAGCGACGTGCCGCCACCGCTGGTGCCTGCTTTGCCGCTGCCGGACGACGCCGTCACCAAGGCGGTGGACAAACTCGACGGCATCGCCGACGAACTCATGCGCTCGTCGGGCATACCCGGCCTCGCCGTGGCCGTGGTGCACGGGGGAAAGACTGTGTACGCCAAGGGCTTCGGCGTGCGGGATGTGCGTAAAGGTGACGGTCCGGACAACCGGGTCGACGCCGACACGGTGTTCCAACTGGCGTCGCTGTCCAAATCACTGTCGGCCACGGTCGTCGCGCACCAGGTCGGGGTCGGGGCGATCAGCTGGGACACCCCGATCGTCTCGAAGCTCCCGTGGTTCGCACTGTCCGATCCCACCACCACCCGCCTGGTCACGGTCGGTGACATGTTCGCCCACCGATCCGGGCTGCCCGATCACGCCGGCGACCGACTCGAAGACCTGGGTTATGACCGCCGGGCGGTGCTCGACAAGCTGCGCTTGCTGCCGTTGGCGCCGTTTCGGGCCTCGTACGCCTACACCAACTTCGGCTTGACCGCCGGTGCCGAGGCGGTCGCCAGCGCCGCGGGCAAGAGCTGGGAGGACCTCTCGCAGGACGTGCTGTACCGCCCGCTTGGGATGAATGCGACGAGTTCACGTTTCGCCGATTACGCAGCCCGGCCGGACCGCGCCGTCGGGCACATCCGGATCGGTGACCGGTACGAGCCCGACTACGTGCGTGACGCCGACGCGCAGTCGCCGGCCGGTGGGGCCAGCTCATCGGTCAACGACATGGCCCGCTGGTTGACGATGGTGCTGGCCAACGGGAGCTTCGAGGGGCATCAGATCGTCGACGGGAAGGCGCTGTTGCCGGCCGTCACGCCGCAGGTGGTCTCGGCCCCGGCCACCGAACCGGCCATGCGGTCCGGCTTCTACGGTTACGGATTCAACGTCAACTCGACCTCGGCGGCCCGCATGCAGCTCAGCCATTCCGGCGGTTTCGACCTCGGTGCGGCCACCAACTTCCTCATCATCCCGTCCGCTGACGTCGCCATCATCGCGCTGACCAACTCCACCCCCGTGGGTGTCCCCGAGACACTGACCGCCGAGTTCGCCGACCTCGTGCAATTCGGCGAGGTCCGCGAGGATTGGCGCAAGCTTTACGCCGACGCCTTCGCGCCGATGGATGCCCCCGAGGGTGCTCTCGTGGGCAATCGACCACCGGCCAATCCGACTCCAGCCAAACCACTTTCGGCATACACCGGGGTGTACCGCAACGACTACTGGGGTCCCGCGACCGTCACCGAAGCCGACGGCAAGCTGATGCTGGCGCTCGGGTCGAAGTTGTGGGTACCACTCGACCATTGGGACGGTGACGTCTTCACGTTCATGTTCGTCACCGAGAACGCGCCGCCCGGAACGGTTTCCAAGGCGACGTTCGCCGGTGACAAGCTGACGCTTGAATACTATGACGAGGACAGGACGGGGACATTTTTCCGATGAGCCGCTTGCGCGAAGAGATCGAGCTGCGATGACGACGATGACAGCCACTGGGCTCACCGATGCCGAAGTCGCGCAGCGGATCGCCGAAGGCAAGACCAACGATGTGCCGACGCGCGCCGCGCGCAGCGTCTCGGAGATCGTGCGGGGCAACGTTTTCACCCGCATCAACGCCATCCTCGGCGTGCTCTTTCTCATCGTGCTGTCCACCGGCTCGGTGATCAACGGTGCCTTCGGATTGTTGATCATCGCCAACAGCGCGATCGGCATCATCCAGGAGCTGCGGGCCAAGCAGACTCTGGACAAGCTGGCCATCGTCGGGCAGGCGAAACCCAAGGTGCGCAGGCAATCCGGAAGCAAGCCCATGGCGCCCAGCGAGGTCGTCCTCGACGACATCATCGAATTGGGGCCGGGCGACCAGATCGTCGTCGACGGCGAGGTGCTCGAGGACGCGAATCTCGAGGTCGACGAATCGCTGCTCACCGGTGAGGCCGATCCGATCGTCAAGCAGGCCGGTGACCCGGTGATGTCGGGCAGCTTCGTGGTGGCAGGCAGCGGTGCCTACCAGGCCACCAAGGTCGGCCGCGAGGCCTACGCCGCCAAGCTCGCCGAAGAGGCATCCAAGTTCACCCTGGTCAAATCCGAACTGCGCAACGGCATCAACAAGATTCTGCAGTTCATCACGTATCTGCTGGTGCCCGCCGGGCTGTTGACCATCTATACGCAGCTGTTCACCACTCGGGCCGACTGGCAGGACGCGATCCTGCGCATGGTCGGAGCCCTGGTGCCGATGGTTCCGGAGGGCCTGGTCCTCATGACCTCGATCGCGTTCGCGGTCGGCGTCGTTCGGCTGGGCCGTCGACAGTGCCTGGTCAATGAGCTGCCCGCGATCGAGGGGCTGGCGCGGGTCGACGTGGTGTGCGCCGACAAGACCGGGACGCTGACCGAGAACGGTATGCGGGTCAGTGATCTGAAGACGCTCGAGCGTTCAGAGGTGACGGAGGTACTGGCCCAACTCGCGGCCGACGACCCCCGGCCCAACGCCAGCATGGCCGCCATCGGCGATGCGTACCGCATGCCGCCGGACTGGACGGCCACCGCGACGGCACCGTTCAAGTCGGCCACGAAATGGAGCGGCTCGTCCTATGGTGAGCACGGCAACTGGGTCATCGGCGCACCGGATGTGTTGCTGGACCCGGCTTCTCCGGTCGCCGAAGAGGCCGAGCAGATCGGTGCGCAGGGCCTGCGGGTGCTGCTGCTCGGGTCATCCGACCTGCCGGTGGACGATGCCCGCGCCCCGGGGACCGTCACCCCGGCCGCGTTGGTGGTGTTGGAGCAGCGGGTGCGGCCCGACGCTCGCGACACCTTGGAATACTTTGCCTCGCAACATGTCACGGTTAAAGTGATCTCCGGCGACAACGCGGTGTCGGTGGGTGCGGTGGCTGCCAAGCTGGGCCTGCACGGCGAAACCATGGATGCCCGCAGGCTTCCCGAGGAACCTGACAAGCTTGCCGACACTCTCGAGGAGTACACGACGTTCGGCCGGGTGCGGCCGGACCAGAAGCGCGCGATGGTGCATGCCTTGCAGTCCCGCGGCCACAACGTCGCGATGACCGGCGACGGGGTCAACGACGTGCTCGCGCTCAAGGACGCCGACATCGGCGTCGCGATGGGCTCGGGCAGCTCGGCATCGCGGGCCGTGGCACAGATCGTGCTGTTGGACAACAAGTTCGCGACGCTGCCGTATGTGGTCGGTGAGGGGCGCCGGGTGATCGGCAACATCGAGCGGGTGTCCAACCTGTTCCTGACCAAGACCGTCTACTCGGTGCTGCTGGCCATTCTGGTGGCGTGCGCCGGGTTGTCGCCGCGGTTCTTCGGCACCGACCCACTCCTGTTCCCGTTCCAGCCCATCCACGTCACCATCGCAGCCTGGTTCACCATCGGCATCCCGGCGTTCATCCTGTCGCTGGCACCCAACACCGAGCGGGCGCACCCCGGGTTCGTGCGTCGCGTCATGACGGCGGCCCTGCCGTCGGGGCTCGTGGTGGGGATTGCCACCTTCGTCTCGTATCTGATCGCCTACCAGGGCCGCGAGGCCGGTGAAGCCGAGCAGATGCAGGCGTCCACCGCCGCCCTGATCACGTTGCTGGTGTCCTCGCTGTGGGTGCTCTCGGTCGTGGCCCGGCCGTATGAGTGGTGGCGGGTCGCGCTGGTCGCGGCGTCGGGGCTGGCCTACGTGGTGATCTTCTCGTTGCCGCTGGCGCAGCGCCTGTTCATGCTGGATCCGTCCAACCTCGAGGTCACCTCCGTGGCCCTCGGGATCGGGCTGATCGGGGCCGCGATGATCGAGGTGCTGTGGTGGGTACAGGGCGCTGTGCTGGGCGAACGGCGTCGCTTGTGGAGATAGCTGAGACGCGGCAGACTGGCAACGAAATGCGTGCCGCGTTTCAGCCGAATCTCAAGCGATAGGGTGGGCACATGAGTTTCCTGGACAAGGCCAAGGATCTGCTGGCGCAGAACGCCGACAAGGTGGACGCCGCGATCGACAAGGCAGGCGACATGGTCGACGAGAAGACCGAGGGCAAGTTCTCGGGCGTTGTGGACAAGGCACAGGATGCCGCCAAGAACGCCATCCACAAGGACGAACCGACGCAGTAACCTATGGCGAAACTTTCTGTCTCCATTGATGTTCCCCTCCCGCCCGAGAAGGCGTGGGAGTACGCCTCCGATCTCTCCCGGTACGACGAATGGTTGAGCATTCACCGGGCGTGGCGGTCGAAGCTGCCGGAAACCCTGGAAAAGGGCACCGTCATCGACTCGATCGTCGAGGTCAAGGGCATGCTGAACCGCGTCAAGTGGACGCTCGTCAATTACAAGCCCCCGCACTCGCTGACCCTCAACGGTGACGGCCGGGGCGGGGTCAAGGTCAAGCTGATCGGAAAGATCAAGCCTGCGCCGGTCGACGGCGGAGAGGGCGCCAGCGTCACGTTCGACGTGCACCTCGGCGGCCCGGCGCTGTTCGGGCCCATCGGCATGGTCGTGGCGGCCGCCCTCAAGGGTGACATTCAGGAGTCCCTGAACAAGTTCAAGGCCCTCTACGCCCCGTAAGTTCCCCGCCGAGCAGACACGTAGGTCCGCGACACGCCGGTGTTGCGGTACCTATGTGTCTGCTCGCGCTATGTGGTCAGCACGATCCACAGGGTGACCCGCCGCAAATTACCCGCATTGGCTTGATGCTCAGCGTCCGCCATGTTTTGCCGGCATTTCGCCCAGATCACTCCGATAGGTCTCCCTAGACCACCACACTCCCGCCACGGTGATTGCAGCAACAACGACGATGTAAATCGCGATCGGAGTCGACGAATCGTATACCGCCAGAAGCGCTGTGGCGATGAGCGGTGCTATAGCGCCGCCGATGACAGTCGTGACCTGAGCGCTGATGGACATGCCGGTGTAACGGCAGCTGGTCTCGAAGTGTTCGGCAAAGTACGCGGCCTGGGGGCCATAGAGCGCGGAATGAAAAACCAGGCCGACCATGATGGCGGCGCACACGGCAATTGAGCCGCGGGTTTCCAAGAGCGGAAAGAAGATCCAGATCCAGATCGCGGTGCCGAGCGCACCGGCGATGATCACTGGGCGGCGTCCCACGCGGTCCGAGAGCGCTCCGAACAATGGTGTCGCGAACAACTGGACGACGTTGGCGGCCACGAGCGCGTTCAACACCACGCTCTTGTCGACTCCGCTGTTCTCGACGGCATAGACGATGACGAACGACGTCAGAATGTAGTAGGACACGTTCTCGGTGAGTCGTGCACTGGCGCACTGGGCCAGTTCACGGCGACGGGAGCGCAGCACCACCTTGACAGGCGCTTCATGGGCGGCATTCTCTCGAGCCTCGGCGAAGATCGGTGTGTCCTGCACGGTGGTTCGGATCCAGTAGCCCAGCACGAGCAGCACGACCGACAGCAGAAACGGTATGCGCCAACCCCATTGCAGAAACGCAGCGTCGTCAAGCGTGGCCGCGAGTACCGCAAGTACCGCCGTCGCGATGAGGTTGCCCAGCGGGATGCCTGCCTCCGGCAGGCTGGTCCACATTCCGCGCTTGTGAGCGGGCACCCGCTCGGCAACCAAAAGCATTGCGCCGCCCCATTCCCCGCCCAGTGCGAACCCTTGAATCAGTCTCAGGGCACTGAGCATGAGGGGAGCCCAGATGCCGACGGCCGCGTAGGTCGGCAACAGGCCGATTGCGAACGTCGCGGTACCCATCATGACCAGGCTGATGATCAATAGCGGCTTACGACCGATTCGATCACCGAAATGCCCGAATACCAGCCCGCCCAAGGGGCGGGCGAAGAATCCGAGGGCGTAACTGAGAAATGCCAGCAATGTCCCGATCAAGGGATCCGCCGTGGGGAAGAACAACTTGTTGAAGGCCAGGGCGGCCGCCGAACCGTACAACAAGAAGTCGTAGGCCTCCAACGCCATGCCGGTGCTGCTTGCCGCCACGACCCGGAGCAGGCCGGTGCGCCGTTCCTGGCTGGCGGCCTGCGTCGGTGAAGTTTGATGTGCCACGTGCGCCCTCATTAGGTAGGTGACCACGGTCACTTAAATATGTCGAAAATCAACGTATAGATACCGCCTTGCAGTGTCAAGGATTGCGGCAAGTTTTCTGATTTCAGGCCGGGTACTGCGGATGGTGCGGGATTTCTGCAGGTAGCACCTCATGGCGCCGTGTAGTGAGTCGGCAACTGCGGCAGGGTTGACATCCGCCGACGGCGGATATACGTTCATTTTCGACATATTCATGAGTGACCGTGATCACAAGTAGTGGAGAAGGGACTGACCGAGTGGTGTTCACACGAGATCAAGTCGTTGATCGGTTGCGGGAGCAGATCACTGCGCAACGCCCGATCGTGGGTGCGGGCGCCGGCACAGGTTTGTCGGCGAAGTTCATCGAGCGTGGCGGTGCGGACCTGATCATCGTGTACAACTCGGGACGCTTCCGGATGGCCGGGCACAGTTCGATGTGCGGTCTGCTGCCATTGGGTGACGCCAATGCGATCGTGCTGGAGATGGGCGAGCGGGAAGTGCTGCCGGTCGTCAGCAAAACGCCCGTTGTCGCCGGCGTCAACGGCGTCGATCCGACCCGGGACATGGGTCGCCTACTGAATTCGGTGGCGGCGGCCGGATTCTCCGGTGTCAACAACTTTCCTACGGTTGGCCTCTTCGACGGCCGCATTCGGAAAGAGTTGGAGGCATCCGGGCTGGGCTTCCAACGGGAGGTCGAGATGATCCGGACCGCACACCAACTCGGCCTTTTCACGATCGTCTACGTGTTCACCCCGGACGAGGCAGCCGCGATGACCGAGGCGGGAGCGGACGTCGTGATCGCCCACATGGGTCTGACTGTCGGGGGCAGCGTGGGGATGTCGACTGTCGGGGCCTTCTCACTGGACGACTCCTGCCAGCGGGTCGACGCTATCGCCGCGTCTGCGCACGGCGTGCGCGACGACGCGATCGTCGTGTGTCATGGCGGACCCATCGCCGAGCCGGCCGATGCCGAATACGTCATGAAGCGCACCAGGGCAGTCGGTTTCGTAGGCGCGTCGAGCATGGAGCGCCTTCCTGTCGAACAGGCCCTGATCGACGTGACCGCCGCCTTCAAAGCGACGGCAGTCGCTTGAGCAGCCCGACCACAGGAGGACCGTATATGAGCACTTCGTTGCACGAAAGTCTCGACTGGAAGGTCATCGGAGACAACCTTTCCGAATCCATCACCCTCGTCGTGGGTGGCGCGAGGGGCACCGGGCGAACTATCGCCGAGAACCTGCTCAAGATGGGTGCCAGGGTGGCAGTCTCTGACCTCAGCGCCGAGCGCATCGAGGCCGTGTCGACCGAATTCGAGTGCTATGGTCCGCGATTCACCGCAATCGTCGGAGATGCGACGGATTCCACCGATGCACGTAGGGTCGCGGCGCACGCGGCCGACACCTTCACCGCATTGCATAACGTGGTGTACTCGGCAGGCGCGTACCGGGCACAACGGCCGACACTCGAGGTCAGTTCCGACGAGTGGGACCTGATTGTCGATTCGAATCTCAAGGGTGCCTTCGTCACCTACCAGGCAAGTCTTCCTCATATCATCGCAGCAGGCGGGGGTGCATTGGTCAGCATCTCGTCGCTGGCGGGCCGGACCTCGAGCCCGTTTCTCGGGTGCCACTACTCGGCGGCGAAGGCTGGCATTCTCGGCCTTACCCGCCATCTCGCAAAGGAGTTCGGCGGGCAGAACGTCCGCGCGAACTCGATATGCCCTGGCGGAATCGTCGGAACGCGGATGACCGATCTGCTCACCGAACTGCACCGCGAGCAGGACTTGGCCGATCTCGCTACTCAGACACCGTTGGGCCGCAACGTGTATGAGCAGGACGTCGCTGCGGTTACGTTGTTTCTGCTGTCAGATCTATCCCGGTTCGTCACCGGAGCCACGATTGATGTCAACGGTGGGATTCTGACGATCTGATGGCTGCCGCGCCTTCGATACCGCCCACGGTCGCCGTGCTGTGTGCCCTCGACACCAAGGGCGAGGACGCCGATTTCATCCTGCGCCGTCTTCGCCGGCGTGGGCTCCAGACCGTTCTCATCGACATCGGTGTGCTGGGCACACCTCACCTTGAGGCTGACATCTCGCGAGATACCGTGGCGGTATCGGCGGGCACCACGATCGCGGAACTGATTGCCCGACGCGACCGGTCGACGGCAGTTGCCACCATGGCCCACGGTGCACGTTCGGTAGTCGCTGACCTGGCTCAAACCGGCCTGCTGAGTGGAGTTTTCGCGATCGGCGGCGGCGCGGGCACGACAATCGGAGCTCTCGCGATGCGTGACCTTGCCCTGGGATTACCGAAGGCAATTCTGTCGACGGTCGCGGCCGGGAACACGACTCCCTACGTCGGCACGTCGGACATCGTGATGTACCCGTCGATCGTGGATTTCACGGGCGTCAATCGCATCAGCGCGATCACTTATCGGCGCGCTGCCGACGCGTTCGCGGGCATGGTTTTGGGTGGCGCGGAAACAGCGGCCGATGACGACGCTGTGCCCGACCGCCCGCTGATAGCGGCATCGATGTTCGGCGTCACCACAGAGTGCGTGACGCAGGCGAAGGCCGTCCTGGAGGACGCCGGATGCGAGGTGCTGGTTTTCCACGCGACGGGTGCGGGTGGCAGGACCATGGAGCGACTGATCGCCGATGGCCATGTTGACGGAGTGCTGGATCTGACCACCACGGAGTGGGCCGACGAAGTGGTCGGCGGCATTCTCACGGCAGGGCCGCAGCGGCTGGGTGCCGCGGCACATTCGGGTGTACCTCAGGTGGTATCGCTCGGCGCGACCGACATGGTGAACTTCGGTCCGCTGGAGACGATTCCGGATCGGTTCACAGGCAGAAACTTCTATCAGCACAACGCCGAGAACACACTTATGCGCGTCAACATCGAGGAAGCACGCCGGATCGGGCGGGCGATCGGTGCTCAGCTCCGTAATTGTGCGGGGCCGTGCACGGTGCTCATCCCGTCCGCTGGAACTTCGGCGCTCGACGCCGCCGGTCAGCCGTTCGACGATCCGGTGGCGCGACGAGTGCTCCAGGACGCCGTGACAGCGGAGCTGACCGGGACTGCTGTGCGGGTTATCGAAACCGCCCAGCACATCAACGACCGAACATTTGCCAAGATGGCCGCGCGCAGACTGCTGGACCTGCTCCCGGCTATGCCCTCGATACCGGCAAAGGATTGAGAGTTCATGTCTGACAACAACATAATGCGTGTTGCACTCGTCGGCCCCGGCCGGATCGCGACGGCGCATCTCGAAGCTATCGCTGCGTCCAAAGGTGAGGCGCAGCTCGTTGCGGTCGCCGGCCTGCCCCAGGAGCGAGAGCGCACGGAAGAACTAGCGTTGCGCTACGGCGCGCAACGAGCGGTACATGATTTCGACGAGATCCTGTCCGCCGACGATATCGACGGCATCGTGTTGACTGTTCCCAACCATCTTCACAGCGAGCTCGCGGTAGCGATCCTCGACAGCGGCAAACACGTTCTCGTCGAGAAGCCGCTGGCCAACACGGTAGCCGAAGTCGACGAGATAGCCGCTGCGGCAGCCGCTTCGGGCAAAACGGTGATGGTCGGACAATGCCGGCGGTTCTTCGCGGGCGCCCAAGAAGCCAAGCAACGCATGCAGACCCTGAACGGGCCGGTGAGTGTGGTGCACAACCTCGGTGTCTACGTCGAGGATGCCGCGGTCGGCTGGTGGAAGTCAGCAGCGCAGGCCGGCGGCCTCGCTGTGGGGCTCAACGGGCCCCATGTCATCGACACCATGGTGTGGCTCATCGGCTCCCAGCCGATACGCGTGTATGCGCAGACCCGCCGATTGCGTGACCGCTGGGAGGGCGAAGACGAGGCCGTTCTGCTGGTCGAGTTCGCAGACGGCAGTCTTGGTACCGGATACCTGTCGCTGAACACTCGGATTCCCGTCAACGACCGGCTCATCAACGGCCCGGACGGCAGCATGCGGTTGACCGACGACCGAAACCTCTGGGTGGGAGAAGATCTCGTCGTCAGTGAACAGGTCGTGCCGTACATCAACGGTGACAGCGCATTCGAACAGCAGTTCATCGAGTTCGTGACCGCCGTCCGGGAGAAGCGCACACCGCAGTCCGGATTGGCCGAGGCGCGCACAGTGGTGGCAGTCATGCAGGCCGTTCACGACTCTCAGTCCAGTGGGGTACCCGTCGAGTTGGACCTTGGCACCCCGAGCGTCAACAAGTGACATCTGAAACGAAGGGAATACATATGGCTGGTCGGCTTGAGGGCAAGGTCGCCCTGATCTCGGGCGCAGCGCGCGGGCAGGGCCGTTCGCATGCTGTGCGATTCGCCGAAGAAGGGGCCGACATCGTCGGCTTCGACATCTGCGGGCAGGTCGCAACCGCACCCTACCCGTTGGCGACAACCGAAGATCTCAAGGAGACCCAGCGACTGGTAGAGAGTCTGGGTCGGCGGATGCTCACGGCCGAAGCCGATGTCCGCGACCGAGCGGCGATCTCTGCTCTCATCCAGAACGCCGTCGAGGAGTTCGGACGGCTGGACATCATCTGCGCGAATGCGGCGTTCACCTGCTATGTGCCCAATACGTGGTCGATAACCGAGGCGCAGTGGAACGACATGCTGGGCGTGAACCTGACCGGTGTCTGGAAGACGGTTTCAGCGGCGATCCCGGCGATGATCGCCGCGGGTAACGGTGGGTGTATCGCGATAACCAGTTCGTCGGCAGGCACCAAAGGAATGGTGAACCTAGGGCACTATGTCACCGCCAAGCACGGTGTCGTCGGGCTGATGCGCACGCTGGCGAATGAGCTTGCCGAGCACTCGATTCGGGTCAATACGATCCACCCGACGGGCGTCCGTACGAAACTGCTCGACAATGACCATATTCGCGACTTCCTGGCCGCACACCCCGAATGGGATTCGAACATCTCTAACGCGCTGCCGGTTGATCTTCTTGAACCAGAAGACATCAGCAACGCCATCGTCTGGCTGGCGTCTGAAGAAGGGCGCTACGTCACCGGCGTGGCGTTGCCTGTCGACGCAGGCTTCGCCGGAAAGTAGTGAGGAGACGCCGGTCTTCTCGGTGGAGCCGGCGCCGGACGCGTTCCACGAGCATTACGAACACCGGATGTTTTTCTCGACCCATTTCGCGGTCAAGGGACAGGAGTTGGCCCAAGCGGTCAGCCGGTCTGTGCGGTTGTCACGAGTCTGTCGACAGCATCTGCCGACAACGCATGCTCGATGACGGTTAGTGCGGCGCCGCGCAGGCCGGCGTCGTCACCGAGCCTGGCGCGGGCGATTGTCACGGCACGCGCAGAGGTGGGCAGCGCGAACTTGTAGATGGATTCCTGCATACCAACGAGAAATTGGTCGCCGGCGTCGACGAGGTAGCCCCACACTGTGATCACGTCCGGGTTCAGCAGGTTGACCACCGTTGCCATCACCTCGCCGACGCGCCGACCGGCTTCGCGCACAGCCACTCCGGCGGGGACCACTCCGGCGTTGGCCAGTTCGGCGACATCTCGTGCGGTGTGCGCGTCATAGCCTTGCGCCGCAATCTCTTCGGCCATTGCCGGTCCACCGGCCACGGTATTGAGGCAACCGCGGCTCCCACACAGGCAGGCACGATCAACTCCCGCGAGCTTGGTGTGGCCGATCTCGCCCACCATCAATGACGAGCCTCGCACCACGCTTTCGCCGATCACCAAGCCGCAGGCGACCACCGTGCCAACTTTGAGTGACACCAGCACGTCGGCATCGCGCCAGCCGGTACGGTGTTCACCGAGTGCCATCAGGTTCACATCGCGATCGACGAATGTCGGCGCATTGAGGCGTTGCGATACGCGTTCGGCCAGAGGGAAATTCGTCCACTTCTGGGAGGGCAGATCCGAACTGACAGGCGGTGCTGTCGAGATTTCGACATCTCCGGGCACCCCGATGCCCACACCGTAGACGTCGGATGGGGGGATATCGAGATCGGTCAGTGCCGCAAGGAACTCGGTGCAAAGGAGCTCGACGAAGGCCTCAGGCCCACGGGATATGTCGAACTGTACCTGTGTGCGCCACAGCACCCCTGCCTCGAGGTCGGTGATCGCCAGCAGAGTTCCGCTCATACCGACCAACGCTGCAAGCGTCACACCGGCTTTCGCGTTGAACGCGAGTATGTTGGCGGGCCGCCCCCGGCCGAACGTAGCCTCACCGGCGGTGGACAGCAACCCGATTCGCTGCAGCAGGTCGATGCGCTCGTTGATGGTGGACCGGGCCACGCCGAGGGATTTGGCCAATTGCGTCACTGTCTCGGCCTCACCCGAGCGCACCAGTTCGAGGATCTCGCCTGCGCGTGCTGTGCGACCGAGCACCCGCTTCGGACGGTCGTGCGAAGAGGTCATGGCGCGATGGTATACGGCGGGAAGAGCCTCTGTTGCTCACTGCTGCAGCAATAAGGGGTCGATATACGTCGAAAATCAACGTATATTTGTGAATGTGCGCGATATGCGGCGTGCATATCAGGCGGTCACCGCCGAGTAAGCCACCACAAGAGGAGTGCAATGGATATCGAAGTTCCGCACGGACGTGAACTGTTCATCGGGAGCCGATGGGTGCAACCGCACGGAACCGAACTGACTGACGTCGTCGCGCCGTTCACCGGCAAGACCGTCGCGCAGCTGCCACGTCCCTCCGTCGAGGATGCGCGGGACGCCGTCGAGGGTGCGGTTGCGTCGTTCGGCGCCTGGCATGACCTGCCCCTGGAAGAGCGGCACGAGGTAGTCGCGAGGTTCTGCGCCGGTCTCGACAAGAGGATCGACGACATCGTCGCGATGTGGGCGTTGGAAGCCGGTATGCCGCACGGCAATGGCTTGGCCCTGACCACGGACGCGTCAGTGTTTTGGCACCGTGCGCTCGACGAGGCGCTCACTGCCCCGTGGGTCGAGGTTCGCGATACGCCGATGGGAAAGGTCGAGGTGCGCCACGAGCCGGTCGGCCCGGTAGTGGGTGTCGTTGCCTTCAATGGACCCCACATGCAGTTCGCGCTGGCCATGATTCCAGCGTTGCTCGCCGGCAATACGGTGATCATCAAGCTGGCTCCCGAGAGCCGGATGTTGGGTTATCTGTTCGCCGCCGCGGCTGCCGAGGCCGAGTTTCCGGCGGGTGTGCTCAGCATTTTGGCGGGTGATGCCGACGTCAGCCAGTATCTGGTGGAGCACAACGACGTTGCGGCAGTGCACTTCACGGGTGGTACCGAGGTCGGGCGGGCGGTCATGCACGCCTGTGCTGACCGGGTAGCCAATGTGGTGCTCGAGCTGGGCGGCAAATCGGCAGCGATCGTGGCCGCCGACGCCGATCTGGAAGTGACCGTCCCTGCGTTGGTCGACGCCATGGCGCTCTACAGCGGCCAGATCTGTTTGACCATGACTCGGCTCGTCGTAGCACGAGAGATCCACGACCAGGTCGTCGCGGGCCTCGTCGCCGGCCTGAAGGCTCTGAAGGTCGGTGATCCGACTGATCCGGAAACGAACTGGGGCCCATTGGCTGCCCCGCGATTCCTTGAGCGTGCGGAGGGCTACATCCATCGGGCGGTGGCCGAGGGGGCCACGATCGCGTATGGGGGTCGACGACCCGCGGGATTCGACGGGTACTTCCTCGAACCGACGTTGCTGACCAATGTCACGCGCGACATGGAGGTCGCTCAACAGGAGATCTTCGGGCCGGTGTACTGCGTGATCCCCTTCGACACGATCGACGAGGCGATCGACATCGCCAACGATTCTCGTTACGGCCTATCGGGGTCGGTGTTCACCTCCGACCCCGAGGTTGGGTTGGAGGTGGCGCGCCGCGTGCAGTCCGGCGTGTTCGTCGTCAATGCGACGTTCCCGTGCCTGGCGGCGCCGTTCGGTGGCGTCAAGCAATCGGGCTTTGGCCGTGAGGGCGGGCCGGAGGGACTGTTGTCCTTGACCCAGATGAAGTGCATCACGTTGTAAATAACAGTCTTTCGGACAGTCAGGCCGCAGCGGCCCCGTGCCGCTGCGGCCTGACGTGCGTTCGTGGAGCGGATGGGTGTGATGTGGTTCGCATTCGACCGTTGACGGCGGCGCCGACCACATTTAGATTGAAGAAAGTCATTATTACGTCGATTTACGACGCAACTCAGTCGAATCCGGAATCCACACGCAGCGAGGTGAGCCATGCCCTTATGTGCCCTGCCCGTACGCCGACGAGGCGTTCCGTTTCGAGTTCGCGAATCGTGCGCGATCGCACTCGTCGCAATCGCAGCCGGCGCGGCGTGCAGTCCACCGCCGACCGCCGCAGGCGGGCCGGAATGCGACCCGGCGCCGTATGACGACGCGATCGCCGCGGTCACCGCACACGGAGTGATCGGGCTGGGGCCATACGGTGAGGCGCCCGTATCTGCCGATTCGATCCAGTTGTCCGGCAACGAGATCGAGCACGTACGTGGACGTAACGCCACAGCAGCGATTGTCATGCACTTCTCTGGTGACAGTTGGAGTGGAGCTCAGGTCGCCGGCTTGAAATCTGAGTTCGACCACCTGGGCATCTCCGTTGTCGCGCAGAGCGATGCGCAGGCCGACCCGGCCAAACAGTTCTCCGATATTGAAACCGCAGTCGCCGCAAGGCCGGACGTGATCGTCTCGATCCCTTCGCTGGACCCTGCGGCCTTGGCGCCGGCATACCGCAAGGCGGTTTCTGCCGGCATCAAGCTGGTGTTCATGGAGAACCCGGCGAGGAGCTTCCAGCCGGGGCCCGACTATGTATCGGTCGTCGCCACAGACAACTACGGCGCCGGGGTTGTCAACGCGCATCAGATGGCTAAGGCGTTGTGCGGACGAGGCAGTGTGGGCGTGCTGTTCCATGCTGCGCAGGTGCCGACCAATGAACTTCGGGAACGGGGATTCGTCGAAACGATCGAGCGTGACTATCCGGATATCGACATTGTCGGACGAAAGGGCCTGCTAGGCCCGAACTGGAATGTCGAGGCTGGCTCGGCAGTCAACGCTTGGGTCACCAAGCACCCGGATCTGGGCGGAGTGTGGTGCTGGTTCGACGCGCCGTGCGAGGGCGCCATCGACGCGGCGCGGTCGTCTGTCCGGGATCGACTGGTAGTAAACAGCATTGACCTCGGAACGAATGTCGCCGTCGACATGGCGCGCGGAGCCTTCGTTTCCGGCATCGCCGCCGCTCAGCCGTACTGGCAGGGCATCGTCGAAGCCCGGTTGGCAGGCTATGCCCTGATCGGTAAGGCGGCACCACCGTTCGTCGAGGTTCCAGCACTGCCGGTGGACCGGCACAACCTGACCGAGGCGTGGAAAACCGTATACCGCACGGAGCCGCCGGCGGATGTTCAGAAAGCGCTGGGTGCGTACTGATGGCCGAGACGACAACCGATCCCGCCCTGGCAGTCCAGATGCGGGGAGTCTGTAAATCATTCGGCACCAACGAAGTTCTGCGTGGTGTGGATTTCGACCTCAAGCGCGGCGAGGTGCATGCGCTTCTCGGAGGAAACGGGGCAGGGAAATCGACGTTGATGAAGATCCTGCAGGGAGTTCATCGTCCTGATGCGGGTCACATAAGCATCGATGGCTCACCGGTTGAGATCAACTCACCAGCGGATGCGACCAAGGCCGGAATCGGCATGGTTTTCCAGGAGTTCAGTCTCATTCCCAGTCTGTCTGTCGCCGCCAACATCTTCCTCGGACGCGAGCCACGCAGGTTTGGCCTCGTCGACGACCACGAGATCAACCGGCGCGCTCGAACTCTGCTCGGCCGGATGGGCGCACATCTCGACCCGCGCAGAACTGTTGCCGATCTGCCGGTGGGGTATTGGCAGGTCACCGAAATTGCCAAGGCACTGAGCTCGGAAGCCAGCATCCTGGTGATGGATGAACCCACCGCAAGCCTGCCTTACTCGGAGGTTGACACGCTGTTTGAACTCATCGGCAGGCTTAAGCAGCAGGGCATCTCGATCATCTACATCAGTCATCGGATGGCCGAGATAGCTCGTGTTGCCGATCGGCTTACGGTGCTCCGTGACGGCCGGCGGGTGCTCACCGATCAGGTTGCCGCGGTCTCATCGGACCGTATCGCCGAAACGATTGTCGGCCGCGAGATCCTGTATGGGTTTCATCGCACCGCATACGCCGACAGCACGGCCGCCACCGTGCTGTCGCTCGACGGGATGACCACTGACCAGCTGACAGATATCAGTTTCACTGTCGCCGAGGGCGAAGTGGTCGGGCTGGCGGGTTTGATCGGCAGCGGCAGAACAGAACTTGCACGCTGCCTGTTCGGTATCGATCCGCGCAGGTCCGGAACAGTGAGAGTGCGTGGTCGCGCAATCCCGGCCCACCGTCCGCAGGACGCAATCGACGCGGGAATCATGCTCGTGCCGGAGGACCGAAAATGCGAAGGTCTGGTTGGCGAGCACAGCGTGCGGACCAACATGCTGTTGCCGAGCCTGTCTCACCTTGGTCGACGGCCCTTCCTCGATGACCGACGGGGCCGCCAGGTGTGTCATGGAATTGCGCAACGGCTCAACATCAGGGCAAGTGCGCTCAACGAGCCCGTACTCCGGCTCTCGGGTGGTAATCAGCAGAAGGTGGTCTTCTCGAAATGGCTGGCGCTCGCTGAGGTCGGAATCATGCCAGAAGTATTGATTCTCGACGAGCCCACCGCCGGTGTGGATATTGCGTCGAAGGTCGACATCATGCAGCTGGTGCTGGATCTCGCTGACAGTGGAACCGCGATCGTGCTGATTTCGTCCGAGCTCGAAGAACTTCTCGCGGTGACCGACCGCGTCCTCGTCATGCGCCACGGCCGTATCGAAACCACCCTCGACAGGGCCGATATCGCAAACGAGGAGTCCCTGCAATTGGCAATCCAAGGAGTGTGAACTCATGTCGACACCACTGACACAGCAAGAAACCAAGGAGAATTCGTCGCTGCCCGGGCCCGTTGGCGAGCGCGCAGAGAAGCGCACCGGCCGTCGGTCCTGGCCGGGCAGCCTGGACTGGCGCGACTTCGCCATCTACATCGGTTTCGTCGTAGTCTTCGCACTTTTCGCAGTGATGCTCCGTGACGACGGATTCCTTCAGCCCGGCAACTTGCTCAACATCGTCAGGCAGACGGCGATCATCGCGATAATGGCGGTAGCAGGCACGTTTGTGATCGCCGCGGCACAAATCGACCTGTCGATCGGTGCCACGGCAGGACTCGCGAGTGTGGTGACCGCGATGACGATATCGTCTTCGGACAGTTGGGTCTTGGGTGTGTTGAGCGGACTGGCAGCGGGCGCAGTGGTGGGCGCGATCAACGGCAGCCTCGTCGCATTGGTGCGGCTACCGTCGTTTCTGGTGACTCTTGCCATGATGGGAGTCGCCATCGGCGTCGCGCAATGGATGTCCGGATTCCAGCCGTAACCCATTCTCGACCAGACTTTCACCGACGTTTTCGGATCCGGCGATCTGGGTCCCGTACCGTCTCTTTTGATCTGGGCCGCGGCTGCTGTTGTTATCGGTGTCGTCGTGATGAACAAGACCACATTTGGGCGCCAGGTACTTGCCACCGGCGGCAACGAGATTGCTGCCCGATTCAGCGGAGTGCGTACTAGGCGAATCACTTTCACTGTTCTGTTCGTCTCTGGTGTGGTGGCCGGCATCGCAGGAATGCTCTATGCCGGCCGTCTGCAATCCGGCCGGTATCAGTGGGGGACAGGTGACGAACTGTCTGTCATCGCTGCTGTGGTACTCGGTGGCACCAGTCTCTTCGGTGGATATGGGCGAGTACTCGGGTCAGTGTTCGGTGCGATATTCATCGGGCTACTCAACAACGGCCTAGTCCTCGCCGGCCTCGACATCAGTCAACAGGCGATTATTCAAGGTGCCATCATCATTCTCGCGGTGACGCTGGCGAAGAAGCGGTGAACGACCTGCGGCTCACACCATAACCAGCACGATCCATAGGGTGATGATCGAACCCAAAGCCGCTGCGCCGTAACAGCACACCGCAATCAGAGGGTCGAACCGGCCGAGCTGCAAACCGTGCTCGACGGTGAAGCGCAATCGGTGCGCCGCGTGGAACAGGGCCAGCACGAAGATGCCGGCCAGCACGATCCTGGTCACCGGATTGCGCACCACGGCCTCCAGATGTGCGGGGTCCACATGGACCACGCCGAGCGGAACCAGCACGCCGAACAGCAGTACCAGGATGGGCAGCGTCAACGCGGCCGCCATGCCGCCTGCGGAGAACAGCAGCCAGAAGTACGGTTCGGGTGTGCGGCGCGCGGATGTTCTCATCGCAGCACCACCCAGACGATCACGGCCGAGACCACCAGCCAAGCGCCGTAGTGACCGGCCAGCACCGTGCTCGACGGCACCCGGCGACCGCCCAGATGCACGACCATGGCGCGCGGGGCCAGGCCGAACCAGGTGACGGCGTGCAGCAGCAGGAAGGCCAGCGCGACGATGTTCAGCAGTACCACCACCGGGCGCGCGGCGAGATTCAAGTAACCCTGGAAATCGCCACCGGCGACGGCCGCCACGCCGGCCAGCAGGAACACGACCGCCCACGCGACGGCCACGCAACTGAGCTCCCGCAGCATGAACAGCAGATAGGACCGGCGTTTGACCCACCAGAACCGGGGCACCGGTTGCCGATACGTGGTCATCGGGCACCCCGCGGGAAGACCAGATCTCGCACGGAATGTGTTGCCGCCGTGAGCTTGTACCGCTGGATGGCGCCCGCCGGATCGACCCCTTTCGGGCACGCCGTGGAACACTCACCGACGTACGTGCAAGCCCATGCGCCGTCGGCGGCGGCCAGCACGTCGGCGCGATCCGCTGCTCCCTCATCTCGCGAGTCCAGGTTGTAACGCTGACCGAGCGCGATGGCCGCCGGACCGAGAAACGCAGGCTCGAGCGCGTACACCGGACACGCCGAGTAGCACAGCATGCAGTTGATGCACATGCTGAATTGCTTGTACTCCGCCATTTCGGTTGGCGTCTGCAGGTATTCGCTGTCGGGCGGCTGTTCGTCATCGCGGATGATCCACGGTTTGACCTTGGGAAGCTTGGTCATGAAATCACTGATGTCGACGACGAGATCGCGGATCACCGGGAAGTTGCGCATGGGTTCCACCCGCACAGGGCCGGGTAGGTAGTCGACGAGGAAGGTCGCGCACGCCAGCTTGGGGTCACCGTTGATGGTCATCCCGCAGCTGCCGCAGATCCCCATCCGGCACGACCAGCGGAAGCTCAGAGTCCCGTCGAGGCGGTCCTTGATGTAGTTCAGCCCGTCCAGCACCGCCCATTCCCGGGTGACCGGCACCTCGTAGGACTGCAACACCGGTTCAGTGTCGGCGCCCGGCCGATACCTGGCCACCTCCATGACGATTCGGTCGGTTGATGTCTCGGCCATGTCGTCTCACCTCCCGTACACACGCTCGCCCGGCGGCCAGCGCGTGATCGTGACCGGCAGCAGGTCGACACGTGTCGAGCCGTCCGGCTTCCGGTGAATCAGGCTGTGCGCCAGGAACTGGTCGTCGTTGCGCCCGGGGAAGTCCGTGCGTTGGTGTGCGCCGCGGGATTCGGTGCGCTGCATGGCTGATTCGATGATGGTCTGCGCAATGTCGAGCATCCCGTGCAGTTCGAGTAAGCCGGTCAGCTCGGTGTTGAAGGTCAGGCTGTGGTCATCGAGACCCGCGACGGCGAAGCGCTCCTGCAGGGCCCGGATCTGTTCGGCGGCCCGGGCCAGGGTCGGCCCGTCACGGTAGATCCCGGCTGCCGTTTCGAGAATGGTCTGCATCTCGGTTCGGATGTCGGCGATGCGGTCGGTGCCGTCGCCGTGGCGCTGCAGTTCGCGTTGCAGGCGCTGTTCTTCGGTACGCGCCTGCGCCGCGACCGCCGACGAGCCGCACGGCTTGCCTGCCACGTACTCGGCGGCGGCGTGACCGGCCCGCGCACCGAACACCAACAGTTCGGGCAGGGAATTGGAGCCGAGCCGGTTGGCGCCGTTGATGCTCACGCACGCGGTCTCGCCGGCCGCGTACAGGCCGGAAACCGGTGTGCCACCCTGGATGTCGGTGTGCACACCGCCCATCATGTAGTGCACCACCGGGCGCACCGGTACCAGTTCGGTGACGGGGTCGACGTGCTGGTAATCGCGGCACAGTTCACGCACGAACGGCAGCTTGGTGTCGATGAGTTCCGCGCCGAGATGCCGAAGGTCGAGATAGACGACAGGGCCATATGGGGTTTCGACGGTGCGTCCCTTGTCGAGCTCATGGACGAAGGCTTGGGACAACCGATCACGCGGCCCGAGCTCCATGCTGCGCAACTTGGGGGTGGGCGTCGGGGTTCCCAGGTCGTAGTCCTGCAGGTACCGGTAGCCGTCCTTGTTCAGCAGCCAACCACCCTCGGCGCGAGCTGCTTCGGTGATGAGGATCCCGGTGAACGGCAAGCCAGTCGGGTGGTACTGGACGAATTCCATGTCCTTCAGCGGCGCGCCGGCCCGAAACGCCAGTGCCATACCATCTCCGGTCTTGATGTTGGCGTTCGTGGTGAACGGGAACACCCGTCCACAACCACCGGTGCAGATGATGACCGCGTCGGCGAGGATGGTTTCGATTCTGCCGGTGGCCAATTCGATGGCGACGAGCCCGCGCACCACACCGTCGTCGACCAGCAGGGTGGTGGCGAACCACTCGTCGTAGCGGACGATGTCCGGATAGCTGAGTACTCTCTGAAAGAGCGTGTGCAACAGGTGAAATCCGGTCTTGTCGGCGGCAAACCAGGTGCGCAGCTTCTTCATGCCGCCGAACGCGCGCACGGCGATGTGTCCGTCGTCGGTGCGGCTCCACGGGCAGCCCCAGTGTTCGAGCTGCAGCAGTTCGCGTGGGGCTTCGGCGACGAACGCCTCCACCGCATCCTGATCGCACAGCCAGTCGCCCCCGGAGATGGTGTCGTAAGCGTGCTCGTCAAGCGTGTCGTCTGCGCCGACGACGGCTGCCGCACCACCTTCCGCCGAGACGGTGTGGCTGCGCATCGGGTACACCTTCGACACGATGGCTATCGACAGCTTCGGGTTCGTTTCGGCGATGGCGATCGCGGCGCGCAGGCCTGCACCGCCCCCGCCGATCACCACGATGTCGTACGAGGCCGTCATTGCAGCGTCTCACTGCGGACGCTCACACTTCGAAGGCCTCGTGTTCGGTGGAGCGCTCGTCGCGCAGAACTTTGCCGTCGTGGCGGACGGTCCGCACGTGTATGCAGCCGTCGTGGTACGTGTGACGGGTTTCGCGGCAGCCGCAGGAGAATCGGACATCATCGAAGCTCAGACCATCGTCGTCGCTTTCGATGTGGTGATCGCCCGCTGCCGCGCGCCCGCACGGAGCCTTCTGGCTGGGGAAATGTGTGGTCGTTGCGGCCATTGCCCCGCCTCCTCAGGTCTGAGGCGTGTGATGCAGGTCACATAATGGTATTCCCGTCGAGACCAGGGCGCCATCCCCTAGGTGAGCCGGGCGCGCAGCTCCCGCTTGAGCACTTTGCCGTAGCTGTTCTTGGGCAGGGCGTCGACGAACTCGTACCGTTTCGGCCGTTTGAACCGCGCGATGCGCTCCAGCAGATGCGCGTCGAGTGCGCCCGCGTCAACGTCGCCGACCACGAAGGCCACCACTATTTCGCCCCAGTCGGGGTCGGGGGCTCCCACGATGCACGCCTCGACGACGCCGGGATGAGTCAGCAACACCTCTTCCACCTCCCGCGGATAGATGTTGCTGCCGCCGCTGATCACCACGTCCTTCGACCGATCACGCAAGGTGAGGTAGCCGCGCCCGTCGAACGAACCCATGTCGCCCGTGTAGAGCCAGCTGTCCTTGAGGGTCGAGGCGGTGGCCGCCGGGTTGTTCCAATAACCCGACATGACGGCGTCGCCGCGACACACGATTTCGCCGATCTCGCCGATGTCGGCCTGACTGCCGTCGTTGCGCAGCACCGCGACGTGCATCCCCGAGCGGGCGTAGCCGACGGAGCCCAGCGCGGCGTCGTCCGCGTCGTCGTGGTCGGCGCGGCGCAACCCGGTGATGGTCATGGGGGATTCGCCCTGGCCGTAGATCTGGGCGAACACCGGACCGAACGCGTCCAGCGCCTTGCGCATGCGGTCGACATACATGGGACCGCCGCCGTAGACGATGGTGCGTAGGGATTGCGGTGCGGGACGGCCTGTCTCGACGAGCCGCTGGACCATGGTCGGCGCCAGGAACGCCGACGCACCCGGATGGTGGGCACACAGATCGAGGAACTCCGCCGGGTCGAACGCGCCGGATTCCGGGACCACCTGCCGGGCGCCGCGCAGCACGTAGGGTGCAACGTACAGGCCTGACCCGTGCGACATCGGGGCGCCGTGGATCAGGCTGCAGGTCTCGTCCGGGTCATCGATGTCAGCGAGGTGGGCAACCGTCATCGCCATCAGGTTGCGATGGGACAGCATGGCGCCCTTGGACTTTCCGGTGGTGCCGCTGGTGTAGAACAGCCAGGCCAACTCCTCCGGCGCGGTATCGGGCGACCTGGCGGGCTCGGTGTCGAAGCGCGCGGTGTAGGCGGCGGAGCCGATCACCTCGACCGGTACGTCCAGGGACAACGACGAGGCGATCCTGGGCGAGGCGAAAACCAGCGAAGCCCCGGAATTGGCGACGATGTCGGCCATCTCCCGCGGATGCAGCTTGTAGTTGATCGGGACGAAGACGCACTCGGCGGCCCAGATGGCGAACATGAGTTCCACGATTTCCGGCCGGTTTTCACTGGCCACGGCGATTCTGCTGCCGCGCTCCGCGTGGCCTTGCAGCGACGCCGCGAGCCGCAGCACCCGCTCGAGCAACTGCGACCAGGTGCAGAGCTGACGTTCGCCGCAGAACAACGCGCCCCGATCGCCGAACCGGGTCGCCGCCTGGTCCAGGACGTCGAATAGGTTCACCGGGCAACCCATTCCGAGGTCAACGCGCGTTCGGACAGATACTTGGTCGAGCTCCAGCCGCCATCGACGACGATGGTCTGCCCGTTGATGAAACTGCCTCCGTCCGAACACAGGAAAGCCACGGTCGCCGCGATGTCGTCGACGCGCCCGAGCCGCTGATGCGGCGTCATCTCGGTGTTGATCTTGCGGAATCGCTCGTCTTCGAGCCGGGTGGCCACCATGGGAGTCACGGTAACGCCGGGTGCGACGGCATTGCACCGAATTCCCTGCGCGCCGTACTGACACGCGATATGCGTGGTCAGCGCCGTCAACCCGCCCTTGGCCGCGGAGTAGGCCCCGCCGCGCAGCCCGCCCACCACGGCGAACGTCGAGGAGATGTTGATGATTACCGATCCGGGCGTCAGGTGCGGTATCGCTTCGCGCGCCAGTCGAAACGGTGCCCGGAGCATCAAACCGAGGAAATAGTCCAGGGTTTCGTCGTCGGTCTCGTGCAGGGGCTTGGGGCTGCCGACCCCGGCGTTGTTGACCAGCACGTCGATCCGCCCCCACCGCGACAACGCGGTGTCGACGATGCGGCGCGGTGCGTCGTCGTCGGTCAGATCCACCGCCAGCGTCGCGACTCGGTCGGGGTCGCCGACGGCAGCGGCCAACTCCGCCAGGCGTGCTTCGTCGCGCCCGGTTCCCAGCACTGCCATACCGGCCTCAGCCAGGGTGACGGCGCAGCCGAAGCCGATGCCGCTGCTGGCCCCGGTGACGATCGCTACTCGCATCTCAGTCGTTCCTCCCTGCCAGCAGTGCCGTCCGGATCTGGTGCTTCAACACCTTGCCGGCGGCGTTCTTGGGCAGCGCCTCCCAGATCTCCACGCGTTCGGGTGTTTTGAACTTCGCCAGGCCGCGCTCGGCGAGCAGGCGCCCTACCGCGGCGACATCCGGGCCGGGACCTGACGCAGGCACGATTACGGCGCAGGCCCGTTCCCCGGTGCGCTCGTCGGGCAGGCCCACGATCGCGATCTCGGCGATGCCCAGTTCGCCCACCAGGACGTCCTCCACCTCCTTGGGAGAGATGTTCTCGCCGTTGCGGATGATGAGATCTTTGGCTCGCCCGCTCACCACGAGATAGTCGCCGTCCACCCACCGGCCGAGGTCTCCGGTACGGAAGAAGCCGTCGGCGTCGAATGCCGCGGCGGTGTCGTCGGGGTGCAGGTAGCCGAGCAGCATCTGCGGGCCGCGGGCCCGGATCTCGCCGCGTACCAGCCTGATCTCGGCGGCACCGGCACGGCCGTCGGTCTCGGCGGCGTGATCGTCGTCCCCGGGCCGCAGTGAACCGACCGTGGTCACCGGCACCTCGGTCGAGCCGTACACCCGGGTCACCACGGCGTTGTCGAAATAGTCTGTGGCGCGGCGGATCAACGAGGGCGGCACCGAAGCGCCACCACAGATGAACACCTTCAGGTCGGGCAACCGAGTGCCGGCCTGTTCGGCAGCGGCCAACAGCTGGTCGAGAAACGGTGTCGCGCCGGCCATGTGGGTGCAGCGGTGGGCGGTCATCAGCTGGACTCCGCGATCGGCATCCCACCGGTCCATCAGCACCGCGGTGCTGCCCAACAACAGCGGACATTCGAACGTGTAGATGGATCCGCCGATATGGGCGATGGGGGAGGGCACCAGGAACGTGTCGCCGGGTTCGACCATCCAGTGCACGCGCAGTTGCTCGATCAGTGCGGCGATCGAATCATGGCTGTGGAGCACTCCTTTGGGGCGTCCGGTGGTGCCCGAGGTGTAGAGGACCATACGCACCGCGGTGGGATCGAGGCCCGGCAGTGGTACGGGTTCGTCGCTCGGCAGTTCGGTGTCATCTCGCACCACGACGATGTCGGGCGGCGCCGTCATCTCGGTGGTCACCCGGGCGAGCATCGCCGCATAGTCGTGTCCGCCGAACTGCCGGGGGATGAAGATCATTCGGCTGTCGGCGTCGTCAAGGATGTAGCGCAGCTCCCGGTCGCGCAGGGACGGCAGGATCGGGTTTACCACCATGCCTGCCAGCGTGACGGCCAGGTAGATGACGGCAGCCTCGTGCCAGTTCGGCAGCATGAACGAGACGACGCTGCCGGCAGGCATCCGGTGTGCCATGTGATGCGCCAACCCCATTGCCCGCGAGTGCAGTTGGTCGCAGGTGAGGTGCATGTCGCCGTCGATCAGCAACACCCGGTCCGGCGTGTCGCGGGCTGCGTCGGCCAGAGCGTCGGCCAGGGTTCTCACGGCTGGCCTTTGACCCGCCGCATGGTCATCGAGTGCCGGAACCGATCCGCCGGGTGGGTGTTCACGGTCACCTGCGCGACCTCGCCGTCGGAAGTGGTGTAGGTGCGCAGCATCCGCAACGCTGCACTGGCCGGGGCGACGTTCAGCGCCGTGGCCAGACCGGGAGTGATGAGCACGGCGGAGATCTCCTGGTGCACCTCGATGATGCTCACCCCGAAGAGGTCCTCGATGAGCGGGAAGATCGGTCCGGTGTGGCGCTGCAGCAGCCGGCCGACCGCGGCGAACGACCGGTTGATGTAGTACTCGGTGCAGCACACCGGCGCCCCGTCGACCTGCCGGTAACCGCGGACCGCCAGGCATTGTTCGCCGACCGTGAGCCCGGTGCGCTCGGCCGTGTCGTCGTCGATGGTCACCATGGCGTTCGATTCGATGGTGAACTGCGCGCCGGTGGCGAACGCCAGTAGGTCGTTGATCGACATCACGTCCTGGGCATAGGAATTCGTCGCGGCGCGGGGTACCACCAGCGTGCCTGCGCGTGGTCGTGAGGACACCAGGTTGTCATCGCGCAGGCGTCGCAACGCTTCGCGGATGGTGTAGCGACTCACCTCGAAGCGTTCGCACAGTTCGTGTTCGGTGGGCAGCTGGGAGCCGACGGGGTACACGCCGTCGACGATCTCTTTGCGCAGCGTGCGCGCCACCTGCAGGTAGCGGTGCTCCGTGGGGCTTATTGTCATGACGCGATCCCGCCACGGCGCAGCGCCAGCACGCTGCCGTCGCCGTCGGCCGAAATATAGAGCGTCCCATCGGCTCCGGCGGTGATCCCGGCGAACGGGCCCTGGGGCCCGGAGAACGGCGGCATGCCCTTGAGCGGTTTGGGCACCACACCCGGTGGCGGGCCGACGGGCAGCCCGGTCGCGATGGTGCGGCGCTGCGCGGTGCCGAGGTCGTACTCGATGAGGGCCTTGGCCCCGGCGTCGACGATGTAGAGCGCGTGGTCGCGAACCACCATCCCCTGCGGGGTGTCCAGTCCGTCGACCAGTGGCGCCACGTTCGAGCCGGTCACCTGGACCACGGCCCCCGCGACCGACACCAGCGGTGCTCCGTCGGGCCCGAATGTCACCCCGACAGGATGGTCGAGACCGTCGGCCAACACGTCCACCGCGCCGGCGCGGATCGCCAGCAGCCGCCCCGCGCCCTGCTCGACCACCACCGGCGTCCCGTCCGGTGCCAGCGCCACGCCGTAGGGCTGGTCCACGCCCGCGGCGATCACGTCGCTCTCACTCGCGCCCGGGCGGTATCGCGCCACCGTATCGGCCGCCGTGGTGACCACGAATTCCCCTGCACCACAGGCAGTTACACCGCGCAGAAAGCCCGGATAGCCTGCGGTGAAGAGCATCCCGGCGGTCTGCAGTTCACCGCAGGCACCCACCCGGTAGAAGTAGGTGCCGTCGGCGACATAGACATCGCCGACGGCATCGACCGTCAGATCCAGCGGCCAGTTCAGCCCGCCCGGCAGCAGTGTCGACGTACCCGTGGGCGTGACTTCGGTGATCTCCCCGGTGAAATTCGACACGAACAGCCGGCCGTCGACGAACGTCAGGTTGTCCAGGCCGGGAGAAAGCTGAGCCAGCAGGCTGTGATCGCCGGTGCGCGGGTCGATCCGCAGCACCTGGCCGCTGGCCACCTGCGTCGAAACGATGAACCCCTGCGCATCGAATTTGACCGCATCCGGCACGCCGAGACCGGCGGCAACCACTTGCGGTTGGCCCCCGGACGGGTCGATGCGCCAGATCTCGTTGGCCCCCATCACCGGGAAGTACAACATCCCGTCCGGGCCGACCTCCATCGCATTGGGTGACGGCACGTTCTCCAGCAGCACCCGGGGAGCGCCGCCGCCCAGATCGAACTCCATCAGGCGGCCGCCGTCGCGGCACTCCCCGATGAACAGCCGACCGCGGTCGAAGGTGATGCCGTTGGCCGACGGCACGTCATCGCGCAGCACGCGGGTGGTGCCGGCGCGTTCGCGCACGCTCACCCGGCCGTCCATGACCTCGGTGGCATACAGGTTCCCGTCCGTGTCGAACGCCACGTCGTCAGGCGCGATGATGTCGCCGCCCTTCGCGCTGACGGTTTCCACGCGCGCGGTGTCGACATCGACCGCGCTGATCTGGCTGCCCGTCACCTGCGCGACGTAGATGCGGCCGTCGGGTCCGGTGCGCAGGCCGTTCGCGCCGAACAAGCGGCTCGGGGCGGTGACGCGCTGCAGATGCCAGCCCGCGTCCGTGGACGGGGTCGACGGGTACCGCGCATCCGGGCTCATGATGTCGGACGTTAGCAAGCCGTTGTAGTCCAGACAATAGGCCGGATGCTCCTCGCCGGTGCCCTTGACGGGCGAATAATCCCTGCGGAATAGTGTTCTCTGTTATGAAGAGCAACATATGTTGTCCGGACAAATAGGCCGCGCGTGGACAGTCCACTGAGTTTGGCCCGCCGTGTCGTGGTGGTGTCGGGTGCTGGTGGCGGCGGCATCGGCACCAGCGTCACGCGGTTGGCGGCCGAGGCGGGCGCGACCGTCGTCGCGGTCAGCCGGTCGCGGGACAACCTCGATGCCCATGTCGGGCCTTTGGTGGACCAGGGCCTGACCGTGCTGCCGGTGGTCGCCGACGCCGCGACCGATGCCGGCATCGCCACTGTGCTCGACGAGGTACGCCGCGCCGGAGTGCCGCTGTACGGCCTTGTGAATGTCGCCGGTGGTGCCGCGCCGTCGACATGGATGCCCGCGACGCGGGTCACCCGGGCCGACTGGCGGGAATTGTTCACCGCGAACCTCGAAACCATGTTCTTCATGAGCCAGGCCGTCGCGGCGGAGATCCGCGCGCAGGGCAATGCAGGCTCGATCGTCTCGGTCTCGTCGATCAGCGGTATGAACTCCGCGCCGTACCACATCGCTTACGGCACCGCGAAAGCCGCGATCGTCGCAGCCACCCGAACGCTGGCGGCCGAACTCGCCGCCGACGGTATCCGCGTCAATGCCGTCGCACCCGGTGTCACCGAAACAGCCGCCTCGGCAACGTATGTCGACACCGACCCGGAGCGGGACCGCCGCGCCATCGCGATGGGACGACGCGGCACGCCCGAAGAGCAGGCCGGCGCGATTCTGTTCCTGCTGTCGGATCTGTCGAGCTACATCACGGGTCAGACCCTGCTGGTCGACGGCGGACTCAACCTGCGGTGGACGCATCTCGGTGCGGACAACACGTCGGTGTTCCTCAAGGACGACGACTTCCGCGCCGCCATGAGGAGGCATGAGTGACCGAAGAGCTATCCACGCCCATGACCATCGGCGTCGACGCCTACATCTCACCCGACTACGCGCGCGCCGAACGAGACCGATTGTGGCGCAAGGTGTGGCAGCAGGTCGGCCGCGTCGAGGACCTGCCCGAAGTCGGCAGCTACCTCACCTACGACATCCTCGACGACTCGATCATCGTCGTGCGTACCGGCGCCGACGACTTCGCTGCCCACCACAACGTGTGCATGCACCGCGGTCGACGGTTGATCGACACCCCGAAGGGCGCCAAGAACGCCTGTGCCCGCACCCGCAAGTCGTTCGTCTGCGGATTCCACGGCTGGACCTACGATCTGGGCGGGGCCTGTACCCACATCCGCGAACAGGACGACTGGCAAGGCGCACTGACGCGCGAGAACACTCATCTGGGCCGTGTGCACGTGGACACCTGGGGCGGCTGGCTGTTCATCAACATGGACCCCGACCCGGAACCGTTGGCGGACTATCTGTTTCCCGCCGCCAAGATCCTCGACCCGTTCGGGCTGGAGAACATGCGCTACAAGTGGCGCAAATGGCTGAACTTCGACTGCAACTGGAAAGTCGCGATGGAGGCCTTCAACGAGACCTACCACGTGTTCACCACGCATCCGGAGTTCAACAAGTTCGGCGAATTCAAGGGCTGGGCGAAAGCGCAGGGCCGGCACTCCAACATCGGCTACGACGCCCCGGATGACTTGGAGGAGACCAAGTCCAAGATCCGGCTCGGCACCGGGGACCCGCGGATCTCGACGGCCGAGATGCAGGTCTACACCATGGAAGAGACCAACGCGACCACCACGCAGACGCTCGTCAACGCCGCCAAGCGCCTGGTCGACGAACTGCCCGAAGGCACCCCGGCCGACAAGGTGCTCGAGCACTGGCTTAGCTCGGCCCGGCGCGACGACGAGGCGCGCGGCGTGATCTGGCCGACCATCCCGCCCGACATCCTGGGCCAGAGTGGCACCGCCTGGCAGCTCTTCCCGAACTTCCAGATCGGGCAGGGCCTCACCAGCGCCCTGTGCTACAGCGCCAGGCCCGATCCGACGTACGACCCCGACAAGTGCATCTTCGAGGTGTCGGTGTTCGAGCTGTACCCGAAAGGCCAAGAACCCCAGACCGAATGGGTGTACACCCCGGCCGACAGTCCCGACTGGTTGTCGGTGCTGCCACAGGATTTCTCCAACATGGCCGCCGTCCAGCGGGGCATGAAATCGGCCGGTTTTCCCGGCACCAAACCCAACCCGTACCGCGAACGCAGCACCGTCAACCTGCACTACCAACTGTCGAAGTACATGGGCGTCGGAGAACCCCACGACATCCAGTGATTTGTGGAGTCTCAACCGTCCTCGGCACGGCTGAGACTCCACAGATCACTCAGTTTGAGGAGAGAACATGAAGGTCAATCTCGGTACGGGGGCCCAGAACTCCCACGATTGGGACCGCGTGCTCGCCGGCGATTTCGCCAGCCCGCCCGTCACGCCCGACTACAAGTGCGTGCAGGCCGCGCTGGCCCTCGGCGACATGGCCGAACCACTCGGCTTCGACGGCATCTGGTTCCCCGAGCACCACGGCACGCCATATGGCATGACGCCCAACCCGATTCAGGCTCTCACCTATTTCGCCGGGCGCACCGAGCGGGTCAGCCTGGGCACCTTCGTCGCGGTGGTGCCGTGGTGGAACCCGATCCGGCTGGCGACGCAGATCGCCTACCTCGACATCGTCTCCAACGGCCGCTACACCACCATCGGCCTGGGCCGCGGCGTGTCCAAGGCCGAGTTCGCGGCCGTCGGCGTTCCGCGCGAGGAGAGCCGCGACCGGTTCAACGAGACGCTGGACATCCTCAAGCTGGCGTTCTCCGGCGAGCGGTTCTCCTACGGCGGCAAGATCTTCTCGTTCCCGGAGATGTCGCTGCGCCCAGAACCGATCAGCACCGATCTGTTCGATCGCATCTACAGCTCGTCCTCGACCGCGGAATCGCTGGAGATCCTGTCGCGGCGCGGCATGGTGCCGCTCTTCGTCGGCAACAAGCCGATCACGGACGCCGGCGAGGAGGTCCGCAAGGTCAACACCTACCGTGCCGAGGAAGGTCTGGGGCCGTGTCAGCCGAAGAACGTGATGTTCATGTACTGCGTGCCATCGGAAGACCAGGCTCAAGACACGGCGGAATGGATCTGGACCGCCAACCGGGACGTCAACGTGCACTACGGTTTTGCCGACGCGTCGAACTTCCAGGGCGTCAAGGGCTATGAGGCCTATGCCGCGCGCGAGGCCAGTGCCACTGCTCTGCTGGCATCGGAGGTCGGCAATCAGAAGAAGGGCGGCCCGCCCGGATACCACGCCTCGAACCTGCTGATCGGGACGCCGCAAACGGTATTCGAGAAGCTCAAGGCCGCGCAGGAGGCATGCTCGTTCTGCGAGGTCACCATCGTCCCGCAGTTCGGCACCATGCCGTACGAGAAGGCTTTCGAAAGCGTCCGGCTGTTCGCCGAAGAGGTGCTGCCCGCCGTTCACGAGATGGACGCCCCGCTGCACCCCGCCGCGCTGCCGGAAAAGGCCAACGTATGACCAACGACTGCGGGCCCACCGACACCCCCACCGACATCGACATCGCTGCGCTGCGGGAGAAGTACCGCGTCGAACGCGAGAAGCGGTTGCGCGCAGAGGGTTCTCGGCAATATCTGCAGACCGGAGCGCAGTTCTCCGAATTCGGCGAGGTCGACCCGCACACCCCGTACGTCGAGCGGGACTCGATCGACGTCGACATCGACGTGGCTGTGCTCGGTGGTGGCTTCGCCGGTCTGCTCACCGGTGCCTACTTGAAGAAGGCCGGCGTCGAGGACGTGCACATCATCGAGATGGGCGGAGATTTCGGCGGGGTCTGGTATTGGAACCGCTATCCGGGTATCCAGTGTGACAACGAGTCCTACTGCTACATACCCCTTCTGGAAGAGCTCGACTTCATGCCGAGCAAGAAGTTCGCCGACGGGGCGGAGATCTGGCAGCACTGCCGCAACATCGGCAAGCACTACGGGCTCTACGACGGCGCCATCTTCTCCACCCAGGTCAAGGACTTGACGTGGGAAGACGACATCCGGCGGTGGCGCATCGGCACCAACCGGGGAGACGACATCCGCGCCCGGTTCGTGGTGATGGCGTCCGGATCATTCAACCGACCCAAACTGCCCGGCATCCCCGGCATCAAGGACTTCGAGGGCCACATCTTCCACTCGTCGCGCTGGGACTACGACTACACCGGGGGTGACAGCTCCGGCGGGCTCGACAAGCTGGCCGACAAGAAGGTCGCGCTGATCGGCACCGGCGCCACCGGTGTGCAGTTGGTGCCGCACCTGGGGCGAGATGCTCAGCACCTGTACGTGTTCCAGCGCACGCCGTCCACCGTGGACGAACGCAACAACACCGCGACCGACCCCGAGTGGGTCAAGACGCTGCAGCCGGGTTGGCAGAAGGAACGCCAACGCAACTTCCACGCCTGGACCTTCGAAGGCATGGCACTCGGCCAGCCGGATCTGGTATGCGACTTCTGGACCGAGCTGGGGCGCAACACCGCTGCCCGGGTGCTGGCCCTGCCGGATCCGACGGCGATGACGCCCGAGCAGTTCATGGGTCTGCGCGAAGAAGAGGACTACAAGGTCATGGAGCGGCTGCGCCGCCGGGTCGAGGCCCTGGTGGAGGACCCCGACACCGCCGAGGCGCTCAAGCCGTACTACCGGTTCCTGTGCAAGAGACCGTGTTCCAACGACGACTATCTGCCGACCTTCAACCGGCCCAACGTCACCCTGGTCGACGTGTCCGAATCCAAAGGCGTCGAACGGATCACCGCCGAGGGCATCGTCGCCAACGGCCAGGAATACGACGTCGACTGCATCATCTTCGCCAGCGGTTTCGAGATCACCACCGAGATCAGCAGGCGTTACTCCATCGACGCCATCAAGGGCCGCGACGGTCTGTCGCTGTACGACGCGTGGGCCGACGGCTACAAGACACTGCACGGTATGACCAGCCGCGGATTCCCCAACCAGTTCTTCACCGGGTTCACCCAGGTCGGCATCTCGGCCAACATCGCGGCCAATTACGAACTGCAGGGCGAGCACATCGCCTACGTGATCGCCGAGGCGCTGCGCCGCGGCATCACCACGGTCGAACCCAGCCGGCAGGCACAGGACGGCTGGTGCCAGACCATCAAGGAGTCATACATCGACACCTCGGCGTTCGACGCCGAATGCACACCCGGCTATTACAACAACGAAGGCGGCGGGGTTGGAAAGGACGCGGAGGGGATTCGATCTCATTTAGGTGAGCCCTATGGTCCCGGGTTCTACGCGTTCGGCGGGTTGCTCAAGGCATGGCGGGACAAGGGCGATCTCGAAGGCCTGGAAACCACGTGAACCTGCGCTTCGACGAGCGCGTCGCCGTCATCACCGGAGCCGGCCGCGGCTTGGGCCGCGAGTACGCGCTGCTGCTGGCATCGCGTGGCGCCAAGGTGGTCGTCAACGATCCCGGTGGCAGCCTCGCCGGCGACGGCACCGATCCCGGCCCGGCGCACGCGGTGGTCGACCAAATCCGCGCGGACGGTGGACAAGCCGTCGCCAACACCGATACGGTCGCCACCGCTGCCGGTGGCCGCGCCATCGTCGACGCCGCGCTGGAGGCCTACGGCCGCATCGACATCCTGATCCACAACGCCGGCATCGTGCGGCGCGGTTCTCTCAAGGACATGAGCTACGACGACTTCGATGCCGTGCTCGACGTTCACCTCCGGGGCGCATTTCATGTTGTGCGGCAGGCTTTTCCGCTCATGTGCGACGCCGGATACGGCAGGATCGTGCTGACAAGCTCGATCGGCGGCCTGTACGGAAATCACGGAGTCGCCAACTATGCGGCGGCCAAGGCGGGCATCGTCGGACTGTGCAACGTCGTCGCGCTGGAAGGTGCCGCGGAGGGCGTGACGTGCAACGCCATCGTGCCCGGTGCCGTGACGCGCATGGCCGAAGGCCTCGATACGTCGGCCTATCCGCCGATGGGCGCGGATTTGGTAGCACCTGTCGTGGGTTGGCTCGCCCACGAAACCTGCAGTGTCACCGGCGAAGTGCTCGTCGCGATCGCCGGCCGCGTGGCCCGCGCCGTCGTCTCGGAGTCGACGGGTGTCTACCGGCCGGAGTGGACGATCGAGGAGGTCGCCGCCGACATCGACGCGATCCGGGATCTGAGCGCGCCCGTGACGTTCCCGGTCGTCCCCGACGGCCACGCCGAACACATCCGCTACAGCTTCGGGGCCGCGGACGCGAGGAGCAGAGACGGGCGAGCCCATGTCTAGCGGACCTCTGCGCGGCGTGCGCGTGGTGGACCTCACCGCCATGGTGATGGGCCCGTACTGCACGCAGATCATGGCCGACATGGGTGCTGACGTGATCAAGGTCGAACCGCCGCAAGGGGACAACACGCGGTACATCTCGGTCGGTCCAACACCGGGTATGAGCGGCGTGTTCGCGAACGTCAACCGCGGCAAGCGGGGGATCGTGCTGGATCTGCAGACCGACGCGGGCCGGGAATCGTTGCGCGCATTGATCGCAACCGCCGACGTGTTCATTCATTCGATGCGGGCCAAGGCGATCGTCAAACTCGGCTTCGGCTACGACGACGTCACCGCGATCAACCCGGCGATCGTCTACACCAACTGCTATGGCTACGGCCGGCGCGGGCCGGATGCCGATCGCCCCGCCTACGACGACACCATCCAGGCCGAATGCGGATTGCCCGCCGTGCAAGCGCAATTGACGGGCGAGGCAAGCTATGTCGGCACCATCATGGCCGACAAGGTCGCAGGTCTGACCGCGCTGTACGCGACGATGATGGCGCTGTTCCACCGTGAACGTACCGGCGAGGGGCAGGAGGTCGAGGTCAGCATGTTCGAGACCATGGCCTCGTTCATGCTCGTCGAGCACGCCAACGGCGCCATGTTCGATCCGCCGCTGAGCCCCGCGGTCTACCCGCGTGCGGTCGCGCCCAACCGCAAGCCTTATGACACCAAGGACGGCCAGATCGCGGCGTTGATCTACAACGACAAGCACTGGAATGCGTTCATCGAGCGGGTTCAACCCGCCTGGAACGGACCACAGTTCGCGACGCTGGAGCAGCGGGCTCATCAGATCGACACGGTATATGGCCTGCTGGCGCAGACTTTGAAGGAACGCACCACCGATGAGTGGCTGCAGCTGTTCCGGGACTTGGAGATTCCCGCGGCCGGGGTGCACACGCCGGACGCGTTGTTCGACAATCCGCACCTCAACGCCGTCGGCCTGTTCGAGACCGTCGACACCCCGCACGGGCCGGTGCGGTTTCCAGGTGTGCCGACGTGGTTCTCCCGGACACCCGGCCGCGTCCAGGGGTTCGCGCCGGAGCTCGGTGCCGACACCGCCGCGATACTCGCCGAACTCGGCGTCGATCACAAGACCGCATAGGGGACGATCAGTGGACTTCGACCTGGGTGAGGCTGCCAACACGCTGCGCGGCGAACTGCGCGGGCTGATCGCCGACCAGATACCCGCGGGCTTCCTCGGCGCATTCACCGACGACCCCGCCGATCTCGATGTGGCGCAGCGGTTCTGCCGAACCCTGGCGCAGCGGCATCTGCTGTGCATGTCGTGGCCCACGGAATTCGGTGGCGGCGGCTCATCGGTATGGGAGCAGACTGTCGTGCGCGAAGAGATGTGGGCCCATCACGAGCCCCGCGGCGCGCAGTACATGGGGGTCAACTGGGTCGGCCCCATCATCATGCGGCACGGCACCGAAGAGCAGCAACGCAAACACCTGCCGCCCATCGCCAACGGCGAAGTGATCTGGTGCCAAGGCTTTTCCGAACCGGAGGCCGGTTCCGATCTGGCGTCCTTGCGCACGTCGGCGCGCCGCGAGGGCGACGGCTGGCGCATCAACGGGCAGAAGATCTGGACGTCGTACGCAACCATGGCGCAGTGGTGCTTCCTGCTGGCCCGCACCTCCAAGGGGGAGAAAAAACAACAGGGCTTGACGATCTTCCTGGTGCCCATGTCGGATCCGGCCATCACCGTGCGGCCCATCCGCACGATGATGGGCCCGCACCATCTCAACGAGGTGTTCTTCGACGAGCTCAAGGTCACCGAGGCTGACGTTCTGGGCACCGTCGACCAGGGCTGGTCGATCGTGCAGGACGTGATGTCCTTCGAACGCGTCGGCATCGCGCGCTACGCCAGGTGCGAGAAATTGTTGCAGGCCGCGCCAGCAGTGCTCGGCGACGCCTGGGACACCCTGCCCGCCGAATTGCGGGGCCGTTGGACCCGCATGCTCACGCACTGTAGAAGAGCCCGGCTCATGGCGTACCGCGTCGTCTCGCTTCAGAGCACCGGCCGGGTGAAACCCGGTGACACGGCTGCGTATCGGATCGCCGTGACCAAGCTGGATCAGGACAGCGCCGAGGTGCTCATGGAGATCATCGCGGCCCTGCCACGCGGCGAGAGTGAGCACTTCCGCCAAGAAGTCGAGGACCACTGGCGCTACGCACAGGCCTCCACGGTGTCCTCGGGCAGCATCGAGATGCAACGCATCCTGTTGTCCCGCGCCATGCTTACCGAGGCCAGAGCGTGATCATCGATCTCGGCGACATCGCGAGAGAATATGGCCGCCAGGCCGTTCGGGCTATTGCGGCAGCGGGCGGGGATCAGCTGCTGCAACAAGCTGAGGCGAAGCCAGAGACGCGCGAAGCGTTGGTGGCGCCTGTGCTCGACGGCCTCGGGGCGTGGGAACTCGACCCCCGCAGCGGTCCCGATGCACTGCAATCGGCGGCGGCATTGTGCCGCAGTGCAGGTTACTGGGCGCTGCCGTACCCGGTGGCCGAACGGCTGGCCGGCGTAGTCGTCGTTTCCGACACCGCGCCTGAAGCGCCGCTCGCCGGTCTCGGAACAGACTGGTACGCGGTGACATTGGACGGCGGGCGCAGCCGTGTCGCCCGGCTGGGTGCGGTCGGTCCGGCCTTCAGCACGGCGCTGGAGCTCACGGCCGACGACGGCACCGCTGACGTCGCACTGGGTTTGGTGTTGCCGTGCTGGACGCTGCTCGGCATGCTCGACCGCGCCATCGACGTGACCGTCGCACATGTGAGCCTGCGCAAGCAGTTCGGCCAGACTTTGGCGTCGTTCCAAGGTGTCCAGTTCCAGCTGACCGACTCGGAGGTCGAGCGCAGCGGCGTCGACATCCTGGCCAAATACGCGCTGTGGAGCCTGGCCACCTCCGACAGCACGACCGCGATCAACGACGCATTGGCGCTGCGGCTCGCCGCGATCGAGGCCGCCGAGGTGGTGTTCCGCGTATGCCATCAATTGCACGGCGCGGTCGGCTTCTGCGATGAGACCACGCTGTCCTGGCTGTCGCGGTACAGCCAGCCGTTGCGCCGCTTGCCATTTGGACTGTCCCAGACCCGCGACATCCTCACCCGACGTCTCGGCCGGCGTGGACTGACCGGGTTGTTCTCGTGACCGAACTCGACGCATTCCGTGCGACGGTGCGTGACTGGTGCGCGCAGCACGTCCCCACCGACTGGCGGACCGCCCAAACCGGCGTCAGCGATGAGGAATTCGTGGCTTTCCAGAAGTTCTGGTTCGCCGAGCTGCACGGCGCCGGTTACGCGGTGCCGCACTGGCCGGCCGAATGGGGCGGCAACATGCGGACGCGAGGAGCACAAGGGCAGATGAGCGTGCCCCAGCAGATCGTGTTGTATCAGGAGCTCGCCGCGCACGACGCACCGCGCCTGGTACTGGCCTTCGTCGGTATCCACCACGCGGCGTCGACCCTGCTCTTCGCCGGGACGGACGAGCAGAAGGCGCGTCACCTCCCGGCTATCCTCGACGGCGAGATCTGGGTTCAGGGGTTCTCCGAGCCGGACGCCGGATCTGATCTGGCGGCGCTGCGCACGAGTGCGAGACGCGACGGCGACACGTTCGTTGTCAATGGGCAGAAGCTCTGGGCCAGCGGCGCGATGCACGCGGACTGGTGCCTGCTGCTGGCCCGCACCGATCCGGATGCGCCGAAACGGCATGGCATCTCGTACTTCCTGATGGACATGACGACACCGGGCATAGAGGTCAGACCGATCCGTAATGCGGTGGGCGAGTCGCACTTCTGCGAGATCTTCCTCGACGACGTCGTGATCCCGGAGGCCAATCTGGTCGGACCCGTCAACGACGGGTGGCGGGTCGCTCAGGCCACCTTGGGTGCCGAGCGGGGCATGACGATGCTGGAGTTGGCCGAGCGGTTGAGCAATGCGGGTTTCCGCTGGCTCGTGCAAGCGTGTGCTCCAGTTGACGATGCGCTGGTGGCGGATCGACTGGCGCAGTTCGAGATCGAACTCGCCGGCTTGCGCGGTCTGTGCCGCGATTTGGTGGAACGCAGCGCGATGGGGCAGGCCGGCCCGGCCGATGCATCGATCGCCAAGCTGTACTACAGCGAACTGCTGCAGCGAATGACCGGGTTCGGCGCCGAGATCGGCGGCCTGCCCGCACAGACCGTCCTGACCAAACCGGTTTCCAGCGGCTGGGAGTCCGGCAACTTAATGCTCGACTTCATCGGCTCGTGGGAGTGGACCATCCCGGGCGGGGCCAGCGAGATCCAGCGCACCATCATCGCTGAGCGAGGATTGGGGCTGCCCCGATGAGTTTCGCAGAGCTGCATGACGAATTGCGTTCCGTGGCACGCGATCTTCTCGCCAAGGACACCGACTGGCCGCTGCTCGTGCAGGCAGGCTGGGTCGGTGTGGATGCACCGGAGGAGTTCGGCGGCTCGGGTGCCACCCTCGCCGAGGTCGCGGTGATCTGTGAGGAGATCGGCCGGGCTGCCGCGCCGACCGCCTATCTGGGCGGTGCGGTGCTCGGCATCAGCGCCTTGCTTGCGGTGCAGGAAGGCGAGTTCCGCGACCGACTACTGCGGGATGCGACTGCAGGCAACACCAGCGTCGCGCTCGCGTTGTCCGCCGAGCGAGCTTCGCCTGGTTTCGAACTCGCCACCGGCTGCCGCATTCACGGCCACGCCGTCTTCGTACCGGATGCGGCTGTCGCACAACGACTTCTGCTGCCCGCCACGGATGCCCAGGGGACGCCGGTGCTCGTCGACGTCGCGTCGGATGCCGTCGGCCTGCACATCGCCGATCAACCGGTGCTCGACGAGACCCGCAGGCTGTCCACCGTGACCGCCGACGGCGTCGAGGTGGACGCAGCGGCGGTGTGGCGATTCGACGGGGATCCGCACACGCGGCTGCAGGGCTTGCGGGACCGCGCAGCACTGGCCGTGGCCTGCGACAGCCTCGGCCTCGCGCAGGCGATGCTCGACGCCACGGTGTCCTATGTTGGCGTGCGCCGTCAATTCGGTCAGCCGATCGGTGCGTTCCAGGCCGTCAAACACGCCTGTGCCGACATGCTGGTGCGGATCGCGGTGGCGCGGCAGCTGGTGATGTCCGCAGTCGACGACCCCAACAAGATCACGGCAGCCATGGCCAAGGCGTACGCATGCGATACCGCGGTCGAGGTCACGGGCAAGGCCATGCAATTGCACGGCGGCGTCGGCTACACGTGGGAGAGCGGCGTCCACGTCTACCTCAAACGGGCCGCGCTCAACCGCGCGCTGTTCGGCTCCTCTGCGGCTCATCGGGCCCGGCTCGCGGAGCGCTACCAGTAGGGTGCGGCTGTGCAGAAGCGACACCCGGGATTCGCGACCGAGGTCACCCGTGAGTTGGCCGAAGCCACCCTGCCCGACGTCGAGACACTGATCGATCGGCTGCTGTCGGCGATCTTCACCGACAACCCTGAGTGGACCGATTACGCCAGCGTGCCCCGCGAGGATTTGCGGGACGGCTGCCGGGACTACCTCACCCGCGTGCTGGAGCTGCTGAGCGGCCGGGGCGGTGACCTCGACCATGCCGACGAGGTGGTGGGCGCGATCGCCCGACACCGCGCCGAGCAGGGCGTGCCGCTGGAGGTCATGCTGCGGACCTTTCGGCTCGGCGGCCGGGTCGTCTGGCAGGCGCTGCTGGAGCGCGCCGAGGACAGTGGTGTCGCACCCAATGACGTGCTCGATGCCGGCACCGCGACATGGACGGTGATCGACGAGCTGTCCTCGGCACTGTCGACGTCCTACCGGGACAGCGAGCAGGAGCGGGTGCGCCACGACGAGCAGCGCCGCAATGCCCTGATCGAGGATCTGCTCGGTCGGCGCGCCGGCGACGCGGGCTTCGCCGCGCGGGTGGCGCGGGAGCTGGAACTGCCCGCCAAGGGCGGCTACCTGGTGATAGTGGCAGACGTGCGGCCGGACGGCACCCCTGCGCTGGCGAGCCCGGGAACCGCGCTCGATGCGCTCGGCTTCCGGTCGGTGTGGCAGACCAAGGTCGACACCCGCATCGGCGTGGTGGCGCTGGAGCAGCGCGACGCCGACGGCGTGATCGCCCGCCTGCGGCCGCTGGCCCGGGGACGTGCCGCGGCTTCGCCCGCAGTGTCGGGGCTCGCCGAGGCCGGCTCGGCCTACACGCTGGCACTGATCGCCTTGAGCATGGTGCCGCCGAACACGACAGAGTTGGTGTCGTTCGGCGACCACTATCCCGAGGCTCTGCTGGTGCGATCGCCCGACCTCGCCCAGCGACTCGTCGCCCGCAATCTCGGCGGTGTCCTGGACCGCCCGGTCCGCGAACGCGATGTTCTGCTCGAGACGTTGGTCGTCTGGCTGGAAGAGGACCGGTCGACGGCCAACGCGGCCGTCCGGCTGCACTGTCACCGCAACACGGTGCTCAACCGACTGAACCGGATCACCGAACTGATCGGCAGGCCGCTGCACGGTCGAGCCGCCTACGTCGAACTCTCCCTCGCGCTGTCCGCGCTCGATTTGCCTCAGATTGGGCACTCTGCCCAATCTGAGTGATCCAACGCTGGGCCGACGCGCATGGTGGCGGCGCTCACACGCCAGCAGACTCAACTGCGTGCGTGAGTTCGATCTTCTGGTGATCGGTGGCGGGCCCGGCGGCTACGTCGCAGCGATCCGTGCGGCCCAACATGGGCTCTCGGTGGGGCTGGTGGAAAAGGAGCGCCCCGGCGGCGTGTGCCTCAACTGGGGCTGCATCCCCACCAAGGCCATGCTGCGGTCGGCCGAGGTGCTGCAGACCGTGCGCGACGCCGCCGAGTACGGAATACGTGCCGACAACGTCGGATTCGACTACACCGCGGTGCGACGGCGCATGACCGAGGTCGTCACCGGGCTGACCGACGGCGTGGCCGGCCTGCTGAAAGCCAACGGCGTCACCGTGATCGAGGGTCACGCGCGATTCACCGGGCCCACCACCGTGGAGATCTGCGACGTTCCTGCAGGTGACGGTCCCCGGTACGCGGCGACACCGGCCGAGGTCGTCGACCGCGCCACCGCGCGCGACATCATCATCGCGACCGGATCCACCCCCATTCCGCTGCCCATCCCGGGCGCCGACCTGCCCGGCGTCATCACGTCCGACGGCGCGTTCGGGCTCACCGAGGTGCCAGAGCGAATCGTCATCGTCGGGGGCAGCGCCGTCGGCGCCGAATGGGCCAGCCTGTTCGCCGCGTTCGGCTCGGCCGTCACGGTCGTCGAGATGCGTGACTCGCTCGTTCCTGCCGAGGACGCCGATATCGGTGCGGCCCTAGGCCGTTCGTTCAGGCAGCGCGGCATCACGGTGCTCAGCGGCTCGACCGTCAGCGCGATCGCCCAGACAGCTGCGCTGCGGGTGACCGTCGATGGCCCGAAGCCGCAGGAGATCGATACCGACGTCGTGCTTTTCGGTGTGGGACGCAAACCCAACACTGCCGAACTCGGCCTCGAGACCACCGGCGTGACCGCCGACGCGCGCGGTTTCATCGTGGTCGACGAGCAACTGCGGACCAACGTCGAGGGCGTCTACGCCATCGGTGATGTCACCGGCAAGGCGCTGCTGGCCCACGTCGCGTCGCATCAAGGGCTGACCGCAGCCGACGTGCTGGCCGGACACGACAAGCGCATCGACTACGACGTCGTGCCTGCGGCCACGTTCACCCATCCCGAGATCGCCAGTGTGGGGCTCACCGAGGCGCAGGCGAAGGCGGCCGGGCACGATCCCGTGACCGCCAAGTTCCCGTTCGCCGCGCTCGGCCGGGCCCGAACCTTCGGTGACAGCGAAGGTTTCGTGAAGATCGTGGCCGCAGCCAAGTACGGCGAAGTGCTCGGCATGCACATCATCGGACCCGCAGCCAGTGACCTGATCACCGAGGGCGCATTGGCAATGGCGCTTGAGGCGACGCTCGACGAACTGGCCGACACCATCCACGCGCACCCGACACTCGGCGAGATCGGTATGGAAGCCGCGCTCGCTGCGCTGGGGCTGCCCGTACACATCGCGCCACCGAAGCGCTGAGGAGTTCTGCATGACGGACACGATCGACCGGCCCGCTCTCGCCGGAGAAGACCTCAACACCCTGTGTGCCTACTACCGGCAGATGGTGTTGATCCGGCGCTTCGAGGAGCGGGCCGCGCAGGGCTACACACAGGCCAAAGTGGGTGGGTACTGCCACCTCAACCTCGGTGAGGAGGCCACCGTGGTCGGGCTCATGGCCGCCCTGCGGCCCACCGACTACCTGTTCACCAACTACCGTGAACACGGCTACGCGATCGCCAAGGGTATCGACCCCAAGCGGGTGATGGCCGAACTGTACGGCCGCAGCACCGGCACGTCCAAGGGCTGGGGCGGCTCGATGCACATGTACGACACCGACACTCGTCTGCTCGGCGGCTACGGCATTGTGGGAGGCCAACTTCCGCTGGCCGTCGGTGCGGCGCTGGCCATCGACTACCGCGGCGGCGACGACGTGGTGATGTGCCAGATGGGCGACGGCACCACGAACATCGGCGCGTTCCACGAGTCGCTCAACATCGCCGCGTTGTGGCGCCTGCCCGTGGTGTTCGTGGTGATCAACAACAACCTCGGCATGGGCACCACGGTCGAGCGCTCGTCGGCCGAACCCGAGCTGTACAAACGGGCCGCGGCGTACCGCATGGTCGGGGAGCGCGTCGACGGCACCGATGTGCTCGCGGTGCGTGACACAGCGCGCCGCCTGGTCGAGGCGGCCCGCACGCAAGGCAAACCAGCCCTGCTGGAAGCGGTCAGCCACCGGTTGCGTGGACACTCCGTCGTCGACCCCGCGAAGTACCGCAGCGAAACCGATGTCGCCGCAGCGCAAGACGCGGATCCCTTGACGCTGTTCAAGGCGACCCTGCTGCGAGTCGGCGCATGTGACGAGGACGGCGCAGCGGCACTGGAGCGCTCGGCCCAGGAAGAGGCCGACGCCGCCGTGGCGTACGCCGATGCGAGCCCGCATCCCGATCCGTCGACGCTGTTCGACTACACCTACGCCACCCCGGTGCCCGGCGAGTCCCGCCGGCTACCCGCCGACCCGTTGTTCTGACCGCACTTCAGCAGAAGGAAAACCGTTGCCTGTCATCAGTTATCGTGAAGCGCTGCGCGAAACTCTGCGTGAGGAGATGCATCGCGACGACTCGGTCTTCCTGATCGGTGAGGAGATCGGCGTTTTCGAGGGCTCCTACAAGATTACCGCGGGCCTGCTCGCAGAGTTCGGCGAGAAGCGGGTACGCGACACTCCCATCGCCGAAGAGGGTTTCGTCGGTGCCGCAGTGGGCGCGGCCATGCTGGGGCTGCGTCCCGTCGTCGAGATCATGACGATCAACTTCTCGCTGCTGGCGCTCGACCAGATCGTCAACCATGCCGCCAAGATCTACGGCATGTTCGGCGGCCAGACCAGCGTGCCCATGGTGATCCGTACCCCCGGCGGCGGTGGGCAACAGCTCGGCGCAACGCATTCGCAGAACATCGAGCTCTACTACGCCTTCGTGCCGGGCCTCAAGGTCGTCGCGCCGAGTACCCCGGCCGACGCCCGGGCGCTGATGCGGGCCGCCATCCGCGATGACGATCCCGTGCTGTTCCTGGAGAACCTCGCGCTGTACAACACCAAAGGCGAAGTGCCCACCGACCTGGAGCCCGCCGAGATCGGCAAGGCCGCCGTCCGCAGGGAGGGCACTGACATCACGCTCATCGGCTACTCCCGAATGGCCGCTGTCGCAACGCAGGTCGCGCGACGACTGCACGATGACGACGGAATCGACGCCGAGGTCATCGATCTGCGCAGCTTGCGCCCGCTCGACCGCGAGACCCTGGTGGAGTCGGTCCGCAAGACCGGATGCGCCGTCATCGCCGAAGACGACTGGCTCACCTACGGCATCGGCGCGGAGGTCGCCGCGTCGATCTCGGACGGTGCCTTCGATTACCTCGACGCCCCCGTGCGTCGCGTCGCCGCCGCCGAAGTTCCGCTGCCCTACGCCAAACCGCTCGAGCAGGCAGCCTTGCCGTCGGCCGAATCGCTCTACACCGCAGCCCGCGAAACACTCGCCGCCGTCGGCCGGCTCTGATACAAGTTGAGGACCATACGTGCCTGAAATCACCATGCCCCGCCTCTCCGACACCATGGAGGACGGCGTAATCATCGCCTGGCACAAGAAGATCGGTGACCGAGTAGAGCGCGGTGAAGTGCTCGCCGAGATCGAGACCGACAAAGCCATCATGGAGCTCGAGGCGTACGACGCGGGCATCCTCGAGCACATGCTGGCCGGCGAGGGCGACCGAGTGCCGATCGGCGTCCCGATCGCGGTCATCGGCGACGGCAGCGGCACGGCGCCGCATTCGGCGCCACCCGCCGCGTCGACGCCGGCCGCTGCGCCGAAACCCGAACCCGCCTCCGCGCCGGCGCCTTCCGCCCCGGCCGTGCGGTCCAACCGCCCCAAGGCATCACCGCTGGCCCGCAAGGTCGCCGACGCCGACGGGGTCGACCTGGCCACCGTCGCAGGCAGCGGCCCCGGGGGCCGCATCATCCGCAAGGACGTCGACGCCGCCGCCCGCCGCGACGAAACCCCTGCTGCGCCAAGCCAGCCCGCCAACAGCGCGGCCGATGAGGTGCCGCTGACCACACTGCAGCGCGTCGCGGCCAAGCGCCTGACCGAAAGTAAGCAGAACGCCCCGCACTTCTATCTGACCGCCGCCGTTGACGTTACCGAGCTGTTGGCCTTCCGCAAGACCGTCAACGACAGCCTGCAGGCGGGTGGTGGCCCGAAGGTCAGTGTCAACGACTTCATCGTCCGCGCTGTCGCGTCGGCGCTTCGGAACAACCCGGGCGTCAACGTGTCCTTCGGCGGTGACACCCTGCTCCGCCATCACGGCGTGCACATCGGCGTCGCAGTCGCTGTCGATGCGGGCCTGGTGGTTCCGGTGGTGCGCGACGCCGACCGTAAGACGGTGTCGCAGATCGCCACCGAGACCAAGGAGATGGCCGGGCGGGCCCGCATCGGAAAGCTGCGCGCCGACGAGATGTCCGGCGGCACCTTCACGATCTCCAATCTCGGGATGTACGGCATCGAGCAGTTCGCGGCGGTGATCAATCCGCCGGAGGCCGCGATCCTCGCGGTGGGAGCGGCGGCCGACGAGCTACGCCTGATCGACGGTGAGGTGGCGGCCCGCAAGATCCTGCGGTTGACGCTGTCCGCTGATCACCGCGCGATCGACGGTGCGACCGGTGCGATCTTCCTGCGTGATCTGACGGCGCTCCTGCAGAACCCGCTGCGCATCGTGACCTGACTGCTTGCGATGAGTTTTTCCGGCGGTGCCGGTCGATACGTTTGACCGACTCACCGTGAAGGAGACCTCATCGTGGCTACCCGTGACCGCGCGCCGCTGGGCGCGCCCATCTGGATCGACCTGACCACCTCCGACGTCGAGCGCGCACAGCAGTTCTACGGGGCGGTGTTCGGCTGGACGTTCGAAACCGCAGGCCCCGAGTACGGCGGCTACGTGAACGCTGCCCTCGGTGGCCGGCCGGTCGCCGGACTCATGCGCAATGATCCGCAGTGGAACGCACCGGACGCGTGGACCACCTATCTGCACACCGCCGACGCCGACGCCACTGTCGCCGCGGCGACGGCGGCCGGTGGCCAGAGTTGCGTCGCGACCATGGACATTCCCGACAAGGGGCGGATGGCGCTGCTCAGTGACCCCGGTTGCGGGTTCTTCGGGCTGTGGCAACCGGCGGGGCACGACGGCTACGAGGCCGCCGACGAGGCGGGTGCGCCTGCCTACTTCCAGTTGACCACCCGCGACTACGCCGGCTCGCTGGACTTCTACCGCACCGTGTTCGGCTGGAGCACCGCTACGGTGTCTGATACCGACGAATTCCGGTACAGCACAGCATTGTTCGACGGGGTGCCGAAGCTCGGGGTGATGGACGGCAGCGCGTTCCTGCCCGAGGGTGCGCCCGCGACGTGGACGGTGTTCTTCGGGGCTGACGATGTGGACAAGACCATCGAATTGATCGTGGAGAACGGCGGCTCGGTGGTACGGCCGGCAGAGGATACGCCCTACGGCCGGCTGGCCGCCGTGACTGACCCGACCGGTGCGGCGTTCAATCTGACGTCTCTGCCGGGCTGAGCGCGAAGTCGGCGAAGTCGAAGCCCGGCACCACAACACAACTGACCAGGGCCGGTTCGTCATCGAGCGGCCTGGCCCGCTGCCAGTGGCCCGGCGGGACCAGCAACTGCGGGTGCTGCCGGGCCGTGATGTCGGGACCGAGGACGTGTGTGGCCGCGCTGTCCTGCTCGGCGCCGATCTGTAGTTCCAATGGGCTGCCGCGGTGGTGGAACTACAGCTCGGCACTGCGCACCGTATGCCAGGCCGATTGCTGCCCGGGCATGAGCAGGAACAGGATCGCGGTGCCGGCGCTGCGCGGGCCGGTATAGCCCGGTGGCAGCGCGGCTTCGCTCACGGTCAGGTCACTGCGCCAGGTTTCGCGGTACCAACCGCCTTCCGGGTGTGGGGACAGATCGAGCGCGCGGGCCCAGTCCGGTAGCGACGTCACACCCGATAGTCTCGTCGCTATGGTGCGTCTGCGTCCAGGTTGGCTGGTAGCTCTGTGCGCGGCCGTCCTGGTGGTGGTCGCGTGGCTACCGTGGTTGACCACGAGCGCCAACGGCGGTGGACGGGCCAATGCCATCGGTGGGGCGGTCGGCAGCATCGTGCTACACCAGGGCTTCGGCGCGGGGCAGTTGATCGTGTTGCTCGGCTCGACGCTGATCGTGGCGGGCGCCATGGCCGGGCGGGGGCTTTCCGAGCGGATGGCATCGGGTGCGGCGCTGCTGGTTTCGCTGATGTTGATCGGGCTGACGGTCTGGTACTACACCCTCAACGTCAAGCCGCCCGTGGCGGCGGGCTACGGCCTTTACGTCGGAGGGGGACTGGCAGTGGGTGCCGCGGTGTGTTCGGTGTGGGCGTTGGTCTCGACGTTGGGGCGGTCATGAGCGCATTCGTCAAGCCCGTAGAACTGGCCGGTCAGCGGTGGGTGCGCCTGGAGCCGCTCACCCGCGCGCACGTCCCCGAGATCGACGCCGCAGCCGCCGACGGCGAGCTCGGCACCCTCTGGTACACGATGACGCCGGCGCCCGGTGGGGCCGAGCAGTGGGTCGAGCGCATGCTCGAATTGCGGGCTGCCGACCACGGGGTGAGCTTCGTGGTGCGCAGCCTCGACGGCAGGCTCGTGGGCTCATCGAGCTACCTGCATGTTGACGGACCCAACCGCCGGCTCGAGATCGGCCACACGTGGTACGTGCGAGATGTCCGGCGCACCGGCATCAACGCCGAGACCAAACTGCTGATGCTCGGCCACGCATTTGACGAGTTGAACTGCGTGGCAGTGGAATTCCGTACCCACTTCTTCAACTTCGCCAGCCGGGCCGCAATCGAGCGGTTGGGCGCCAAGCTGGACGGCGTGCTGCGCAGCCACCAGATCGCGCCCGACGGCTCGCGGCGCGACACCGTCGTGTATTCGATCCTCGACATCGAGTGGCCTGCGGCACGCAACAACCTGAAATTCCGGCTCGGTCAGCTCGCGGACTGACCGACCCCGACAGCGCCCACCCGCAACGGTTCTCCGCAGTGGTCGCACCTCAACGCGGCGGTGAATCCCGCGCCACAGCTGGTGTGGGTCAACAAGACTGCAGGTCCTTCGGGGGTGGTGTACCAACGTTGAGCCCAGTCCAGTGCAGTGACCAGAATCGGCAATACCGCGCGGCCCTTCTCTGTGAGGCGGTAGCGGCCGTCGCCGGTCTCAAGCACGCCGTAGGAGGTGAGGATCTGCAGCCGGTCGGTCAGCGATCCCGGTGGCGGTCCGAGTTGCTCTTGGTATGTGCTGAATCGGCTGATGCCGACGAAGCTCGCGACCAGGATGGCGAACGACCACCGGTTGCCCAGGATGCTCATCGTCTGGGGGAACAGGTCGGGCTGGCCGTGAGCCCGGTCGGTGTGGGTGCGCCGGCGGGTGGATTCGACGGGCATCGAGCGCTGCCACGAACCGCTCGGACCCCATTGCGCGGTAAGGGTTTTCTCGTTCGTCGTCGCGCCGCAGTCCCGGCAGGTGAGGACGGGAGAACACGCAGCACCGCAGCCGCGGTGATACATGGCAGGCAGTGTCTCGGTGTGCTCGGGCACCCATCGGCGTTCCCACTCCCAGATGGAGACCAGCATCAGCCACAGTGACCAGCCGCGCTTGGTGAGCCGGTACTCGAACCGTGACGGGTTCTGCTGGTACTCATGGCGTTCGAGCAGGCCCTCGCGTGTCATCGTGCCCAGACGACGCGTCAGCACCGAGTTGGAGATCGGCAGTCGTGCCATGAACTCTGTGTAACGCGTGGCTCCCAGCATTGCCTGCTGCGCGACCAGCAGAGTCCATTCGTCACCGAGTAGGCCGAGCATGCGGCCGACGGCATTGGGCTGCACCTAGATCCGCCACCGGCGCAGCTCGGCACCCGATGCCCAGGTGCAGTGGGTACCGCTGGAAACACGTTCCGGCAGAGCCAGTTTGCACACCGGCCCATCGGCGACCCGGGCCGCGTCGAACACCAGGCAGTAGGACGCGTCGGCGACCATGTCGGTGGTGATGGTCACCAGATAGCCGTCGTCTTCACCGGCCCCGCCGGCTCGCGGGGCCATCGCCGTCTCGCTGCCGTACACGCCGTCCTCGAACGCGAACCGTTCCTCCGATCCGGTGTGCAGGTCGTGGCGGACGAGCCCGTCGAACAGGAACCAGCCCGGCTTGCCCGTGGCTGCATAGGTATAGCGGTAGTCGCGCCCGGCGTAATCGGGGTTGATCATGCCGAATTCGGTGAGGCTTTCGGACAATTGCTCTTCGCGGGTGGCGCCGGTGACCAGGTTGAACCGCCACCGGTGCAGGCGGGTCTGCATCCCGTCGAGGGACAGGTACCGGAAGAACCGCTGCCAGCGTGGGCTCATCCCGTGATCGATCCCATCGTCGGCGGGCTCCGGCGAGCCCTGGAAGAACCCGTCGAGCACGATCTCGTCGCCGTCCTCGAAGGCGTTAGTGAAGTGCAGCACGTAGGTGGGGTCGGCCTCGAACCACCTGATCTGGCCCGGGCGACCTCGGCGCGGCAGGATGGCGAACCGCGACGGCAGGTCCCGGTGCAGACGCGGGACGTGAGCGTTGAGCTTGAGCAGACCGGCATCCCAGAACAACGGAAAGTCGTTGAGAATCACGTAGTTCTCGGTGAATGCCATGTCGTGCGGCAGGCGCGGGCCGGGCAGCTCGACGTCTACGTAGTGCACCAGCCGGTTGGTGTCGTCGACCACGCCGTAGTGCATGTACGGCGCCTGCTTGCCGTAGTTGAAGAACAGCAGCTCGCCGGTGCGGTCGTCGGCCTTCGGATGCGCCGACACGCCCAGATCTTTCGGGAACGCACCGGCCCAGTCTTCTTTTCCGAGCATGTCGCCCGTGCACGGGTCGACGCGGTAGAGGTCCCCGCATTGGTAGAAGCTGCTCAGGGCGACACCGCGGTGCACGGTGACATCGGTGCTCGACGCGTCCTTCATCAATGTGCGTGCACCCCAGCCGTAGTCGCGTTGCGCGAGATTGACGGGTTCGGCGATGCCCGGCCACAGCGGACCGCCCGCATCGTTCTCGGCCAGGAAGCCGTCGGTGCGGATGAACCTGTTGCGGTAGAAGGCCTTTCCGTCGCGGAATCCGACGATGTGCAGCATGCCGTCACCGTCGAACGGGTGATACACCTTGAATGCGGGGTGCAGTGGGTTCTCGGTGTTGCGCAGGTAGACGCCGTCGAGGTCGGCGGGGATCTCACCGTCGACCACCGGGAGATCGTCGGCGTTCCACTCGGTGGTCTGTGGCCGCCACGGCCCGGTGCGATACGGGTGGTCATCGTCGTCGGGCAGCGTGGACAGGTACTTGGCGACGACTTCCGGATGCACGGTCACGCGGCCGAACTCCCCGCGACGACGAAGCTGACCGTGGTGGCGGTGCTGCCGCCGAAGTTCAACGTACCGAAGGTTTTTGCGCCGTCCACCTGATAACCGCCCGCCTTTCCGCTGACCTGCTTGGCTGCATCGAGCAACATGCGGACCCCTGATGCCCCGACCGGGTGCCCGCCTCCGATCAAGCCTCCGCTCGGGTTGATCGGCAACCGCCCGCCGATTTCGATCTCCCCGTTCTCGATGGCCTTCCACGACTCGCCCGGGCCGGTGAGCCCGATGTGGTCGATGGCCAGGTACTCGCTGGGGGTGAAGCAGTCGTGCACTTCGAATCCGTCGACGTCGTCGAGCGTGACGTGCGCCCGATTGAATGCGTCCTGCACTGCGCTGCGCACGTGGGGCAGCAGGTAGGGATTAACGTCGGTGGATTCGTCGGCGCGGTCGAACTTCTGCTGCAGACCGAGCCCCACGGTGCGGTGGCCCCAGCCTGAGATGTGCCCAAGGGGCCGGGCGCGTGGATGCTCGCGCAGGAAACTGTCGGTGACGAGCACCACACCGGCTCCACCGTCGGTCATCTGGCTGCAGTCGAAGCGTCGAATCCTGCCCTCCACAAGGGGATTGGCGACTTCGTCGTCGGCGGTCAGATCAGGCACCGTCCAATCGCGGGTCTGGGCATTCGGATTGGCCCGGGCATTGCGGTAATTCAGGGTGGCGATGGCATCCAGATGGGCGGTGAGCAGGCCGTAGCGGCGGTCGTACTCATCGGCTACCGCCGAGAACATCGACGGCCACAGGAACTTCGCCTCGGCGCCTTCATGGTCGGTCCAGGCCGCTGTGCCGAGGTGCCGTGCGGCCAAGTCGCCGGGCACGGTCTTCTCGAGTTCCACCCCGATCACCAGCGCGCTCTGATAGGCCCCTGAGCGCAGATCGGCGATGGCGGCGAGCGTGGCGACGCTGCCCGATGCGCACGCCGCTTCATGGCGTGATGCCGGGGTTGCCCACAATTCCTCGTGCACGGTGGCGGGCATCGCTCCCAGATGGGCTTGCTGAGCAAAGAGCTCGCCGAACGCGTTCGCGACATGGACGACGCCGATGTCGGCAGCCTTGATCTTCCCCGCAGCCAGGGTGTTGTCGACGACTTCGCAAGTCAGGTCCGCGAAGTCGAGCTCCTCGCGCGAGAAATTACGAGCAAAGTCACTCTGGTATCCGCCCACAATCCAGACGTTCTCCATGGGCGGAGGTTACTACAACTAAGAGAGTGACTGGGCCGATTTAACCGGAGGTTGTTTGTGCAACCTCCGGTTAAGCCGACTCAGTCGTCCCAGCCGCCGTGGCCGTGGCCGTGGCCGCGCCAACGTGGCCCGTCGCCGTACCAACCACCCCAGCCCGGGGTGTCGACGCATGCGTAGGCGTAGCCGAACGGCCCACTCACGCACACATCAGGGCCGGCGGATGCCGGTGCCGCACCTGCGACTGCAATGCCGACCGGCACCGCCAGCGCGCCCAGCCCGATCACAGCGGCCCGCGTCAGTTTCGAGATCATTCCCCACCTCCGGGTTTGTATTGCCTGTACGAGCTCAAGACCCCCGTCTGTGAATAACCTTAGTACACCTCAAGAAATTCCTCACCAGCGGGTTTGATGAAGTCTGGCAATGGCTTTGCTCTCACAGGAACTTCACTAGTTATTGCCCTGTCAACGTTTGCAGGGTGGAAATTGCCGTTGCGCGTGGCGAGACAGCGGTGGTCAATGGTGGTGCTCGTCATCGAACTTGATGTCGTCGAGTTCGCCGGCTTTGGCCTGGAGGCGCTCACTGACGAAGGTGTCGGCGGCAACCAGCCGTTCGGCGTTCCAGCGGATGTCTTCGGCGTAGACGCGCGCCGCTGTATGGCGGGCAGCCATGTTGGAGAGGTCGGCCCGCCGGGTGTCGCGCACCGAGAGGTCATCGTTGACCTTGAAGCCGTCGGCTTCGGCCTCGGCGATTGCTTCGAGGACCTTTTGTTGGGCCGCGTGGATGTCGACCATGCCGTTCTCGGCGATATCGGCGGCCTCCACGATGACGTCGGCGTGATTGCGCACCACCGCTGCGTCAGCGGTGACCCGGTCCAGCGCGGCGTCCTTGGCTGCGCCTTCCCACTCGCTACCTGCCGGCGTCGCGACGTTCAGCCGGTGCTGGGCGAACAGCGTGTCCGACTCGCTGGCAGAGGTGCGCCACCGGTTTGCTGCCGCCTGTAGATGCGACGTGTCCCAGTTCTCGATCTGCGAACGGGAGGGGAGAACCGGTTCCGGAGAAGCGGCCGGGCTCATACCGTCCTGGCAATCGCACCGGCACCTTCATCGTCGGTGTCGGCATAGCGGATCACTGCTGTGCGCATTGCTGCGTGGTGGGTGCTCATGCGGGCCGATTGACGAATCCGGACCGATGCGACGGCCGCGCCGAACGCGGAGACCCCTGCATGGCTGGGCTGGCCACCCGGACGTGAGTTGCCTTCCGCACTTGCGGCAAGTCTGTCCGCGATGTCTGCACTGCTTGCTGCGCCCGCGCTCAAACCCGCGCCGTCGACTATAAGACCTGCCATTTAGTGCCCCTCGCCACACACAACAGATAGGCGGACGCTACCACTGCCCAAAATGGCTGATCGGTGGGGCGGGGTGGTTCGGGCCGTGATGTGGTCGCCTCCAATCGGCGTTACGCCTGGTAGCCCGTATGTGAAGCGTGTGTCCCTGCATTGGGAAGGAGTCTCGGGCCTGCCCGCGTGTCGGTACCTGCGGGCACGATGAAGCCATCCACAGGCTCTATCCACACTGGGGATGAATTACACATATGTGATTCGCCGGGCATCGGCCAGCGGATCACCGGGGCTTACGCCACGTGATCGCATAGCGCCAGAGCGGAAGTCGCCGCCACTGCATGCCGGGCAGCGCTGCCGCAGCGATCTTCCTCACCTGGCCGTAGGTGTGGGGGAACTCCATCACCACCGGCGCGCTGTGCTGCCAATACCCCCGAGTGCGCGAATAAAACCGGTGTTGGACGGCGCCGACGGCTTCCATGGCGTAGTCGGTCACGGTCGAGCTGCGGGCGCAACCGATCACGACCAGTGTTCCACCCGGGGCGGTCAGGTCGGCCAGCCGTGCCAGACCGCCCGCGAGGTCGGGGAGATGGTGCAGCGTCGCAACCGCTGCGACGAGGTCGTAGTGGTCCTCGGGTAGCGGGAACGTCATGACGTCGCCGACGACCCAATTGACCCCGGCATCGTTGTCCCGCGCGCGACCGATGACCTCGGCATCGGAATCGATCCCGGTGACATCGGGAATCGTGGCGCGCAGGCGCGCGGCCAGCAGCCCGTCCCCGGTGCCCACGTCGAGCGCGGTTCTGGCTCCGGGTGGGGCTGCTGACAGCACCATGCCGTAGTAGTGCGTGTTGTGATTCCAGCGATCGTGGCGATCCCGCACCGTCTCAAGTGCCCTTCACGTTGAGCACTTGGCGCAGTTGGTGTTCCACCTCCACGAGGTCGGCGGCGTCGGCCATCACCTGATCGATGTCCTTGTACGCATCGGGGATCTCGTCGACCCATTCGGCGCCGTGGCGGTATTCGATGCCCTGCATCCGCGCGGCAAGATCCTCGGCGGTGAAGCGGCGGCGCGCCTCGGTACGGGAGAACCTGCGGCCGGCGCCATGCGGAGCCGAGCACAGTCCAGCGGCATTTCCCTTGCCGCGCACGATGTATGAGCGGGTGCCCATCGAGCCCGGAATGACCGCCCGGACCCCTTCGTGGGCATCGACGGCGCCCTTGCGGGTCAACCACACATCCCGGCCGCCATGCTGCTCCTTCTGGGTGTAGTTATGGTGGCAATTCACTCGATCGACCTCGATGTCCGCAGCGCCGTTCGCGTCGATGCCCATCCACGCAGCCAGCACCGTGCGGAACCGGTCCATCATCTCGGCACGATTCTCCAGCGCGAAGCGCTGCGCCCAATGCAATTCCCTGATGTAGCAGGAAAATTCGGGCGTCGACTGCGGCAGGTACGCCAGGTCCGGGTTCGGCAGCTCGATCCACCAGCTCTTGCACAGCCGCTGCGCAATCTTGATGTGCTTCTGCGCGATCTTGTTGCCGACACCCCGCGACCCGGAATGCAGGAACATCCACACGCGCTGCTGCTCGTCGAGGCACAGTTCGATGAAATGGTTACCGCCACCGAGTGATCCGAGCTGCTCGCGCCACTTCGGTGAGTGCGACAGGTCGATGTTCTCGGTACGTGCCCGCTCTTCGAGGTCGGCAAGCCGATCGCGAGTGAACCTGAAGCGGTCGATGTCGGCGTTGTAGTTGCCCGGGGACAACGGGATGGCGCGCTCGATCGCCTCACGCAGATCCGCGAGGTCGCGTCCCTCCAAATCGGATTCGGTGTAGACCGTGCGGGCGGCGATCATGCCGCATCCGATGTCGACGCCGACCGCGGCCGGGATGACGGCGTCGATGGTCGGGATGACGGTGCCCACGGCCGAACCCTTGCCGCTGTGTGCGTCGGGCATCAGCGCGACGTGTGGATGCACAAACGGCATCGCCGCAGTCTCTTTCGCCTGCTCGATGGTGTTGTCATCGATGTGCGAGGCGAAGTTGAGCAGCTTGAGGCCGTCGATCTGATGCATGGCATCGATTGTCCCGTACCTGTCGACCGAAATTCGCGCCAATATTTGACCCATGCCTGTGGACTGGGAGCGGTCACGCTGAACGGCGAACAGCTGCAAGGCAATATCATTGCGCGTGATCAACCAGTCCGCGGCACCGCGGGCCGTCACGCCCGGCTCGACCTCCGGCTCGCCGCACTGGAGGCACGCACCGTTCCGGAAACGCGCCAGCGTGGTATCAACATCTGACAGGTGCTGGGCAAGGATCAACCCGGCCGCACTCTGATGAAAAGTCCATTCCCAGAGGGGAACCATGAGCTTCATCCATGTGCAGTTCGCGCCCGGATTCGGGTACGAGGATGTCGTGTTGCTGGCGATGGACACCCCGGGAGTGAAGGTGGTCCTTAAGGCGCTCAAAGACGCGCTGCAGGGTGGCCAAGCGCGGTTCGAATGCGACGGAGTCGTCCAGGAATTCCGCATACAAGCTGGTGCGGCCGACATCGAGTTGAGTGATGACCTCGTCGTGTGGCAGCTTGACTGTGCCAGGGCTGTCGAGGTCGAGGAATACCTCGCCAGCTTCCGGGAATCTGACCGACCGGGTCACCAGTATGTCGACATCCACAGCCCGACTGAAACCCTGGTGCTATCCCATGACGAGTACACCCGCCAGTACTTCGAGCAACTGCCCGGCGAATTGCGTTATGCGAAGCCGGGTGAAAGCTCGGTTTGACGACGAAACGCTCTGAGCGAAGTCGGGGCACCAGTCAGTTCCGGGACCACCCGAGTTGCCGAATGTAGCCCGCGCCCGATCAATGCGGGAAGGTCGTCGAATGCTGCCGCTCTCCGCCCTCGGCGCCTCGCGAATCTCGAAGCACACACCGACCCGAAAATGCGCCACCGCCGGTGGTATCAAAAAGTCTGATACCGCGGGTGGTAGCGGGTTTCTACGGCTAATACCCAAAAGTTCTGAGGTGCTGGTGTGACGGATGTGGCTCAAGCTGCTCACGTTCTACACAGAGTGCCCCCGGCAGGATTCGAACCTGCGACACCGGCTTTAGGAGAGCCGTGCTCTATCCCCTGAGCTACGGGGGCCGGGGCCTACCGGGGTAGGCGCCAACCAGAGGAACGCCTCATGCTAGTCGGCCGGCCCTGGATCAGTGGAATCGGGGGACACTGACCTGGGCCGGCGGACGACAAGCGCTCGTTACCTCGTGCAGAACGGGGGTGTGCACGCAGGTGCCCGTGGGGCGGGGGCCTGACGGGGCTCCGGAGCAGAGCGCTGAGGCGGCGGTGGTGGCGCTTCATGCACCGGCGGCGCTTCATGCACCGGCGGTGCCTGCTGGACCGGCGCTTCATGCACCGGCGGTGCCTGTTGGACGGGCGAGGCCTCGTGTACCGGTGGCGCCTGCCAGACAGGCCGCTGTGGAGCGGGGGCTTCCTCCACCGGCGCCTGCTGAACCGGCTTCTGCTCGGCCGGGGCCTCGGGAACAGGCGCCTGGCGAACGGGCTTCTGCCGGACCGGAGCCTCCGGAGCCGGAGCCTCGGGAGCTGGAGCCGGCGCCTGCCATTCGGGAGCCGGAGCCTCATGCTGCACCGGTGGTTCCGGTGTGGCCCGCTGTTGTTGTGGCTCCTGGGGGACGGGTGCTACCGGGTGAGCCGGGGCGTCCGGTACAGGCGCCTCTGACGGCGGGGCCTTCGGCACGGGAATCGCCTGGTTGTCCGGCGCCGGAACTGCGGGCGGGCTCGCAGGTTTCGGCTCGGCCGGCGGTATGACAGTAGGGATCTGCGCGTCAGGGTTCGGCGAGCCGGCCTTCGGCGGGATCACCGCTGGCCCAGGCTTGCCTTGCGGTTTGACCGTCGGCGGCGTGAAGTCAGGCACCGGCGCGACCTTGGGTGCGGTGAACCCGGGTGCCACCTTCGACGGCGGCGCTGTGGGCGCCGGGGCCGTCAATGCCGGTGGTGCGAAGAATGATTGGTGATCAGCCACGGGCGTGGCAAGCAGTTTCTCCGCAGCCGCCGGGGGCAGCGACGTGACCGGGGTGACGATGCGCGGAGCGAGCTCTCTGGTGAAGTCGCGGGTCGACTTGTTCGCCAGGTCTTTCATCAGCGTCCCGGACGTGGTCGTCACCTTGTCATTGGAGATGAACTGGGTGAGTGAGGCATTCAGGTTGACCACGGGAGCCGACGCATGGATGTTGACGTTGGTGACCGAGTTGACCGCACTCACCACAGAGGTGGTCGGCGCCCAGTCGCGGTTGCGCGGATTGTGCCAGTCCCGGTTCATGTTCCAGTTCTGGTACAGGTATGGGTTGAATCCGTGTTCCTGGTCCCACTGGGTGCGGTGATACACGGGGTCGTCATGGCGGAACCGCCACTGGTAGTACTGCGCGTACGGGTGGTGGCGGTTGTACCAGTCCACATCCCGTGGGTCACCGGGATGACCGCGATGTTGGCCCCACTCGTTGCAGCCGTCGCGGTCCCAGCCGTCGCGGTCGTAGCCGGACCAGTTGTAGCCGGCCCAGTTGTATCCCCAGCGGTCGTAGCCCCACCGGTCATAGCCCCAGCGGTCGTAACCCCACCGGTCGAAGCCGAGGAAGTCGTAGCCGTACTGGTTGTAGCCGCCGAGGTCGTAGTTGTACCAATTGGTGGGGTCGTAGCCGTAGAGCGGTCCCCACGACGGGTCGTAGTAACCGAGGTCTTGCAGATTCGGTGTCAGCGGAGGCGCGTAAGGCTGCGGCCAGTCGGCCGCGGGAGCGTCCGGGACGTCGGGCGGCGGTGGGCCGTAGTCGTAGGGTGCCGCGGTGCCGGACTGATCCGTGATCGGGTAGCCCCACGTCGGTGCGGTCGCGCCGGTCAATGCCACGTCGGCCGACTGCGGCGCGCTGCCCGGGTCGGCGGCAGCCTGGGGTGCCGGCGCAGGGGGCGCAGGCAGCGCGGGCAGTTGCTGCGCCGAGTCGGGCGTGTACTGCAGAAGTTGTTGCGTCAGTTGCAAATAGAGGTTCTGCAGGTTGGTCCGCTGGGGCGACGGAGACAGGTAGTCCAGGTCCTGCTTGGCCTGATTGAGATAGTTGCGGGCCTCGGTCAGCTGTTCGGCGGTGGGCTGCTGTCCGCTGCCGAGAATGTCCTGGGCGTTCTTCAGATCGTTCACGACGGCGGTGAGGGCAACGTCTTGGGCGTGCGCGGGGAAAATGGTCTTCTCGACACCCCACAGGGTGCCGCCGGGTGAAGTCTCGTAGGTCGCGCCCAGTAGGCCTGCGACGAGCAGCACGGACATTCCGCCGGCGACGGCGGTTTTGCCCCGGCGTGAGCGGGGGACCAGCCTGCGCCACCGCGACGTCGGCTCGACGGGTGGCATGACATTCTCCCGCAGGGGCAGGGGACTGAGAGTCGACATGTCGACCTCCTCAACTACGGCCAACCGGCCGCATCGCGTCGCTCCCGACCGCGCGATTTCCAGTGTTGAAATGGCTGTTGATCTGCGGCGGGGACATGGGGGCCGCCGCAAGTACTAAGCGCAACTAAAATTCTACGACGAGTGGCTCCCTGCGCCAGTTCCGAAGAGAAATTCTCATCAATCCACAGCCCGCACATAGGTACGCACAGCAAGTCTCTCGATGACGCCGCGGATAGCCGGAAGCGCCGGTGCCACTTGCTGTTCGAGGTGAGAGGAGCGCGTCGCCGAACGCGGCCAGGTCCGCTCAGCTACGGTTGGTTCGCCCGTTGTCGGCCAGATCCTCGAGCTCACGGTCCCAACCGGCGTAGCGGTGCCGGTTGGCCTGGCTGCGCACCACGACGAGCATTGCCGCACCCGCTCCGGCGACGGCCAGCCATGAGGCGATCGCGATGCCGACCGCGTCGATCGCCGCGTCATGGTCGGTGAGGGGTGCGACGGTCCGATTCCCTGCCGCGTCGACCCAAATGGACTTGTGGTCGCCCGGTTTCAACCTCACCGGTGTCCGGATGGTGTCGATGTACTGCTTGCCTGCGAACTGCCACTGGACCTGGGTCACGTACGCGTCTTGGTAGCGCATCTTGCTCGGTGAGCTGTCGTCCGTGGTGATCGCGTCGATGCGGTGGCTGGTGAGCCGTTGCGCGGCGTACTCGTGTACGCGAGTGTCGTAGGCCGTCGTTCCGAGTGCCCCGGCGACGGGCACGGCGAGGAGGACCAAGATCAGGACAAGGAAGGCGACGGCGGCCTCCACTCGATCGCTCGTGCGGACCAGCGGGCCGTGGGTCGCGAGCCGGCGGATCCAGGTTCCGGCGTTGAGCGTGAAGGTCTCCATGATCCCTCCTCGTATACCCAGTCGGCAGCCACCCGACACAGTCCACACTCCGCCGATCGCGGCCGCGACCACAGGGTCGAAAGTCCCATCTTCCGGGACAGCGGCCATCGCGACGCTTATTCCCACTGTGCCAGACAGATTCTGCGGCAGGCGATCTCGTTGCCTGTGACAGTCCTGGTTGCCCGCAATTCGGCCTGAAGTCCGACGCCGGTGGTTAGTGTGGGGGGACACTGGGCGTCGGTTCGGATGCCCAGCCGGATGGGTTGAGTGGCAAACGGGCAACGGCGATGACAGATGACATCCTGACCGATACGCAGATCGCCGAGATGACTGCGTCGCAGCGGCGTGAGCTGATTCAACGCCTGGAGCGTCCTCTCGAGGAACTCCAACCCCGCAGCCTGCCGGCACGGCTCAAGCAAGCGCATCTGGGCCTGATGACCGGCGGAGCGATCTTCATGATTCCTTGGATCATCTACCTGTCTGTGACGTTGCCACAGAACTACACCGTGCGGGATTGGCCGTTGACGTGGGTTGGATTCGACAGCGTGCTCGTCTTCTTCATGGCGGCGACCGCGATCCTGACGTGGATGCATCGTCAAGTGCTGGTGTTTCCGGCCTTCACCACGGGCATCCTGCTGCTGTGCGACGCCTGGTTCGACGTCACGACGGCGGGTCCCGGCGATATGTTCGCGTCGGTGTTGACCGCGGTGCTGGGCGGTGCCCTGGCTATCGTCCTCATCGCCGGATCCGTGAGCTTGGTGCGGGTGAATGCCCGGCGGCTGTGGATGCTCGACCACGGACAGCCTCTCTGGCGGCTCCCGCTGTTCTCCTGAGGCGTGTATAGACGTGTCCGTGACTGGCAACGTAGGCGTCCGGACCGTCAATGTCCGATAGGTCCAAGCCCGCGACCGAGGGGCTGCGCCGGCAGCTGGGCGTGTTCGATGCGGTGATCATCGGGTTGGGCTCGATGATCGGCGCGGGGATCTTCGTCGCCTTGGCTCCAGCCGCCCGGGCCGCCGGGGCGGCATTGTTGGTCGGGCTCGCGCTGGCCGCGGTCGTCGCGTACTGCAATGCCACATCGTCGGCACGTCTGGCCGCGCGGTATCCGGCCTCCGGAGGCACGTACGTCTATGGGCGGCAGCGGCTGGGCCCGTTCTGGGGTTACCTGGCCGGCTGGGGGTTTGTCGTCGGCAAGACCGCATCGTGCGCTGCGATGGCGTTGACGGTGGGGTTCTATGCCTGGCCCGCTCACGCGCACGCCGTGGCGGTCGCCGCCGTGGTGGCGTTGACCGCGGTGAACTACCTGGGTGTGCAGAAGTCGGCGTGGCTGACCCGGCTGATCGTGGCCGTGGTCTTGGCGGTACTGGCCGCGGTGGTGCTAACCGCGTTCAGCAGCAAGGACTTCGAGGTGTCAGGGTGGGCGCCGTCGAGCGGCTCGGTGGCCGGCATCCTGCAGGCAGCGGGGTTGCTGTTCTTTGCGTTCGCCGGGTATGCCCGCATCGCAACGCTGGGGGAGGAGGTGCGAGACCCGGCCCGCACCATCCCGCGGGCCATCCCGACCGCGTTGGCGATCACGCTGGTGGTCTACGCGCTCGTCGCGGTCGCCGCGCTGGGAGTGCTGGGGCCGGACCGGCTGGCCCAGTCCGCCGCGCCGCTGGCAGAGATCGTGCAGGCTGCCGGTGCCGGCTGGCTGACGCCGGTGGTGCGGGCCGGGGCGGTGGTGGCGGCGGTGGGTTCGCTGCTCGCACTGATCTTGGGTGTGTCGCGCACGACGCTTGCCATGGCCCGTGACCGTCATCTGCCCGGCGCACTCGCGGCCGTGCATCCAAGGTTCGGGGTGCCGCACCGGGCCGAGCTGGCGGTCGGTCTGGTGGTTGCCGTCGTGGCCGCCACGGTCGACATCCGCGGTGCGATCGGATTTTCGTCGTTCGCGGTGCTGGTCTACTACGCCGTGGCCAACGCTTCCGCGTGGACGCTGACGCGGGCCGAGGGACGGCCGCTGCGGCTCATTCCGGTCGTCGGCCTGCTCGGCTGTGTCGTCATCGCGTTCGCCCTGCCGCTGGTGTCGGTGCTGGCCGGGCTCGCGGTGCTGGCCGTCGGCGCACTGGCCTACGGCATCCGCGGGCGAATCACCTCAGCTCGGCGATGACCTTCGTGAACTGTTCGGCGTGAGCGGCCTGCACGATGAAGTAGCTGATGCCGTAGGTTTCGCGGAGCTCCCGCAGCCGGTCGGCGATCGCGGTGACCGACCCCGACAGCACACCGGGATGGCGCAGCAACTGCTCGTCGGTGAGGTCGGGCAGGAAGCGGCGGGGGATGCTCAGATCGGGCAGTTCGGATCCGGCTGTGGGCATCGCAGTGATGGCGATGTTGAGTTCGAGGTCGTCGAAGCGGGGCCCAGCTGCGTTGCGTACAAAGTCGATTCGTTCCTTGAGCGGATCGCCGTCGACGTGCGAGCCGCCCGTGAGACCGATGATGTCGGCGGTCTCGGCGGCCACCGTCAGCAGCCGGTCACCGTTGCCGGCGATCAGGATCGGCACGTCGGGCACATGCTCGGTGACGTACGTCGTCATGTGCCGCAGGTAGTCGATCCGTTCTCGCGCACTGGGGAACGGCAACTCGGCGGCCTCGAACTCCTCTCGCACATAACCGGCGCCGAGTCCGGCGTCGAACCGTCCTCCGGACAGGTCGCGCAGCGCCTCGATGTCACGGGCAAGCAGCGCCGGCTTGTAGAAGCACACGTTGAACACGAAAGTTCCCACCCGCAGCGTGCTGGTCGCGTTGGCAGCGGTCATCAACGTCGGGAACGGGGCTGGTGCGCCGAGGTGGTCGGGCACGTGAAGGATGTCGAAGCCCTGATCCTCGGCGCGGCGGGCGGAATCGGCGACCTGGCTGTGCGTCTTGGCGGCGCGCAGGCTGACGCCGAAGCGGAAGTTGCGGGTCACTTGCCCGAGGGTAACCGCCAATTCCGCGCGGCGGCGGACAGGCCGTCGATGAGTGCGGCCGTCACCGGCGAGATCCCGTCGTCGGCGGGCAGTGGACTGCGCGGGCTCAGGCCACGCACCCGCGGCGGCAGTTCCAGCTGCACGCCCCGCACCCGGTTCACCGGATTGTCCGGATGCAGGCCACGCAGTTCGCGGGGGATGGACGCCAAGTCGGTGATCACCTGGTAGCCCGGGATTGCGATGTGGCTTGCCACATGCCGGGCGAGTACGCGGTCCGAGCCGCCGGCGAGCAACTGGGTGCTTCGCCCGATCCGGCCGTAGCCGTGTAATGAGATCACCGCATCGACATGTTCGAGAAACGCTGTGAGGCAGGCGGATTCGTTCGCCAGATAGTGCGCGGAGGGCAGGTGGTGCGGATAGCCGTCAGGGTGGCGCACCACATACACCGACGCTGCGGCTGCGGCTGCGGCGCGCTCGGCGATCACATCGGTCATCTGCTCCAGCCCGCCGCCGTGGATGGCCAGAAAACCGAAGCGGGACCGCAGCTCACTGCGCTCATCGATGCCGGGAACCTCGAGGAGTTCCGAGAGTGACTGTGGCTCAGTGATGTTCGTCAATGATGTGGGCTGCGTCCACCCTGCCGGGTCCCAGCGCCGCAGGAACTTGATCCAGTGCGCCGGGAGTTCGTGATGGATGGCGCCGGCGATGATGCGCTCGAGGTATCCGGGCCGGGGTGGGCCGGGTTTGACGCGGTGGTCGATGTAGACCCACGCCGACGTGGGGCCGTCGATGGTGTGCACCGTCAGCCGGTCCCGGCGGTAGCGCACGGGCACGCCCTCGGCGCTGTCCAGCACGGCCAGATCATGGTCTGTCACGTGCCACAGCACGCCGTGCACCGCGGATCCGTCGAACGGTTCCACCGTGGCGACGCCGCGTTCGTTGATCAGCCAGTCATGGCCGTCGAGGCGAGCCGGCCGGGGGTCGAGCGCGCCCGGGCAGCGGGCGGCCATCTGTGACACGCACAGATTGGAGCCGTAGGCGAAGTACGGGTGCCGCATTCAGCCGGTGACGGTGAGATAAATCAGAACCACGTTCAGCACGGTAATGGTTGCCGCGACCGTCCAGCCCAGGATGGTGGTCACTCGGTGGTTGGTGTCGTCGCCCATCAGCGCTTTGTCGCTGGTGAAGCGGACCAGCGGGATCAGCGCGAACGGTATCCCGAACGATAGGACCACCTGCGAGAGCACCAGCGCGCGGCTGGGGTCGACGCCGATGGCCAGCACGGCAAGTGCGGGAACGAGAGTGATCAACCGTCGCAGCAGCAACGGATAGTGACGTCGCAGGAGGCCCTGCATGATCATCGCGCCCGCGTACGCGCCGACCGAGGTGGAGGCGAGCCCCGAGGCGAGCAGCCCGATCGCGAACAGCAGCGCGACCGTCGGGCCCAGCGCGTCCTGCACCGCGGCGTGGGCGCCCTCGATCGAATCGGTGTCGTTGCGGCCCTGCAGGTTGGTCGCGGCGACCAGCAGCATGGCGAGATTCACCGCGCCGGCCACCACCATGGCCAGCCCGACGTCGTACCGGGTCATGCGCAGCAGCAGGCGTCGGCGCTCACCGATCTCGGGATGGCCGTGGCGGTCACGGGCCAACCCGGAGTGCAGATAGACGGCGTGCGGCATGACCGTTGCGCCCAGCATGGCGGTGGCGAGCAGCAGGCTCTCCACGCCGTGAAAACGGGGGATCAGGCCCTCGGCGACCGCCCCTGGCGGCGGTGTCTCGACGAACAGGCTGGTCAAGAATCCGATCGCGATGACCAGCAGCATGCCGGTGATGACCCGCTCGAACATTCCCTGCCCGCGCCGGTCCTGTACCGCCAGCAGCAGTAGCGAGACGCCGCCGGTGATCACCCCGCCCATCAGAAGCGGCAGCTTGAACAGCAGTTGCAGGGCGATCGCGCCACCCACGACCTCGGCGATATCGGTTGCCACGGCGACCAGTTCGGCCTGCAGCCAGTACGCGATGCGTCCGCGGTTGTGGGTGTGGTCGGCGACGGTCTCGGGCAGCGAGCGGCCCGTGACCAGCCCGAGTTTGGCCGACAGGTACTGCACCAGGCCCGCCATGGCGTTGGCCAGGACGATCACCCACACCAGCAGGTAGCCGAACTGCGAGCCGGCGCTGATGTTGGCGGCGACATTGCCCGGGTCGACGTAGGCGATCGCGGCGACGAACGCCGGGCCGAGCAGCAACCAACTCGACCGCTTGCGTGCCGTGACGTCCTGCAGCAACTGACCCCAGCTTCCAATCCGGTTTCTCGAATAGGAAAGTTAGGTTAACCGAAACTTTCGCATTTAAACCAGTGGATCGCTGTGGTTGTGGTCACGTCACCAGACGATCGAGAAGCCGCCCAGGCCAATGCCCCAGCCCCAGCCCGGCGAGAAGTTGGTTGCCGGCGGCGTCGTGACGATCTGGGTGCTTCCGTTGGTCTGGCACTGCGTGGTGGTCGGAGTGGTGTTGATGCACTTGGGAACGGCTCCGGCCGGCGCTGCGGTCAGCATCGCCACGCCCACGCCTGCGGCTGCGAGAAGTGATCCGAGATGCCGCGCACACCCACTCATGACCTGCTCCGATCGGTGAGTCAAGCGTACGCCGAGGGACCCCTCGGGAGACTCACAGAAAGTCAAACACGTCGCGCCACGGAAACATGCCCGGCAGCGGTTCACCCGGCGGCGTACAGGCCCTTGCCCGTCACCAATGGCAAATCGAGCGTCGTGCGGATCCCGGGCGCCGCCGCGACGACCGCCGGGATCGCGTTCACGACGCGGGCGGCCGTGGCCACCAGGCCCGCGTGGTTGTGGTCGCCGTTCGGGCTGCTCAGGCATAGATCCAGCGCGTACGACGGTTCACCGGTCAGCTCGATGCGGTACGAGCCGCCCTCCTGGGCGGGTTGAGGCCAGCTCGGGCACAGATCGTCGCGTAGCCGCGTGACGTGCTCGAGCACCACGGCGGCGCGGCCGTCGACCATGCCGCGCACCTCGAACCGCATCGCGGCGGTCGTACCTTTCGGGATGTGACCCGACGCGATGTCGAAATCCTCGGGCGCCGGCTCCCGTACGTGGGTCTCGGTGACTTCGTCGAGCTCGATTCCCAACCCAGCGGCCAGCTGGCGCACCACCGAGCCCCAGGCCAGGCTGAGCACGCCCGGCTGCAGCAGCATCGGCGTCTCGTCCAGCGGCTTGCCGAAGCCCATCACGTCGAACATCACGGTCGCGCTGTCGTATGTGGCGTAGTCGACGATCTCCATGCAACGGATCTGCTCGATACTCTGGCAGGTCCCGGCAAGGGCAAGGGGCAGAAGGTCGTTGGCGAACCCCGGGTCGATGCCGTTGATGAAGAGGGATGAACCACCCTCCTGCGCGGCCCGCTCGATGGGCTCGACGAGCTCGGCGGGCAGCACCTGCCATGGATATTGCAGGAACACCGCCGAGCTGCCGACGATATTGACTCCGGCGGCCAGGATGCGTCGGTAATCCTCCAGCGCTTCGGGCAGGCGGTTGTCGGCCATCGCGGTGTACACGGCACACTCCGGCTTGGCGGCCAGCACCTCGTCGAGATCGGTGGTCGCCACGACGCCCGTCGAAACATCAAGCCCCGCAAGCTCTCCGGCGTCCTTGCCGGCCTTGCTCGGCGAGGACACCCAGACCGCGGTAAGCTCGTAGGCCGGATTGGTGATCAACTGGGTCAGCGCGTGGCGGCCGACGTTGCCGGTGCCGATCGCTGCGACGCGAATGCTCACGGTGCTCCTTACAGGTCGGGGATGGGCAGGTCGAGGTTCGGGTAGGTGATGCCGCCGTCGACCTCAAGGATCTTGCCGGTCAGGTAGCTGCCCGCGGGCGAGGCCAAATACACTGCGGCGGCGGCGATGTCCTCCGGATCGCCGAGCCGGCGCATCGGCGTCACCTTCTCCATCGGCTCGCGCAGGGCGTCGTTGCTCGCGACGATGTCCAGCGCCGAGGTGAGGATCGAGCCGGGCGCGATGGCGTTGACCCGGATGCGTGGGCACAGGTCGAGCGCCGCCAGCCGGGTGTAGTGCGCCAGGGCAGCCTTGGCGGTGCCGTACGCGACGAACCCACGCCCGGCCAGCCGCCCCATGGTCGAGGTGATGTTGATGATGCTGCCGCCGCCGGAGTGTTCGAGCATCAGCGGCACCGCGGCCGCGGTGAGTGCATGCGCGGTCGAAACGTTGAACGTGAACGCGTCGCGCAGGGCTTGGGTGGAGGTGTTGATCAGCGGCGCGGGCATGGTGCCGCCGACGTTGTTGACGACGATGTCTAGTTTTCCGAATGCACTCGTTGCGGCGGCCGCGAGTTCGGCGGTGGACTCGGGGTGGGCCAGGTCGGCGGCCACCACATGCGCCTTGCGCCCGATGCTTCGAATCTGCTCGGCCACCTCGTCGAGTTGAGATTGCGTGCGGGACGCGATGACCACGTCGGCGCCTGCTTCGGCGAAGGCGACGGCGATGGCCGCACCCAGGCCGCGGCCTGCTCCGGTGACGATCGCAACTTTGTCGTCGAGTCGGAATCTGTCCAGAATCACGCTGCGCTCCTGTTCGTCTACCGGCGTCACCGTAGCAGTGTCGAATGACCCGCAGGGCGGCTTTCTGTAACACGTTCTAATTGGCTCTCGATGCGGCGTGCGGTGTCCCGCGCGGACGCGGGCGGTGAGCCGACGTTTGTTGGGATCGGTAGCAATCCGGGCACGGTCTACTACCCGCAGGCGCGCCGCCGTGGCGCAATAGATGCAGCGAACCAGGGATTGCGACATGAAGACCATTCACAGTGTCACACCGACTGTGTGGGCACTCGTCGCCGCGGGGTTGTCGGTCGGTGTCGTCGCCGTCGGATCCCCGGTGGCGCGGGCCGACGTCGACTTCGAATGCGAGCCCGGGTGTTGGGGCGCGGCTGCGGCGTCCTCGTCGACCGGGCAGGAAGTGCTGCGACTCAACTACAAGACCCGTCAGGAGGCGGAGGACGCGGCCGTCTTGTGGTGCGACGTGTTGGGCAAGACGAACGACTGCCAGGTGCTGACATCGGGACTGGGCTGTCTCGCGATCGCGGCGAGCGGCGACGGCGAACGGTTCGCTGGCGGCGTCGCGCTTTTCCAGGACGGCGCCGACGCGGCAGCGCTGGACGGGGCCGGGCCGGGCTCGACGATCGAGCTGCGCGACTGCAACGGCTGACCGCACCGGGCGGGGTGTTGTACGCTGGCGCCGGCGCCCGGTCGCGCCCAACCTCCGGCAACCCGCCCCAGCAGGGTTCCCTCAGGAGGCAAAGGGAGGTCCACCTCTCGGCTGGGACAACCGACATCTACCGTTCGGCCGTCGTACCGGTCGCTGGGGGCCCGACCGGCGGCTGCGGGAGATGCCATGACCAAGCAAGCTGACTTCAAACGCCGTGTCCGCGCGCGGATGAGCAAGACCGGCGAATCGTATGTGAGCGCACGTAATGCGTTGCTCGCCAAGGTATCCGATGAAATCGCTCCACTGCTGAACGCTGCCGGGATGGCCGACGCGCTGCATGTGAGCAACGGGGACGCCACCGACCTGGCGGGTACCGGGCTTGCGCGCCACATCCTCTACTGGCGCGATGTCCTGCACGAGGGCCCCGTCCCGGCCGTCGCCGCCGAAGAACTGAGCCGGATTCGAGCCGCGTTCCTGGCAGATGCCCTCGACGAAGACTTCGCTGCCATCGGTTCGACATTCGTCGAGCGCGACAACGTGCTGGCGGCCAACCGCGAGGGACAGTACGTGTTGTGGTTCGAGGCTGATCTTGTCGATCAGCTGCAGATCATCCAGATCTTGGACCGGTTGGCCGAGCTGGACGTGGATGCCGAGCGGATCACCCTGATCTGCATCGGTGAACACGCCGGAATCGCCCGCTTCGGTGGGCTCGGGGAGTTGGGTGCCGAGCAGTTGCGCGCGCTGCCCGGCACCAATGCGTGTGCACGGTTGACCACGTCGGCTCTGCAGCTTGCCACTCGGGCATGGGCGGCATTTCGGGCGCCCACGCCGACCGCACTGGGTAACATCGCTGAAACCCGTTCGGGGGAACTGCGTTTCCTCGGCGAGGCGTTCGAAAGGCTGAGCCGCGAGTACCCGTCGACACGCGACGGGCTGTCGCTCACCGAACGTCGCCTGCTGGCCGCGACCGCCGAAGGTGCATCCGATGCGGCAACCGCGTTTGTGCGGGCGAATGCCCGGGAGGCGCGCAGGTTCCTAGGTGATGGCTGGGGCTACGCGGCGATCCAGCGGCTGGCGACTGCTCCCGTGCCGCTGCTGGACGTGGATTCCGTTCGCGTCAATAGTGATACGGCAGTACGCATCACCGATGCCGGGCGGCGTGTGCTGGCCGGCGAGGACGACCACGTCACGCTCAACGGCGTCGACCGATGGATCGGCGGCGTGCACCTGTCCGGACACAACGTGGCTTGGCGTTGGGACGAGGGCACCGAATCGATTGTGGGAAGCGGCATTCGGGCAGACGGGTAGCGTCGATCTGCCGAGAGCTCGAGTCAGTGGAAGGGTGTACAATCGAATGTATGTTCGAGGAACTCGGCGACGCGGGACTTGTCGCGGAGATCGAGCGGGAAACGCGAGCGGCGGCAGCCGCTGATTCCCGCCGATTACGGCTGATTGCCGAGATGGTCAATCGCCGGGTTGCCGAGCAGGACGACGAGCTTTTGCATTGGGCGTGCGACTACTGGGACGCCGCGGCCGCCGAGATCGCGGCCGCGATGGGCATCGCACACCGCGCCGCATCGTAGGAGATGCGCATCGCGGTCGCGCTCGGCGACCGGTTTCCCCGGATGGCCGCCTTGTTCGACGAAGGGCGGGTCAGCTCCCGGCTGATCGCGACGATCACCTGGCGCGCGCTGCTGGTACTGGACGACGAGGCCCTGCGGCTGATCGACGAGGAGTTGGTCCAGCGCGTCACCGAGTGGGGTCCGATGTCGGCGGACAAACTCGAACAAGCCATCGACACCCTGATCGAACGGTACGACCCGGGCGCGCTCCGTCGGCTACGCGAAGCCGTCCGCGCCCGCGATGTGGGCCTGGGTAAGCCCGATGACGAGAGCGGGACCGTGTCACTGTGGGGTCGGCTGCTCGTCGCCGACGGCGCGGCATTGAAAAAGCGCATGAAGTATGTGCTCAGTGGCGTGTGCGCGGACGATCCCCGTACCGCCGGCCAACTCCGGTCCGACGCGATGGGCGTGATCGCTGTCCTCGGGGACAGGCTGCGCTGTCAGTGCGGCAATACCGACTGCCCGGCCAGTGCGCCTGACGCCCGTGGCGCCAACACTGTCGTCTATGTGTTGGCCGACAAGGCAGCGTTAGAGGCTGAGCCTGATCCCTACCTGTCCGGGGATCACGACACTATTCCGATCCCACGCGAGCAGGTGACCTCGGATGACGAACCTGATGCGTCCGGCGACCATGGCGGTGCGCCTGTCCCGCTAGAGCAGATGGATGAACGGAAGCCCAAGAAGAAACCGACAGCGGTCCTACTCGACGGTGGCGTGGTACCCACGCCATTGCTGGCAGAACTGATCGCCAACGGGGCGAAAGTCCGCGAACTCACAATGCCGTGTGATGAGCCCGAACCACGGTATCGACCGTCGGCGAAACTGGCCGCGTTCGTCCGCATGAGGGATATGACATGCATGTTCCCGGGGTGTGAGCGGCCCGCCGAGTTCTGCGACATCGACCACACCACGCCGTACCCCGACGGATGCACCCATGCGTCAAACACCAAGTGTTTGTGCAGGATTCATCATCTTTTGAAAACTTTCTGGGCGGGCTGGTCCGACCGTCAACTGCCCGACGGCAGCGTCGTGTGGACCACGCCGAGCGGTCTGAGCTATACCAGCCGACCGGGCAGTCAATTGTTCTTCCCGCACTGGAATACCACGACTGCGGAGTTGGCGCCGGCCGCCGCCGCATCGGCAACCACCGATCGCGGGGTCATGATGCCCCGCCGAAAACGCACGCGAGCCGCCCAGTGGGCCCGCCAGATCCGGGCCGAACGCGCGCGCAATGAAGCCCATCTCGCCGAGCGGGCCAAACCGCCGCCCGGCTGACGATTCGGGCGCACAATTGAGGCATCCGTCCGATACGGGAGGCGCTATGAACGATCAGCCCTATGACCTTTTCGGCGATGTCTTCCGGCGGTACTTCACCCGCGCGGTCGACGTGTATCCGCACGTGGGTAGACGGCTCGTGCACCAGTTACTGGCCTCGAGTGACGACGTCCAGGACCGGGTTGCCGAGGCGCGCCACGCCGCATTGGTGTGGAGCAGGGCTGAGTCCGCCGGCACCGGCATGACCTCGGAGTGCTTCGTGATCACCCAGTGCGGCCTGATGTACGCCGCGAATTTCGACGATGCGGGTCATCGATTGCACTACCTCGCCACGCCGTCCGGGTTGTTCGACGCGTTCATCGATCGGGTCGAAGACACCCCACTGCAATCCGGTGAAGTCGTTGCCGTCGATCGGAGGTGCAGCCACGATCTCGAAGCCGCGCATCCGATGGATGCCGCGTTGCGCCGGATCCTCGACGAGTTCGAGACCCTGCGGGTGGACGTGCGCGTCGCCTGACGCGGGATCAATCGCCCACCCGCGCCAGGTCGGCCTGCTTCGACCGCGAATTGTGTTGCTGGCCGCGCACGTTGGCTCTGGCGACCCGGTAGAGGAAGGCCGGGTGGAACAAGCGGGTGGGCGCATCTACCAAACCGGTGACCTTGAAGAATTGCGCATGCACGTCGGCGTCGGTCTCGCAGGCCGTCAGTACCCGCTGCACGAATCGGTTGGCCACCCGCATCGACGGCGTGCGGTGTCCTTCGACCTCGGGGAATGCCAGATCTGACCCCGCCGCCAGGTTCCACGCCACGCCGATCGATTTCGCGGCGGCTCTGAAATAGCGGCGCGACAGGTCCGTGGTGCCGCCACGCAACGCTTCCCGCAGTGCCACCGCGTCCATGGCTGCCACCGACATGCCCTGCCCGTAGATCGGGTTGAAGCTACACATCGCGTCGCCGCACACGAGCAGGCCCGCGGGGAATCGCTGCATGCGGTCGTAGCGCCGCCACTGGCTGGACGGGAGCCGATGCTGCACCACCGGGCTGATCGGCTCACCGGCCCGCGCGGCAGCCACGAGTCGCGGGGGAGCGAACTCGTCGGCGTAGGCCAGCATGCCGGGCAGGTCGCGGGGTGGCTCGCGGCCGACCATCCCGAACACCGTGAAGATCCACACGTCTTCCTCATAGCGGAACAGGAACATGCCGGCGGGCCGGCCCGGTACGGGACCGATGATGATCAGCATCTCCTCGAGGGTGCCCGGCGGGATCTTCAGTGTCTGGCTGACGTAGGTGGTGTGCATGACGATGCGGTCCTCGGGAGGACGTCCGTAGCCGAGCCGTTCCAGGCAGGCCGGGGTGTGTGCGCCGCGGCCTCGCGCGTCCATGACGAAATCGGCGGTGATCTGCTCTTCGTCTCCGCCGTTGTGGTCGGCGATGCGCGCGCCGGTGACGCGAGAACCATCCGCGGTCGCGGTCAGCTCGGAGACGTCGTGGCCGTCGCGGATCGTCACGTTGCCCATGGCCTGCAGTCGACGACGCACATGGCATTCCAGTAGCGGCCTGCTCGGCTGGTACAGCGCCAGTTCTTTGTAGTCGGCCGGCGTGCCCGGGGCCTGGCCGATGCGCCGCATGAGGTGCCCGCCGTAGGAAATGTAGAAGCGCGACAGATCGCCGTCGTCCCATACCGGCGCGCCCGCGGCCGCGAGTTCGTCGAGGATGCCGGGAAAGAACTCGCCGACCGTCTGGGCGCCGCGGGCCAGCAGGGCGTGGACATGCCGGCCCTGCGGAACGCCTCGACGGTTGCTCGGTGTCGCCGACAGCTCGTCGCGTTCGACGACGGTGACCGTGTCGTAGAAGTCCGAGAGCACCCGGGCGGCCAGCAGACCGCTGATGCTTCCACCCAGGACCAGTGCGTGCTCGCCCAGCTTTGCCATGGCTGGCATTGTCGGGTCGTACGGAAGGGCGGGCCTAGGGTAGGCGACTACCCTACTTACTTCTTCGCGGCGGCCTTCTTCGCTGGAGCCTTTTTGGCGGCAGCCTTTTTCGCCGGTGCCTTCCTGGCGGGCTTGGCCTCTGCGTCATCGGAGTCTTCGTCGGAGTCCTTGTCCGACTTGGCCGAACCGCCGCCCTTGCGGGCCTTCACCGAGGCCTCGAGCTTGGCGAGCAGGTCGGAGACATCCTCGGTCTCATCGAGATCTGCCGGCTGCTCCTCGACCGAGAATGCCTCGCCGCCTTCGAGTTTCGCCTGTACCAGCTCGTAGAGCTGAGCCTGGTAGTCGTCGCGGAACTGATCGGGGTGGAAGTCGTCGGTCATCGACTCGACCACCTGGCCTGCCATCTTCAGTTCGGCGGGCTTGATCTCGACGTCCTTGTCCAGCACCGGGAAATCGGGGTCGCGGATCTCGTCTGGCCACAGCAGGGTATGGATCACCATCACGTTGCGCTTGGAGAAATCCTTGACCCGCAACGCCGCGAGCCGGGTCTTGTTGCGCAGCGAGAAGTGCACGATGGCCACGCGCTCGGTCTCGGCGAGAGTCTTGGCCAGCAGCACATAGGACTTGGAGGACTTGGAATCGGGCTCGAGGAAGTAGCTCTTGTCGTACATCAGTGGGTCGAGCTGTTCGGCCGGGATGAACTCGACCACTTCGATCTCGCGGCTGCGTTCCTCGGGCAGGGTGGCGATGTCCTCGTCGGTGATCACCACCATCTGCCCGTCGTCGGATTCATAGGCCTTGTTGATGTCCCGGAATTCGACGACCTCGCCGCACACCTCGCATACCCGCTTGTATCGGATGCGCCCGTTGTCCTTGGCGTGCACCTGATGGAACTTGATGTCGTGGTCCTCGGTCGCGCTGTAGACCTTGACCGGTACGTTCACCAGGCCGAAGGCGATCGAACCCTTCCAGATGGATCGCATTTGCCCAGTATGGCCCACAGGGCTACCCGGGATGGCTCAACGCGTCGCGATCGGGCAGGTCGGCACCTGCTCGAGCGACCGTCCAGGCCGATGCGCGCGAGGCCCGGATGAGGGCGTCTTCCAGTGCGTCGGGGCTGATCGCGCGCAGGTGGCGGCGCTTGTCGGCGCCCAGCAGGCCCTGTTCCCAAAGGGCGTCGATGAGCCCGGCCATGAACGCGTCGCCGGCTCCCACGGTGTCCACCACCTCGACCGCCCGGGAGGGCACCCGCACCATTCCCGCCTCGCACAACGCGAACGCACCTTCGGGGCCCTCGGTCACCGCGACGATCGAGGGACCCATGGACAGCCAGGCGCGCGCGATCTTCTCCGGGGAGCTCCGCTTGTCGATCCAGCGCAGGTCCTCATCGCTGACCTTGACGATGTCGGAGTGTTCCACGAGGCGTTCGATACGGCCCCGCGCCGCGTCCTCATCGGTGATCAAAACCGGCCGCACGTTCGGATCGAATGTGATGGTGGCCGACAGGTGGTACGCGTCGAGCAGCGCGGCCACCGCCCGGCACCCGGGCTCCAGCACCGCGGCGATGGAACCGGTGTGCGCGACCAGCGGGGGACCCACCTCGGCTGTGCCGGAGAGTTGCCACTCCAGGTCGAAGGTGTAGCTCGGCGAGCCGTTCTTGAGGGTGACCTGCGCCGTGGGGGTGCGTTTCGCGGTCATGCTGCCCGAAACGAGGTCGACCCCAACGGCTTTGGCGTACTCAGCGATGCGTCGGCCGTGGGGATCGTCGGCGATGTGGGTGAGGAAGTCGACGTCGCGGCCCAGCCGGGCCAGCCCGAGTGCCACGTTGAGTGGGCTGCCGCCGACGTGCTCGCTGGTGATGGCGCCGCCTCGCTTGACGATGTCCACCAGTGCTTCGCCGATGACGAGAGCTCGGTTCATGATCGCAATGCCTCCAGAGTGGCTCGGGCGCCGACGCGATGCAGGGAATCCAGCGCCCACAGATAGGCCTCGACGAACCGGGGCTCGGACGCGAGGTCGCCGAACAAGGGGGTGTATTCGATGAAGGCGGTCGGGTTCTCGCGCTGCGACCGGGCCAGCGGTACGAGCGTCTCCGCCAGGGCGTCCTCGACGTTGATCGGTTCGCCTTGTTCGTCGACGCCCTCGGCGTAGCGCGCCCAGCTGGCCACCACGGCCGCCGACAGGCGAATCGGCGCACCGGTCCTCAGGTTCTCCCGGATGACCGGTAGCAGCCACTTCGGGATCCGGTCCGACGAGCCGAAGCACAACCGCACGATGGTGTCGCGCACGCCGGGGTTGGCGAAACGCTCGATCAGCGTGCGCTTGTAGTCGTCGAGGTCGATGCCCGGGACGGGCTCGAGTGTCGGTGTGCCCTCGGAATCCATGTAGTCCAACAGGAATTCGGCGAACAGCGGGTCGGCGGCCGCGTCGTGCACCAGGCGGTACCCGGCGAGGTAGCCGAAGTAGCAGAGCGCCTGATGACCGGCATTGAGCAGCCGCAGCTTCATCAGCTCGTAGGGCGTCACATCGTCGACCATGAGCACGCCGGCCTCCTCCAACGGAGGACGGCCGTCGGAGAATGAATCCTCCAGCACCCAGGACGTGAACGGCTCGGCCACCACCGGCCACTGATCGTTGATGCCGAACTCCGAGTGCACCGTCTCGATGACCTCGGGCGTGGTGACCGGGGTGATGCGGTCCACCATCGCGTTGGGGAAGCGCGTATGGGTGCTGATCCATTCGCCGAGGCCCGGATGGACCCGGTCGGCGTAGGTGGTGAACGTGTGCCGCGCCATGTCGCCGTTGCCCTCGATGTTGTCGCACGACACGATGGTCGGTGCGGGAATGCCACGGTCGCGCCGCAGCGCCAACGCGTCGGTCACCAGACCGAATACGTTGACCTCGTCGGGCGACACGGAGTCCAGATTGTAGCCACCCTCGGTGATGGTCAACGAGATGATCCGGGTGGACGGGCCGGCCAGGAGTTCGACGACACCTTCGGGATCGTCGGGGGCGTAGCGGTAGTCGACGATGGATCCGATCACGCGGGCCTCGCGGGTGCCGTCGGGGTGCACCAGCATCAGGGTGTAGAGCCCGTCCTGGGCGGCCATGACGTTGGCCATCTTGCGGTCCGACGGCAACACTCCGACGCCGCAGATGCCCCATTCGGTGGCCAAACCCTTCTGCAGCAGCCGGTCGATGTACATCGCCTGATGTGCGCGATGGAACCCGCCGACGCCGAAGTGCACGATGCCGACCTGTACCTGGTCGCGGTGGTAGTTGGGGCGCGCCGCGGTGGGCTTTTGCGTAGCGGATGTTGTGTGCGTCACATCTGTCATGTTAGCGTGATGAGCATCTACTCGCACCCATGAGCATCTGCTCACACTATCGGGAAGTGAGGTCCAGTGTCTGCACCGACACCAGAGGATCTACGACTCGCTCTGCGTGCGGCCTCGCTGTATTACCTCGACGGCCTCACCCAGGCCGAGATCGCAGCACGGCTCGGGGTCTCCCGCCCGACCGCAGGGCGCCTGGTCGCCAAGGCCAAGGCCAACGGCCTGGTGCGCGTCGAGGTCGTGGTTCCTCCCGGCCTGAGCGAAGACCTGCACGCCGACGAGGAACGCGAACTCGAACGGCGCTTCGGGCTCACCGAGGCGGTGGTCGCGGCCAACGCCGGACGGGCCGGCGCCGCCCTGCTGATGCGGCGCATCGCCGCCGCCGACGTACTCGGTTTCACCTGGGGCCCAGAGCAGGTCAGTGTCGCGAGCGCGCTGGTGCCGGGCGTGGCGAGTTGCCGTGCGGTGGTTCAGCTCGACGGCGCCATGTCCACCGCCGCGTATCAGACCGGCATCGAGCAGATCCTGACGCGGTGCGCGGACACTCTGCGCGCCGAGACCTTCCGGCTGCCCGCCCCGCTCTACGCCGACCCGGCGACCGTGGTCTCGATGCGCGGGGATTCGGTCATCTCGCGCACGCTCGACGCCGGCCGGAGCGCCGACACCATGCTGTTCGGGGTTGGCGCGGTATCGACCTCCACGACGCTGTTCGAGGGCAGCTTCCTGGACATCCGGATGCTCGACGAACTCGTCTCCCAGGGCGCCGTCGGCGAGATCGGCGGTCGCTTCTTCAACGCCCATGGTGAGCCCGTTCACCACGAACTGCAGCAGCGCGCGATGTCGGTGCCGCTGGAAGACATCCGCACGTGCGAGAAAACCATCCTGGTCTCCGGCGGCGCCGGCAAGTACCAGGCCATCCTCGGTGCCCTGCGCGGCAAGCTGGCCCGGCTGTTGGTATGCGATATCGATTGCGCCCGTTGGTTGTTGGCGCAGAAATGAGGTTGCCATGAGATTCGCAAGGAAGCTGGCCGCGGTCGTCGCGGCGGCCGGGCTGGCCCTGACGGCAGGTTGTGCCGGGGCCGGGTCGCTCGGCGCCACCGATCAGACCGTGACGATCGCGATGGTGTCGAACTCCCAGATGACCGACGCCCGCTCGCTGGCCAACCGGTTCGAGGCCGCCAACCCCGACATCAAACTGCGGTTCGTCACGCTGTCGGAGAACCAGGCCCGGGCCAAGATCACCGCGTCGACGGCGATGGGTGGCGGCGAATTCGACGTCGTGATGATCAGCAACTACGAAGCCCCGCAATGGGCCGAAAACGGCTGGCTGGTCAACCTTTCCGACTACGCACGCAACACTCCGGGCTATGACGAGAACGACTTCATCCCGTCGCTGCGCGAGTCGCTGTCGTACAAGGGCAACATGTATGCGGTGCCGTTCTACGGCGAATCCTCGTTCCTGATGTACCGCAAGGACCTGTTCGAGCAGGCCGGGATCGAGATGCCGCACAACCCGACCTGGCAGCAGGTCGCCGACGCCGCGGCCAAACTCGACAGCCAGGACATGGTCGGCATCTGCCTGCGCGGCAAGCCCGGCTGGGGTGAGGTGCTGGCCCCGCTGGACACCGTCATCAACACCTTCGGCGGCCGCTGGTACGACGAGAAATGGAACGCCCAGCTCACCAGCCCCGAGGTGGAGAAGGCCGTCAACTTCTACGTCGACCTGGTCCGCAACCACGGCGAACCCGGCGCCGCGACAAGCGGTTTCGGCGAATGCGCCACACAGTTCGCCCAAGGCCGGGCCGCGATGTGGTACGACGCGACGTCGGCGGTTTCGGTGCTGGAGGACCCCGCGTCCTCGAAGGTGGTCGGCAAGGTCGGCTACGCGATGGCGCCGACGGTCGAGAAGCCCAACTCCGGATGGCTCTACACCTGGGCGCTGGGAATCCCCAAGAGCAGCGACAAGCCCGACGCCGCATGGAAATTCATCTCCTGGATGACCGACCAGAACTACATCAAGCTGGTCGGCGAGCAGTTGGGCTGGGCACGGGTACCACCGGGCAGCCGGCTCTCGACCTACCAGATTCCTCAATATAAGGAAGCGGCAAAGGCATTCGGCCAGGTGACACTCGACTCGATCGAGGGCGCCACTCCCGCCAAGCCGACCGTGCAACCGGTGCCCTACACCGGGGTGCAGTTCCTGGCCATCCCGGAATTCCAGGACCTGGGAACCCGGGTGAGCCAGCAGATCAGCGCGGCGATCGCCGGCCAGAAGTCCGTCGCCGACGCGCTCGAACAGTCACAGAAGTACGCAGAAGTCGTCGGCAAGACCTACCAGGAGAAGCCATGACAACCAGTCAGTTACCGGCCGAAGCCGATTCGCTGACCGAGGCCGAGCACGTCGCACGGATCAAAGAGAAGCAGGATCCGGGAGTGTCGCGGGCCGAGGGTTGGCGCCGCCGCGGGCCTCTGCTGCCTGCGCTGATCTTCATGATCATCGTCACCCAGATCCCATTCCTGTTCACGCTGTACTACTCGACCCTGTCGTGGAACCTGGTTCGGCCGGGCTCCCGGCACTTCGTCGGGCTGCAGAACTACCTCGACGTCATCAAGGACGGCACCTTCTGGCAGGTGGCGATCAACACGGTGGTCATCATCGTCGCGACCGTGCTGCTCTCGGTGATCATCGGGCTGGCCCTGGCACTGCTGCTGGACCGGGTGTTCCTCGGCCGCGGCATCGTGCGCACGCTGCTCATCACCCCGTTCCTCGTGACACCCGTTGCGGGAGCACTGATGTGGAAGACCGCGATGCTCGACCCGGTGTTCGGCATCATCAACTGGGTGCTGTCCCCGCTGGGGCTCAAACACGTCGACTGGGTCAGCCAATTCCCGCTGACCTCGATCATCATCGCCCTGGTGTGGCAGTGGACCCCGTTCATGATGCTGCTGATCCTCGCGGGCCTGCAGTCCATGCCGCGCGACATCCTGGAAGCCGGCCGGGTCGACGGAGCCGGTGCGTTCCAACTGTTCCGTGAACTGACGTTGCCGCATCTGCGGCGGTTCATCGAACTGGGCACCGTGCTCGGGGCGATCTACCTGGTCAACACCTTCGACGCCATCTACATGATGACCCAGGGCGGGCCGGGTACCGCGAGTGCGAACCTGCCGTTCTACATCTACCAGCGCGCGTTCCTGGGCTTCGACATCGGCCAGGCCGCCGCGATGGGCGTGATCGTCGTGATCTTCACGATGATCATCGCGAGCTTCGCACTGCGATTGATCTTCAAATCGTTCACGGGCAAGGAGGAGGCGGCCTGATGAGTACCGTCACGACGAGCGCGACGCCGGAAACGGCGGCCAACAACGGAAAAGTCAAGCGGCGCAAGTTCGATCCGTGGGGCGTGGTGGCCTGGATCGTCGGCTTGGGATTCTTCTTCCCGGTGTTCTGGATGGTGCTGACCGCCTTCAAACAGGAGGTCGACGCCTACACCACAACGCCGAAGATCTTCTTCGTGCCGACCCTCGACGAGTTCAAGGCGGTGTTCGCCAACGGCGTCGGGACCAGCCTGCTGAACTCCCTCTACGCCACCACGGTGTCCACGGTCCTGGTGCTGGCCCTGGGTATCCCGGCCGCCTTCGCGCTGTCCCTCAAACCGGTGCGCAAAACCCAGGACGCGCTGTTCTTCTTCATGAGCACCAAGATGCTGCCGATCGTCGCGGCGATCATCCCGCTGTACGTGATCGTGTCGAACATCGGTCTGCTGGACAACATCTGGGCACTGATCATCCTGTACACCTCGATGAACCTGCCGATCGCGGTATGGATGATGCGGTCCTTCTTCCTGGAGGTGCCCGGTGAACTCTTGGAGGCCGCGAGCCTCGACGGCGCCAGCACCTGGCGCTCGGTGCGGGAGGTGATCCTGCCGCTCGTCTCACCCGGAATCGCGGCCACGGCACTGATCTGCGTGATCTTCGCCTGGAACGAGTTCTTCTTCGCGGTGAATCTCACTGCGGTGCAAGCCCAGACCATGCCGGTGTTCCTGGTCGGCTTCATCGCGGGTGAGGGCCTGTACTGGGCCAAGCTGTGCGCGGCGGCGACGATGGCCGCGCTTCCGGTGGTTCTCGCGGGCTGGATCGCGCAGAACAAGCTGGTTCGTGGTCTGTCCTTCGGCGCCATCAAGTAGGGAGTTAAAACAAATGGCTGCAATCACTTACCGCAACGCCTCGTGCATCTACGAGGGCTCGGACAAGCTCGCGGTCGACTCGCTGAACCTCGACATCGCCGACGGCGAGTTCGTGGTGCTCGTCGGCCCGTCCGGATCCGGGAAGAGCACCGCGCTGCGGATGCTGGCCGGGCTGGAGGACATCGACGAGGGCGCCATCGAGATCGGCGGCAAGGACATGACGGGCGTGCCGTCCAAGGACCGCGACATCGCGATGGTGTTCCAGAACTACGCGCTGTACCCGACCAAGACCGTCGCCGAGAACATGGGCTTCGCCCTGAAGCTGCGTGGTGTGCCCGCCGACGAGCGGCGCCGCAAAGTCGAGGAAGCCGCGAAACTCCTTGACCTGGAGCCGTTCCTGGACCGCAAGCCCGCTAAGCTCTCCGGTGGTCAACGGCAGCGCGTCGCCATGGGGCGTGCCATCGTGCGGGAGCCGCAGGTGTTCTGCATGGACGAGCCGCTGTCGAACCTGGACGCCAAGCTGCGGGTGCAGACCCGCACCCAGATCGCCGCGCTGCAGCGCCGGTTGGGTACCACCACCGTCTACGTCACCCACGACCAGGTGGAGGCCATGACGATGGGGGACCGGGTTGCGGTGCTGCGCAACGGGAAGTTGCAGCAGTTCGCTTCACCGTCGGAGCTCTACGACAAGCCGGTCAACGAATTCGTCGCCGGCTTCATCGGATCGCCCGCGATGAACCTGGTCAAACTGCCTGTCGTCGCCGACGGTGTGCAGGTGAGCGAGAGTTCGACGCTGGAGCTCGAGCGCGAACAGCTCACCCGGTTGAACGGTCTGCCCGAGGTCACCATCGGCATCCGGCCCGAGCAACTGGAGATCGTCGACTCCGGCGGCATCGAGGTGGTGGTCGACCTGGTCGAGGATCTCGGCAGCGAGGCCTACGTCTACACGCACGCGGGTTCGGGCTCGGGTGTGGAGCTGGTCGCCCGGTGCAACCCGCGCACCGCGCCGAAGCTGGCCGAGACCGTACGGTTGCGCAAGCATCCCGACGGCGTCGTGCACCTGTTCCACCCGCAGACGGGGGCTCGCATCTAGCCTGGGGTGATGGAGCGCTACGAACGGGTTCGGCTGACGAACCCCGACAAGGTGCTCTATCCCGCCACCGGCACCACCAAAGCCGAGGTGTTCGACTACTACCTCAGCATCGCCGAGGTCATGCTGCCGCACATGGCGGGCCGGCCGGTGACCCGCAAGCGCTGGCCCAACGGGGTCGACGAGGCGTCGTTTTTCGAGAAGCAACTCGCATCGTCGGCGCCGGATTGGCTGGCGCGCGGCACCATCGTGCACAAGTCCGGAACGACGACCTACCCGGTCATCGACACCCGTGAGGGGCTGGCCTGGATCGCGCAGCAGGCCGCGTTGGAAGTGCATGTCCCGCAATGGCGATTCGACCACGGTGAGGTGGGGCCCGCGACGCGGATCGTGTTCGACCTCGATCCCGGCGAAGGGGTCACCATGCCGCAGCTGTGCGAGGTGGCCCAGGCGGTGCGTGAGCTGATGAGTGACATCGGCTTGACGACGTACCCGCTGACCAGCGGCAGCAAGGGCCTGCATCTGTATGTGCCGCTGGCCGATCCGGTCAGCTCGCAGGGGGCGTCGGTGCTCGCGCGGCGGGTGGCCCAGCAGCTGGAGCACGCCATGCCGCAACAGGTGACGGCCACCATGACCAAGAGCCTGCGAGCAGGCAAGGTGTTCCTGGACTGGAGCCAGAACAACGCCGCCAAGACCACCATCGCCCCGTATTCGCTGCGGGGCCGGGAGTATCCGACGGTCGCCGCGCCCCGCACCTGGGACGAGGTCGGTGACCCGGATTTACGGCATCTGCGATTCGACGAAGTGCTGCAGCGGGTTTCACGCGACGGTGACCTGCTCGCCGGGCTCGACGTCGACGCCCCCGTGGCCGACAAACTCACCACCTACCGCAGCATGCGCGATGCGGCGAAGACGCCGGAGCCGGTGCCCAAAAGCGTTGTCCCGACCGGCAACAACGACCGATTCGTGATCCAGGAGCACCACGCCCGCCGCCTGCACTACGACCTGCGGCTGGAACGCGACGGCGTGCTGGTGAGCTGGGCCGTCCCCAAGAACCTGCCCGAGACGACGTCCGTCAATCATCTTGCGGTGCACACCGAGGACCATCCCATCGAGTATCTGGACTTCCACGGCACCATCCCGAAAGGGGAGTACGGCGCGGGCAACATGATCATCTGGGACACCGGAACCTATGAGGCCGAGAAGTTCCGCGTCAACGACGATCCCGCTGCCAAGAACGGCGAGGTCATCTTCACGCTGCGCGGCAGCCGCCTCGACGGCCGCTACGCCCTCATCCAGACCGAAGGCAAGAACTGGCTCGCGCACCGGATGAAGGATCAGCCCCGGGTGCAGTTGCAGGACTTCGCGCCGATGCTGGCCACCGAGGGGTCCGTCGCCAAACTCAAGGAATCCCAATGGGCTTTCGAAGGTAAGTGGGACGGCTACCGGCTGCTGGTCGATGCCGACCACGGGCGGCTGCAGCTGCGCTCACGCAGCGGACGCGACGTCACCGGCGAGTATCCGCAACTGCAGGCGCTCGCCGCCGATCTCGCCGACCATCACGTGATCCTCGACGGCGAGGTCGTCGCGCTCGACGAGGCCGGCGTACCGAGTTTCGGTGAGATGCAGAACCGGGCCCGGTCCGCCCGCGTCGAGTTCTGGGCGTTCGACATTCTGCTGCTCGACGGGCGATCGTTGTTGCGGGCCAAGTACACCGATCGCCGTCGGCTGCTGGAGGCGCTGGCCGCCGGTGGCGGGCTGATCGTGCCGCCGCTGCTGCCCGGTGACGGGCCCGAGGCCATGAACCACGCCCGCGAACAGCGATTCGAAGGCGTCGTCGCCAAGAAGCGCGATACCACTTATCAACCCGGTCGGCGCTCGGCGTCGTGGATCAAGGACAAGTTCTGGAACACCCAGGAGGTGGTGATCGGTGGCTGGCGTCAAGGTGAGGGCGGTCGCAGCAGCGGTATCGGCGCACTGATGCTGGGAATTCCGGCCGATGGCGGGCTGCACTTCGCCGGCCGTGTCGGTACGGGCTTCACCGAGAAGGAACTGGGCAAGCTCAAGAAGCTGCTGGCTCCGCTGCACACCGACGAATCACCGTTCAACGCACCGCTTCCCACGCTCGACGCGCGAGGGGTGACGTTCGTGAAGCCCGAGTTGGTCGCCGAGGTGCGCTACAGCGAGCGCACGTCCGACAACCGGCTGCGCCAGCCGAGCTGGCGGGGCCTGCGCCCGGACAAGACGCCCGACGAGGTGGTGTGGGAGTGATCGCGTCTCTGCGGTGATCAGTCGTGTTTCGCCGCGTAGCGCAGCAGGACCGTGCCGCCGGGGAAGGTACGGTTCTCCAACAGCCGCAGCGAGATCCATGACGGCAGCGTCGGGAAGAACGGCGTGCCGCCGCCCACGGCGATGGGCGCGATGACGATCCGGTATTCGTCCACCAGGCCGGCCTGCACAATCGGCGCGGCCAGCGTCGCACCGGCGACCTCCAGGTTGCCGTCGGTTTCGGCTTTCAGTTTCCGCACCACCTCGACCGGGTCGCCGCGTTCCAGGCGGGAGTTCCAGTCGACGGCCTCCAAGGTGCGCGAGAACACGACCTTGGGCATGGCGCGCCAGATGCGGGCGAAGTCGACGATCAGCGGGGTGGCATCCGGGGCTTCGTCGGCGGTCGGCCAGTACGCGGACATCAGTTCGTAGAGCCGCCGGCCGTAGCACGAGCACGCGGTCTGCCGCTCGAAGTCGTTCCAGTACTGGTGCAGTTCGTCGCTCGGTTCGGACCAGTCGATGTTGCCTTGTGCGTCGGCGATGTACCCGTCCACCGACACGTTGAAGCCATAGATGAGTTTGCCCACGTAGTTCAGACTGCCCTGGTAGGCGAAAATCATCGCCACGCGACACGATCTCGGTGTCGAGTCACCGAGACTGACGTGAGGGACAAATTCCGCGATGCTTTTGTCCCTGAGGTGAGTTTCGGCGCGGCCACGTGATGCCCAACGCAGAACCGTCAGCGGACGGTGGCCAGGGCCACGGCTTCCTGTAGTCCGCGAGTTGCCAACTCGTCGGCCAATTCGTTGTCGGCGATACCCGCGTGGCCTTTCACCCAGAACCACTCGACCTGGTGCCGCGCGCAGGCGGCCTGCAGCCGCTGCCATAGGTCGACGTTCTTCACCGGGAGCTTCGCCGCGGTCAGCCAGCCGTTGCGTTCCCAGCCGAGCACCCACTTGGTGATGCCGTTGCGGACATAGGTGCTGTCGGTGAAGAGGTGGACGACCACGGGTCTGGTGAGTGCCTCCAGCGCCATGATCGGTGCTGTCAGTTCCATCCGGTTGTTGCTGGTGACTCCTGGGTCGCCACCGCACATTTCGCGGACGTGTTCCCGGTGACGCAGCACCGCGCCCCAGCCGCCGGGGCCGGGATTCGGTCGGCACCCGCCGTCGGTGTGGATGACGACGATGTTGTCGCTCATCGGTTCTCGAGGGCTTCACGCAGCAGTCGCACGGCTCTCGGGCCGACACCATGGAGGGTGAGAAGCCCGTCGAGATCTGCGGGAAGGTCGGCAAGTCCGCGGTACCCGGCATCGATGAGCGCGCCTGTCGCAGGCCTGCCGATCCGGATGCCGTCGAAGGCGGGGCCACGGTCGGCGGGTGCGGTCATGGCCTGAGGATAGGCAGTCCGGCTCCGACCGTGTCATGGGCGCGCCGAGATCACCGCCGTGCGGACCGACATCCCGAGGTCGCGATGCCGCAGCGTGCTGATGCGGCGTCCGGGCTGGACCGCATCTTTCACCGGACCTATGCGATCGCCGAAGAATGTGGCCGTCGCATCGATGTCTGCGACGACGTAGGTGATGCCCCACAGCGACGAGGGTCCCGCGCTCGCGGTCTCGGGCGATCCGACCACCTCGAGGATCACCTCGCCGAATCGGAAGAAGATCTGGCGGATCCGTCGGCCGCCGAGTTCGCCGTCGCGTTCCCGGCGCGGGTCCACGCCGACGGCGGCCAGCGCTGCCGCGGTGCGCCCCAGGTCGGGGGAGAGCAGCACGACGTGGTCGATGCCGGTCACTCCATTCGGGTGCGTGGCAGGCCGGGCGGCGGCAGCGTTCGACGGCCGTGTCGAGATGCCGTCGAGGTGATCGGGAAATGCTGGAGGCAGGCCGCGCAACGACCATCCGACGATGCCGCTGCCTCGGTCTTGCCCCACCAGTGCGATACGGACACCTCCGACGCGACAGATGGAATCTGCGTCGACACTGAATCCGGCGTGCACCCATGCGTCCGCGGGATCGGCAATCTGCAATTCGTCGACGGTGATGCTCATGGCCGAGCCCAGCCTACGTCGCGCCGGCGCCGATCACTTGCGCGGCGGCTGCAGGACTTTCATCGCCAAGCGCATGATCGGTTCGGGCACGCGGTCCTTGGACTCTAGGGCGGCGTTCGCTGCTCGGGTCCGCAGCGGGGTTCCGCGACCGAACCACCGGTTCAACGGCCCGCCCGAGGGTTCCAAATCGACGTGCAGTGGCGGCTTACCGTCGGCTGCGCCGAGGGCATGGGAGATGACGACCCGCTGGATCTCGCTGGTGCCCTCAAAGATGGTGTAGAGCTTGGCATCTCGGTACCACTTCTCGAGCGGGTGATCGGTGACGTAGCCCCAGCCGCCCATGGTCTGGATGGCCCGTTCGGTGGTCCGCACTGCCACCTCGCTGGCCGCCAGCTTCGACATCGAACCCTCGCCGCGGTCGAACGGCACTCCGGTGGCCGCCATCCAGGATGCCCGCCAGGTGAGCAGTCGGGCGGCGTCGATCTGGGTGGCCAGGTCGGCGAGTGGGAACGCGATGCCCTGGTTGTCAATGATGGGCGCGCCGAACGCTTCCCGGCGGTTCGCGTACTCGGTGGCGTATTCCAATGCGGCCCTGGCAATTCCGAGCGCCTGCGCGGCCACCATTGGCCGCGTCTGCTCGAAGGTGCCCAGCGTCGCCGAGCCGGAATGCCGCGCGCCCTCGACGGCTTCCCGCGCCCGCGCCAGCTTGTACTCCAGTTTCTCCTGGCCGCCGAGCAGATTCTCGGCGGGGACCCGGACGTCGTTGAATCTCAGCTCCGCGGTGTGGGAGGCACGGCAGCCGAGCTTGTCGAGTTTCCGCACCATTTCCAGCCCCGGCGTGCCGCCCTCCACGATGAACAGCGCCTGTCCCTTGTGGCCGAGTTCCTTGTCGACCACGGCGTTGACCACATGCACGTTGGCGATGCCACCGTTGCCGATCCACATCTTGTGACCGTTGATGATCCAGTCGGCGTCGGGCTCTGGGCCGCTGCGGACGGCGTGAGTGCGGAGATTGCGGACGTCACTGCCGCCTTCGGGCTCGGAGATGGCCAGCGCCGCGAGCTTCAGATCGCCCGGGCTGCCGAAACATTCGGGAGCCCATTTCAGCATCTGTTCGGGCGAGGCGGCCTGACCGATCGCCGACAGCGCCAGGGCCGGCATGACGATCGCGAGGCCGATGCCCGCGCAGCCCCAGAACAGTTCCTCCATGAACATCGGAAGGGACAGTCCGGTCGGGTCGCCGATCAGGTCACGGTAGAACAACGGGCTGTAGAAGCCTTGGGCTGCTGCTTCTTCAAGGACCGGCCACGGGAACTCCTGCCGTTGGTCGTAGTCGGCGGCGACTGGCCGCACCACCTGTTCGGCGAAGTCGTGGGTCCGGCGGGCCAGGTCGTGCTGGGCAGCGGTCGGGGTGAGGTCGAATGCCACGGCGTGGGGGTACCCCGTCGTTGCGGAAAAAATGCGGGGCGGCCAGAACTATATGCCCGGCTCAGGCGTCGTCGACGCTCACCCGCAGCCGCGGTTTGGGCTCGCTGCCCGGTGCGGCGACGCGCTCCCAGATCGCGTCGACCATCGGCTGGAGCAGCAGCTCGCCCATCTGCCGCACCAGCACGGTGACCACCTGGGCGGATTCGCGGCGCTTGACCGATGCCCGCCCGGAGGTGCGCAGCTTGCCGACCTCCTGCTGGGTGAGTTCGACGAGTACGTCGAGCAGATGCAGCCGCTCGGCCGACGGGTCGAGGAGGGCTCGGCGCACGTAGTTCACAACCGGAGGGTTGTCGCGCAGCATCTGGCGGACAGCCTCGTCGCGGACCGCCACGGTGGCGTTGGCCGGCACCTGCGCCAGAGTGGACGCGAAGTGGTCGGCCACCAGCTGGTCGACGGCATCGCGCAGGCCGGCCTTGGTCTTGAAATGGTGCTGCACCAGGCCGAGGGTGACACCGGCCTCGGCGGCAATGGTGCGCAAAGCGATTCGGTCCTCGCCGTGCTGTGCGAAGAGTTCCAGCGCGGTGTTGCGAATTCGGGCCTTGGCGGTCAGGTCCTCGTCGTTCATCTGCCCATCCCGATACATTCGACCAGTAAACGATACAAGTGTATCGTCTGCGGCATGTCGGAACTGTTTCCTGTCTACCGCGCCACCTGGGAAAGCGATCAACACCGTGAGCTCCGTCGGCATGCCGCGGAGTTTCTGCGCAAGGAAGCGACACCGAATCAGGACCGCTGGGCCCGCAATCATCAGGTGGACAGGGAGTTCTGGACCAAGCTCGGTGATGCCGGGCTCCTCGGCCTCGACCTGCCCGAGGAATACGGGGGCACCGGCGGCGACTTCGGATACTCGGCGATCGTGGCCGAAGAGCTTGCCCTGGCCCATGATTCGGCCTCGGGTTGGTCGGTGCACTCGCCGATCGTCGCGCACTATCTCAACACCTATGGCAACGACGAGCAGAAGCGGCGCTGGTTGCCCAAGGTCATCAGTGGCGAGCTGGTGCTCGCGATCGCCATGACCGAGCCTGGCACGGGGTCCGACCTGCAGGCGGTGCGCACGACCGCGGTTCGCGACGGCGACGAGTACGTCATCAACGGGTCGAAGACGTTCATCTCCAACGGTTCTCACTGCGATCTGCTGGTGATCGTCGCCAAGACCGACCCGAGCGCGGGTGCCGCCGGGGTGTCGTTGATCGTCGCCGAAACCGACGATGCCCTACAGGGTTTCGAACGCGGGCGGGTGTTGGAGAAGGTCGGGCAGCACGGTCAGGACACCCGCGAGTTGTTCTTCACCGACATGCGCGTGCCGGCGGCCAATCTGCTGGGCGCCCAGGAAGGGCTGGGGTTCTATCAATTGATGGAGCAGCTGGCGCGCGAGCGGCTGGTGATCGCATCGATCTGCGCGGGCATGGCCGAAGCCGCTGTGCTGGAGGCGATCAAGTACACCAAACAACGCGAAGCGTTCGGCCGTGAGCTGATCAAGTTCCAGCACACCCGGTTCGAGCTCGCCGAACTGAAAGCCGAGGTGCTGTCCATCAAGACCACCGTCGACTACTGCGTACAGCAGCTCATCGACGGCACCATCGACCCCGCGCTGGCCTCCATGGCCAAGCTGGTGGCCGCTGACAAGGGGGTCGCCGTCGTCGATCGCTGTGTGCAGTTCTTCGGCGGGTACGGCTACATGATGGAGTACCCCATCGCCCGCGCTTATGCGGCCGCGCGCGTCAACAAGATCTACGGCGGCACCAGCGAGATCATGAAGGAGATCATCAGCCGAGCGCTGTAACGACCGCGACGGGCGAGCGTGAATTGTGACATCGTTTGAACATGAGCAACCGTGACAACGCCGCTGACGAGTACAGCGTCGATGACGACGACCAGTTGACTCAGGAGGACGCCCTCATCGACCGAGGCGTCGACGATCTGCTCGACGAGGGATACACGCCTCCGGATCGCTGGCGGGAACCCCGCGACCACGAGACCCTTGATGAGCTGCTTGCCGAGGAGGAGCCCGACCCGGCGATGCAGCTCGACGATCCGGACTATCCCGACGAACAGGCCGGCGAGGACGAGGTCGGAGACCGCCGTTCAGGCCGCCTGGTGGCTCCCAACGCGGGATTCGGCGAAGACGACGAGGATGAACTGCTCGGGTATGAAGTTGGCATCGACGGGGGCGCGGCCTCCGCTGAGGAAGCCGCGGTCCACATCATCCCGGAATCATCGCCGGATGGCGGTCTGTCGTTCTGACGCCACGGACACCGTGAGCACCAGTAGGCCGCCGACCGCGAGCAGCGCACCCGCAGCAGCGGGGGCCGTGTAGCCGTAGCCCGCCGCGATGACGAGGCCGCCCACCCAGGCGCCGGTCGCGTTGCCGATGTTCAGCGCGGAGTGATTGAGCGCGGCGGCCAGCGTCTGCGCGTCGTGCGCCACGTCCATCAGCCGCGTCTGCAACGCCGGGCCCACGGCCGATCCGGCGGCGCCCACGCCGAACAGCACCAGCAGCGCGGTCCACGGATTGTGGGCGGCCGCGACGAACACCGCCAGCAGAATCCCCAGCGTGCCGAGGGACAGGTAGAGCGCCCGGATCACCGACGTGTCGGCCAGCCTGCCGCCGACCAGGTTGCCGACCACCATGCCGAGGCCGAACACCATGAGCGCAACCGGAACCAGCGCGCGGGACAGCCCGGCGACGTCGGTCATCGTGGTGCTGATGTAGGTGTAGACGGCGAACATGCCGCCGAAGCCGATCATGCCGACCAGCACGGCCAGCCAGACCTGGGGGCGGCGCAACGCACCGAGCTCGGTCAGCGGGCTGGTGGCGTGCATGTTGCGCAGGTGATCGGGCAGCCAGAACCACAGCGCGACCCACGTGATCACGCCGATGGCGACCACCAGGCCGAACGCGCTGCGCCAGCCCAGCGCCTGACCGAGCCACGAGGCGATCGGCACACCGAGCACCGTCGCGATGGTCAGACCCGAGAGCACGTGCGCGACGGCCTTGGCCCGGTTCTGTGGGCCCATCAGATGCGCGGCGGCCAGCGCGGCGATCCCGAAGAACGCGCCGTGCGGCAGTCCTGCGACGAAGCGCGCCGCGACCAGGGTCGGGTACGAGGGCGCCACCATGCTGGCGAGGTTGCCCAGGGTGAACACGGTGATCAGGCCCAGCAGCAGCGCCTTGCGCGGCAGCCGGGCGGTGACGGCCGCGATGACCGGTGCGCCGACGACGACGCCCAGCGCATAGGCCGATATGACGTGGCCCGCGGTGGGTTCGCTGATGCCGAAGCTCGATGCGATGTCGGGCAGCAGACCCATGGCGACGAACTCGGTGGTGCCGATGCCGAAGCCGCCGAGCGCCAGCGCGACCACGGCGAGCCAGCGCACGGTGGGATCGGGCGCGACCACGGAGACGGGGCCTGCCGGGCGGTTGGGGGAAGTCGTCGTCATGCGTATACGGCTCTCCGGTAGGGCGGGAAAATTGGGAGCTCTCGGACGGCACTGGCGAGAACGGCGTCTGCAACGCTAGCGGGACTTCTGATGTTCCATCAACTTACTTTTGCTTTTTGCATGCCAAAGTGAGCGAAGTTACGCTCAAAACATGTCGACCGTCGGTGAGGTGCTCGCTCTCATCCGCGACCGCCGTGACGTCACGCGCGCTGAGATCGGCCAGTTGACAGGCCTGTCCCGCACCGCGGTGGCCGCCCGGGTGGCTGCGCTCACCGAGCGCGGTCTGGTGGTCGAGACCGAGCAGGCGCCGTCCACCGGCGGCCGTCCCGCCGCATTGCTGTCTTTCAATGCCGACACCGGCGTGGTCTTGTCGGCGGCCATCGGCCGCAGCCGCACCCGGTTGGCCGTGTGCAATCTGGCCGGCGACGTCCTCGACCTCGCCGATATCGATCAGCAGCCCGACCTCGGTCCCGGCGATCTGATGCCCGACGTCGTCAAGCGTCTCGACGCGATGCTGGACGCACGAGCTGCAGCCCGGGTCTACGGCATCGGGGTGAGCCTGCCCGGCACCGTCGATCGGGCGCGCGGCGCCAGCTTGGACTCACCCATCCTGCCCGGCTGGGACGGAGTCGAGTTGCGACCCTACCTGCGGGAGTTGACCGATGCTCCCGTCGTCGTCGACAACGATGTCAATGTCATCGCCCTGGCGGAACGCAGCGGCGAACGCCGGGCCGTCGACGACATGCTGGTGCTCAAGGTGTCGACGGGTATCGGGGCGGGCATCATCACCGGCGGGGTGCTGCAGCGTGGCGCCGTGCAGGCCGCAGGGGAGTTGGGCCACAACAAGACTCCCGCGGCAGCCGGATTGCCGTGCCGCTGCGGCGACAGCGGATGTCTGGAGGCGATCGCCGGTGGCTGGGCGCTGGTGGCCGAGCTGGGGCGCGACGGCGTCAACCACGTGCGAGACCTGGTGCGGATCGCGCACGAGGGCGACGCCGACGCGCGCCGGATGATCCGGGACAGCGGCCGTCAGATCGGCGAAGTGATCGCCGCAGCGGTCAATCTGCTGAACCCCGCGGTGCTCGTCGTCGCGGGCGACATGGCAGGTGCCTACGAGATCTTCGTCGCCGGGCTGCGGGAAACGCTGTACGGCAACGCCACTGCGTTGGCCACCCGGGTATTGCAGGTGGCACCATCCACCTACGGGGATCGCTCCGGGGTGATCGGATGCGCCGCGATGGTCCTCGACGACGTGCTCAGCCCGCAGGCCATCGACGCGCTGTAGTCGCCGTTACGCCTTGGCGATGACGTGCTCGGCGAATTTCTCGAGGTGCCGGATCTTGCGATCCAGCGGTTCGGTGTCTTCACCCTTGATGTAGGGCAGCCGGAATCCGACGATCACGTCGGTCACGCCCTTGTCTTCGAGGCGTTTGACGCCGTCGAGGGTGAACGCGTCGGCCGAGATGACATGGATCTCGAACGGACCCGTGTGACCTTCTTCCTCGCGAATCCTGTTGAGCCGCTTGATCAGTACGTCGAGGTCGTCGGTGCCGCCGCCGTGCATCCAGCCGTCGCACCGGGCCGCCCGGCGCAGCGCGGCGTCGGCATGCCCGCCGACCAGGATCTGCACCGGCTTCGACGGCGCCGGAGTCATCTTGGTCTTGGGGATGTCGTAGAACTCGCCGTGGTACTCGAAGTACTCACCGGTGGTGAGCCCGCGGATGATGTCGATGCACTCGTCCATGCGCTTGCCCCGCTTGGCGAACGGCACGCCCATCAACTCGTAGTCCTCGGGCCACGGGCTGGTGCCCACACCGAGTCCGAGTCGGTTGTCGAACATCGCATTGAGCGACCCGACCTGCTTGGCCACCAGGGCGGGTGGCCGGATCGGCAGCTTGAGCACGAAAAAGTTGAACTTCAGTGTGGTGGTCACCGCGCACAGTGCCGAGGCCAGTACGAACGCCTCGATGAAGGACTTGCCGTCGAGAAACTCGCGGTTGCCGTCGGGCGTGTAGGGATATTTCGAATCCGACTCGAACGGGTAGGCGACGCTGTCGGGAATCGTCATGGCGTGGTAGCCGGCTGCCTCGGCTGCCTTGGCCAACGGGATGTAGTAGGTGGGATCGGTCATGGCTTCGGCGTAGGTGAACCGCATGGCCTACACACTAGAACGTGTTCTAGAAGTTGAGCCGGTCGATCGGTGAATGTTCAGGGCTACGATTGGCTCAACTGCCTCTCGCGACGTGCCCGTCGCCCGAGGGGATGGGAGTGAGTTTGATGGCAGAATCCTCGCACGCGGTCATTGCTCTGCAAATCAGCGACCTGATCCGCGATATCCAAGAGTCACCGCACACCGACGTCGACGCGGTTCTGAGTGAACTCGCCGAGAGTGGCGTCAACTACATCGACACTGCCCAGCACGCCGGCATCACCATCGCGTCTCGTGACGGGAAGCTCCACACGGCAGCCGCCACCAGCGAATACCCCGTACTCCTCGACAAGTTCCAGCAGCGGTGCGGCGAGGGCCCTTGTCTGACGGCGGCATGGGAACAGCACATCACCAAAATCGACGATATCGAGGCCGAACAGCGCTGGCCCGCCTACTGTCGAGACACCCGCGAAGAAACCCCGATCCGCTCGATCATGGCGTTTCAGCTCTATGCCGACCACCAGACGATGGGCGCCTTGAACTTCTACGCCGAGCGTCCGTACGCGTTTGACGCCGACGCGGTGGAGGCCGGTCTGATCGTCGCCACCCACGCCGCGCTGGCGTGGAACCTGCTGCGTCGTGACCAACAGTTCCGCAGCGCGCTGGCCTCCCGCGACATCATCGGCCAGGCGAAAGGCATGCTGATGGAACGCTTCAAAATCGATGCTGTCCAAGCCTTCGAGGTGCTCAAGCGGTTGTCACAGAACTCCAACACGCCTCTTGTCGACGTTGCGCACGACATCGTGACTGCTGATCGGGCCTCCGATGTCGTCGACAACTGAGGGGGTCAGCCCCCGCGCCCGCGCCGACGCTGCCAGGTTACGGGTCAACGAACTTCAGCAACGCCGCTCCGAACTGGCTCGTGGCATCGCGCCGACGGCGCAGGACGTTGCGTACGCCAAACTGCGTGCGAAGGAGTCTCGGCGGCATGCGTACGCCGCCCATCTGGCTGCTGCCCAACGGCACGCCGAGGCCGGTGAAGCTCACCGGCGCGTAGCCGCTGCGGTCGATGCGGCAGCGGCTTAGGCCAGCTCCTCCATGAGCAGCAGCGCACCCTTGACGCCGCCCTCGGCGAAGCGGAATGCCGTGCAGCTCACCCTGATTCGGGTATGACGGCCGCGCCGGTTGACGGCGTCGACAGTCACCTCTCCGGCCTGGCCGGAATCGACGAACGCATTGGCGATGAGGGGTCTGATCCTTTCGAGGGGCAGTCCCATGTCGAGCGACGTGAACACCGTGTCGGTCGTCTCATCGGAACGCAGCCCCCACAGATCCTCGCAATGCCGGTTCCACACAACCACGCGCATCTCGCGGTCGACGACCACCATGCCGAGATGCACTGAGTTGACCAGGGAATCCAGGAATGTGCGGGCATGGTCGAGCTCGCTGCTGCGTTCGCGCAACGTGTCGTTGATGGTGTCCAGCTCGTCGTTGGTGGACTGCAACGCTTCCACCGTCGACTGCAGTTCTTCGTTGGTGGACTGCAATGCTTCCACCGTCGACTGCAGTTCTTCGTTGGTGGACTGCAATTCCTCGTACGCCGCCTCCAACTGGCGGTTGGTCTGCACCACTTTGTCGACGAGGGCTCGGGTCGCGGTGACGTCGAAGAACACGATCGACACACCCAGCAGGCCGTTCTCGGCGTCCACCAGCGGGTTGACGTGGATCTCGAACCACACGGTCTCCGCACCGGGACGTTGCCACTTCACGTCCGGGATCCGGGCCGAGCGGAGTTCGACCTTGGCCTGCTCGATGTATGCGTGGAGCTCGACCGGGCGGTAGGAGACCTCCAGATCCCGCAGCAGCCGGCCGATGTCGTCCTCGGACAGGCCGAAGATCGACTCGGCCTGCTGATTGATCATCGCGACGGTGTCTTCGCCGGTGACGGCCAATTGGGCGACCGGGCTGGCCCGGAAAGCAAGCTCGCGCACCGTGGTCAGGCCCGGCGGGTCACCGTGCCGGTCATACATCGACGCCGCCAGGTCGTAGCGTTCCAGCCCGGTGTGCGAACCCGCGGCTTTGCGGAACACCCGGTGTTTGAGGTTCAGCGGCGTGAAGCCGTCGGCGTGGCTGAGCAGCATCTCGGCGTGGCCGAGAAACAGCGCGCCCTGTGCCGTGAGCGCGAAATGTAAGCGGCCCAACACGTTTCGCTGGGCCTCTGCATTGAGGTACATCAGGGTGTTGCGGCAGACCAGCAGGTCGACGCGCGAGATCGGGACGTCCTTGACCAAGTCGTTGCGCCCGAAGATGACCGCGCGGTGCAGGTCTTTATGAAAGATGTAGCGGCCGTTGAGCTGTTCGAAATAGCGCGACAACAGATCGGGCGGCACTGACTCGACCGACTTCTGGTCGTAGGAGGCGGCGCGGGCTTGGGTGAGGGCTCCCTCATCGATGTCGGTGGCGTAGATCTTGACCCGCTGGCGGAATGCCTCGGGCCCGAGAGCCTCAGCCAGCAGGATGGCCAGCGTGTAGGCCTCCTGCCCGGAGGCACACCCAGCGCTCCATACCCGGACGGGATCGTCGGGCCCTCGCTCGGCGAGCAGCCGGGGGATGACATCGGTGCGCACGAAGTCCCACGCGTCGGGGTCTCGGAAAAACGACGAGACGTTGATCAGGATGGTGTTGAACAGTGCCGAGAATTCCTCGGAGCTGGCCTGCAGTACGTCGAGGTATTGGTCGAAGGTGTCATAGCCGGCGTGGTCCATGCGATGGCGGACCCGCCGGACCAGTGACGTGCGCTTGTAACCGGTGAAGTCGAATCCGCGTGAGTCACGCATGTAGCGCAACAACGCCTCGAAGGATTCGTCGGTCGGTTCCATGTTGCCCCGGTCACCCGTCTGCAGGTGAAACCGACACTACTCGGCACTACAGCGAATTCTCCGGACCGACGACTGCCCACACGGTCTTGCCCGTCGATGTCGGTGTGCTGCCCCACGCGCGGGCCAGCGCAGCGACCACGGCGAGCCCAGACACTGTGTCGCCGCCCCGATGCGGATCCTCATGCCGAACCGCGGGCGTGCGGTTGTCGTCGGCAACCGCGATGGTGACGGCGTCGCCGCGGCTCTCCACGATCAGTCGCGGCGCACTGAGGGTGTGTTCCAGGACGTTTTCGACCAGGACATCGACCACGATGGCGGCAACGGGAAGGACGTCTGTTTGCGACCAGGTCGTCAACCACTCGGCGACCAGTTGCCGCGCGCGGCGCACACTGGAATGCACTGCAGGCAATTGAGCGCGTGCGCGCCGACGCTGTGGCTTCAGATCGCCGCTGCGGGCGGCGACGTGCGCCGAATCCAACGTCGCGTACAGCGGGACATATCGACCGATGCCATTTCGCCTGATCGCATCGCGACCAGCGGCATTGCGGCAGACCAGGAGCAGGGGTACGTCCGGCCAGACGCTGATGTGCCAGCGTGCGCTGGTGAAGACACACCAAGCCGACTCGGCCGAAACTTGCAGATCGGTGACGTCGACAATAACTGCCCGCGGCTCATCCAGCGCTGCCTTGATGACCGCGTCGCGCAGGTCGCGGTATGTGCTGCCGTCGAGGACACCGTCCACGCTGAGAACCTGGTTGTCACCCCACGCGCGGGTCGAGACGGCGAGAGGGCTTTGCGCGCTAGCCACCGCGGTCCTCCGACTGACGGGTCGCGGCGGACAGTCGTTCGTCGAGGACCGATAGCGCGTGCTCGGCTTCGTCGGCGATCGTGGAGTAGCGGTCGGCGATCAGTCCGGGGCCGGTCTGTTTTGCGAGGTACCGCGACAGCTTGGCTTTTTCTTGGAGGCTGCGCACCGCGAACCACAGCGCGCTCTCCATTTCCTGACCGCGCCGCAGCAGCCAGCGATAACTCCCCACGAATATCTCTGCGAGCGAATCACTACAGTCCGGGCAGACATAGCCCGACGGGGGACCAAGCGCCTCGCTGTCGGAATCGGTCGAAAATGGTTCTGTCATCGCAATTCTGCTCTCGAGCTCCATCGAGTCGTCGGGTTCCATGTCACGCTCCTCGATCACCCGCCCGCTGAGCTGTTCGATGAGACCGCCCATCTCCGAAGCGTCGGCTTGATGGTGCGTCGGCAGGCATGTGCAGCACCACAAGTACCGCATAGGGCAGATCCGGTGGCAGCCCAGCCGCCAAACGGGTCAACGCCTCCACGCCACCGGCGGAAGCGCCGACCGCGACCACACCTGTTGCCCCGTCAAACTCTGTCATCGCGCACCTTTATGTGGCCTGGTTACCCAACCTACGCCTCGGCAATGCATCGCGACACGGCATGATTTCCATGTGCGGCCCTGGCTTACCCGCAATGTCCGGGTGCTCTCCGCGGTGTCGTTTCTGCAGGACGCCGCGAGCGAACTTCTCTATCCACTGCTGCCCATCTACTTGACCGCCGTCCTAGGTGCTCCACCTGCGGTGGTGGGCGCGGTCGAGGGCGTGGCGGAAGGTGCCGCAGCGATGACCAAGCTGGCGGCGGGTCCGCTCGGGGACCGGTTCGCAAAGCGTCCGTTGATCGCCACCGGTTACGGCATGGCCGCACTGGGCAAGGTGATTGTCGCGGCCGCCGGAGCCTGGCCTGGCGTGCTCGCGGGGCGTGTCGTGGACCGTCTCGGCAAAGGTGTGCGGGGCGCCCCGCGGGATGCCCTGCTGGTGGCCGGCGTCGACGAGTCCTTCCGCGGTCGGGTATTCGGATTCCACCGGGCCATGGACACTTTGGGCGCAGTGGTCGGGCCGTTGCTCGGCCTCGCGGGTTATGAACTGCTCGACCACCAGATCCCGCCGCTGCTGTGGATCGCGGTGATACCCGCTGTGCTCAGTGTGGCGCTCGTGTTCCTGGTCACCGAGAAAGGACGGTCGCCGGGAAAGCCGCGCACGCCGACGTTCGCGCGGGTGCGCGATCTGCCCGGCCGCTACTGGCGGGTGACGGCCGTGCTGGTGCTGTTCGGGCTGGTGAACTTTCCCGACGCCCTACTGTTGTTGCGGCTCAACGAGATCGGCTTCTCCGTCGTCGAGGTGATCCTGGCCTACGTGACCTACAACGTGGTATACGCGATCTCCAGTTATCCGGTGGGACTGCTGGCCGACCGGATCGGGCGGTTACCGGTGTTCGGCGTCGGGTTGGTGTTCTTCGCGGTCGGCTACGCCGGGCTCGGGCTGACCACCGATCCCGTGGTGGCCTGGCTGCTGATCGGCGCGTACGGCCTGTTCACCGGGTGCACCGACGGGGTCGGCAAGGCCTGGGTGTCGTCGTTGGTCGGCGCGGATCTGCAGGGCAGTGCCCAGGGTGTTTTCCAGGGCCTCAGCGGTTTTGCTGTGCTCGGCGCCGGACTGTGGGCCGGGCTGCTGTGGAACGGCATCCCGGGGCAGGCCGGGCAGCTGCCGCTACTGGTGTCAGGTATCGCCGGTGGTGTGTTCGCGGTGGCCCTGCTCGCCACCAGCGCCGTCACTCGACGACGGTGACCTCGACGTTCGGCAGGGCGAACGGCGGCGCGCCGATGCCGGCGATCGAATAGCTGCCCTGTGCGGTGCGTTCGGTGATTCGCGCGTCCACGCAACGGGATTCGATGGTAAGCCGCACCGGGCCGACGCTGACGGAGTCCGGTGCGTCGAGAATCGTTCCGCGCCAGTGGTATCGGCCATCGATGGGATCCACGTGTCCGGTCAGGCGCACCCGCACGGGGTGTTCCTGGTCGGCGATCTGCAGTGTCGCAGCGCCGTCGTACACGTCGTCGTCGGCCTCCGCGCCGGCGCTCGTCGGCACCGCGCCGCCACGTGGTGCGTCGGCGGGCAGGAACCCGGTGCGGCGCCACAACCGACGCGCGATGGGGCCCATCAGCCCGACCTCTTCCAGGAACGCACCCAGTGGGGCGAATCCGGCGATCTGGGTCTCGTGCCGGTGGGTGCTGGCGCGGGCCATCGTGCGGGCGGCGCGGGCGTCGAGACCGACGCGGTGGTACTGCACCTTGTTGGTGAACAAGAAGCGGAAGAACAGACCGCCGACCCCGTTGAGATTGCCGACCCAGGCGCGGGTGATCCACGGCATCGTCGGCGTGCGCTTGCGCAGCCCGTCGCGGGCGAACTGGATGTGCCTGGCCTCCTCGGTGACATGAATCCGCATGAGGCGCTGGATCATTGGCTGCAGTTCCGGATCATCCATCATCTGCCGCTGCAGCGAGTCGAAGATCTCCTCGCCGATCAGGGCCGCCACCCACAGCAACGAGCCGCGGAATGCGAACGGCAGGGCGTTGATGATGATGCGCTGGTAGAGCCGCGGGCGCACCGGTTTGGCGTCGACCTTCTCGATCGCTCTGCCGAACATCACCATGTGCCGGGTTTCGTCGCCGAGTTCGGTGAGCTCGTAGTGGGTGGCGCGGGCGGTGGGATCCTGATGCATCATCTTGCGCAGCAGCGCCTGGTTGAGGATGTTCTCGAACCAGATGCCGGCCGAGAGGGTGTTGACCAGCTCCTGGCGCGACAGCTCGATCTGCTGGACGCGGGTCATGCTGTCCCACAATGGCGTTCCATACAGCGACACCGTCTTCGGCGGCAGATAGAACTTGTCGGGGTCCAGCGGTGCGTCCCAGTCGATGTCCACGACCGGCGCATAGGATTTGCGCACCGAACCCTTGAGCAGGCGCTCGGAGAACTCGTCACGTGTGGCGGCGTTGGCCGCCCTGACCGAAGATGTCACCGTTGACGTCCCTTCGACTGACCGGAGCGAAGCTGCTCATCGAAATTAGGGCCCTCCGCAACATTTAGTCAATACCTACGGTACCGCATACTTTGGCGGGCGGCCGGATCGTTACCCTTCGGGTGTGCGCCACATCCATGTCATCGGTATCGGCGCGGGCGACCCTGACTACGTCACGGCACAAGCGGTTTCCGCGCTCAACGCCACCCAGGTGTTCTTCGCGATGGACAAGGCCGCGCGCCGCGGCACCGCTACCGACGAGCTGGTGGGGCTGCGACGAGCCATCTGCGAACGGTTCATCGAGGAGCCCGGCTACCGGTTCGTCGAACTGGTCGACCCGCCGCGCGCGACGACCGGCGACTACACCAGCGCTGTCGCCGACTGGCACGCCGAGCGGGCCAGGATCTGGGCGCAGGCCATCGAGACCGAACTCGGCCCGGACGGTGTCGGTGCGTTCCTGGCGTGGGGGGACCCGTCGCTGTACGACAGCACGCTGCGCATCCTCGACCGGGTCGCCGAGCACGTGGAATTCGACTACGACGTCATTCCGGGCATCACCGCCGTCCAGGCACTGACCGCGCGGCATCGCATACCGCTCAACGACATCGGCGAGCCGGTGCTGATCACCACGGGCCGCCGGTTGCGCGACGAGGGCATCTCGGGCACCGCGGTGGTGATGCTCGACGCCGAATGCTCGTTCCAGGATTGCCCGCAGCAGACCCACATCTGGTGGGGCGCCTACCTCGGCACACCCGACGAGATCCTGTTCGCCGGCCGCGTCGGGGAAGTGGGCGAGCAGATCGTCGCGGCGCGGGCCGAGGCGCGCGAACGCCACGGCTGGATCATGGACACCTACCTACTGCGATCGGCAGACTGACACCCATGACCTCATTTCTGTTGCGCGCCGGGCTGACCGGGCTCGCACTGTGGATCGTGACGCTGATCGTGCCGGGAATGAGTTTCGTCGGCGGCGACACCACGCTGCAGCGCGTCGGCATCATCTTCGTCGTCGCAGTCATCTTCGGCGTCGTCAACGCCATCATCAAACCGATCGTGCAGATCCTGTCGATACCGCTCTACATCCTGACCCTCGGGCTCATCCACATCGTGATCAACGCCCTCATGCTCTGGATCACGTCGCGGATCACCGAGAGCACCACCCACTGGGGCCTGCAGATCAACGAGTTCTGGTGGACCGCGATCTGGGCGGCGATCGTACTGTCGATCGTCAGCTGGCTGCTCTCACTGGTCTGGCAGCCCGAGCGCTGAGAGCTGCTCGGCCAGATCGGCCGCGGTATCGGCGGCCGCCTCGGCGTTCCCATCGTGTTCCAGCGCCCAGCACGCCGCCAGCGTGCGGTAGGCGAGCTGCTCGGCGACCACCACCGTGGGCCACATGCGTTCCGCGGCAGCGCGTTGCGCAGCCGATCCGCCGACGCCGATGTCGTACGCGGGCAGCATCGCCATTGCCTGCAGCTGCAGATCCCGACGATCGGTGCGGGCCGCCGGTGAGGTGACGTCACCGGCCGCAAGGTGCGCGATTGCCGTCTCGACCGCGGCCAGGGTGGCCGAGATGGCAGCGCTGAGCCCGGCCGGCGGACGGCCGCGTTCGGTCACCCAATACACCAAAAGGGCTACCGCACAACCGATCAGCGTGTCACCGCCGCGGGCCAGCAGCAGGTCCCCGACGTCGGCGACCGCGGCACCGCCCGACGCGATGGTCAGCGCTGCGGGCGTGATGAAGATGACGGCAAGCGTGTAGTTGCGCACCACGAACATCTCGATGGCGAACTGCAACGCGCCCAGCACCAAGGCCAACCACGCTCCGTGCGGGTGCAGGGCCAGGATCGCCCCGGCAACGCCGAGCCCGACCCAGGTGCCCAGCGTGCGTTCGATGCCGCGCTGTACGGTGCGCAGCCAGTCAAATCCCTGATGCAGCATCAGCACCGCGGTCGCCATCGCCCAATACGCGTGGCTGATACCCAGAGCACCGGCGACGGCGCCGGCGATCACTACCGCGATTCCGACGCGCGCGGTCAGCCGCAGCGAGTTCGAACCAGGGGTCACCGCACGACGCAACAGTGTCGCCGCGCTCGGCCTGCCGAGCGGAACCCCTTCGGCGCCATGGTCGTCGACGAAGGCGTCGGCCGGCACGGTGGCCAGATGCCTGGCCAGCTCGGCCCCGTCGAACGGCAACGGCCGGCCGGTGTCGGCGCACCGCATGGCCTCCGCGAACAACGCGTGCAGACGACGGTTGATCACCCGCAGGCGGTAGAGCGTGTCGTCAGGTTTGGGCTGCACGGGCTGGTAGGTGACGAGCGTGATCCATGCGGTGTGCAGGAGCGTGGCAGCCCGGTGCCGCGCAGATGCCTCGGCGGCCGGGTCACCAATCGTGTCGATGTACCCGGCGATCGCATTCGCGGCGGCCGCTACCGCGGCGCGCTCCGGGCCGCGCGGACGTACGAGCGCTCCCGCCATGTGAACCACCCACGCGAAGGCACCGCCGGCGAGCACCAGCGCCGCCAGGTGCAGCGGCGACAGGTGCGTGGTGGCCACGCCGGTGCCCGCGGCGCACGCCAGCACGAAGAGGTAGGCGCCGGGCGGTCCGATGGCCAGCGCATTGCACACCAGTGCTGCGACCATCGCGATCACCGTCACCGTTCCGACCGCAAGCCACGGCGTCGCGGCTGCCCAATCCCCGAGTGCCACCGCGGCCGCAAAGCTCAGCACCACCGCGCCCAGATACATGCCCCGGTTGAGATAGGGCCTGCCGCTGCCGTACACCGACGTGAACCCGCCGATGGTGGCGATCAACCCGGCAGCGGTGTGTCCTACCGCCCAGCCGACCAACACCGGGACCGCCATGCACAGCCCGGCACGCAGCGCGAACAGCAGACGTTGCGGCCCCGGATTGAGCACGAAGACGTTGCGCAGCGGGTGGGACGCCGGTTTTGGCGCGGGCCGGTCTGGCATGGATACCAGCATGCTCGGTGCCGGCCTGACACACTGGTAGGCGTGCCCGAGTTGCCTGAGGTAGAGGCCCTCGCCGACCACCTGCGTCGACATGCCACCGGACGGACGGTGACGCGCGTCGACGTGGCCGCGTTGTCAGTGCTCAAGACCTTCGACCCGCCGGTGTCGGCGCTGCACGGGCAGACCGTCACCGGGGCGGACCGGTGGGGCAAGTACCTGGGGCTGCAGGCCGGTGACCTCTACCTGATCACCCACCTGTCCCGCGCCGGCTGGCTGCGCTGGTCGGACAAGCTCGCGCCGACCCCGCTCAAACCGTCGGGCAAGGGGCCCATCGCGCTGCGCGTGCACCTCGAAGGTGAGGGCTTCGACCTCACCGAGGCAGGCACGCAGAAGCGGCTGGCGGTGTGGGTGGTACGCGACCCGGCCGACGTGCCCCAGATCGCGGCGCTCGGGCCTGACGCGCTGTCACTGGATCAGACCGCGCTGGCCGCCGCGCTGGCGGGCGAGAGCGGCCGCATCAAGAACGTGATCACCGACCAGAAGGTGATCGCCGGGATCGGCAACGCCTACAGCGACGAGATCCTGCACGTGGCCAAGCTGTCGCCCTTCGCGACCGCGGGCAAGCTCACCGAGGCCCAGCTGGCCGATCTGCACGATGCGATGATCTCGGTGCTCACCGATGCGGTGACCCGCTCGGTCGGGCAGCAGGCGGCGACGCTGAAGGGCGAGAAGCGATCCGGGCTACGCGTGCATGCCCGCACCGGCCTGCCCTGCCCTGTGTGCGGGGACACCGTGCGGGAAGTGGCGTTCGCGGACAAGTCTTTTCAGTACTGCCCGACGTGTCAGACGGGCGGCAAGGTGCTCGCCGACCGTCGGATGTCGCGGCTGCTGAAGTAGGGGCATTGACAGTCACCGCAGACCAGCCCACCTGGGTGTCGGGCGCCGCCGCGACCATGACCATCCTCGCGACCGGGCTGGGTTCCAGCATCACCGCGGCCGATCCGGTGATCCTCTCGGCCAACATCTCCTCCGTGCGGGCCGGCCTGCAGCTGTCCGCCGGGACCGCCAGCTTCGTCGCGAGCGTCGCCACTCTCACGTTGGCCGCGACCGTCCTGGGAGCCGGAGCGCTCGGCGACAAGTACGGCATGAAGCGGATGTACACCCTCGGTCTGCTGGGCACCGTGGTGTTCGGTGTCCTCGCCGCCGCGGCCCCCAACGCCGCCATGCTGATATTCGTCCGCGCCGCAATCGGTGTGGCGTTCGCGCTGCAGCTGGGCCTGTCGCTGGCCATCATCAACGTCGTCTTCCCGCCACCACGCCGGGCGATCGCGATCTCGCTGCACCTGGGCGCGAGTTTCGCCGTTGCGGTTCCGATGCCGGCCGTCGGCAGCCTGCTGGTTGCGCACATCGGTTGGCGCACCGGCTTTCTCGTCGCACCCGTGGTGGCGCTCATCGCCGTGGTCCTGCTCCTGCGCTACGTACCCGAAACACCGCGCGGTACCCGTCGACTCGACGTGGCCGGCCTCCTGCTGGTGGCGGTGGCATTGCTGGCCACGGTCTACGGTCTGGCACATCTGCAGGGCGGGCTGAACACCATGGCCATCGTCTGCATAGCGCTCGGTCTGGCCGCCGGCGCCGGATTCGTCGCCTACGAACTGCGCACGCCCAGCCCGGCTCTCGACATGCGCATCTTCCGGTCCGGGGCGTTCGACGCCGCGGTCTTCGCCGGTGCCAGTTTCAATTTTCTGGGCGGCGGCATGACCATCCTGCTCGCCTTCTACCTCGTCTCCGTCCGGGACGAATCCTCAACGCTGCTCGGCCTTCTCATGGCACCGGCGGCGCTGCTGTCCGCACTTGGCGCGGCAGCGGCGGGCCGGGCAGCCGCACGAGTGGGCGGGCGAGCAGTGCTCGTCGTCGGATTGCTCCTGCTGCTGGCCGGGGTGCTGGTCCTGACGCGGCTCGGGGAACACAGCCCGCTGTGGGTCCTGTTCGCGGCCGTCGCGTTCAACGCTGTCGGAGCCGCCGTCGCGGAGACAATCGAAGCGACCATCATGCTCGAAACCGCGCCCGTGGAGCTGAGCGGCGCCGTCTCGGCGGTTAAAAGTGGTGTGGGCCAGGCTGCCTACTCCCTCGGACCTGCGGTGTTCGCGCTGATCGGCACGACGGTGTTCCTGCACTCCGGCCGGGACAAGCTTGCCGGGGCCGGGATCACCGACGATCAGGCGCGCGAGGCGCTCAGGGCGGCGCACGGTGCCCCCGGCGCGGTCGGCGGTGCCAACGTGTTGGATCCGCAGCAGGCGCGAGAGGTGGTGGCGGGAGCCCAGGCGAGCATGGTCGAGGCGATCCACACGCTGGGCTGGATACTGACCGCTGTGCCGCTGGTGGCGATCGTCGTCGTGCTCGTGCTGGTGCGACCACGCCCGAACGGCACCCGCACCGGAAGCATTTCTTGACAGCTGTCTAACTCGGTTATCCTGCTGCCATGACCCGCCAGAAGATCCTCATCACCGGTGCCAGCTCGGGCCTGGGCGCCGGCATGGCCCGGCAGTTCGCCGCCAAGGGCCGCGACCTGGCGTTGTGCGCGCGCCGCACCGACCGGCTCGACGAACTCAAAGCCGAACTGGCAGATCGCCACCCCTACATCAAGGTGGCGGTCGCGGCGCTCGACGTCAACGACCACGAGGCGGTGCCCCGGGTGTTCTGCGAGCTGTCCGAGGAACTCGGCGGGATCGACCGCGTGATCGTCAACGCCGGGATCGGAAAGGGCTGGCCGCTTGGCGAGGGCAAGCCCTGGGCCAACAAGGCCACGCTGGAAACAAATCTCGTTGCCGGACTGGTGCAGATCGAGTCCGCGTTGGAGATGTTCAAGAAATCCGGCTCTGGGCACCTCGTGCTGATCTCGTCGGTGCTGGGCAACAGCGGCGTGCCGGGCGGCAAGGCCGCCTACTGCGCCAGCAAGGCCGGCATGTCCTCGCTCGGGGAGTCGCTGCGTGCCGAGTACGACAAGGGCCCGATCCGCGTGACGGTCATCGAGCCGGGCTACATCGAGTCGGAGATGACGGCCCAGGCGAACTCGACCATGCTCATGGTCGACAACGAGACCGGGGTGCGGGCGATGGTCGAGGCCATCGAGAAAGAGAAGGGCCGCGCCGTGGTGCCGCGGTGGCCGTGGGCGCCGTTGACTCAGCTGCTGCGGCTGTTACCGCCCAAGTACACCAAGCGTTTCGCGTAGCCGGGGCCAGGTCTACTCGGCGCGGCCCCGCTCGACGCGGTAACGGCGCACCAGCGCATCGGTTGACGAGTCGGACTGCTTGGCCGGCGACTCGTCGGAGGTGATCACCGGCAGCAGCGCCTTGGCCTGGGTTTTGCCGAGTTCGACGCCCCATTGGTCGAAGGAGTCGATGCCCCAGATGGCGCCTTCGGTGAAGACTTGGTGTTCGTAGAGGGCGATGAGTTGGCCGATGACCGAGGGGGTGAGTTTGGTGGCCAGGATCGAGGTGGTCGGCCGGTT
>NZ_MVHF01000013.1 GCF_002086485.1 Mycobacterium aquaticum | reverse complement strand
CTGGGCGAGGCCATGGTCGGCATCAACGTCGACGACATCCCCCAACCACACAGGCTCGCCGAACGCGGCTGGTAAACACGACAGGTGGCAATTGAGGAGATCCTTGACCTCGAGCAACTCGAGGTCAACATCTACCGCGGTGGCGTGTTCAGCCCGGAATCAGGCTTTCTGCAGCGCACATTCGGTGGTCACGTAGCCGGTCAGTCGCTGGTCTCCGCGGTACGGACCGTCGACCCGCGCTTTCACGTGCACTCACTGCACGGGTACTTCCTGCGGCCGGGTGACGCCCGTTCGCCGTCGGTGTATCTGGTTGAGCGCATCCGCGACGGCGGCTCGTTCTGCACGCGTCGTGTGAGCGCGATCCAGCACGGCGAGACGATCTTCTCGATGTCGGCCTCGTTCCAGACCGACCAGACCGGGATCGAACACCAGGACGCGATGCCCGAAGCGCCGCCGCCGGACGACCTGCCCGGTTTCCGGTCCGGGGGAGCGTTCGATGACGCCGGGTTCGCCCAGTTCGCCGAGTGGGACGTGCGGATCGTGCCGCGCGACCAGGTGAGCACGCTGCCCGGCAAGGCTTCCCAGCAGCAGGTGTGGTTCCGCCACCGGGACCCGCTGCCCGACGATCACGTGTTGCACATCTGCGCGCTGGCCTATATGAGCGATCTGACCTTGCTGGGCTCCGCGCAGGTGCACCACCTCGACGTGCGCAAGCACCTGATGGTGGCCTCCCTGGACCACGCCATGTGGTTCATGCGGCCCTTCCGCGCCGACGAGTGGCTGCTCTACGACCAGTCGTCGCCGTCGGCGTGCGGGGGTCGGTCACTGACGCAGGGCAAGATATTCAACCGGGACGGCGCGATGGTCGCCGCCGTGATGCAAGAGGGGCTGACCCGCTACCAGCGGGATTTCACGCCTTCGGAAGGAAAATGACCAAGCACGTAGGAGTGCTCGCCCTTCAGGGCGACACCAGGGAACATCTGGCTGCCCTGCGCGCCGCAGGGGCCGACGCGAGCACGGTGCGCCGGCTCGCCGAGCTCGACGCCGTCGACGCGCTGGTGATACCCGGCGGGGAATCCACCGCGATGAGCCATCTGCTGCGCGAATTCGACCTGCTGGAACCGCTACGGGCACGCATCGCCGAAGGTTTGCCCTGCTACGGGTCCTGTGCGGGGATGATCCTGCTGGCCACCGAGATCGCCGACGCCGGAGTCGAGGGACGCGCCGCGCTGCCGCTCAAGGGCATCGACATGACCGTGCGCCGCAACGCGTTCGGCCGCCAGGTGGACTCCTTCGAAGGTGACATCGACTTCGAAGGTCTCGACAGCCAGGTGCACGCGGTCTTCATCCGCGCGCCGTGGGTCGAACGCGTCGGACCCGACGTGCAGGTGCTGGCCCGGGCCGCCGACCACATCGTGGCGGTGCGCCAGGGGGCGATGCTCGCGACGTCGTTTCATCCGGAGATGACCGGCGACCTTCGCATCCACAAGCTGTTCGTTGACTCGTTGTGACCGTCCTTACAAGCCGCTGACCTGGGCCAGGGGCGGGACACAGGAAGTCCCCGGCGGATACATAGGTTCGGCAAATCGGGGCAGGTCTTAATGGTCGTGTGACAACGACTCTCGAAGACGATCCCGCTGCCGTCGATCCCGGTCCGCAGCCGCGCCGGGTTCGCTGGGGTCGCGCGTCGGCCGAGCGACTGGCGTTACCGCTTCTGCTGGTCGGCACCGCGGTGGCCTACCTGTGGAACATCACTGTCAACGGGATGGGCAACGAGTTCTACGCCGCCGCGGCGCAGGCCGGCTCGAAGAACTGGGAAGCCCTGCTGTTCGGGTCGCTGGACTCCAACAACTTCATCACCGTGGACAAGCCCCCGGTCTCGCAGTGGGTGATGGCGCTGTCAGGCCAGCTGTTCGGCTTCAGCAGCGCAAGCATGCTCGTCCCCGAAGCGCTGATGGCCGTCGCAGCGGTGTGGCTGCTGTACGCGACCGTGCGTCGCATCAGCGGGCCCCGCGCCGCGCTGCTGGCCGGTGCCGCGCTGGCGCTCATGCCGGTGACGGCGTTGATGTTCCGGTTCAACAACCCCGACGCGGTGATGGTGCTGTTGATGACCGCCGCTGCGTATTGCGCGGTGCGCGCCCTCGGGGGATCCGGCGCACGCTGGATGGCGCTCGCAGGCGTCGCGCTCGGGTTCGCCTTCCTGGCCAAGATGCTCGAGGGTCTGATGGTCATGCCCGCCATCGGGCTGGTCTATCTGATCGCCGCACCCGTCGTGATGCGCCGACGGTTGCTGCACCTGCTGGGCTCGCTGGTCGCCTTTGTCGTGTCGTCGGGCTGGTTTGTGCTGCTCACCCTGATCTGGCCGGCGTCCTCGCGGCCGTACCTCGCCGGTTCGACCGACAACAACTTCATGAACCTGGTGTTGGGCTACAACGGGTTCGGTCGCGTACTGGGCCACAACCACTACGGCATGAAGCCAGGCGCCCACCCGACACCCGATCCGGCGAGTGGCCCGGGCGCCGCTGCCGCCCAGCATCACGGCGGTTTCGGCGGCTGGGGCAACCAGGTCCAGGGCCTGCCACGGCTGTTCACCGGCGAGTTCGGTTTCGAGATCGGCTGGCTCGTCCCCGCGGCGCTGCTCGCGGTGGTACTGGTGCTGGTGTCGCGCGGGCGGGCGCCGCGCACCGACATCGTGCGGGCCGGAGCCATCCTGTTCGGCACCTGGCTGGTGGTCGACGGGCTGGTGCTGAGCTTCATGAAGACCAACGTGCACCCGTACTACTGCCTTTCGCTGGCCCCGGCCGTTGCCGCGATGTTCGCCATCGGCATGCACGAGATGTGGCGTCGCCGCGCCGACCGGTTGGGGCAGATCGGTTTGGTGGCAATGCTTCTGGGAACCGGCGTGTGGAGTTTCTGGATCCTCGGCCGCAACGCGTCCTGGCTGCCGCCACTGCGGTGGGCCATCCTCGCGGTGGCTGTGCTGGCCACCGTGGCTCTGCTGTGGGGCTTGCGTGCCGGCAGTCGCGGTATTGCGGTCGCCGCACTGGCCGCGGCACTGATCGGCGCGTTCGCCGGGACGACGGCGTACACCGTGGCGACTCTCGGTCAGCCGCACACCGGCGGCGGCCCGAGTGTCGGACCGGCTGATCCCGATGACAGCCACGGGCACGGGTGGTTCACCGACAACCCTGGTGTCGATTCGATGTTGCGGGGCACCACCACCAAGTGGTCGGCGGCCATCAACCGTTCGTCGGCGGCGGCGAACCTCGAGTTGTCCACCGACACTGCGGTCATGGCGATCGGTGGCTTCACCGGTAGCGATCCGGTGCCGACGCTGGAACAGTTCCAAGCCTATGTCGCCGATCGGCAGATCAGCTACTACATCCTCCCGGAGCCCAAGGACCACGGCGGAGGCTTCTTCGGCAACAATTCGCACACCGACATCACCGACTGGGTGAAGGCGAACTTCACCTCGACCAAGGTGGGCTCGGACACGGTCTACGACCTGAGCGCCCCGCTGAAGAAGTAGCGGTCCAGAGCGGCCGGTCACTGTGCCCGGTGCGCTGGTGCCGATCCGTCGCCAGCGGCATCGGCGCACGGATGCCCAACACGGGCTGCCTACGCACAAAAGCCCGTCGGCTCGGGGCTGCGCGTCGGCCCACGTAGAATGGGCAGCCGGAGTTTCACCAGAAAGAGGGCGTACCTGCATGAGCGGCCATTCCAAGTGGGCCACCACAAAGCACCAGAAGGCCGTCAAAGACGCGCGCCGGGGTAAAGAATTCGCCAAGCTGATCAAGAACATCGAGGTGGCTGCGCGCACCGGCGGCGGTGACCCGGGCGGTAACCCCACGCTGTACGACGCCATCCAGAAGGCCAAGAAGACCTCGGTGCCCAACGACAACATCGAGCGGGCCCGCAAGCGTGGTGCCGGCGAAGAAGCCGGTGGTGCCGACTGGCAGACCATCATGTACGAGGGCTACGGCCCCAACGGTGTCGCGGTGCTCATCGAGTGCCTGAGCGACAACCGCAATCGGGCCGCCGGTGAGGTGCGGGTCGCGATGACCCGCAATGGCGGCAGCATGGCCGATCCCGGCTCGGTGTCCTACCTGTTCTCCCGCAAGGGTGTGGTGACGCTGGAGAAGAACGGCCTGACCGAGGACGATGTGCTGCTGGCGGTGCTCGAAGCCGGCGCCGAGGAGGTCAACGACCTGGGCGACGCGTTCGAGATCGTGTCCGAGCCCTCCGACCTGGTCGCGGTCCGCACGGCGCTGCAGGACGCCGGGATCGACTACGACTCGGCCGAGGCCAGCTTCCAGCCGTCGGTCACCGTTCCGGTCGATCTCGACGGCGCCCGCAAGGTGCTCAAGCTGGTCGATGCGCTTGAGGACAGCGACGACGTGCAAGAGGTGTACACCAACGTCGACATCCCCGACGATGTTGCCGCGGCCCTCGACGAGGAGTAGCCGGTAGTGGGGGCGGTTCGCGATCCCCAGAACGTGAAGTGGACGGTGCGCCGGCGGTGGCTGCCGTGGCGCCCACGCCGAAAGATGCCCGAAGACTGGGGCGTTGGTGACATGTCCCTGTCCGACGGCGACGACGTCATCAGCATCGTGCTGAACATCGTCGTGCTGGTGCTGCTGATTCCCGTGGTGTTGTTGGCAGTGCTGGTCGCTGCCGAGTTCCTGCTGCTTTTGCTTCTGTTGCCGCTGTGGGTGCTGGCCCGGTCGCTGTTCGGCACGCCGTGGATCATCGTGGTGCGCCGTCAGCACAAGATCGTCGCCGAAGAAGCCGTACGTGGCTGGAGCGCCACCAGCGACCGGATCGAGGAGTTGAAGTCGGCCATCGCGGCGGGGGAAGCGGGCCCGGCCGCCGCGTCGGCCGCGTAGACCCCTAGCCGATCGCGGCCACCGCCGCTGCGATCGGAGTCTCGCCGGAGATGACCTCGAACGTCTCGCCGGCCGTCCGCGGTGCGTCGAGCACGGCCAGTAACACCGCGGCGACGTCGGCCCGCGGGACGGTGCCGCGCCCGGTGGCTTCGGCGATCCGTACGACGCCGGTGCCTGCCTCGTCGGTCAGCCCGCCGGGCCGCACGATTGTGGTCTGCAGCCCCGAACGGGCCCGCACATTCGCGTCGGCGTCCGCCTTGGCGCGCATGTAGGCGCGGAACACCTCGTCGTAGCCGTCGTCGAGGGTCCGGTCGTCGGCCGCCAGCGCCGAGATCATCACATACCGCTCGACCCCGGCGGCCTCGGCTGCGTCGGCCAGCAGGATCGCCGCGTCTCGGTCGACGGTCTCCTTGCGGGCCGCGCCGCTGCCCGGCCCGGCACCCGCCGCGAACACCACCGCGTCGGCACCCCGCAGCTGCTCGGTGACCTCGTCGACCGAGGCCTGCTCCAGGTCCAGCACGACAGCCCGGGCGCCTGCGGCCTCGAGGTCGGCAATCTGGGCCGGGTTGCGGATCAGGCCGGTCACCGAATCACCGCGCTCGGCCAGCAGTCTCTCCAGGATCAGGGCGATCTTGCCGTGTCCACCGGCGATCACGACGTGCATGATGTCTCCTCCAGCCTTATCGGGTCGCTACCAGCATGCAACGCGGCGCCGGGCCCGATGAGTCCGCCGGTTCTGAGCGTGTCCCTGCCGCACCAGGTCGGTGGCCCGCGCTAGGCTCTCGAACAGATGTTCTGACGAAAGGGTTCGCGTGCGGGTGATGGGAGTGGATCCCGGGTTGACGCGTTGCGGGCTGTCCGTGATCGAGAACGGGAAGGGCCGGCAGGTCATCGCGCTGGACGTCGACGTGGTCCGCACCCCGGCCGACGCGCCGTTGCAGAAGCGGCTGCTCACCATCAGCGACACCGTCGAGTACTGGATGGACACCCATCGGCCCGATGTGATCGCCATCGAGCGGGTCTTCGCGCAACAGAATGTGTCGACGGTGATGGGCACCGCCCAGGCCGGCGGCGTGATCGCGCTGGCGGCCGCGCGCCGAGACATCGACGTGCACTTTCATACGCCGTCCGAGGTGAAGGCCGCGGTCACCGGAAACGGTCGGGCCGACAAGTCTCAGGTCACCGAGATGGTCACCAGGATCCTTGCGCTGCAAGCCAAACCGACCCCCGCCGACGCGGCTGACGCGCTCGCGCTAGCGATCTGCCACTGCTGGCGGGCGCCGATGCTCGCGCGCATGGCGGCCGCCGAAGCGCTGGCGGCCGAGCAGCGCCGCAAGTATCAGGCGAGGCTCAAGGCGGCCCGGGCATGATCGCATCGGTCCGCGGCGAGGTCATCGACATCGCACTCGATCACGCCGTGATCGAAGCCGCAGGCGTCGGCTACAAGGTGATGGCCACCCCGACGACGTTGGCGAACCTGCGTCGTGGCACCGACGCCCGGCTGATCACCGCGATGATCGTGCGCGAAGACTCCATGACGCTCTACGGGTTCGCCGACGGGGATGCGCGCGATCTGTTCTTGACGCTGCTCGGCGTATCCGGGGTCGGTCCGAAGATCGCGCTCGCGACGCTGGCCGTATACGACCCGCAGGCGCTGCGGCAGGCGCTGGCCGACGGCGATGTGACCGCGTTGACGCGGGTGCCCGGTATCGGCAAGCGCGGTGCCGAGCGCATGGTGCTGGAGCTGCGGGACAAGATCGGGGCGGTCACCGCCGGTGCGACCGGCGGGGCCGGCGGCCACGCTGTCCGCGGTCCAGTGGTGGAAGCCCTTGTCGGCCTTGGTTTTCCGGCCAAACAAGCCGAAGAAGCCACCGACAAGGTGTTGGCCAACGACCCCGAGGCCACCACGTCCACCGCATTGCGGTCGGCGTTGTCGATGCTCGGTAAGAAGTAATCATGGGTCGGTTCGACGAGACCGAGGAGCCCGACGACCGCGAGGTGACGCCGGCGCTGACCGTCGGCGAAGGTGATATCGACGCCAGCCTGCGGCCCCGCTCGCTCGGCGAGTTCATCGGTCAGCCGCGGGTGCGTGAGCAGTTGCAGCTGGTGCTCGAAGGTGCCAAGAACCGCGGCGGCACACCGGATCACATCCTGCTGTCCGGCCCGCCCGGCCTGGGCAAGACGTCGCTGGCCATGATCATCGCCGCCGAGCTGGGCTCATCGCTGCGTCTCACCTCCGGTCCCGCGTTGGAGCGGGCAGGCGACCTGGCGGCAATGCTGTCCAACCTCGTCGAGCACGATGTGTTGTTCATCGATGAGATCCACCGCATCGCCCGCCCCGCCGAGGAGATGCTCTACCTGGCGATGGAGGACTTCCGCGTCGACGTCGTCGTGGGCAAAGGCCCTGGGGCCACGTCCATTCCGCTGGAGGTCGCACCGTTCACCCTGGTCGGTGCGACCACCCGGTCCGGCGCTCTGACCGGACCGCTGCGGGACCGGTTCGGGTTCACCGCGCACATGGATTTCTACGAGCCGGTGGAGTTGGAGCGCGTGCTGGCCCGCTCGGCAGGCATCCTCGGCATCAGTCTGGGCGCCGAGGCCGGGGCGGAGATCGCGATGCGTTCCCGGGGCACCCCGCGCATCGCCAACCGGCTACTGCGCCGAGTCCGGGACTATGCCGAGGTGCGCGCCGACGGCAACATCACGCGCGACATCGCCAAGGCCGCACTGGAGGTCTACGACGTCGACGAACTTGGTCTGGACCGGCTGGACCGGGCCGTGCTGTCGGCGCTCACCCGGAGTTTCGGCGGTGGCCCGGTCGGCGTGTCGACGTTGGCCGTGGCGGTCGGGGAGGAGGCCACCACCGTCGAGGAGGTGTGCGAGCCGTTCCTGGTCCGTGCCGGGATGGTGGCGCGCACTCCGCGGGGCCGGGTGGCCACGCCACTGGCCTGGACTCACCTCGGCATGCAGCCGCCGATAACGGGTCTTGGCCAGGCCGGGCTGTTTGAATAGTCCCCATGGTCATCGCCGGTTTGGTTTTCGCCGCCCTCGCCGCAGTTCTGCACGTCTACATCTTCGTGATGGAATCGCTCACCTGGACCTCGCCGCGCACTCGAGCGACCTTCGGTACCACCGCGGAAACCGCGGAGATCACCAAGGAGCTGGCGTTCAACCAGGGCTTCTACAATCTGTTCCTTGCCATCGTCACGGGCATCGGCATCTTGGGAATTACGCTGGGGCACAACGCTGTCGGTGTTGCCCTGGTGTTGGCCGGGGTCGGCTCCATGCTGGCCGCGGCGCTGGTTCTGCTCACCACCTCACCGGACAAGGCCCGCGCCGCCATCACGCAGGGCATCTTCCCGCTGATCGCGGTGCTGCTGGTGGCCATCGGGGTCGCGCTCTAAGGCCGAGCAGACACGAAAGTCCGCGACACGCGGGGTTTCCGGTACCGCCGTGTCTGCTCGGCCAGAGACTGATCGGCCGCGGTCCTGGTGGGACCGCGGCCGCTCAGGGGATCTTCCCTTGTGGGGAAGCGTGTTACAGCAGGCCGAGCTGCTGCAGGTTGGTGACGTACTGGACGATGACCGCGGGTGTCACGTGCGGGATGTCCTTGTCGGGCCCGATCTTGGCTTCCTGCACCGCTTCCCGGAAGTGGTCGGTCGGTGCGCCTGCGCCGAGCATCGGCCGGCTGGGCTGCTGGTAGTTGTGCAGCAACGGCAGCAGTGAGGCCTGACGTTGCTTGTCCGGCAATGCGCGCAGCGCGGTGTCGAACCGCTGCAACCAGGTCGCGTAGTCGTCGATCCGATGCACCGGGTAACCGGCTTCGATGAGCCAGTCGACGAACTCGTCGAGACCCAGGCCGTCGTCGTACGGGTTCATCACGTGGTAGGTCTCGAAACCGTCCGTCACGCGCACCCCGAGGGTGGAGATCGCTTCGGCGATGAACTCGACAGGCAGGCCGTCGTAGTGCGCCCGCTGCCGTTTACCGTCGGCGCCCAGCTCATAGAACGATCCGGGCGCGATGCCGGTGGCGACCAGGCTGAACATCATCCGGGTGAACATGTCGGGCAGGTTCAGCTGGCCCGAGTAGGTGGTGTCGGCCAGGATCATGTCGCAGCGGAACACCGAGACAGGCAGCTCGCACAGGTCGTGCGCCTCGCGCAGAAGGACCTCGCCGGCCCACTTGCTGTTGCCGTAGCCGTTGGCGTACGAGTCGTCGATCTGACGTGTCGCGGAGATCTGCCGGATGTCGGCGTCCTCGACGAACTCGCCGGGCTTGATACCCCAGCCGACACCGATGGTCGAGACATACACGAACGGCTTGATCTTGGTGGTCAGGGCGATGCGGATCAGCTCGGCGGTACCCAGGGCGTTGGGCCCGAACAACTGGCTGTAGGGCAGCACGTGGTTGACCAGGGCGGCCGGGTCGACGATCAGGTCGACGTCGTCGGCCAGCCGCTGCCACGTGGCGTCGTCGAGCCCGAGGTTTGCCTCTCCCTTGTCGCCTGCGATGACCTCGAGGTGGTCGGCGGCCAATTCCTGGTAGTGGGCAAGGAGTTTCGCGTCGCCGGTGTCGAAGATGGCGTCGAGGCGGACGCGGGCTTCCTCGTTGGAGCGGGCGCGCACCAGGGCGATGACCTTGCCGTCGACCAGGTCCATGCGTTCCAGCCACTCCAGGGCCAGGTAGCGGCCCAGGAAGCCGGTGGCACCGGTCAGCAGCACCGTGCGAACCTCGGCCGGAGCCTTGGGCAATGACGGCGCGGCAGCCAGCGTCGCGGCGTCGATGAACTTGTCCAGGGTCAGGTCCGCGGCATGCACTACGGTCGCCTCACGCCCGTGTACCGACGCATACGTCGGCCGCTTCGAACCCTGCCGCTCGGCCTCGATGTAGGCCGCAATGGCCGCCAGGTCGTTGGCCGGGCTGACGATCACGCCCACCGGCACGTCTACCTCGAAGATCTCATGCAAAAGGTTGGAGAAGGTCAACGCCGACAACGAATCTCCGCCGAGATCGGTGAAGTGGGCGTCGGGCCGCAGGTCTGAGGTCGACGCCCCCAGCAGGGCGCCTGCGGCGCGGCTGACGGTGTCGAGAACGGGTGCGTCAGCGCCATGGCGGCGCAGCTCGCGCAGCTCGTTGGCCTGCCCCTCGGCGAGATCGGTGTAGAGCTGCTCGAGACGATCGCCGTAGTGCGCCTTCAACTTCGGCCGAGCCAGCTTGCGGATGCCGGTCAGCAGACCGTTCTCCAGTGTGAAAGGTGTTGTCTCGATGAGGAAGTCACGCGGCACCTCGTAGGACTGCAGGTTGGCGGCCCGGGCCGCGTCCTGCAGGGAGTCGCTGATCGCCTGCTTCGATACCGTCGGGTCGGTCGGGACCACCACGGCCAGCAGGTATGCGCGAGCGCTGTTGCCGTACAGGTAGATCTGTCGCACCAGGGGGCTGTCGCCGAACACGGCCTCCAGCTTGGACACCGTGACGAACTCGCCCTGCGACAGCTTGAGGACATTGTTGCGCCGGTCCAGGTACTCGACCTGATCGGGGCCGATCTCGGCGACGATGTCGCCGGTGCGGTAGTAGCCGTCGGCGTCGAACATCTCGGCCGTGATCTCCGGACGCTTGTAGTAGCCGGGGAACATCTGCTCGGACTTGACGAGCAGCTCACCGCGCGGATGCGGCCGGTCGGTGCTGAGGTATCCCAGCTCGGGCACGTCGGCCAGTTTGTAGTCGATCACCGGCGGGCGCTGGATGTGTCCGTCGACGAAGACGGAGCCGGCCTCGGTCGAGCCGTAACCCTCCAGCAGGTGCATCTCCAAGAGGCGCTCCACCCAGGCCTTCATCTCGGCCGAGATCGGGGCAGAGCCCGTCATCGCGGAGACGAACCGGCCACCCAGCAGGTCTTGGCGGACTTCGGCGAGCACATGCTCTTCCGCAGAAACACCGGCGCCGCGTTGATCCAACCGGCTCTGGTACTCCTGGAACAGCATGTCCCAGATCCGGGGCACGAAGCTCAGCTGTGTGGGCCGTACCAGGGCCAGGTCCTCCAGGAAGGTCGACAGGTCGCTGCGGGCGGCGAAGTAGGCGGTGCCGCCGGAGCTGATGGTGGCGTAGAGGATGCCGCGGCCCATCACGTGGCTCATCGGCATGAAGTTCAGCGTGATCGCGGGCAACACGCTCTGGTTCTCGTCCCAGCTGGCCTTGGACGCGATCCGCCACATGGTGGAGACCTTGCTCTCCGGGTACATCGCGCCCTTGGGGGTGCCGGTGCTGCCGGAGGTGTAGATCAGCAGGGTCAGCGGGTCGGCCTGACCGGACACGTACAGCGGCGCGTCGGCGAGGCTGCGGCCGCGGTCGAGCACGTCGGCAAAGGCTTCCACGTGGACATCGGTGCCTGCGAGGGCGGCCTTGGCGGCCTCGAAAGCCTCTCGCTGGTCGTCGACCTCGGGCCGGTAGTCGAACACCACCAGGCGGGCCGGGGCCGGTCCGGATTGGATCAGTGCGACGGCGTCGTCGAGGAAGTCGACGCTGGAGGCGATGACCTTGGGTTCGGTTTCGGCGATGATCGGTCGTAGCTGCGCGACGGGTGCGCTGGTTTGCAGCGGGACCGAGACCGCGCCGAGCTCGATGAGCGCGACATCGATGGTGGTGTAGTCCACGCTGGTGAAGCCGAGGATGGCGACCCGGTCGCCGGGCTTGACGGGATGGTTGTGCCAGGCGTTGGTGACGGCCTGGATACGGTCGCCGAGCTGGCGATAGGTGATGGTCTCGAAGCGAGGCAGCAGCTGGGCCGAGGTGCGGCCGTCGGCGTCGGTGACGAGCTCGACGGCGCGGGTCCCGAGGGCCGGGCGGTCGGCGTAGCCGGCCATGACTTCCTTGACGATGGCCGGCAGGCGTAGGCCGGGACGGTCGACGGCGGTGCTCACGGCCTCGTCGGGTCGTGCGGCGGCAAACTGCGGATCATTGGCATAAAGGGCGGCGAGTCGGTTCTCGAGCCGTTCTTCACGGGTTTCATTCGACATAATCAAGTCCCCTGAGCAAATCAATCTTTTGGTAGCTGACGCTTGATGCGCCTACCGAATACTACGTTAGTAAAACTAAATATATTTCGGCTGTCCAGGCTGCTGCCGTGCGAGATTCGTCACCCCGCCGATCCCCAGACGCGACAGCGCCCCGCCCGGGGACGGGGCGGGGCGCTGTACGGATGGGGTCAGAGCAGGCCGAGCTGCTTCAGGTTGGTGATGTACTGCACGATGACCGCGGGGGACACGTGCGGGATGTCCTTGTCGGGCCCGATCTTGGCTTCCTGCACGGCTTCCCGGAACCGATCGGTCGGCGCCAGCGCGCCGAGCATCGGGCGCTCCGGCTTCTGATAGTTGTGCAAGAGCGGCAGCAACGACGCCTGACGCTGCCTGTCCGGCAACGCACGCAGGGTGCTTTCGAACCGCTGCAACCACTCGCGGTAGTCATCGATGCGCTCGATCTGATAGCCCGCCTCGATGAGCCAGTCGACGAACTCGTCCATGCCCAGACCATCGTCGTACGGGTTCATCACGTGATAGGTCTCGAAGCTCTCGACCGCCTGCGCGCCGAGCGTCGAGATCGACTCCGCGATGAACTCCACCGGCAGACCGTCGTAGTGCGCCCGCTGCCGCTTGCCGTCGGCACCCAGCTCGTAGAACGAGCCCGGAGCGATACCACTGGCCACCAGACTGAACATCATCCGGGTGAACATGTCGGGCAGGTTCAGCTGACCCGAGTACGTCGTATCGGCCAGGATCATGTCGCAACGGAACACCGCCACCGGCAGCCCGCACAGGTCGTTGGCCTCGCGCAGGAGGACCTCGCCGGCCCACTTGCTGTTGCCGTAGCCGTTGGCGTACGAGTCGTCGATGCGGCGCACCGCGCTCATCTCGCGGACGTCGGCCTCTTCGACGAACTTGCCCGGCGCGATCTGGTCGCCCACACCGATCGTCGACACGTAGGTGTACGGCTTGATCTTGGTGGTCAGGGCGATGCGGATCAGCTCGGCGGTGCCCAGGGCGTTGGGCCCGAACAGCTCGCTGTAGGGCAGCACGTGGTTGACCAGGGCGGCCGGGTCGACGATCAGGTCGACGGTGTCGGCCAGCCGCTGCCAGGTCTCGTGGTCCAGGCCGAGATCAGACTCGCCCTTGTCGCCTGCGATGACCTCGAGGTGGTCAGCGGCCAGTTTCTGGTAGTGGGCAAGGAGTTTCGCGTCGCCGGTGTCGAAGATGGCGTCGAGGCGGACGCGGGCCTCTTCGTTGGAGCGGGCGCGCACCAGGGCGATGACCTTGCCGTCGACCAGGTCCATGCGTTCCAGCCACTCCAGGGTCAGGTAGCGGCCCAGGAAGCCGGTGGCACCGGTCAGCAGCACGGTACGAACTTCGGAGCCAGCCTTGGGCAATGTCGGTGCGGCAGCCAGTGTTTCGGCGTCGATGAACTTGTCGAGCGTCAGGTCCGCCGCGCTGATCTCGGCGGCATGGCGACCGTGCACCGACGCGAACGTCGGGCGCTTGGCGCCGGGGGAGCGCTCGGCCTCGATGTAGGCCGCGATGGCTGCCAGGTCGTTGGCCGGGCTGACGATCACGCCCACCGGCACGTCGACCTCGAAGATTTCGCGCAGCAGATTGCCGAAAGTCAACGCCGACAACGAATCTCCACCGAGATCGGTGAAGTGGGCCTCGGGCTGCAGATCGGCCGACGACGCGCCGAGCAGGGCCCCGGCGGCCCGGCTGACCGTCTCCAGGGCCGGCGCCTGGGCGCCGTTCTGCCGCAGCTCGCGCAGCTCGTTGGCCTGGCTGTCGGCGAGGTCGGTGTAGAGCTGCTCCAGCCGATCACCGTAGTGCGCCTTCAGTTTCGGCCACGCCAGCTTGCGGATGCCGGTCAGCAGACCGTTCTCCAGTGTGAAAGGCGTTGTCTCCACGAGGAAATCGCGGGGGATCTCGTAGGACTGCAGGTCGGCGGCCTTGGCCACGTCCTGCAGTGATTCGGCGATCGCCGTCTTCAACTCGGCAGACTCGTAGCGCGAGAGCGCATCTTCGGTGGGCACCACCACGGCCAGCAGGTACGGCCGGGCGCTGTTGCCGTAGATGTAGATCTGCCGCACCAGGGGGCTGTTGCCGAACACCGCTTCGAGCTTGGCGACCGTGACGAACTCGCCCTGTGCGAGCTTGAGCACGTTGTTGCGCCGGTCGACGTAGGTCAGCTGATCGGGACCGACCTCGGCGACGATGTCGCCGGTCCGGTAGAAGCCGTCCTCGTCGAACACGCTCGCGGTGACCTCGGGACGCTTGTAGTAGCCCGGGAACAGGTTCTCGGTCTTGACCAGTAGCTCGCCGCGCGGATACGGCTGATCGGTGCTGAAGTAGCCCAGGTCGGGGACATCCACCAGCTTGTAGTCGATGACGGCCTGGCGCTGCACCACGCCGTCGAACAGCACCATGCCGGCCTCGGTCGAACCGTAGCCCTCCAGCAGATGGATCTGCAGAAAATCCTCCAGCCAGGCTTTGAGCTCTGCCGAGATGGGTGCCGAGCCGGTCATGGCCGTAATGAACCGGCCGCCAAGCAGATTCTCACGCATGTCGGCCATCACTTCGGCCTCGACGGCGGCACGGCCGGCGGCGCCGTCGAGCCGGTGATCCACCCGGCTCTGGAACTCGCTGTAGATCATCTCCCAGACGCGCGGCACGAAGTTCAGTTCGGTCGGCCGGACCAACGCCAGGTCTTCCAGCAGGGTCGACAGGTCGCTGCGGGCGGCGAAGTAGGCGGTGCCTCCGGAGGCCAGCGACGCGTACAGGATGCCGCGGCCCATCACGTGGCTCATCGGCATGAAGCACAAATTGATCGACGCGGCGGTCGGGCTGAACCAGGCCTTGGAGTTGCGGCGCCAGAACTTGGCGACCGCGCTCTGCAGATAGATCGCGCCCTTCGGAGCTCCGGTGCTGCCGGAGGTGTAGATGAGCAGGGCCAGCGGGTCTTCGTCGGAGGACTCGGGGGCGGGGGCCTGCGGCAGGTCGGTGCCCTGCGCGATGAGGTCGGCCAACGTCTCGACGACGATGGGGCTGCCTGCCTCGGCGAGCCGCGCAGTGGCTCCGGCGACGGCATCGCGGTGGTCGTCGACCTCGATGCGGTGGTCGAACACCACGATCTTGTCCGGGGCGTAGGCGGTCAGTGCGAGTTCGACGGCGTCGTCGAGGTAATCGACACTCGCGGCGATCACGCGCGGTTCGGTCTCCACGACGATCGGCGCCAGGGCCGATGCCGACGAGCTGGTCTGCAGCGGCACCGAGACGGCTCCGAGCTGACCCAGTGCGGTGTCGATGACGGTGTAGTCGGCGCTGGCGAAGCCGAGGATGCTGACCCGGTCACCCGAGGCCACACCGGCCTGATGGAGTGCGCTGGCCAATGCCCGTACCCGTTCCCACACCTCTCCATAGGTGATGGTGTCGAAGCGGGGGAGAAGTTGTGCGCTGGTCCTGCCGGTCTGCGGGTCGGTCACGAACTCGACGGCGCGCTCGCCGATGGCGGGTCGGTCGGCGTAACCCTGTAGGACGGTCTGGACGATCTGCGGCAGTTGCAGGCCCTCGGCATCGGCGGCGGCGCTCACGGTCTCGCTCGGTGCGGCGGCGGCGAACTGCGGATCAGTGCTGACCAAGTCAGCGATGCGGCGCTCCAGCCGCTCCTCACGGGTATCAGTCGTCATCAGCATCCCTCTTTACCAAATAGCTACGTATCAAATCAGCGCGACGTTGCGCCCGACCAACTACTACGTTAGTGGATCTAAACTTATTTCCGGACGGCCAGCTCAGGCCCTGTCAATTTGCTGTGAGTGTGCGGAAATCGCCCGGGAGCCGCACGAATTCCCGCCGGCTGTGAGCGGGGTCACCATATTTGCCGGAATTGCACCAGGGTCGTGTTCGTCCAGCCGGTCGCCACCTCGAATGAGAGCAGCGTCATCCAAACGGCGTTACAGCCCGGTGATGGATGGGTACCCACTGCTTCGTCAAAGGAGGCATCATGACCGAATTCGATACCCGCGGAGGCCGGATGCGCATGCCGCGAAGTCGAGGGGCGGCCAGCGGGATACTGCTGGTCCTACTGGGAGCTTGGGGAGCGCTGATTCCCTTCATCGGTCCGTACATCGACTTCGCGTTCACGCCCGATCAGGGCTGGATGTGGACGACGGCCCGAGGCTGGCTCGAAGTGTTGCCGGGAGCCGTGACGGCCCTCGGCGGGCTGTTGTTGCTGTCGTCGGGTAACCGCGCGACGGCGATGCTGGGCGGCTGGCTTGCCGTCATAGCAGGGGCCTGGTTCGTCGTCGGCCGATCACTGGCCGGTGTGTTGGCCATCGGTGACGCCGGGGCTCCGGTGGCGGTCACCGACGCCAAGCGCGTCGCGCTGGAGCTGGCCTACTTCTCCGGGCTGGGCGCGGTCATCGTGTTCCTGGGCGCCGTCGCACTCGGCCGGCTGTCGGTGCGCAGCGTGCGCGACGTGGCGTACGCGCGGCGGCCCGTCATGGCCGAGCCCGTCGCCACCGCGACACCGGCTGCCGAGGTACCGGCCACGGACACGTCGGCCGCGCGTGAGACCCGGGAAACGCGTGAGCACCGGGGATGGGGCGGCATGTTCGGCAGGCGTCACACCCACGCGCACTAGAGATCGCGCAGGATCAGCTCGAGTACGTCGAGAGCTTCGACTAGAAGCTCGTCGCTGATCGTGAGCGGGGGCAGGAAGCGCAGCACGTTGCCGTAGGTGCCGCAGGACAGCACGATCACCCCGGCAGCGTGGGCCCCCGCTAGCAGGGCCTTGGTCAGGCCGGCATCGGGTTCGGTGGTGCCGGCCTTGACCAGTTCCATCGCGATCATGGCGCCGCGGCCGCGGACGTCGCCGATGCGGTCGTCCTCGGCCTGCCATCTCCCCAGCCGGTCTTTCATCAGCGCTTCGATCTGCCGGGCCCGGGCCACCATGCCTTGCGCCTCGATCGTCTCGATGGTCGCCAATGCAGCCGCGCAGGCCACCGGGTTGCCGCCGTAGGTGCCGCCCAGCCCCGACACGTGCGGCGCATCCATGATCTCGGCGCGGCCCGTCACCGCAGACAACGGCATGCCGTCGGCGATGCCCTTCGCGGTGACGATCAGGTCGGGGTCGATGCCTTCGTGTTCGCAGGCGAACATCGCACCGGTGCGGGCGAACCCCGTCTGCACCTCGTCGGCGATGAACACCACGTCGTTGGCCCTGCACCACGCGAGGAGCGCGGGCAGGAATCCGTCGGCAGGGACGATGAAGCCACCCTCGCCCTGGATCGGTTCGATGAGTACTGCCGCCAGATTGTTGGCGCCGATCTGTTTGTCGATGACATCGATCGCCCGCTTGGCGGCGAGTTCGCCGTCGGTGGCCATCTCCTTGCCGAACTCCGCGTCGCGGAACGGGTAAGACAGTGGCGCGCGATAGATCTCCGGGGCGAACGGCCCGAAGCCGTGTTTGTAGGGCATCACCTTGGCGGTCAGCGCCATCGTGAGATTGGTGCGCCCGTGATAGGCGTGGTCGAACGCCACCACGGCCTGTTTGTGGGTGTACGACCGCGCGATCTTCACAGCATTCTCGACGGCTTCCGAGCCCGAGTTGAACAACGCCGAGCGTTTGTCGCCCGCGACCGGCGTCAACCGGTTGAGCTGTTCGCACACGGCCACGTAGCCCTCGTAGGGGGTCACCATGAAACACGTGTGGGTGAAGTTGGCCGCCTGGGCCGCGACGGCGTCGACCACCAGCGGTGAGGCATTGCCGATGGTGGTGACCGCGATGCCGGAGCCCAGGTCGATGAGCCGGTTGCCGTCGACGTCTTCGACGATGCCACCGCCGGCCCGGGTGGCGTAGACAGGCATCGTGGTGCCCACCCCGCGGCTCACCGCTGCGGCTTTCCGGTCGATCAGGGCCTGCGATTTGGGTCCCGGGATGGTGGTGGCGAGATGACGGCTCTGCTCAAGAAGGCTCAACACTGACTCCTGCGAACGGCGGTGGCGGCGCGGACGGATTAGAGCGAGTCCGAGCCTAGTCGTCCGGGTGTGCCTGACAGTCTGTTTTGGCCAGTGCGGGCGGGGCCGCGACCGGGCCCGGCCGAGCCGGAACTTAGCCCCGCTAAGCGCGGTTCGGGCGACGGCGGCCGCGTCAGCGGATGGCCGCAATGGCAGACTGGTCCGTTATGAGGTGCCGTGACCTGCCGGTCCGGAGCCGAAGATCACACGATTCGATACGAAAGACAGTGCTGTCATGGATGTAGCCATCTTCCTTCCCCTGCTCATCATCATGGGCGCGTTCATGTTCTTTGCGTCGCGACGTCAGAAGAAGGCGATGCAGAAGACCATCGACCTGCACAACTCGCTGCAGATCGGCGACCGGATCCACACCACGTCGGGCCTGCAGGGCACGATCACCGGAATCACCGACGACAACATCCACCTGGAGATCGCCCCCGGCGTCATCACGACCTGGATGAAGCTGGCCGTCCGTGACCGCATCGAGAGCGACGCCGACGATGCCAACGACGCCGCGCACCCCGAGGTGTCGTCGGCGGCCACCGAGCTGACCGAGAGCACCGCCGTCACCGACAACGACGGATTCAAGAAAGACTGACAGCCGTCCACCCAGGGCCAGCACGTACCCTTTGCGGTGCTGACGAACTGATCTCAAGGAGACCCTAGAAACGTGGCATCGTCTTCGGCGCCGGTGCACCCTGCCCGCTACCTGACGCTCTTCCTGGTTCTGCTCATCGGCGTGTACCTGCTGGTGTTCCTCACCGGTGACAAGCAGGCCAAGACCAAACTCGGCATCGATCTGCAGGGCGGGACGCGGGTCACGCTGACCGCCCGCACCCCGGACGGCTCGGCACCCACCCGTGAGGCGCTGATCCAGGCCCAGCAGATCATCGGTGCGCGCGTCAACGGTCTTGGTGTGTCCGGGTCTGAGGTGGTCATCGACGGCAACAACCTGGTGATCACGGTGCCCGGCAACGACGGCAACGAGGCGCGCAACCTGGGCCAGACCGCCCGGCTCTACATCCGCCCGGTCATCCACGCGATGCCGGCGCAGCCCAAGCAGGCCCAGCCGCCGGCCGGGGCGCCCGGTGCGCCACCGGCACCCGGCGCGCCCGGTACTGCACCGGCTCCAGGAGTCCCGGGCGCCCCGGGAGCGCTTCCCGGTGAGGCGCCCCAAGGCGAGCCGCCCGCCGGGCAGCCCGGTGAGGCGCCCGCCGCGCCGGGCTCAGGTGAGCAGCCGGCACCTCAACCGCGGCCGTACCCGCGGGATCCGGCGCCGACGCCCGGAGAACCCGCACCGGCTCCGGCACCCCCGGCGCCGGCTCCCGCTCCTGCGCCGGCTCCCGCTCCTGCGCCGGCACCCGGCGACGCGAAGGCCGACCTCGCGCAGCGCATCGCCGACGAGAAGCAGTTGCGGCAGAGCACCAATCAGTCGGTGCAGATCCTGGCGCTGCAGTTCCAGGCCACCCGCTGCGGTGAGGAAGACGTACTCGCGGGCAACGACGATCCGAACCTGCCGCTGGTCACGTGCTCGACGGACGGGTCCACGGTGTACCTGCTCAACAAGTCGATCATGAGCGGCGAGGAGATCCAGAACGCCACCTCAGGCCTGGATCAGCAGCAGGGCCAGTACGTCGTCGACGTGGAGTTCAAGAGCGGCGGCGCCAAGACGTGGGCCGACTTCACCGCTGCCAACGTGGGCACCCAGACGGCCTTCACCCTCGACTCCCGAGTGGTCAGCGCCCCGGAGATCCGAGAGGCTATCCCGGGTGGCCGGACCCAGATCACCGGCAAGTTCACCGCTGATTCCGCGCGCGAGCTGGCCAACGTGCTGAAGTACGGATCACTTCCGCTGTCGTTCGAATCGTCTGAGGCCGAAACCGTTTCCGCCACACTGGGTCTGTCATCACTGCGAGCCGGTCTGATCGCGGGTGCGATCGGCCTGGCGGCCGTGCTGTTGTACTCGCTGCTCTACTACCGAGTGCTGGGACTGCTGGTGGCGCTGTCGCTGGTGGCTTCGGGCGCAATGGTTTTCGCCATCCTGGTCTTGCTCGGCAGATACATCGGATACACGCTCGACCTGGCAGGCATCGCCGGTTTGATCATCGGTATCGGGACCACCGCTGACTCGTTCGTGGTGTTCTTCGAACGCATCAAAGACGAGATCCGCGAAGGCCGTTCGTTCCGGTCTGCGGTTCCCCGCGGTTGGGCGAGGGCCAGAAAGACGATCGTGTCCGGCAACGCGGTGACCTTCCTGGCCGCGCTGGTGCTCTATGTGCTGGCTATCGGGCAGGTGAAGGGATTCGCGTTCACCCTCGGGTTGACCACGCTGCTCGACCTCGTGGTGGTGTTCCTGGTGACCTGGCCGCTGGTGTACCTCGCGTCGAAGTCGCCGACGATGGCCAAACCGGCGCTCAACGGTCTCGGTGCGGTGCAGCAGATCGCCCGGGAACGCCGAGAAGCCGCGCACGCAACAGCGGGACGGGGATAGAGACATGGCTGCGAAGCACTCAACCGACACCGACGACGACACCACGACGGCCGTCGAAGCACCCAGCATCGAGGCGTCCTCGGCGGCGCTGCCCAAGCACGGATTCTTCGTCCGGCTCTACACGGGTACCGGCGCCTTCGAGGTCGTCGGCCGGCGCAAGTTCTGGTACATCATCAGCGGCGTCATCGTCGCCATCGCGATCGTCAGCATCGTGCTGCGCGGATTCACCTTCGGCATCGACTTCGAGGGCGGAACAAAGGTCTCGATGCCGTCGGCCGGTGAGTCCGGCACCATCACCACCCAGCAGGTCGAGAACGTCTTCAACAAGACCCTGGGCCGCAACCCGGAATCGGTGGTCGTGGTGGGCAACGGCTCTTCGGCCACGGTCCAGATCCGGTCCGAGACGTTGTCCAACCAGGACACCGAGAAGCTGCGCACCGCACTGTTCGACGCCTTCCACCCGAAGGGCAGCGACGGCAAGCCCAGCAAGCAGGTCATCAGCGACTCGGCGGTATCGGAGACCTGGGGTGGCCAGATCACCCAGAAGGCGATCATCGCGCTGATCGTGTTCCTCGTGCTGGCGACCATCTACATCACCTGGCGTTACGAGAAGTACATGGCGCTGTCCGCCCTGGCGTCGCTGGTCTTCGACCTGCTCGTCACCGCAGGCGTGTACTCGGTGGTCGGGTTCGAGGTGACCCCGGCGACCGTCATCGGCCTGCTCACGATCATGGGCTTCTCGCTCTACGACACCGTGATCGTGTTCGACAAGGTCGAGGAGAACACCCACGGCTTCGAACACACCACCCGACGCACATTCGCCGAGCAGGCCAACCTCGCGGTGAACCAGACGTTCATGCGCTCGATCAACACGAGCTTGATCTCGGTGCTGCCGATCGTGGCGCTGATCGTGGTGGCGGTCTGGTTGCTCGGCGTCGGCACCCTGATGGACCTGGCCCTGGTCCAGCTGGTCGGCGTGATCGTCGGTACCTACTCGTCGATCTTCTTCGCCACGCCGCTGCTGGTGTCGCTGCGTGAGCGCACCGAGCTGGTGCAGCGGCACACCAAGAAGGTGCTCAACCGTCGCAACCCGGCGGCCGCGAAGGCCGACAAGAAGTCGGCCGCCAAGGCCGCTTCCGAGGACACCGAGGCTGACGACGCGGCCGACGCCGACGATGCGGAGGAGACCGTGTCGGCGTCGGCGAGCTCGACGGCTCCCGCCAAACCCGCGCCCGGAGCGCGGCCGTCGCGACCGACGGCGAGAACGGGTCGCCCGTCGGGCAAGCGGAACACCCGGCGGTAATCCGGATGGCTCAGTGGGGGGCCATCGGCCATGTCCCGCGCACGCGAGGCGCGCGACTCGCGGGCGCGGCGGTGGTGACACTGCTGGCCGCCGTCGGGGTGTCGGCCTGTGGGGGGAGCTCGGCCGACGCGATCGACTATGCGGTCGACGGCACCCTGCCCACCTACAACACGAACACCGTCGCGGGTGCGGCGTCGGCCGGGCCGCAGGCCTTCGCCCGCACGCTGACCGGTTTCTCCTACCACGGGCCGGATGGTCAGGTCGTCGCCGATCACGACTTCGGGTCGGTTTCGGTGGTGGGCCGCGCCCCGCTGGTGCTCGACTACGTCATCGACGACAAAGCGGTGTACTCCGACGGCAAGCCGATCACCTGTGACGATCTGGTGCTCGCGTGGGCGGCGCAGTCGGGCCGGTTCGCGGGCTTCGATGCGGCCAGCCAGGCCGGCTACCGCGACATCTCGACGGTGGACTGCGCGCCGGGGCAGAAGAAGGCCCGGGTGGCGTTCGCGCAGGACCGGCCGTTCGTCGACTACGCGCAGTTGTTCACCGCGACCTCGCTGATGCCGTCCCACGTCATCGCCGATGAACTGGGCCTCGTCGAGGGTGGCGTCACCACCGCACTGCAGACCGGTGACACGCCCACGGTCGACCGCATCGCCCAGGCCTGGAACACCACGTGGGACCTCAAACCGGACGTGGACCTCAAGCACTTCCCGTCGTCGGGGCCGTACCGGCTCGACTCGGTGTCGAACGACGGTGTCGTGACGCTGGTGGCCAACGACAAGTGGTGGGGCGCCAAGCCCATCACGAACAAGGTCACGGTGTGGCCGCGGGGTGCCGACATCCAGGAGCGCGTCAACAAGGGCTCCTTCGATGTCGTCGACATCGCGACCGGATCGTCGGGCGTGCTCAACCTGCCCGACGACTACGTCAGCAACGACACCCCGTCGGCAGGCATCGAGCAGTTGATCTTCGCGCCGGGAGGCCCGCTGGCGGCGACCCCGGCCCGGCGGGCGCTCGCGCTGTGCACGCCGCGTGACGTGATCGCCCGCAATGCCGTCATGCCGATCGCCAATTCACGGCTCAGTCCGGCCGCCGACGATGCGTTCGGTACTGCCGAGGGCGCCGCGGACGCTGGACAGTTCACCGTGGCCAACCCCGATGCCGCCCGCGCCGAGATCCACAACCAGCCGCTCACCGTGCGCATCGGGTATCAGACGCCCAACGCCCGGCTGGCCGCCACGGTGGGTGCCATCGCCAAGGCGTGCGCACCGGCCGGCATCACGGTGCAGGACACCGGTTCGGAAACGGCCGGACCGGTGGCGTTGCGCAGCAACCAATTCGACGTGCTGCTGGCCAGCACCGGCGGCGCGACGGGCAGCGGCTCGTCGGGGTCGTCGGCGATGGACGCGTACGCGCTGCACGGCGGCAACGGCAACAATCTGCCTGGTTACAACAACGAACGCGTCGACGGGATCATCGACGCGCTGGCCGTGACGACCGACCCGAAGGAGCTGACGCGGCTGGTCGGGGAGGGCGCACCGATCCTGTGGGGCGACATGCCGACGCTGCCGCTGTACCGGCAGCAGCGCACGGTGCTGACATCGACCAAGATGTACGCCGTGAGCAGCAATCCGACCCGCTGGGGTGCCGGCTGGAACATGGACCGTTGGAAGTTGTCGAAGTGACCGGCGAACGCGAAAGGCCTCCGATTTCCGATATTTCCCGGCTGGTGGCGTCGTTGACCCGTGAGGTCGCCGATTTCCCGGAACCCGGTGTGCAGTTCAAGGACCTGACGCCGCTGCTGGCCGACGCTGACGGGCTCTGCGCGGTCACCGACGCTCTCGCGGCCAGCGCCGCCGGGGCGGACCTGGTGGCCGGCCTGGACGCACGTGGCTTCCTGCTGGGCGCGGCCGTCGCGACCCGTCTTGGCATCGGCGTGCTCGCCGTCCGCAAGGGCGGAAAGCTGCCGCCGCCGGTGCACAGCGCGACCTACCAGCTGGAATACGGCACGGCGACCCTGGAGATCCCCGCCGAGGGGATTGATATCGCCGGGCGCGACGTTGTCATCATCGACGATGTGCTGGCCACCGGCGGGACGCTGGGCGCCGCGGTCAAACTCCTCACGGCGAGCGGCGCCCGGGTCACCGGGGCCGCGGTGGTGCTGGAGCTGACCGAATTGCGTGGTCGCGGCGCGGTGGCACCCCTGCCGGTTAGCAGCCTGCACACGGTCTGAGAGATATCCTCGAACTCTGGATGAACAGGTGGGGATGAACAGCAGGAGGTGACGGCGATGGCCGACGATCCCGGTACCGGTCAAGCCGTGCAGTCTCCACCCGCGCTGCCCGCGCCGACCCCGGCCGACGTCGCCAAGAGCAGCGCGTCGCGCCGCGTGCGCGCTCGGTTGGCCCGACGGATGACGGCGCAGCGCAGTGCCGTGAATCCGGTGCTCGAGCCGCTGGTGGCGGTGCACCGCGAGATCTACCCGAAGGCCGACCTGCAGTTGCTGCAGCGTGCCTACGACGTAGCCGACAAGCGGCATGCCGACCAGATGCGCAAGTCCGGCGATCCGTACATCACCCATCCGCTGGCGGTGGCCAACATCCTGGCCGAACTCGGGATGGACACCACGACGCTCGTGGCCGCGTTGCTGCACGACACGGTCGAGGACACCGGTTACACGCTGGAGGCGCTGACCACCGAATTCGGCAGCGAGGTCGGCCACCTGGTCGACGGTGTCACCAAGCTCGACAAGGTGGTGCTGGGCTCGGCCGCCGAGGGCGAGACCATCCGCAAGATGATCATCGCGATGGCCCGCGACCCGCGCGTGCTGGTGATCAAGGTCGCCGACCGGCTGCACAACATGCGGACCATGCGCTTCCTGCCGCCGGAGAAGCAGGCCCGCAAGGCCCGCGAGACGCTGGAAGTCATTGCCCCGCTTGCCCATCGGCTGGGGATGGCGACGGTCAAGTGGGAACTGGAAGACCTGTCGTTCGCGATTCTGCACCCCAAGAAGTACGAGGAGATCGTGCGTCTGGTCGCCGACCGGGCACCGTCACGCGACACCTATCTCGCCAAGGTGCGCGCCGAGATCGGGGTGGCGCTGTCGGCCATGAAGATCAACGCGGTCGTCGAGGGCAGGCCCAAGCACTACTGGTCGATCTACCAGAAGATGATCGTCAAGGGCCGTGACTTCGACGACATCCACGACCTGGTCGGGGTGCGGATCCTCTGCGACGAGATCCGGGACTGTTACGCCGCGGTCGGCGTGGTGCACTCCCTGTGGCAGCCGATGGCTGGGCGCTTCAAGGACTACATCGCCCAGCCGCGGTACGGCGTCTACCAATCGCTGCACACCACCGTCGTCGGGCCGGAGGGCAAGCCGCTGGAGGTGCAGATCCGCACCCGCGACATGCACCGCACCGCCGAGTACGGCATCGCCGCGCACTGGCGGTACAAGGAAGCCAAGGGCCGCAACGGCGTTCCGCATCCGCACGCCTCGACCGAGATCGACGACATGGCCTGGATGCGTCAGCTTCTCGACTGGCAGCGGGAGGCCGCGGATCCCGGCGAGTTCCTGGAGTCGCTGCGGTACGACCTTGCGGCCCAGGAGCTCTTCGTGTTCACCCCCAAGGGCGACGTGATCACCCTGCCTGCCGGTTCCACCCCGGTGGACTTCGCCTACGCCGTGCACACCGAGGTGGGGCACCGCTGTATCGGCGCACGGGTCAACGGCAGGCTGGTGGCGCTGGAACGCAAGCTCGAAAATGGGGAAGTGGTCGAGGTTTTCACCTCGAAGGCACCCAACGCCGGGCCGTCGCGCGACTGGCAGAGCTTTGTGGTGTCGCCCCGCGCCAAGGCCAAGATCCGGCAGTGGTTCGCCAAGGAGCGCCGCGAGGAAGCTCTGGAGTCCGGCAAGGACGCGATCGCGCGCGAAGTCCGGCGCGGTGGACTTCCGTTGCAGCGCTTGATGACCGGCGAGACCATGGGTGCGCTGGCCCGCGAACTGCGCTACACCGACGTATCGGCGCTCTACACCGCCGTCGGTGAGGGTCATGTCTCGGCGCGCCACGTGGTGCAGCGCATGCTGGCCCAGTTCGGTGGCGACGACGCGGCCGAGGACGAGCTCGCCGAGCGGTCCACCCCGGCGAACATGCCGGTCCGGCAGCGCACCACCGATGACACCGGTGTGGCCGTGCCGGGTGCACCCGGTGTGCTCACCAAGCTGGCCAAGTGCTGCACGCCGGTCCCCGGTGACACCATCATGGGCTTTGTCACCCGCGGCGGCGGGGTCAGCGTGCACCGCACCGACTGCACGAATGCGGCGTCGCTGCAAGAACAGTCGGAGCGCATCATCGACGTGGAGTGGGCGCCGTCACCGTCCTCGGTGTTCCTGGTGGCGATCCAGGTGGAGGCGCTCGACCGGCACCGGCTGCTCTCCGATGTGACCCGGGTGCTGGCCGACGAGAAGGTCAACATCCTGTCGGCGTCGGTCACCACCTCCAACGACCGGGTGGCCATCAGCCGCTTCACCTTCGAGATGGGTGACCCGAAGCACCTGGGGCATCTGCTCAGCGTGGTCCGCAATGTCGAGGGTGTCTACGACGTGTACCGGGTCACCAGCGCGGCCTGATCGAGGCCGTCACACGTCGACGCCGTCGGACACCTCCGCGCGGGAGCGGCCCGCGGCCGAGGTGTCGGACAGCGCGCGGCCGCGCGTCTCCTCACCGAGAACCACGGTGACCACCAGACCGATCACGTTGACGACGGCCAGCAGCCACATGACCCCGCCGAGTCCGGTGCCGGTGAGTACGAGCGGCAACACGAACGTGCTGATGGCCGAACCGATGCGGCTGATCGCGACGACGGTACCGGTGGCGCTGGCCCGTACTGCGGTGGGGAACAGCTCATTCGGGTAGATGATCTCGATGAAGTTGCAGGCACCGGAGGTGATCGCGTACAGGGCGAGCAACGCGAACAGGACGACGGCGGGGGCGTGCGGGTCGGTGGCCATGACGACGAACGCCGCGCTCATGACGGCAAAAGTCCACAGCAGCAACGGTTTACGCCCGATCTTGTCGACCAGCAGCAGTCCCGGGACGCCACCCACCAGGAACAGCACGCTGATCACCAACTCGGCCACGTACACGTTCTGTTCGCCGACGCCCATCTGTGCGAGGATGTCCGGCCCGAAGGTGTATACCGCGAACAACGGGATCACGTGGGCGGTGAAGAACACCCCGACGAAGATGACCCTGCGCAGATAGATGCCGCGAAAGAGTTCCGAATACGACGTGGCGGGCGGTTCGGCCGGGATCAGCGACGTGTCGGCCTGGGGGCCCCACACTTGCCGACATACTTCGAGTGCCTCGGCCTCGCGGCCCTTGCTGAGCAGCCACCGCGGCGATTCCGGTGTCCCGGCGCGCATCAGCAGGGTGATGATGCCGAACACCGCCGGGCTGGCGAGCATGAACCGCCAGGCGTCGGGGCCCAGCGCCGACAGCGCCCAACCCACGGCTGCCGCTGCGGCTGCGCCGGCCGCCCACACCACGAACAGTGAACCCAGCAGCCTGCCCCGGTAGCGACTCGGGATGAACTCGGCCAGAAGCGAACTGGCGATCGGATAGTCCGCGCCGATGGCCACGCCGAGCAGAAACCGCAGCAGCACCAATTGCCACGCATCGGTCACGAACGCCGACGCGATGGACACCACGACCAACATGGACAGGTCGGCGATGTACATGATCTTGCGGCCGACACGGTCGGTGACATAGCCGAAAACCAGGCCGCCCACGAAGATTCCGATCAGCGCCGCGGCTCCCACCAGTCCCACGCTGACCGAGTCGAGGCTCAACTGGCTCTTCATGGAGACCAACGCGATACCGATGATGGTCAACGCGAATCCGTCGAGGAACGGCCCGCCGGCAGAGAACACGGTGAGCCGCTTGTGAAACGCGGTCAACGGTCCGTCGTCGATGACATGGGACATCACATCTCCTCCTGGAAGAGCGGCTGCAGACGGGCGAAATGTGCTGCGGTGCGGGCGAGCGGGTCGAGCCGGGCGATGTCCACCCGCCCGTCCGGGTCCAGCACGCGACGGTCGAGATGGAAGGCAAGCACCTCGCCGATCACCAGCCGATCGCTGCCGGGCTGAACCGTGGTGTGCAGTCGGCATTCCAGGCTGATGGGTGATTCGGCGAGCCGTGGCGGCCGGACATGGCGACACGGCACCGGTGTCACCGTTGCCAGCTCGAATTCGTCGACCGACGCGTCGACCTGCACGCTGGTCAGTTCGACGGCCGGCGCCATGGCCGCAGGCGCGATGTTGACCACGAACTCACCCGTGGCTTCGATGTTGGCGGCACTGTCCTTGAGCCGGCCGGTGGCCAGGTATTCGAGGCTCAGCAGTACCAGCGGCGGCTGGGACGACACCACGGTGAAGAAGCTGAACGGCGCCAGGTTGGCGACGCCGTCGGGGCTGATGGTCGATGTCCAGGCGATGGGCCGCGGCACCACCGCAGCCTTGAGCAGGCCGAAAGCCTTGCGCGCAGACAGTTCTCCGGCATCGATGACTGTGACATCCAGACAGTCCATAGGTCTCCTTCGCTTGGCCTCGGCATGGGCCACCGGGGGTTGTGACCGTGAACACTAGGTAGCTCCGCGGACGTGGCGATATGGAGAAACATCCATCGGATCTAGCGGAGCGGTGGAGAAACAACCATTGGGCGCGGGTCGCCCGGCTGGCTTGAATAGCGAGCCATGGAGTTGACCAACACGACGAGCAGAACGACGGTGCCCGCAGGCGCCGGCCACGCGGTGACCCTGCGGCACGGGGATCGGGTGCGGGTGATCGATGCCGAAGGCGGCCAGGTCGGCGATGTATTCGCCTACGCAGCAGGCGATCTCACCGAGTACCTGAGCGCGTCACATACCCGCACCACGACCGGCCGGTTGTTTCCCGAGATGGGCGAACACTTCGTCACCAACCGGCGTAGGCCGATACTGACATTGATCGAAGACACCTCGCCGGGTATCCACGACATGCTGATCGCCGCCTGCGACGCCGAACGCTATCGCGCACTCGGCGTCACGGGGCATCCATCCTGCGCGGTGAACCTGCGAAAAGCCCTGGCGCAGCTGGGATTCAGCGCAGCTGACGTACCCCAGCCGGTGAACGTGTTCATGAACATCCCGGTCGCCGACGACGGTGTGCTGTCGTGGTTGCCCGCCGTGAGCCGGCCCGGCGACGCCGTCGAGTTCGAAGCGGCCATGGACTGTGTGGTGGTGGTGTCGGCGTGCCCCATGGATCTCAACGGCATCAACGGGCATCGCCCCACGCCGCTCGTCATCGAACTGACACAGGAGAGGATCGCATGACCACCAATCCCACGCAGACGCGGCACCCCGCGCTGAGCACTACCCACCTAGGCACTCTGGAGCTGACGAATCGCCTTGCCGTCGCGCCGATGACGCGGGTGTCGGCCGCGCCGGACGGCACCCCGACCGCAGCGATGGCCGACTACTACGCCGACTTCGCGCGTGGCGGCTTCGGGTTGGTCATCACCGAGGGCGTCTACACCGACACCACCCACAGTCAGGGCTACCTCAACCAGCCCGGCTTGGCGGTCGAGGGCCACGTGACGGGCTGGCGCCAGGTGACCGGGGCAGTCCATGCCGCGGGCGCTCCGATCGTGGCGCAGCTCATGCACGCCGGTGCGTTGTCGCAGGGCAACTCGTACGGCGTCGGCACCATCGCGCCGTCGGCCGTGCGCCCGCGCGGTGCCATGCTCGAGGAGTACGGCGGCTCTGGCCCGTGGCCCACGCCCCGGGAAATGACTCACGATGACATCGAAGCGGTGGTCGCAGGGTTCGTCGCGGCCGCGGAACGCGCGCGCGTCGCGGGCTTCGACGGCGTCGAGGTCCACGCCGCCAACGGGTATCTGCTCGATCAGTTCCTCACCGCCTACACGAACTGCCGAGCCGACGGATACGGCGGTGGCGTGCAGAACCGCATTCGGCTCACCGCGCAGATCTTGGCAGCGATCAGAGCCCGGGCTCGGGTGGACTTCCTGATCGGGGTGCGGATTTCGCAGACCAAGGTCAACGACTTCGGGTATCGCTGGCCGGGTGGGATCGCGGAGGCCGAGGTGATCTTCGGTGCCCTGCGCGATGCCGGTGCCGACTATGTGCACATCGCCAGCGAGGGCCGCGACTTCATCGAGACCGCGCGGTTGGCGGACGGGCGCACCATCACGGCTGTGGCGCGAGAGGTGACCGGGCTACCGGTGATGGCCAACGGCGGCATGCATGACCACGCGCAGGCGGCCGACGTGCTCGACGGCGGGCATGCCGACCTGTTGTCGGTCGGCCGTGGGGCGTTGGCGAACCCCGACCTGCCGCAGCGTCTTTCGGCCGGGGAGGCGCTGACCGCGTTCGATCACGGCATGCTCTCGCCGATGGCGACGATCGCCAACGCCCGTGCCTGGCGGGCCGCCCGGTGACAGCCCCGTGGCACCGCGGCGCGAACGCGGTGGCCACCCTGACCTTCGACGTCGACGCGGAGACACCGATCCTTGCCGCGGGGCACCGCTTCGGCGCACACATGATGGCGATGTCGCACCAGTCCTACGGGCCGGATGTCGGCGTGCCCCGCATCCTGGATCTGCTGGACGAATTGGGTGTTCCCGCCACGTTTTTCGTGCCGGGCTGGGTTGCCGAACACCGGCCTGGGCTGGCTGCGTCCATCGTCGAACGCGGACACGAGGTGGCCCACCACTCCTACAGTCACCGGTCGCCGGTGGCCATGACCGCCGCCGAGGAACGCGCCGATTTCGAACGGGCGCTGGCGGTGTTCGCCGCCCAGGGCATCGACATCGCCGGTCACCGTGCCGCACTGTGGGGTGCCAGTTGGCAGACGCCGCGGCTCATCGCCGAACACGGTCTGCGCTACGACTCGTCGCTCATGGGCGACGACCGGCCATACCGGCTCGCCACCGATGCCGGGCCGATCGTCGAGTTGCCGGTGCACTGGTCTCTGGACGACTGGGAGCAGTATGCCTACCTGCCAGAACCCCACATTGGATCGGTGATCGAATCCCCGGTGAAGGTCGCCGAGATGTGGCGCGCCGAGTTGGACGGCATGCGGCACTATCGCTGCCTGTTCAATCTCTGTGTCCACCCGTTCCTTTCGGGGCGCCCGGGCCGTCTGCTGGCACTGCGCGGGTTCATCGAGTACGCGCTGGCGTGCGGTGACGTGCACTTCGCGCGCTGCTGCGATGTCGCCGACGCGGTGTGCGCGGACCCGGCGATCGAACCACGCACGGTGGCACCGCCGTTCGTCGACCCCGCCGTCTATCCGGTGTAGCCCGTCAACTCTGCGCGTCGGCCTCCAACGCCAGGAACAGGTCGACGCGGTCCTCTAGGCGCGTCACGTCGCGGCCCGTCAGCTCATTGATCCGGGTGACGCGGTTGCGCAGCGTGTTGACATGGACAAAGAGGGCTGCGGCCGTCTTGGCCCAGTGCCCGTCGTTGCCGAGAAACGTCCGCAGCGTGCGTTCCAGCTCGGTGCCGTGTTGCTCGTCGTGAACGCGCAGGGGACCCAAGATGTCGTCGGCGAACCGGCGCAGCACCGACCGGTCGTGCAGGCCGAGCAGCATGCGGTGCGTGCCCACGTCGGCATAGGTGCCGACGCGGGATTCGGTTGAGCGGCGCCACATTACGTGGCAGACCTCCCTGGCCCGGATCAACGGATCCCGCAGGCCGGTGGCGTCGGCGGCCAGATCCCCGATGCCCACCACGGTGCGGTCGGCGGGGAACCGCGTGGTCAGGGCTTGGATCAAGTGTTCGGCCAGGGGCACCAGGCCTGCGGAGTCCTGGTGCCAGCCGAACACCACGACGGTGTCCTGGCTGCCGGGCACCACCACAGCGGCAAGGCCGCGATGGCTGAAGAACGCCTCGATCTCGTCGGTCGAGCCGGGCGGCCGCAGTTCGTCGTTTCCGACCACCACGGTGTAGACCGCCAGCGGCGCCGACGGGTCGATGCCGAACGCGCGCAACCGTTCCGAGACCTCACGAGCGCGGGCCGCGCCGGACAGCACCATCTCGAGCAACTCGCTGGAAAAGCGTGATTCGATCGCCTGCAGCGCCTGCTGGCGGGTGACTTCGAGGCTGAGGTAACGCGCCGCCTGCTCGAGGGCATCTCGTTCGGCCGGCCGCAGCGCCGCCAGCGGCCGCAGACAAAACAGTCCCGCGTCGATATCGCCCATCGCACCCTCGACGAGATAGACCGCAGCAGTGCCGAGTCCGGGCACGTCGAGTTCCAGCGGCGGCGGGTGCCGGTTCAGGGCCTCGGCGGCGACGTGGATCTGAGCATCGGTCACCACGGTGCCCGCGAGATGCCGGCCCATGCGGTCGACCACCAGCAGCGGCAGATCGTGATCGCGGCGGAGCACGTCAAGGATGCCCTGGGCGCCACCGCCCCTGGAGATCGAACTTGCCAGCGCGTTGCCTCGACGCACCAACCGGGACAGCGCCGACTGGCGGGCCTCGGTCTGGATCCGGGCGGCGGCCTGGGTGATGGCCGTGAACGGCACGGCAATGGACACCGTCGCCAGCGGTAACTCGGCGCCTGCGCAGGATTCGACGAGATCTGCCGGGGCCGTTGGTGTCTGGTCCGTCAGACCGTAGATCAACCCCGAGGCCCGGGCCCGTTGCAGGGCAGCGACGAAGTCGTCCGACGTCACCGTGCTGTGCCAAAGGCCGTTGGTCAGAACCAGTTCCGTGGCACGGATGTAGGGCGACGGGTCGGGCAACTCGGTGTTGTGCAGCCACAGCACCTCGCGGTCGAGGGCACCCGGCGGGCCGGACACCAGCAGCGTCAACTCCAGTGTCGTGTCGTCGATCAGCGCGCCCAGGCTCAACATCGGTGTGCGTACATCCAATCGTGTTGATAGATCATGGATGTTTATACACTCGTTGCGGGATGTCGGCGGTGTTTCGATGGGCGGAATCCGATACGTGAGGAGCCCTGGATGTCGACCCGACCGACCAAACCGCTGACCACAGCCGCGCCACCACCGACAGCCGGGGTGCCGTTCGATGCCCACGGCATCGAGCCGATCGGTGCCGAAAGCCGCGATTGTTCGCCATGGGAGCTGTTCTGGATCTGGTGTGGCGCCAACATCGCACCGATCAACTGGGTGCTCGGTGCGCTGGGCATTACTCTCGGCCTGAGCCTGGTCGAGACGCTGGTCGTGGTGGCCGTCGGCAATGTCATCGGCTGTGCGGTGTTCGGGGGGTTCAACGTGATCGGGCACCGCACGGCGGTGAACCAGATGGTGCTCGGGCGTGCCGCGTTCGGCTTGTCGGGGGCGGTCGTGCCGGGCCTGGTGCAGTTCCTGCTGACGATGGGATGGGTGGGAGTCAACACGTGGGTGGTGCTCGACCTCGTGATGGCGATGCTCCGCGAATTCGGATTGACCGGTGGTATCTGGCTGAAAGTGGTTGTGGCAGCGGTGATCATGGCTGCCCAGCTGGGGTTGGCGCTCTACGGCTTCTACGCCATCCGCAGCTTCGAGAAGTACACCGTGCCTGCGACGGCGCTGGTGATGGCGGTCATGACGGTTCTGGCGCTGGTGACCACCGACGTGCACTGGTCGTTGGCGGGGCAGGCGATGAGTTCGGGGGAGAAGTTCACCGCGGTTACACAATTGCTCACCGCCATCGGCATCGGCTGGGGGCTGACGTGGATTCCCTACGCATCGGACTACAGCCGCTTCGTGCGGGTGTCGGCGTCGTCCAGGTCGGTGTTCTGGTCGTCCGCGTTGGGCATGTACGTGCCGACCGTGTGGCTGGCCGCGCTTGGTGCCTGCCTGGCCAGTGCCGGTGCCGGCAGTGATCCGTCGGCGCTCGTGGTATCGACGTTCGGAGTGATGGCGGTGCCGGTCCTGCTCTTGCTCGTGCACGGACCCATCGCGACGAACATCCTGAACCTCTATTCATGCTCGCTGGCGGCGCTGTCCATCGGTGTTCGGGCGGCGCGGTGGAAGGTGACATTGGGTGCCGGGCTGGTGGCGTCGATCGTGTTGGCCGTGTTCGTGGAGGCGGACAGCTTCGCGCAGGCATTCGACAACTGGATGGTGTCCGTCCTGGTGTGGATCAGCCCGTGGGCCGCGATCATGGTGGTGGACTACGCGGGTGTGCGACGCGGTGTCCTTGACGTTGCGGGCCTGTACCTGCCCGCACGCGAATCCGGTTGTGCGCGTTGGAACATGGCCGGGTTGGTCAGCTTGGCCGCCGGGATTGTGGCCGGTTGGGCGTGGCAATACGGTTTGGTCCCGGCGATGCAGGGTCCGGTGGCCACCGCGCTCGGCAACACCGACTTCTCCTGGCTGTCCGGCAGCGTGGTGGCCGGTGGGTTGTACTGGGCGCTGGGCCGTCGCACCGTCACAACTGCGGCGGCGTAGCGCGGCGCCGGATCAGCCATCCGGTGGCCACGACGATGACCGCCAGCAAGTCGATCCCCGCGACGATGATGGGCACGCGCATCAACGTGGAAAACCTTGTCGCCGTGAGCGTTGCGGGCTCGGCTGAGTCGAGGGTGAGGACCACCGGCAACATGCCGGACTGCAGTGTGCCGGCCAGCTCGCGTGCGTCATCGGCGGTGAAGCGGCCACTGATCTGGGTACGGCCACCCGGGATGGCCTCTCGGATCTCCGGGGCGCTGATCACCCGGGTGTCGAGGGTGAAGGCCGTCTGGGCGCCGATGTTGGCGGCCGTGAAATCCGCCCACGTACGCGCACCGGAGCCATCGAATTCCAGGTCGACGACGTGCTGACCGTTGCGGTCGTCCCAGTGTGCCGTGGCGCGGCGGACATTCGCCCCGGTGAGAATCGACTTGTTCAGCAGGTAGACGGTGTTGCCGTCGGTGGAGCAGGTGACCAGCGGCAGGTTGGGGTCGTCGTGGCCGGCGAGCTGGTCGTCGTCGCCGCAGCGGGTGGCCTGGAACTGCAGCGCCAGGATCTGGATCGACGGATTGGTGCTCTGCCTCAGCTGCTTCTCGTCGGCACTCCTCGCCGGGTCGGCGGGTTTCGGTGGCGTGGTCGGCGTTGCGGGCGCACCCCCGGGCTTCGCGGGCATCGCGTGGATCACCGGCCGGATGGTCAGCTGGCCCATCCGGGTGATGTCCGGGACCACGTCGGGCCCGCCGGCCGGCACGGTGGCCACCAGCTTCGTGCCGTCGGCGGTCACCGACGCACCGGGGACCTTGAGCCCCTCGAGCCGCCGCTGCACGACATCGGCCGCAGCGGCCAGCGCGTCGGATGTGGGCGGTGCACCGTCCGTGGTCCGGGCGGAGAAGGTCAGCCGGGTGGCGTCCCGGGTCTGCCAGATGCTCCTGCTGGCGAACACCGCCAGCCCGTAGCCGAGGATCGCCAGGAGGAGAGCCAGCACCACGAGAAGTCGGGGTACCGCGGTGGGCCGGGCGGGTGGTTGCTGCGGATACATCGGGTCAGTCCAGCCGAGCTGAGGTGATGGTCACCGGGGTGGCCGGCTGCCCGTCCTGCCCGCCTCCGGCAACTCCGCCTGCGGCGATCTTGTCCAGGGTGGCCAGCCCGGTGGCATCGATGGTGCCGAACTTGGTGTAGTTCGGCGGCAGCTGAGAGTCCTGGTACACCAGGAAGAACTGGCTGCCGTTGGTATTGGGCCCGGCGTTGGCCATGGCCAACGTGCCGCGCGGATAGAGGATCGGCTGCTGCAGCGCAGGGTCGCCCGGTGGGTACTGATCGACGGGGTACTCGTCGGCGAACTCGTAACCGGGGCCGCCGGTGCCCTTGCCCGTGGGGTCACCGCATTGCAGGACCGACAGCGAGCCCGAGGTGAGCCGGTGGCACGGGGTGTTGTCGTAGAAGCCCTGTTGGGCCAGGCTCGCGAAGTTGTTGACCGTGCACGGCGCCTTGCCGTTGTCGAGTTGCAGGCCGATGTTGCCTTGGTTGGTGGTGATGCTGGCGCTGACGGTGGCCGGGACGGTGGGGACCGTGCCAGCGCGCGGCGGCGTATTCGGCTTGTCTGCCGCACCGGAAGCCGGGTATTGGCAATTGGAGCCGGCGTTGGCCCGTGGTGACGGCGACGGCGGCAACGTCCCTGTCGGTGGTGGCGGACCGGTGGGTTGCGCGGTCGGGGAGGGATACGCCGTGGCGCTGCTGTCGATCGCCCCTTTGAGTTGCCCGAGGAAACCGGCGGTGAACACGCTGGCCACCACCACGAGAACCACCGAGAGCACGGTCAGCGCAGTCAAGAGATAGCCCAGCACGAGGCCGACGATCGCGAGGCTGCGGCCCTGTTCCCCGGTGCGGCGAATCTGTGACAGCGAGATGTGCCCGAAGATGATGCCGAGCGGCGCGAACAGGAATCCACAAATCAGCGCCGCGATCGCCATGCCGTTGGTCGGCCGCGGCGGCTGGGGGTACCCGACCGGCGGGGGCGGATATCCGGGCTGGTATCCGCCCTCCGGCGGAGGAGTCGTCATGGGCTAGTCCAGCAGGACGGACTTCAGCTCGACGTCGGTGGCCGGCTTGCCGTCCTGACCGCCGCCGGCCACACCGGCCGCGGCGATCTTGTCGAGCGTGGCCAGGCCGGTCGCGTCGATCTTGCCGAACACCGTGTAGTTCGGCGGCAGCTGCGAATCCTTGTAGACCAGGAAGAACTGGCTGCCGTTGGTGCCGGGGCCGGCGTTGGCCATGGCCAGGGTGCCCCGCGGGTACAGCACCGGCTGCTGCAGCGCTGGGTTGTCGGGCTGGTACTGGTTGGCCGGGTATTCGTCGGCGAACTGGTAGCCCGGGCCGCCGGTGCCCTTGCCGGTCGGATCACCGCACTGCAGCACCGACAGGCCGCCGGCGGTCAGCCGATGGCACGGAGTGTCGTTGAAGTAGCCCTGCTGAGCCAGGCTCGCGAAGCTGTTGACGGTGCACGGTGCCTTCGCGTTGTCCAGCTGCAGGCCGATGTTGCCCTGGTTGGTCGTCACGCTCACGCTGACCGTTGCCGGATCGGTGGGCACCTTGCCGGTGCGCGGCGGGTTCACCTTCTTGCTGGCCTCGCCGGCCGCCGGGTACTGGCAGTCCGCGCCGAGGTTGGCCGGCGCCACGAACGCAGGCAGCTGGCCGTTGGCGGCGGGCTCCGCCGCTGCCGACGGCGTGGTGGTGGCGGCAGAGGCTGTGGTGCTGCCCGAATCCCGGTTGGCGACGTACAGCCCGACGCCTGCGCCGATCACCACGATGGCGGCCACGACCGCGCCGACGATGGTCAGCAGGCGGCGCTTGCGCTCTTGGGCTGCGCGACGCTCCAGCTGGCGTTCGAGCTTGCGCTTGGCCGCCGCTCGTCGTTGTTCGTTGGTGGGCACCGCGTTCGTCCTCTTCCTCGTGTGCACGTCAGGGGATGTTCCGATTCGCATCGAGTGTGCCAGGTGATGCCGGCCATGGGCCTGTCGACCCGCGTGAACAGGAGGTGTGATTCCGGCGTGGGAAACTGGCAACGTGTTGATCACCGGATTTCCGGCCGGGCTGCTGGCGTGCAACTGCTATGTCGTGGCGCCGCGGCCCGGAGCTGACGCGATCATCGTCGACCCAGGTCAGCGAGCAATGGGGCCGCTGCGGCGAATCCTCGACGAAAACCGGCTCACCCCGGCGGCGGTTCTGCTCACCCACGGTCATATCGATCACATCTGGTCGGCGCAGAAGGTGGCCGACACCTACGGCTGCCCGGCCTACATCCATCCCGAGGACCGGTTCATGCTGACCGACCCGATCAAGGGATTCGGGCCCCGGCTGGCGCAGCTGGCGCTGGGGGTGTTGTTCTCCGAACCGCGTCAACTCGTCGAGCTGGACCGCGACGGCGACAAGGTCGAGCTCGGCGAGCTGACTGTCGTCGTCGACCACACGCCGGGGCACACCCGGGGTTCGGTGGTCTTCCGACTGGCTGGTGGCCCGGCGGATGTGGTGTTCACTGGCGATACGCTGTTCCGGTCGTCGGTAGGACGCACCGACCTGCCCGGCGGCAGTGGCCGGGACCTGCTGGGGTCGATCGTGACAAAACTGTTGGTGCTCGACGACGACACCGTGGTACTACCTGGACACGGTCCGCGCTCGACGATCGGGTACGAACGCCGTACCAATCCATTTCTCGAAGGTTTGACTCTGTGACTGAGATTTCCGCTTCGCCTGTCGCGTTCCAGGCTCCCAAGGGCGTCCCCGACTACCTGCCGCCGGATTCCGCGCAGTTCGTCGCGGTGCGGGAGGGGCTGCTGAGCTCGGCGCGCCGCGCCGGATACGGCGATATCGAGCTGCCGATCTTCGAGGACACCGCGTTGTTCGCGCGCGGCGTGGGGGAGTCCACGGACGTCGTGTCCAAGGAGATGTACACGTTCGCCGACCGCGGCGAGCGCTCGGTGACGCTGCGTCCCGAAGGCACCGCCGGGGTGATCCGCGCGGTCATCCAGCACCGGCTCGACCGCGGGGCGTTGCCCGTCAAGCTGTGCTACTCGGGGCCGTTCTTCCGCTACGAGCGGCCCCAGGCGGGACGCTATCGCCAGCTGCAGCAGGTGGGCGTCGAGGCCATCGGTGTCGACGATCCGGCGCTGGACGCCGAGGTGATCGCGGTCGCCGACTCCGGCTTCCGGTCGCTGGGGCTCGATGGCTTCCGGCTGGAGCTCACCTCGCTGGGCGACGACACCTGCCGCCCGGCCTACCGCGAGCTGCTGCAGGCCTTCTTGTTCAAGCTCGATCTCGACGAGGAGACCCGGCGGCGCGCGGAGATCAATCCGCTGCGCGTGCTCGACGACAAGCGGCCCGAGGTGCGCGAGATGACCGCCGACGCGCCCTTGATGCTCGACCACCTGTCCGATACAGCGAAGCAGCACTTCGAAAGCGTCCAGGCGAACCTCGACGCGCTCGGCATTCCGTACGTCATCAACCCGCGCATGGTGCGGGGGCTGGATTACTACACCAAGACGACGTTCGAGTTCGTCCACGACGGGTTGGGGGCGCAGTCGGGTATCGGCGGCGGCGGCCGCTATGACGGGCTCATGCGCCGGCTCGGGGGTCAGGACGTCTCGGGCATCGGTTTCGGGCTCGGCGTCGACCGCACGCTGCTGGCACTGCAGGCCGAAGGGAAGACCGCGGCCGGTGCCCAGCTCGGCGTGCAGGTGTTCGGCGTGCCGCTCGGGGAGGCCGCCAAGCTTGAGCTCGTCAAGCTGGCCGCCCGGCTGCGGGCCGCCGGGGTGCGCGTCGACCTGGCCTACGGCGACCGCGGTCTCAAGGGCGCGATGAAGGCGGCCGACCGGTCGGGCGCCAAGTACGCGCTCGTGGCAGGCGACCGCGACATCGAGGCAGGGACCATCGGCGTCAAGGACCTCGCGACCGGTGAGCAGGTCGACGTCGCCGCCGATGTCGTTGTCGCCGACCTGCTTTCGCGCCTGGCCTAGCACCGCGAGCGTGCGTGTCTGACTCTCCACACGCCGCTCGCGGTGCGACGGGTTAGCTCTGCGCCGGTAGCACGTGGTCGGCGACCTTGTCTGTGCTCAGGCACAGCGAACACACGAACGCGTCGTGGGTCTCGCACTTGAGCATGTCGGGCCGCTCGTAATCGTGATGGCACACATGGCATTTGAGGTGTTCACCGGACGGGTTGCCGAACTCGTCGAACATCGGCAGATCGATGCCGTCGTCGGTGCGCCGCAGGTAGTACTTGCCCTTCGTGGCGATCGCGAAGATCGGCGGAAGCACGATGCCGAGCCCGATTGCCACCAGCGGCGAATACGGTCGCACGGTCTCACCGAGCCCGCCGAAGAACGCCAGCACCGACAGGCCCGCCGCCAGCAGCATCGACCCGAAGCCCACCGGGTTGAAGGCGTAGAGCATGCCGCGGCGGAACTCCGGCTCCTTCGGTGACAGCTTGAGCAGGTACTTGTTGAAGACGATGTCGCTGGCCACGACCACCACCCAGGCCATGCCGCAGTTGGCGTAGAAGCCCAGGATCGTGTTGAGGAAGCTGAACATGTCGGCTTCCATGAGGATCAGGGCGATCAGCAGGTTCACGCCGAGGAACACGATGCGTCCGGGGTAGTGCTTGGTGACGCGGGTGAACGAGTTGGTCCAGGCCAGCGAGCCCGAGTACGCGTTGGTCACATTGATCTTGATCTGGCTGATGACCACCAGGGCGACGGCCAGTGTCATCGCCAGCCAACCCGGCAGGAAGTTCTGGTAGATCTCCAGGAACTGGTGCACGGGCTGGTTCGCGATCCCGGCGCTGTCGGCGACGTTGGCGATCAGGTACACCGCCAGGAACAGGCCGACGATCTGCTTGATGGCGCCGAAGAACACCCAGCCCGGGCCGGCCAGGATCAGCCAGGTCCACCAACTGCGCTTGTTCTCGGGCGTCTGCGGTGGCATGAAGCGCAGGTAGTCGTTCTGCTCGGCGATCTGGGCGATGAGCGACAGACAGACACCTGCGGCCAGCAGCGTCGAACCGAGGTCGAACCCGCCCTTGCCGTTCTCACCTTGGTAGGCGAAGAACTGGCCGACCGACTCGGGATGGGTGACGACGAGATAGACGAACGGTGCCACCATGAGGATCAGCCACAGCGGTGTCGTCCAAACCTGCAGTGTGGAAAGCACTTTCATGCCGTAGATGACGAGCGGGAAGATGATCAGCGTCGACACGGCGTAGCCCAGTGACAACGGGATGTGCAGGCCCAGCTTGAGGCCCTGGGCCATGATCGACCCTTCGAGCGCGAAGAAGATAAAGGTGAAGGTCGCGAAGATGACGTTGGTGACGACCGAGCCGTAGTAGCCGAACCCGCTGCCGCGCGTGACGAGGTCCAGATCGATGTTGTAGCGCGCCGAGTAGTAGGCCACCGGGAACCCGGTGAGGAAGATGACGACCGTGAAGATCAGGATGCCCCACAACGCGTTGGTGGTGCCGTACGAGATCCCGACGTTGGCGCCGATCGCGAAGTCGGCCAGATAAGCGATGCCCCCCAACGCGGAGATGCCGACGACGCGCGTCGACCACTTGCGGTAGCTGCGCGGCGCGAACCGCAGGGTGTAGTCCTCCAGGGTCTCCCTGGTGGCGGTCATCGTGTCGAGGTCGTCCTCGACCAACTCGTCCGGTGGCTTGCTCCCAAGCTCTTGTGTCATGCGGCGAAATTAGGAGCGGCTTGTTACCCGGCGATGACGGTCATGTTCCCGGCGTGAACAGTTTTGTGAACCCGTCCACCCGCTCTGCCTGGCCCCGTGGGCATGTCACATCTGTAACAACCCGGTAGCGTGCCTCGATATGAGGAACATGCGAAACGTGACGAGCAGGGTCGGAGCCGCGTTGGCGGTCGCGGCAGCATCTATTGCGGTGGGGCAGACCGTCGGTACTTCGGTGGCGCACGCCGATCCGGCGGCCGGACACCAGGTCCGTTACACGCTGACGTCCGGTGCTCCCTACGATTTCGACCTCTACTACCTGGCGACGCAGCCGCCCAACAAAGACGTCTACAACGCCGATCCGTACAAGTACCTGCAGAAGGCTTCTGTGAACGTCGGGCCGGACAACCCCTGGGTTTTCGACACCACGCTCGCCGACCCGCAGTGGGCGATCTTCACGATCAGCAGCACCACGCACGGCGGCCGTGAGGCTCCCAACGCGCACTGCGAGATCTCCGTCGACGGCCAGATCGCCACGCAGAACGATCACCCCTACAGCCCGCGGTGCCAGCTCGGCCAGTGGTAGTTCGCCACTAGCTCCTCGGTCGCCTGCGGGAGTACCTTCAACCTGCACGCAGTTTGGTGCGCGGCCGCAGGCGAAGGAGCTCACGATGGCCGTCGACGAAGGCAAACTCAACGCATTTCTGGGTCAGGCGGTCGGCGACCTCGGCGCCGCGATGAGCGCCATTCTGGTGCTGATCGGTGACGAGCTCGGACTGTATGCGGCGCTCGCCCGGGAACGGCTGACGTCCGGTCAACTGGCCGAGCGCACCGGGACCAGCGAGCGCTACATCCGGGAATGGCTGGGCAATCAGTGCGCGGGCGGATACGTCGATTACGACGGCGACACCGACACCTACCACCTCAACGACGAGCAGGCGTTGTGCCTGGCCAATCCTGACGGCCCGGTCGATCTGCCCGGCGGCTACTCGGTCATCGAGGACCTGTTCCACATCAAGGACCGGGCCCTCGAGAACTTCCGCACCGGCGGCGGCATGGAATGGGGTGAACACCATCCCTGCCTGTTCCGCGGCACCGAACGGTTCTTCCGGGCCGGGTACAGGGCGAACCTGCTGTCATCGTGGCTGCCTGCGCTCGATGGCGCTGTCGAGAAGCTCGAATCCGGCGGTCGGGCCGCGGACGTGGGGTGCGGGCACGGTGTCACCACAATCCTCATGGCACAGGCATTTCCGAATTCGGAGTTCGTCGGCATCGACTACCACGGTCCTTCCGTCGAGACCGCGCGCGAGCGCGCTGACGAAGCCGGCGTCGGCAATGTGAGCTTCGAAGTGGCTGATGCGACCACGTATCTGGGCGACGACTATGACCTGATCGCGTTCTTCGACTGCCTGCACGACATGGCCGACCCATCCGGTGCGGCGCGGCACGCTCGGCAGGCGCTCAAGCCCGACGGTCACTGCCTGCTGGTCGAACCGTTCGCGGGGGACAGCGTGGCGGAGAATCTCAATCCGGTCGGCAGGGTGTTCTACGGGGCGTCCTCACTGGTGTGCGTGCCCGTGTCACTCGCGCAGAAGGGCCCGGCCTTGGGTGCGCAGGCCGGCGAGTGCCGGTTGGCCGAGGTGATGGTGAACGACGGCGGCTTCACGCGATTCCGCCGTGCTGCCCAGACGCCGTTCAATCTGGTGTTCGAGGCACGGCCGTAGCGGTTTGACAAATGGCTCGAACAGTTGTTCGATAGAAGGCGTGCGACAGAATCGGTTTCGCCGGCTGTCGCTGCCTGCTTCGTACCGTGGCGCCACCCATCGGTGGCCTGGTACGGATCGACTGGGCGAGCCGCCCACGGCGGGCGCCGGTGCCGTACCCGAAACCGCGGCACCGGCGCACCCAGCGCTACGCGTCTCCCTCTGCCTGCCCGACCGCGGTCGCGATGGCGGCGGCGAGTTCCGCGGGGGCTTCCACGTGCGCCAGATGACCCTGCTCGGGCAGTCGGGCCACGCGTGAGTGTGCGAGCGCGGCCGCAAAGGGCGCGAACGCGGTCCCGTATGGTGCCAGGCCCTCGTTGCGTGCCCCGAGGATCAGGGTCACCGGGATCTGAAGGCGCGCATAGTCTTTCCACGACGGCCGGTAGTCGTTGATGGCGGCCAGTTCCTCGCCCAACGGCTCGGCGAGTTGCCGCAGGACCGGCCAGGCCGGGGTCCGCCGCAGTTCTGCCACGTAGTCCTCGGAGAATCCGGACACGGCGGTGTTGACGAGTTCGACGGCGCGGTCCAGATCGCCCACGGCTGTGGCGGCCCGGATGACGTCGACCGCGTCCGGTGCGAAGGGCGCGCCGACGGGTTCGTACGCCGTCAAGGAACGGACCGCCGCGCACCCGATCGCGGTTTCCAAGGCGATGAGCGCCCCGTAGCTCCAGCCCACGAGATGTACCGCGCCGAGAGAGTCGATCGTGTGGCGCAGATCCTCGATCTCGACCTGCACCGAATAGTCGGCTCCGAGCCCGCCGCTCGGGGACCGGCCGCGCCGGTTGATCGTGACCACGGGATTCGGCAGATCGATCGCGGCTACGACGGAGCGCCAGGTGGCTGCGTCGGCCATGACGCCGGGCACGACGAGTATCGGTGTGCCCTGGCCGGGACGGATTTCGGCGGTCAGCGTGGTCCCACCGCGCTCCACGGTGAAAGGCCGGGTCTCCGATTGAGTGAAAGTCATTGTGGCGCAGTTCCGATCGTCAGCAGGGTGCGGTTGTCGCGGTGGTAGAAGTCGTTGCCCTTGTCATCGATGACGATGAACGCCGGGAAATCCTCGACGCGGATCTTGAGTACGGCTTCCATGCCCAGTTCGCCGTATTCGAGAGTCTCGATCGATGTGATGCAGTCGTGGGCCAGGCGCGCGGCGGGCCCGCCGATCGATCCCAGATAGAACCCGCCATGTGCCTGACAGGACCGCCGGACCGCGTCGGAGCGATTGCCCTTGGCGAGCATCACCAGCGAACCGCCCGCCGCCTGGAACTGCTCGACGTAGGAATCCATGCGCCCCGCGGTCGTCGGTCCGAACGACCCCGACGGATATCCCTCCGGTCTCTTGGCGGGCCCGGCGTAGTACACGGGATGACGACGCAGATACTCCGGCAACGGCTCACCCGCATCCAGGCGCTCGCGGATCTTGGCATGCGCCAGATCCCGTGCCACCACCATGGTTCCGCTCAGCGAGACCCGGGTGCCGACCGGATGACCGGAAAGTTGGGCGCGGGTGTGGTCCAGGGACTGGTCGAGGTCGATGCGGACGACGTCATGGTCGGATTCCGGTACCGCGTCCGGCAGGAACCGGGCCGGGTCGGTTTCGAGCTGTTCGAGGAACACACCGTCACGCGTGACCGTGCCCAGGACGTGCCGGTCTGCCGCGCACGACACGGCCAGGGCAATGGGCAGTGAACCCCCGTGGCGGGGCAGCCGGACCACCCGGACGTCGTGGCAGAAATACTTGCCGCCGAACTGCGCTCCGATCCCCAGCCGCTGGGTGGCCGTGAGGATCTGCTGTTCGAAACCGCGATCGCGAAAACCATTGCCGGCCAGGGAACCTGCCGACGGCAAGCTGTCCAGGTAGTGTGCGGACGCGAGCTTCGCGGTTTTGAGGGCGAATTCGGCGCTGGTGCCGCCGATCACGACCGCCAGGTGGTAAGGCGGGCACGCCGAGGTGCCGATCTCGGCGGCGCGCGCAACGATGAAATCCAGCAGGTCGGTCGGGTTGAGCAGCGCCGGTGTCTGCTGAAACAGGAAGCTCTTGTTGGCGCTTCCGCAGCCTTTCGCCATGAACAGGAAGCGATATGCGTCGTCACCGTCGGCGAGGATCTCGATCTGGGCCGGCAGATTCGACCCGGTGTTGCGCTCGTCGAACATGGACAGCGGCGCGAGTTGCGAGTAACGCAGGTTCAGCGTCGTGTACGCGCGGGCGATGCCCCGCGACAGATGCTCGGCGTCGCGCCCGTCGGTCAATACGTGTCGCCCGCGCCAGGCGTGCACGATGGCGGTCCCGGTGTCCTGGCACATGGGCAGTACACCCGCCGCTGCGATGTTCGCGTTGCGCAGCAGCTCGGTGGCGACGTAGCGATCATTGGCAGACGACTCCGGGTCGTCGAGGATCGCGGCCACCTGCCGAAGGTGGCTGGTACGCAACAGATGTGACACGTCGCGGTAGGCCTCGAACGCCAACTGTTCAAGGGCGGCGGGGGAGACGTCCAGAAATTCCCGGCCCGCCGCCCTCGCGACGCCGAGGGGTTCGGTGTCGAGCCTGCGGTAGTCCGTGTCGTCGGGTCCGGTCGGCAGCAGCGGCGTGTAGTCGATGTTCATGACCGTTCGACCCGGGAAGCCAACTCGAACAACAGGTTTTCGTTGCCCGGGGTGGTGATGAGCTGCAGGCCCACGGGCAGGCCCGACACGCTCCCCGCGGGCACACTGAGTGCGGGATGGCCGGTGAGGTTCCACGGGCAGGTCAAGGACAACAGCGCCGAGCGCACTTCGACTGCGTGGCCGTCGATTTCGTGTGCACGCTGATCGAGGTCGGTGGCCACCGTCGGGACGGTCGGCATCGCGAGCACGTCGAAGCGGTCGAACAACTCGGCGGCCGCAGCGCGCAGCGTGTCGCGCTGCCGGCCGGCGCGCACGTATTGCCATGCCGGGGTGTCGCGCCCCCGCAGCAGACGCTCGACCACTTCGGCGTCGATGGTGTGCTCATGGTCGGCCAGGTCGTCGACATGCTCGGCGTAGGCCTCACTGGCCTGCAGGATGCTCAGCACCGAGAACACCTCGCCTGCCGAGAACGGCAGCCCGGCGGTGCCGCCGACATCGATGCCGGCACGTTCGAGGGCGTCGCGTACGCAGGTGACGATCTCGGGGTCGCATGGGCCGAAGGACTCTGGATCGAGCCAGCCGACGCGCGCCGTGGCGTCGTTCGGGTGCACCGGGTGGCCGGCCATGACGGCGTAGGCATCCGCCAGTCCCGACGCCGTCGTCGCGAAGATACCGACATGGTCGAGCGACGCTGCCAACGGCCGGACTCCGGTGGTGGGGATCGCCCCGTAGCCGGGTTTGAAGCCGGCCACACCGCACAGCGCCGCGGGTACGCGTACCGAACCCGCGGTGTCGGTTCCGACGGCGAGCGGCACCATGCCCGCGGCGGTGGCGACGGCGCTGCCGCCACTCGAGCCGCCGCTGATCTTGGTTATATTGCGGGGGTTTCGGGACGGGCCGTGCGCAGAGCGGTCACCGGTGGCGCCGTAGGCGAACTCGTGTAGCACGTTCTTGCCGACGATGACCGCCCCGGCGGCACGCAGTCGGCGGACGCATTCGGCATCAGCCGCCGCGAGGTGGGGATGCACGAGGGAGCCCGACGTGGTGACCTGCCCGGCGATGTCGAGGAGATCTTTGACCGATACCGGGATCCCGTGCAGCACACCGCGGTCGCGTCCCTGGGTGAGCTCTTGATCGGCGGTGCGGGCCGCGGCGCGGGCCCCTTCGGCATCAACGGCGGTGAAGGCGTTGAGAATCGGATCGAGCCGGGTGATCGCGGCCAGGCTGTGTTCGACGAGTTCCGCGCTCGTCGTATGGCCGGCACGGAGCTCCGCGGCCAGGGCGCGGAGGTCGCGGTCGCGGAAGTAGCCGTTCAACACGGCGGGGTCGGCAATTTCGGTCATGTCAGATTCCTGGAAGTAGTTGCAGGGCAGGGACGATCGATGCGGTGGCCACCGCCATCGCGGCCACGTTCCCGATGAAGGGATGAAAGTCGGCGGGCAGTCGTGCCGAGATCGCCGCGGCCAGCGGCGGGCTGAGCACCGCGCCGAGCACGGCACCGGCCAGCACCGAAGGCAGGCTGCCGCCGTAGGCCAGCACGCACGCCGGGGCGACGGACACGACCGGGACGAAGGTCGGATAAAACGGCCGACGAGCCCAGCATCCGCGCCACACGGTCACCGCGACGACGGCCGTGACCGCCTGAGCGGCCAGGATCTGCGGCAGCAGTCCCGACCCGTAGGCCGGTGCCGCCGGGTTCAGCAGGTAGGCGAAAAGCGCGCCTGCGATCAACCCGAGGCTCGCCCATTCGCTGCCGAAGAACTGCGCTTCGGAGAAATCGGCCAGACTGCGGCGCAAAACCCAGACGGGACCACGCTTTTGCGGTGCCGTGGTCGGCGCCGGTTCGAGCGGGCGGCGCAAGTGCAGTGGCGCGGGCAGCCAGGGCAGGTACCGGCATACGGTGAAGGCGAGCACCGCCGCCAACGCCATGCCTGCCGTCACACCCACCACCGGGGCGAGGCCGAGCCTCGGGCAGATGACGCTCGCGCCGAGCACCGACAGCCCGGGTGTGACGAGCCCGCCGAGCACTCCGCCGGTGAGCACCGTCGGGATGTCGGAGCCGAACATCAGCACGATGGTCGGAGAGACCGACACGAAGGGCGCGAACAGCGGCTGCCAGGTGCCCGGTGACAGGGTCCAGCCCCAGACCAGGGCACTGACGGCCACCCCGAGCAGGGCGCTGGCCAGCATCGGAACCCACATCCCCGAGCCGCAGGCCTGCGCGAAGCCTTGGGCCGTCTGCCTGCGGGTCTGCAGCCAATGTGCCAGCGCGCCACCGGCCAGTAGCCCCAGACCCGAGAGTGCACTGCTGTAGAAGTTGGGTTCGCTTGCCGCAGAGGCGATCACGTCGAGCAGCGGTACCGATGCCCGCAGGCTGCCGTTCCACAGTAGAACGGCAACCAGGCAGACGGCGGCGATGAGCGGCCACAGGGGAAGGGAGCCGCTTCGGGACCGTGTCGACGGCGCGGATGTCATGGCGCGGCCCTAGCGGGGCAGCGCCGAGCCGCCGCGGTAACCCAGCAGCTGATCGTAGAGATCCGTGCGGCGGTCGCGGTGCAGGTCGTTGAACTGATTCCAGATCGGTGCGCCGCGGGACGCCGTGATGTCGATGTCGGCGTAGATGATGGTGTCCTCGTCCGGCCCGGCGATCCGGTCGATCGGCCAGCCGTTGGTCCCCGCGATGAGCGAGTTGCCCATGAAGCCCGACGTCCGTTCGGTGCCGATCCGGTCGGCGGTCGCGATGAACACGTTGTTGACGTGCGCGGCCGTCATGGTCAGGTATGCGGCCATGCAGGTGCCGCTCGCGTCGTACAGGGGCGGCGGCGTCCAGACCCAGCCGGTTGGGATGCAGATGATGTCGGCGCCCTGTTGCGCGACGATCCGCGCGGTCTCCGGGAACCAGATATCCCAGCAGACCAGCAGGCCGATCCTGCCGATGCGCGTCGGAAACACGGGGTACCCGAGGTCGCCGGGGGAGAAGAACAGCTTCTCCTCGTTCCACAGATGGGTCTTGCGGTACTTGCCGATGTAGCCGTCCGGCCCGACCAGCACGGCGGTGTCGAAGAGTTCGACGCCGTCGAGTTCGGGCAGACATCCGGCGATGTACACGTCGTGGCGTGCGGCGAACTCCACCCAGCCGGCGACCGTCGCACCCGACGGCACGGGTTCGGCGTGGGCATAGGCCTCTTCCCGGGATTCGAAGGTGTAGCCCGTCGTGGCCAGCTCGGGCAGCACGATGAGGTTTGCGCCCTCAGCTACCGCTGCGTTGAGGCGTTCGTAGACCGCTTCGGAGTTGGCCTTGAGGTTCTCCACCCCGACCTGGGGGTTGAACTGCACGACGGCCACGCGTGCTGGGCTGTACCGGTGATCGGCGGATGAGGCGTTCTGATCAGGCATTACGCGTCCTTGTCCCATTGTTGTCGGAGTCGAGTCGAGGGACTCGACACGTCCGGCCCATTTGCCCGAACGTTCGGGCCGAACGTTCGGGCTATACTGCTCCGTGTTGCGCGTCACTGTCAAGAGCTGGCCGCACGCCCTTGTCTCAGCAAACAGAAGAGAGTGAAGTGGGGAAGTCGAAACAGGCCACGTTGCAGTCGATCGCCGATGACCTCGGTCTGCACGTTTCGACTGTCGCGCGCGTGCTCAACGGCATGCGAGCAGGGGAACGTGCAGCCTCGGGAGCCACCGCCGAACGGATCCGTCAACGTGCGGCCGAGGTGAACTACCGCTCGAATCCGCACGCGGCGAGCCTGCGCACCAAACGCACCAACTTGATCGGCGTGCTGGTCCCGAGACTCAGCGACGTCGTGCTCGCCACGGTCTACGAGGGCATCGAATCCGCCGCTGCGGAGCGGGGCCTGACGGCGTTCGTCGCAAACACCCAGGACGAACCCGACCGGCAGCGCATGCGGATCGAGATGATGCTCGACCGCCGTGTCGACGGGCTCATCCTCGGCGATGTGCGGGCCGACGACCACACCGTTCTCGACGAGCTCACCACGCGTGAGGTGCCCTTCGTGCTCGTGAACCGAAGCGTCGCCGACTATCCCGCGGCAACCTGCGACAACTATCTCGGTGGCCGGTTGGCGGCCGAGCACCTGCTCGAGCTGGGGCACCGCCGCGTGGGCGTCATCGCCGGCCTGGCACACGCAAGCACCGGAATCGACCGGCCTGCAGGCTTTGTCGACCGATTCCGCGAGGCGGGCATCGACGTCCCCGCGGACAATATCGTGTTTTCGGGCCTGGACAGCCAGGGCGGCCATGCCGCCGCCGATCGGCTGCTCGCCACCGCGTCGCCGCCGACCGCACTGTTCGCGGTCAACGATTTCGCTGCCATCGGTGCCGCAGGCGCGATCCGCGCTCATGGCCTGCGCGTCGGTGAGGACGTGTCCCTGATCGGTTTCAACAACATCGCGCTCACTGCAGAGATGCACGTGCCGTTGACGTCGGTCGAGTCACATGCGTTCGACATGGGTTGCGATGCCGTGCAACTGCTCGCTGACGCGCTGGCGGGACGGCCGGGAGGTCAGCGGCGCACGAAACCTGTTCTGGTGGTACGTAAGTCGACGGCCGACGTGAGGTGTTCCAGCCTGGCGTGACACGGGCCGTCCAGGATGCTTGACATTCTGATCGAACGGATGTTCGATGGATGGATGCGCTGGGACGGGCAGGGGGTGCGGGTCGACGACGGCGCGCTACCCGGCCTGCAACGGCTGGGGTTCGTGCGCAGCGTACGCACCCCACACTTCGAAGGCATCACTTTCCACGAGGTGTTGTGCAAATCGGCGCTCAACAAGATTCCCGCGGCATCAGCACTCCCGTTCCGCTACACCGTCAACGGGTACCGGGGATGCTCGCACGCCTGCCGGTACTGTTTCGCCCGGCCGACGCACGAGTATCTCGACTTCGACTCCGGCGTGGATTTCGACACCCAGGTTGTGGTCAAGGCCAACGTGGTCGAGGTGTTGCGCCGCGAGCTTCGCCGTCGTTCCTGGACTCGGGAGGCGGTGGCGTTGGGCACCAACACCGACCCGTATCAGCGCGCCGAGGGCCGGTATGCGTTGATGCCGGGAATCATTGGCGCACTGGCAGATTCCGGGACTCCCTTCTCGATACTGACCAAGGGCACGCTCCTGCGCCGGGACTTGCCGCTGGTCGCCGACGCGGCCCACCACGGGCCCGGGGCCAGTGTGGCGATCTCCCTGGCAGTGGGCGATCCGGATCTGCATCGTGACGTCGAACCCGGCACTCCGTCGCCGCAGGCGCGGCTGGCCCTGATCTCTGCGGTGCGTGACGCAGGGCTGGGCTGCCATGTGATGGTGGCGCCGGTGCTGCCGTACCTGACCGACTCCGCGGAACAACTCGACGCGTTGCTCAGCCAGATCGCGTCGGCCGGTGCGACCGGGGCGACTGTGTTCGGCCTCCATCTCCGTGGATCGAATCGTGGTTGGTTCATGCAGTGGCTGCAACAGTCGCACCCCGAACTCGTGCCCGAATATGAGCGCTTGTACGGGCGCAGGGCCTACCTGCCGCAGGATTACCGCAGCGCGCTTCGTAGCCGGGTGGCACCGCTACTCGCGCGCTACGGGCTGACGGGCAGGGAACCCGCGGCACCCGTCAGTGCCGCATCCGAGGCCGCGGCACCGGCGCAGCCCACACTGTTCTGAGGGGACGCCGCGTCTACCTGGCCAACTTGCGCACGAATTCGGCTACTGCGGCCCCGATCTCGTCGGGACTGTCTTCCTGGATGAAATGCGAACCGGCGACCGTCACTTCGGTCTGGTTCGGCCAGGTCCGGGCGAACTCGCGGATGCGCCCGCGCATGATGGCGCCGGGCTCGGCGTTGACGAACAGCTTCGGGATATCACTGGCCGCAAGCCAGCTGCCGTAGTCCTCGACAATGGCGACCACGTCGGCAGGCTCGCCCTCCACCGGGATGTTGCGCGGCCACGACAGCGTCGGGCGGCGGCCTTCACCCGGCTCGCGGAACGGCGCGCGGTAGTGGTCCATCTCGGCATCGGTGAGTGTGCGCAGGATGGCACCGGGCAGTACGCCTTCGACAAACATGTTGTGCTCCAACACCATCGACTCTCCGTTGGGCGAGCGGAAGCCCTGGAACACCTCCCGCACCTGGTCTGGCCAATCCGCCCACGTCATCGGCGTGGCGATGGCTTCCATGTAGGCGATGCCGGCCACGCGGTCGCGATGCTGGTTGGCCCAGTCGAATCCGAGTGCCGAGCCCCAGTCGTGGAGGACAAGAACCACACGGTCGCCGAGGTCGAGGGAATCCCAGAGTTTGAAGAGGTATTCGCGTTGTTCCGCATAGTGATAACGGTCGGGCCCGGAATCGTCGAGTTTGTCGGATGCGCCCATGCCGATGAGGTCGCACGCCACCAGTCGGCCAAGCCCTTCCAGGTGCGGCATCACGTTGCGCCACAGGTACGACGAGGTGGGGTTGCCGTGCTGGAACACGATGGCCGATGCGGCGGTGCCGCCGCCCTCGTCGAGGTAGGCCATGCGACGGCCGTTGATCTCGCGGTACTGCAACTGTCCGTACGGCTCAGCGCCGGCCATGTGGTTCTCCTCGATGTGGTTGATCCTCGGCAACTTTGGCGGCGGCGGCCTGCGCGCTCCGCAGGATGCGCGCGGAGAACTGCGGGTCGGCGACGGCACGTGACAGGGTCATCCCGCCGACGCAGAGGGCCATCAACGCGATGGCATCGTCGAACCGCTCGTCGTCGGCGGCATCGTCGCCGCAGATTGCCGCGAGCGATGCGCGAAGTTCGCGTTCGTAGCTGCTGCGGAACTCCGCGGAGCCCCGGGCCGCTTCCGACCCGAGAGCGGCGAAGGCGCAGCTGCTGGCCAGCTCGTCCCGGTGAGCCGGGGTGAGATAGCGCTTCGCCAAGCTCGTCAGGCGGGCCCGCCAGGATTCGCCGCGCGACGGCTTGATCCAGTGCGGGCGGCCGGTGCGGATGGCGTGGCCGAAGGCCGCACTCGCCAGCTCGTCCTTGGTGCTGAAGTGGGAGTAGAACGCACCGTGCGTCAGCCCGGCGTCGCGCATGACCGCGGCGATCCCTGCCCCGCCCAGACCTTCTTCGCGGAGTCGGCGTGCGGCGGCATCGAGGATCCGGTCTTGGGACTCGCGCTTGCTGTCGGCGCGCTTGGTCGCTGCTTCTCGCATGATGACCATCATGCTAACCGCATGATGGGCATCATGTGAAGGGTTTGGCGGCTGCCCTAGCGTTCCAACGCCTTGGCGCAGTTGGCAAGGATGGCGCGGAAGTTCCAGGGCAGTAGTCGAGAGCTCACGGCCTCCATCGCCTTGCCGCCGATGCGGGCCGGATGGGTGTAGTTGGTGAGCCAGTCGACGTGCGTGCCCTCACCACGTTGCGTGAAAGTCAGTGTGCCGCCGTCATGATCGAACGGCGGAAACGAGCTGATGATCAAGTACGAGTAGCTGTTCGGACGGTCGTAGGCGGTGATCTCCTCGCGAAACCACATACCGGCTCCGGTCACTGCTCGCACCGCACCGACGGCCGGGCCCGACGAACCCTTCGCCCAGCCGGCTTTGAGCACCAAGGGCGCGGTGCCGATGGCGGCCGGGTCGGCCAACCAGTCGAAGACCTGTTACAGCGGTGCGGCGATCACTCGCTCCACGTGAATGGTGGGCATGACAATTCCCCCTGGGTCGTGTGCTCCCCACCGTACGCCGGGCTCAAGGCCGGATGATCAGCCCTTGTTGCGCTTGACCTGATTGAACGGCACCCCACGGTCGGCGGCGTATTCCCGCGGGAACCCCAGCACGCGTTCGCCGATCACGTTGCGGGCCATCTCCGAGCTGCCGCCACCCAGTGAGCCGGTCTGTCGCGAGAGATACCGCACCCCGATGTCGAGCAGGCGTTCGAGCTCGCCACCTTCGTCCACCACGCCCGCGGTCCCGGCGATGGCCAGCGCGGTGTCCACCTCAAGCTCGGTGGTCTCGGCATGGAACAGGCGGATCAGCGTTCCCGCGTTCGGAGGCAGCGACCCGTTGGCGATCGACGCCGAAACGTGGTCGATGAGTTGCTGTTTCACCGTGCGGCGGACCAGTGCCCGGCCCGCGAGATCCTGCACCCGCGGGTCGTCACCCTGCCCGGTGGCCTCGGCGATCCCGATGTGGTCCGGCGGCATCTCGTTGGCGTTCTCGGCGCCGGTCCCGCTGGCGAATTCCGATCCACCCCCGACCGCACGCCGCTCGTGATGCAACTGACGTGACGCGACGGTCCAGCCGTCGTTGACCGCACCCACGACGGCGTCGTCGCCGAGCTCAAGGCCGTCGAAGAACTCTTCGCAGAACTCCTCGTTGCCGTTGACTTCCTTGATTCGGCGCATCGTGATGCCCGGTGCGTCCAGGGGTACCAGGAACATCGTCAGGCCCTCGTGCTTGGGCACGGTCCAGTCGGTCCGGGCCAGCATCAGCCCGTAGTCGCCGGCAAAGGCGCTGGTGCTCCAGGTCTTGGCGCCGTTGATGATCCACTTGTCGCCGACGCGGTCGGCGCGGGTGATGACGCCGGCCAGGTCGGATCCACCGTTGGGCTCGCTGAGCAGCTGCACCAGAATCTCGTCGCCGCGGATGGCGGCCGCAATGCGCTCGCGCTTCTGTTCTTCGCTGCCCATGTCCAGGATGGTCGCCGCACAGATCGTGAACGACGGCGTGTTGAGGATCAACGGCATTTCATAGCAGCGGCATTCGGCGTTGAACGCCTTCTGATATGCGTAGTCCAGGCCGAGACCGCCGTACTCACGGGGGAAGCAGATGCCCGCGAAGCCCCCTTCGTGGAGCCGCTTCTGCAGTTCCTTCGCCCGCTCCCACGAAGCGGCTTCGGCACGCACCGAGAACGGCGGATCGTCCGGGTCGATGGGCGGCATGTTCTCGGCAAGCCACGCCCGCGCGCGGGTGGTGAAATCGGCCAGAGATTCGGTGGTGACCGCCGTCTGGGTCATGGTTGTGTCTCCAGTGCTCCCGGCCGTTTACGGCTCAACCCATACACGGCGCGATGGTGGTCTTCGGGTGAGCCGAACATCGCCCGGTGCAAGGCAACTCGCCGCAGATACAGGTGCAGATCGTGTTCCCACGTCACGCCGATCCCGCCGTGCAACTGCACACAGTCCTGCAGCATCACCGGAGCACGTTCGGCGACATAGGCTTTCGCGACACTGACGAGCTTCGGCGCATCAGGTGAGTGTGCGCCGACGGCAGTCACGGCCGCGGCCGTGGTCGCGCGGCAGGCCTCGAACCACATCTTCATATCGGCGAAGCGGTGCTTGAGCGCCTGGTACGACGCCAACGGGCGGCCGAAGCTGTGCCGGTCGAGCAGCCACTGATTGGTCAGCGCCAGCACCGCGTCCAGGATGCCGACGATCTCGGCGCACTGCAGCACCAGGGCGATCTGACGCTGCCGTTCGATGATCGCCGGGGTCTGCTCGGCCGTACCGACCGCAGCGGATGTGCCGACCTCGACACCGTCGAATTGCACTCGGGCATAGGTCTTCACGAGGTCGACTGACTTCTGCACCGTCACGCTCACCCCTGGCGAGTCGGCCGGGACGCCGAACTGTCGCGGCACACCGTCGCATTCGGCGACCACCAGGAACACGTCGGCCTGCGTCCCCGCCTCAACCCGGTCCTTGACCCCGTCGATCCGGAAGCCGTCCGCGCTGGGGGTAGCTGAGGTTCTTGCCACTGTGGGGTCGAACGGTCGTCGCGGCTCGTAGACAGCCCACGATGCGATCGACTCGCCAGAGACCAGCGCCTCGATGAGCTCCTCGTGACCCGCGTGCGCCTCTGTTGAATTGCTCCTCGCGTCCGCATCCGTTGAATTGCTCCTCGCGTCCGCCTCCACCAACCCCGCGAGTACCACACTCACCGCGTGTAACGGCCCAGGCGCGACGGTGTGGCCGGCCTGCTCGGCGACCAGGGCCAGGTCGGCCAGCCCGTCACCGGAAACGCTTCCGCCGCCGAGCTCTTCGGGCACCAGCAGGCTGGCCCAGCCGAGCTCCGCGGCCCGCTGCCACCAGGTGTTCTCGAATGAGGTTTCGCGGGAATGCAGGTCACGTACGGTGCCCAGGGAGGCTTCCTTGTCCAGGAAGGCCCGCGCCGTCGAGGCGAACAGCAGTTGTTCCGGATTGGTCGTCATCAGGTCAGGACCAGCGCGGGCACGTCGGGCCGGTAGACCACCTTGTTCTCCACCTTGAACAGCTCGACCATGTTGCGGCCCATCACTTTCCGGACACCTTCGGCATCGAGCCCGTGGGCTTCGAGGTCGGAGACCAGGTTGATCGGATCGGCCAGCCCCTCCGGATGTGGCCAGTCAGAACCGAAGATGACCCGGTCGATGCCGAGCAGTTCGGACATCTTCTTGAAGTCGTCCTCCCAAAATGGCGCGACGTACACACAGCGCCGGAACGCCTCGATCGGATCCTCCGGGAACTCCTGCGGCATCTTCGAATACACGTCTTTGAATTGGTAGAAGAGGTAGGGCACCCAGGACGCGCCGTTCTCGATCGACAGCACGCGAAGGTCTGGGTTGCGGGTGAACGCACCGTGGCAGACCAGTGCGGCCATGGTGTCCTCGATGGGCCGCTTACCCATCGCCACCATCCGGAACGACGTCGGCTTGAACGGCAGGAATTCGTCGGCAGGCTCCCAGTCGTTGAGGTACTGCGCGTATCCGCTGTCGGAGGCGTGCATGGCCACGGGGATGCCGGCCTCGACGCAGGCCTGCCAGAACGGGTCGAACTCCTCGGTGCCGAACGAGCGGGTTCCCCGGAAGCCGGGTACCGGGGCAGGCCGCACCAGGACCGTCTTGGCGCCGCGCTCAAGACACCACTGCAACTCCTCCAGCGCGCGGTCGACGATGGGCAACGTGATCACCGGGGTCGAGAAGATGCGGCCCTCGTAGTCGAATTGCCAAGTCTCGTACATCCACTCGTTGAGAGCGTGGATGATGTCGTGGATCAGCTCGGGATCATCCTTGAGCCGTTCCTCGACCAGGCTCGCCAGGGTGGGGAACATCAGCGTGTAGTCGAGTCCGAGGCTGTCCATGACCTCAAGGCGCGCTTGTGGATTGCGGAATGCGGGGATGGCCTTCATGGGCTTGCCCATCACCTCGCGGTAGCTCTTGCCGCCACTACCGTGCCGGAAGTACTCCTCTTGCGCGCCGGGGCGGGCGACCACCTCGAAGGTCGGGTTGGGGATGTAGTCGCTGATGTGGTTGCGCACCATGATCTTGGTCCGGCCGTGCACGTCGATGTAGTCGATGACGCCCTTGCGCTTGTCCGGCAGGAACTTGGTGAGCGCTTCCTTGGGTTCGTAGAAGTGGTTGTCGGCGTCGAACACCGGGTAATCGAGGATGCGCGACGGCATGTTCGCCTCCTGAAAGAGTCATGTTCGTCAAAATCGATAATGACGTTACCACGCGGATGTGTCACGTACGAGACCGCGGGAGCTGCGCATGGCAGGTGTTGAAACGCCCAGGTCAACTCACGTTCTGAGGGCCCTGCGCACCAAACCGTCGGAGAGCGGGCATGAGAGTGCGGTCATTGCGGGATCGGCTCGATCATGCTGCACTGACGAGAATGACATTACCGATTTTGTAGAGGCGATAGGCGGGGTTGAGATTACTGTGTGGCAGCAATGACCGAGTGGTTTCTGTTCCTGCCCCAGGTGCGGCTGGGCATTCCCGACATCGTGGAACGCGCTCGCGTGGCCGATGCCGTCGGGTTCGACGGCATCGCCTTCATCGACCACCTGGAGGCTCCCGGTGCGACGCACCAGGACATCTGGGAGGCCATGACCGTCGCGACCTGGGTGGCGGCGCACACCGAACGCCTGCGGATCGGGCACTTGGTGCTGTGTGATGCCTTCCGGCATCCGGCGGTGCTGGCGAAGCAGGCGGTCACGCTGTCGGCGGCCTGCGACGGCAGGTTCGAACTCGGCCTGGGCTCGGGCTCCTGGCCGCAGGAGTTCACCCGATTCGGGATCGACGACGGTGACGACGCGGGCGCGCGCGTACGTCGACTCGGCCGCACGCTGGAGCTGCTCGGCATGTACTGGGGTGACGGCGAGGATGCCGCCCTACCTCGGCCGTCGCAGCCAATTCCGTTGCTGCTGGGCGGAACCGGCCGTCGCACGATGGAACTCGTGCGCGCGCACGCAGACTGGTGGAACATCCCCTCGCACCAACTCGACCGGCTGCCCGCACTGCTGCCGACCGTAGGCTCCGCGCGGGCGTCGCTGCAGCAGATGGTCGGTTTCGCAGGCCGAGGCGCTGACCGGCAGGCGATCACCGAGCGCAGCACCCGGTTGTTCGGCCACCTGGGGTCGGGCCTGGTGTGTGGAGATGCCAGTGAGCTCACCGACCACTTCGCAGGTCTGGCCGCCCAGGGCATCGAGCGCTTCTACGTATGGTTCAGCGATTTCGCTGCGCCGCAGACGCTTTCCGAATTCGCCGAGACCGTGATCAGAGAGGGACGACCGTGACAACCGAGACCGCCCAGTGGACCGTGCAGATGTTGCTCGACCTGTTCGACGCCGAGCTGGTCGGCGAAAATCGCTTCGTCGCCCAGACCGGGATCGCGGGCGCCGACGAGCGTCAGGTGGTGGAGGGCACGCAGATCCTGGCGGCCGCCATCGTCGCTGTCGCCAAGCGGTTTCCGGACAAGTCGGTGCGGTCGGTGCACGCCGTGTTCGCCCGCGCCGTGCTGGCTGGGCCCGCAGTCGACCTCGACATCGACGTCATCAGCGAGGGGCGCTCCACCGCGACCGCTGTGGTCACCGCATCGCAGAACGGCAAGCGCTGCATCACCTTCACGGCCTTCGCCGATGTGCCGTCGGCTGATGTCATCCGCCATCACCTGCCCAGGCCCGCGGTCACGGCGCCGGCGGAGGCGAATGCGTCGCACATGCCGATGGCAGGCCGGGAGCTGCGTCTGGTCGACGTCGTCGACGTCAACAGCCCGGACGAGGTCGGGCCGCCCGAGCTCTACGCCTGGCTGCGGTATGACCCGATTCCGACCCGCGATGACCTGGCCAAGGCCCTGATCGCGTATTTCACCGGCCACCTCGGCATTTCGACGACAATGCGAGCCCATGCAGGGATCGGTACGGCGCAGGCGCACCTCACGGTGTCGACCGCGCCCATGACTGTCACCGTGAGCTTCCACGAACCCGTCCGCTGGGCTGGCTGGCTGCTCTACAGCCACGAGAGCACGCAGGTAGGCACCGGCATGTCCTACGTGCGTGGGACCGTGCACACCGAAGAGGGGGAACTCATCGCGTCGTTCAGCCAGGACGGCATGATCCGCCCGCTGCGGACCACCGACACCACCATCGCCGCCCACTCCCGGCTGTAACGCCTGCCGCGAGTTCCCTTGCGCGAGCAGACGTGGCGGTACCGGAAACGCGGCGTGTCGCGGACCCGAGTGTCTGCTCGCGGGAATGGCCCGGCAGGGGACTCGGTAGGGGATCAGATCTTCAGATAGCCCTTCTCCGCGGGGATCTGGGCTGCGGTGAGCAACGACGACGCATCGCCGGCGAGCCACACCACGATGTCGGATATGTCGTCGGGTGCGATGAGGGACTCCGTCGGCAGCGCACCGGGGGAGAAGCTGTGGATGTACTGCGGGTGGTCCTGCAGCAGTTGATACATCGACACGTCGTTGCCCATCGGCGTGTCGGTGCCGTACGGGTGGATGGAGTTCACCCGAATGCCGAACTCGCCCAACTCGACTGCCAACGCGTTGGTGAGGCCGACGACGCCGAACTTGCTGGCACAGTAGTGGGCGCAGCCGGGCACGGCCTTGACCCCGGCCGCCGAGCTCACGGTGATGATCGATCCGCCGTTACCCGCCGCGATCATCGCGGGCACGACGGCCTGCACGGTGTTGAACACCCCGGTGAGGTTGATGTCGAGGGTGTCCTGCCACTGTTGGGCCGAGATCTCCCACAGCCGGCCCCAATTGAGCACACCCGCGTTGGCGACCACGATGTCGAGCCGGCCGAACTGCTCGACCGCGTCGGCCACCAACCGGCGCTGACCATCGGCATCGCGCACGTCGACCTCACGAGCCAGCACCTTGCGACCTTCAGCTTCGACGAGCGCGACGGTTTCGGCGAGGTCGTCGGACGTGGCCGGGGCATAACCGTTGGCCTCGGCCACCGGTGCGCAGGCGTCGAGCGCGACGATGTCGGCTCCGGCACGGGCCAGCCGCACACAGTGCGAACGCCCTTGCCCGCGTGCGGCTCCCGTGACGTAGGCGACCCGACTGGCCAGAGATGTATCGGTCATGCCGGTTGCTCCTCGGATATCGCGGCGTGGACATTGGTGAACTGGTAGTCGGACAGCGGCGAGTGCCGCGCGAATTGGCGGGACCCGATGATGGTCTGCGGGCGGTAGTACGGGGTTTCGTGCTGCGAGTTGACGAAGTAGGTGTGCAAGCCGGAGGCGGCGGTGTAGTAGAGGTGGGCGACCCGGCCGTGACGATTCATCCGGGCGTTCCACCGGTTGAACGCGTCCGGGCTGACGGTGACGATCTGCGCGCCCCGGTGGCGTGTCTCGTCGATGATCCGCACGGCATGTGCTGCCATCGTCTCCACGTAGTCGGGCCAGGCGAATCCGACGAAGCCCAGCGGGCCGACGATCTCCCAGCGGTTGGGCAGCCGCGGATGCGCCGTCCCGGCGTAACTGTGCAGACCGTGCGCCCGGTAGTACTGGGCCAGGTCGAAGCCGCATGCGCCCAGGACAGTGCCCGTCCGGTAGGTCTCCGGGTCGATCCACAGTTCATAGCCGGTGGCCAGCACCAGCAGGTCGGCCGGGTGGTCGACGCCGTCGACGGTGCGGACGCCGGTGGCGGTGATCCGGTCGATCGGCGTGGTGATCAGATGAGTGGTCGGATTGTTCAGCGCAGGCAGGAATGCACTGGAGATCACCGGCCGCTTGGCCAGGATGCCATAGCGTGGCACCAGTTTTCGCCGGGTGGCGGGATCGTCCACGACGGCCCGCAACAGCAACCGGTAGAGCAGCCGCGACCAGCCGTCGTAGAGCGGCATCAGGCGGCGCAGCACCGTGTCGGGCAGCCGGGAGAACACGTGCACGATGGGCGCCACCATCAAGACGTCCATCGCGAGCCGTCCGGCCGCGTTCGCCGCCGGAACCACCCCGGGCACTCGGAACAACCGACGCATCCACGGCGTGATCGTGAAGTCGATCTTCGGCAACACCCAGGCCGGGGTGCGCTGATAGACATCGAGATTGGCCGCTTCGGCGGACAGTGCGCCGGTGATCTGCACACCGGACGAACCCGTCCCGATCACCGCGATGCGCTTGCCGCGGGTGTCGTATGCGTCGTCCCAGGCGTTCGGCCGCAGAATGGTGCCGGCGAAATCGTCGACCCCGGTGATGCCGACGGTGTCCTTGGCGTTGACGTAGCCGCCGACGGAGCTGATCACGAAGCGCGCCGTGACGGGCGGACGGTCGCGGATCTGCAAGTGCCACAATCCACGCTCGTCATCCCACTGCTGCCGGATCACCTCGGCGCGGGCGTGCAGGTGCTCGTAGAGACCGAGCTCGGTGGCGGTGTCCCGCAGATAGCGGTAGATCTCCGGCCCCGGCGCGAAGAACCTGCTCCAGTGCGGGTTCGGGGCGAACGAGAGCTGATACCACAGTGTCGGGATGTCGACGGCGAGGCCGGGATAGTGGTTGTCGCGCCAGGTACCGCCGAAGTCGTCGCCGCGCTCGATGATGACGAAGTCGTGAATGCCCTTCTGGCGCAGCAGGTGTGCCGCGGCGATGCCACCGGGGCCCGCGCCGATGATCGCGACCTCGTAGTCTGGTGCGCCCACGCGAGGAGCTAACGGCGAACGGCTCATGGCTGCCTTCCGGTCAGTCCGACGACGACGTGGTCGGACACGAAACGCTTCACGGCGCGGGGGCTGTCGAGGTTGACCCCGATCTGCGGGAGCAGTTCGAAACTGAGGAGCAACCGAACGATCCATTCGCCGGCGCGCGCCGGTGCGATGTCGGCGCCGACTTCGCCGCGCTGCTGGGCCGCGCGGATCCGGGGTTTCCACAGCTCGATGGAGCGCCGCATGAGGTCGTCGCCGGTGTTGCGCAGCAGCAGGACGAGGATGCTCTCGTTGAAGCCGAGGGTGGCGACGGAGTCGGACTGCTGCCGGTGCGCGCAGATGAGTGCCGCCGCGGCGGCGACCTGATCTGTCAGGGATTCCTCGCGATCGAGGGCGGCGGCCATGGTCTCGATGAACGCCGACGCCAGGTGGTCGAGCGCCACTTTGATGGCGTTGTCGCGGCTGCCGAGCGCGTTATGCACGGTACCGCGGGACACGCCGGCTGCCTCCGCTACCGCGGTGAGGCTGAATTGCCGTGGGCCGTAACGCCGTAGCGTGTCAGCGGTGGCTTTCAGCAGCGTGGACGACACCGTCCGGTCTGCTCCGGGCATTTGAACACATTAACGATATGTGTTCAAAGTGGTCAATGGGTTACGTCGTGGGCGTGATGCACGATGTCGTGCAGGTGATACAGCGCGATCGTGGAGACGGTGAATGTGCTGCCGTTGCTGCGCACGCCGCGCCGCGACCAGGACCCGTCGGGCACCCGGTCATACAGGTCGGCCACCACGCCGGCCGCGTCGAACAGCTCGCCGGCCACGCGCCCCGGATCCTGGGACGCGTAGTCGTCGGCGACGGCGGTGGCGTCCTGATCCCAGTTGGGAAACTGCGGATCGTCTTCGGTGAGCATGAGTTCGACGCGGTGGGCGAAGATGCGGTGCACGTCGCGTACGTGACAGCCGTATTCCAGCGTCGACCATCGGTCGGGTCGGCTCCTGGTGGCGACCCCGGGCTGTTGTAGGCGGGCCACCCAGGCCGCGGCGTCGGCGCGGATGCGCCCGGCCACCTCGGTGTGTGGCACGCCGGAGGCGTCGAACCCGCACTCCGGGCACGGCCGGGTGAGCACCCAGGTCCAGTCCTTGCTGTCGGGCTCGATCGGCCCGGTCATGTCGAGAGCGCCGATCGGAGCACGTCGAGCGGCAGGCCGCCGAGATCCAGGGCGCGGCTGTGGAACTGCTTGAGCGACGAGCCGGCTCGCAGTGCCTCGTCGCGCAGCTGCTGCCAGATCCGTTGACCGATCGCGTACGACGGCGCCTGACCGGGCCAGCCCAGGTACCGGTCGAGTTCGAACTGCAGATTCTCCGGGGCCATGGCCGAGTGTGAGGTGAGGAAATTCCAGGCCCGCTCGGCATCCCAGACCGCGCCGTCGGGTGCGGGCAGGCCACAGTGCACACCGATGTCGATGACGACGCGGGCAGCCCGGAACCGTTGTGCGTCAAGCATGCCCATGCGGTTGCCGGGGTCGTCGAGCCAACCAAGCTCGGCCATCAGCCGCTCGGCGTACAGCGCCCAGCCCTCGCCGTGCCCGGACACCCAGCAGCCCAGCCGCCGCCACCGGTTGAGCTGGTCGGCCAACGCCACGGCACGGCCGATCTGCAAATGATGCCCGGGAACACCCTCGTGGAAAACAGTGGTGGTCTCCTGCCAGGTGTGGAACCGCTCGACACCGGGCGGCACCGACCACCACATGCGGCCCGGGCGGCTGAAATCTTCCGACGGGCCCGTGTAATAGATGCCGCCGGTCTGGGTCGGTGCGATGCGGCACTCCAGGCGGCGCAGCGGTTCGGCGATGTCGAAATGCGTTCCCGCAAGCGCATCCACCGCACGGTCGGAGAGCTCCTGCATCCAGGCCTGCAGCGCATCGGTTCCGGTCAGTACGTAGCGCGGTTCGTCATCGAGGCGGTGCAACGTCTCGGCGACCGTGGCTCCTGGATAGAGTTCCTGCGCGATCGACACCTGTTCGGCCACAACCGCTTCCAGCAGCTCGATACCCCAGGCGTAGGTTTCGTCGAGGTCGACCTCCGCGCCGAGGAACGACCGTGAGAACAGCCGGTAGGCGTCACGGCCACAGGCATCCTGCGGACGGGCATGCGGAGCCATGTCGTCACGCAGGGTCGCGGCCAGCCGGAGGTACGCCGCGGCGGCGGCTTCGGCCCCGTCCTGCAACTCCTGGTGCAGCACAGGGTTTTCCAGAGGTGCCCGGGCCGCCATGCCGACGAACAACTGGCCGATCCGTGCCGCTTGTTCGATACCTCGGGTGATCTGGCGGCCGGCCGGAGCGTGCCCGTTGGCCGCCGCGGTCCGCAGGGCGCGGGCGTACCCGTCGGCGCGGTCGGGAACCTGCGACAGGCGCCGCGAGATGACTGCCCAATCGTCTTCGGTGTCGGTGGCCATGAGGTCGAACACATCGCGCATCGACTGCAGGGGTGAGGCGATCACGTTCAGCTCGCCTACATCCAACCCGGCGTCGTTCAGTTCGACGATCACACCGAGCCGTTCGGTCAACGCCGCGACGGTCACCGCGTCGACATCGTCGACGGGGGTGATGCCGGCGAGCTCGCGCAGCGTGGCACGGGCAGCGTCGGCGCGGGCGGCGACGCCGTCGGGGGAGTAGTCGGTGATCTCGGCGTCGTACTCGGCGTCCGAGCTCTTGATGCCCAGTTCGGTTGCCGCACAGGGATCCAACTGTGCGTAGGTCTGCAGGTAACGTTCCGCGACAGCGTCTGCCGCGCTCTGTGCCCTAACCAAGGTTGGCCGCAGCGAACGTGTCGCACTTCTTGGGGTCACCGGTCTGATAGCCCACGGTGAACCACTTCTGCCGCTGTGCGGACGATCCGTGCGTCCACGTTTCGGGGTTGACCCGGCCCGTCGCCGCCTTCTGGATGCGGTCGTCACCGACCGACTGGGCCGCCGACAGTGCATCGGCGATGTCCTTGTCGCTCAACGGTTCCAGGTACGGCACCCCGGTGCTCTCCTGTTTGGTGATCGACGCGTAGTGCGCCCATACCCCGGCGTAGCAGTCGGCCTGCAGTTCCGTGCGCACGCCTGCGCCGGTCGCGCCCTCCGGGTCCCGCTGGGCCCGGCCCAGCACACCCAGCAGGTCTTGCACGTGGTGCCCATACTCGTGGGCCACCACGTATTCCTGCGCCAATGGTCCGCCGCTGGAACCGAATTGGTCGACCAGCACCTGGAAGAAGCCGGTGTCGAAGTAGGCGGTCTTGTCGGCAGGGCAGTAGAACGGCCCGACCTCGGTGGTCGCAGGTCCGCAGCCGGTGTTCACCTGATTGGTGAACAGCTTCATGTGCGGGCGCGTGTAGCCCTGCAGCAGTTGCGACCACACGCCGTCGACCGAGTTCCCGGTTGCCACGACGCGGCACTCCACGTACTTGTTGGCGTCGGCGCCGGTCTTGCAGTGGCTCAGATCGATGCCTTGCGTCTGGGCGCCGCCGGTGTCGATTTGCTGTTGCTGCGGCAGGATGGTGCCGGGATCGATGCCGAGGAACATGGCCACCACGACCACCAGCAAGCCTCCGAGACCACCTCCGATGGCCAGTCCACGACCGGGACCACGGCCTCCGCCGCCGGTCGATGTGGTGCTCGTGTCGATCTGCATACCCTCGTTGAAGGTCATCGCGTCGCTCCATCGCAATTCGCCGGTAGGTCGTACTCGACAGCGTGTCCAGCTTGCCACACTAGGATTCAGACGTGTCCGTCGTCGCGGAACATCCGACCATCGCCCACACCTCGCTGGGGCGGCTCCGTGGCACCGTCGAGGGCGGTGTCGGGGTGTGGCGAGGTGTCGACTACGCCCAGCAACCCATCGGGCAGCGCCGGTTTCTGGCCCCGCAACCACTGTCCCCATGGACCGGTGTGCGCGATGCCATCGAGCACGGGCCGTTGCCGCCGCAAGGCCGGTCGTTCGTCGGTGGCGGTCGCGACGATCCCAAGATCCGCGACGAAGCCTGCCTGACCGTCACCGTGTGGTCGCCCGACACGACGGGTTCGCTGCCGGTGATGGTGTGGATTCCCGGTGGCGCGTTCGTGTACGGCGCGGGTCAATTGCAGCTCTACAACGGGTCGCGGCTGGCCGCCAACGGCAATGTGGTGGTGGTCAACGTCACCTACCGGCTCGGGGTGTTCGGCGGTTTCGAGCTCAGCGACCTGGGCCCCGGCTTCGACGACAACCTGTGTCTGCGTGACCAGCTGGCGGCGCTGCGCTGGGTGCGCGACAACATCGCCGCATTCGGCGGCGACCCAGAGCGGGTCACGGTGTTCGGCGAATCTGCCGGTGCCACCTCGGTACTGGCGCTGCTGGCCAGCCCGGCCTCGGCAGGACTGTTCGCCCGCGCGATCGCGCAGAGCCCGGCGCTGCCGCTCATCGCCGACCGCGATACTCGCGCTCGGCAGGCGCGGCGGTTCCTCGCCGCATTGGGCGTCGGCGCCGAAGTGGTCAAGACCTTGCCGCAGCGGCAGTTGCGTCGCGCAGCCGGGCAGTTGCAGCTGGAAAGTGCGCAGCGCACACCGACGTTGGCCTACGGGCTGACCTACGGCGTCGATCTGCTCCCTGCGCATCCCATCGAGGCTGCCCGGACCGGCGCGGTGGGCCAGGTGCCGTTGATCATCGGCACCAACAGCCATGAGGCCTCGATGTTCGCCTGGGGCAAGCCGCCGATGCTGCCGACCACCCGGGCGGGCATCCATGCCTTTTTCGCGCGCACCGATCCCGACGCGGAAGCCCGGGTACTGGCTGCCTACCCGGAGTTCCCGCGCCGCAGGGCGTTGATCGCGATCGGCTCCGACGTCATGTTCGGCGCCCCGACGTGGGCATTCGCCGATGCCTACAGCGCTCACGCGCCCACTCACGCCTACCGGTTCGACCACACCACCTGGACTCTGAAAGTGCTGGGGCTCGGCGCGACCCACGGCAGCGAGATCGTCCACATCCAGCACAGTTACAGCTCGTACCTGGGTCGCAAACTGCACCCGCTGGGCCGCCGGGTGCAGCCGTCGGTGGGCCGGCGCATGCAGCGCACGTGGCTGGATTTCGCGACGGCGGAACGCCCCGCACGCGAGGAGGACCGAATTTTCCAGGACTGGCCGCGGTACGACACCGCCCGCCGGTTGACCCGGGTGATCCGCTCGACGCGCGACGAGACGGTCTCTGACCCCGACACGGTCAGACGTATGGCGTGGGAAGGCCTGTACTAGCCGGCGAACCGCTTGTCGGTGTAGCGCCGCAGATTGTGCAGGAACCGCTGGAACAACCAGGCCATGACGGGCCGCCCCAAAGTCATCCCGAGCCGTCCGGCGATGCCGCTGGGCTTCATCGCCATCACCCAGGTCAGGTGAGCGCCGTCGGCGGTTTCGACCACGCGGTAGTCCTCCGCGAACGCCGAGATCGCATCGGAGGTGGTTGTGTTGAAGCGGAACGCCATGTGGGAGAACGGTTCCCACGCGAGGAACTCCTCGTGGCCGGTGATGTGGCCGCGCATCGACACGGTACGGGTGGTGCCGACGCCGCGGGGCTCGGGGCTGGTCCACTCGACGTTGGTGATCACCGTCGCCCAGTGCGGCCAGGATGTCTCGTCGGCGAGCACCTCGAAGAGCTGCTCGGGCGTGATCGCCAGGTCGACCGTGCTGACGAAGCGGAACGGCGCGGAGTCGATGAAGTCCAGGTCGACGCGCTCGCAGTCGTAGGTACGGGCCATGGGTAGACACCCTAGGGCAAGGTGTCTACTGATCGGTCAGCCCGGCCCGTCGCCGGCCGCGGCCAGCAGCGGCACCACCACGTCACTGATCGGAGTGGGCAGTCCGTGGGTGGCGCCCTTGCGCCGGATCACGCCATTGCGGATGTCCCACTCCAACGGCCTGCCGGCTTCGCGGTCGGTCAGCATCGACGTGGTCAGGTCCTCCGGAGACCGCGCGAGCATGTCGACGATCTCGTCGATCACGGAGTCGCCCAGCGTCGCCCCCTCGGCCCGGGCGACGGCGAGGCATTCGGCCAGGTACCCGCGGGCCAGGGCGGCGACGTCGTCGCGCCGGAACATCCCCGAGCGTCGGCCGGACAGGACCATCAGTCCGACGACGGCATTGACCAGCAGCTTGCGCCACGCCGCCCTGAGGAAGTCGGGATCCAACTCCACAGTGTCGGGCGCGAACAGCTCGGCGACCGCACGGGCGGCGGCATTGTCGGGCAGCACGAGGCGTAGCGGATTGCGCAGCCGCACCCAGCCCTGCGGCATCGTCTCGGCGGAGATCCAGATCGCCGCGGGCACCACGGTGCCGGCCGGGCAGTATCGGCCGACCCGCTCGACCTGCTCGACGCCGTTCTGCAGTGCGCACACCACGGTGTCGGCGCCGCACAGCCGGGCCAGCCACGTCGCGGCCGCGGCGTTCTGCGTGTCCTTGACCGCGAGGAACACCACCGCGGCAGGCCCTTCGACAGCGTCCGGATCGGTGCGCACCGGACCCGGCACGATGATCGGCTCGCCGTCGTCCGGGCGCACCTCGATCGACTCGCGCGGGGTTCGTCCGTACACCTCGACCCGGTTCCCGCCGGCGTGCAGATATGCCGCTACGGCCGAGCCGATGGCACCGGGTCCGACGACCGCGATGGGGGAGTTCACGATCGCCAAGTTACCGGTGCCGACCCACTCTCTAGACTGGTCACTCGTCCCACCCGTCTTAATGAGGAGTATTTGTGCTGCGCAGTCATGCCGCCGGTTCGTTGCGGGCCACCGATGCCGGTCAGACGGTGACGTTGGCGGGTTGGGTGGCGCGTCGTCGTGACCACGGCGGCGTCATCTTCATCGACCTGCGCGACGCGTCCGGTGTGTCGCAGGTGGTGTTCCGTGAGGGTGACGTGCTGGCCGCCGCGCACCGGCTACGTGCCGAGTTCTGCGTCGCCGTGACCGGGGTCGTCGAGGTCCGCCCGGAGGGCAACGAGAACGCCGAGATCCCGACCGGCCAGATCGAGGTCAACGCCACGTCGTTGACGGTGCTGGGGGAGAGCGCACCGCTGCCCTTCCAGCTCGACGAGACCGCCGGTGAGGAAGCCCGGTTGCGTTACCGCTACCTGGACCTGCGTCGTGAGGGCCCGGGCAATGCAATTCGCTTGCGCTCGAAGGTCAATGCTGCCGCGCGCGCCGTGCTGGCCGACCACGACTTCGTGGAGATCGAGACCCCGACGCTGACGCGGTCGACGCCGGAGGGCGCCCGCGACTTCCTGGTGCCCGCGCGCCTGCAGCCCGGCTCGTTCTACGCGTTGCCGCAGAGCCCTCAGCTGTTCAAACAGCTGCTCATGGTCGCCGGGATGGAGCGGTACTACCAGATCGCGCGCTGCTACCGCGACGAGGATTTCCGTGCCGACCGGCAGCCCGAGTTCACCCAGCTCGACATGGAGCTCAGCTTCGTCGAGGCCGACGACGTCATCGCGATCGCCGAAGAGGTGCTGCGGGCCGTCTGGGCGACGATCGGCTACGACCTGCCGCTGCCACTGCCGCGGATCAGCTATGCCGAGGCGATGCGCCGGTTCGGCTCCGACAAGCCCGACCTGCGGTTCGGTGTGGAACTCGTCGAGTGCACCGAGTACTTCAAGGACACCACGTTCCGGGTGTTCCAGGCGCCGTATGTCGGCGCCGTCGTCATGCCCGGCGGGGCGTCGCAGCCGCGCCGCACGCTCGACGGCTGGCAGGAGTTCGCCAAGCAGCGAGGGCACAAGGGGCTGGCGTACGTGCTGGTGGGCGAAGATGGCACGCTCGGTGGCCCGGTGGTCAAGAACCTCACCGACGCCGAACGTGACGGGCTGTCCGCGCACGTCGGCGCCAAGCCGGGTGACTGCATCTTCTTCGCCGCGGGTCCGGCCAAGGGCGCCCGGGCCCTGCTCGGTGCCACCCGCATCGAGATCGCCAAGCGGCTCGACCTCATCGACCCGAACGCGTGGGCATTCACCTGGGTGGTGGACTTCCCGATGTTCGAGTCGGTCGACGAGGCCACGGCTTCCGGTGACGTCGCGGTGGGGTCGGGCGCCTGGACCGCGGTGCACCATGCCTTCACCGCGCCGAAGCCCGAGTCGGAGGGCACCTTCGACACCGACCCCGGCAACGCGTTGTCCGACGCCTACGACATCGTCTGCAACGGCAACGAGATCGGCGGCGGGTCGATCCGTATCCATCGCCGCGACCTGCAGGAGCGGGTGTTCGCGATGATGGGAATCAGCCACGACGAAGCTCAGGAGCAGTTCGGATTCCTGTTGGACGCGTTCGCCTTCGGTGCACCTCCGCACGGCGGCATCGCCTTCGGCTGGGACCGTGTCACCGCGCTGCTCGCGGGTGTCGACTCGATCCGCGAGGTCATCGCCTTCCCGAAGTCGGGCGGTGGCGTAGACCCCCTGACCGACGCGCCGGCACCCATCACCGAGCAGCAGCGTAAGGAATCCGGAATAGACGCCAAGCCGGAGAAGCTGGAAAAGGCATGACCGAAATAGACCAGGAGAAGCTGTTCAGCGACCAGGCCGCGCTCGATGCGTTCAACCGTGGCGTGGTCGAGGAATTCCGCGCCAATGGCGGCAAGGTCGGTGGACAGTTCGAGGGTGGCAACTTGCTGTTGCTGCACACCACGGGTGCCAAGTCCGGCAAGCCGCGGCTGGCCCCGCTGGCCTACGTCACCGTCGAGGGCAAGATGCTCATCGTCGGTTCGTATGCGGGCGCGCCCAAAGATCCGGCGTGGGTGCACAACCTGCGGGCCAATCCGCAGGTGCGCATCGAGGTCGGCGGCGAGACCTACGATGCCACCGCGCGTGAGCTGCCCGTCGGCGAGCGCAACGCGACGTACCCGAAGCTGACCGAGCTGGCACCGGCATTCGCTGAATACCAGTCCAAGACCAGCCGGGTGATCCCGCTGTTCGAGCTGGTCCGCGCTTAGGCGTCATCCCAGATCGGTTGCAGCCGCATCAGCTGTTCGTCGCGCCATCGGACCCGGGCGTCCCAGTCCGCCAGTGGCAGCAGCCGGCGGCGCTGCGCGGTGGCTTCGGCCACCAGGTCTGCGGTCCACGGATCGTGTTGTCCGCGTTCGGCACCCATGCGTGCGTAGGCGGGTCCCAACTTCTCGGCATGCGACTGCAGCCCGCCGCGTGTGTTGAGGTCCGCAGTCTCGAATGGGCCGATGACGCTCCAGCGGCGGCCCAGCCCGCTGCGGACCACCTCGTCGATGTCGTCGACGTCGGCGACGCCGTCGCGCAGCAGGCAGTAGGCCTCGCGTAGCAGGGCGCCCTGCAACCGGTTGAAGATGAACCCCTCGACTTCCCGCCGCACCAGCACCGGTCGCAGGCCCGCCGACCGGTACATGGACATGGCCCGGTCGGTGACCGCGGGCGCCGTGACGGTCGATGGCACCACTTCGATCACCGGCAACAGGGCCGGCGGGTTGCCCGGGTGGCCGACCAGGACCCGTTCGGCCAGCCCGGCTGGCATGTCCTTGACGAGTTCGCCGGGCACAATCGCCGAACTCGAGCTGGCGATCGGCACGTCGTCGGCGGTGTGCGACGCCGCGTCGTGGAGCAGGGGCCGTTTCAGCTCGAGCCGTTCGGGCGCGCACTCCTGCACGAAACCTGCTCCAGACAGCGCGTCGGGCAGCTCGGTGGTGAACCGGACGCAATCGCTCACCGCCTGCGGGTCGGGCAGCTGGCCGTAGGCGTGCAACTGCTCGAGGCGCTGCGCCAGCTCCGCTCGGGCGCGCTCGTGTGCTGACACCACCGGGTCGTACAGGGTGACCGGAGAACCGTTGCGGGCGAACAGGATTGCGAACGAGACGCCGATCGAGCCGGCGCCGAGCACTGCAACAGGAGGGGACTGCTCCGGCATCACTGCCACCAGGACCGGTCGCCGTCGTAGCCGCGCTCGAGGATGCCGACGATCGAATCCGCGGTGAGATCCCGCGGATTGTTGGCCGTCAACCGGGTGGCCAGCATGGCCTGATCGGCGACGAACCGGAAATCGCCCGGTTGCAGGCCCAGCGTCCGCAGGTCGAGCGGGGCGCCCAGGGCCGCCAGGATCTCCTCGATCCGCTCGATCGCCCGATGTGCTTGGGTCAGCTCAGGATCCGTCGGCACCGCGACCCCGAGGAGTCGGCCGATCTCGGCGAACTCGGCGACGCGGGTGGGCAGGTTGTAGCGCATCACGTAGGGCAACAGGGCGCTGATCCCGAATCCGTGCGGGGTGTGGGTGAGGTTGCCGATCGGCGACTGGATGGCGTGCGCTCCCGCGGTGCCCGCCGTGTTGATCGCCATCCCGGCGCAGTACGCCCCGAACAGCGTGTCGGAGCGGGCCTGCAGGTCGCCGGGCCGGACCGCGACGGCGGGCAGTGACGTGTTGAGCAGTGCCAGGCCGGTGCGTGCGTAGGTGTCGGCGAGCAGGTTCTTGCCGGCGTACAGCTTGGTCGCGAGGTCGTTGGCGGACGGGTTCTTGGCCCGTCCGGTGAACGATTCGATGAGATGCGACAGCGCATCCGCCCCGGCGGCCGCGGTCAGGCCGGGCGGGCAGGTCAGTGTCAGCTCGGGATCGATGACGGCCGCGTACGCCTCCAGATGCGGGCTGGCCACCCCGACCTTCATGCCCTTGTCCTCGTCGTAGATCACCGAGATGCAGGTGACCTCGGCGCCCGTGCCGCCGGTGGTGGGCACGGTGATGACGGGGCAACCGGGGCCGGGCACCACGAACTCGCCGTAGTAGTCCCGAACGTCACCGCCGTTGGCGAGCACGACGGACGCCACCTTCGCCAGATCCATGCAGGAGCCGCCACCGATGCCGATGATCGCGTCGACGGCTGATGCGCTGAACCGGTCGGTGATGTCGACGACGTTGCGGCGCGGCAGATCCGGCTCGGTGCCTGCGTAGACCATCGTCGTCACGCCCCGTTCGGCCAGGCCGTCGACGAGGGCGGCGAATTCGGGACTCTCGGCCATCCTGGCGTCGGTCACCAGTAGCACCCGCTCGGCGATGCCGGCTGCCAGTTGCGGGATCTGCCTGCGCTGGCCGGGCCCGAACAGGACGGTCGTGGGCTGGCGCAGCAGCCCGAGCCCGAGTGAGTTCTCGGTGCGCCGCGGCTCGATGGTGGTCGTCGGTGCGCTCATGCCAATCCCTCTTCCTCGTTCACGGTGACGGCCAGGTACTTGGGTTCGAGGTAGTCATAGATCGCGTCGTGGCCGCCTTCGCGGCCCAGGCCGGACGCCTTGATGCCGCCGAACGCGGCGGCCGGGTCGGCCATGATGCCGCGGTTGATGCCGACCATGCCGAAGTCGAGGCGTTCCCCGACGGCCAGGGCGCGCGACAGGTCCCGGGTGAAGACCTAGGAGGCCAGGCCGTAGCGGGTGTCGTTGGCGAACTCGATGGCCGCCGCGGTGGACTCCACCTCGTAGATCGTGGCGACCGGGGCGAACAGTTCGCGGTCGCACAGCTCCGCCGGCCGCCCCGCCACCCGGAAGACGGTCGGGGCGAAGAAGTATCCCGTGCCGGGCAACGCCGCACCGCCGGTCAGCAACTCGGTGTCGAGCTCACGCAGGGTGGCCACCAGCTCGGTGACGCCGTCGAGTTGCGCCGCGGAGATGATCGGCCCGACGTCGGTGCCGTCGTCGAATCCGTTGCCGACCGTGAGCTGTTCGGTGAGTTCGACGAATCGCTTGGTGAACTCGTCGGCCACAGCCCGGTGCACGATGATGCGGTTGGCGGCCACGCACGCCTGCCCGGCATTGCGGAACTTGCACACCACGGCCTGTTGTGCGGCGAGTTCGACATCCGCGTCGTCGAGGACGATGAACGGTCCGTCGCCGCCGAGTTCCATGGAAGCGTTGACGATCCCGGGTGCGGCCTGGGCCAGCAGTGTGGATCCGACCCCGGTGGAGCCGGTGAAGCTGACCTTGCGCAGCCGCGGGTCGGCCATCAGTGCGGCTGACACCGCCGCCGAGGATGTGGTGTGCACGAGGTTGACGACGCCATCGGGGAACCCGGCTTCGCGCAGCGTCTCGACGAACAACGCGCAGGTCAGCGGTGTCTCCTTGGCGGATTTCACGATCACCGGGCAGCCGGCGGCCAGTGCGGCGCCGGCCTTGCGCGCGATCATCAGCATCGGGAAGTTCCACGGCGTGATGAGCAGCGCGGGGCCGACCGGCTGGTGCGACGTCACGACGCGGTAGCCGCCGTGCGACGCGGGCGCGTACGTGCCGTGCAGGTGCGCGATCTGTTCGGTGTACCAGAGGAAGAACTCGGCGGACAGCGCGAACTCGGCCCGCGATTCCGCGAGCGGCTTGCCGCTTTCGGCGGTCATCACCTCAGCGAAGATGTCCGCGCGGGAGAGCAGCAGCCGGTGGGTGGCGCCGAACAGGTCGGCGCGGTCGCGGGGCGACACCTGACGCCAGGCGGCGCGTACCGCATGCGCGGCGTCCAGGGCCGACAACGCGTCGGCTGCGCCGCCGTCGGACACCTGCGCGATCGGCTCAGCGGTGGCCGGATCGATCACATCGAACGTTGAATCGGTTGTGCGCCAATGCCCGTCGATGAACAGTCCGGTGGGTACGCAGTGACCGCGCACGGTGGCGGTGTCGGGGGAGTTGGCCAGGGTGGTCGTCATGGTGGTCAACGTAGGAGCCCGGCGCGAAGAATCATGGCACTGCCTCTTTTTGAGACAGTTCCGGCCGGGCGCGCGGACCGGATTACGGTAGGGTGTGTGATCCGGATCGCACCTCCGCGCGCCGTGCGGACCTTCCCGCCGTCGCGCCAGGAGTCAGCGTGACGCAAGGAGTAGTGGTGTCCGCACGGCGCAACGCAGCCCGCATCGAGGACATTCGCGCGCAGTTCCTGACCGCCGCCGAACCAGGCCGTGCCGTGCCGGCCGAGCTGCTGGATTCCTGGTTGCGGTCGAAGCAGGCGCTCGGCGCCCCGGCCAATGTCCGCGCGGTACCGCAAGTCGACGAGGACCTGCTCGACAACCACCTGCTGGAGATGTTCCAGGCGCCGATGGCGCGGGTGGCCGAGGATCTCGGCGACTCGGGAATGGGGCTGCTGCTGGCCGACGCGCAAGGGCGCATTCTGCAGCGCTGGTCGCACGACGCGTCGGCGATGAACCAGCTCGATCGCCTCGGCACCGTGCGCGGAGCGGTGCTCGCCGAGGACACCGTCGGCACCAACGGCGTCGGCACGGTGATCGCTTCGGGCAAGAGCATCCAGATATCCGGCGCCGAACATTTCGCGGACCTCTACCGCACCGCCCTGTGCACGGGCGCGCCGGTGTGGCACCCGATCTCGGGCAAGCTGCTGGCCGTGGTGACGGTGTCGACGGCCATCAGCGAGCGCAGCGGTCTGCTGCTGCCGTTGACCAATTCCGTTGCCGCCCAACTCGAGCAGCACGTCCTCGATGTCGCGCAGCCGGCCGCGCGGGCCATGCTGGCGGCGTTCCTCGACGCGTCCGCCCGCCACACCGGCCCGGTCGTCGCGTTAGGCCCGGACGGCCTCACGATGCGCAGCAGGCGTGCCGGAGAACTCACCCAGACCGACGTCGACGTGATCAACCACCTCTGCACCGGCGTCCGGCGCGACACCCGCGTGACCGCGGAACTCTCCGTCGGCCCCACCATGATCGACGTCTCCGCACTCGACGGCGGCGCAGGCGTGGTCGCCGCACTGCGGCCCGCGCCGCGCGTCACGGTATCCGGTGCCGCGCTGTCGAACGGCCTGGTGGGGCAGTCGAAGTCGTGGCGCGCGGTGGCGCACCACGTCAGCAGGCAGATCGCCGCGCGCCGCGCGGTGCTGGTGGCCGGTGAAACAGGCACCGGCAAGACGTCTGTGGCGCTGGGCCGGCCGTTCGTCGCGGGCGCGCGGTTCGACGGCGCGACGATCCTGCACGCCGCCGAGCGGCAGACCGCCGGCGAGCAGGCCTGGCTGCAGCGACTCGGCGACGCGGTGCGCGCCGCCGAGTCGAGCGGCACGGTCGTCATCCGCGGCGCCGAACACCTCGACGGGCAGGCGGTGGCCGCGGTACGTGCGCTGGTCGACACTCACCAGGGGCAGCTGCCGATCGTGCTCACCATGACGGCGGCCAGTCCCGGCGATGCCGAGACCGCGGCCGCGCGGCTCGGCGTGCCTGCCGTGTGGGTGCCGCCGTTGCGAGAACGCGTCTCCGATATCGGCGTGCTCTGGAATGCTTTTGTGGCGCAACGGCTTCCCGGACTGCGACTCGTGTTGAGCGACGGGGCACGCCAGGCGCTGGAGGCCGCGAGTTGGCCGGCGAACCTGACCGAACTGCGTGGTGCCGTCGATTCGGTCGCCGCATCGGGCACGCGCGGCACCGTCGACGTCGACGATCTGCCCGACTCGCTGCGCAGCCGGCGGGCCTGGTCGATGATCGAGCGCACCGAGATGGAGGCCATCCGTCGGGCGCTGCAGGAAGCCGACGGCAATCGGTCGCGCGCGGCCGCATTGCTCGGCGTATCGCGCGCGACGATCCACCGGAAGATGAAGACCTACCACATCTCCGGCTGAGATCTACTGGGCCAGGTATCCGCCGTCGATCACCAATTCCGATCCCGTCACAAAGCTCGCTTCGTCGGACGCCAGAAACACTGCACCGTAGGCGATCTCGTCAGGCGTGCCGGCACGGCCCATGGGCGTCTGCCCGACGACGTACTCGTTGATCTCGGGCTCCTGGGCGTCGGTGAGCGGGGTACGGATGAAGCCGGGATGCAGCGAGTTGACCCGAACATTGTGCTTCGCATAGCTGATCGCGGCGCTCTTCGACATGTTGCGCACCGCACCCTTGGTGGCGTGGTAGGCGTGCGCGCCGGACACCGCGGCCGAACCCCAGATCGACGAGATGTTGATGATCGACCCGCTGCGCTGAGCGACCATGTGAGGAATGACCTCTCGCATGCCGAGCCAGGTGCCGGTCTGGTTGGTGGCCACCACGCGCTCCCAGTCGGCGACCGAGAGCTCGTGCAGCCCCTGGTAGGCGATGATGCCTGCGTTGTTGACCAGGACATCGATACGGCCATGCTGGGCAACGGTTTCCGTCACCACCGACGCCCAGTCGTCTTCGCAGGAGACGTCGAGTTGTCGGTATGTGATTGCTGCCGATCGCGGGCCGAGTGACTCGTCGGTCTTTGACCGTCCGGTGGCGATGGTCACCGCGCCTTCGCGGGCGAAGGCCTCGGCGATGGCGTGGCCGATACCCCGGGATGCACCCGTGATGATGGCGACTTTGCCGTCCAAACGATTCATCTCACGCCTTCCTTCGATGTGCGACCGACCTGGCCAGAAGCCAACCGCCGGCAGGCCGCAGCCGGCAGGGGTGCGTCACGCTGAGACAGTGGTGCGTCATTTTGCGACACCTGACGGGCCGGCACGGTGACTCGGCCCACACTTTGGCCATGTCGATCAACCAGCCAAAAGACCCGTTGGGTGCCATCTACGCGGAGTGGACCCAGGAGTTCGTCGCCCACCCCGACATGTCCCTGCGCTTGATGCGCTGGGTGTTCGAGGATTGGCAGCGCGCCACCGCCGAACCCGAGGACGTCACCTACCAGTCGACCGAAATCGGTGGCGTTGCCGGGATTCTCGTCAAACCACTGGATGCCGACTCAGGACAGATGCTGGTCGTGTTGCACGGCGGTGGGTTCGCGCTCGGCTCGTCGGCGAGCCATCGCAAGCTGGCCGGGCATTTGGCGCGGGCGTTCGGCGCATACGCCTTCGTCGCCGATTTCCGGCGTGCGCCCGAGCATCCGTATCCCGCTCAGATCGAAGACACCACTGCGGTTTTCGAGGCCCTGGCGGCCGGTGGGACCGCGCCGGCGGATATCACGTTCGTCGGCGACAGCGCGGGTGCGAGCATCGCCATCGCCACCACCCTCAAGCTCATCGGCGACGGCGGCGCCACCCCCGGTCGGGTGATCGCGATCTCGCCGTGGCTGGACATGGAGAACAGCGGCAGCACCATCGAGTCCAACAACGACACCGATTTCCTGATCACCCGGGAAGGGTTGCAGGGCAACATCGATCGCTATCTGTCCGGCGGCGCGAGCCCGACCGACCCGCTGGTCAACCCGCTCTATGCCGACTTCACCGGTTTTCCGCGGATATACATCACCGCGTCGGACACCGAGTCGCTGTATGCCGATGCCACCCGGTTGGCGGAGCGGGCACGCAGGGCCGGGGTCGACGTCACCTTCGACGTGGCATCCGGTGAGCAGCACGTGTTCCCGTTGCTGGCGGGCCGACTGTCGGCCGCAGACGCCTCCATCGCCGCGATGGCCGCGTGGTATCGCGCCGCCAAACCACTGACCGTCTGATCCGACGCACGAGAAGGATTACCCATGAACAGCAACCACTTCGACGCCATCGTCATCGGGGCCGGCTTCTCCGGGCTGGCGATCTTGCATCATCTCCGGGAGATCGGCCTGCGGACCGTTGTACTCGACGCGCAGGACGGCGTCGGCGGAACCTGGTGGGCCAACCGCTATCCGGGCGTGCGGACCGACAGCGAATACAGCTATTACTCGTTCTCCTTCTCCAAGGAGGTGCGCGATGAGTGGACGTGGTCGCAACGCTATCCGGCGGGTGAAGAGGTGCTGGAGTACCTCAACTTCGTCGCCGATCGACTCGACCTGCGTCGCGATATCCGGCTCAACGTGCGGGTGGAATCGGCCCGGTACGACGAGGATGCCAACGTCTGGGTGGTCACCACCGCCGATGGGCAGCCGCTGGTGGCGAAGTATCTGGTGAGCGGGATGGGTGTGCTCTCACAGGCGATCTATCCCGACATCCCGGGTATCGACACGTTCGCCGGCCAGAAGTACCACACCGCGCACTGGCCGCGTGAGGGCGTCGACCTGGCGGGCAAGCGGGTTGGACTGATCGGGCTCGGCGCGTCGGGTATCCAGGTGGTGCCGACGATCGCCCCAGAGGTCGGTGAGTTCTACGTGTTCCAGCGGACACCGAACTTTGTCGTGGAGACCACCAACGACCCGGTGACCGACGAACAGATGCAGTGGTTGCGTGCGAATTACGACGCCATCTACGAGAAGGCGGCCAACCATCCGTTCGGGGTCGCGATGGAACCGGCGGAATTCGGTGCCCTCGAGGTCGACGGCGACGAGCGGCGGCGGATCTTCGAAAGCAAGTGGAACGAGGGCGGTTTCCACTTCGCCAACGAATGCTTCAACGATCTGGCCACCAATCCCGAGGCCAGCGAGTTGGCATCGGAGTTCATCCGGTCCAAGATCCGGGAGATCGTCAAGGATCCTGCCACGGCCGGGTTGTTGTGCCCTACCACGTATTCGTTCAACGGCAAGCGCGTGCCCACGGGCCACGGCTACTACGCGGCGTTCAACCTCGACCACGTGCACCTCGTGGACACGGCCTCGCAGCCGATCACTGAGATCACGCCGCGCGGGGTGGTGGTCGGTGACCGCGAGTACGAACTCGACGTGCTGATCTTCGCCACCGGATTCGATGCGATGACCGGAACCCTGACCAACATCGACATCATCGGGCGAGACGGAATCACCTTGCGCGACAAGTGGACGCAAGATGGTCTGCGCTCACACCTGGGCATCGGCGCCCACGGTTTCCCCAACTTCTTCATGTCGCTCGGCCCGCAGACGCCGTACTCCAACCTCGTCGTGCCGATCCAATTGGGCGCCCAGTGGCTGCAACGCGCGCTGCGCTGGGCCCGGGACAACGGCGTCGAACGCCTCGAAGCCACGCCCGAGGCCGAACAGTGGTGGGCGGCCGAGACGGAGCGCGCCGGCAAGGCGACCGTGATGTACGCCGAGGGTAAGAAGGCCAAGGCGTGGTTCCTCGGCGAGAACGTGCCCGGTAAACCGGAGGAGTTCCTGGTCTACATGGGTGGGGGACAGGTCTATCAACGGTTCTGCCGTGAGGTGGAGGACAGCGGTTACGAATCGTTCCTGGCCGACGCGCGGGTGCGGCAACCTGTCTGACGTACATGCGGGTGTTCCCGGTCGCGCTGTTGACGACCGGGAACACTCGTCGGCCGATACCTACAGCCGCTCGATGATGGTGGCGTTGGCCATGCCGCCCGCCTCACACATGGTCTGCAGGCCGTAGCGGGCTCCGCGCTGTTCGAGCGCGTTGATCAGCGTTGTCATGAGGCGTGCACCGCTGGCGCCCAGGGGATGCCCGATGGCGATGGCACCGCCGTTGACGTTGGTCTTCGCCAAGTCCGCACCGGTGTCGGCCGCCCAGGCCAGCACGACAGGGGCAAACGCCTCGTTCACTTCGAACAGGTCGATGTCGGCGACCGTCAAACCCGCACGGGCCAGGACTTTTTCGGTGGCGGGGACGACGCCGGTCAGCATGTAGAGCGGATCCGAGCCGACCACTGTTGCCGTGTGAATGCGGGCCCGCGGTCGCAGGCCGAGGCGCTTGGCGGTGTCGCTGCTGGTGATCATCACCGCAGCACTGCCGTCGGACAGCGGCGACGAGTTACCTGCGGTGATCTCCCAGTTGATCTGCGGGAAGCGCGCTGCATAGGCCTCGTTGTAGAACGCGGGCTTCAGCCCTGCCAGCGTCTCGACGGTGGTGCCGGGCCGGATGATCTCGTCGGTGGTCAGTCCGGCGATCGGGACGAGCTCGTTGTCGAACAGGCCGGCCTTGGTGGCGGCCGCGGCCTTTTCGTGACTGCCTGCCGAGAAGTCGTCGAGCTGAGCGCGGGAGAACCCCCACTTGGCGGCGATCAGCTCGGCGCTGATTCCTTGCGGGACAAGCCCTTCGGAGTAGCGTTGGGCAAAAGCGTCGCCGAACGGATCGCTGCCGGGCAGGATGTTGGTGCCCATGGGTACGCGTCCCATGGACTCCACACCGGCGGCGATGACGATGTCGTAGGCACCCGCCACCACACCCTGCGCGGCGAAACTGACGGCCTGCTGCGAACTGCCGCACTGCCGGTCCACGGTGGTCCCCGGAACGCTCTCCGGGAAGCCGGCGCCGAGCAGAGCGTTGCGGGCGATGTTGGCGGCCTGGTCGCCCACCTGGGTCACCGCGCCGCTGATGACGTCGTCGATCTGCGCCGGATCGATTCCGGTGCGATCGACCAGTTCGCGCAAGCTGTGGGCGAGCAGATCTGCCGATTTCACCCCGTGTAGGGCACCGTTCGCCTTGCCTTTGCCGATCGGAGTGCGTACCGCACCCACGATCACCGCATCCCGGCCTGAATATCCGGACATGACTGCCTCCTGAGCCTCGCCGCTGAGTACTGCTATCTATACTCAGATGTAACACCTAGGTTCAGTTCCAACAACCCAGCGATAGAGTGATGTGCATGACAGTCCTGCAAGGCGCACTCGCCGACCGTGATGCCTGGTCGGCTGTAGGGCGCTGCCCGATCGAGAAGACGATGGCCCTCGTCGGCACCAAAACGGCGATGCTGGTCATGCGCGAGGCGTACTACGGCACCACCCGGTTCGACGACTTCTGGCGACGGGTCGGCGTCACCAAGGCCGCCGCGTCGGCACGGCTCAGTGACCTGGTCGAGGCCGGGCTGCTGGAGCGCAGGCCATATCAGGAGCCGGGGCAGCGGGTGCGCGACGAGTACGTGCTGACGCAGGCCGGCAGGGATTTCATGCCAGTGGTGTGGGCTCTGTTCGAATGGGGGCGCCGCCACGTGCCCAACGACTCACCGCTACGGCTGGCTCACGCCGGCTGCGGTGCCGAGGCCACGGTCGAGGTACGGTGCCAGGAAGGGCATCTGGTACCACCCGACGAACTAGTCGTCCGAATCGACAAGGGCTGACCGAAACTACCCCTGACTGTCAGCCAGGAACTTCTTCGCCACGGTCTTGGGCGCCTGAGTCAGCCATGACTCGGTGATCAGCTCGGTCAACTCCGGGATGTCAATTGCCGCCAGCCGCACCAGGATTGCCGGATAGCCGTCGAAATGTGGTGTGGTGAAGTAGATGTCGGGACTGTCGGCGATCAACGCCCACTTCACACCCTCGTCGGGTACCCGCGCGCCGAGAATGTCGCCATCGGGCGCGTCGTCACCGAGTGCCTCGAAATCCGCCTTGCGCAACGGCCGCTCCCAGGCCACCAGCTTTTTGCGCACCCGCCACGTCCGCGGCGAGGTCTGGCTGGTCTCCGGTAGTGCGGCCACCACCCGGGCCACGTCATCCCAATCCACCATGCACTCGAACGCTACTCTCGGGCCGTGTTGCACCTCCGCGTGATCGCACCTGCCGAACTGCGAAATCCCATCCTCAATGTCCTGCAACGAGAGCCCGGGGCCACCCACATCGTGCTGCATCCCAACGCGGCCGTGGACCCGGCCGGCGACGAGATCACCGCCGACATCGCCCGGGAAACCGCTAATGACGTTGTGGAGCGGCTCAAGTCGCTCGACGTGCAGAACCTCGGCGCGATCACGCTGGAAGTGCTCGACACCGTGTTGTCCAGTGCTGCCTACCATGCCGAGGATGCCGCCGACGGTGACGCCGCCGATGCCGTGGTCTGGGACGAGCTCGTGGCACGTACTCGCGACGAATCCCAGTTGAACATCACGTTCCTGCTGTTTCTGTGCATCGCGTGCCTGCTCGCCGCCGTCGGCGTGCTCACCGACTCGCCGGTCACCGTCGTCGGTGCGATGGTGGTCGGCCCCGAATTCGGACCCCTTGCCGCCGTTGCCGTCGCACTGGTGCGCCGCCGAATGTCACTGGCGCGACGCGCGTCCGCGGCGCTGCTCATCGGCTTTCCGGTGGCCATGGCCGTCACCGCAGGTGCCACGTTGGGGTTCGAGGCCTTGGGCTGGGTGGAACTGACCAGCACGCGCGAGCTGCACGGCGTCGATTTCATCTTCCAGGTCGGGCCGTTTTCGTTCGTCGTGGCGCTGCTGGCCGGTGCGGCGGGAATGCTGTCCCTGGTATCGGCCAAATCAGCGGCTTTGGTCGGTGTCTTCATCTCGGTCACGACGGTGCCCGCGGCCGGCTTCGCGGTGGTGGCCGCCACGATGGGGGACTGGGACATCGCTGCGCAGTCGGTCGCGCAACTTGCCGTCAACCTCGTCGGCATCACGATCGCCGGCGTGCTGGTGCTGGCGGTGTACCGCCGGCTGCAGACGGCGAAAGAACCCGGCGGACGGCGTTCTGCCCGCGTGTGATCACAAGTGGCTGATGCCCAAGCCGACGAAGAACACACCGACCGCACCGGCGATCACCGCGACCACCAGCCGGTGATGGGACTTCATCCAGGCGTACAACCGCTCGACGCCCGAGCGGGTGGCCTCAGGCGCGATCCAGAAACTCAGGATCGGAATCAGCGCCCCGGAGAAGGCCACCAGGTTGAAGGTCAGCAGTGCGCTCAACTGCTGGCCCACCGGCGTGCCCGAGGTGAGTACCGCCGCGATGGCGCCCAGGTAGTACGGCGAGGGAATACCGTTGCTCAGACCGAGCAGTCCCGCAGCCCATGCGGCCTCGCCACGCAGCGCGGCCTTGATGCTCTCGGGCAATTTCGAGATCACCGGCAGGGAATCCAGCGTCGGCGGCTGCACCTCGTCGGCGGGCGAGGAATCCGTCGTCGGATCACCCGTGTGGTCGCCGACCCCGGCGGGCACGGCCACGCGCTTGTTGCGGACCCGGTGGAACAGCCGTTCCAGCAGGCCGGTGGCCGACAGCACCGCGATGAGGCCCGCCAGCACGCCGATCGTGATCTCGATGCCGGGGTGCACCGTGCGGTCGCCGAGCGCGCTCTCCCGGAACACGAACACCACCGCCACGGCGACGGCCACGTTCGAGGTGAAACCCGCCAGGAAGAACGGCAGCAACAGCCGTACGGGCCGCGCCCGCGACACCATGTAGGCGATCACCCCGATGCGCAACGGGTCGGTCGCGGCCACGAGTGCCATCACCAACACCGTGCTCCACATGCGGGCAGGCCATCCTTTCGTCAGCTATCTCCTGCTGATTGAACCAGCGCGCGCTGGATGTGGCCCGTGCGGCATGGTCCGAGCGGATCATCCGACGTGGTTCGCCCCCGGGTATCGCACGCGATGCGGCGCCGTTCACCTTGTGGTGGGATCTGCGGATGAGTATCAAAGTGGCGCTGGAGCACCGCACCAGCTATACCTTCGACCGGCTGGTCGAAGTCCACCCGCACGTCGTGCGGTTACGCCCCGCGCCGCATTCGCGTACTCCCATCGAGGCCTACTCGCTGACCGTCGAACCAGCCGACCACTTCATCAACTGGCAACAGGATGCGTTCGGCAATTTCGTTGCGCGCCTGGTCTTTCCGAACCGAGCCCGCAGCTTGACCATCACCGTCGGGTTGATCGCCGACCTCAAGGTGATCAACCCGTTCGACTTCTTCATCGAGGACTACGCCGAGACGTTTCCGTTCGACTACCCCAAGGCGCTGCTGGAGGATCTCAAGCCTTACCTGCGGGCAGTCGACGAATCCGGCGAGGGTTCCGGGCCCGGCGAATTGGCGCAGGCCTGGGTGAGCAATTTCACGCTGCCGCCGGAGACCCGCACCATCGATTTCCTGGTGGCGCTCAACCGGGCCGTCACCGCCGACGTCGGGTACAGCGTGCGGATGGAACCCGGAGTGCAGTCACCGGACGTGACGCTGCGCACCGGAATCGGCTCATGCCGCGACTCGGCCTGGTTGCTGGTGTCGATCCTGCGTCAGTTGGGCCTCGCGGCCCGGTTCGTCTCCGGCTACCTGGTGCAGCTGACGTCTGACGTGGAGGCGCTCGACGGGCCATCCGGACCGGCCGCCGATTTCACCGATCTGCACGCCTGGACTGAGGTCTACGTGCCGGGCGCGGGCTGGATCGGTCTCGACCCCACATCGGGATTGTTCGCGGGCGAGGGACACATCCCGCTGTCGGCGACGCCGCATCCGGAATCGGCGGCGCCGATCACCGGAGCGGTCGGGCCCTGTGAATCCACCCTGGACTTCTCCAACGTGGTCACCCGCGTGCACGAGGACCCCAGGGTCACGCTGCCCTACACCGATACCGCGTGGGCGGCGATCACCACACTCGGAGCGAAGGTCGACCAACGCCTGGCCGACGGCGACGTGCGTCTCACCATGGGCGGCGAGCCGACCTTCGTCTCGATCGACAACCAGACCGATCCCGAGTGGACGACCGCAGCCGACGGCCCGCACAAGCGAGAGCGCGCTTCCGCGCTGGCGGCCCGGCTGAAAAAGGTGTGGGCGCCCACCGGACTGGTGCAGCGCAGCCAGGGCAAGTGGTACCCGGGAGAACCGTTGCCGCGCTGGCAGATCGGATTGTTCTGGCGCACCGATGGCGAGCCGCTGTGGAACGACGCCGCGCTGTTGGCCGACCCGTGGGCCGGGGGCCGCGACGACATCGCCGACGACGCGGGGTACCGGCTGCTCGCCGCGGTGGCCGAGGACCTCGGGTTGCCGCTCACACAGGTGCGGCCCGCCTACGAGGACCCGCTGAGCCGGTTGGCGAACGCGGTCCGCCGACCCGAGGGCGATCCGGTGGCAGCCCTGGACGATCTCGCCGACGACACCGCGCAGGCCCGGGCCGCGTTACTGGCCAGGCTGGACGCCTCGGTCGACGAACCGACCGCGCATGTGCTGCCGCTGCACCGCCGCGACGACGACACGGGCTGGGCGAGCGCCGATTGGAAACTGCGTCGCGGCCGCATCGTGCTCCTGGACGGCGACTCACCGGCGGGGCTACGGTTGCCGCTCAACTCGATCAGTTGGAAGCCGCCGCGCCCGGCGCCAGACGCCGACCCGCTGCTGCGCCGGGCAGAGCTGCGCGCCCAGCCGCCGGAGCCGGTTACCGCTGACGTCGAGGATGCCGACGATGCGCCGACCACCGCGCTGGTGGCCGAGATCCGCTCCGGCCACCTGTATCTGTACCTGCCGCCCACCGAGACTCTCGACGACTTCGTCGACCTGGTGAGGCGGCTCGAGACCGCCGCGGCGAAGACCGGTACACCCGTGGTGATCGAGGGGTACGGCCCGCCACCCGACCCACGGATCACCTCGATGACCCTCACCCCGGACCCGGGTGTCATCGAGGTCAACGTGGCGCCCACCGCGAGCTTCGATGAGCAGCTGAGCCAGCTACAGACCCTCTACGACGAGGCCAGGCAGGCTCGGCTCTCCACGGAGTCCTTCGACGTCGACGGAGGTCACGGCGGCACCGGCGGTGGCAACCACATCACCCTCGGCGGGGTGACACCGGCCGACTCGCCCCTGCTGCGCCGACCCGATCTGCTGGTCTCGCTGCTGACCTACTGGCAGCGGCACCCGTCGCTGTCGTATCTGTTCGCGGGCCGGTTCGTCGGCACCACATCGCAGGCACCCCGGGTCGACGAGGGGCGCTCCGAGGCCCTCTACGAGCTGGAGATCGCGTTCGCCGAGATCGCCCGGCTCACGACCAGTGGCGTCGCTCGCGATCATGGTCGCTCCGCAAGCGTCGCTCGCGATCATGGTCGCTCCGCAAGCGTCGCTCGCGATCATGGTCGCTCCGCAAGCGTCGCTCCGTGGGTCACGGATAGGGCCCTGCGCCACCTCCTCACCGACATCACCGGCAACACGCATCGCTCCGAGTTCTGCATCGACAAGCTCTACAGCCCCGACAGCGCCCGCGGTCGGCTCGGCCTGCTCGAGCTGCGTGGCTTCGAGATGCCGCCGCATGTCCAGATGGCGATGGTGCAGTCGCTGCTGGTGCGCTCGCTGGTGGCCTGGTTCTGGGATGAGCCGCTGCGGGCCCCGCTGATTCGGCACGGGGCCAACCTGCACGGGCGATACCTGTTGCCCCACTTCCTGATCCACGACATCGCCGAGGTGGCCGCCGATCTGCGGGCCCACGGTATCGACTTCGACACCAGCTGGCTCGATCCGTTCACCGAGTTCCGGTTTCCACGGATCGGTACCGCGGTGTTCGGCGGTGTGGAGATCGAGCTGCGCGGCGCCATCGAACCGTGGAATGTGCTGGGGGAGGAGTCAACCGGAACCGGCACCGCCCGCTACGTCGACTCGTCGGTGGAGCGGATACAGGTCCGACTGGTCGGCGCGGACCGGCACCGCTACGTGGTCACCGCCAACGGCCACCCGATCCCCCTGCTGGCCACCGATACTCCCGACGTCCAGGTCGGTGGGGTGCGGTATCGGGCCTGGCAGCCACCCAGTGCCTTGCATCCGACCATCACGGTCGACACCCCGCTGCGTTTCGAGCTCGTCGACATGGCCACCGGCACCTCGCGCGGCGGCTGCACATACCACGTCGCGCATCCGGGCGGGCGGTCCTACGACACGCCGCCGGTCAACGCGGTCGAGGCAGAGTCGCGGCGCGGCAGGCGGTTCGAGGCCACCGGCTTCACGCCCGGTCGGCTCGACCTGTCGGATATCCGGGAGAAGCAGGCGCGCCAGTCCACCGATGTGGGCGCGCCGGGCGTCCTGGACCTACGGCGGGTGCGTACCGTTCTGCAGTAATGGTTCTTCGCGCAAACGGCTCGCCGGACGCCGCTGCCGGTGGTGTGAGCACTGATGTCGACGGTGTGCTCGCGAGATATCGCCGTACCCGGGCACAGCAGGCGCTCTTCGAGGTGCGTGGGGCACGATCCGGGGCGGGCTACGACGAGTTCCTCGACGCCGCGGGCAACGTCCGCCCGGCCTGGCGGGAGCTTGCCGAGTGCGTCGGAGAGCGGGGCCGCGACGGGCTCGACCAGTTGCGCGGTGTGGTGCGCGGCCTTGTCGACAACGACGGCATCAACTACATCCAGGTGGATCGCCACGGCGAGGTGGTCACCGACCCGGAAGGCACGATGCCAGGCCCGTGGCATCTGGACGGGCTGCCCCTGGTGATCTCGTCGGCCGACTGGGACACACTGGAATCGGGTTTGGTGCAGCGGTCCCGGCTGCTCGACGCCGTGCTCGCCGACCTCTACGGACCCCGGCGGTCGATCACCAGCGGCACGTTGCCCGCCCAGCTGCTCTTCGCCCACCCCGGATATGTGCGGGCCGCGCGGGGCATCGAAGTGCCCGGTCGTCACCAACTGTTCCTGCACGGCTGCGATGTCAGCCGCGGTGGCGACGGCTCGTTCCTGGTCAATGCCGACTGGACGCAGGCGCCCTCGGGAGCGGGCTATGCGCTGGCCGATCGGCGGGTGATCGCTCATGCGATCCCTGACCTCTACGAGCGCATCGGGCCGCGGCCGGCGTCGCCCTGGGCCCAGGCGCTGCGGCTTGCCTTGATCGACGTTGCCCCCGAGGCGGCCGAGGAGCCGGTGGTGGTGGTGCTCAGTCCGGGTATCCATTCCGAGACGGCCTTCGATCAGGCGTATCTGGCGAGCATGCTGGGCTTTCCGCTGGTGGAGAGTGCCGATCTGGTGGTGCGTGACGGCAAGCTGTGGATGCGGTCGCTGGGCACGCTCAAACGGGTGGATGTCGTGCTGCGCCGCATCGACGCCGACTATGTCGACCCGCTGGACCTGCGGCCCGATTCGCGCCTGGGTGTGGTGGGGCTGGTCGAGGTGTTGCGGCGCGGCGCGGTCAGCGTGGTGAACAGCCTGGGCAGCGGTGTCTTGGAAAGCCCTGGGCTGCTGCGGTTTCTGCCTGACCTGGCCCAGTTGCTGCTCGACGAGACCCCGCAACTGCAGACGACACCGCTGTACTGGGGCGGTATCGACGTGGAGCGCTCGCACCTGCTCACCAAGTTGACCTCGCTGATGATCCGCTCCGTCGACGGTGTCGAGTCGATCGTCGGGCCCATGCTGTCGACCGCCCAGCGGGACATCCTGGCCGCCCGGGTGGAGGCCGCGCCGTGGCGTTGGGTCGGCCAGGGGCTGCCGCAGTTCTCCTCTGCGCCAAGCGATCACCGGGCCGATGGGTTGTCGGCGAGCAGCGTGGGCATGCGGCTGTTCACCGTCGCGCAGCGTGGTGGTTACGCGCCGATGATCGGCGGTCTCGGCTATCTGCTGGCCCCCGGCAACGCCGCGTACCAGCTGGACACCGTTGCAGCCAAAGATGTCTGGGTGCGCACCCCGACGCGGGTGACTGCCGAGAAGATCCCGACGGCACCCGCCGAGCATGTCGGCCCGACGATGACACCGAGCCGAACCGAGTCCGTCAGCTCGCCCCGCGTGCTGTCCGACCTGTTCTGGATGGGCCGCTACGCCGAGCGCGCCGAACAGATGGCGCGGTTGTTGACCGTCACCCGTGAGCGCTACCACGAATACCGCTACCGCCAGGACACCCCGGAAAGCCAGTGCGTGCCTGTGCTACTCGCGGCCGTCGGAGCCATCACCGGTTCCGATACCGGAGCGGACGCAGACGATCACGAGACGATCGCCATCGCGCCGACCACGCTGTGGGCGGTCACCGCTGACCGGCACCGGCCCGGTTCACTGGCCCAATCGGTGGAGCGATTGGGCCTGGCCGCCCGGTCGGTGCGTGACCAGATGTCCAACGACACCTGGATGGTGCTGGCCGGCGTCGAACGCGCGGTGTTGCGGGCATCGGCATCCCCGCCGGATTCGCAGACCGCCGGCGAGACCTACCTCGCGACGGCGCACAGCCGGACGTTGTCGGGCATGCTGGCGCTGGCGGGGGTGGCTGCCGAGTCCATGGTGCAGGACATCGGCTGGTGCCTCATGGATGTCGGCAAACGCATCGAACGAGGACTGGGCCTGACTGCCCTGCTGCGCGCCACCCTGACCGATGTGCGTAGCCCGGGCGCCGAACGTACGGTGATGGAATCGACCCTGGTGGCCTGCGAATCGTCGGTGATCTACCGGCGGCGCAACCCCGGGCTCGTCAGCATCGCGGCACTGGCCGAACTCATGCTGTTCGACCCGCAGAATCCGCGTTCGCTGGTCTACCAGTTGGACCGGCTCCGTGCCGACCTCAAAACCCTTCCGGGAGCGTCGGGTTCGTCGCGATCCGAGCGCCTGGTCGACGAGATCGGCGCCCGGCTGCGTCGGGTCGATCCGGCCGACCTGGAGATCGCGACGGCCGAGGGCCTGCGCTGCGAACTGGCCGAACTGCTCGACGGTATGCACAGCGATCTGCGGGACCTCTCGGGCGTCATCACCGCCGCGCACCTCTCGCTGCCCGGTGGCATGCAGCCTCTGTGGGGGCCCGACGAAAGACGTTTGGTGCCATCATGACCGCACCCGGTGCCGCGACCCGTCGCTACGACATCACCCACCGAACCGTTTATCGGTACTCCGACGACGTCACCAGCTCCTACGGTCGCGCCTTCCTGACCCCGCGTGAACTGCCCTGGCAGCGGCGGCTTTACCACGAGCTGACGATCCAACCCGACGCCGCCGACAGCTCGACCAGCCGCGACGCATACGGCAACATCAGTTCGTACTTTCATGTCCTGCAGCCGCACCGCACGCTGAGCATCACCGCCCGGTCGGTGGTGGAGGTGGACCCGCCCGCGCCGGAGCGTTACGCCGGCGGTTCGGCACGCGCGCCGTGGGAGATCGCGCGACCGGTCGGCGGCGACGGCGCGCTGGCCACCGAGTTCACCCTGGACCTGCAGCCGCCGGAGATCACCGACGCGGTACGCGATTATGCCGCACCGAGTTTCGTGCCGGGCCGGGCGCTGATCGACGTCCTGCGCGATCTCAACTCGCGGATCTTCACCGACTTCACCTACCGGTCGGGGTCCACCACGGTGTCCACTCAAGTCGCCGAAGTCCTCCAGGCCCGCGAAGGCGTCTGCCAGGATTTCGCCCGGCTGGCCATCGCGTGCCTGCGGGCCAACGGCCTGGCCGCCAGCTACGTCTCGGGTTACCTGGCGACGGACCCGCCGCCCGGTAAGGAACGCATGATCGGCGTCGACGCCACGCATGCCTGGGCCTCGGTGTGGACTCCCCAGGACATCTGGCTCGGGCTCGATCCCACCAACGATCAGATGGTCGACGAGCGTTACATCGTCGCGGGTTTCGGCCGCGACTACGCCGACGTACCGCCGCTGCGTGGCATCATCTATACCGATTCGGAAAGCAGTGTGATCGAGGTTTCCGTCGACGTGGCACCGTACACGGGGGGTGTGCTCAGTGCGTGACTTCAATTGTCCGACTTGCGGTCAGCGGTTGGCGTTCGAGAATTCGTTGTGTCTGTCATGCGGCAGTGCGCTTGGGTTCTCGCTGCGGGACATGGCCCTGCTGGTGATCACCGAAACCGACCAGGCCGGCCACGCCGGAGCCGTCGACGAGGAGAAGTATCAGCTGTGTGCCAACCTACATGTGGCTCAATGTAATTGGTTGGTCCGGGTCGGTGGTGACCCGTTGTGTGCGTCGTGCGCGTTGACTCGCACCAGGCCGGCTGACAGCGACACGTCTGCCCTGGCGGCATTCGGTGAAGCCGAGATGGCGAAGCGTCGGCTGATCGCCGAACTGCACGAGCTACAGTTGCCGATCGTCAGCCGTAGCCAGGACCCGCAGTTCGGGCTGGCGTTCGATCTGCTCTCCAGCGAGCGTGAGCAGGTGATGACCGGGCACCAGAACGGTGTCATCACCATCGATCTCGCGGAAGGCGACGACGTGCACCGCGAGCAGTTGCGCATCGCCATGGAAGAGCCGTACCGCACCCTGCTGGGACATTTCCGTCACGAGATAGGGCACTACTACTTCTACCGGCTCATCGCCCCGTCGGCCGACTACGGTGAGCGGTTTCGCGAGCTGTTCGGCGATCCCGACGCGGATTATCAAGCTGCGCTGGACCGTCATTACGCAGAAGGTGCTCCGGCGGGCTGGGAGGACACCTACGTATCGTCGTACGCCACCATGCATCCCGCCGAGGACTGGGCCGAGACCTTCGCGCACTACCTCCACATCCGCGACACGCTCGACACCGCCGCGGCGTTCGGCTTCGCCCCGGCGGGGGCGACGTTCGATCGACGGGTGTTGGGCCCCAGCGGTTTCGACACGATCATCGAGATGTGGCTGCCGCTGTCATGGGCGCTGAACATGGTCAACCGGTCGATGGGCCACGCCGACCTGTACCCGTTCGTGCTGCCGCCGGCAGTGCTGGAGAAGATGCGATTCGTGCACACCGTCATCGACGAGGTCACCGCGTAGCCGGATTCGCAGGTGCTGGTTGGCCTGTGGACGAAATCCAGGTTGTGGACAACCCGTCGGGTGCCCGTCTGTCGAGGTCGGATTCAGATCCGCCTTCGGCTGCATGCCGGATCGGGCCGCGGTGCTGGCCTCCGACTGCGACGCGGAGCGGGAAGCAGATGTTCCGTAGATGCGAGGCCGGGCGTAAATTTCTCTGATGAGGATCAGGGATGCGCTCATCGTGATCGTGGCGGTGGGCGGCTTGCTTCGGCTGGTTCTCACCGGCCAGGCGGTCCCCGCCGCGGTGATTCTCGCCGTCAGTGCCGTGGCAACCGTGATGTACAGGTTTGTGCGAGGCGTCAGACAGGATCGTGCGATGGCGCGACTTGCAGCAGACCAGAATCCCGCTGCTCCTCGTTCGCGCCCCGAGGCGCGGCGTCTGCGTCGTCGACGCGGCGACTTCCCCCAGGACGGCTACCGGCACGTCGCGGAGGAGCTCCGGCGAGCGCGTGCCGACACCGCCCGAAGTGCCGAGCGCAGGCATTCCTATCAGGAGGATCCTGGATCGACGTGGATGTAGCCAAGGGTTAAGCGCTGGCCCGCAGGTATGCGCCGCCGCGCGGGGAGAGCCGGTATCCGACGTCGAGGCTGATGGTGAGCCCGAGTCCTTTGAGTTGGCGCACCCGTCGTTTGAAGCGCGGGACGTCCAGGCCGACGCGGGCGGCGAGATCCGGCGCTCGCACGGCTTCGTTGCCGGCGATCAACTCCAGATACTGCCGGGTCCACGGTTCGGTCGCGGCGTCCCACCGGGACAACCGTGCGGTGATCGCAGCCACGTCGGCGTCGGTGAGCGCATCGTCGGCGGCCAGCTCGGGCCGCTCGTCGGGGCCCGCGTAGGACACTCCGATGAGATACGTGTGCGCAGCGGGCCTGCGGTCGAGTTGTGCCTGCGCGGTCGCCGCGTCGGGATAGCCCGCGGCACGGGCCTGCGCAGCGGTGACCCGATAACCACCTGAGCGTTCGGTGACCGACTCGATGCGGATGGTGCCGGCCTGCGTGCGTTGGGTTCCGCCCGGCTTGGCTCGCGGCTTGTCCCAGCGCCGCAGCACCAGCGAGATGGTCCCCTCGGCGATGCCGTCGGCGGTCGCCCGGTCTAACAGCACGGTCACGATGGTATGTCGCAACGACGTTCCTGCCGTGGACGTTTTTAGGATCGCCCGCGTGACTGATCGCTACGGTTCCGACATCCTGTCCCGAAACCCGCACACGCCCAAGCTGACCCGGTCCACCGAGCAGCCCGCGGAAAAGGGTCTGGTGGTTGAGGACGCGCAGAGCGGTTATGTGGGTGCCGTGGTGCGCATCGAGGGTGGGCGCGTCGAACTCGAGGACCGCAGAGGCAAGGTACGGGCATTTCCGATGGGGCCCGGGTTCCTGATCGACGGCAAGCCGGTGATTCTGACGGTGCCGAAGCGGACCGCCGCGCCGGCCAGGACGGCATCGGGTTCGGTGGCGGTGGCAGGCGCCAAGGCACGTGTGGCGCTGGCCAGCCGCATCTATGTCGAAGGTCGCCACGACGCGGAACTCGTCGAGCAGGTGTGGGGCGCCGACCTGCGCATCGAGGGCGTGGTGGTCGAATACCTCGGCGGCGTCGACGATCTGGCAGGCATCGTCGAGGAGTTCGCGCCAGGCCCCGGCCGCAGGCTCGGTGTGCTGGTCGACCACCTGGTGACCGGCTCCAAGGAGGCTCGCATCGCCGAAGCGGTGCGGCGCGGCCCCGGCGGCGAGCACACCTTGGTGGTCGGCCACCCGTTCATCGACATCTGGCAGGCCGTCAAACCGGCCCGGCTCGGCTTGACCGCGTGGCCCGAGATTCCCCGCGGCACGGACTGGAAGAAAGGCATCTGCCAGGCGCTGCGCTGGCCGTATGCCACGCAGGCGGACACCGCGCGGGCCTGGCAGCGGATCCGGGGTCAGGTGCGCGACTGGAACGACCTGGAACCCGCGCTGATCGGCCGGGTGGAGGAGCTGATCGATTTCGTGACCGCGCCGGAGTCGCTCGACGACGCGGCGTGGTAAGCAGAACACGTGTCCGACAGTTTGTTCGATGTGCCCGGCGACCCGGGGCCCGGCGATCCCGGCGCCCTGGCCCCGCCCGGCACGGGCCCGCTCGCGGTGCGGATGCGTCCGGCCAGCCTCGACGAGGTCGTCGGGCAGCAGCATCTGCTGCGGGCCGGTTCACCGCTGCGTCGGCTGGTGGAGGGTTCCGGCGCGGCGTCGGTGATCCTCTACGGCCCGCCCGGTACCGGTAAGACCACGCTGGCCTCGCTGATCTCACAGGCCACCGGACGCCGGTTCGAGGCGCTCTCGGCGCTGTCGGCCGGCGTCAAAGAGGTCCGCGCGGTGATCGACACCGCGCGGCGCTCGGCCGTGCACGGCGGCCAGACCGTGCTGTTCATCGACGAGGTGCACCGCTTCTCCAAGACCCAGCAGGATGCGCTGCTGGCGGCGGTCGAGAACCGGGTGGTGCTGCTGGTCGCCGCTACGACCGAGAACCCGTCGTTCTCCGTGGTCGCTCCGCTGCTCTCGCGTTCGCTGATCCTGCAGCTGCAACCGTTGACCCCGCAGGACATCGAGAGCGTGCTGCGCCGCGCGATCACCGATCCGCGGGGCCTCGGCGGCGCGGTCGAGGTCACCGACGAGGCCGTCGACCTGCTGGTGCAGCTCTCGGCCGGTGATGCCCGGCGTGCCTTGACGGCGCTGGAGGTGGCGTCGGAGCCGGGGGAGCGGGTCACCGTCGAGATCATCGAGCAGTCGCTGGACAAGGCCGCCGTGCGCTACGACCGCGACGGCGATCAGCACTACGACGTCGTCAGTGCGTTCATCAAATCGATGCGCGGATCCGACGTCGACGCGGCGCTGCACTACCTGGCTCGGATGCTGGTGGCGGGGGAGGATCCGCGATTCATCGCGCGCCGGTTGATGATCCTGGCCAGCGAGGACATCGGGATGGCCGATCCGAGTGCGTTGCAGATCGCGGTGGCCGCCGCCCAGACCGTGCAGTTGATCGGCATGCCCGAAGCACAGTTGACGCTCGCCCACGCGACCGTCCATCTCGCGACCGCGCCCAAGTCCAACGCGGTGACGACCGCGCTGGCCGCGGCGATGGGCGACATCCGTGCGGGTAAGGCCGGGCCGGTGCCACCGCATCTGCGCGACGGCCACTACTCCGGCGCTGCCAAGCTCGGCCACGCCGTCGGCTATCGGTATCCCCATGACCATCCCGACGGCGTTGTGCCGCAACAGTATCCGCCCGACGATCTGGTCCTGGCGGACTACTACCAGCCGACCGGTCGGGGCGTCGAACGCGAGATCACCACCCGGCTCGACAAATTGCGCGCCATCGTCCGTCGCAAGCGCTGAAATCTTCTTGACACCATCGGCGAGACCTTCTACCTTGGTAATCAACCAAATGATTGATCAACAGAAAGATTGATTATTGGCGAGTGACGACGACGGTGACGCCAGATTGGATCGTGCCTTTCTGGCATTGGCCGACCCGGTGCGGCGGGCGATCGTGGCGCGGTTGTCCCGCGGCCCGGCGACCGTCAACGAATTGGCCGAGCCGTTCGACATCACGAAACAGGCTGTGTCCAAACACATTCAGGTTCTCGAACAGGCAGGCCTGGTGACCAGGACCCGAGACGCGCAGCGCAGGCCCGTACACCTCGACGCGGCCGCCCTGGAACGGCTGACCGCGTGGATCGACGGCTACCGACTGAATGCCGAACGCAGCTACCGCCGGCTGGACGCCCTGCTGGCCGGTATCGAACAGGAGGACAAGAAATGACCAAGACACTCGATCTCACCGTCCCTGTCGACACCCTTGCGATGGAGTTCACCAGGGAATTCGAGGCGCCCGTCGCGGCGCTGTTCCGTGCCCACGCCGAGCCGGATCTGGTCACCCAGTGGCTGGGCCCGCACGACATCGCGATGGCGATCGAACACTGGGACTTCCGGACCGGAGGCGGTTACCGCTACGTGCACTCCCGGGACGGCGAGCAGTACCGGTTCAACGGCGTGTTTCACACCGTGCGCTCGGGCGAATTGATCATCCAGACCTTCGAATTCGAGGGCGCACCGGACATGGTGAACATCGAATTCATGTGGTTCGACGACCTTGGCGCCGGTCGCAGCAGGTTGCGCGGCCGGTCGATCTGCCCGAATACCCAAGCCCGGGACGCGTTGCTGTCCTCGGGCATGGAATCGGGCATGATCGAGGGCTACGAACGGCTGGACGCGCTGTTGGTGAGGCCGTAGCCGGCGGGCTAGCGCATCAACCCTGACCGTCGGCCACCGAACAAGCCACGTCGGCGGCCCATCAACGACGCCACGAGGGCCACGCCGAGAGCCGCGACGATCACCTGAACGAGCAGTTCGAGCCAGTCGACACCGTTGGTCTCGGTCGGAATCCCGAGCGCCCGCGCGATGGCGGTGCCGATGAACGCCGAGACGATGCCGACCAGGACGGTCACCAAGAATCCGATGGGCTGCCGGCCGGGCACCAGCAGTCGGCCGATGATGCCCACGACGATGCCGATCAGGATTGCGCTGACGATGCCGGTAATGGTCATTTCTCCTCCAAGGCTTGCAGACTGGAGGGGAGATACCCCGGCTGATCACCACGCAAACGGCTGCGTCAATTCAGCTGACGCGTCAGGCCAGTTCTGGAACCCGCAGATGGGCCAATACCAACTCGAACTCGCCGACGTCGAGCTGATCCGCTCCGAGATCCCGCAGCCGGGTCGTGCGCAGCGATCGCGCCTGGTCGCGGTTTTCATCCATCGCCTCTTGGTCGCGGAATGTCGCCGACGACACCGCCCGCCCGGTGATGCGGTCGAGCATCAGGCTGGCGCTGCAGAACCCGGCCAGCTCGTCGAGGGCCGGGAGCACCGCGGATCGGTAATAGTCGATGGCCCGGTCGAAGAGTTCCGGACGCACCTGCAACCAGGTGGCCCGCACACAGGCACCCGGCGCGGCGTACTGCTCGCGGTGCACCACCGCGATCTCCCATTCGTCGATCGTCGCGCTGCCCGCGAAAGCCTCGACCGCGCGATGCCGGATCGGTGCCAGGATCGGTGCGCTGGCCTGCATTGCGTCGCGGGAACGCCACGCCGTTGTGGCGATGCAGCGGCCGGATTCCCGGTCCACCATCAGCGACAGGCCGACACACCCGTCGATCGCATCGACGGCGGGCATGACCTCGTCGCGAACGTGCGCGATGCCCGCGTCGATGGCCTCGCTGTGCGCCGTGATCGTGGTAGAGCGTGCGAACACGATCCACCCCCTCTTGTCGGGGCAGCGCCCCGGTGGCGCCACCGGTTCCATCACCACCTTCCTCCGCGCGATCACGACTTGCAATGGCCCGCAGGGCGACTCGTAGGCTGGGACGAATGGACACCGATGTGATCGACGTCGACACCACCCGGCGCCGCATCGTCGACCTCACCGACGCGGTAGCGAGCTTCTGCGACGGGCGCGGAGACGGGCTGTGCAACGTCTTCGTGCCGCACGCCACCGCCGGGGTCGCGATCATCGAGACCGGTGCCGGCTCCGACGACGACCTGGTCGACACGCTGGAGCGGCTCCTGCCGCGCGACGACCGCTACCGGCACGCACACGGATCCTTCGGCCACGGCGCCGACCATGTGCTGCCCGCGCTGGTATCTCCATCGGTCACTGTGCCCGTCCAGGCCGGACGGCCGCTTCTGGGCACCTGGCAAAGCGTCGTGCTGGTCGATCTCAACCGGGACAACCCGCAGCGGTCGGTACGCCTGAGTTTTCTCGCCGCCTGACCAGCGCTGTTCAGGGCGACCGCGCTGACCGGTAATGTAAGGCGGTCGAATTATTCGCGGTGAACGCCGACCGGTACCCACAGCGACCATCTACTAAGACGAGGGCAGAGGCGACGTGCAGACACACGAGATCAGGAAGCGCTTCCTCGATCATTTCGTGAAAGCGGGCCATACCGAGGTGCCGAGCGCGTCGGTCATCCTCGACGACCCCAACCTGCTGTTCGTCAACGCGGGCATGGTGCAGTTCGTGCCTTACTTCCTCGGTGCCCGCACGCCGCCCTGGGACCGCGCGACCAGCGTGCAGAAGTGCATCCGGACGCCCGACATCGACGAGGTCGGCATCACCACCCGGCACAACACCTTCTTCCAGATGGCCGGCAACTTCTCGTTCGGCGACTACTTCAAGAAGGGCGCCATCGAGCTGGCCTGGACCCTGCTGACCAACCCGGTCTCCGAGGGCGGCTACGGATTCGACCCGGAAAGGCTCTGGGCCACCGTCTATCTCGATGACGACGAGGCCATCGGTCTGTGGCAGGAGGTGGCCGGGCTGCCGCTCGAGCGCATCCAGCGCCGCGGCATGGCCGACAACTACTGGTCGATGGGCATCCCCGGGCCGTGCGGTCCGTGTTCGGAGATCTACTACGACCGCGGCCCCGAATACGGCATCGAGGGCGGGCCCGAGGCCAACGAGGACCGCTACATCGAGATCTGGAACCTCGTGTTCATGCAGAACGAGCGTGGCGAGGGCACCTCGAAGAACGACTTCGAGATCCTCGGCCCGCTGCCGCGCAAGAACATCGACACGGGCATGGGCGTCGAGCGCATCGCGTGCCTGCTTCAGGGCGTGGACAACGTCTACGAGACCGATCTGGTGCGCCCGGTGATCGACCTGGTCGCCTCGATCGCTCCCCGCGGCTACGGCGTCGGCAACCACGAGGACGATGTGCGCTACCGCATCATCGCCGATCACAGCCGCACCGCGGCCATCATCATCGGCGACGGGGTCAGCCCCGGCAACGAAGGCCGTGGCTACGTGCTGCGTCGGCTGCTGCGCCGCATCATCCGCGCCGCCAAGCTGCTCGGTGTCGAGGAACCCATCATGGGCCGGCTGATGGCCACCGTGCGCGACGAGATGGGGCCGTCCTACCCCGAACTGGTCACCGACTTCGAGCGCATCAACCGCATCGCCGTCGCCGAGGAGACCGCGTTCAACCGCACCCTGGTCTCGGGCTCGCGACTGTTCGACGACGCCGCGAAGTCGACGCGCGCCGCCGGAAAGTCCACGCTGTCCGGCGCCGACGCGTTCACCCTGCACGACACCTACGGTTTCCCCATCGACCTCACCCTGGAGATGGCCGCGGAGGCGGGTCTGACGGTCGACGAGGCAGGGTTCCGCAGTCTGATGGCCGAGCAGCGGGCGCGTGCCAAAGCCGACGCGGCGGCCCGCAAGCAAGCCCACACCGACCTCACCGCCTACCGCGAGCTGGTTGACGCCGGGCCCACCGAGTTCACCGGCTTCGATGAATTGACTTCCGAGGCAAGGATTCTCGGCATCTTCGTGGACGGCAAGCGGGTTCCCGTGGTCGGACACGAGGGTCTCGAGGCCGATCGAGTCGAGCTGATCCTCGACCGCACGCCGTTCTACGCCGAATCCGGTGGGCAGATCGCCGACGAGGGCGTCATCTCCGGAACCGGAAGCTCCGAGACGGCCCGGGCCGCGGTCACCGATGTCCAGAAGATCGCCAAGACGCTCTGGGCGCATCGGGTCAACGTCGAATCCGGCGAATTCGTCGAGGGCGACACCGTCGCCGCGGCGGTCGATCCCAAGTGGCGGCACGGCGCCACCCAGGGGCACTCCGGCACCCACATGGTGCACGCGGCGCTGCGACAGGTGCTGGGCCCCAACGCCGTCCAGGCCGGCTCGTTGAACCGGCCGGGCTATCTGCGGTTCGACTTCAACTGGCAGGGCGCGCTCTCCGAAGACCAGCGCTCACAGATCGAAGAAGTCACCAATGAAGCGGTCGAAGCCGACTTCGAGGTGCACACCTTCAACACCGAACTCGACAAGGCCAAGGCCATGGGTGCCATGGCACTGTTCGGCGAGAACTATCCCGACGAGGTGCGGGTGGTCGAAATCGGTGGGCCGTTCTCGCTCGAACTGTGCGGTGGCACCCACGTACACAACTCGGCACAGATCGGCCCTGTGACGATTCTCGGCGAGTCGTCGGTCGGCTCCGGCGTGCGCCGGGTCGAGGCCTACGTCGGCCTGGAATCGTTCCGGCACCTGGCCAAAGAACGTGCCCTGATGGCCGGGCTGGCGTCGTCGCTGAAGGTGCCGTCCGAAGAAGTCCCCGCCCGCGTGGCCACGCTCGTCGAGAGGCTCAAGGCCGCCGAGAAAGAACTCGACAAGGTCCGCCTGGCCAACGCCAGGGCCGCTGCCGCCAACGCCGCGGCAGGCGCGGAGCTGATCGGCAAGGTCCGGGTGGTGGCGCAGCGAATGGCCGCAGGCATGTCTGGAGGCGACCTGCGCAGCCTGGTCGGCGACATCAAGGGCAAGCTCGGCAGTGACCCGGGCGTCGTCGCGCTGATCGCCGAGGGCGAGGGTGACTCGGTCCCGTTCGTGGTGGCGGTCAACCCGGCAGCGCAGGATCTCGGGCTGCGGGCCAACGACCTGGTGAAACAATTTGCCGCGCCGGTGAACGGTCGCGGCGGTGGCAAGGCCGATCTGGCACAGGGTTCTGGTAAGGGGGCGGCGGGTATCGACGCGGCGTTGGCCGCATTGCGTACCGAGATCGGCCGGAGCTAGCCCGGTGCCGAGCAGCGGGGAAAGGCTGCCGGACCGCCCGGGGGACGACGACCCCGGCCGCGGCCGACGTATCGGCATCGACGTGGGCACGGTTCGCATCGGCGTGGCCAGCAGCGACCCGGACGGTATTCTGGCGACGCCGGTGGAGACGGTGTTGCGGGACCGGCGTGACAAGGCCGGCGGGAAGCATTTGCGCCGGCTGGTAGGCATTGTCAGCGAGTACGAGGCCGTCGAGGTGATCGTCGGACTGCCACGCACCCTCGCTGATCGGGCGGGTACGTCGGCGCTCGACGCCATCGAGCTCGCCGACCAGCTGGCACGTCGCATCACGCCGACGCCGGTGCGGTTGGCCGACGAACGCCTCACCACCGTCTCCGCACAACGATCGCTGCGCGATGCGGGGGTCCGCGCGAAGGGACAGAAAGCGGTGATCGACCAGGTGGCTGCAGTGGGCATTCTGCAGAGCTGGCTGGATCAGCGGCGGGCGGTCCTGGCCGCGCGTGACGACGGCCGCGGAGAGGGCATGGATGTCTGACAAGTGGGGTGCTGATCGGGCGCAGCCCGTCGCGGTGGGGCCACCGCGCAGGGGGATGAGCCGCGCCGAGCGGCTGCGTCAGGCCCGCAACAACCGTCGTCGCCGCATCGCCCGAGCCGCGTCGCTGGCGCTGCTCATCGTCGTGGCGATCGCCGCGGTGTTCCTCGGCTCGAAGCTGTGGCACAGCTTCTCAGGGAGCAACAGCAACGACTACGCCGGTGATGGCGTGTCCGACCTGGTCATCCAGGTCCACGACGGCGACTCCACCACCGCGATCGCAAAGACGCTGCACGACCACAAGGTGGTCGCGACGGTCAAGGCGTTCGTCGACGCCGCCCAGCACAACTCCGCCATGTCGGAGATCCAACCGGGCTACTACAAGGTGCGGACCGAGATTCCCGCGGCCAACGCCGTTGCGCGGCTGATCGATCCGAGCAACCGGGTGGGCAAGCTCACCATCCCCGAAGGACGTCAGCTCGACGACATCGCCGACGTCAAGACCAACGCCGTCACAGATGGCATCTTCAGCCTGATCTCGAAGGCGTCGTGCGTGAACCTCGACGGCGTCCAGCGCTGCGTGTCCGTCGACGACCTGCGCACCGCCGCCGGGTCGGCACCCGTGGCCGCGCTGGCGATTCCGCAGTGGGCGGCCGGGCCCGTGGGGGCGATGGGCGCCGACCATCGCCGGATCGAAGGTCTCATCGCGCCGGGCACCTGGAACATCGACCCGGCGGCGCCCGCGCAGTCGATCCTGTCGACACTGATCACCTCCAGCGCCACCGTCTACACCCAAGGTGGGCTGCTGGACACCGCCGCGGCCATGAACATGTCGCCCTACCAGATCCTCACCGTCGGATCGCTGGTGCAGCGGGAAGCCAAGCCGCAGGATTTCTCCAAGGTCGCCCGCGTGATCTACAACCGGCTCGCCGAGCACCGCAAACTGGAATTCGACTCCACGGTCAACTATTCGCTCGACCGCCAAGAGGTGGCGACCACCGACGCGGACCGGGCCAAGCCCACGCCGTGGAACTCCTATGTCCGCGAAGGGCTTCCGCAAACCCCGATCTGCTCACCGGGCGCCGAGGCTCTCGACGCCGCCGAGCATCCCGCGCCGGGCGACTGGCTGTACTTCGTGACCATCGACATGCAAGGCACCACCCTGTTCACCCGGGACTACAACCAGCACCTGGCCAACATCGAACTCGCACGGCACAACGGTGTCCTTGACAGTGCCCGATAGGCGGCCCGCCGCCGTGCCCGATAAGCGGCCCGCCGCCGTACGCGTCACAGCGCGCAAAGCTGCGGTCCTCGGTTCACCGATCGCCCACTCGCGCTCTCCGCAGCTGCACCTGGCCGCCTACCGGGCGCTGGGTTTGCCCGCCTGGACCTACGACCGCATCGAGTGCACGGCCGAGCAACTCCCGGCACTGGTGTCCGGGCTCGGACCCGAATGGGTCGGCCTGTCGGTCACCATGCCCGGGAAGTTCGCCGCCCTGCGATTCGCCGACGAACACACCGAACGCGCCCAGCTCGTCGGTTCGGCGAACACACTGGTGCGAGTTCCCGGCGGCTGGCGGGCCGACAACACCGACATCGACGGTGTGACGGGTGCGCTCGGCACGGTCGCCGGCGCGGCGATCGTCGTCGGCTCCGGCGGCACCGCCCCGGCCGCGGTGCTCGGGCTGGCCGAGCTCGGGGCCAAACGGATCACGGTGGTGGCCCGCAATGCCGACAAGGCCGCACCGCTGGTCGACCTGGCGGCGCGACGCGGCGTCGAGAGCAGCTGGTGTGATCTCGACGGCGCCGACCTGGCCGACGTGGTCGCCGGCTGCGCCGTCGCGGTCAGCACCATCCCGGCCGACGCCGCCGCGCCATACGCCCCGGTGCTCGCCGGGGTTCCGCGGCTGCTCGACGCCATATACGACCCGTGGCCGACCCCGCTGGCCGCGGCGGTACAGGCCGCAGGTGGCGAGGTGATCAGCGGACTGCACATGCTGCTGAACCAGGCCGTCACCCAGGTGGAGCTGTTCACCGGGCTGACCGCACCCAAGGCCGTCATGCGAGCCGCCCTCTTCGGCTGACGCTAGGGCCGGAACTCAAGACGAATTCAGTCCAGCCCACCTGACCAGTGACAGTATCGCTGATCCACGAGTGTGAACTGGCTGCGAAATCCAGCGCTCAAACTCGCAGAGGGTTCACGCTCGCGGTAGGCAGTGGGTGTGGCGGTGATTACGTCTCGGATTGCAGCCACTGGGTAACCGCAATCCTCGGCATAACTTGTGGTTAGGACGAAATGCGTCAACGGTTTTGACGCCAGGGTTGTCGCAGGCGCCTACACGCGACCCTCAGGTCGAAAACGGTGAGCGGTGTCGGTGGGCCGGTTACGTCGAACGCCCACCTGATGCGCGAGGTCCGCCCTGATCACGTCGTCATGGCGCGCCCGCAGGTGCAGACCAGCGCTCCGCCGAGATGGCCGGAGCTGCCGGTGGCCGGCATGCGCGTGGCTTCGACTGTGTCACGCCTGGTTTCGGCACCTCGCGCGAAGTTGGCGCATCGTTAGGGCTGCAGGGCTGGTTACGCTCGGTAAATGGGGGTGCTGGCTGTCGGCGTGGTGTTGGCGTGGCTGCTGGCGCTGTGTGTCTACGACATTAGGCAACAGCGGTTGCCGAACTGGCTGACGCTGCCCGGCAGTGCCGTGATCCTTTCTGCTGCAGTCCTTTTCGGACACGGCGCCGCAGCCATCGCGGGTGCTGTCGCGTTGGTGGTGGCCTACCTGCTCGTACATCTGGCCGCGCCGGCCGCCCTCGGCGGCGGTGACGTCAAACTCGCCGTCGGCGTCGGTGCCTTGACCGGAATCTTCGGGCCCGACGTGTGGGTGTTGGCGGCGCTGGGTGCACCGCTGCTCACCGCGGTGCTGGCTGCCGGCGCGGCGATCCGCGGCATACCGACTGTGCCGCACGGTCCGTCGATGTGTGTGGCCACTGCGGCGGCGATCGGGTTGGTGGTGTTGTAGTCCCGCCGAATGTGAAGTTGTTTGCGAAGATTCGTCGAAATCTCGCCAACAACTTCACATTGGGCGGTCTGGCGGGTCAGCGATAACCGCGTTTGAGCAGGTACTTGGCGCCGGCCTCCATTGCGGCGGGCGTCGCGAGGTCGAAATCGAATGCATTGGCCAACCGTGCAGTGATGTTGAACGCGAAGGCAACTGCGAGGGCGTCCTCGATCTGTGCGGGAGAGACGCCGGCGGACAGCACGTCGCGGATGTCGTCATCGTCGACGGAATCCGCTTGAGACAGCTTGCCCAGCAGGCGAAGTGTCGCCCGCAGCGGCTCATCGATCGGTGCGGTGTCGAGATCGGCGAGGGCGGCCGTGACCTTGTCCGGATCGCCGTACCACTGGCCCGACGTAGCGGTGTGCGCGGCGACGCAGAACGGCGACGCGTCGGCATGAGCGATGTAGGCCGCCATCAATTCCCGGTCGCCCACCGACCATTCAGACGGCCCGCGCATGGCCTCATGGGTGAGATCGCCAGCGCCGTAGAAGTCCTTGCGGTACAGCGCGAGCTTGACGGCGTCGACCACCGGTTGGCGCGACACCATGCGAATCATCTTCAGCAGCGCCCTGGTGCCCAGTGGGTGACCGTTGTCCAAGATGTCGAGCCTCATCGCCGATCGCCTCCGGTCACCCGGGCCAGCGCGTCAAGCGCACTGGCGTACTGACGGTCGGCCTGGCCCACCGCAGCACAGACCACGATTTCGAAGATCTGGTCCTCGTCCAGGCCCGTCGAGCGGGCAGCGGCGATGTCGTCGTCGGTCACCGCATCCGCGTGGTGGGCGACTTTCTCGACCAGGCTACGTATCGGCTCGTCGAGATCAGTGTTTTCGAAGGCATTCTGCCGCAGAACTTTTGGTGCGGTGCCGGTGCTGCCGAGGATGCGGGCGATCAGCTCGCCGCGTAGTCGGGTGATGTCGGTCATCGTGCAGATTCCTTTCGCTGAGCACAGGCGATGCGTGCTTGCAGGACCGCCTGTTCGGCGGGATTGTCAGTGAGTTCGAGGGCGCGGCGGTCCGCGGCGCAGGCGGCCTCGGGGTCGCCGAGATCGCGCAGCAGGTCGGCCCGTGTGGCGTGATACAGGTGATAATGGCCGAGATCGCTTGCCAGCAGGTCCAATTCGGCCATCGCCGGCTCAGGTCCCGAGCGAAACCGCAGCGCGATGGTGCGGTGCAGTCGCGTGACAGGCGACGGTTCGAGGTGCAGCAGCATGTCGTACAGCAGGACGATCTGCTCCCAGTCGGTGTCCTCCCAACGCTGGGCCTCGGCGTGGCAGGCGACGATGGCGGCCTGCAATTGGTACGGGCCGGGGCGTCGCTGCGCGGCCGCGCGGGTCAGCACCCGGACAGCCTGTTCGATGGCCTCGGAGTCCCAACGCGACCGGTCCTGGTGTTGCAGCTGGACAAGGTTGCCGTCCGCATCGAAGCGAGCGGCGGCCCGCGCGCGATGCAGGCGGATCAGCGCGAGCAGGCCGGCGACCTCCGGCTCGGTCGGCATCAACTGGTCCAGCAGCGACGCCAGCCATTCGGCGTCGTCGACCAGGTCATGGGCTTGTGCCCGTTCGGCCGTGGACAGGTAGCCCTCGTTGAACAACAGGTAGATCACGGCGAGGACCTCGGAGAGCCGTGGGCCCAGCTCATCGGCGGCGGGAACCCGGTAGGGGATCGCGGCCTGCGTGATCTTCTGCTTGGCGCGGGTGATCCGCTGCGCCATCGTCGTCTCGTGCGCCAGAAAAGCCCGGGCGATCTGCGCCGTGGTCAGCCCGCACACCACCCGCAGCGTCAAAGCGATCTGCGCCTGCCGCGGCAGCGCCGGGTGACAGCACGTGAAGATCAGCTGCAGCCGCTCGTCGGGCTCGGGCTGCACCGGCCACTGCAGTTGCGCCAGTTTTGTCAGGTAGTTCTGTTCGCGCCGCAGCAGGTCGAGGGCACGGCGCCGGGCGACGGTGAACAACCAGGCGTCCGGACGCGACGGGATGCCCTCGACCGGCCAGTGCCGCAGCGCAGCCAGCACGGCGTCCTGGACGAGGTCTTCGGCGGTGGCGAAATCGCCCGTGACGTGGATCAGCGACGCGGCCAGCCGGCCTGCGTGCTCGCGCACCACGTGGGCCAACTGGTCATTGACCGCATCGGTCACATCGGCTCGAAAGCGATGGGGCGGACCTCCACCACCGGACAGCCCGGCCAGGTCTTGGCGGCGTGCAGCGCCTCGTCCAGGTCGGCGACCTCGATCTCGACGTAACCGCTGACCACCTCTTTGCCCTCGACGAAAGGGCCGTCGATGACGACCGGTTCGCCGCGGTCGAGACGCACCGTCGTCGCGGTCTCGGCGGCCTTGAGCTTGCTGCCCCCGCGCAACTTTTCGGCGTTGGCGGCGAACCACTCGTTGACCCGCTCGTAGGCGCGTTGGCGCTCGGCGTCGCTCATCGCCGCCATATCGCGGGTGAACTGCTCGGTTTCGACGAACATCAGTACGTATTTCATGAACCCTTCTCCATGGTATTTGCGGTTTCTACAATCAAGACGATCGGCAGCGCCCGCGATACGACAATCCTCGACGCTCGACCAGGGATTCCGCGGGCAAAACCCGACGTGGGAGAATGACAAGCGTGTTGCGTTGGACCACAGCTGGTGAATCGCATGGCCGCGCCCTGGTGGCCATGGTCGAGGGCATGGTGGCCGGTGTTCCGGTCACCTCGGAGGACATCGGGGCGCAGCTCAAGCGCCGTCGTCTCGGCTACGGCCGCGGGGCCCGGATGAAGTTCGAGCAGGACCAGGTCACCATGCTGGCCGGGGTCCGGCACGGGTTGACCCTGGGTGGCCCGATCGCCATCGAGATCGGTAACACCGAGTGGCCCAAGTGGGAGACCGTGATGGCCCCCGACCCGGTCGACGATGCCCAACTCGACGTCGCGCGCAACGCGCCGCTGACCCGGCCGCGGCGGGGCCACGCCGACTACGCAGGCATGCTCAAGTACGGCTTCGACGATGCCCGCCCGGTGCTCGAACGCGCCAGCGCCCGCGAAACCGCCGCCCGGGTGGCCGCAGGCACCATCGCCCGCGCATTCCTGCGGGAAGCGCTCGGCGTCGAGGTCATCTCGCACGTGATCTCCATCGGCGCATCGGCGCCGTATGCGGGCCCGCCGCCGCAGCCCCAGGACCTCGAAGCCATCGACGACAGCCCGGTGCGTGCGTTCGACAAGGACGCCGAGGCCGCCATGATCGCCGAGATCGAAGCTGCCAAGAAGGACGGCGACACCCTAGGAGGGATCGTCGAGGTGGTGGTCACCGGGCTGCCCATCGGCCTCGGCTCGTTCACCAGCGGGGAGAACCGCCTCGACAGCCAGCTTGCCGGCGCGGTGATGGGCATCCAGGCGATCAAGGGCGTCGAGATCGGCGACGGTTTCGAAACCGCGCGCCGCCGTGGCAGCGTGGCACATGACGAGATGTACCCCGGCCCGGACGGTGTGCTGCGGTCGACCAACCGCGCGGGCGGCCTGGAGGGCGGCATGACCAACGGCCAGGCGCTGCGGGTGCGCGCCGCGATGAAACCCATCTCGACGGTTCCGCGGGCGCTGGCCACCGTCGACATGGCCACCGGTGAGGAGGCCGTCGCAATCCACCAGCGCTCCGATGTATGCGCGGTGCCGGCTGCCGGTGTGGTCGTGGAGACCATGGTGGCGCTGGTGCTGGCCCGTGCCGCACTGGAGAAGTTCGGCGGGGATTCGCTGGCGGAGACCCGAGCCAACATTGACGCCTACCTGCGTGCAGTGAGCACGCGAGGAGCAAGTCCGGACGACGCTGAGCGCGAACCGGCGGCGCAGGCCCTGGGCTGATGGCGCCCCGAGCGGTACTGATCGGCCTACCGGGTTCAGGGAAATCGACCATCGGGCGCCGATTGGCCAAGGCGCTCGGCGTCACCATGCTCGACACCGATGCGGTGATCGAGGAGACCACCGGCCGCGCCATCGCCGACATCTTCGCCAACGACGGCGAGCAGGAGTTCCGGCGGATCGAGGAAGAAGTGATCCGCGAGGCCCTCGCCACCCATGACGGCGTGCTGTCGCTGGGTGGTGGCGCGATCACCAGCGAAGGGGTGCGTGACGCACTGGACGGTCACACCGTCATCTACCTGGAGATCAGCGCCTCCGAAGGAATACGCCGTACCAGCGGCAACAGCAACCGGCCCCTGCTGGCCGGGGGTGACCGGGGCGAGAAGTACCGCGCGCTGATGTCGCAGCGCGTACCCATCTACCGGCGTGTGTCGACCATGCGGATCAACACCAATCGGCGCAACCCGGGCGCCGTGGTCCGCACCGTCGTCGCGCGCCTGGAGAACACTCAGCCACCCAAGCCGGTGCCCGTGAAGCCGCGGCGCCGGCGCCGTCCACGCTGGCGGCGGGGCCCGGCCACCTCGGGCGCCGACAAGGACTCGGCCGGCGCCACTGCCGTTCACACCGACTCGACTGCCATACCCACACCCGCGGCCCTGGCCGCGCGCAACGCGGAGCGACACCATGACTGAGCCTGTGACCGTCGACGTTCTGACCGACCCGCCCTACCCGGTGATCATCGGCACCGGGCTGCTCGGTGACCTGGCGCGCACCCTGGAGGGCAGGCACAAGGTCGCCATCCTGCACCAGCCGACGCTCACCGAGACCGCTGAGGCCATTCGAAGTCACCTCGCGGACAAGGGAATCGACGCGCACCGCATCGAAATCCCGGACGCCGAGGGCGGCAAGGAGCTGCCGGTCGTCGGGTTCATCTGGGAAGTGTTGGGCCGCATCGGAATAGGCCGCAAGGACGCCATCGTCAGTCTCGGCGGGGGAGCGGCCACCGACGTCGCGGGCTTCGCTGCGGCCACCTGGTTGCGGGGCGTGGACATCGTGCACGTGCCCACCACCCTGCTCGGCATGGTCGACGCGGCGGTCGGCGGCAAGACCGGTATCAACACCGATGCCGGCAAGAACCTGGTGGGTTCGTTCCATCAGCCTGCGGCCGTCCTCGTCGATCTGGCGACCCTGGAAACGTTGCCCCGCAACGAGATCGTGGCCGGCATGGCCGAGATCGTGAAGGCCGGGTTCATCGCCGATCCCGTGATCCTCGACTTGATCGAGGCCGATCCGCAGGCCGCCTTGGACCCGACCGGCACGGTGCTGCCGGAATTGATCCGGCGGGCCATCGCCGTCAAGGCCGAGGTGGTCGCGGCAGATGAGAAGGAATCGCAGCTGCGCGAGATCCTGAACTACGGCCACACGCTTGCACACGCCATCGAACGGCGCGAGCGGTACAAGTGGCGCCACGGCGCGGCGGTGTCGGTCGGTCTGGTGTTCGCAGCCGAACTCGGCCGGCTGGCGGGCCGGCTCGACGACAAGACCGCCGACCGGCACCGCGCGGTGCTGACGGCGCTCGGGCTGCCGGTCAGCTATGACGGCGACGCGCTGCCGGAGCTGCTGGAATACATGGCGGGCGACAAGAAGAACCGCTCGGGTGTGTTGCGGTTCGTCGTCCTCGACGGGCTGGGCAAACCCGGGCGGCTGGAAGGACCCGATCCGTCACTGCTGGCGGCCGCGTACGCAGAAGTGGCGCGGGACCCCGAGAACTGAGGCTCCGCGCCACTGGCGCAACGGCGTTACTTGCTGTGCTGGTCGGGAAGCTCGACCGGGCCGGTCTTCTCGGTGTCTTCCGACGGGCTTCCGGCGTTGACCGCGGCGAACACGTCAGTGTCGGCCCGCTCGTCCCCGACGTGGTCGTGCTTGGCGACCGGCGGTGCCTTGCGGTCGACCAGCCAGCGGCCCAGCGTCACCCCGGCGACCGCGGCCAGGAACATCAGCAGCGCGGTGAACGCGGCGAACGTCGTGATCTCGTTGAGCAGCGCCTCGACGTAGATGCTCTTGTAGAACAAGCCGATGATCCACGACACCGCGCCGCTGACGACGCCCGCGAACAGCCCGGCCAGCAGCCAGGTCATCGCCAGATCGGCGCGACGGTCCGGGTCGGGATTGCGCCGGGCGTCAGCGCCGCCGTCGACATAGCCCCAGATGAACACGGCGATGGTGAACACCGCTACCAGCGTGATACTGAACCACATGGCGTTCTGAGGCGACGCGTTGATCAGTACACCCTGCAGCAAGCGCACGATCACCATCGCCGTTGCGAACACCACTCCGCGCAGTAACCACTTACTCATGAGGGCACAGCGTAGCGAGTAGCGTCACAGACCGTGACTATTTCCCAGCGCAGGGAGCGGCTGCGGCGCCGGCTGGAAGCAGCCGATCTACCCGCCATGCTGGTAACAGACCTGGTCAATGTGCATTATCTGTCCGGGTTCACCGGGTCCAATGCGGCGCTGCTGGTGCGCGTCGACGACGAAACGCCGGTGCTGGCCACCGATGGTCGTTACCGCACGCAAGCCGCCGCGCAGTGCCCGGACGCCGAGGCGATCATCGAACGGGCGTGCGCGCCGTGCCTGGCCCGGCGGGCGGCCGCCGACGGGGTGCACCGGCTGGGTTTCGAGAGTCACGTGGTGACCGTCGACGCGTACGCCGCGTTGAGCAAGGCCGCAGGCGACGGCATCGAGCTGGTTCGGGCGCCCGGCATGGTCGAAGCGCTGCGGGAGGTCAAAGATGCCGGCGAGATAGCCATCCTGCGACTGGCCTGCGAAGCAGCCGACGCCGCGCTGACCGATCTGGTGGCCCGGGGTGGGCTTCGGCCCGGTCGCACCGAGCGTCAGGTCCGCAACGAACTGGAAGCGCTGATGCTCGAGCATGGCGCTGACGGCCCGTCCTTCGAGACGATCGTCGCAACGGGGGCCAATTCGGCGATCCCGCATCACCGGCCCACCGACGCGGTGCTCGCCGCAGGCGACTTCGTCAAGATCGACTTCGGTGCGCTGGTCGCGGGCTATCACTCCGACACCACCCGCACCTTCGTGCTGGGCCAGGCCGCGCAGTGGCAGCGCGACATCTACGAGCTGGTGGCGACGGCCCAGCAGGCCGGTTGTGAAGCTCTCGCACCGGGGGTGTCGCTCAGCGCGGTCGACGCGGCATCGCGGCAGGTGATCGCCGACGCCGGGTACGCCGAGAACTTCGGTCACGGCCTTGGGCACGGTGTCGGATTGCAGATCCACGAAGCGCCCGGAATCAACGCCACGGCCGCCGGTACACTGCTTGCTGGCGCTGCGGTGACCGTTGAGCCAGGTGTCTACTTGCCCGATCGCGGCGGTGTCCGTATCGAGGACACCCTGGTCGTCGGAGAAACGGCACCCGAACTGCTTAGCCGGTTCCCCAAAGAACTGGCCATCCTGTGAACTGAAAGCTAGGAGCTACCCGAACCATGGCATCGACTGCCGACTTCAAGAATGGGCTCGTCCTGCAGATCGACGGCCAGCTGTGGCAGATCGTCGAATTCCAGCACGTCAAACCGGGTAAGGGCCCGGCCTTCGTGCGGACGAAGCTCAAGAACGTGGTGTCCGGCAAGGTGGTCGACAAGACCTACAACGCCGGTGTGAAGGTGGAGACCGCCACCGTCGACCGTCGCGACGCCACCTACCTGTACCGCGACGGCAGCGATTTCGTATTCATGGACTCCGAGGATTTCGAGCAGCACCCGCTGCCCGAGGCGCTGGTCGGCCGCAACGCCGACTTCCTGCTGGAGAGCATGCCCGTGCAGATCGCGTTCCACGAGAGTGCCCCGCTGTACCTCGAGCTTCCCGTCTCCGTCGAGCTCGAGGTGACCCACACCGAGCCTGGTTTGCAGGGAGACCGCTCCAGCGCAGGCACCAAGCCCGCCACCATGGAGACCGGCGCCGAGATCCAGGTGCCGCTGTTCATCAACACCGGCGACAAGCTCAAGGTCGACACTCGCGACGGCAGCTATCTCGGCCGCGTGAATGCCTAGCCGGGGCGCGCGGGATGTCTGACCGTCGCGGCGACCGTGGCCGTCACCAGGCCCGCAAGCGCGCCGTGGATGTGTTGTTCGAGGCGGAGGCGCGTGGTCTGACGCCGGAGGCGGTGGCCGACGGCCGCATCGCGCTGGCCGAGGACGACCCCGAGGTGTCGGCGCTCAACCCCTACACGGTGACGGTGGCGCGCGGCGTGACCGAACACGCCGCCCACATCGACGACCTGATCTCTGCGCACCTGCAGGGCTGGACGCTGGAGCGGTTGCCCGCCGTGGACCGCTCGATCCTGCGGGTGGCGGTATGGGAGCTGCTGCACGCCGAGGACGTGCCCGAACCGGTCGCCGTCGACGAGGCCGTGGAGCTCGCCAAGGAGCTCTCCACGGATGAGTCACCCGGCTTCGTCAACGGTGTCCTCGGCCAGGTGATGCTGGTGACCCCGCAGATCCGGGCGGCCGCCCAGGCTGTCCGTGGGACGGGTTCCCAGGACGGTTAGCACTTGCACCGCGAGCGTGCGTGTCTGCCGGCCAACATGCCGTAAATGGTTGGCATGACGCGCACGCTCGCGCGCTCGTCGTCACCGGCGCTCGCCGAGCGCTGTGCAACGGTAATTGCAGCAGCGCCGGATGTGGTAAATGTCCTCGTGGCCGAAGTACTTCAGATGTGCGAGCGACGAAATCGCTACTGGGGCGGCAAAACCGGAGGCCGGCACACGTTCGCGACGGGATCCCACCACCAGCCGTTGTCACACCCCAGCGGCGTGCTGCTGATCGCGGGCCGGCAGGTGTTGGCGACGGGATCCCACCAGCCGTCCGGGCAATTGGGCACCAGCGGCGCCTGGCAACTGTTTGTCACGGGATCCCACCACGAGCCGTTGTCGCAGTCTGCCCGGCTCACCGCGGGCGTGACCGCCGCGGTGAATGCCATCGGAACGAATGCCGCGACGACGAGCACGGCGGCGCGCTGCAGTGTCTTCACGGTGCCCTCCCTGGACCGTTGTTCAATGCATCTGTTGTCACCATAAGCGGTGCATCCGCGTTTCGATCAGCGCGATTGTAAATTCTTGCCTCGCGGCAGGTGGCGCAATACCCGGCCGGTACCGGGTTTGACCAGGTGCGGGACGCTGTCAGGCGGCGCAATCAGTTAACCTGCGCCGGCAGCGGATTCGCCGCACTGCGGGGGCCGGATACGCGCCCTTACCGTGTTTGCGTGTCGCAGCCCGAACCTCATCCCGGCCCGGTGCCGATCCGGCGTCCCCGCGCCGACCAGGCCCGTCAGGTCGCCGACGTACTGCGCCACCAAATCTACGAAGGGGCGTACACGGGCAGCCTGCCCACCGAGGCAGAACTGGCGGGGGAGTTCTTCGTCTCCCGCAACACCGTGCGCGAAGCCCTCTCCGTGCTCAAGAACGAAGGGTTGATCGACCGCGGCACCAAGGTCGGCACCCACGTGGCGGTCCGCAAGTACGACCACGGCCTCGACGCGCTCGTCGGACTCAAAGAGACGTTCAAGGACTACGGCGACGTCCGCAACGAGGTCCGGGCGGTGCTGCACCTGGCAGCCCCGCCGGCCGTGGCCCGCAAGCTGGCGTTGGAACCCGGCGCCCAGGTGGTCTACATCGAACGGCTGCGGTACCTCGGCGAACTCCCCGTGTCGCTGGACCTTACGTACCTGGTCCCCGACATCGGGGAGCAGGTGATCAGCTATCCGCTGGAGACCAACGATGTTTTCTCCCTCATCGAGCAGGTCAGCGGGCAGCGGCTGGGCGGGGCAACCTTTGCGCTGGAAGCGGTTTCGGCGGATCCGCATTCTGCGGCCACCCTGCAGGTGCCTGCCGGGTCGGCGCTTTTGATGGCCGAGCGGCTCACCAGCCTCGACGACGGCAGGCCCGTCGACCTCGAATACATCCGGATGCGTGGTGACCGAATCACCATGCGCGGCAACCTGTTTAGGAGCGATACATGACACTGGTCAATCAGCGCGCCGACGTCCCGGTGACGATCGACGAGTCGCTGTGTATCGAGGGCTGCACGTTGTGCGTCGACGTCTGTCCTCTTGACGCGCTGGCCATCAACCCCACCAACGGCAAGGCCTACATGCACGTTGACGAGTGCTGGTACTGCGGGCCGTGCGCCGCCCGCTGCCCCACCGGCGCCGTCCACATCAACATGCCCTACCTGATCCGTTAGAGGACCGAAGTGAAAACAGCCCTGATCGCCCTTGCCGTCGGCGTCACGCTCGCCTCGGCCGGTTGCTCGCTGGACTCGGCGACGAAGTCGGCAAATACCGTCGACGTCGTCGTCGGCTACCAGTCCAAGACCATCAACACCGTCACGGCCGGAACACTGCTGCGCGCCCAGGGTTACCTGGAACGACGACTGGCCGACATCACCACCCGCACCGGCACCAAGTACAACGTGACCTGGCAGGACTATGACACCGGCGCACCCATCACCGCGCAGATGGTGGCCGAGAAGATCGACATCGGTTCGATGGGCGATTACCCCATGCTGATCAACGGTTCGAAGACGCAGGCCAACGAGCGCGCCAAGACCGAGATCGTCTCGGTCACCGGGTACAACCCCAAGGGCGGGCTGAACATGGTTGTGGTGGCCCCGAATTCACCAGCACAGACATTGGCCGACCTGGCGGGCAAGAAGGTGTCGGCCAGCGTCGGATCGGCCGGGCACGGCATGCTGGTGCAGGCGCTCGGCAAGGACGGTATCGATCCCAAGACCGGGGTCGAGGTGCTCAACCAGCAGCCACAGGTCGGCGCGTCTTCCTTGGAATCCGGTCAGGTCCAAGCTCTTTCGCAGTTCGTCGCGTGGCCCGGCCTGCTGGTGCAGCAGGGCAAGGCGCGGTTGCTCTACGACGGGGCCGAGCTGAACTACCCGACCCTGCACGGTGTGGTGGTGCGCCGTGCGTACGCCGCTGAGCATCCGGAGGTGCTCGACGCGTTTCTGCAGGCCCAGCTCGACGCGACCGACTTCCTCAACTCGAAACCGCTTGAGGCGGCGAAGATCGTGGCCGACGGCAGCGGCTTGCCGCAGGAGGTGGTCTACCTCTACAACGGCCCCGGCGGCACGTCATTCGACACCACACTCAAGCCGTCGCTCGTGGCAGCACTCAAAGGTGATGTGCCGTACCTGAAATCGATCGGCACCTTCGCCGACCTCGACGTCACCGGGTTCGTCCAGGATGGTCCGCTGCGTGCCGCGTACGCCGCCCGCGGCAAGGATTACGACGCGGCACTGAAGTCGGCGGCGAATCCGTCGGTGCTCGGCGGCACCGACGAGCTGTGCCAGGCGCCCGTCGACAATCCGGCGACGGCCAGTGAGCTGTGGCTGGACGGCACTGACAGCACCACGGCCGCAGCCAATCCGACCTGCCTGCTCAAGGCGATCCGCGACGCCCAGGCCCGCGGCGCGAAGGTCCGCGCCGCCTATGTCCCGGATGCCGAACTGGGCACCCGGTGGTTCGCCGACAAGGCGGTCTGGATCCATGACGGCGCCAACTACCTGCCGTTCGGTACCACCGCGGGCGCACAGCGCTACGCCCATGCGCACCCGGGCAGCGCCGTCGTCGACTACCAGCAGGCCTTGGCAGGTGCGGTATGACTGCCACCGACGCCGTCCCGGTCTCGGGTATCTCGACCCCAGCCGCTGCTCCCCGGGAGGTGAACCGTCGCCGCACCGCCTCCCCGTGGCCGCACCGCCTGGTGCGGGTGGCGTCGGTGCTCGCCGCCGTCGGGCTGTGGCAGGTGCTGACGGCCAACCACGTGCGCGCCGGACTGCGTTTCGACACCCTGCCGACCGTCACCGAGATCGCGGCGGCGTTGGCGCACCGGGTCGGAGCCGAGCAGTACTGGCTGGATCTGGGCCAATCGCTGATCCGGATTCTCACCGGTTTCGGACTGGCAGCGGTCGTCGGCGTGATCACCGGCATCCTGCTGGGCCGCTCAACGCTGTTCGCCGACATCCTCGGTCCATTGACCGAACTGGCCCGGCCGATCCCGGCCATCGCGATGGTGCCGGTGGCCATCCTGCTGTTTCCCAGCGACGAGGCCGGAATCGTGTTCATCACATTCCTGGCGGCGTACTTCCCGATCATGGTCAGCGTGCGGCACGCGGTGCGCGCCCTGCCGACCATCTGGGAGGACTCGGTGCGCACTCTGGGAGGTGGACGCCTCGACGTGCTGCGGCTCGTCGTGCTGCCGGGCATCCTGCCCGGCCTGTTCGGCGGGCTCTCGGTGGGCATGGGTGTCGCGTGGATCTGCGTGGTGTCAGCCGAGATGATCTCGGGCCGCCTCGGTGTCGGCTACCGCACGTGGCAGGCGTACACGGTGCTGAACTATCCCGACGTGTTCGTCGGCATCATCACCATCGGCGTGCTGGGTTTCGGCACGGCAGCGGCGGTGGAGCTGATCGGTCGTCGCGCCACCCGGTGGCTCCCGCGCGCAGAGGAGACGACCCGATGAGCACTCCTACCGTGACTGCCGGTATGCGCCTGGAACTCGACGCAATCACGTTGTCCTACACCGGAAGCCCGGTCATCGATGGACTGAGCCTGACCGTGCAGCCCGGCGAGATCCTGGTGCTCACCGGACCGTCGGGCTGCGGCAAGTCGACGCTGCTGCGCGCGTTGACCGGGCTGCTGCGTCCCGACGCAGGCCAGGTGCTGGCCGACGACGTGCCGGTCACCACCACCTCGCGGGATCGGGGCATGGTGTTTCAGGACAGCGCCCTGCTACCGTGGCGCACCGTGCGGTCCAACATCGAACTGGCACTGCAACTTCGGGGTGAGCCCAAGGCCGGCCGCCGCGGCCGCGCCGAGCGGTGGATCGACGAGGTGGGGTTGACCGGCTTCGCCGACTTCCTGCCCAAGAGCCTCTCCGGGGGCATGCGCCAACGGGTCCAGTTGGCACGTGGCCTGGCCGGTGCGCCCCGAGCGGTGATGATGGACGAGCCGTTCGCCGCGCTGGACACCCAAACCCGCGCCGCCATGCAGCGGCTGCTCATCGACACCTGGCGGGCCCACCCGACCACGATCGTCTTCGTCACCCACGATGTCGACGAGGCGTTGACCCTGGGGGACCGCGTCGCCGTCCTCGGCCGCGCCGGCCAACCGCTGCGCGCGCTGCTGGAGGTGCCCGAACCCCGTACCGACCATGTTGGACGCTCGGCGTTGCGCGCCGAGATCATTGCCGCACTGGAGCAATCATGAGCGAATCCACCGTCATCCCCGACATCGCCGACGCGCTGCGCCTCGAGTGCGACGTGCTGGTGATCGGCGGCGGTACCGCAGGCACGATGGCGGCGCTGACGGCGGCCGAGAACGGTGCGCAGGTGCTCCTGCTGGAAAAGGCGCACGTGCGGCATTCCGGTGCACTGGCCATGGGCATGGACGGGGTGAACAACGCCGTCATCCCCGGCAAGGCCGTGCCCGAGGACTACGTCGCCGAGATCACCCGGGCCAACGACGGAATCGTCAACCAGCGCACCATCTATCAAACCGCGACCCGTGGTTTCGCCATGGTGCAGCGGCTCGAGCGCTACGGCGTGAAATTCGAGAAAGACGAACACGGTGAGTACGCGGTGCGCCGCGTGCACCGCTCGGGGTCCTACGTGCTGCCGATGCCCGAAGGCAAGGACGTCAAGAAAGCGCTGTACCGCGTCCTGCGGCAACGCTCGATGCGCGAGAAGATCCGCATCGAGAACCGGTTCATGCCGGTGCGCGTGCTGACCGATCCGGACACCGGAAGGGCGGTCGGGGCTGCCGCATTCAACACACGCACAGGGGAATTCGTCACCGTCGCGGCGAAGGCCGTGATCCTGGCGACCGGGGCGTGCGGGCGGCTGGGGCTGCCCGCGTCGGGTTACCTGTATGGCACCTACGAGAACCCCACCAACGCCGGCGACGGCTACGCGATGGCGTACCACGCCGGGGCCGAGCTCTCCGGTATCGAGTGTTTCCAGGTCAATCCGCTGATCAAGGACTACAACGGGCCGGCGTGCGCGTATGTGGCCAACCCGTTCGGCGGCTACCAGGTCAACGCTCTCGGCGAGCGGTTCGTCGACTCCGACTACTGGTCGGGCCAGATGATGGCGGAGGTCAAGCAGGAGATCGAATCGGCCCGTGGCCCGATCTACCTCAAGCTCAGCCATCTCTCCGACGAGACGCTCACGGCCATCGAGAACATCCTGCACACCACCGAACGGCCCACCCGCGGCACGTTCCACGCCAACCGCGGACATGACTACCGCAGCCACGACATCGAGATGCATATCTCCGAGATCGGTTTGTGCAGTGGACATTCCGCGTCGGGCGTGTGGGTCGACGAACATGCCCGCACCACGGTGCCCGGGCTGTACGCGGCGGGCGACCTGGCCTGCGTGCCGCACAACTACATGATCGGGGCCTTCGTCTACGGTGATCTCGCCGGCGAGCACGCAGCGTCCACGCTGACCGGTGTTGAACTGCCGCAACAGCTTCCGACGGATCAGCTGGCCGAGGCGCACGAGCTCATCTACCGGCCGCTGCGCCAACCCGACGGCCCGCCCCAGCCTCAGGTCGAATACAAGCTGCGACGTTTCGTCAACGACTATGTGGCACCGCCCAAGACGGCGACCAAGCTGTCGATCGCGGTGCAGACCTTCGAGCGGATGACCGGTGAGGTGGCCGGAATCGGCGCGCGCACCCCACATGAACTGATGCGTGCCGCCGAGGTGTCGTTCATCCGCGACTGCGCGGAGATGGCGGCCCGCTCGTCGCTGACCCGCACCGAATCGCGCTGGGGGCTCTACCACGAGCGTGCCGACCTGCCCGACCGTGATGACCGGGGATGGCGTTACCACCTGAACCTGTACAAGGACGCCGACGGCACGATGCGGTTCGTCAAGCGGCCGGTGGCACCGTATTTCGTGCCGGTGCCCGGGCTGGAGCATCTGCCGTCCGATCATCCCGTGACGCCGGTCGAGCAGCCCGAACTGCATGGCGGGAGGGCTCCGGCCGAACCGCGCTCACGCGTGCGCACCGAGGCTCCGGTGCAGCCGCCGTCACCGCGGATCGCCGCCGTGCTGGCCCTGCAGGAGCCGTCGCTGGCGGAGCTGGGCGACTACCTGGCCGACGAGGATCCGGGGGTGCGGCGCACCGCGGTCGCCACGTTGGTCGAGCAGTTGCCCGATGGTTACCAGGCGGGACTGATCACCGCCCTGGACGACGAGGATGCCGCGGTGCGGCAGGAAACCGCCGACGGCGTCCGGGAACTCGTCGAGGTGCTGCCTGCGCCCGCGCAGTTCGCCGACCGGTTGCAGTCACCGGATCCGGTGGTGCGTGCGGTCACGGTGTACGTGCTGAGTGCCCGACGGGTCGGTACTGCCGACGCCTACCGCGCGGCGGTTGCCGACCCCGATCACCGGGTGCGGATCGAGGCGGTGCGGGCCCTGGTGTCCGTCGACGACGCAGCGGGGGTGTCCGAGGCGACCCGCGACACCAACCGGGAGGTGCGGATCGCCGCCGCCAACGGGTTGGCGACGCTGCGTTCCGGCGCAGCCGCGGTGCGCGAATTGCTTGCCGACCCGGACCCGTTGGTGCGTGCGGCCGCCCTGGCGTCGCTGGGCGCGGTCGGCTGCGACGATGTCGACGTGCCCGATGTGCAACGCGCACTGGGGGAGTCGGCCTGGCAGATCCGTCAGGGCGCGGCGCGCGCGTTGGCCGGCGCACCGCCCGCGGTCGCGGTGCCCTCGCTCTCGCAGGCGTTGACCGACCAGCATCTCGACGTCCGCAAGGCCGCTGTGCTCAGCTTGAGCCGCTGGGTGGGGACCGAGGACGCAGCCCGGGAGGCGCTCACCGGTGCACTCGACGACGGTGACGCCGATGTCCGGGCGTATGCGCGGCACGCGTTGTCGCGGGCGGGCTGAGCGATCTCGTGCGTTGACTCTGCGGTGAGGGCGTTGACCGCTCGAACGTTGCCGCCCTCACCGCAGGCTCAACATCAGCATTCGAGGGCCTGGTAGGTGCGCCGGACGAAGCGGGGCTGCGCCGACTGCAGCCGGGCCAGTGAGGTGTTGCCGGCGACCGCGGCAGCGTCCACCGACATCTCCGGATGGTTCTGGATCAGGTACAGCAGGATCAGATCGGCCGACGGATCGGCCTGCCACCACGTGCCGTACGCGCCCGGCCAGCTGAACGTCCCCAACCCGCCGGGCCCGTACAACTGCCGAGACTTCGCCGGATCGGTCACCAACGACAGGTTCAGCCCGAACCCACGGCCCACCCAGAACGGCGCTCCCAGAAAGGGATACTGCTTCTGCTCGGCGGTCAGCCGGTCGGTGCGCATCAACGTGACCGATTGCTCGGAGAGCACCCGTACCCCGTCGACGGTGCCACCGGCCAGCAGCATGCGGGCGAACCGCAGATAGTCGTCGACGGTCGAGAACAGGCCCGAGCCGCCGGTGCAGAACGGCGGGTCCACGATCGGCGGCGGCCCCATCACGTCATCGCGCAACAGCGTTCCCTCGGCGGCCGTGCTGTCGAGTTGGTACATCGTCGCCGCGCGGCGTCGCCCCGCGGGGGTCACCGAGAACGCGGTGTCGGTCATGCCCACCGGCTCGAAGATGCGCTCGGCCAACACCTGCGCGAGCGGCTTGCCCTCGATCCGCGACAGTGCGATGCCCAGCACGTCGGTGCCGTGGCTGTAGGTGAGCCGAGCGCCCGGCTGGTGGGCGAGCGGCAACTCGGCCAACGCGGCCAGCCACCGGTCCTGGTCCTGGCGCAACGGCAGCTTTCCGTACTCCCGGCTCAGCGGGCCGAGCACCGAGAACACGTAGGCCAGACCGCTGCGGTGGGTCATCAGGTCGTCGAACGTGATGGGTCGGCGGGCCGGTTCGGTGCGGTCCAGCGGGCCGCGGGGTTCGGTCAGCACCCGCATGTCGGCCAGTTCGGGCAGCCACCCGGTGACCGGCTCGTCGAGACGCAGCTTGCCCTCTTCCAGCAGAGCCATCGCGGCGGCGATGGTCACCGGCTTGGACATCGACGCGATCCGGAAGATGGTGTCGCGCTGCATCGGCAGCCGGGCGTCGACGTCGCGGTAGCCCAGCTCGTTGACCTGCAGGACCTTCCCCGACTGCCAGACCAGCGTGACCGCGCCGGAGAGCAGCCCGGCGTCGATGGCCTCCCGGATGGATGCTTGATTGCCGTCGAGGTTCACCCCGCCACGTTAGCCGTCACCCGGGCGGCGGGTCGCCATGGTCCCGCCGGGCATTCCTGACGAGAATCCGACCGGACTGCGCGATACTTCCCTGCGAACACCATGGCGTGAGAAGAGGCAGATGACCCAGCAGGACCAACTCGACGGCGACCCGAACTCCGTCGCCGGCTCCACACCCAGCCCGATGAACAAGGTGGCCTTCGCGAGCTTCATCGGCACGGCGATCGAGTTCTACGACTTCTACATCTACGGCACCGCCGCGGCGCTGATCTTTCCGCACGTGTTCTTCCCGAACATGGGTGCCACGATGGCGACCATCTCGTCACTGGGCACCTTCGCGGTGGCCTTCCTGTCCCGTCCGATCGGCGCAGCGGTGTTCGGGCACTTCGGAGATCGCCTGGGCCGCAAGAAAACTCTCGTCGCGACGCTGCTGATCATGGGCTTGTCGACGGTGTGCGTCGGCCTGGTGCCCAGTGCGGCAACCATCGGCATCGCCGCACCGATCATCCTGCTGACGCTGCGGCTCATGCAGGGCTTCGCGGTCGGCGGGGAGTGGGCCGGTTCGGCACTGCTGAGCGCCGAATACGCGCCGGCCGGCAAGCGGGGCATGTACGGGATGTTCACCCAACTGGGCGCGGGCGCAGGCCTGGCCGTGAGCAACCTGGTGGTGTTCATCGTCAGCGTGACGGTCGGGGAGAAGAGCGCGGTGTTCCTCGACTGGGGCTGGCGGCTGCCTTTCCTGTTCAGCGCGGTACTGCTCATCGTGGCGCTGTATGTGCGGCTGAGCATCGACGAGACACCGGTCTTCGCGCGCGAGCAGGTCACGGGAGGCGTGCCGAAAGCCCCGTTCACCGAGCTGTTCCGCACCCAGAGCCGACAGGTGGCACTCGCGGCGGGCTGCATGGTCGGCATCTTCACCATGAGCTTCCTCGGCGGCACCTATCTGATGAGCTATGCCAGCACCCGCATCGGGCACCCACGCAGTCTCATCCTCGGCGTCGGTGTGCTCGCCGGTGTGGCCCTGATGGCCTTCTCCGCGATCTCAGCGGTGCTGTGCGACCGGTACGGCCGACGCCGCATCATCCTCACGGGCTTCGCGCTCGCCCTGCCGTGGGCGTTCGTCGTGATGCCGCTGATCGACTCCCATTCCCCGGTGGGCTTCGCGGTCGCGATCGCAGGCATTTTCTGCATCTTCGGGCTGTCCTACGGACCCATCGGGTCCTTCCTGCCTGAGATCTTCGCCACGCGCTACCGCTATACCGGCGCCGGGATGGCATTCAATCTCGCGGGCATCGTCGGTGGCGCCATCCCTCCGCTGGTGGCCGGTGCGCTGGTGGCCAGCCTCGGTAGCTGGGCGGTGGGCCTGATGATCGCCTTCTTCGTCGTGGTCAGCATCGTCTGCACGGCCCTGCTGCCCGAGACGAAGGGGGCCGCACTGGGACAGGACGCCGCTGTCGCCGGATAACAGGACCGCTCTCGGCGCCTGATAAGCTACGCGGCAGTTCGACGTCCTTTAACGATCCGTCCCGAGAGGCGGAGAAGGAGGTCAGGGTCACCTTATGGGCTCTTCAAGTGCCGACCGGGAATTGATGTCTGCGGCGGACGTCGGCCGAACCATTTCCCGGATCGCTCATCAGATCATCGAGAAGACCGCGCTGGACGATCCCACCGAGCGGGCCCGCGTCGTACTTCTCGGAATCCCCACCCGCGGTGTGACGTTGGCCACCCGGCTGGCCGCCAAGATCAACGAATTCGCCGGCGTGACGCTGCCGCACGGCGCGCTCGACATCACGCTCTACCGCGACGACCTCAACTTCAAACCGCCGCGCCCCCTGGCCTCGACGTCGATCCCCGCCGGCGGCATCGACGACGCCGTGGTGATCCTCGTCGACGATGTGCTCTTCTCCGGGCGGTCGGTGCGCTCGGCGCTCGACGCGCTGCGTGACATCGGCAGGCCGCGCACTGTGCAACTCGCCGTGCTGGTCGACCGTGGCCACCGGGAGCTGCCCATCCGCGCCGACTACGTCGGCAAGAACGTGCCGACCGCACGCAACGAGAGCGTGCACGTTCTGCTGGCCGAGCATGACGACCGCGATGCCGTGGTGATTGCCCGATGAAGAGGAGACAGCTGCGATGACGACTCGTCATCTGTTGGCAGCGGCGGAGCTGACCCGGGAGGACGCGACGGCGATCCTCGACGACGCCGACCGGTTCCGCGAGGCACTGCTGGGCCGCGAGGTGAAGAAGCTGCCGACGCTGCGCGGCCGCACCGTCATCACGATGTTCTACGAGAACTCGACCCGCACCCGGGTGTCCTTCGAGGTGGCAGGCAAGTGGATGAGCGCCGACGTGATCAACGTCAGCGCCTCGGGATCGTCTGTGGCCAAAGGGGAATCGCTGCGCGACACCGCGCTGACGTTGCGGGCCGCCGGCGCCGACGCCCTGATCATCCGCCATCCCGCCTCCGGTGCGGCCCAACAGCTCGCGGAGTGGACCGCCGAGGAGGGCGGGGGAGGGCCCAGCGTCATCAACGCCGGTGACGGCACTCACGAACATCCCACGCAGGCACTGCTCGACGCGCTGACCATCCGTCAGCGGCTCGGCTCGATCGAGGGCAAGCGCGTGGTGATCGTCGGCGACGTGCTGCACAGCCGGGTGGCCCGGTCCAACGTGTCGTTGCTGGCCACCCTGGGCGCCGAGGTGGTGCTGGTGGCACCGCCCACGCTGCTGCCGGTCGGGGTGACCGGGTGGCCGGTCACGGTGTCGCACGATCTCGACGCCGAATTGCCTGCCGCCGACGCGGTACTGATGCTGCGCGTGCAGGCCGAGCGGATGAACGGCGGGTTCTTCCCGTCGGCGCGGGAGTACTCGGTGCGCTACGGGCTGTCCGAGAAGCGTCAGGCGATGCTGCCCGGCCACGCGGTGGTGCTGCACCCGGGCCCGATGCTGCGCGGCATGGAGATCGCCTTCCCGGTGGCCGACTCGTCACAATCGGCAGTCCTGCAACAGGTTTCCAACGGCGTCCACGTGCGGATGGCAGTGCTGTTCCATCTGTTGGTTGGCGCGGACCAGGAGGCGATCAGCGTATGAGCAAGAGCGTGCAGGCCAACCCGCAGGTGCTCATCCGTGGCGTGCGGCTCTACGGCGAGGGTGAGCCCGTCGACGTCCTGATCGCCGACGGGCAGATCGCCGAGATCGGCGCGGAACTGAGCGCTCCGGAGGCCGAGGTGATCGAGGCCGCCGGCCAGGTACTGCTGCCCGGATTCGTCGACCTGCACACCCATCTGCGCGAGCCCGGTCGCGAGTACGCCGAGGACATCGAAACAGGTTCTGCGGCTGCGGCATTGGGCGGCTTTACGGCGGTTTTCGCGATGGCCAACACCGATCCGGTGGCCGACACCGCCGTGGTCACCGATCACGTGTGGGCCCGAGGGCAGCAGGTCGGACTGGTCGACGTACACCCCGTCGGTGCGGTCACGGTCGGTCTGGAGGGCAAGCAGCTCACCGAGATGGGACTGATGTCCGCGGGGACGGGCCAGGTGCGGATGTTCTCCGACGACGGTCTGTGCGTGCACGATCCACTGGTGATGCGCCGCGCGCTGGAGTACGCGTCGGGCCTGGGCGTGCTCATCGCCCAACACGCCGAGGAACCGCGCCTGACGGTCGGTGCCGTCGCGCACGAAGGGCCCAACGCCGCCCGGCTGGGCTTGGCGGGCTGGCCACGATCGGCCGAAGAGTCCATCGTCGCGCGTGATGCCATCCTTGCCCGCGACGCCAAGGCTCGCGTACACATCTGTCACGCCTCCACGGCGGGCACCGTGGAATTGCTGAAATGGGCTAAGGCGCAGGGTATTTCGATCACTGCCGAGGTCACACCGCATCACCTGTTGCTCGACGATTCCCGGCTGGCCGATTACGACGGCCGCAACCGGGTGAACCCGCCGCTGCGTGAGGCCGCCGACGCCCAGGCGTTGCGGCAGGCCCTGGCCGACGGTGTCATCGACTGTGTGGCAACCGATCACGCCCCGCACGCCGAACACGAGAAGTGCTGCGAATTCTCGGTGGCCCGGCCGGGCATGCTCGGTCTGCAGACCGCACTGTCGGTGGTGGTCGAGACCATGCTGCGTCCGGGTCTGCTGACCTGGCGCGGCGTCGCCAAGGTGATGAGTGAGGCGCCTGCGGCCATCGTCGGCCTGCCGGATCAGGGCCGGCCGCTGGACGTCGGCGAGCCGGCCAACCTGACGGTGGTCGACCCCGACGCGACATGGACCGTGGCCGGAGGCGATCTGGCCAGCCGTTCGGACAACACGCCCTTCGAGCAGATGGAACTGCCCGCCACGGTGACCGCGACCCTGTTGCGGGGCCGGATCACGGCGCTCGACGGGAAGACGAGACGGTGAACACCCCTACGCTCATCGCCTCGCTGGTCATGGCGGTCGTGGTCGTCCTGCTGATCGCGTTCCTGATCAGGCAGATGCTGCGCGGCTGGTTGCATCGGGTCCAGCGGCAGGCCGACATGATCGGCACCCTGCCGCCACTGCCGGATACGGTGAGCGCCGCATCGGTCCCGGCCACCAAGGGGCTCTATGTGGGCACCACACTGGTTCCGCACTGGAACGACAAAGTCGCCGCCGGTGACCTGGGATTCCGCGCCAAGGCCGTGCTGACCCGCTATCCCGAGGGCATCATGCTGCAGCGCGTCGGCGCCGGGCCGATCTGGATCCCGCAGGAGTCCATCACCGCGATCCGCACCGAGCGCGGCATCGCAGGCAAGGCGCTCACGCACGACGGAATTCTGGCCATCCGGTGGAAATTGCCCTCGGGCACCGAGATCGACACCGGATTCCGCGCCGACAACCGCGCAGAGTACGACCGCTGGCTTGAGGAGAAGGCATGACGAACACATATGGACAGGGCAGCGGATCAGCAGGCGGCACCGCGGTGCTGGTGCTGGAGGACGGGCGCATCTTCACGGGAACCCGATTCGGGGCCGTCGGCCAGACGCTCGGCGAGGCCGTGTTCTCCACCGGCATGTCCGGCTATCAGGAGACGCTGACCGACCCCAGCTACCACGGGCAGATCGTGATCGCCACGGCGCCGCAGATCGGCAACACCGGGTGGAACACCGAGGACGGCGAAAGCCGCGGGGACAAGATCTGGGTGGCCGGGTACGCGGTGCGTGACCCGTCGCCGCGAGCATCGAACTGGCGCGCCAGCGGGACTCTCGACGATGAGCTGGTGCGCCAGGACATCGTCGGTATCGCAGGCATCGACACCCGCGCCGTGGTGCGGCACCTGCGCACCCGCGGATCGATGAAGGCCGGGGTGTTCAGCGGTGATGCGTTGGCCGATGCCGACGTGCTGCTCGACCGGGTCCGCAGCCAGCCGTCGATGTTGGGCGCCGACCTGGCCGGTGAGGTCAGCACCGATGCGACCTATGTCGTGGATCCCGAAGGCGGACACCGCTTCACGGTCGCCGCCGTCGACCTCGGCATCAAGACCAACACCCCGCGCAACTTCGCCCGCCGCGGCATCCGCAGCCATGTGCTGCCGTCGTCGATCAGCTTCGATGCGATCGCCGACCTCAAGCCCGACGGGGTTTTCCTGTCCAACGGACCTGGCGACCCGGCGACCGCCGACCACATTGTCGGGGTCACCCGCGATGTGCTCGACGCGGGAATCCCGTTGTTCGGCATCTGCTTTGGGAACCAGATCCTGGGCCGGGCCCTGGGCCGTGCCACCTACAAGATGGTGTTCGGCCACCGCGGCATCAACGTCCCGGTGATCGATCACCACACGGGCCGGGTTGCGATCACCGCGCAGAATCACGGCTTCGCGCTGGAAGGCGAGGCGGGCGAGACATTCGACACCGACTTCGGGCCGGCCGAGGTGAGCCACACCTGCGCCAACGACGGTGTGGTGGAAGGGATCCGGCTCGCCAACGGCCGGGCGTTCTCGGTGCAGTACCACCCCGAGGCCGCGGCGGGCCCGCACGACGCCAACTACCTGTTCGACCAGTTCATCGATCTGATGGCGGGGGAGAAGTAACCATGTCCCCCCGCACCGCGAGCGTGCGTGTCTGTCCCTCGACACGCCCCATTTTCACCTGCAAATGCGCACCGTCGCGCCCGACCGGAGGTGCACTCAATGCCACGTCGCTCTGATCTCAACCATGTCCTGGTGATCGGATCCGGCCCCATCGTCATCGGACAGGCCTGCGAGTTCGACTACTCGGGAACCCAGGCGTGCCGCGTGCTGCGCGCCGAAGGCCTGCAGGTCAGCCTGGTCAACTCCAACCCGGCGACGATCATGACCGACCCCGAGTACGCCGACCACACCTACGTCGAGCCGATCACGCCGGCGTTCGTCGAGAAGGTGATCGCGCAGCAGGCCGAGCGCGGCAACAAGATCGACGCGCTGCTGGCCACCCTCGGCGGGCAGACCGCGCTCAACACCGCGGTCGCGCTGCACGAGAACGGGGTGCTCGAGAAGTACGACGTCGAGTTGATCGGCGCAGACTTCGAGGCGATCCAGCGTGGCGAGGACCGCCAGCGGTTCAAGGACATCGTCGCCAAGGTCGGTGGCGAATCCGCCCGCAGCCGTGTGTGTTTCACCATGGACGAGGTCCGCGAGACCGTCGCCGAACTCGGTCTGCCGGTCGTGGTGCGACCGTCGTTCACCATGGGCGGGCTCGGCTCGGGCATGGCCGCGACCGTCGAGGACGTCGAGCGGATGGCCGGCGACGGCCTGGCCGCCTCGCCCAGCGCCAACGTACTGATCGAGGAATCCATCTACGGGTGGAAGGAATACGAGCTCGAGCTGATGCGCGACGGCCACGACAACGTCGTGGTGGTGTGCTCGATCGAGAACGTCGACCCGATGGGCGTGCACACCGGGGACTCGGTGACGGTGGCTCCGGCGATGACGCTCACCGACCGCGAGTACCAGGTCATGCGTGATCTCGGCATCGCGATCCTGCGCGAGGTCGGCGTCGACACCGGCGGCTGCAACATCCAGTTCGCGGTCGACCCCCGCGACGGCCGGCTCATCGTCATCGAGATGAACCCGCGCGTATCGCGTTCCAGCGCCCTGGCATCCAAGGCCACCGGTTTCCCGATCGCCAAGATCGCCGCCAAGCTGGCCATCGGCTACACCCTCGACGAGATCCTCAACGACATCACCAAGGAAACCCCGGCCTGCTTCGAACCCACGCTGGACTACGTCGTGGTCAAGGCGCCGCGGTTCGCGTTCGAGAAGTTCCCGGGGGCCGACCCGACGCTGACCACCACGATGAAGTCGGTGGGCGAAGCGATGTCGTTGGGCCGCAACTTCATCGAAGCACTCGGCAAGGTGATGCGCTCACTGGAGACCAGCCGCGCCGGATTCTGGACAGCGCCCGACTCGGATCTGACGGTCGAGGAGCTGCTCGCCAACCTGCGCACGCCGACCGACGGCAGGCTCTACGACATCGAGCAGGCACTGCGCCTGGGAGCCAGCGTCGAGGACGTCGCCGCGGCCTCCGGCGTCGACCCATGGTTCGTCGACCAGATCGCCACGCTGGTCGCGCTGCGCGCCGAACTCGTCGACGCCCCGGTGCTCGACGAGGCGCTGCTGCGGCGGGCCAAGCACAGCGGCCTGTCGGACCGCCAGATCGCCGCGCTGCGACCGGAATTGGCCGGCGAGAGCGGGGTTCGCGCGCTGCGGGAACGTCTCGGCATCCACCCGGTGTACAAGACCGTCGACACGTGTGCGGCCGAGTTCGACGCCAAGACGCCGTACCACTACAGCAGCTATGAGCTCGATCCCGCCGCCGAGACCGAGGTGGCGCCGCAGACCGACAAGCCCAAGGTGCTGATCCTGGGTTCGGGGCCAAACCGGATCGGGCAGGGTATCGAATTCGATTACAGCTGTGTGCACGCCGCCACGACGTTGAGCGCGGCCGGATTCGAGACCGTGATGGTCAACTGCAACCCCGAGACGGTGTCCACCGACTACGACACCGCCGACCGGCTGTACTTCGAACCGCTCACGTTCGAGGACGTGCTGGAGGTCTACTACGCCGAACAAGCTTCCGGCGCAGGCGGACCCGGCGTCGTGGGGGTCATCGTGCAGCTCGGCGGGCAGACCCCGCTCGGGTTGGCCGAACGGCTGGAGAAGGCCGGCGTCCCGATCGTGGGCACCAGCCCCAAGGCGATCGACCTGGCCGAGGACCGCGGCGCCTTCGGTGAGGTGCTGACCACCGCCGGGCTGCCCGCCCCGCGCTTCGGCACCGCCACCAGCTTCGAGCAGGCCCGCCGGATCGCCGCCGACATCGGCTACCCGGTGCTGGTGCGGCCGTCGTACGTGCTCGGTGGGCGCGGCATGGAGATCGTCTACGACGAAGAGACCCTGCAGGGCTACATCACCCGCGCCACGCAGCTGTCCCCGGAACATCCGGTGCTGGTGGACCGGTTCCTGGAAGACGCCATCGAGATCGATGTCGACGCCCTGTGCGACGGCACCGAGGTGTACCTCGGCGGGATCATGGAGCACATCGAGGAGGCCGGCATCCACTCCGGCGACTCGGCGTGCGCCCTGCCTCCGGTCACGTTGGGGCGCAGCGACGTCGAGGCTGTGCGCCGCGCCACCGAGGCCATCGCCCACGGCATCGGCGTGGTCGGCCTGCTCAATGTGCAGTACGCGCTCAAGGACGATGTGCTCTACGTGCTGGAGGCCAACCCGCGGGCGAGCCGCACGGTGCCGTTCGTGTCCAAGGCCACTGCCGTTCCGCTGGCCAAGGCCTGCGCGCGGGTGATGCTCGGTGCCACCATCGCCGAGCTGCGCGAGGAAGGCATCCTGGCCCGCACCGGCGACGGCGGGACCATCGCGCGCAGCGCCCCGGTCGCGGTCAAGGAGGCTGTGCTGCCGTTCCACCGGTTCCGCAGAGCCGATGGCGCACAGGTCGATTCGCTGCTCGGACCGGAGATGAAGTCGACCGGCGAGGTCATGGGCATCGACCACGACTTCGGCACTGCGTTCGCCAAGAGTCAGACCGCGGCCTACGGATCGCTGCCTGCCCATGGCACGGTGTTCGTCTCGGTGGCCAACCGGGACAAGCGCTCGCTGGTGTTCCCGGTGAAACGCCTGGCCGATCTCGGATTCCGCGTGCTGGCCACCGAAGGAACCGCAGAGATGCTGCGCCGCAACGGCATTCCGTGTGACGAGGTGCGCAAGCACTTCGAGGAAGCAACTGGGGCCCATCCGCTACCGTCGGCGGTCGACGTGATCAAGGCCGGCGAGGTCGACATGGTGATCAACACGCCGTACGGCAACTCCGGGCCGCGTGTCGACGGATACGAGATCCGCTCGGCGGCCGTATCGATGAACATCCCGTGTGTCACCACGGTGCAAGGCGCTTCGGCGGCGGTTCAGGGCATCGAGGCGGGCATCCGCGGCGACATCGGCGTGATGAGCCTGCAGGAGCTGCACAGCTCCTTCGAGGCGCGGTGACCGCGGGCGGGTTCGGGGACCGGCTGACGGCTGCGGTCGCTGCCCGGGGGCCACTGTGTCCCGGCATCGACCCGCACCCCGAGTTGCTGCGGGCCTGGGGACTGGACACCGACCCTGACGGGCTGCGCCGGTTCTGCGACACCTGCGTGACGGCGTTCGCCGACTTCGCGATCGTCAAACCCCAGGTCGCCTTCTTCGAGGCTTACGGCTCAGCCGGTTTCACCGTGCTCGAGGACACCATGGCGGCGCTGCGCGACGCCGGGGTGCTGGTGTTGGCCGACGCCAAACGCGGGGACATCGGCTCCACCATGGCGGCGTACGCGGCGGCGTGGGCGGGCGACTCCCCGTTGGCGGCCGACGCCGTGACGGCCTCGCCGTATCTCGGCTTCGGCTCGCTGCAGCCGTTGCTCGACACCGCGACGGCAAACGGTCGCGGGGTTTTCGTCCTGGCCGCCACCTCCAACCCGGAAGGCGCAGGCGTGCAGCGTGCGATGGCGGGGGACCGCACGGTCGCGCAGTCGATCGTCGATGCGGTGGCCGACGCGAACCGCTCGGCGGCCGGTGCGTTCGGTGTCGTCGTGGGTGCCACGGTCACCGAACCGCCCGACCTGAGCAGCCTGGGCGGCCCCGTCCTGGTGCCCGGGGTCGGTGCGCAGGGTGGCCGTCCCGAGGCACTGGGCGGGCTCGGGGGCGGAAAACAGCTCCTGCCCGCGGTGTCGCGGGAGGTGTTGCGCGCAGGGCCCGGGGTCGACGAGTTGCGGGCGGCCGCCGAGCGGATGCGCGACGCGGTGGCCTATCTGGCCTGACGCCGGGACTTGAGTATCCGGACGGCGATCAGGGCCGTGCCGGCCGCACAGAGCAGCGGAACCAGTGCGACGAGCGCCAGTCCGGTGAGGTCACCGCGGTCGCGCTCGCGGTAGATCACCTGTTGATACGGCGTATCGCTGGCTGCGGCCGCGAATATGTAGTCTCCGGAAATACTTGCCGGAGTGCCGATCTCGTTGGTCCAGCGGGTCAGGAACGCGCCGTCTCCGATGAACGGGGCAAGGTCGGCGGAGACCGCGTCGGAGTCGAGGTGCCCGGCGAACTGGAGCGTCGGATCGTCACCCGGCACTGGGACCGCCGTCGGATCCATCCGGTGCTCGGCCAGCACGTAGAGGTCGACCGACTGTGGGGTCTTGGCGGATTGCGACAAGCGCATCGGATAGACGGCACGGTCGGCGTCGAACGACAGCCGCAGCGGTTGCAGGGCGCCGGTCAACGTGGCCCCGCGTGCGTCCGGCACGAGCCGGATCGCCACCACCTGCCAGCCGTCGGCCACGTACGGCGCCAGGTTACGGTCCAGGCCGGCCGGGTGTGCGAATCCCTTCGAGGTCAGCCAGGCGCTCAGGGCCGCCGGATCGTCGGCCGCCAGCCGCGTGACGTCGAACGGGCCGATGCGCTGGTTGCTGAGCACGTCGACGTGATGCCCGGGTGCCGCGGCTGACACCAGGCCGTCCGCGCTGCCGAAGCCGTGCAGCCAACCGAACGACGGCCACCACGAGTCGCGGTATTCGATGCGGGGCGCCGTCAACTGGGCGAGCTCGTCGAAGATGCCCGTCTCGCCGAGCGTGACGTCGGCCGCGGACGGCACCGGCATGATCCACGCCGCCGTGTTGGATTGCCCCCGCACGTTCAACGACATCAGGATGTCCTCGCGGTGCCCGTTCCAGGCCACCAACGCGCGTTCGTTGACCACTGCCGGGCCCGCGGTGTCGGGGATGTATGCGCCGCAGCCGCAGGCCCACGCAGGAGCCGCGACATTGGCCGTCAGACCGACCAGCATCAGGATGAGTACGGCAACCCCCGACCGGATCACGATCAAATCTTAGTGCCGCCGCCGCTGGATGACGCGTATGCGCCGGGCTCGACGCGCGGACGTCGGGCCGCCGTATGCGGCGACCCGACGCCACCTGGCGGTGGCTCTCACCCGATCACAGGGGGATCCAGATGCCGAACAACCAGAAGCCCCAGGCGTTGTAGCCCGGATCGAAGACCGGGGTCACCCAGTTGCCGTTGTAGTTGAACGGCTGATGATCCCAGCGGCCCTGGTCGATGCCGCGCCAGCCGAGGCCGGGCGGTGGCGGAGGCGGAGGATCCCATCGGTGATCGCCGCCGTGGTCGTCACCGCCAGGCCAGCCCCCCGGGCCTCCAGGCCCGCGATCAGGCCCGCCGGGCCAGTTTCCGGGTCCCCGATCGGGTCCGCCCGGGTCGCCCTGCCAGCGTCCGGGATCTCCGGGGCCGTTGTCCGGGCCTCTGTGATCTTGGCCGCCTGGTCCTGGACCGCCTGGTCCTGGACCGCCAGGTCCTGGGCCGCCCGGGCCCTGGCAGTTTCCGAAATTGCACGGCGGCGGACCCGGTTGCGCGGAGGCCACCGGCGCCCCGAGGGCGAGAGTGGCCGCTCCGACCGCGACAGTCGCGGCGGAAGCGCAGGTCAGTCGCTTGATATTCATGTCCAGCTTCCCTCCGAACGGAGTGTGGTACCCGACTCTCGCGACGTTATTTAGCTAAGCTGTGCATCGGCTTTGCGGCAGTTATGTGGGCGTTAGGCGTCACATGGGCGCCGGCCTGTCGGGCTTGTCACGGCCGCTGCCGACACGCCCGACACGCCGTGACCAGCGAAAATTTTCTCGGAGGCGCTGTGTGACCGCTGGTCGTCCCCGGTCGTGACGGCGCCGTGCTTGTACCAGGTCAGCTGCGGAGCGCGCGAAAACCGTTGACGTGCAGGGATATCCGCTGCGGCGGACGGAGTTCGAGGTGTCCGCGGGGATACCAGGCCCGCTTCCCGCGGGCTGTTGCGGCGCACTACACGCTGGGCTTTTAGCGCTGTAACCAGGGGGTGGGGTTAGCTTTCGTCAGCCCGCGTGGGTACGGTCGTCGTCGCTGGCTGGTTTGTTTTCCAGCCGATCAAAACAAGTGATGGCCGAAGAAGAATTGCCAGGAGACGGAGGAACCCGTGGCCCTTCCCCAGTTGACCGACGAACAGCGCGCGGCAGCGTTGGAGAAGGCTGCTGCCGCACGTCGAGCGCGAGCCGAGCTCAAGGACCGGCTCAAGCGCGGCGGCACCAACCTCAAGCAGGTGCTCACCGACGCCGAGACCGATGAGGTCTTGGGCAAGATGAAGGTCTCCGCGCTGCTGGAGGCCCTGCCCAAGGTCGGCAAGGTCAAGGCGCAGGAAATCATGACCGAACTGGAAATCGCACCGACGCGCCGGTTGCGCGGCCTCGGCGACCGGCAGCGCAAGGCTCTGCTGGAGAAGTTCGACCAGTCCTAAGGCGCACAGGTTGAGCGTCGGCCGAGGGGTCGGACAGCCCCGAGTCGTGGTGTTGTCCGGCCCCTCTGCCGTCGGGAAGTCCACCGTGGTCCGCTGCCTGCGGGAGCGGGTTCCCGACTTGTATTTCTCCGTCTCCGTCACGACCAGGGCCCCGCGGCCCGGCGAGGTGGACGGTGTCGACTACTTCTTCGTCAGCCCCGAGCAGTTTCAGAAACTGATCGAGACCGACGCTCTGCTGGAATGGGCCGAGATCCACGGGGGCCTGCACCGCTCGGGTACACCCCGGGAGCCGGTGCGTGACGCCGCCCGAGCCGGCCGCCCGGTGCTGATCGAGGTCGACCTGGCCGGCGCCAGGGCCGTCAAGAAGGCGATGCCCGAGGTCGTCTCGGTCTTCCTCGCACCGCCCAGCTGGGACGAACTGGTGAGCCGATTGTCCGGGCGCGGTACCGAGACGCCCGAGGTGATGGCCCGCCGGCTGGAGACGGCGCGGGCGGAGATGGCCGCTCAGGGCGACTTTGACCAGGTCGTCGTGAACCGCCAGTTGGATTCGGCGTGCGCCGAATTGGTATCCTTGCTGGTGGGCCAAAACTGACCTGGCCTCAGTCCGACTTGATCGGGCCCGCGGGCCACCCCGCCAATAATCCAAAAGCATTCTTGATAACCGCCAGGAGACCTTTTCGTGAGCACCCCGCATGCCGATGCGCAGCTGACCGCTGCGGACGATCTGGGCATCGATTCGTCCGCAGTCAGCGCCTACGACACGCCGCTGGGCATCACCAACCCGCCCATCGACGAGTTGCTGGACCGCGCGTCGAGCAAGTACGCCCTGGTGATCTACGCCGCCAAGCGCGCACGTCAGATCAATGACTACTACAACCAGCTCGGCGACGGCATCCTCGAGTATGTCGGCCCGCTGGTCGAGCCCGGCCTGCAGGAGAAGCCGCTGTCCATCGCGATGCGTGAGATCCACGAGGATCTGCTCGAGCACACCGAGGGCGAATAACGTAGGCGGGGCCGTGCGTCGATGAGCCTCTCGGGCGAAGAGCAGATGGCATGAGCACGACGCGGAAGCGCATCGTCGTCGGAGTTGCCGGCGGCATCGCCGCCTATAAGGCGTGCACCGTTGTCCGACAACTGACCGAGGCCGGCCACTCCGTGCGGGTGGCCCCGACCGAGTCGGCGCTGCGGTTCATCGGCGCCGCCACGTTCGAGGCGTTGTCCGGCAACCCGGTGCACACCGGGGTGTTCGAGGATGTTCACGAGGTTCCGCACGTCCGGATCGGCCAGGAGGCTGATCTCGTCGTCGTCGCACCGGCCACCGCCGACCTGCTGGCCCGAGCGGTCGCCGGCCGGGCTGACGACCTGCTGACCGCAACGCTGCTCACGGCACGATGTCCAGTGCTGTTCGCGCCGGCCATGCACACCGAGATGTGGTTCCACCCGGCGACCGTCGACAACGTCGCGACGCTGCGTCGCCGCGGCGCTGTGGTGCTCGAACCCGCCTCGGGCCGGCTCACCGGGCAGGACAGCGGCGCCGGCCGGCTGCCCGAAGCCGAGGAGATCACCACCCTGGCGCAGTTGCTGCTCGACCGCGGCGACGCTCTGCCGTACGACATGTCCGGGGTGAAGGTGCTCGTGACCGCGGGCGGTACCCGCGAACCCCTTGATCCGGTGCGGTTCATCGGCAATCGCAGCTCCGGAAAGCAGGGCTATGCGATGGCGCGCGTGCTGGCCCAGCGGGGCGCAGAGGTGACGCTCATCGCCGGGAACACCGCAGGACTGGTCGACCCGGCCGGCGTCGAGGTGCTGCACATCGGGTCGGCCACTCAGCTGCGCGACGCGGTGTCCAAGCGTGCGCCGGGCGCGAACGTTCTGGTGATGGCGGCCGCCGTTGCCGATTTCCGGCCGGCGCATGTGGCGACCAGCAAGATCAAGAAGGGCGCGTCCGAGCCGAGTTCGATCGACCTGATCCGCAACGACGACGTGCTCGCCGGTGTCGTCCGGGCGCGAGCCGACGGTCAATTGCCAAATATGCGTGCGATCGTCGGGTTCGCCGCCGAAACCGGTGACGCCAACGGGGACGTGCTGTTCCACGCTCGGGCAAAACTGCAGCGCAAGGGCTGCGACCTGCTGGTCGTGAACGCAGTGGGGGAGAACCGGGCCTTCGAGGTCGACCACAACGACGGATGGTTGCTGGGCTCCGACGGCACCGAAGTCGCCCTGGAGCACGGATCGAAGACGCTGATGGCGACCCGTATCGTGGACTCGATCGCGGCTTTCCTGCGCAGTTGCGGCGCCTGAAACCGGCGTCCGAATTTCGGTGCGGGTAAGCCTTGCGCAACGGCGTTCCACACGCTTGGGTGCAAACTGGGCAGAGATATAATTCGCCTAACTAAGCTTTTTGTAGGTTTTGATACGTGAACGGAAAGGAAGCGGACCCGTGAGCCAAGGCCGCCTGTTTACCAGTGAGTCGGTAACCGAAGGGCACCCCGACAAGATCTGTGACGCGATCAGCGACTCTGTGCTCGACGCGCTGCTGGAGCAGGATCCGAAGTCGCGGGTCGCCGTGGAGACGCTGGTCACCACCGGCCAGGTGCACGTCGCCGGTGAGGTCACCACCTCCGCCTACGCCGACATCCCCAAGATCGTGCGCGACCGCATCCTGGAGATCGGGTACGACTCGTCGACCAAGGGCTTCGACGGGGCCTCCTGCGGTGTCAACATCGCCATCGGTTCACAGTCGCCCGACATCGCCCAGGGCGTCGACACCGCGCACGAGGCCCGCGTTGAGGGCGCGGGTGACCCGCTGGACGCCCAGGGCGCCGGCGACCAGGGCCTGATGTTCGGGTACGCGATCAGCGACACCCCGGAGCTCATGCCGCTGCCCATCGCGCTGGCCCACCGGTTGGCCCGTCGGCTCACCGAGGTCCGCAAGAACGGCGTGCTCGACTACCTGCGTCCCGACGGCAAGACCCAGGTCACCATCCAGTACGACGGCAAGACCCCCGTGCGGCTCGACACCGTGGTGCTGTCGACCCAGCACGCCGAGGGCGTCGACCTGGACGCGACGCTCACCCCGGACATCCGGGAGAAGGTCGTCAACACGGTTCTCAACGATCTCGGCCACGAGTCCCTCGACACATCCGACTACCGACTGCTCGTCAACCCGACCGGCAAGTTCGTACTGGGTGGGCCGATGGGTGATGCCGGCCTGACCGGCCGCAAGATCATCGTCGACACGTACGGCGGCTGGGCCCGCCACGGCGGCGGCGCGTTCTCCGGCAAGGATCCGTCAAAGGTGGACCGCTCCGCGGCGTACGCGATGCGCTGGGTGGCCAAGAACGTCGTCGCAGCCGGGCTGGCCGAGCGCGTCGAGGTCCAGGTGGCCTACGCGATCGGCAAGGCGGCGCCCGTGGGTCTGTTCGTCGAGACCTTCGGCACCGAGACCGTGGACCCCGCACGCATCGAGAAGGCCATCAGCAGCGTGTTCGACCTGCGGCCCGGCGCCATCATCCGCGACCTGGACCTGCTGCGCCCGATCTACGCCCAGACCGCGGCCTACGGCCACTTCGGCCGCACCGATGTCGAACTGCCCTGGGAGCAGCTCACCAAGGTCGACGACCTGAAGGCTTCGGTCTAATACCCCTTCTGCCGAGGCTTCCCTCGGCGAGCAGTCCCCCGCAAGCGGGAGGGACCCCCAGTCAAAGCCCCCGACACGCCGGTGTTCGGGGGCTTTGACGTCTGTTGGCGCTTGATTGGCACCTTTGCTGTGCGCTAGGCCACACAGCGTGAACATAGCTGGACCCTAAGGGTTTCCCATCGCGATTGATCAAGATATCCCGGTTGCTCAACGAACCCGACCGGAAGGAATCTATGCGATGACGATGGAACCTGAGTCGACAACGACCTGGCGCCGCCGCGCCGCCCTCGCACTCGGCATGGCCGCACTGGCGGCCGCGTTCGCGGTGGCGTGCGGCTCGAACGGCTCAGCGCCGCAGACATCCAGCACGACCACGACGACCACAACTACTCCGACTACCACCACCGCGGCCAACGACAGCGGCAGTTCGTCAGGCGGTGGGGGCGGTGCCGCACCGCGCCACCACGAGGAGGGGCAGGCGCCGGCCGATACCGTCACGCAAACCGACACCGCCACCGCCACGCAAACCGAGACGCAGACTCAGACCGAGACGTCCACGGCCACGCAGACTGTGCAGCAGCGCCCGGGCGGGCAGGAGCAGCGGCCCAACGAACGCAACCAGTACGGCGGACAGAACCAGTACAACGGCGCTAACCAGCCGAACCAGCAGTCCAGCGGTCACTGACCCTCGCCGAGCAGACGTGTAAGTCCCCGAAAACCGGTGTGTCGCGGACTTTCACGTCTGCTCGCCGGAGAAGCCAGCCGGAGAAACCAGCCGGAGAAACTCGCGGGAGAAAGCTATCCGGTGAACCGATAGTCGTCGAGGTCGAAGCTGCGGCTGCGCCAGTACGCCTCGGGCGTGCTGGCCGGCCGCAGCGGGACATCACCGTTGCGGTCGAAGTAGTAGCTGTTGGCGTTGGTGCAGCTGTCCTGCCAGAAGATCTGGCGGTGACGCTTGCGCATCATCTCGGCGAAATAGCGGTCGTTGGCCTCCTGCCGCACCTCGACGCGGTGGGCGGCCCGCCGGTCGGCCTGGGCGATGCAGCGCACCAGGTGGTGGGTCTGGGCCTCGATGAGGGCGAAATAGGAGGACCCGACGTAGCCGTATGGGCCCATCACGGTGAAGTAGTTCGGGAATCCCGGGATGCTGACACCTTCGTAGGCCTGCATGCGGTGCTCTTCCCAGAATGCGCTGAGCGTCTGGCCGCTGGGCCCGGTGATGTCGAACGTCATCGCGTCGACGTCCATCACCTTGAAGCCCGTCGCCAGGATCAGCACGTCCACGTCATACGTGGTCCCGTCGGCGGTGGCGACGCCGGATCCGGTGATCTTGTCGATCGGCTCGGTGACGAGGGTGACGTTGTCGCGGTTGAACGTCGACAGGTAGGTGTTGTGGAATCCGGGCCGTTTGCAGCCGACGGCGTAGCGGGGAGTGAGCTTGTCGCGCAGCACCGGGTCGCGCACCTCGCGGCGCAGGTATGCCCGGCCCGCGGCGTCGGCCCGCTTGGCGAACGGATTGACGGTGAAGTACTGCGCGGCCAGCGGAAAGGTGAATTCGACGTAGGCCTGGCTGAGCAGGCGGTGGACGGTCCGCCCGCCGGGCACTCGCATGGCCCAGCGTGCCGCAGTAGGTAGCGGCACATCGAATTTCGGGAAACACCAGATGGGCGTGCGCTGAAAAACGGTGAGCTGCTGAACAATTGGGGCGATCTCGGGAATCACCTGGACCGCGGTGGCGCCGGTTCCGATGATCGCCACGCGCTTGCCCGTCAGGTCCTGGGTGTGGTCCCACCGTGCGGTGTGCATCGTGACACCGGAAAAGGAGTCCACGCCGTCGATGTCGGGGAGTTTAGGGATGGTGAGCACACCGCTGGCGTTGACGAGGAATCGTGCGGTGATGATCTCGCCGGTGTTCAGTTCGACGCGCCAAACGTTTTCGTCGCCATCGAACACCGCACCAGACACCTCGACGTTGAACCGGATCCGCGACCGCAGCCGGTACTTGTCGACGCAGTGCTCGGCGTACGCGCGCAGCTCGCGTCCCGGCGCGTACGTCCGCGACCAGTTCGGCGACTGTTCGAACGAGAACTGGTAGGAGAACGACGGAATATCCACGGCCACACCGGGATACCGATTCCAGAACCAGGTTCCGCCGACGCCGTCGCCGGCCTCGACGATGAGGTAGTCGGCCAATCCGGCCTTGTCCAGATTGACCGCGGCGCCGATGCCGGAGAATCCGGCTCCCACGATCAGAGTGTGGTAATCGGCCATCAACGCGTCCCCCTCCTGCGTCTTGCCCGCGTCGAATCCGACCATGATCGCCGCGCGTCGCGCGTCATGTCCCATGTGTCCAGCCGCTGCGGCGGTGCTCCCATGCGTCCACGGTAGGGCGGACAGCCGGAATTGAGAATGGCACTATTCGGGCACGGAGACGGGAGTTTGGGACTCGGCGCCGACCGCACGGCGTGCCGGCGAGCGCGTTTTACCGCGGACGGCAGCTCACGTCAGCCGTGCAGCGCAGCCCGCAGCGCGGCCAGCGCCCGCTCGGATGCCTCGGTCGCCGCAGGCACCACACCCACGTATCCGAGGTAGCCATGCACCAGGGTCTCGGCGACGTGCAGTTCGACGGGCACCCCGGCCGCCCGCAACAGTTCGGCGTAGCGCGCGCCGTCATCGCGCAGCGGATCGTGGCCCGCGGTGGCGATGTAGGCCGGGGGCAGATCGGCCAGGCTCTCGGCCCGGGCCGGCAGCAGGGTGGCCGGGGGATTGGTCAGGTCGACGTCCTTGCTGACGTACCACTTGGTGAATCCCTTGACCGCGGCCAGATCCAGGATCGGGGCGTCGGCATTCTCGGTGAACGACGGCAGCGAGGTGTCACCGGTGGTGGCCGGATACCAGAGCAGCTGGAATCGGATCGCCGGAGCGCCCGCGTCACGCGCCAGCTGCGCCATGACCGCGCTGAGGTTGCCACCGGCCGAATCCCCGGCGACCGCCAGCCGGTCCGGGTCGGCGCCGAGTTCGGCGGCGTGCGCGGCCACCCACCGGGTGGCGGCCCAGGCGTCGTCGACGGCGGCCGGGAACGGGTGCTCGGGCGCCAGCCGGTAGCCCACCGACACCACGACAGCCTCGGCGGCCACCGCATGTTGCCGGGCTATGCCGTCGTAATCGTCGATATCACCGACCGACCAGCCGCCGCCATGGATGAACACCACGACCGGCAGCGTCGTCGCGTCGGCCGCCGGCGGCCGGTACACCCGCAGCGAAATCGGGCCCGCCGGGCCCTCGATGGTGAGGTCCTCGGTCACGACGTCGGGATGAACGTCGCGGCGCGGCAATTCCTTGAACTTCCGTCGGGCCTCCTCGACGCCGTCGGCGGTGGAAAGTTGGAACGGCACCACCTGCAGTACCTTCTGCAGGATGGCATCGACAGCCGGCTTCTCGTCAGCAACAGACACTCCGTCACCGTACGCACACCGCCGCACGGCGTGGCTGTGGGTCGCGGCTGCCGTCGTCGGGGCGGGCTACGGGGTGTTCCTGATCGTGGCTGCGACCGGCCTGCCGACCGGGGCCGACCTCACCGGGCAGTTCCCGGGGCAGCCCGCCGTCAAGGCCCTGACTGCGGTGCTGCTGGCAGCCGCGGCGCTGGGCCATCCGATCGTGCGCGAACGCCGGTGGTTGGTTGGGGCGCTGGGTTTTTCGGCTGCGGGGGATTTCCTGCTCGCGATGCCGTGGTGGCAGCCGTCGTTCGTCCTGGGTCTGGCGGCCTTCCTGGTCGCGCACCTGTGTTTCCTGGCCGCGTTGTTGCCACTCGCGCACCGGACGACTCCGCGGTTGGTCGCGGTCGCCGCCACCGTGACGGCGTGCCTGGCGCTGCTGGTCTGGTTCTGGCCCCGGCTGCTCGAGCAGGGAATGGCAGTGCCGGTGACGGCCTACATCGCAGTGCTCGGCGCCATGGTGTGCACGGCACTGCTGGCCGAGCTGCCGACCCCGTGGACAGCGCTGGGCGCCGTGACGTTCGCGGTGTCCGACTCGATGATCGGGATCAGCCAGTTCGTGCGTGGTGACCAGCTGCTGGCGGTCCCGATCTGGTGGGCCTACGCGGCGTCGCTACTTCTGATCACTGCCGGGTTGTTCTTCGCCCGGACGTCAGGGCGTTCTGGTACACCGGCGCCGTGACCACCACCCGGCAGGCGGCCGAGCACGAGCCCATCGCGCGAGTCCTGCCGATGCTGTCGGTACCGCATCTGGACCGCGAGTTCGATTACCTGGTCTCGGCAGAGCAGTCCGACGACGCGCAGCCCGGGGTCCGGGTGCGGGTGCGGTTCCACGGTCGGCTGGTCGACGCGTTCCTGCTGGAGCGCCGATCGGACACCGACCACACCGGCAAGCTGGGCTGGCTGGACCGCGTGGTGTCGCCCGAATCGGTGCTCACCGCCGAGGTTCGGCGGCTGGTCGACGCCGTCGCCGCGCGCTACGCCGGGACTCGAGCCGACGTGTTGCGCCTGGCGGTGCCGCCGCGGCACGCCACGGTGGAGAAACAGACACCGGCCGAACCTGACCCGGTGCCGCAGGCCGCCGTGGATCCCGCCGCATGGGCCCGTTACGGACGCGGCGAACAGTTCCTCACGGCGTTGCAGGACGGCCGTGCGGCGCGCGCGGTGTGGCAGGCGCTGCCGGGGGAGCACTGGCCGCAGCGGCTGGCCGAGGCCGCGGCGGTGACGGTGTGCGCAGACCACGGCGTGCTGGCGATCATGCCGGATCAGCGCGACGTGGACGCGCTGTACGCCGCGGCGCTCCAGCATCTTCCGGCGTCGCGGGTGGCGGCATTGTCGGCCGGGCTGGGCCCGGCGCAGCGGTACCGACGCTGGCTCTCGGTCCTGCGCGGCGATGCCCGGTTGGTGATCGGCACGCGCAGCGCGGTGTTCGCCCCTGTCCGGGATCTCGGCCTGGTGCTGGTGTGGGACGACGGCGACGACAACCTCGCCGAGCCGCGCGCACCGTACCCGCACGCCCGCGAGGTGGCGATGCTGCGGGCACACCAATTGCGTTGTGCGGCAATGATCGGTGGCTACGCCCGCACCGCCGAGGCCCAAGCCCTGGTGCGCACCCGCTGGGCCCACGACCTGGTGGCGGCCCGGCCGGTGGTGCGAGCGGCCGCGGCTCGCGTGGTGGCGCTCGAGGACAGCGGATATGCGCAGGAACGCGATCCGGCCGCCCGCACCGCCCGGTTGCCGTCGATGGCGTTGCAGGCCGCCCGTGCGGCGTTGCAGGCCGAGCGTCCGGTGCTGGTCCAGGTACCGCGGCGCGGCTACGTCCCCGCGCTGGCCTGTGCGCGTTGTCGCACGATCGCCCGCTGCAGGCACTGCACCGGTCCGATGGCCCTGCCGGATCGCGACAGCGCGGCCGCCGAATGCCGATGGTGTGGGCGTCCCGAACCGACACTGCGGTGTGTGCGCTGCGGTTCGGATGCCGTGCGCGCCGTCGTCGTCGGAGCCCGCCGCACCGCCGAAGAACTCGGTCGCGCCTTCCCGGGGGCCAGCGTGATCACCTCCGGGGGCGACGCCGTCGTGGCCGCCGTGGGCGACGGGCCCGCGCTGGTGGTCTCGACGCCGGGCGCCGAACCGGTTGCCGAGGGCGGTTACGGCGCCGCCCTGCTGCTCGACGGCTGGGCGCTGCTGGGCCGGCAGGACCTGCGAGCCGCTGAGGACACCTTGCGGCGCTGGATGGCCGCCGCAGCCCTGGTGCGGCCCCGCAGCGACGGCGGCGTGGTCGCGGTGGTGGCCGAGGCGGCCATACCCACCGTGCAGTCGTTGATCCGCTGGGATCCCGTCGGCCACGCCGACGCCGAGCTCGACGCCCGCGGCGAGGTCGGGTTGCCGCCGGCAGTGCACATGGCGGCCGTCGACGGCACCGGACCCGCGGTGACAGCCCTGTTGGAAGCCGCGCAATTCCCCGACTCGGCCGAACTACTCGGCCCGGTCGAATTGCCGCCGGGTGCCCGGCGCCCGCCCGGCGTCGACCCGGATGCCGACGTGACACGGATGCTGGTCCGGGTGCCGCGCAACGACGGATTGGCGCTGGCGGCGGCGCTACGCCGGGCGACGACGGTGCTCAGTGCGCGCCGGGAACAGGAGCCTTCTCGTGTGCAAATCGACCCGTTGCACATAGGGTAGGCCGGACATCGCACCAGCACATCGATGCGCCGGACGGGAGGTGTCATGCGTCGGGTTCTGGCCTGGTCGCTCGCGTTGGTGCTCATCGTGTTCGGGCTGCTGTGGCCCACTTTCTGGCCCAGCGGCGGCGGTGACACAGCGACCGACGACCCGGTCTTCATCACCGACTACGCGGCGGATCTCAGGGTCGGTGCCGACGGCAGGCTGACCGCCGTCGAGACCATCACCGCGGACTTCCCCGGCGGACGCCACGGGATCTTTCGCTACTGGGATGTGGCCAACCAGAACAATCCGCGGTTGCGCCAGCCGCCCACGATCACCTCGGTCCGACTCAACGGGGCGCCGGCCCACTATGAGCTGCTGGACGAAGACGGTGGGCGGTTCGCGGTGGCCAAGATCGGCGACCCGAACCGCACCCTGAACTCCGGCCGCCAGATCTTCGAGATCCGCTACACCATCGACGGCGTCCTCGACCCCGGACGAATCGGCGCAGACAAGACGTTTGCGGGATCCATCGGCAATCCCAACTCCACTTCGGCGTTCTACTGGAACGTCATCGCCCCGGCATGGAACAACCGGATCGATCGCGCCCGGGTCAGCCTCACCCTCCCGGGCGCGGCCACCGGTGCCCAGTGCAGCGTCGGCTATGGCGTCGGCCGAGCCTGCAAAGACCTGGCCACCATGGGCGACACCGTCCAGCTCACCGCCGTCGATCTGGATCCCCACACCCCCGTCACGCTGCGCGCCGGTGTCGACGTGCCCACCCCGCCGCAGTTCACGCTGCCCTGGCCGTACACGTGGGATCAGGTGCTGGGCCGATCGGTGGCGGGAGTGATCTGGGTGGCGGCACTGTCGGTGGCACTGGGCCTGGCCGCCTTCGGTTGGTGGCGGCGGACCTCGGAACGACCGCCTGGTTTCCCGCTGCAGTACACACCGCCGGACGGGATCGGCCCGGTGCAGGCCGAGTACATCCGCACCGAAACGATTCCGAAGAGTGGGCTGACCGCGACGCTGTTCCATCTCGCCGACCGCGGACTGATCGAGTTACGTCAGGTCGGCGCGGAGCACTGGAACATCCGCGGCCTCGCCAGCCAGTCGGCGTGGGCCGACGTCGACCCGGTCGGTGCCGCCGTGGGACAGGCGCTGGGTGTTTCGTACAAGAACAGCGAGTTCCGGGCCAGGAAGACAGCGACCTCCGGCCAGAAACTCAACAAGGCGAAGACCAATATGGCTGCCGCCGTGCGCAAGTGGGCCTTCGACAACGATCTCATGGTCAAACGTCCCGAGGAACTGTGGCTGCGTGGCGCCAACGCAGTGGCCCTCGTTGCGGCGCTGTGCGGCTTCCTGACCTGGTTCGGTGCCGGGGTGACCATGTGGGGTCTGCCGTTCGCGGTGTTCTTTCTGGTCACGGCCCCGTCGTGGCGCGCCGGGCTGGGCACCAGACGCACCGCCGCGGGACGCGAACTCTGGTCGCGGGTGGGCGGATTCCACCGCCTGCTGTCCACCGACTCGGCCGAAACCCGGTTCGACTTCGCGGCGCGCAAGGATCTCTACACCGCCTACATCCCGTTCGCGGTGGCCGCCGGGACCGCGGCGTTGTGGGCCAAGAAATATCAGGATGTCACGGGAGACGTTGCCCCACAACCGGATTGGTACCACTCCTCGTCATCGAGCGTCGGTTGGGCCATGACGGGTGGATCCGGCGGGGTGAGCTTCGACAGTTTCGATTCGGCGCTGTCGTCATCGATCGGCGCGTACACCGCAGCACAGTCATCGTCATCGTCGTCCGGTGGCGGAGGGTTCAGCAGCGGCGGCGGAGGGTTCAGCGGTGGCGGCGGC
>NZ_MVHF01000012.1 GCF_002086485.1 Mycobacterium aquaticum | reverse complement strand
CCGCCGCGGACTTCACCCGCTCCAATTCCTCGATCCGCCGATGCAGTGCAGCCTCGTCAGCGTCCTCGCTGACCTGCACCAACACCGCGATATCGAACATACGTTCGATATTACGCGCACCCACTGACAGGCAACTCAGGTTCGCGTGGCAGCACGGTCGGCGAGCAGACCATAGATGGGCCGCGACCGCAGAACCATGGCGACCAGCAGCGCGGTGGCACACGCACCGAGCATCGGTGGAAGTTGATTGGTGGTGCCGGTGAGTTCGGTGGCGAGGATCAGCCCGGTCACTGGCGCGTGCACGCTGGCGGTGAAAAACGCTGCCATGCCGATCAGGGCGAGTGCCGCCGGATTCGGCGCGGCATGCGGCACGAAGTGGGCGGCCACGAGTGCGACGATCAGCCCGGTGTCGGCGCCCAGCACGAGCATCGGCGCGAACAGACCGCCCGGGGTCCCGGCCGCGTAGGAGGCGACACCGAGGACGAACCGCAATGCCAGTACCCCGAGGAGAGCCCACGTCGTGCCGTGGCCGAGGAGGGCTTGCTGGGTCAGGTTGTCGCCGCCGCCGACGAGGTCTGGCGCACACCAGAGAAGGAATCCCACTCCGCCGCCGATGGCGGCGGCGCGGGCTTCGACGGGCCAGCGGCTGGTGTCGGCCTTATGCAGGCCGAACATGAGGGCCTTGTTGTACAGCACGGCGAGAACGCCTGTGACGATACCGACGGCCACCACCCAGCCTGCGTCGGCGAGGCGGGGTGCGGCCAGCTGCGGCATGTGGAACTCGGTGCCGGAATGGACGAGGGGGAAAGCCACCATGAATCCCGACGCCGAGGCCACCAGGGTGGCGAGGGTGGTCCGGGGGTCGAAGCGCTTGACGAGCTCCTCCAACACGAAAACCCCACCTGCGATGGGCGCATTGAAGGCGGTCGCGAGGCCGGCCGCGGCGCCGCCGGCGGCGAGGATTTGCAGGTCGGCACGGGACCGGCGGGTCACCGACGCGACGGTCACCGCTATCGAACCACCCATCTGTACCGATGGCCCTTCACGGCCGAGCGCCAGGCCGGAGCCGAGCGACAGCAGGCCACCGACGTACTTGATCGGCAGAATCCGGAAGCGGCCGGGCTCGGCACGGCCTTCGACGACAGCCTCGACGCGCGGGATGCCGCTGCCTTCGGCGTTCGGCTCGACACGTGCCACCAACGCCGCCGCGACCGCCGTGCAGGCCGCGCAGATCAGCACTACGACGATGAGGCCCCACCAGGTGCCGTGGGCCCAGCCGGACAGCGATTCACGCCACTTGGCCGCCTGATCCAGAAGCAGTCGGAAGCTTGCGGCGGCCAGGCCGGTCAGCGCGCCGACCATCGCAGCGGCCAATACGAAGCCCACCAAGCCTTCTGCGCCTTCGCCGCTGTTGTCGACGGGGCGGAAGGTGGGCTTCTGCCAGCCGGTCAGCGTGCTGCGCAACCAGCGGCCTGCCTGTCTGTCCAAGTTGCCCACCCCTGTATCTGTCGCGGTGACAGTCAACCAGCCGACCGGTCTCAAAGCTGAGGTAGGTCGTGGTTCAGATCGTGTCGTCGCGGCACGCCAGGGCCGCCTCAATGAACTCATCGCGAACCGGGTTGTCCACCGCGGCATTCCAGATCAGGCTCACTTGGCTTGGGTCGATGTCCTCGATCGGCACCACCCGGATGTCGGGGCGTCGGTAGTAGGCGGTGGCTGATCGTGGGAGCACCACGAAACCTTCACGCGCGGCTACATGTTCGAGTTTGTCCTCCACGCTGCGGATGGCGCTGCGCGGTGGCGCCCAGCGCTGTTCGGGCGGGGCCAACGATTTCCACTCGGGTAGTACTTGGGGGTCGAAGAGCAGCTTGTGCGTTCGCAACTCGGCCAACCGCACCGATGGCTCGGCTGCCAGGGGATCGTCGGCGGGCAGCACCGCGTCGAGTGGCTCGGACAACAGGGGCGCAGTTCCCAGCCCGTCGTGATCGAACGGTTCGCGTGCGTAGACCACGTCGAATTCGCCGTTGCGGACCACCTCGACCTGTTCGAGCAGGCCCACCTGTCGTACCACTGCCTGCCGGTGTGGGCCTGCAGCTTCGAAGGCCGCCGCCGCGGCGGTAGCCCGCAGGCCCGGCAACACCCCGACCGTGATCGTCGTGGTGGGCATCGCGGCACGCAATCGCAGCTGCACCGCGGAGATCTCGTCCAGGAGGCGCTTCGCATCGATCAGCAGTTGGTTACCGGCCGCGGTGAGTTGAGTGCCACGCGAATTCCGGACGAACAGCTGCACACCGAGTTCCGTTTCGAATGACCGGATTTGGCGCGACAACACGGGCTGGGCGATGTGCAGCCGCCGCGCGGCACGGCCGAAGTTGAGATCTTCGGCGACCGCGACGAAGTACCGCAACTTGCGGATGTCCAGGTCCGGCAGCGTCATACCCCAAGGGTATCGATACGCGACGAAAAGAGTCTTGGACGCGGGCGACGCCTGCGCGGACGGTGGAGCCATGAGCCTGAAAAACGCACGCGTCCTCATCATCGGCGGCACCTCCGGTATCGGGTTGGGCGTCGCCACGGCTGTCGCCGAGCGTGGTGGCATCCCGATCGTGGCCTCGCGGCGGCAGTCGAGCGTGGATAGCGCGCTGTCCACGTTGCCCGACAACGCCCGCGGCGCGACCGTGGACCTCACCGATCCGACGGCGCCGGACCGGCTGTTCGACGAGGTCGGCGCGATCGACCATCTGGTGTACACCGCGGGCGATGCACTGGCACTGGCCCCGCTGAGCGCTCTGACGCCGGAGTCGATCAACAGTTTCCTGCTCGTCCGCTTCGTCGGAGCCCTCACCGCGATCAAGGTTTTCGCGCCACGGATCACGTCGGGAGGGTCGATCACGCTGACCAGCGGGACCGCTGCCGAGCGGCCCGGACTGGGCGTTCTCCCGACCGCGGTGTGCGGTGCGGTCAACGCGATGACGCGGGCGCTTGCCCTCGAGCTGGCCCCGCTGCGGGTGAATACCGTTGCGCCGGGGCCAATTCGGACACCGCTGTGGGACACGCTGAGTGAGACGGACCGACAGGCCATCTACGACCAGTTCGCCAGTCAATTGCCTGCGGGGCGCATCGGTGAGGTGGGGGATACCGCCCGGGCCTACGTGTACCTCATGGAGCAGGAGTTCGGCACCGGCGTGGTGCTGACCGTCGACGGCGGTAGCACACTGTCCTGAGCACGGTCCGGTCACCGCAGGAGCGAGCCCAGGAGCGCGATGCCGTCGCGCAGCGCCGAGTCACCGATCCCGCCGTAGCCGATCACCAGGGCCGGTGGCGCCGCGCCCGGATCCGCCCAGTGGGCACGGGCACCCGAGAGGATCAGGCCCCGCGTGCGAGCGGCGCGCACCAGCGCGTCTTCATCGGTGCCTGCGGGCAGGCGCAGATAGATGTGTAGCCCGGCGGCGACGCCGCTGGGTGCGGTCTGCGGCAGCGATTCGGCGATCGCCGCCAACGTAGTGTCGCGGCGGCGCCGGTAGACGGGCCTCACCCGGCGCAGGTGGCGGCTGAATCCGCCGGTTTCGACGAACCGGGAGAGGGCCAGCTGTTCGAGGGTCGAGTTGCCCATGTCGTCGTAGAGCTTCTGCACCGTGACATCGTGAATCAGCCAGGGCGGCAGGGTGATCCACCCGAGGCGCAGGGATGGGGTCAACGTTTTGCTGATGCAGCCGGCGTACGCCACGCGGTCGGGCGCGAGGCCTTGCAAGGCGCCGACCGGCGTCCGGTCGTAGCGGAACTCGGCGTCGTAGTCGTCCTCGAGGATCAGCGCGTCGTGGTGGCGGGCCCAGGAAATCAGTGCCACCCGGCGCTCTGGGCTCAACACCGCCCCGGTGGGATACGAATGCGCGGGCGCCAAAAGCACCGCGCCAACGTCGAGTTCGGCCAGCCGGCCCACATCGAGTCCGTCATCGTCGACGGGTACGGGCACGGCTCGCAGGCCTGTGTTGACGATTGCGTCGCGGTGGAAGGCGAACCCTGGATCCTCGACCGCGATGGCACCGTATCCCCGGGCCTGTAGGGCGCGGGCCACCAGGACCACCGCTTGGGTCAGGCCCGAGGTGACAAGCAGGTGATCAGGTGCGGTCGCGACTCCTCGGACGCGCGTGAGGTAGCCGGCAAGAGCCTCGCGCAGGGCGGATGTGCCCAGCGGATTGGGGTAGGAGAGTTGGTCATTCGGAGTTTCGGTGAGCGCGGCGCGGTAGTGCCGAAGCCACTCCGTACGCGGGAACAATGCCGGGTCGGGTATGCCGCCGAGCAGCGGGATGTACCGCGATGCGACGGTCGAGGTTCGCGATGGCGGCTGTGTGGCGACCGGCCGGACCCGGGTACCCGACCCTTGTCGCGTGGTGAGGTAACCGTCCGATGCGAGAAGTTCGTACGCGGCGACGACGACGCTGCGGGCCACGCCGAGCTGTTCGGCGAGGAGGCGCGACGGCGGCAGCAGCGTTCCGGCCGGGAGTCGGCCGTGCTGAATCGAGCTGCGCAACTGGTACTGGAGTTGGGCGGCGAGCCCCGTACGCGATGACCGATCGAGCGTGAGCAGTAGATCCGGAGGGAATCCGGAGTCTGCAGAATTGGTCTGTTCAAGACCGTCAAGATTGGCTCCTGACACGCACCAATCTTAGGTCCACTCTGGACCTCATGACTGCGATCACCGATATTCCGACGGCACTTGCCCAGCCGCTCGTCACCTCATGGATGCCCGGACCCGTTGACCCGGCCGACAATCCCGTCATCGTCAGCGTCACCGAGTACACCACGCGGCATCGGCGCGATATGCCCGGCATCGCTGTCAAGGGGCTGCGGATGCGGGAGGGCTGGTACGCCATGCCCGGAGCCATCGGGTTGTGGCTGTGGAGCATGCCCACATCCGGTCGCACCGGCTCGATCTCGGTGTGGACCGACGAGGAAGCCCTGCAGCGCTTCGTCACCCTGCCTCACCACGTCCGCATCATGCAGAGCTACGGCAACCGCGGTGAGGTCCGGGCGACGACCTGGCAGGCTGATTCTTTCGAACCCGAGGCCACCATCGCACGGGCGAGGGAGTGGATCCTCGATCGATAACCATCGTTGTGCAGTTGGTGGACAAAGAATTTCGCACACTGTGTCGACTGTGCGACGGATGGCGACCGTACCGTCGAAAGCAAAGGTCCGGTACCGTCCGGGCCCCGGAAGGCGAGGTCGTCATGAAGCTGTCGGATACCCGCGTACACGAACGGTCGGGCCTGGAGTTCACCGCGATCGGCTACGGCGGCGCGCCGATCGGGAACTTCAACGGGGTGTTCACCGACGCCGAGGCCCGTGAACTCGTCGATTTCGCGTGGGAGCAGGGCATGCGGTATTTCGACACCGCACCCGGATACGGCAACGGGCTCAGTGAATACCGGCTCGGGCATGCGCTACGTGACCGCGACCGCGCCGATACCGTGCTGTCCACCAAGGTGGGCCGGGTACTGCGACCGGAGATCGATGCGCCGACCAGCAACGGCCAGTACCTCGAAATCCCGCCGTTCGTGGCCGAATTCGACTACAGCTATGACGGAGTCATGCGGGCGGTCGAACAGAGCATGCAGCGGATGCTCACCGATCGGTTCGACATGCTGTTCATCCACGACTGCGATCACTACACGCACGGTGCGGCGCAGCCCGAGCTGTTCCGGCAGGCCGTGGTGAGTGCCTTCCCGGCGCTGGAGTCACTGCGCGATCAAGGCGTGGTGCGGGCCATCGGGTTCGGCGTCAACGAGACCGATGTGATGGTCGAGGCGGTCAAGGCCACCGATGTCGACATCTGCCTGCTCGCGGGCCGGTACACGCTGCTGGAGCAGGAACCTCTCGACACGTTGTTCCCGCTGTGCGCCGAACGCGGTATCGGCATCGTGCTGGGCGGCGTCTACAACAGCGGTGTGCTGGCCACCGGGCCCGTCGAGGGAGCCCGGTTCAACTACGGTCCGGCACCAGCCGAGATCATGACGAAAGCCGCTGACCTCGAACAGATCTGCCGCGAGCACGGGGTGGCGTTGCCCGCTGTGGCCGTGCAGTTCGCCTACGCACACCCGGTGGTGACCAGCATCTGCCTCGGCGCGCGCAACCGTCGCCAGCAGGTGCGCAACGCCGAGTTGTTCGAATCGCCGGTGCCGCAGCAGATCTGGGCCGACCTGTGCGCGGCCGGCCTGATCCGTGACGACGCACCCACTCCCTGAGCGCGGTTACGTGCTGAGATGGGGTGCCTTGAATGGGTTCAGGGCACCCGCGTCGACGACGTGTGCGGTGCCGGTGATGTAGCGGCCGTCGTCGGAGGCCAGATACACCACGGCGTTGCTGACGTCGACGGGCTCCAGGAAGGGGACCGGCAACGCGTGCATCGCGGTGAGCGCGGGCAGCGCATCCTCCTGGGTCGCGCCCTCCTTGCCGCCCGCGAACAGCCGGTTGTAGCGCGGGTTGTTGATCATCAGGGTGTTGACGTTCGTCGGGTTGATCGAGTTGACCCGGATCCCGTACGGCGCGAGCTCACCTGACAGGGTGCGCATGAGACCGTTGACGCCGTGCTTGGCCGCCGCGTAGTGCCCGACGTTGAGTTCCACGGTCAGCCCGGATATCGAGCTGATGAGAATCACGACCCCACCCTCGTTCTGCCGCAACAGGGTTGGCACCGTCGCCTTGATGGTCTTCCACACCCCGGTCAGGTTCACATCGATCTGGTCCTGGAACTGCTGCTCGGAGAGCTCCCACAGCGGTGCGGTGTCGTTGAGCGTGCCCGCGTTGGCCACCACGATGTCGAGCCGGCCCAGTTCGGCCACACCGGCGGCCACGGCCTCCTGCAGCCCGGGCAGGTCCCTCACATCGACCTCGGCGGCGAAGATGCGTCGGCCCCGGCTCTTGATGAGGTCGACCGTGGTGGCCAGGTCGTCGAGATCGGCCATCGGATAGGGGACCGTGTCGATCTGGCGGCACACGTCGAGAGCGATGATATCGGCTCCCTCTTCGGCCAACCGCAACGCGTGGGAGCGGCCCTGTCCCCGTGCCGCTCCGGTGATCAGCGCAACCTTGCCGTCGAGACGGTTCATGTGCAGAGCTCCTTGCTCGGTGAATGAGGTTGGTACAGAACAGCTCCGTCACCCATCGACGGGTGACGGAGCTGCGGTGGGGGTTACTGGTGCTGCTCGCTGGCGCGCCGCTCGCGGTACTCGTCGGCGCGTTCGTCGGTGATGTGCGGCAGCGGCGGGAAGTCCAGCCAGCCGGGTACGAACGGGCTGGCCAGGTCGCGGTCGGTCGGGATCTCCACCAGCACGGGAGCTTTGGCGTCGAACGCGCGCTTGAACGTCGGCTCCAGATCGGCGGCTGACTCCACCCGGAACGATTCGAGTCCGAATGATTCGCCAAAGGCCTTGAAGCTCGGGCTGTACGGCGTGCCGTCGGGCCGGTTGAACTCGGTGCCGATGATGCGGTCGGTGGCGTTGCGCTGGCCGCCGCGGATGGAGATGTACCCCGAGTTGTCCTGCACGATGAACACCACCGGGATGTCATGCTGGATGGCCACGCCGATCTCCTGGGCGGTCATCAGAAAATCGCCGTCACCGGTGATGGTCGCAACCTGACGTTCCGGGGCGGCCAGCTTGGCGCCCAATGCCGCCGGTACCGGCCAACCCATCGACGAGAACCCGCCGGTGGTGAGGTGCGTGCGCGGCTCATACACCGGGAACGTCTGCTTGACCGCGCCCTGGGTGTTGCCCGAACCCACCAGCACGATGCCGCTGCGGTCCATCACGTTGCGCAACGCGGCCAGTGGACGCTGCAGCGTGAACGGGAAGCGGTCGGTGTCGCGGCGGCCTGCCAACTCGGCCTCCCAGTCGGCCTTGCGTTGCGCGACCTCGGCGAGGTACTCGGTGCGGTCAGGCTTGGCGGGCAGCGAGGCCACGATCGCGGCCACCGCGGGCTTGGCGTCGGCCAGGATGCCGACCTCGGCGGGGTAGATCTTGCCGATCTCGTGCGGGTCGATGTCGATGTGGATGAGTTTGGCAGGCGGGAACGAGAACGACTGTCCCTTGGCGTAACTCGATGCGGACCAGTCGGTGAACCGACAACCGATGGACACCACGACGTCGGCGTTGGCGGCCAGGTAGTTGCCGTGGATGGTGCCGGTCTGCCCGACGCTGCCCACGAACAGGTCGTGGTCCTCGGGGAACGCGCTCTTGCCGTTCCACGTGGTCACCACGGGGATGTCGAGGCCTTCGGCCAGTGCCCGCACCTCATCGGTGGCGTAGGCGCTGATCGCGCCGCCACCGACCACGATCACCGGTCGCTTGGCGGTGGCCAGCAGCGCCACGGCACGTTCGATCGCCTCGGGATCGGGGTACTGCAGACCCACCGGAAGGCGGCGGGCCAGATCGTGGAAGTTCACCTCGGCGGTCTCGGCGTGCAGATCCCACGGCACCTCGATGTGGGCCGGGCCGCGCCGGCCGGTCAGCATCGTGCTGAACGCGCGGTGCATGATGAACGGCAGGTCCTCGATGCTGTTGGCCACCCAGCTGCGCTTCGAAACCGCTTCTGCCACTTGAGGAAAGCCGTTGTCCTTCTGGCGTTCCAGCTCTTGGAGCACGCCGCGGCCACGCATGTGGCGCGGGGGGCCTCCGGTGATCACCAGCACGCTGGTGGAGTCGCTGTAGGCGGTGGCCAGGCCGAGCACTGTGTTGGACGCGCCCGCACCGATCGAGGTCACCGCAGCCATCGGCTTGCCGGACACCCGGTAGAACCCGTCGGCCAGGTGGACCGCGCTCTGCTCGTGGTAGGTCTGGATGAACGGGATCTTGGACTCGTCCTCGTTGAACGCGTCCATCAGACCCCAGATGCCGTGGCCGGGAATGCCTGCGACGTAGGGGACGCCGTACTCCTTGAGAATGCGGGCGATGACCTGTCCGCCGTTGAGCCTGGGCATGATGAGTGTCCTTCGTGTCGGGTGACTATTCGGGATAGATACAGCCTGACGCCAGTCTGCCCACTGGTCGACACCGGTCGTTAGACTCAGTTTGCGCAGCGGATGAGCAAGTTGCTGCACAGGTTGACGGGAGTGTCACTGCTTGAATCGTCCCTGGAGAAGCGGAGGATCACCATGGCGATGACGGTGCAGGCAGCGCTGCAACTCGAAGTGTTCAGCCGGGTACCGCTGCACGTCTACGCCGGCGAGGAAAACCTCGACCGCACGGTCCGCTGGGTCCATCCGACCGAAGTGCCCGATATCGCACGGTTTCTCACCGGCGGCGAGATGCTGCTGACCGCGGGACTGGGCATCGGATCGACCCCCGAGCGGCAGCGACGCTACCTCACCGAGATCGCCGACGCACAAGCCGCGGTGCTGGTCATCGAACTCAGCGGCCGGGCGTTCGACAGCATGCCGCAACCGCTGATCGACGCGGCGTGCGAGCGAGGCTTCCCGTTGGTCGGACTGGCGGGTGAGCTGCCGTTCGTCGAGGTCTCGGCGCAGGTACACGAGTCGATCGTCGACCAGCGGGTGCTCGACCTCAGCGCATACGAACGGCTCAACGCCACCTTCATGCAACTGCTGCTGGCCGGGCGAGATCCGGTGTTGTTCACCGACGCGCTGGCCGCCGAGGTCGGTCACCCGGTGGTGCTGGAGGACGCGACCCGCCAGGTCATCGCGTATTCCGGGGCGTCGCCCGACGGCGACGCCGTGCTCGCCGAGTGGGAACACCATTCGCGCATCGACCACGACACCGTCGGTGGCGACGCGAGCAACGCCAACTCCGCCCACAACTGCACGCGACGAGCGGTGGTGCTGCGCGGTGAGCGCTGGGGGTGGCTGCATGTGCTGCACGGCGGAAGCCCGCTGGCCGGTACCGCGGGCTACGCATTGGACCGAGCCACCGACGGTATCGCGATCGCACTGCTCGGTGCGCGCGAGAGTGGCGCCAAATCGGCGCAACGACAGAACGCGCTGGTGAACCGGTTGCTGCTGGGTGACATCTCCGGCGAGTCCTTCGTGACCAGGGCCATGAGGATCGGCCGCGATCTGCGGGACCGCGCACTGCTGGCGGTCTACGTGTGCAAGGAGACCCCGCCGGGCGCCACGAGTGACGAGGCGATGGAGGAGCTCTGCCGGTCCCTGCACGTGCCCGCCGTCGTGGCCGACCTCGGGGAGCACACGCTGGCGATCATGGGCCTGTCCCGGACCAGCTCGGAAAAGCAAGTGGTCCAACGGTTGTCGGCGGCCAACGTGCGGGCGGGGATCAGTCGCCCGGTCAGTCCCGGGCAACTGCGTACCGCGGTCGATCAGGCCCGCAGCGCGGCGTCGGTGGCCGCGGCGCGCCCCGACAAGGCCGTGCACCGCTTCGACGATCTCGGCGTGCTGAGGCTGCTCGCTTCGCTGGCCGGCGGTCCCGAGCTGGCCCGCTACATCGAGGACGAGCTGGGCCCGCTGCTCAAACACGACGCCAACTCGACCAGTCCGCTGTTGCCGACGCTGCGCACCTACCTGTCGTGTGACGGCAACAAGTCGCAGGCCGCCCAGCAGCTCTACGTGCAGCGTCGCACGCTCTACTACCGGCTGGAACGCATCACCAGCCTGCTCGGCCGGTCTCTGGACGACCCCGACACCCGGCAGGCGCTGATTTTCGCAGTGCGGGGACATGACCTGCTGCAGCGGCAGGAGAATCGCTGACTTGCACAGAGTGTGTAGTCCTCGACGGGATGCTGCGCACTCTGCGGGTCGTGCCCGCGCCGCGGCGCTCCTAGATTTGGGATAACCCGCATTGCGGGCAGCCCATCGTCCTCTCAGCCCAGAGGAGCCCGTACATGTTGTCGAAAAAATCCCTGCCATTGGCTGTGACGCCCTCGATGTCACCGGCGGTCGCCGCGCTCCAGACCCAAGTCCTCACCGAACCCGCCGATGTCGTCGAGACCGACATCGCGATCATCGGATCCGGCATGGGCGGCGGCAGCCTGGCCTATGCGCTGCGCGACTGCGGCGCGGACGTGCTGATCGTCGAGCAGGGCGACTTCCTGCCGGTGGAACGCGAGAACTGGTCATTCGACGCGGTGCACACCAAGGGTCGTTACAAGAACTCCGCCGCGTGGTACGACACCGTCGCCGCGAAAGAGTTCGTGCCGGGTAACTACCACTACGTCGGGGGCAGCACCAAGCTCTACGGCGCGACCCTGCCGCGGTTCCGCGAGAGCGATTTCGGTGCCGTCGAACACGTCGACGGCGTCTCGCCGGCCTGGCCCATCACCTACGCCGACCTGGAACCGTTCTACGGCGAAGCCGAGCAGATGTACTGGGTGCACAGCAACAAAGGGGAGGACCCGACCGATCCCTGGCGGTCCATCGACTACCCGTTCCCCGGCGTGCCGCACGAGGGGGCCATGGCGCGGCTGGTCGAGTCCGCGAAAAAGCAAGGGCTGCATCCGTTCTCATCGCCGTTGTCTATCGACTACCGCCCCGGCGGCGGCTGCGTCCGCTGTTATACCTGCGATTCGTTTCCCTGCATGATCGATGCCAAGGGCGACGCCGACGTCTCCGCGGTGCGGCCCGCACTGCGCGCCGAGTCGCGCAACGTCCGGTTGCTCACCAACGCCGAGGTCACCCGGCTGGAGACCAATGCCACCGGACGACAGGTCACCAGCGCCCGGATAACGCATGCGGGCAAGCAGATTGAGGTGCGGGCCAAGAAGTTTGTGATCGCCTGCGGCGCCGCCAACACGGCAGCGCTGCTGCTGCGCTCGGCCTCGGACACGCATCCGCAGGGCCTGGCCAACTCGTCGGACCAGGTCGGCCGCAACTACATGGCGCACGTGACCACATTCTTCCTGGCCATCGATCCGCGACAGCAGAACGAGGCCGTCTACCAGAAGACCATCGGCATCAACGACTGGTACCTCGCCGGGCCGGACAACCGGTATCCCCTGGGCAACGTCCAGGGCCTCGGCAAGCTCCGCGGCCCCCAGGCCAAGCTGGGCAAGCCCTGGGTGCCGATGCCGATCCTCGACGAGGTCACGAAGTACACCCTGGACATGTTCATCCAGTCCGAGGATCTGCCGTTGCCGGAGAACAGGATTGCGCTGAACAGCCGCGGTCAGATCACTGTCACGCGGCGCGCGACCAACCTCAGCTCCCACCAGGACCTGATCGCCCGCATGAAGAAGGTGGTCCGCCGGGCGGGCTTCCCGATCGTCATGACCCGCAGCCTCGGGGTCGAGGCGACATCGCATCTGTGCGGCACGGCCCGGATGGGTACCGATGCCGCCACCAGCGTGGTCGACGCCGACCTGCGCAGCCACGACGTGGACAACCTCTGGATCGCCGACAGCTCGGTGTTCGTGTCGTCGGCGGCGGTCAACCCGGCCATCACCGTGGCCGCGCTGGCCCTGCGCCTCGGCCGCTCCGGCGCGCTGGCCGCGTGACAGACCCCAAACCCACTGACCGACTGAGGAATTTCGAGCCATGACGATGCTTCATGCGCAGACAGACGAGACCGCCCGCCTGCTTGCCCCGTTGTTCGAGCCGATCACCCTCGGCAACGTGGAGATCCGCAACCGGGTGGTGATGACCGGGCACGGCACCGGCATGGCCAAGGACTATCTCCCCACCGAGCAGCACGTGGCGTACTACCGGGAGCGGGCGATCGGCGGGGCGGGGCTGATCGGCATGGCGTTCCCGCAGATCCACCCGACCTCCCAGGACGTGCCGGGCGAACCACGGGCTTGGCTGCCGGAGATCGTCCCCGGGCTGCGTCGGATCTCCGACGCCGTGCACGAGCACGGGGCCCGCATCGTCATGCAGCTCGGACACGGTGGCCGGCAAGGGCATTCGACGTTCACCGAACGCGCGCTGTGGGGTCCATCGAACACGCCGTGCCCGTTCAACCTCGAGATGCCCAAGGAGATGGAAACCGAGGACATCGAGGAGATCATCGAAGCCCACGCCATCGGAGCCAGGCATTCCAAGCAGGGCGGTATGGACGGTGTCGAAATCCATTCGGGCTACGGCGGTTATCTGCTCGCGTCGTTCCTGTCGCCGTTCTCCAATCACCGCACCGACGAGTACGGCGGCTCGCTGGAGAACCGCATGCGCATCGTGCTGCGGGTGATCGACGCCGTGCGCGACGAGGTGGGTCCGGACTACCTGGTCGGAATGAACCTGCAGGGACACGACTTCAGCCCCGGCGGTCTGCAGGTCGGCGACGCCCAGCAGATCGCCGCCGCGATCGCGGCCACCGGCAAGATCGACTACATCTGCGTCAAGGCGGCGACCTACAACGAGGCGCACCAGAACGTGCCGGACATGCAGCATCCCAAACGAATCTGGGAAAGCCTGGCCGCGGCGGTCAAAGAGGTCGTCGACGTCCCGGTGATCGCGGTCGGCCGGATCAACGATCCACTCGACGCCGCCGACATCCTGTCGCTCGGTCACGCCGACATGGTGGCCATGACCCGCCAGCAGATCGCCGATCCCGAGACGGTCAACAAGATGAAAGCCGGACGCCTCGACGAGATCCGGCGCTGCATCGGCTGCAACCAGGGCTGCATCGACCGGCTGTTCAACGTCACGCACTCCTCGTGCGTGCACAACCCGGCCGCCGGCTACGAACTCGAGCTCGGCATCGGCACTCTCCTGCAGGCCACCTTCCGGCGTCGCGTCGTGGTGATCGGCGCGGGCCCGGCCGGTATGAAGGCCGCCGAGACCGCCGCCCGGCAGGGACACGAGGTGATCCTCATCGAGCGCCGCGACCGCACCGGTGGCCAGCTCAGGATCGCGGCCAAGATCAGGGGCCGCGGTGAGATCGGCGGCGTCATCGACCATCTGGACGTGATGATCGGTAAGTACGGCGTGGACCTGCGCCTGGGCTGGTCGCCGACGGCCGACGAGGTGCTCGCGCTCGAACCCGACCACATCATCGTCGCCACCGGTTCGGCGCCCGCCGCCGACATCGTCGGCAACCTGGCCCAGGGCATCACGCACACCCCGGGGCTCGACCAACCTCATGTGCTGTCGGTGTGGGATGTGCTCGACGGTGACAAGCCGGTCGGCCATCACGTCGCGATCGTCGACGACGGCGAGGGCGGCTGGAAGGGCATCGGGCTCGCGTTGCAGCTGCAGGCCGACGGTCACCAGGTCGAGTTCCTGACGCCGCTGCCCTACGTCGGGGCGAAGCTCGGTCCGTTCAGCGCGAACCTCGCGGTGCCTCGAATCTTGAAGTCCGGCATGTCGACACGTCCGTTCACCACCATGACGGCCGTGGACGGCCCGACCCTGCGCATCGTGGAGAAGGGTGCTCCGGGCACACTGGAGGGCATCGACACCGTAATCCTTGCGGGCTGGCACCGCCCCGTGACCGAGCTCTACTTCGCGCTGAAGCACCGAGGCGTGCCGGTGGAGCGGGTCGGCGACGCCATCGCCAGCCGCACCATGATGGAGGCCGTGCACGAGGGCGAGCGTGCCGCGAGGCGGGTGCCCGCGACGCGGTGACGGGGTACAGGGCTTCGCGGGTCGCCGTCTTCCTGCTGTTCGCCGGGTTCGGGGTGTGCATCTCGACCTGGGCGGTGCACATTCCCACGGTGCAGCAGCGCACGGGCATATCCGCGGGTGCGCTGGGCACCATGCTGCTGCTCAACGGCGCGGGGGCGCTGGCAGGCATGCAGATCACGGGCCCGCTCGTCGACCGCTTCGGTGCGGGACGGGTGGCGCTGGCGGGTGCGTTGGGCATGGCCCTGACGCTCGCGCTGCCGCTCAACGCGGGTTCGGCGGTGGCGCTCGCGGTCGGTCTGCTGGCGTTCGGGGTGTGGACGGGCATAACCGACGTCGCGATGAACGCGCGTGCCGTGGTCGTCGAGCAGGCGGCCGGCACGCCGATCATGTCGGCGTTCCACGCGGTGTTCTCGGTGGGCACCGTAGTGGGTTCGTTGGTCGGTGCCGCCACGTTGGCCGCCGGGTGGTCGATGCGGTTGACCGCGGTGGTGCTCGGTATGGCCTGTGGCGTCGCTGCCCTGGTGTCCGCACCGAATCTGATCGGGGCCCAACCGCACGCCGCGACCGTCGTATCCCCGGGTGACACCGCGCCGGCTGCACCCGGGCGCGGGCGTTTCGTGCTGCTGGGCATTCTGGCGTTCCTGTTGTACCTCGCCGAGGGCTCGGCGACGGACTGGAGCAGCCTGCACGCTCAGGATGCGCTGGGCACCTCGAAGGCTGTCGGAGCCTTGGCGTTCGCCGCGTTCGTCGCTGCGATGACCGTCGGCCGGTTCACCGCCGACTGGGTCAGCGCCCGCGTCGGACCGGTGGCGGTGATCCGCTACGGTTGCGCGGCAGCCGCGGTCGGAATGGGCGTCGTGTTGCTGTCCGGCGCTCTACCGCTGACCTTGTTCGGCTGGGCCGTCTTCGGTCTCGGACTGTCCGGGGCCATACCGCAGGTGTTCAGCGCGGCGGGCAATCTGGGGTCGGCCACCCAGTTCTCCCGCGTCGTCGGGGGCGGCTACGTCGCGTTCCTCGCCGGCCCGGCCGTCATCGGTTGGCTGGCCGATGTGGTGACCCTGCGCTTGGCGATGGCCGTTCCGCTGCTGGCGGTTTTGGTGTGCACGGTCGGAGCGCGTGCGGTGCGGCCGTCGGTGCGATCAGATGCGGCGAATGTGCGCAGCGAAGCTGCCGACCCTTGCACATAGTGAGTCTGTAATCGGGTGTTCGTGGCCCAGAGACTGGTACTACGCCGAACGCGGGGATCGACCCACCGGCGCCAGCTACCCACTCAGTGCAATTCGAGGGAGAACCACCGTGTCGGTCATTCTCAAGGCGCCGGCCGCCCAGAGCGGAACACCACACAAGAGCAACCCGCAGGTCGTCGACACCGTCGGACGCGTGCTCGACGACATTCGCGCGCACGGTGATTCCGCGGTCCGCAGGTACTCCGAGCAGTTCGACAAGTGGGCGCCGCAGTCTTTCCGCCTGAGCGAGGCCGACATCGCCAAGATCGTCGCCGACCTGCCTGGCACGGTCGTGGACGATCTGTCGTTCGTGCAGCGTCAGGTGCGGGATTTCGCCCAGGCGCAGCGTGATTCGATGCTCGACATCGAGGTCGAGACGCTGCCGGGAGTGCGCCTGGGACACAAGCATGTGCCGGTTTCGGCATCGGGCGCCTACGTTCCCGGCGGCCGCTATCCGCTGACTGCCTCGGCGCACATGACCGTGGTGACCGCCAAGGTCGCCGGGGTGCCGCGCGTCGCGGCCACCACACCGCCCAACCAGGGCACTGCTCCTGCCATCAGCGTCGCCGCCATGCACCTGGCCGGCGCCGACGAGATCTACGTCCTGGGCGGGGTACAGGCCATCGGGGCGCTGGCGCTGGGCACCGAGACCATCGATCCGGTCAACCTGCTCACCGGCCCGGGCAACGCCTATGTGGCCGAAGCCAAGCGGCAGCTGTTCGGTGAGGTCGGCATCGACCTGTTCGCCGGGCCCACCGAGGTGCTCATCATCGCCGATCACACCGCCGACCCGTTCGTGGTCGCCGCCGACCTGCTGAGCCAGGCCGAGCACGGGCCGGATTCGCCGGTCGTGCTGATCACCACCTCCGAGCGGGTGGGTCTGGAGACCATCGCCGAGGTCGAGCGCCAGTTGGTCAACCTGCCCACCAACGGGATCGCTGCGGTGTCCTGGGCGAACCACGGCGAAGTGCATGTGGTGGACGCCATCGAAGAGGCGTTCGCACTGGGCGACCACTTCGCCAGCGAACATGTGCAGATCCTCACCGAAGAACCGCGCCGGGCGCTGACGGAGATGCAGGACTACGGTGCCCTGTTCCTGGGCGAGAAGACGTGTGTGTCCTTCGGCGACAAGGCGATCGGCACCAACCATGTGCTGCCGACGCTGGGCGCAGCCCGCTATACCGGCGGTCTGTGGGTCGGTAAGTTCCTGAAAACCGTGACCTACCAAGAGATCACCGATGCGCAGTCGAGCGCGGAGCTGGGCCGCCTGTGTGGGCGCGCCGCCCGGCTGGAGAACTTCGAAGGACACGCCCGGTCGGCCGATGTGCGAGCCGCGAAGTACGGCGGTGACGATCTGCCGTGGACCGATCACCGATTCGATCGGGTTCCGGCCACCGCGTCGTCGGAGAATTGAGACATGACCGACGCTCATCAGCCTAAGGTTCCGACCATGAGGTCGGTGGACCATGTCGCCTACACGGTGCCCGATCTGGAACAGGCCGTCGCGTTCTTCGTCGACCATTTCGGTGCTGAACTGATCTTCACCGACGGCCCCTTCGCCGACGCCGAATCCGACAGCATGCGGCGCCGCCTCGGTGTCGATCCGAAAGCCCGGTGCACCCTGGCCATGCTGCGGCTGGGACAGCACCACAACATCGAACTGTTCGAGTACGACGCGCCGGATCAGGTCCGCGTGCCGCCGCCCAACAGCGACGTCGGCGGCCACCACCTGGCGTTCTACGTCGACGACATCGACGCCGGATACGACTACGTCAAATCGATCCCCGGTGTCGTGGTGCAGGACGGCCCCAACGGTGTCGACCCGGCAGCGCCCGTGGCCGGGCAACGCTGGTTCTACTTCCGGTCACCGTGGGGCATGCAACTGGAACTCACCAGCTGCGCCGAGGGCGGGTTCTACGACGGGCTGCCCGGGGCGCGGGTCGCCCCACCGAGCGATACGTGGCGGTGATGACCGACGTGACACTCGCGGCCGCTGCAGACGTGCGCATCGAGGAGGACTCGATGGGCAGCCGGGCAGTACCGGCCGAGGCGTATTACGGGGTCCACACCGCCCGGGCGCTGGAGAACTTTCCGATCTCCGGCATCCCGCTGTCGACGTATCCCGAATTCGTCAACGCGCTGGCGGCGGTCAAACAGGCTGCCGCGCTGACCAATTGCGAGCTGGGCCTGCTCGACTCGGCGCGCTGCGCGGCCATCGTCGCGGCGTGTGACGAGATCCGTTCGGGGCGGCTGCATTCCAGCTTCGTCGTCGACGTCATCCAGGGCGGCGCCGGCACCTCGAGCAACATGAACGCCAACGAGGTGATCGCCAACCGCGCACTGGAACACCTGGGCGCGGCCCGCGGCGACTACCACCGCCTGCACCCCCTCGAACACGTCAACCGCGGCCAGAGCACCAACGACGTGTACCCGACCGCGATCAAGGTCGCGTTGCAGATGTACCTGTCGGAGTTGCACGACGCGCTGCAGGAGGTGTCGGCGGCGTTCCGCGCCAAGGCCGACGAGTTCCGCGATGTGCTGAAGATGGGGCGGACGCAACTGCAGGACGCCGTGCCGATGACGCTGGGCCAGGAGTTCGGCGCCTACGCCGTGATGGTCGCCGAGGACGCCCAGCGGCTGCGCGAGGCGGCGCGCCTGGTCACCGAGATCAATCTCGGTGGTACGGCCATCGGGACCGGGCTCAATGCCCATCCTCGGTACGCCGAGCAGGTGTGCGCCACGCTGAGCGAGCTCACCGGAATCGACCTGTCCACCGCGACCGACCTGGTGGAGGCCACCCAGGATGTGGGCGCCTTCGTGCAGGTATCCGGGGTGCTCAAGCGCACGGCGGTGAAACTGTCCAAGATCTGCAGCGACATGCGACTGCTGTCCTCGGGACCCCGGTCGGGCCTGGGCGAGATCAATCTGCCTGCGGTGCAGGCGGGTTCGAGCATCATGCCGGGCAAGGTGAACCCCGTGATCCCGGAAGTCGTCAACCAGGTGGCCTTCGAGGTGGTGGGCAACGATGTCACGATCAGCATGGCGGCCGAGGCCGGACAGTTGCAGCTCAACGCATTCGAACCGATCATCGCACACAGCCTGTTCACATCGGCCGCGCACCTGACTGCTGCGTGCCGCACACTGGTGCAGCGCTGCATCATGGGGATCACCGCCAACGAACAGCGGCTCGCCGAATCGGTGACCAACTCGATCGGGGTGATCACCGCGCTCGCGCCCTACCTGGGCTATGCGGAGTCGGCCCGAATCGCCAAGCGGGCCTTGCACACCGGGGCCGCGATACCCGATCTCGTGGTGGCCGAGGGGCTGATGTCGGCCGAGCTCGTCGCGCGATTGCTGGCACCCGAAGCCCTGCTGAACCCGCAGTCGACAGTTCTACCGGAAGAGGAGCTTGAAGCGTGACCAACGTTCTGTACCTGTACGGCGGGTGGCCCGGCCACAGCCCGTACAACATCGCCGAGTGGACCCGCGAACTGGTGGTGGGCGAACTGGGTTTCGACATGGAGGAATCCCAGGACATCTTCACCCTCGACCGCGATCTGAGCGGCTACGACCTGATCATCCTCGGCTGGAACAACGCACTGACCACCGAGGATCTGTCGGACTCCCAGGAGGATCACCTGCTGGCGGCGGTCGAGGCGGGTACCGGGGTGGCGGCGTGGCACGGTGCGGCGGCCGCGTTCCGGTCGAGCCTGCGATACCACCTGATGCTCGGCGGCGACTTTCTCGCTCACCCCGCAGGCGAGGGATATCCGCAGCCGTACGACGTGACGATCACCGACCGCGAACACGAAGTGACCAACGGGGTCAACGACTTTCCCGTCGCGTCCGAGCAGTACTACATGAGCGTCGACCCCAACAACACGGTCCTCGCCGAGACCACGTTCAGCGGTGAGCATTTCCCGTGGCTGGACGGCTTGACGAGCCCGGTGGCCTGGGTACGCCAGTGGGGGCAGGGGCGCGTCTTCTACCACTCCGTCGGCCATGCGCCGCAGGACCTGGCCGGCGACGATGTGCGTCGGCTCACCAAACAAGGCATCGCGTGGGCGGCGCGGCAGTAACGTCCCGCGGCATCGTCATATCAGCCGTTTGACCAGCATGTTCAGTGTGTGTTTCGAAGGGATTTCCGATGGGATTCGGTACCCGCAATGGGAAATTTCTCCACCGTTGGTTGCACGAAGTGCGTCTGCCTGTGGGTGCCGCCGGAGACCAGACTTCATGTGTGGTCGCAGTCACATGACCCGGGATCCAGCGTCATCGCGCCGGTGCGACCCGCCCGGTGAGTTGACCAGATCATCCGATATCAAGAACGTGAATCCGAGGAGATCGCAATGACAGTGACAAACGGCGGGGGTGGGTCGTTCAGCGGCGACGACGCCCATCTGCGCGTGCTTGGCTACGAAGAGAAATTCGACCGGAAGATCGGCATGTGGTCGAACTTCGCGCTCGGGTTTCTCTACCTGTCGCCGATGGTGGGTGTGCTTTCGATGTTCACCCAGGCCCTCACCACGGCCGGGCCACCGTCGATCCTGTGGCTCGTGATCGCCGCAGGCGGACAGCTGTTGGTGGCCATGGTCTTTGGCGAGATCGTCTCGCAGTTCCCGATCGCAGGCGGCCTGTACCAGTGGGCGCGGCGCCTGTGGAACGGGCCGTACGCGTGGATCATGTCGTGGATCTACATCGCAGGCATCGTCGTCGGGTGCACCACCACCGCGATGTTCAGCGCCGATTTCGTACTGGCACTGTTCCATTCGGATTCCAACATCTCGTCGACGCCGCTGCAGAAGCTGATCATCGCCACCATCGTGGTGCTGATCTGTGTGGCCCTGAACTCCACCGGGTCCAAGACGCTGGCCACCATCGCCAAGGTCGGTTTGGCCGCCGAGGTGGCAGGCATCGTGGTGGTCGGCCTGTACCTGTTGATCTTCGCGCGCAAGAACAACTTCTCGGTGTTGTTCGACACCATGGGCACCGCCCACGACGGTGACTACCTGAGCGCTTTCGTCACCGCCGCGATCATCGGTCTGGTGCTCTACTACGGCTTCGAAGCCTGCGGCGAGGTCGCCGAGGAGACACCCAATCCGTCGCGCACCATCCCGCGCTCGATGATGCTCACCGTGATCCTCGGTGGGGCCGCAGCACTGTTCGCGTTCGTCGGCTACATCCTGGCCGCACCCAATCTGCAGGACATCGTCAACGGCAACGTGGCCAACCCCATCACGGCGATCCTCACCGACACGTTCGGCGAGACTGGCACCAAGATCTTCCTCGTCATCGCGCTGACCTCCTTCCTGGCGTGCGTCATGGGGCAGCAGGCCGCGGGCAGTCGGTTGATCTTCTCCTTTGCCCGTGACGACATGTTCCCTGGCGCCAACGTCTTCAAGAAGATCTCCGGTCGCAAGGTTCCGGTGAACGCGATCGTCCTGGTGGCCTCGCTGTGCATCTGCTTGTTCGTGCTCCTGTACTTCCTGCCCGACGCGCTGTTCCGGGTGGCCGCGTTCCAGATGCTGGCCGGCTACTTCGCCTTCCAGATGGTGGTGTTCGCCTCGCTGCGGGCCCGCGCCAAGGGCTGGAAGCCCGGTGGCAACTGGTCGCTCGGCAAGTGGGGCTGGCCGGTGGGTATCGGCGCCCTGACCTACGGTGTGCTGTCGATGATCGTGCTGGCCCGCCCCAACGGCGACCCGAGCCTGCACTTCTTCGATCGCTGGATCGCCTTGATCGGCTTTCTGATCGTCGCCGGTGTCGGTCTGATCTACATGGTCGTGGCCAAGCCTTACCGGCACTCGACTGCGCCGGAGGGCGACGCAATCGAGATCGCCGACCTGCTCAGGGAGCACCGCGCCAAGCACGACATGGAGCGGTTCGCCGCACAGGTGCCGCTGGCCGAGCCCGACCGTCAGGCGGTGACCGCGACCGAGTAGTACCCAACGCCGAAGCGCCGCCGGTGGTTTCATCCGAATCCGCCGGCGGCGCTTTCGTCGTGCCGGTCAGCGCGGGGCGGGGCCCGTCGTCGTGCGCACGATCAGTTCGGTGGGTTTCACCGAACGTCGGCGCGTACGGCCCGCGATCAGGTCGAGCAGGATGGTCGCCGCCGTTCTGCCCTTGTCCACCAACGGTTGTCGGATGGTGGTCAACCCGAGCAGGTCGGCGATCGGCGCGTCGTCGAACCCGATGACCGAGGCGTGGTGCGGTACCGCGATCCCGTTGTCCGCCAGCACCCGCAACGCCGCCGCGGCGTGGACATCCGAGGTGGCGAGCACCGCGGTCGGCCGGAACCCGACGATGAGCTGCTCGGCGGCGGCCAGCCCGCTCTGCCGATCGATGCCTGCTGACTCGACGATCGCGATGTCGGCGTCGGCGATCCCGGCGTCCCGGCATGCTCTGAGCACACCGGTCAACCGTTCCCGCAGATAGCGTTCGGTGGCCGTGGGTATGGCCGAAGGCAGCCGGAAGCCGGGTTGGGGGATAGGGCCCAGTCGGTCGGTGATAATACCGATGCGCCGATGTCCCTGTGCCAGTATATGATTCGCCTGAACCATACCCGCGGCGTGGTGATCCACCGTGACGTAGGGCAGGTGGGGGACTTGAGGCGAGTCGATGGCGACAGCCGGGATTCCGCGGGCCAGGATCGCGGCGACCACCGGATGGGCATCGGGTAGGCAGTGCATCACCACGCCGTCGACGAGGCCGCGCAATGCACCGGAATGCGGCGAGCGGGCCGGGTCGGTCGCGGTGCCGTCGGCGGGCAGCAAGGTCAGTGCGACGTCGGCGAGTTCGCCGGCCTCGACGATGCCCTTGAGCAGCAGCGCGGTCGACGGGTCCTCGACCGCCAGGGCCAATGAGCCGGGGATGAGCACGCCTACCGTGCCCATGCGGCCGGAGCGCAGGCTCGCACCCGCGATGCTGGGGCCGTGGTAGCCGAGGTCAGCGGCCACGGCGAGGATCTGATCACGTTGTCCGGCAGAGACTTTCGGTGATCCGCTGAAGGCGTAGGAAACGGCTGCCTGGGATACGCCCGCGGCCTTCGCGACGTCCTTCATCGTCACCATCTGGTCACCATGGCAAAAGACTAGGCCCCTCGCACGACGCAACACGTCATGCGAGGGGCCGGGTCGGCTGCGGATTTCAGGACTTCACGATGAACCCGGCGTCGATCACCAGGGGCGTCGCCGTGATGTAGCGGCCCGGCTCGGTCACCAGGTAGAGGATCGCGTTGCTGACGTCCTGCGGCTGGATCCACGGCACCGGAAGAATGTGGGTGCCGGTGAAGGTATCGATGACGTCCTCACGGGTCGGCTTGTCCAGGTCCGGGCGGAACAGGCCGTACACGAAGTCGTTGTTGATCATGTGGGTGTCCACGCAGGTCGGATTCACCGAGTTGACCCGAATGTTGTACTGGCCCAATTCCCGTGCCAGCGAGGTCATCAACCCGGTGACCCCGTGTTTGGAGGCCGCGTACGACGAGATGTTCTCGGCTCCCTTGATGGCCTCGGTGGAACCGGTGAAGACGATGCTGCCACCGCGACCCGCGGCGATCATCGTCGGTATCGCGGCTTTGACGGTGTGGAAGACGCCGTTGAGGTTGATCTCCACCATTTCTCGCCAGGCGTCGGGGGTGATCTCCCATGTCTTGGCGCCCGAACAGATTCCGGCGTTCGGCAGCACGATGTCGACGCGGCCGAACTGCTCGATACCCCGCGTGAAGACGGCCTCGACCTGTTCGTAGTCGCGGGTGTCGGCGACCTCGGCGACGATCTGACGGCCGGTCTCCTTGACCAGCCGGATGGTTTCCTGCAGGTCCTCCTGGGTGGCGCCGTCGTAGGCGGTGGTGGAGGGCTTGGCGCACAGGTCGAGTCCGATGATGTCGGCGCCCTCGCGCGCGAGAGTCAGGGCGTGCGAGCGGCCTTGGCCGCGTGCGACACCGGTGATGAAGGCAACCTGCCCGTCGAGTTGTCCCATGTTTGTTTCCCTTCGCGGTTGGTGGTCAGCGTGTGGTGAATCGTATCACCATCCGGCCTTGTTGAGTCATAGTGAGCTGCAGTGATACGTTTCAGCTGTTGGACTGGTCGACGAAAGTCAGTACCGCCGTTATGGGGACGTCTCGGTCGGTGTGGTTGCTGGAGGCGCTGGGGCATTCTGGCCGCGCGGCGATTCGTCGGCGTGCGGTGGTGAATCGAACGTAACTTCGACGTTCTCGAAACCTTTACTGCATTGGGCCGTCGCCTGTCCGGTGTACACGTCGCGATCAGCCGCGGTGAGATCGATGTTGTCGGTGAACTGGGTGAGCAACGCCCGCGGATGAAGGTGGTCGACCCGCACGACGTTGATCTCCGCGGACAACACCACCAGAACGGCGGTGATGTACAGAAACGTGAGCATGCCCAAAACCAATGCGAACACCCCATTGGTCGCGCTGGCGCTCTTGACCACGTGCCCAACGTAGACAGCGCCGAAGGACTGCAACAGTTGCCAGCCCAGCGCCGCAATGACGGCTCCCGGGGCGACCTGCCGCACGGTCAAATAACGATCCGTGCTGATCCGGAACGCCGCGACGAACGCGGCGGTATTCACAACGCACAACCCCACGATGACCGCAATCTTGACGCCGACGCCGAAGAAGCCCGCACCACCACTGATCGCGGACAGTACCGTCGTTGCGAGCAGCGCTGCACCCACGGTGACCAACAGCAACAAACTCCGGCCACGCGCGTTAAGGGGGTCTGGGCGACGGTGGCGTGGAACCGCCCACACGGTGTTCATCGCGTTCTGAAGCGCCACGCCTACGCCGAGGCCACCGTACAGCGCGCCCAACGTTCCTACGACCACTCCGGCGATGCCTCCGCTGATCTGCTTGGGTTCGCCCAATTGTGACCCGATCACGGGAAACTCGTGCAACGCCGAATGCAGTACCTGATCGCGCAGCGCCGGATGACCTACCAGCACCCAACCCAAGACGGTCGAGAGCAACAGCAGCAGCGGGAAGGCGGAGACGAACGCGTAATACGCGATCAGCGCCGACAAGTATCCGCCTTGATCGTCGATGAACTTGTACAGCACCGCCAGCGGATAGCCGAACACCGGATAGCGCCGCTGCGCGGCATCGAGGCGATTGGTCAGTTCCACGACCCGCCTCCCTCCATCCTCCAGCGGAGTGTGAGCGCTGTATACCCTGCTAGGCGATGTAATGAACCTGAAGCGATGATCCACGGGGGTCAGTTCGGGCGCGGAGTCGACATCGCCCGAATTAGGTAGCGGTCTCGCCCCGCTGACCATCGGACGGGCAGTTTCCTCGGCTCTCGTGCTGGCATCCCGGACGGTTGTGGTCACCGAAATATTCAACGGCGGAATCCACGGTCGACGGGTCGTGGCTCGAAACCACTGAAGGGATTGAACCAGCTCGTTGACGCGGGTGGATCACCGAGCCATTCCAGGCTGTCGTCAAGGCAGTGTTGCCAGTCGATGTGCCGACCACTGACGAGGGAATTTGTCGCTGATTGCCAGTCGTCATCTCCTGGGGTCGCAGGCAGAGCCGCGACATTGTCGTTGTACTGGCCGTTCATCAGTGCGGCCTTGGCGTCAGCGATGCAGAGCATGAGCGCGACTTCTTCGGCCACGCTCCGGGGGTAGGGGAGATGGCCGACTTCAAGGTCAAGAGCCAGGTCGTCGAATCCGCGTGCGAACTGGCGTCGCCACCAGGCGGGAAGCACCCATGTCTCTTCAGGAAGACGATCGAAAACCCGCCACCGGCCCGCTAACTCGCCGACGGGCCGATCACCGTTTTCCTCGATATCGTCGTAGGCGTTCTCGGAGTTGACCCGTAGCTGGGTCCGGAGCAATTCGCGTTGTCGCGGCGTGAGTTTGAGCCGAAATGCCGCCACCGGATTGTTGCTGGTCATGTCGAATCCACTCGCCGTTGCATCGTTCTGCGCCAAAGCCGTGCCGCTGCAATTGCCGGCGTTCATGAACGCCCGGACTTCTCCAGCGTGAACTGATTGACATCAACCTGGCCCTGCCGGAACAATCTCGCGCATCCTGTCAGGTATTTCATGTACCGCTCGTAGACCTCCTGCGATTGGATCTCAGTGGCCTGCACGCGATTTGCCTGTAGCGCGCTGGCCCAGATGTCCAGGGTCCTCGCATAGTGGGACTGCAGCGATTGCCGGCGGGTCAGCGTGAAGCCCACGTCGTTCGCGTGCTCTTCGACCATGGGTGCAGACGGCAGCTGACCTCCGGGAAAGATCTCGGTCAGAATGAATTTGATGAAGCGTGCCAGCTCGAACGTGATGGGCACGCCGAGCCGCTGGGCGTCATTGGGGTGGATTCCGCATATCGTGTGCAGCAACATCGCGCCGTCGGACGGCAGTGCCCGATACGCCATGTCGAAGAACGCCGGATATCGCTGACGGCCGAAATGCTCGAACGCACCGATCGACACGATGCGGTCGACCGGTTCGTCGAACTCCTCCCACCCGGCCAACAGCACTCGCCTGCGCCTAGGGCTGTCCAATCGGTCGAACATCGCCTGCACATGCGCGGCCTGGTTCTTGGACAAGGTCAACCCGACGACGTCGACGTCGTAGTGTTCGATCGCGCGCCGCAGCGTAGCGCCCCAACCGCAGCCGATGTCGAGCAACGTCATACCCGGCTCAAGGCGCAGCTTGCCCAGCGCCAGGTCGATCTTGGCCAGCTGCGCCTCCTCCAACGTCATGTCGTCGCGTTCGAAGTACGCGCAGCTGTAGGTCCGTGTCGGATCGAGGAACAGAGCGAAGAAATCGTCGGAGAGGTCGTAGTGAGCCTGTACATCCTTGAAGTGCGGGGTCAAGCTGGGCATGAGTGGATCCACCTTTCTGACACGTGCGGGTGAACGCGCCGGTTCATCGGGTCCGCTCATGGAATTCGCAGCCAACCCGGCCGTGGATGGCTTCCCATTTCGGACGCCATTGAACCCATCTGCGGGCGCCTGCGTTCCGAATTGAGAGTGAAGGGCGGCGGTCGGAGCCGTCGCGAAAAGATGGGCGGCATTGTGCACGGTGAACCTGCGACGGCGTCGGTGGCAGACCACTTCGCCCCCGAGGAGGTTGCCCTGCGGCCACGGGAAGTTCGCTTCGACTGGCACAGTGCGCCGCTGCACTGGATTCCGGGGGATCCGTATGGTTCGCACATCGTCACGGCCCTCAACCTGTTCCTGCCGGTGGCGGAGCGGTGGTTTTCCAGGTTGCTGGCAGACGCAATGGAGTATGTGCGTGATGAGCGTCTGCGCGAGGAGATCATCGGCTTCATCGGCCAGGAATCGGTGCACGCCAAGACCCATGACGACGTCCTGGTCAATTACGTCCGGCGCCACGGCATCGAGCCCGACCCGTTCTATCGTCAGCTGGAATGGGTTGCGGCACAATACGACCGGCGGATGGCCGGAGCCTCCGGTCGCCACCGGCGCAAGGCGCTGGCCTCAGGCACCCATGCGCTGTGTGCCGCAGAGCATTTCACCGGTGTGCTCGGCCACTGGGCGCTCAACAACGCTTGGGATGACATGGGTGTCGACCCGACTTTGTGTGACCTGTACCGGTGGCACGGGGCCGAGGAGGTCGAGCACCGCCACGTGTCCTACCACGTCGCCAAGTATTTCGGCATGGACTTCCTGGCCCAAGCAGTTGCAGGGGTCTTGGTCAGTGTCGTGTTCTTCACGATGTTGTTGCGCGGCACCAAGTTCCTCATCCACGAAGATCCAGCGCTGCCCAATCTCGGCTACGTCCGGCTCCTGTGGAAACTACGCGCCGCGGGCAGGCGCGGGACCATACCCACCGGAGGCTTCATGATCCGTTGCGGGCTGCGGCTGCTGCGACCTGACTACGATCCGGTCGACGAAGGTGTTACAGCACAAGCGGTCGCCTACCTGGCCACCTCTCCCGCGGCGCGAGCGGTCCATGGCTGAGTTAGCCCGTCGGGTGATCGGTTCGCACGTCGGCGACCCGCCACCGGGCCTTTACCGAACCACCCGACCCGACCTCCTCATCCGGTTCGCCGGCTACGCCGTCGCCAAGTTCGTGTCCGGTGTCATGCGTCTGGGCGGCGACGGCGAGCTTCCGGAACTCGCCCATGCCCGCAATCGCCGGGCAATGCTCGTGGTGCGTCGTCGCAACGTGGCGCGGGATGGCACCGTCGTCGAACTCACCGTGGCGGCGCACGACGGCATGGCCCTGCCTCCGTGGCACCCGGGCGCCCACATCGATGTCCATCTCCCGTCCGGGCGCACGCGCCAGTACTCGCTCTGCGGCGACCCGCGTCGAACCCAGGAGTACCGATTCGCCGTCCGACGAACGTGCGATGGCAGTGGCTCTTCCAAGGAAGCGCATGGGCTGCGCGTGAACCAGGTCATCGACATCAGTACGCCGCGCAACGCATTCCTCATGCCCCTGCCCGGTTCAGCGTCGCGCGCACAGAGGCTGCACTTCATCGCAGGCGGCATCGGTATCACGCCCATCCTGCCCATGGCGCGGCTCGCCGAGCGCACGGGAGTGCCGTGGTCACTGTGCTACATCGGCCGGCACCGCGACAATCTACCGTTTCTGGACGAACTGTCCGCCTTCGGCGACAAGGTGCGGGTGCACACCACCGATCAGCACGGACGACCAGGCACCACTGAGCTACTCGCCGGGGCGGATGAAACGACCGCAGTCTATGTGTGTGGCCCACCGCCGATGATCGACGCCGTCCGCCGCACCGTCGCACCCGGCACCGAGTTGCACTTCGAGCGCTTCTCACCGCTGCCTGTTGTCGACGGAAAGCCGTTCGAAGTGATGCTGGCCCGAAGCGCCACGGTGATACAGGTTGGTGCCCAGCAGAGCACCTTGGCCGCGCTGCAGTCATACCTTCCACACGTCAGTTACTCGTGCCGACAAGGGTATTGCGGGTCCTGCGTGCAGCAGGTGCTTGCCGGTGACGTCGACCATCGCGACAACCTGCTCACCGACGAACAACGGGAACTGGGCCAGATGCTGGTGTGTGTCTCGCGGGCCAAACCGACATCCGCACCGCTTGTTTTGGATCTTTGAAGGGAAATCGCGGCCCTCGACGATTGACTCGAGCTCTCGCAACCTGCGGGGACTACCGCGTCAGTGACACGAGTTCTTCGCAGAACCGCACGGTCTCGGCGTCGGAGGTGGCCAGCGGATGCACCAGCAGCGTGGTCACGCCCGCCTCGGTATAGGCCGCGAGCCGTTCCTTCACGAATCCCGTTGGCCCGACCAGGGATACATTGCGCACCAGCTCGTCGGGTACGGCCGCGACGGCCTCGGCCTTCTTGCCTGCCAGGTACAGATCCTGGATGTGGTCGGCAACCTCGCCGAATCCGTAGCGGGTGGCGAGGTTGTGGTAGAAGTTCTTGCCGCGTGCGCCCATCCCCCCGATGTAAAGGGCCAGTTGGGGTTTCGCCCAGGCCAGCCGGTCATCGACGTCGTCGCCAATGGCCAGGCTGGCACTGACCATCACGTCGAGTGGCCCCAGTTCGGGATCGCGTTTGGCGGCGCCGGCGCGCAGCGCGTCGCCCCAGACGTCGTCGGCCTTCTCGGGGTAGTAGAAGACGGGCTGCCAACCCTCGGCGATCTCGGCGGTCAACTCGACGTTCTTGGGCCCCAGCGCCGCGATGGTGATCGGAATACGTTCGCGCACAGGGTTATTGATCAGGTGGAGGGATTTGCCGAGGCCGGTGCCACGGTCGGCGGGCAGCGGTAGCTGGTAGTGCTTGCCGGTGTAGTTGACGTCCTCGCGCCGCCACACCTGGCGGCAGATCTCGACCACCTCGCGGGTGCGGCCCAACGGCGCGTCGAAGGGGACGCCGTGGAAGCCCTCCATGACCTGGGGTCCGGAGGTGCCGATGCCGAGGCGGAAGCGGCCGTCGGAGACGTAGTCGACGCCCGCGGCGGTCATCGCCAGCAGCGACGGGGTGCGGGTGTAGATCGGCACCACGCCGGTGCCCAGCTCGATGGTGGAGGTCTTGGCGGCCAGGTAGCCCAGCTGGCTGATCGCGTCGTACGAATAGGCCTCGGCCACGAGGGCGATGTCGACGCCGACCTTCTCCAGTTCCACCACCTGATCGGCAGCTTCTTTGAATCCGCCCGCGTAGCTCAGAAAGATGCCCGTCCGCATGGTGGAGTTATACACCATCAACCGGTTGGTTGGGATTCGGGTGCTGCGACGGGCGGTCGGAAGTTGTGCCATTCTCACCCGATTCATGTGATGCGTATCGGGGCGGTCCCAGACAGGCTGCCATCGTGGCAGGTTCAGCGAGGACAGCACGCTACGAGATCCGCGTGCGCGGATATCTGGGGGAGCTGTTGATCGGCGCGTTTCCCGGTCTGCAGGTGCGCACCGAGCCGGGCGTGACAGTCCTGCGCGGACAACTGATGGACCAGGCAGCGCTCTATGGTGTGCTCGCCGAGCTCGAAGGGCTGGGGCTGGAGTTGATGGAGGTCCGCACCACCGATGCCGATGCGACCGGCGAATCCGACGGTGGCGCTCCGCAATGCTGAGACGCCGAGCGTCCGCCGATCAGGGAGTGGCTGGTTCGGCGGAAGGGGAGTCTCCGCGTCGGCGCCGCACCGATGGCCCGGCCAGCAGCCCCAGTTCGGATGCACGCTCGATGGCGTCGGTACGGCGGCGGACGCCGAGCTTCTCGTAGATGTGGCGCATGTGGGTGCGTACGGTGTTGACGGAAAGGTATAGCTCGGAGGCGATTTCGGTGGCCGACAGGGTGCTCGCCAGATAGCGCAGCACGCGCAACTCGCCTTGCGTCAGATTCGCCGGCAAAGGGAGGCGCTCAGCGTCCCGCTGGTGCGGCGTGTGTCCGGAAACCACGGACCCGATCCGCGAGATCAATGTGGCATGGGCGGTGCCCTGCCACCGGCGGCGATCGAGGAGTTCACGCGCATGCGTGATCACGAACGGCCATACTAATTCGTCCGGCTCGGCCAGTTCGAGGGCATGTTCGATGGCGGCGTCGACCCGGTCGATGTCGTCGAGCATGTCATGGGCACGTGCATTGAGAAGGAGCGCGGTGATCCGTGAGGCGGTGTGAAAGGCGTCCGCCGAGGCGTCGAGAACCGGATCGAGCGCAGCGATCGCCGTGCGCGCGTTACCGTCGGCGATCTCCACCGCGGCGATCGCCACCCGACCGTCCACCGTCTCTCGTTCCGGCACCGACAGCGCATCGAGCGAGGCCCGCGCCGACACGGTGTCCCCCAGTTGAACCTGCATTCGGACCATCAGCGCGTGCAGGAATGCACTGAAAGGCCCGGGTGTGACCACCTGGGTGCGGAATCGTTCGGCATCGCGGGCTGCGGCGAGTGCCTGCTCATATCTGCCTTGTCCGTCGCGCAGCATCGCCCTCACAACGTGCGCGGGCAGACCTAGCGCGGGATCCAGGTCGAGATTCGAGATCTGCCCGACACGCGTGAGCCGCTGCTCGGCGGTGGCGAAGTCGCCCTGCCACACGTCGGCGGCGGCCGCCGACCCGAGCGCGAATATGACGAAAAGGTCTGATCCCCAGCCGTGCTCGTCGGCCACGGCGATGGCTGCGTCGGCGCGTTCCCGCACGAGCGACAGAGAACGTGTCAACGCGGGCGCCGGTAATCTCGCCAGGCACTGAGCCTCCAGATACGGGCGCTTGGCTCGTCGTGCCAGCTGCAAGGCCTGCTGCAGGTGGATCTCTGCGTCCTCCATGCGATGAGCCCACATCTCGACAGTGCCCAGTTGCATCAACGCGACGGCTCGCACGTCGTCGCCGATGCCGCTCTCACCCGGGGCCTCGGTTGCCACCGACGTCAGCAAGGACCGCACCCGAGCGACCACGGAGTCGTAGTCACCCATGCGGCCGGCCAACCACAACCGCATCACGGCCAGGCGCACTTCTACGCTGCGTCGTTGCTCGGTTGGCACGTCGAGGACGCCGCGCTCGCCGAGGCCCAGGCTGGCCGTTGCCTCCTCGACCGATCGCCGCCTGAGCTGCTGACTGACGAACGCGGGCGCGAGTTGCGGATCCGATGCAGCGTGCGGAGGAAAAGCGCCCAGCAATGAATCGACTGTTGCCATGCGCCCGTCGAGGATCAGGCTCAGCTCGTGTTCGCCGAGTAGGCGCGCGGCGTACTCCCAGTTCTCTGCGAACTGGGCGTGCCGTATTGCGTCGGCAACGCGCCCGTGCTCCGAGTACCACCGGGCAGCGGCATCGTGGAGCTGCGGGACCGCCCCGGGGTAGGTCCGCCGCAGTTCCAGCCGAAGCAGGTCAGCGAACAGTTGGTGGTAACGAAACCAGTACCGCCCGGCGTCTAACGCGACAACGAATGCGTTGGCCCCCTCAAGCGCATGCAGGACTTTTTCCGAGCCCCGACTGCTGAGCAGGTGATCCGCCAGCTCGCCGTTGACCCGTTGCAGCACCGACGTGTACAGCAGCAGCCGACGTACCTCATCGGGCTGCCGCTCGAGCACTTCGGCGAGGAGATACTCGGCCACCGTGCGCTCGCTGCCGGAGAACTCGGTGATAAAGCGTTCCGGCTCCGGGTGGCCGCCCAGAGAGATGGCCGCCAGCCGCAGTCCGGCTGCCCAGCCCTCGGTGCGCGCGTGCAGAACCGCCAGGCTCTCGTCCGACAGCGTCACGCCCGACGCTGCCAGCAGGGTGCGCGCATCCTGGAGGGTGAATGCCAAATCAGCCGCCCGCAGTTCGGTCAACTCGCCGGTCAGCCGTGGGCGATGCAAGCCGAGTTGCGGGTCATGACGACTCGCCAGAATGAGGCGCAGCAGCGGTGGTCTACGCGAAATCAGGGTCTTGAGTTGGGCCAGCGACTCGCTGCAGTGCAGCTCGTGGAGATCATCGATGACTAGATTCACCGGCCGCTGCAGTGAGCTCAAAGCGCTTATCAGACGGTCGACCACCGCCTCGCCGTCGAATGCCGGTGTCGGAGTGAAGGTGTCGACGATGCCGGCAGCACCCGCAGTCCTCCGCAATTCGTCGATCACCGACCGCCAGAAGCGTTGGCCGTCTCGCTCGTCGGGCTCGACAGACACCCAACCGGTGTCGTCACCGAGGTCGGCATTGTCGATCCAGGACTGCAACAACATCGTCTTGCCACTGCCCGCCGGTGCTGACACCAGCGTCAATCCCCGGGGGACCGCGGCATCCAGGCGTTCGAGCAGCGGTGTACGCACGGTCACGGGCGCGCGGGTAACGGCCAAGTCGCCATCACCGAGATGTGTGGTGACGTCCACGCTGCCCAGCCTCCGTCCGGTCGTTTCATCGATGATTGCCATCAACCCGCCCCTGCGCAATGACCATCCCGCGAACAGATACTTCTCACACCGCCGCTACCGGCCGAAAAGCTCTGCGAAGTTGTCGAATTGCGAAGCGCTGTGCCGGCGGGGTGACCAACCGATGCCATCGGCAGGATCCAGCCAATCACATGAAATTGGTGACGCTGCCTCACCTACCTGACTGCAAGCATCCCCGGGGCGTGAGTTGACGCATCGTCCGGCCGGTGATGCGTGTCCCACAACAGGTTGAGCGGAGGAGTGGCATGACTCGTCTGGTTGGACTCGCGTGCAATCCGCTGGCGGTCGACCTGGCCGATGAGCCGAGGCGGCGCACGAAACTGTCGGCAGCACGAAGGACTATCAGATGAATTGGAACTTTCTCGGTACCGACTGGCGGCTGTTCGGAATTCTGGCGGTGGTGGCCTTCGCAACGCTTATGGTGTTCGCCACCGGCGCTTTCCTCTACATCCGGCGATTGCGGAGCAGCGAGCCGTTGCCGATGAGTGAAGGTATCGGTGCCAAACGTGCGGTGTTGGCGAAAGTGCGTAAACGGGAAGAGCTTTCACCAGAGGAGTTGCAGTTCGCGACCCAGGTGATCAGCGATCAGCGATCGCCGTTGGCATTCTGCATCCCCGCAGCCATCTTCTCGATGGGTTGCTTCTATGTGCTCGGCAGCTTGGAGCAGTTGCACGGCGCCACCCCGTCTGAGCGCACCTTTATCGGGGTGATCCCGATGTTCACCTCGACGAACATCGCCATTCAGCTGCTGCGGGTGATCAAGCTCAAGAGGCGCCTGCCGAGGCCGGCCCCGCCGAACCCGCAGCTGGGTGCCGGCGCGTGACTGCTCCCCCCGGGCCCACATCGACAGTCCCGACCCGCCGTGCGCCCAATTCAACATCTCACCCGGTTCGAAAGGTGGTCAGGTGAGCCCTCGTTCATCCGGCAGCTTTGTCCTGGCACGAGCCTGGATTCCGCTGGTCGCCGTCATCGCCCTCGGCGTGGGTGCGTTGTGTATGTGGAAGGTTCACCAAATGTCCGATCCTGGACCAGTTCTCGCTGTCGAGCCACCTCAGGCCCCACCGGAGTTCACGCCGAAGAAGCTCACCTACGAGGTGTACGGGACTGTGGGGGACAGCGGCATGCTCTCGTACGTCGACGTCGACGGGCATCCCCACAAGGTCGAGCTGGATGCACTGCCCTGGTCGCACTCAGAGACCACGGTGCTCACCGTGGTCTCGGGCAGCATCTCGGTGCAGGTGCACGGCGGTCAGGTCGGCTGCCGGATTCTCGTCGATGACGTCGTGCGCGACGAACAGTCCAACGAGCGTCAAGACGCTGACATCACTTGCCGGGTGAAGTCCGCATGAGCGCACACAGCACCATCAAACCGCCGTTCCTCGCCAGGATGGTGCGGGTTCTGGCGATCCCGATCATCGCTTTCTGGGGTCTGCTCGCCGTCTCGACGAATACCTTTGTGCCGCAGGTCGAAAAGGTCGCCGAAGAACTCGCCGGTCCGATGGTCCCGACGTATGCGTCGTCGCAGTCCGCGATGTTGGAGATAGGCAAGAAGTTCCAGGAGTCCGACTCGACCAGCCTGGCAATGCTGGTGCTCGAGGCCGACCGCCCACTCGCTGAGCAGGATCATCAGTATTACGACGACCTGGTCCGCGCGTTGCAGGCCGACACCGCACATGTGCAGTACGTGATGGACACCTGGGGCAAGCCAATCACCGCGGCGGGCGCTCAGAGCCTCGACGGCAAAGCTGCTTACGTGCTGTTGCGCTTGGCCGGCGACATCGGGCAGATACAGGCCAACGCCTCGGTAGACGCCGTCCGGCATACCGTCGACACCAGTAAGCCCCCACCGGGGCTCAAGGTTTACGTCAGCGGCGCAGCCCCGTTGGCCTCGGACACCTTGGCGATCGCCAACTCGAGCTTGAACAACATCACGATCGTCACGATCTTCCTCATCATCTTCATGCTGCTGTTGGTGTATCGCTCGGTCGTGACCATGCTGGTGCCGCTGTTCGGGGTGTTGATCCTGATGTTGGCTGCCAAGGGCTTCATCTCCACCCTCGGTCACTTCGGCTACATCCCGTTGTCGTCGTTCGCCGTCAACATGGTTGTCTCGCTGACCTTGGGTGCAGGAACGGATTACGGCATCTTCCTGATGGGGCGATATCACGAGGCGCGCCTTGCCGGTCAGAGCCGGGAAGACGCCTACTACACGGCATATCGCGGGGTGTCCCATGTGATCATCGGTTCGGGCCTGACCATCGCCGGTGCGGCATTCTGCCTGAGTTTCGCGCGACTGAATTACTTCAGCACCATGGGCCCTGCGGTGGCCATCAGCATGGTGCTGACGGTCACGGGTGCACTGACGCTCGCGCCGGCCATCCTGAGCACGGGCAGTCTGTTCGGACTGTTCGATCCGAAGCAGAAGGTCAAGGCGCGGTTGTACCGGCGCATCGGTACGAGCGTGGTGCGCTGGCCCAAACCGATCCTCGCGGCCAGCGCCGCCATCGTCACGATCGGGGCCGTGTTCGTCCCGACCTACCAGGTGAGCTACGACGATCGCGCCTACCAACCTGCGAACGCCCCGGCCAATCTGGGCTTTGCGGCCGCCGACCGGCACTTCTCCAAGAGCAAGTTGTTCAGCGAGATGCTGATGGTCGAGTCCGACCACGACATGCGCAACTCGGCCGACTTCATCTCGCTGGACCGGGTGGCCAAGGCGCTGATCCGGCTGCCCGGGGTGGCCATGGTGCAGAGCGTCACCCGGCCCATGGGCCGGCCGCTCGAACATGCGTCCATCCCTTACCTTTTCACCACCCAGGGCAGCGGCAACGGTCAGCAGCTGCCGTTCAGCGAGCACAACAACAACAACACCGATCAGCAGGCCAAGATCACGGCTCACTCCATCACCGTCTTGCAGAAGACCGTCGACCTGACCCAGAAACTCGCCGATGAGCTGCATGCGACGGTGCTGACAATGGATGACATGGAGCAGGTCACCAATGACATGAACGACGAGATCGCCAATCTCGACGACTTCATGCGCCCGTTGCGCAACTATTTCTATTGGGAACCACACTGTTTCGACATTCCGGTGTGCTGGGCGTTCCGGTCACTGTTCGACATGATCGACAAAGTGGACAGCCTGGCTGCCGACATTACGAAGGCGGTCGGCTCCCTCGAGGTGATGGATCAACTGATGCCGCAGCTGGTATCACTGCTGAAACTCACGGTGTCCGACCAGCAGAGCCTGCTGGCGCTGACGGTGAATACATACGGCCCCAACGATATTCAGAATCAGAACACCGATCAGACGTTCGACGACATGATCAACGTCGGTAACGACTTCGACCAGGCCCGCAGCGACGACTTCTTCTACATCCCGCGGGAGGCGTTCGACAACGAGGACGTGAAAACGGGCATCAAGCTGATGATGTCGCCGGATGGGAAGGCGGCCCGGTTCATCGTCACCCACGAGGGCAACGCCATGGGTCCGGAAGGCATTGAGCACGTGAAACAGTTCCCCGACGCGATCACGGTCGCGCTCAAGGAAACCTCGCTCGCGGGTTCGAAGGTCTACATCGGCGGCTCCGCCTCGAACAACAAGGACATCCAGGAATACGCGAAGTCCGATCTGCTCATCGCGGCCATCGCCGCATTCGTTTTGATCTTCCTGATCATGCTGGTGATCACCCGGTCCCTGGTGGCCGCCGTGGTGATTCCCGGAACGGTGGCGTTCTCGTACGCCGGCGCGTTCGGGTTGTCGGTGCTGGTGTGGCAGCACCTGATCGGCCTGCACCTGCACTGGCTGATCCTGCCGTTGACGTTCATCATCCTGGTGGCGGTCGGTTCGGACTACAACCTGCTGCTGATCTCTCGACTCAAAGAGGAGCTACATGCCGGCCTGAACACCGGGTTGATCCGGGCGCTCGGCAGCACCGGTGGCGTCGTGACGTCGGCGGGTCTGGTGTTCGCGTTCACCATGCTGGCGATGCTGTCCAGTGATCTGCGCACGATCGGCCAGGTGGGGTCGACCGTGTGTATCGGCCTACTGCTCGACACGCTGATTGTGCGGTCGTTCATCGTGCCGTCACTCGTCAGGATTTTCGGACCGTGGTTCTGGTGGCCGACGATCGTGCGTCAACGTCCACTTCGTCAGCGTCCGAACCCCGTCAGAGAGGTTTCCGGGCAATGGGTCTGACGGCGTCGGCAATTTCTGGTGCCCGTTGCTCAGACATCCCCATTGGCCTCCCCGAGATCGACGCACGTGTCGCTCCCGTCCGCTCGGTGCGACCCTGGCGTCGAATTCGCGTGGTGAGGGAGTGGTGAGCGAGCCGGGGAGTCAGCCCTTCAACAGGGCGGCGACCTTGTCTTCCAGCTGGACCGGCGGGGCGTCTGGATCGGCGAAGCCGGTGCGCGGCAGAACCACCTCAGGATCGGCGAAGTCCCGGTAGGTCTTGTCGCCGGCCAGCGTGGCCAGCAGATACCCGGTGAGCAGTGCCCGGACCACCTTCTGGGTGCCGCGGTCCGGGCCGGGCAGCCCGATGAACCGGCTGAGCTTGCGGCCCTCCACCAGGCCGGCCGACTCGGCCTTGTCGACGGTGCGCAGCGTCGACCCGCGCCACGCCGCGGCGAGCTCGGCCGCGTTCGAACGGATGTTGAGGGGATCGCCCGTCGAGGCGAGGATCAGACCGGGCACCTTGAGCGTCGCCGCCGGTTGTTCTGCCTCCGGCTTGGTGACCGTGGGGAACAGCGCGGCCACCGCCTTCGGGGCCTGCGGTCCGGATGCCAGCCCGGCCGCCGCGAACACGGCCGCCGATCCACCGAAACCGTGGCCCACGAGGCCCCGCTTGCCCGGGTGCACGCTGATCTTGCCGGAGCCGAGCCGCACGCCGCTGACAATGTCCAGCGTCGCGCCCAGGTCGAAGGCGAAGTTGAGTACCGAGGGTGCCACCCCGGTTTCGGTGCTGGGAGCCCCGGCGACGATGCCCCAGGACGCCAGATGTTCCAGGGTGCGGGTGTAGTTCTCGGCCTTCGCCAGCCAGTCGTGCCCGAACGCCACGCCGGGCAGATTCAGGCCGGCCTCGGGTGTGTACACGACACCGGGAACGCCTGCGAATGCCAGGTCACCGCGCAGTACGCGGTGCGGTCCGCGGCGGGTCAACGCGCTGACGAGCTTCTTGGTGCTGGCCACCCGATGACCGTAGCGCAGGCCGCCTGGCCGTAGCCCGTACTGCACTGCAGTAGGTCGCGTACTGCACTGCATTACGCTGGGTCCCTATGTGTGGAATCGTCGGCTACGTCGGGGTGCGCCCGGCTCGCGACATCGTGGTCGATGCGCTGCGCCGCATGGAGTACCGGGGCTACGACTCGGCAGGCATTGCGCTGGTCGACGGCGAGGGCGGCTTGACGGTACGTCGGCGCGCCGGCCGGTTGGTCAACCTGGAGACCACGCTGGCCGAGACCGACGATGACCTGCTGACCGGCAGCACAGGCCTCGGCCACACCCGCTGGGCGACCCACGGCAGGCCCACCGACCGCAACGCGCACCCGCACCGCGACGCCGCGGGCAAGATCGCCGTGGTCCACAACGGCATCATCGAGAACTTCGCCGGCCTGCGTGCCGAGCTGGAGGCCGCCGGGGTCGAGTTCGCCAGCGACACCGACACCGAGGTGGCCGTGCATCTGGTGGCCCGCCAGTACGCCCAGGGCGATACCGCCGGCGACTTCCCGGCCTCGGTCCTTGCGGTGCTGCAGCGTTTGGAAGGTCACTTCACGCTGGTGTTCGCCAACGCAGACGATCCGGGCACCATCGTGGCGGCGCGCCGGTCCACGCCGCTGGTGGTCGGTGTCGGCAAGGGGGAGATGTTCGTCGGCTCCGACGTCGCGGCTTTCATCGAGCACACCCGTGACGCTGTGGAACTGGGCCAGGATCAGGCCGTCGTGATCACCGCCGACAGCTACCGCATCACCGACTTCTACGGCAACACCGATGTCGACTACCGGGAATTCCACATCGACTGGGATCTCGATGCCGCCGAGAAGGGTGGCTACGACTACTTCATGCTCAAGGAGATCGCCGAGCAGCCTGCGGCCGTGGCCGACACCCTGCTGGGTCACTTCGTCGACGACCGCATCGTGCTCGACGAACAACGCTTGAGCGATCAGGAACTCCGCGAGATCGACAAGGTTTTCATCGTCGCCTGCGGTACCGCCTACCACTCGGGCCTGCTGGCCAAGTACGCGATCGAGCACTGGACCCGGCTGCCCGTCGAGGTCGAGCTCGCCAGCGAGTTCCGCTACCGCGATCCCGTGCTGGACCGCAGCACGCTGGTGATCGCGATCTCGCAGTCCGGTGAGACCGCCGACACGCTGGAGGCGGTGCGACACGCCAAGACACAGAAGGCCAAGGTGCTGGCCATCTGCAACACCAACGGCAGCCAGATTCCGCGCGAGGCCGACGCTGTGCTCTACACGCGTGCCGGGCCGGAGATCGGCGTGGCGGCCACCAAGACCTTCCTGGCGCAGATCGCCGCGAATTACCTGGTCGGGCTGGCGCTCGCGCAGGCGCGGGGTACCAAGTACCCCGACGAGGTGCGCCGCGAATACCACGTGCTGGAGTCCATGCCTGCCCTGGTGAAACGGGTGCTGGCCAGCATCGAGCCGGTGGGCCAGTTGGCGCAGCAGTTCGCGCTGTCATCGGCGGTGCTGTTCCTGGGGCGCCATGTCGGTTACCCGGTCGCGTTGGAGGGTGCGCTCAAGCTCAAGGAGCTCGCCTACATGCACGCCGAGGGCTTCGCGGCCGGTGAGCTCAAACACGGCCCCATCGCACTCATCGAGGAAGACCTCCCGGTGATCGTGGTGATGCCGTCGCCCAAGAACGCGCAGATGTTGCACGCCAAGCTGCTCAGCAACATCCGGGAGATCCAGGCCCGCGGTGCGATCACCATAGTCATCGCCGAGGAGGGCGACGACACGGTACGGCCGTATGCCGATCACCTGATCGAGATACCGTCGGTGTCAACGCTTTTCCAGCCGTTGCTGTCGACCATTCCGTTGCAGGTGTTCGCTGCCGGGGTGGCCCGGGCCCGGGGTTACGACGTCGACAAACCGCGCAACCTGGCCAAGTCCGTCACCGTCGAATAACGCCGCGTGCCCACCGCCAAGGAACTCCGCAAGCTCTGGGACCAACGGATCAAGGACGAGTGCAAGGCGCGGGGTCTGCGATTCGTCGGTGGGAGCGGTTTTCAGGCCGACGCGGTGTATCTGAGCGTTTTCTCCGCGAGCCGGTGGGCGACCAAAGGCGAGGCAGTGCCCCGCTGGCGGTGGACGGCGACCATCAAGCCGCTGGTGCTCGACGAGATCCTGTGGGCCGCGTTCATGCCCGACGAGGATCTCGGCGGTCCGCTCAAGCGGTTGAACCTGCGGGTGAACGGTTGGTTCGCCGTTGACGGACTGGACGTCGGATCAGGCTTCGTCGAGGTGCCCGACCCGGCGCAGCCCGGCACCGCCGTGGCAGCGATGCTCGACGAATTCGAGCGAGCGCGAAGCGAATTCGTCGCTGCGCATCCCGACGTCGCCACATATCTGAAGGCCGCGCAGTCGTTGCCCGCAGAGCAGGCCGGCTGGCCGCGCAACCGGTTGCGCGAGATCCTGAGCCTGATCGCGGTGGGGGACCGGGATGCGGCAGGCGCGCTGGCCGACGCGGAGCTCGCCGAGGGAGAGCACGGACCCATGTCCGGACCGCGGGGCAGTGTCTTCGAACTGCTGTCGGTGTCCTGCAAGCCTGCCGACGTGCAGGCCGAGTACTGGGAAAAGGTCAAGCCCACCCACCGATTGACGCTGGTCTCCGGTACGAGTGGACAGTTCACCGTCACGCTCGCGGCTGGGCGTGAGCGTGACGGCTCCTTCGATCGTCGCCTGCGCAAGTTCAACGGCCGCGACGACTTCGCGCTGATCCTCACGCCGATCGGCGACGAGGACACCTATCTGCAGGCCGCAGGCTCCGGACCGGATCGTATCACCGTCGAGATCCGCAAGCCGGGCGGGCAGCAATGGGGGGTTGAGTCGGTGCGCTACGTCGTCGGCCGCCCAGGCTCTGCCGGCTCCGCGCTGGACCAGCCGATCGAGCTGCCCACCAGTACTCAGATGGTCAGTGCGACAGAGGTTTTCGATGCCGACGAGGCGGCAGCACTGTTCACCGATTTTTACCGGCGCGGTTCGATCCCCGAGACTTGCGCACTGCGCCCGGCCGAAGGCTGGACCGCCGACGGGACCAACGTCGACCTACGCTGAAGGTATGGATCTGGCAGTACCGGAGGTCAACTTCACGGCACGCTGGGCCCGTGGCGGCCTCGGCGGGTTCATCGACGACGCGGCGTTCGATGACTATCTGCGTGCCTACCGCGCCGGCATGGCCCAGCTGCCCGACTGTGAGATATTGGATGTCGCAACCACATTCGGCACGGTCCGGGCGTACCGGTTCGACGGCCCAGACGACGGCCCGCCGGTTGTCCTGTTGCCGGGGCGCAACGCCGCGACACCGATGTACCGGACCAACCTGACGTCACTGCGGACGTATCGCACGATCTACGGCATCGACCTGCTCGGCGAGGCCGGACTATCGGTCCAGCGCAAGGAGATCCGGACCCCGGCCGACCAGGCGCGCTGGCTCGACGATGCCCTGGCAGGCCTCGGCCTGCTGCGGGCTCACCTGCTCGGGGTGTCGATCGGCGGCTGGACAGGGACGAATTGCGCGGTGCACCACCAGGATCGGATCGCCTCGTTGACATTGCTCGACCCGGTGTTCACCTTTGCCCGGATACCCGTCAAGACGATGCTGGCCTCGGTGCTCATGTATGCACCCGGGGTGCCCGAGGGGCTGCGCCGCCGGGTGCTCAGCTGGATATCCGGCGGCGCCGACATCGAAGCGGCCGGCGAATCTGAGCTGATTTCCGCCGGATCCCGGGATTTCGCGCTGCGCACGCCGATGCCCACGCTGTTCACCGATGCGCAGCTGCGCTCGCTGGCGATCCCCGTGCTGGCATTGATCGCCGGCCGCAGCGTGATGCTCGATCCGGACCAGGCGGCTGCGCGGGCGCGTGACCTGCTGCCGCACGGGCAGGTCGAGATATGGGCGCAGGCGTCACACGCCATCAACGGCGAGTACCCGGACGAGATTGCGACGCGTGCGGGCCGGTTCTGGGACGAGGTGGATGCATCGTCCTGACGGCAACCGTCAGACGGCGCAGGTGGGGCGAGCGATCGCCCGGTACTGCCGGGCGCGATTCACCAGGTCCATGTCGGCCGCGTCGAGGGGCAGCTGTTGCGATGCGGACACATCGAGGACCGCGTCGAATCGCTTCATGATCCTGCGGGCGTCCATGCCGAACTGCACGCGTGTGCTTTCGTTCGGCTGCGAGAGCAGGTCGGAGTCCAACACGAAGCTCACGATGCGCCGGTCATACCAATCGAGATGCATCTCAGGTCTCCCGTCTGCTGAGTTCACGTGGTGGGGGCGACCCTGGATCGACCATTGATCGCCATCTGATATATAAGTTCTCCACAAACGGTACGGCAGCCTGGCGGGGCGGTCAAGAGTCCGGCGTCGGGGTGCGTTGTTCCGTGTCCTTGGCGACCTCGAATGCGGCGATGAGGTGCCCGATCTCGCGGCGGCGCGACTCGGCGGGCCAGACCGCCCAGGTGCGCCGCACCGCGGGAGTGCCGACCAGCGGGGCCCACGACACCGAATCGGGCAACGGTTCGAGATGCTTCTCGGGCGCGAAGGCGAACACCTGTCCGGTGCGTACGGCGGTGAATTTGACCGAGGGCAGGAGCATCTGCCCGTCCGGTACCGGCGGACCGGGGTCAAGTCCGTGACCGCGCAGGATGCCGATCAACTCGTCGTACCAGGCCGGACTGCCCGAGCGGGGAAACCCGAGCCACCGCAGGTCGGCAAGGTCTTCCAACGCCACACCCTCGGGGCCGACCCGGCGTGCCGCGATATCCGAATTCAAAAGCACCCCAAGGGGTTCCCGGTATGCGAGCATCGCATCGAACTCCGACCCGACCGGGCGTTCCCGCACCAGGCCGACGTCGAGTTCGTCGCTGCGGAGCGCGGCGAACTGGGCTGCCGTCGACATGTGCACCGGGACCACCCGTACCTCCGGGCAGGAGGCGACGAACCGGGCCAAGGTGGCGGGAAGGATGTCGGGTGCCAATTCCAGGGGAATGCCCAAGCGGATGACATCGCGGGTGTCGGTGCTGTACCGCGCCATCGTGCGCATCGCCGCGTGGTAGCGCGCCAGCACCTCGCGTGCCTCGGTGAGCAGCCGCGCCCCTGCCTCCGTGGGGCGCACCCCGGGATGTTCGCGCTCGAACAGCTTGACCTTGAGTTCGCGCTCGATGGCAGCCACGGTCTGCGACAACGCTGACTGGCTCACGTGCAGGCGGCGCGCGGCACCCGACATACTCCCTTCCTCGGCGACCGCGACGAACGCGCTGAATTCTCGAATCTCCATCAGAAGCCTGTCCTTCAACTGCAGATGCCGGGCGGCCGGCCCAGCCTACGACCTGGCCGCGCTGTGCCGCTGCGGGTTAGCGGCATCGCTAATAGGTGCCATAAGTACGGCGCCGATGGGTGAGGGCCAAGCCGGCATTTATCGGCCCCCGCGTGCGCTAGAGGTACTGCAGTCCACAAACGACCAGACAGGAAGCGACAACAGTGACAACGACATTCGCGGGTATGACGGCTCTCGTGACGGGTGCGACCTCTGGAATCGGCCAGGCGGTGGCCCTGAAACTGGCGCAGCTGGGCGCCGAGGTGATCGTGCACGGTCGCGACGCCGGGCGCGGCGCCGCGACCGTGCAGCAGATCCAGGAGGCGGGTGGCGCCGCGCGGTTCATCGGGGCCACCCTGACCGACCCGGACGAGGTGCGCAGGCTCGCCGCGGAGGCCGGGGCGGTCGACATCCTGATCAACAACGCGGGCATTTACAAGTTCGGACTGTCGGCCGACGTCGACGACGCCTTCTTCGACGATCACTTCAACGTGAACGTGCGGGCCCCGCACATCCTCGTGCAGCAACTGGCTCCCGGCATGGCAGAGCGCGGCCGCGGTTCGATCGTCAATCTCAGCAGCGTCGTTGCGACCACTCCGGCGCGTGCCGGCGGTATCTACGGCGCCAGCAAGGCGGCCGTGGAACTGCTGACTCGGGTATGGGCCGACGAATTCGGCCGTGCCGGCGTCCGCGTGAATGCTGTGCAGGCCGGACCAACCGAGACCCCGGGCACCGATGCCCTTCCCGGACTGGCCGAGGCCCTGGGAAACCTCACCACATTGGGCAGGCCCGCGTCCGTGACGGAGATTGCCAACGCCATCGTCTTCCTCGCCTCGTCCGACGCCAGCTACATCAACGGCGCGGTACTGCAAGCCACCGGCGGGCAAGCCGCCATTGCGGCTTGATTCGCAACCACCCGACAACCCGGAAGGAAATCGACATGTCAACTTATACCGAGGCCGCAGCCACCAAGGTCCTGCAGGCGCTCCCGCGCATCGACACCATCGCGGCGGTACTGAGCCGCTACGGTCTCGTGATCGTCGTCGGCTGGATCGGCTTTCTGAAGTTCGCGCACTACGAAGCGCATCAGATCCAGCCGCTGGTGGCGCACAGTCCCTTCATGGGCTGGCTCTACAACATCTTCCCGGAATACACCTTCTCGGTGCTGCTCGGATTTTTCGAGGTCGGCGCGGCGGTCCTGCTCGCGATCAAGCCGATAGCGCCACGGATCTCGGTGATCGGCAGCCTGCTTTCGGTCGTGCTGTTCCTCTCGACGCTGAGCTTCCTGTTCACCACCCCCGGTATCGGTGAGCCGCTCGGTGGCGGTTTCCCCGCGCTGTCGTTGGTGGGCGAGTTTCTCCTGAAAGACATTGTGTTGCTTGGTGTTTCGTTCTGGACGTTGGCCGACGCGCTGCGCTCGGGCTGGGCGAACTAGCCGACGCAAGCCTGACGCCTCGGTGACAAGGAGACAGACATGACGAACGAAATTAGAATCGGTGTCCAGCTGTGGCCCGGCGGAAGCCCCGACTATCAGACCTGGCGACGGGCTGTGCTGCACGCCGAAGAACTCGGGGTGGACGCGATCTTCGGATACGACCACTTCCACCGGCCGGCGACCGAACCGTCGGAGGACGGCCTGCCGCAGCTGCTTCCAGTGCAACCGGATGTCAACAACTTTGAGGGTTGGACGGCGTTGGCGTCGTGGGCGGAGATCACCGACCGGTCCGATATCGGATTACTTGTCACCGGAATCGGATACCGCAACCCCGATCTCCTCGCTGACATGGCGCGTACGGTCGATCACATCAGCAACGGGCGGCTGATTCTCGGTGTCGGCGCCGGGTGGTACGAAAAGGACTACGCCGTATACGGATACGACTTCGGCACCGTCACGTCACGCATGGATCTCTTCGAGGAGAGCCTTGCGCGCGTCAAGAACCGCCTGGCGCAGCTCATTCCGCCGCCGGTTCGCGACATCCCCATCCTGATCGGCGGGATGGGCGTCAAGCGGACTCTGCCGATCGTCGCCAGATACGCCGACATCTGGCATACGTTCGCCAGTGTCGACGAGTACCGGCGTAAGAACCAGCTCGTCAAGGAGTTGGCCGCGGAAGCAGGACGGGACGCGGGCGCGATCACCCGCGCCGTGCACTGGACCGGCCGGGAGAACGCGGAATCCTTTGTGCAGGAAGGTGTCACGTTCTTCACCACCGAGATTCACCCCACCGCAGCCGGATACGACTTCGCCGAAGTCCGAGACATGCTCGCGTGGCGGGCACGCGACCACTGACCGGTAGCGAAGCCAAGCCCGTCACGGCTCGACGGGCTTGGCCTCGTCGCGATCAGTAGTGGTTATGGCGGGGATAAGTACGACAGATATCCCGTCGATGAGACGGTTGCCGCGAGATTGTGCGGCGTGGAAATGTTCATAGGCGGCTGGTGCCGGTAGTCGAAGGCTGACACCAGGCGGGTCGCAACGGAGGGCGCTATGACCGAAGAGCAATACGACGCGATCGTGATCGGTAGCAGCCAAGGTGGTCGGTTTCTGCCTATCGAATTGGCGAAGGCGGGCCGCAGAGTTGCGCTGGTCGAGCGTGGCCCCATCGGTGGGGTGTGTGTCAACACCGGCTGCACACCGACCAAGACCATGATCGCCAGCGCGCGTCTGGCTTATCTGGCGCGGCGAGGCCCCGAGTACGGTGTGCACACCGGGCCGGTGACGGTGAGCCTCGCCGAGGTGCGCGAGCGCAAGCGGGCCATGGTCGCCGGTGCCCGCGAGAACTACCAGAGTCGCCTGAAACAGGACGGCGTGGACGTCATCGAAGGCGAGGCACATTTCACCGGGCCGCACGCTGTCGAGATCGCGCTGTCCGCCGGAGGAAACCGGCGGCTGAACGCGCCGCTCATCGTGGTCGATGTCGGCACCCGGCCCAAGCCCCCGGATATCAGCGCCGCCGACGGCGCGGGTGCTGGACTCGACGTCGATCATGGAGCTCGACGAACTCCCTGAGCATCTCATCGTCCTGGGTGGTGGCTATATCGGGCTGGAGTTCGGGCAGATGTTCCGGCGCTTCGGCAGTGCCGTCACCATCATCCAGCGCTCGGCCCGGCTACTGAGCAACGAAGACGACGATGTCTCCGAGGAGATCGCGAGCATCATGCGCGACGAGGGCATCGACGTGCTGACGTCGACGACCGCGATCCGGGCGGAAGCCATCGACGGCGGCCGCGCAACGGTGACGGTCCGTGGCGAAGACGGTGAGCGCCAGCTCGAGGCCACCCCCATACTGTCGGCGATCGGCCGGATCCCGAACACCGAGGCCCTGGCGACCGACGCGGCCGGGATTCGTCTCGACACACACGGTTTCATCCAGGTCGACGAGCACCTGCAGACGAGCGTGGCGGGTGTCTACGCGATGGGAGACGTCACCGGTGGCCCGTCATTCACCCACTCGTCCTACGACGACTACCGGATACTGCATGCCCACCTGATCGACCAGCGCACGGTGAGCACGCGAGACCGGGTCGTGCCCTACGCGGTCTTCATCGACCCGCAGCTCGGCCGGGTCGGCATGACCGAACGGGAGGCCAGAGCGCGCGGACACGCCGTCGAGGTGGTCAAGGTACCGATGAATACCGTTGTGCGGGCTATCGAAACCGGGGAAACCCGCGGTTTCATGAAGGCCGTCGTCGACGCCGACACCAAACAAATCCTCGGCTGCGCAGTCCTGGGCAGCGAAGGTGGCGAGATCATGTCCATCGTCCAGGTCGCCATGCTGGGCAAGCTGACCAGCACCGACATGGCCGACGTGATATTCACCCATCCACTGTTGGCCGAAGGGCTCAACACGCTGTTCACCAGGTGATCGCGTACTCCCCGGCAGCGTCGACGAGCCACTCGGCGAGATAGCGGGCGAACGACGACCGCACCAGGATGCGGTAGTCGGTGCCGTTGTCGGCCAACGGAATCAGGACGACAGCGGCAAGCCCGAGCATGGTCTGCGCGGCGGCGCCCGGCGCGAAGGCCGAGGGATGCAGATCCAGTGAGCAGCCCTTGGCCAGGACGTCGCGGGCGTGTTCGCCGCGCAGCCGCAGCGTTGTGCGCTGCGCCGAGACATCGACGGCCGCGCCGTCGTGCTCGGCGACCGCGTCCCGCAGCTGTGCTTCCAGATCCTCGCCGGCCCGGCCGGTGGAGGTGACGAGCCATTCATCGGGCCCGAACCAGATCACCGTGGTGTCCGCGCCGTCCACCGCCGTCGACGGCGTGGTGGGCAGCGCGTCGACACCGAGGACCCCGGCCGCAGCGGCGGCTCCTGCGCCGTCGGGGTCGACCCACAGATCGACCATGGTGACGAAGGGCTCCTCCTCGAGCTGTGCCGACGGCGGCAGCTCGGCGAACCGAGAATGCCAGCCTTGCAACGGGCTTTGGCGGTACAGGGTGTCAGCCATCGCGGCGGGCTCCTTCGGGATCGACCAGGACGCTGCTGGTGACCTCGACGGACACCAGCCTGCCGTCCACGGGAACGTGCAGAGTTTCTCCGATGCGGGCGTGCCCGCCCTTGACCAGTGCCAGGGCGAACGGCCGGCCCAGCTCCGCGCTGCGGTAGCTGGACGTGACCTGCCCGAGCATCGGCACCGGCGGCGGGGGAAGTACGCCGTCGGCGCAGGTCTCGATGATCTGGGCGCCCTCGGGAAGCACGGTCTGCGCGTCGACGGGCAGCAGCCCGACGAACTGCTTGCGCAGCGGGTTGAGGTTCTCGGCGCGGGTGAACGACCGCTTGCCGATGAAGTCCGGCTTCTTCTTGGACACGACCCAGTTCATGCCGAGATCCTGTGGTGTCACGGTGCCGTCGGTGTCCTGCCCGATGATCGGGTAGCCCTTCTCGGCGCGCAGCACGTGCATGGTCTCGGTTCCGTAGGGCGTGATGCCGTACGGCTCGCCCGCGGCGATCAGGCGTTCCCACACCGCGGTCGCGTGCCAGCCGGTGACGTTGACCTCGTAGGCCAGTTCGCCGGAGAAGCTGACGCGGCCGATCCGCACGTGTACGCCGTCGAGCTGAGTATCACGCCACGCCATGAACGGGAACGCCTCGTTGCTGACGTCCACATCGCTGAAGACGGCGCCGATCACGTCGCGAGACTTGGGACCGACGACCGGGAAGGTGTGCCACTGCTCGGTGACCGAGGTCATCCGGACCCGCAGGTGCGGCCACTCGGTCTGCAGCCATTCCTCCATCCACTCCAGGATGTGCGCGGCGCCGCCGGTGGTGGTGAACACCTGGAATCGGTCGTCCGCCAACCGCATCACGGTGCCGTCGTCGATCACCATGCCGTCGATACCGCACATCACGCCGTAGCGGAGCATGCCGACCTTGAGCGTGCTCATCATGTTCGTGTAGAGCATGTCGAGGAAGACGCCCGCGTCGCGGCCCTGCACGTCGATCTTGCCCAGGGTCGAGCCGTCCAGGATGCCGACACCGCCGCGGGTCGCCGCGCACTCGCGCAGCACTGCGGTTTCCATGCTCTCGCCGTTCACCGGGTAGTAGCGCGGCCGCTTCCACTGGCCGACGTCTTCGAACACCGCTCCGCGGGCGACGTGCCAATCATGCACGGCGGTAACACGTTCCGGGTCGAACATGTGGCCCCGGTTGCGGCCCGCGAGGGCCGCGAAGGCCACCGGGGTGTATGGCGCGCGGAAGGTGGTGACACCCAGTTCGGCGACCGGGACGCCGAGCAGGTCGGAGGTGATACCCGAGGCCACCACGCCGGACGTCTTGCCCTGATCGTGTGCGGTGCCGATGGTGGTGTAGCGCTTGATGTGCTCCATCGACCGCATGCCCGCACCGAGCGCGCGCTGGATGTCCGCCACGGTGGCGTCGCGCTGGACGTCGACGAACTGGCTGGCGGTGCCCGCCGGATCGGCGACATGCCACAGCACCATGCCGGCATCGTCGGCGGGCGTCGAATCGGCTTCGCCCGCAAACGGTTCGGCGTCGGCGGTGAACCCGAGCGAATCGAGGGCGGCCGCCGCGGCCTCGCGTCCCTCGCGCAGGCAGCCGGGCAGGGTGAACACACCGTTGGCAGAGCCGACGACGTGCACACCGGCCATGGGCTCACCGGGCACGAACGCGCCGAGCGCCTCGTCGTACCGCAGGACGCCGCGGGCCTGGCTGAACAGGTGCACCGCCGGGTTCCAGCCGCCGCTGACGAGCAGCACGTCGCAGGCCACCGGCGTGGCATCGGTGCTGCCGCAGCGCGCGACGAGGGCGTGGCTGACGCGGTCCTCGCCGCGGGTTCCGCGGACCACCGAGTCGGTCTGCAGATCGATGCCGCGGGCGGCGCATTCGTCGCGCAGCCGTGCTGCGACGTCGGCGCGTGCGTCTACGACGGCGTTGACCGTCACGCCGGCGTCGTGGAGTTCGAAGGCCGCGAGATACGCGCTGTCGTTGGTGGTGAACACCACCGCCTGCTCACCGACCTTGACGCCGTAGCGGTTCAGGAAGGTCCGGGCACCGCCGGCCAGCATGATGCCGGGCCGGTCGTTGTCGGTGAAGACCACCGGACGCTCGTGCGCACCGGCGGCGACGATGACCTGCCGGGCGCGGATGCGCCAGACGCGCTGGCGGCTGATCTCCGCGGGCGCCGCGGCGCCGAGGTGGTCGGTGCGGCGCTGCACCGCGAGCACGAAGCCGTCGTCATAGTGACCGAACGCGGTGGTGCGCTGCAGGTGCAACACCTCCGGGTAAGTGGCCAGTTCGGCGGTGGCGTCGGCGACCCACTCCAGGGCGGGCTTGCCGTCGATGGTGTCGGTGCTGCCGAGCAGGGCGCCTCCGGCTTCACTCTGCTCGTCGAGCAGCACCACCCGGGCACCGGCGCGGGCCGCGGTCAGTGCGGCGGCCAGGCCGGCAGGCCCGGCGCCTGCGACCAGCACGTCGGTGTGGACGTGGGTGGCGTCGTACCGTGCGGGGTCGGCGGTTTCGGCCAGCCGTCCCTGGCCCGGGAGGCCGCGCGCGACGAGCCCGTCGAACAGCTCGACCGTGGTCGCGAGCAGCATCGGCTCGGGGAAGGGGTGCTCGATCTGCACCAGCCCGCCGGTGTCCTCGGCCCAGGCCGAGGTGAAGCCCCGAGGCCGACCCAGCTTGATGCTGGTGGCCACCTGGTGCACGCCGTTGGCCAGCAGGGCCGACGCGAGCGTGTCGCCGGCATGTCCGGTGAGTTCACGATCGTTGAAAGTGAAGGTGTGCACGGTGTTCCGGTCGATACGGCCACCGTCGGGGGTGCGCAGTGATGCGGTCATCAGATTGTCGGCTTCTGCTCGTCGGTGCGGTACACGCGGTGGAATCGGTAGGTGGCGGTGTCGCGCAGCGCGTTGAACCAGCGCCGGCAGCCTGCGCTGTGGGTCCAGCGCTCGGCGAACAATCCCTTCGGATTGCTGCGGAAGAACACGTAGTGGCCCCACTCCTCGTCGGTGAGAGCCTGCGGGTCATCGGGGTAGGCGACGTGTGCCTGACCGCCGTAATGGAACTCGGTCTCTTCGCGCGGCCCGCACCACGGGCATTCGATGAGTTGCATGGTGACTCCTGAGATCTAGTGGGCGACGCCGGCGGCGCCGTGCTCATCGACCAGCGCGCCGGTGATGAATCGGTCGAGGCTGAACGGGGCGACGTACTCGTGCTCGCGGCCGTTGGCGATGGTGTCCGCCAGGCACCAACCGATGCCGGGGGTCACCTTGAAACCTCCTGTGCCCCAACCGGCGTTGAGGTAGAGGTTCTCGTAGCCTGCGCGGCCCACGATGGGCGACGCGTCGGGGCAGACGTCGACGATGCCCGCCCAGGTGCGCAGCAGATGTGCCCTGGCGAAGACGGGGAACAACTCCACCGCGGCGGCCATCTGGCGTTCGATGATGTGGAATGCCCCGCGCTGGCCATAGCCGTTGTACGAGTCGACGCCTGCGCCCATGACCAGCTCGCCCTTGTGCGCCTGAGAGACGTAGACGTGCACGGCATTCGACATGACGATCGTCGGATGAACCGGCTCGAGGAGTTCGGAGACGAGCGCCTGCAGTGGATGGCTCTGCAGCGGGGTGCGGATGCCGAGCATGTCGGTGAGGGTCGAGGTATGGCCGGCTGCACACAACAGAACCTGCCCGGCCGCGATGTCACCACGGGTGGTGCGCACCCCGGTGACCCGGTCGCCGTCGGTGGAGAACCCGGTGACTTCGCAGTTCTGCACGATGTCGATGCCGGCCTCGTCAGCACGGCGCGCGAAACCCCATGCCACGTAATCGTGTTTGGCGATACCGGCCCGCGGCTGATACGTCGCGCCGAGCACGGGGTACCGGATGTCGTCGGAGATGTTCACGATCGGGCACAGCTCTTTGACCTGTTTGGGATCGACCCACTCGGCGTCGATCCCGTTGAGCTTGTTGGCCTCCACGCGCCGCACGCTGTCGCGGACATCCTGCAGGCTGTGCGCGAGGTTGAGAACGCCGCGCTGGCTGAACAGGATCGGATAGTCGAGGTCGTCTTCGAGCCCTTCCCACAGCTTCAGGGCGTGCTCGTAGATGCGGGCGCTCTCGTCCCACAGATAGTTCGAGCGGATCAGGGTGGTGTTGCGGGCCATGTTGCCGCCCGCCAGCCAGCCGCGCTCCAGCACCGCGACGTTGGTGATGCCGTGGTTCTTGGCCAGGTAGTGGGCGGTGGACAGGCCGTGCCCACCGCCGCCGACGATGACGACGTCATAGGACTTCTTGGGTTCCGGGGTGCGCCAGAGGAAATCGGGGTGCTCCGGAAGGTGGGCGCCGGGCGGAGTCGTGGAAGCTGTTGTCACTGTGCGGCCTTCGTCAGGGAGGGGTAGAGCGGGAAGCGGGCGGCCAGGGCGTCGACGCGGTCGCGCAGAGCCGCCAGGCCGGCGTCGTCGGTGTCGGGTCGCAGGGCCAGGCTGATGATGTCGGCGACCTCACGGAACGCGTCGAGGTCGAATCCCCGCGTAGCCAGTGCGGGGGTGCCGATCCGCACGCCCGAGCTGACCATCGGTGGCCGGGGGTCGAACGGAACGGCGTTGCGGTTCACGGTGATTCCGACCCGGTGCAGCCGGTCCTCGGCCTGCTTGCCGTCGAGTTCGGATTCGCGCAGGTCGACCAGGACCAGGTGCACGTCGGTGCCGCCGGAAACGACGTTGATGCCTGCCTTGCGCGAATCCTCTTGCAGCAGACGGTCGGCCAGGATCTTGGCGCCTTCGAGGGTGCGCTGCTGGCGCTCACGGAACTCGGGCTCGCCTGCCAGCTTGAACGACACGGCCTTGGCGGCGATGACGTGCTCCAGTGGGCCGCCCTGCTGGCCGGGGAACACCGAGGAGTTGAACTTCTTGGCCAGCGCCGCATCGTTGGTGAGGATGATTCCGCCGCGCGGGCCGCCGAGCGTCTTGTGGGTCGTCGAGGTGACGACGTGGGCATGTGGCACGGGCGAAGGATGAAGCCCGGCTGCGACGAGACCGGCGAAGTGCGCCATGTCGACCATGAGGTAGGCGCCCACTTCGTCGGCGATCCGGCGGAATTCCGCGAAATCGAGCTGCCGGGGGTAGGCCGACCATCCGGCGATGATCACCTTCGGGCGGTGTTCGCGCGCAAGCTCTTCCACCTGAGCCATGTCGACGCGGTGGTCGTCCTCACGCACGTGGTAGGCGGCGACGTTGTACAGCTTGCCGGAGAAGTTCAGGTGCATGCCGTGGGTCAGGTGACCGCCGTGGGCCAGGGCCAGTCCGAGGATCGTGTCGCCGGGCTGCAGCAGGGCGGCCATGGCGGCCGCGTTGGCCTGCGCGCCCGAGTGGGGCTGGACGTTGGCGTACTCGGCGACGAACAGGGCCTTGATCCGGTCGATGGCGAGCTGCTCGACGACGTCGACATGCTCGCAACCGCCGTAGTAGCGCCGGCCGGGGTAGCCCTCGGCGTACTTGTTGGTCAGCACGCTGCCCTGCGCCTCCATCACCGACAACGGTGCGAAGTTCTCGCTGGCGATCATCTCCAGGGTGCTTTCCTGGCGGCGCTGCTCGTCGGTGACGGCGGCGTAGACCTCCGGGTCGGCGTCGGCGAGGGACTGGCCCAAGACGGTGCCGTGCGCGGCCTCTGTTTGAACACCCATACTGACTCCTCTTGATCCAGACGATTGATATATCAGTTGGCGATCACCTTAGCGGCCGCGTGAGAGGCGGGTCAAGGGTTTCGGTGGGGTTTGGTCACCGCGGGCTGCCTGTGATGCGGCGAACCCGCGGCAAGGGGCAGCGTGTTGCGGCCGGGCAGCGCACGACCCGACGTGTCAAAGGGGTGCCGAGTCGGCGCGAACGGACGAACTCGCGATGGTTTCCGGCGGTGACGCGTCAGATGACGGCGCGCACGCCGACCTCGAAGCCGGTCACGTGCTGCAGCGTGAGTTCGGCGGCCGCGTCACCGTCGCCGGCGATGATGGCCGACAGGATGGCCGAATGCTCGTTGATGTGCTCGGCGACGTGGGTGAGCCGCTCGAGGAACAGGCAGAAGATCCGCGTCACGAGGTTGTGGTAGCGAATCAGTACGTCTTCCAGGTGGGGATTGCCCGCCGCGCGGTAGATGCTGCGGTGGATGGTGATGTCCAGCCGCATCAATTCGGTGGGGTCGGTGGGCAGATCGTCGACCGTCTTGTACGCGTCCAGCAACTGCTGCAACTCGTCGCGCTGTGCGGCGCTGGCGCGTTCGGCCGCGCGTCGGGCGGCCAGCGGTTCGAGCTGTAGGCGAATCTCGTTGATATAGGCCAGATCCGTGATCTCCACGCCGGTGGCGAATGTTCCGCGGCGGGGGTAGGAAATGACGAGGCGATCGTCTTCGAGGCGCTTGAGCGCCTCGCGCACCGGGGTGCGGCCGACATCGAGTTCGCTGGCGACCCGGATGTCGTCGATGGGCTCGCCCGGCCTGATCTGCAGTGTGGTGAGCTGGTCCCGCAGGGCTAGGTACGCACGGTCGGCCAACGAGGCCGGTGCGGTTTCTGAGCCGATGGGGATGATTGCCACGGCCCGATCCTAGCAGTGATATCCAACAGTTATTGCGTGCGAACGCACCTATGCAGATTAAAACGCAGTTGATATATTAATCGCGTATCTAACCGCGAGTGGCGTGTGAGCCTCTTTGGGGTCGTCACCGAACACGAAGGTCAACGGCGTGACTGTCAGCGTTTTCGAGCTGTTCAAGGTGGGCATCGGCCCGTCCAGCTCCCACACGGTCGGGCCGATGAAGGCCGCGTATCTGTTTGTGTCGCGACTCGCGGCCGAGGGGCTCATCGAGAACACCGCCGCGGTGCGCTGCGACCTGTACGGTTCGCTCGGCGCCACGGGCCATGGCCACGGCAGCGTCAAGGCCGTCGTGCTTGGCCTCGAAGGTGAGCAACCGCAACTGGTCGACCCGGTGGCGGCCGATCCGCGCGTCGATGCCATCCGTTCAGAAGGGCAGCTGCGGCTGGCGGGCACCCGGCCGATCCGGTTCGACGTCGACGAAGACATCGTGTTGCACCGCCGCGAACGCCTGGATTTCCACAGCAACGGCATGGTGTTCCAGGCGTTCGACGCGGCAGGCAAGCAGCTGGAACGTCGCGAGTACTACTCCGTCGGTGGAGGTTTCGTCCTCGACGAGGATGAAACCGGCACCCGGATCCTGGTCGTGGATCCCACCCCGGTGCCGTACCCGTTCAGCAGCGGAGCCGAAATGCTCCGGCTCACGGCCGAAACCGGGATGAGCATCAGCGATCTCATGATGGCCAACGAGAAGGTGTGGCGTAGCGAGGCCGAGATCAGGGCAGGCCTGCTGCACATCTGGGACGTCATGCAGCAGTGCGTCGACCGCGGAACCCACGTCACCGGCGTGCTGCCCGGCGGGCTCAAGGTGCGCCGCCGCGCCGCCGAACTGCGCGAGCGTCTGGAGAGTGGCGGCGACGAGCACGATGCACTGCGGGCGATGGAATGGGTGACCATGTACGCGCTCGCGGTCAACGAGGAGAACGCCGCAGGCGGTCGCGTCGTCACCGCGCCCACCAACGGTGCCGCAGGCATCATCCCGGCCGTCCTGCACTACTACCGCCAGTTCATCGGCAGCTTCAGCGAGGACGGCGTGGTGCGATTCCTGCTGACCGCGGGCGCAATCGGCTTGCTGTTCAAGGAGAATGCCTCCATATCCGGCGCCGAGGTGGGCTGCCAGGGCGAGGTGGGCTCCGCGTGCTCGATGGCGGCCGCCGGACTGGCCGAAGTGCTGGGCGCCACGCCCGCCCAGGTGGAGAACGCTGCCGAGATCGGCATCGAGCACAACCTCGGGCTCACCTGCGACCCGGTCGGCGGCTTGGTCCAGATCCCGTGCATCGAGCGCAACGCCGTCGGCTCGATCAAGGCGATCAGCGCCGCTCGGATGGCACTGCACGGCGACGGCACGCATCACGTGTCGTTGGACAAGGCGATCAAGACGATGCGGGAAACCGGCGCCGACATGAGCGTCAAGTACAAGGAGACCGCTCGTGGCGGCCTGGCGCTCAACGTCGTCGAGTTGCCGCTCAACGTGGTCGAGTGCTGAGAGGCGAGCAGTGAACATCTTCACCCTGACCCTGACCTGCCCGCAGCGGCCGGGCATCGTCCACGCCATCACTCGATTTCTGTTCCAGCACCAGGGCGACATAGTCGAGCATCAGCAGTTCGACGACGCGGTGCGCGGTCAGCTCTACCTGCGGACGGCCTTCCAGGTCGATGGAGACTGCACCGAGGATCAGCTGATCAACGAGTTCGCCACCACCGCAGAAGAATTCGGCATGTCGTTCACGATCAGGGGCAACCGGGTGCCGCGGGTGCTCGTCATGGTGTCCAAGCAGGGACACTGCCTCAACGACCTGGTGTTCCGGTGGCGCTCAGGCACTCTCGACGGTGAGCTGGCGGCCGTGGTGTCCAACCACGACGACCTGCGGTCCATGGCCGAGGCGGCGGGGCTGCCGTTCTACCGCATCCCCGTCACCGCGGAGAACAAACCGCATGCCGAGGCCCAATTGCTCGAACTCGTCGACGATCTGGACATAGACCTGGTGGTGCTGGCCCGCTACATGCAGGTGCTCTCCGACGAGGCCTGCACCGCGCTCTACGGGCGCGCCATCAACATCCACCATTCGTTCCTGCCGGGTTTCAAAGGCGCACGGCCGTATCAGCAGGCGTTCCAACGTGGCGTCAAACTGGTGGGGGCCACGGCGCACTACGTGACTCCCGAACTCGACGAGGGGCCGATCATCGAGCAGGAGGTGATCCGCATCGATCACACCTACGACGAGCGCGCCCTGGCCACCGTGGGTCGCGATGCCGAGGCGCTGGCACTGGCCCGGGCCGTGCGCTGGCACTGCCAAAGCCGGGTCCTGCTCAACGGCCACAGCACCGTCGTATTCCGCTGAGCGGTTCTGTGAGTTAGCTGTACGTCGGTTCCGGCCAGGCCAATCCGCATGCGCGGGACCCGGTGGAGCACGACGATTGGGGCATGCAACCCAACCCCCTCGACCCCGTCGCCGGTGAACGGCTGTCGCACGCCGACCGCATCTTCACCTCCGATCTGACGGTCAACGAATTCGTCCTGCTGCACGGGGCCGGATTCGAACCCATCGACCTCGTGATGGGTGTTTCGGTCTATCACGTGGGCTTCCAATTCAGCGGGCTGCGGCAGCAGATGGAGCTGACCGTGCTCACCGAGGCGACCTACCGTGCCCGCTGGAATGCCATGGCGCGCATGCAAGCTGAGGCCGACAACGTCGGCGCCGACGGCGTGGTCGGTGTCGAACTGTACTGGCGCGCGCACGGCGAGTCGGGGGAGCACCTGGAATTCATCGCCGTCGGGACCGCGGTGCGCTACGCCGCACAGCCGGGCGCGTTCCGCCGTCCCAACGGCCAGGCGTTCAGCAGTCATCTTTCGGGGCAGGACCTCATCACGCTGTTACGGGCCGGGTGGGCGCCGGTCGCGTTCGTCATGGGCAACTGTGTCTTCCACGTCGCGGCCCAGGGCTTCCTGCAGACCATGCGCCAGATCGGGCAGAACGTCGAGATGCCGCAGTGGACCCACGGCAACTACCAGGCCCGGGAACTGGCGATGTCGCGCATGCAGGCCGAGGCCGAACGCGACGGTGCGAAAGGGGTGGTCGGGGTGTTCACCGCGGTGGACAACTATTGCTGGGGCTTTCACACGCTGGAGTTCTATGCCGCGGGCACCGCGGTGCGCCAGACCGGATCCGGTGAAGCCATCGAACCGTCGTTCGTCCTGCCGATGAGCGGCTAGTGAGCGCCTTCGACCCGCAGCGGGTCAGCCGGACGATCGCGGCCGCGCTCGATGGGCCGGGCGGGGTCGGACTCGTCGTGACGGTGTTCGCCGGGGTGCCCGGCGTGGTGCACACGCCGGCGCAGCGGGGCATGTTCCGGTCGGCTCCGGAGCGGGTCCAGATCGCCGACTGGCGTTACGAACTGGGACGCGACGGGCGGCTGCACACCGCCCATGTTGTCAACGGCATCGTCATCGCCGAAGAGGCCCTGGCGGCCGCGGCGGTCGGGCCGCACATCGCCCGCGCCCTGGGGCATCTGGTCGGCGGATACGGCGAGACCATTGTGCCGAACATCGATGCGGCACTGGAGGTTCTCCAGCCCGGCAGTACCGGCGCGTGGCCTGCTCAGTGAGGTTTCGGGATCCGGTCGTGGCCTGGCACCCAGCCCAGCGGCCAGCCCGCATGCGATCAGCGCGACGCCGGCCCACACGGGGACCGTGGGCAACGATCCGGTGACAGGGATGCCGATCACCGCCGCGGCGACCGGCGCCACCCCGGTCAGCAGACCGGCGCGCCCGGCGCCCAACCGGCCCACACACGTGTACCACAGGATGAACGCCAGCGCGGTGACGCCCACCGCAAGGTAACCGATGGCGAGGAGCTCTCGGACATCGAATGTGGTTGCCGCACGCCAACCTTCGGTGCTCAGCCCGAGAATGCCGAACATGGCTGCGGCCATCCACGTGGTGTGCACCGACACCCCGGCAGGGCCGAGTGAGCCGAGGACCGGCACCGCGAGCAAGGTGAATCCAGCCTCGCATGCGAAGACGACGAGCGCCCACAACAGGCCTGTCGGATCCGCGTCGCCGAGTCCCTCGACGACGACGGCCCCCGCGCTCACCACCAGGGCGGCGGCGAACAGGCGGCTGGTCGGCCGTCGCCCCTCGAGTACGGGACCGATCGTCGCCAACGCCACCGGCACACAGGCGACGGCAACCGCCAGCACGGCCGGTTCGGCATGCCGCGCGCCGTGTACGAGTGCGACGTTGAACAGCACCAACCCGCTCGTCGTGATGCCTGCGAGCCACAGCCATTCGTTGCCTCGCGGACGCCGCACGCGCCGGCCGGTCAGCCGGGTCCAGCCGAGCAACAAGGCGCACGCCAGCGCGTACCGGAGTGCTTGAGCGGTGAGCGACGGAGCGCCGGCGAGCATCCCCGAGACCGCGACGCTGCCGCCGACGAACGTCATACCGAGGGCGCCGCAGAGTGCTGCGCGGGTGGTGCTGGACATGAGCCCATGCTGGCTGAATCATGGTCCAACAAACAGCACCAAGAATGGACACATTTGGTGGACCAAGCTTCTTTCGGGGCAGATTTCCTTCAGCTCGACCCAGCGACCGCACCGGGCCGTGGTCTCACCGCGTGGCTCACCGATGCGTTCCGTGCCGCGATTTCCGATGGCAGGCTCGTGGCCGGCATCCGATTGCCCGCCACCCGCGTGCTGGCCGGCGAGCTGGGGGTCTCGCGTGGCGTGGTGGTCGAGGCATACCGCAGGCTCACCGACGAAGGTCTGGTCAGCGGGCGCTCCGGCGGCGGGACCGTGGTGCTCGCCCGGCCGGACCGGTCGTCGGCGCGGGCCGCACCTCGCTTCGAGACGCACAGACTTCCGCACCCGCGGTTGACCCTCGCCGAGGGCATCGACCTCTCGCCAGGCGTGCCTGATCTCTCGGCGTTCCCGCGCAGCACGTGGCTGCGCGCCGAACGCGCCGTGCTGGCCGAGGCCGCGCCCGAAGACCTCGGCTACGGAGACCCTCGCGGGCACCCGCGACTGCGCGCCGCGCTGGCTCCCTGGCTGGGACGCACACGCGGACTCCGGGTCGACCCCGAGGACATCCTCGTCGTCGCCGGAGTGGCGCAGTCCATGGCTTTGCTCGCCCAGCAGCTGCACCGGGAGGGAACCGAGGAAATCGCGGTCGAGGATCCCGGCTCGCGCGGTGCCGTCGAAGAACTCGAATACTGGGGCTTGCGCGCGGTGCCGGTGCCGGTCGACGACGACGGCATCCGCGTGGACGCGCTCACCAACTCCGGTGCCGCAGTGGCCTTCCTGACGCCGGCGCACCAGTTCCCGACAGGCGTGGTGCTGGCTCCCCAGCGACGGCGGGAACTGCTGGCGTGGGATGGCGCCTTGATCATCGAGGACGACTACGACGCCGAATATCGCTATGACCGCGCGCCTGTCCCCGCTCTGCACCCGACCGCGCCGGACCGCATCGCCTACACCGGCAGCACCTCGAAGAGCCTGGCGCCCGCGCTGCGGCTGGGATGGCTGGTGCCGCCGCGCAGCCGCTTCGCCGAGCTGGTGGCCGCCAAACATGCCACCGATCTGGGCAGCCCCACTGTGCCGCAGCTGGTGTTGGCGCGGCTGCTCGAATCGGGGGAGTACGACCGGCATGTCAGGCTGGTCCGGGCCAGGCACCGGGCCAGACGAGATGCCCTGCTGCAGAGCCTGTCCGGCGCGTTGCCTGCGGCAACGGTCACCGGGGTGGCCGCGGGGCTGCACCTGTTGGTCACGCTGCCAGCCGGTACCGATGACGTGGCGCTGGCCGACGAGTTGCGTGCAGCCGGTGTTCTGGTGCACCCGTTGTCGTGGCATCGGCGGCTGCCGGGGCCACCAGGGCTCGTGCTGGGCTACGCCTCACACACCCCGGACCGGTTGCGGGCAGCCGGTGGGACCATCGCACGCGTCCTGCGGTGACGACGTCAGAAGCTGTCGCCGACCTCCACAACGTGCACGTCCACTCCCGCAGCCGCGATGAGCCGCAACTGTTCGGCATCGGCCGTGGAATCGGTCACCAGGTGATCGATCTGGTTGAGCGCCACCATCTTTGCCAGTGTCACCTTGCCGATCTTCGAACCGTCGACGGCTACCACGACACGTTGAGCATTGGTCGCCATCGCGATGGCCGTGCGGGCCTCCGCCTCGTCGAATGTCGTCGCACCCACTTCGGCCGACATGCCGTCGGCACCGAGAATCGCGGTGCCCACGGTGATGACCTGAAACGCGTGCTCTGACATAGGACCAACGGCCTCAAGGGAATTCGACCGCACCAGGCCGCCAGTCATGATCACCTTCATGTGCGCATCTACGGCGCAGTCGGCGGCGATGGTGAGCGAGTTGGTGACCACCGTCATCTGCGGGCGTCCCTTCAGCGCGCGGGCCACCTCGCCCGTGGTGATGCCCCCCGTCAATGCGACCGACTGCTGGCCCGCCGGCACAAGTGCGGCCGCATGCTGGGCGATCCGGCGTTTGATCGCGACCATCCGGTGATCACGAAGCCGCACCGGGATCTCGCTGCCGCTGGGGTCGAGCGCGCGCGCTCCGCCATGCGTGCGCACCAGAAGACCCTGGTCCTCGAGTTCGCTGAGATCGCGGCGAAGTGTCGCAGCAGACACTCGCAGCTCGGTGCACAGTACCTGCGAGGCCACTTCGCCACGGTCCCGCAGAAGCGAAAGCACTTCGCGCATTCGGTCGGTGCGTTTGATCGACATCGGTGTGGCTCCCTGGGCTGACGGTAGAGACAATCAGTTTTACTGATCGTTTTGTGGATCAGTATTGCGCGTATTGAGCGAGCTTTTCATGATCGACGAATGTTCGACAGCACCCTCCCACCATCACGGGTGGCCTCGTGACCCTGGCCGCCACCACCGATCTCATTGCATCCGCGACCGCCGCGCGCTCGGTTGTCCTGGCGTTCAACGTCATCACCATCGAGCATGCCGAGGGCATCGCGGCCGGAGCCGAACACGCGGGCGCCGCGGTCATCATGCAGATCAGCGAGAACACCGTGCGCTTCCACGGCGGCCGCATCGTGCCGGTGGCCTCGGCGTGCGCCCGCATCGCCGAGGGCAGTGTGGTGCCAATCGCTGTGCACCTGGACCATTTTCGCGATACGGCTCTGCTCGACGATGCCATCGCCAGCGCTGCAGCGCTGGGCATCACATCGATCATGGTCGACGCCGCCCAGCTGCCGTATCAGGACAATGTCGATCGCACCCGGTCCTTCGCCACAGCCGCGCACCAGGCAGGCCTGTGGGTCGAGGCCGAGCTCGGTGAGATCGGCGGCAAGGGTGATGCGCACGCCTCGGGGGCTCGGACCGACCCCGACGAAGCGGCGGAGTTCGCCGCGCAGACCGGCGTCGACGGCCTCGCGGTGGCCGTGGGCAGCACGCATGCGATGACAGTCCGCGATGCCCGTCTCGACCTCGCCCTGATCAACGAGCTGGCCGAGCGGGTACCGATTCCTCTTGTCCTGCACGGCTCTTCCGGAGTTCCGCACAGCCAGCTCCGGCAGGCCGTGGATGCGGGCATCCGCAAGGTCAACATCGGAACCGCGCTCAACGTCGCCTTGACCGGTGCTGTACGAGACGTGCTCGCCGCCGACGCTGCCGTGACCGACCCGCGCGGGTACCTGAAGGCCGGCCGTCAGGCGATCGGCGACACGGTGGCCGAACTGTGTCGGGCCGTCGGATCGTCGCGGCAGGCCGTGATCGCAGGGGAGGCGCAGACGCGATGACCGATATCCACCCGAACACATTGCCGGACAACCGGATCGCTCGAACAATCCGAGGACACAAGAGCGGTGAATCCGTCGGCGTCTACTCCGTGTGCTCGGCGCATCCGACGGTAGTGGCGGCGGCTCTGACCCAGGCCACCGCCGACCATAGTTATGTGCTCATCGAAGCCACGTCGAATCAGGTCGACCAGTTCGGTGGCTACACCGGTCTGCGCCCGGCAGAATTCCGTGACCTCGTGTTGGGCATCGCCGATGAGTACGGGTTTCCGCGCGACCGCGTCGTGCTCGGCGGAGACCACCTGGGGCCCAACCGGTGGCAGCACGAGAATGCCTGCACGGCAATGGAAAAAGCGGATGTCCTGATCGCCGCGTATGTCGAGGCCGGGTACAGCAAGATCCACATCGACTGCAGCATGTCCTGCGCGGACGACCCGACGGTCCTCTCCGATGAGGTGGTGGCGGCCCGCACTGCACGGTTGATGCGGGTCGCCGAGGATGCCGCGCACCGCGCAGGGCGCGACGGCCCGGTGTACGTCATCGGCACAGAGGTACCGGTACCCGGTGGAGCGCACGAAACCCTGAGCCGGCTCACCCCGACGCCTGCCGAACGAGCCCTGCGCACCATCGCGGCGCACCGGTCGGCCTTCGCGGAGGCGGCACTGGAGCATGTGTGGCCGCGGGTCGTCGCCCTCGTGGTGCAACCCGGTGTGGAATTCGATCATCTGAACGTCATCGACTACCAGCGCGACGCGACCACCGAACTGCGCCACGTCCTCGATGGCGAAGACCACCTCGTCTTCGAGGCGCATTCCACCGACTATCAACGCCCGGCACAGCTGCGGGAGCTGGTGGAGGATCATTGGGCGATACTCAAAGTCGGACCTGCTCACCTTCGCGATGCGCGAGGCGCTCTTCGCGCTGGCGCACGTCGAAGACGAGCTCGTCGCGCGGCCGGCCCGGTCAAACCTCGTCGATGTCGTCGAACGCAGGATGCTCGCCGAGCCAGCGCACTGGCAGGCCTACTACGAAGGTGACCCGGTCACCCAGCGCACCGCTCGCCGGTACAGCTACAGCGATCGGCTCCGCTACTACTGGGCCGACGACGAGGTGGAGACCGCCCGAAACACATTGCTGGCCAACCTCGACCGCAGTGGTATCCCCATGCCCCTCATCAGCCAGTTCCTGCCGACCCAGTACGAACGAATCCGAACCGGCGAGCTGGCGCCCACCGCGCAGGCGTTGGTGATCGACCGAATACGCGACGCCTTGCGGCCCTACGCCGATGCCTGCCGTACCGCACAACCCTTGACCACCGGAGATACCGATGACTAGCTCACAAATTCAAGTTCCCGCCCAAGAAGAGGGTGGCGCAACGATTCTCGAGATCGGCCAGCAGCCGGACGCTTGGCGAGAGGTCGGAGGCGAAACTGATGAGGGTCTCGCCCGCTTCCTCCGCGGGATCACCGAACGGCCCGGCTTGCGGGTCATCCTGACCGGGGCGGGCAGCTCGGCGTTCATCGGTCAGATCGCGGCGCCGGCGCTGCGGCGGCATCTTGGCTGCCGCGTCGAACCCATCGCCACGACCGACATCGTCGCCGCCCCACGCGACCACCTGGAGCCGGACACCCCGACGCTGATGGTGTCGTTCGGCCGGTCCGGCAACAGCCCGGAAAGCCTTGCGACCACGGCGCTTGCCGACGAACTCGTCACCGACATCTGGCATCTGGTCTACACGTGCGACCGCACCGGGGAATTGGGCCGGGCACACCGCGACCGCGCGAACTCCCGCGTGGTCTACCTGCCGGAGCGCACCAACGACACGGGCTTCGCGATGACCTCCAGCCTGACCTCGATGCTGCTGTCGTGCCTGCTGACCCTGGGCCCGGCGGGACGCGGGAACGTCGAGGCCTTGGCGCAGGCCGCCGAGCATGTGGCGACTCTGCAGCCCGATATCCGGGCGCTGGCGCAGAGTGGCCCGCAGCGCATCGTCTACCTCGGCAGCGGAGCCTTGGCGGGGCTGGCACAAGAGTCGGCCCTGAAACTGCTCGAACTCACCGCAGGCGTCGTCGTCACGTATTTCGATTCCCCCCTGGGCTTTCGGCACGGACCCAAGTCGGTTCTCGACGGTTGCACCCTTGTGGTGGTGTACGTTTCGAACGATCCCTACACGCGCCGTTATGACCTGGACATCGTCGCCGAACTGCGCGCCCAGCTGAGCCCCGACGCCGTGAGAGTGCTCAGTTGCGAACCGATTCCGCAGGAGTTGGGCACGGCGACCGTGCTGCCGGGACTAGCCCATCTGGACGACGCGCAGGCCGCATTGCCGTACCTGGTGTTCGCGCAGTACCTCGCGCTGTTCACCGCGCTCGAACACGGCAAGACACCGGACAATCCGTTCCCGTCCGGTGAGGTCAGCCGGGTGGTGCAAGGTGTCACGATCCATCCGATTTCACCTTCCGACCTGGAAGCGCGGTGAGCGACGATGGCGCGTTATCTCGGAGTTGACGGCGGCGGTTCGAAGACCGCGTTCGCCTTGATCGACGATTCCGGGCACATCGTGGCCCGGGCGACGGCACCGACCTCGTACTACTTCAACGACGGTTTCGAGCTCGTAGAACGTGTTCTGGTGCGGGGTATTACCGAGATTTGCGGACTCGCGGGCATCGACACCGCAGATATCGACGCCGCATTCTTCGGCATCCCCGGATACGGTGAGTCCAGCGGCGATATCGACCGGCTCGACGCCGTCCCCGCGCGGGTACTCGGTCACGACCGCTACCGCTGCGACAACGACATGGTGTGCGGCTGGGCCGGCTCGCTGGCGTGCGAGGACGGCGTCAACGTCATCTGCGGTACCGGTTCGATGACGTACGGCGAGCGCCGCGGTGTCGGGCGCCGGGTGGGCGGCTGGGGCGAACTGTTCGGCGACGAAGGTTCGGCGTACTGGGTTGCCACACAAGGGCTGAACGCATTCAGCCGGATGAGTGACGGAAGACTGAAACCCGGTCCGCTGCACGCGCTTCTCAGGGAGCGCCTGCAGCTGCGCGGCGACCTCGACGCCGTGAGTCTGGTGATCGAGAAGTGGTCCGGAAACCGCAGTTCCATTGCTGCCCTGGCGACTACCGTGTGTCAGGCCGCCCGTAGCGGTGACGACGCTGCTCGACAGATCTTGTCGGTTGCGGCGGCCGAACTGGTCGCACTGGTCGAAACCAACCGGACGCTCATCGGATTCACCGAACATGAACCGGTCCCCGTGTCCTACTCGGGCGGAATGTTCTCCGACGAGGGTTTTCGGGATCTGTTCGTCGCCGCGCTCCAAGAGCTCCCCGCCAAGTACGACCTGCAGCGTCCGCTGCTGGACCCCGCGGTCGGTGCGGCCCTCTACGCGGCCAAGCGCAGCGGCCATCCGCTGAGTTCATCTGCGCTCCACCAACTCACAGCCACCCAGGCATGATCCGAACAAAGTGACTCCGACATGACCGATGCGACAGTCCCCACCTCGACCGGCCACCGCCGTGGCTGGATCTTCTACGCCACGCTCCTGATCCTGTTCTGGGGGGTCTGGGGCGCCTGGTCTGCGCTACCCGCAACGAAATACGGCTACCCCGATGAAATGATCTACAGCATCTGGGCGCTGACCATGATCATTCCGGCAGTGTTCGCGCTGCGAGGCCAACGCTTCGACCGGCGGCCACGCGCCGCGGTCTACGGCCTTCTCATCGGGATCACCGGCGCCGGTGGGCAATTGCTGTTGTTCCAGGCGCTCACCATGGGCCCGGCGTATCTGATCTTTCCCATCGTCTCGATCTCGCCGGCCATCACCGTGGTGATGGCGATGGTTCTGCTCCGGGAACGGATCAGCGCCCTCGCGGTTGTCGGCCTCCTCGCCGCACTGGCGGCGATCGTGCTGTTCAGCATCACGAGCGCCGACTCCGCAGGCTCATCCGGTCCATGGCTTCCCCTGGCAGTCCTGATCTGCGTGGCCTGGGGAGTGCAGGCCTACTTCATGCGAAAGACCGCGACGATCGGCGTCAACGAAGCCACTACCTTCGGCTGGATGGCGATCAGCGCGATCCTCCTCATCCCGGTCGCGGTGCTGTCCATGGGTGGTATCCCGACCGGATATCCCTGGCAGGCACCAGTTCTGACGGCGGCAACGCAGCTGCTGAACGCGGTCGGTGCGCTGTTTCTGGTGATGGCGCTGCATCGCGGCAAGGCCAGTATCGTCGCACCCACCACCAACGCGTTGGCGCCTGCGCTGACCATCGTGGTGTCACTGGTCGCCTATCACACCCTGCCCACCCCTTACGGAGCTGTTGGCATCGTGCTGGCGCTGCTGGGCTCCACCCTGATGGTCTACAGCGACGAGAAGCGCGGTGAAGCACCGGCGGCGCCCGCCGTCGCATCCGGTAACGCGCGGACAAGGAGCCTTACGTGAAACCCACAGTTGTCATCATCGGAGCGGGCAGTGTCGAATTCACCCGCGAGCTGCTCGGGGACATCCTGTCGTTCCCCGAACTGGAGTCGATTCGGATCGTGTTGCACGACATCGACTCCGAGCGTCTGGAAACCGCGGAGGCAATCACGCACGCCACCGCTCGAGCGGCGGGGGCCAGCCCAGAGGTGAACGCCACCACCGATCGGCGCCGTGCGCTCGACGGCGCGGACTATGTCATCAACGTCATCCAGGTCGGCATGCACGAGGCGACGCTGCGCGACTTCGAGATCCCCGCGCGTTACGGGCTCAATCAGACCATCGGCGACACCATCGGTATCGGCGGAATCTTCCGCGGCCTGAGGACATTTCCGGTGCTCGCCGGTATCGCGCGTGATATGCAGCAGCTGTGCCCCGAGGCTTGGCTGCTCAATTACACCAACCCGATGGCGATGAATGTCAGCTTCCTGCATCACGTCGCGCCGCGGCTGAGGGTACTCGGGCTGTGCCATTCGGTGTACTGGACGATGGTCGGCCTGTGCGAACTGATCGACGTGCCGTATGACGATGTGTCCTACTGGTCGGCGGGCGTCAACCACCAGGCATGGGTGCTGCGGTGGGAACGCGGCGGGCAGGACCTGTACCCGCTGTTGGACGAGCGCATCCGCACCGATGCGGAACTACGGCGGCGGGTACGGGTGGATATGTACCGGCGCCTGGGCTATTACCCGACCGAGACCAGCGAGCATTCCAGCGAGTACGTGCCGTGGTATCTGCGCCGGCCCGACGAGATCGACCGGCTCCGGATCAACGTGGGCGAATACGTGTCCATCAGCGAAGCGAATCTGGCCGAATACGGCCGGGTCAGAGCACAACTGGCCGACACCGAGACGCTGCCCATCGACACCGGTTCCACCGAGTACGCGCCACAGGTGATCCACTCGTTGGAGACCGGCAGGCGCCGGGTCATCTCGGCCAACGTCGTCAACCAGGGTCTGATCACCAATCTGCCGGACGGCGTTGCCGTGGAGGTTCCCACCGTGCTGGACGCGTCGGGCGCCCATCCCATGAAGGTTGGTGATCTGCCACCGCAATGTGCCGCGCTCAACCGGAATTTCCTGGGGCCCGTGGACTTGGCGGTGCGCGCCGCGGTCAACGAGGATCCGAGGCTCGTGCGGGCGGCCGCGATGGTCGATCCCAATACCGCGGCCACGCTTACCGTCGACCAGATCTGGGACCTGTGCGACGAGCTGACCGCCGCGCACGGCGACCTGCTACCCGAGCCGCTACGCGCGAGGGTGGCGCTGTGAAAACGGCAGGCCATGAACCAGACCCACGCTCCGACGTTGTCAACAAAGGAGTTTCTACCGTGATTCGACGCAGGCTGTGTATCGCAGTGGTAGCTGTCCTCGCTTTCGCACTCGCCGCATGCGGGGGTGGGTCCTCGTCGGGCCCCGTCGAGATCGCGGTGTGGCACGGATATCAGGACACCGAAGGCGAGGTGTTCAAGGGCCTGATCGAGCAGTACAACAAGGCGCATCCCGATGTCCGCGTGCGAGAGCTGTACTCGAGCAACGACCTGGTGTTACAGAAGGTCTTGACCGCGGTGCGTGGCGGCAGTGCCCCCGATGTGGCGTACATGTTCGGGTCGTGGTCCCCGAACATCGCCAAGATCCCGTCCGTGGTCGATATGTCCAAGGTGGTCTCGGCCCCCGACTGGAACTGGGACGACTTCTATCCGGCCGAGCGGCAGGCGGCGACGGTCGGGGACAAGATCGTCGGGGTGCCCGCTCTCGTGGACAATCTCGCGGTCGTCTACAACAAGAAACTGTTCGCCGACGCCGGGGTTGCGCCACCGACAGCGAGCTGGACATGGGACGATTTCCGCAGTGCTGCTGCCAAACTCACCGACCCCGCGAAGGGACAGTACGGCTGGCTCATCCCTGCCGACGGCAGCGAAGACACAGTGTGGCACTACGTCCCGATGCTCTGGGAGGCAGGCGGTGATGTCCTGACACCCGGCAACGATCGGGCGGCGTTCAACTCCGAGGCCGGAGTGAAGGCCCTCACGGCGCTGCAACAGATGGCGGTCACCGACAAGTCGCTCTACCTCGACACCACCAACGAGAACGGCCCGAAGCTGATGAACAGCGGCAAGGTCGCGATGTTGGTCACCGGCCCCTGGGACCTGAGCCAGCTGTCGGACATCGAATACGGTGTGCAGGTGATGCCCACGTTCGCAGGCGGTGCGCATCAGACCATCTCGGGTCCCGACAACTGGGTCGTGTTCAACAACGGGGACAAGCGCAAGCAGGCGGCAATCGATTTCGTGAAATGGTTGACCGCGCCTGAGCAGGTCAGGGCGTTCTCGCTGGGCACCGGTGACCTGCCGACCCGGCTGTCCGTTGGTCAAGATCCGGCGTTCCGCGATCAGCTGAACGAAAAGCTCTCCGGCAGCGCCACATTCGTGGAGAATCTGGCCAACGTGAAGAAGGTACGCCCGACCGTCGAGCAGTATCCGGCGATCTCCGAGGCGCTGGGGCAGGCGATCGTCGCGGTCATGCTCGGCAAGGAACAGCCCGTCGACGCGCTGAACTCCGCTGCACGGGCCGCCGATACCGCACTGGCCGGGAAATAGGCGCGTGTCGACGCGAGGGCTGATGGCCCGCTTCACGTGGCTCGGCCGGTCGGAGACCGTGGCCGGATGGGCATTGGTGAGCCCGGCGATGGTACTCATCGGTGCCTTCGGTCTGCTGCCGGTGCTGATGTCTCTGCTGCTGTCGTTCCAGCAGTCGGATCTGCTCACGCCCGAAACCCCGTGGGTGGGCATGGACAACTACCGCAAGCTGGCCGACGACCCGGTTGTGGTCGAGGCGATCAAACACACCATCATCTACACCGCGCTGTTCGTGCCCGGCACGATGCTGGTGGGTCTGCTGGTCGCTGCGGCGCTGAACCGCTCGGTGCGCTTCATCTCGGTGTATCGGACGGCCGCGTACATCACCATGGCGGTGTCGACCATCTCGCAGGGCATCATCTTCCTGTGGCTGACCGACCGTGACTACGGTCTGGTGAACGCGGCATTGGGCGCCGTCGGCGTGCCGGCGCAGCCCTTTCTGGCCTCCCCGTCGCAGGCCCTGTACGTCGTCGTCGCCATGACGGTCTGGGGCTGGACAGGGTTCTCGGTCATCGTGTATCTCGCTGCCCTGCAGGGGGTTCCCGCCGAGTTGCACGAGGCTGCGGCGATCGACGGGGCCAGTCCCTTCACCCGCTTCCGCACCATCACGGTGCCGCTGCTTGGCCCGGCGAATCTGTTCCTCGTGGTCTGGCTGACCATCAACGCACTGCAACTGTTCGACGAGGTCTACGCAACGACACGCGGCGGACCGCTGCGCGCCACCACGGTCATCGTGTATTACCTGTGGGACCAGGCCTTCGTTCAGTTCGACGCCGGCTATGCCGCGGCGATGGCCTATGCGCTGTTCGTCGTCATCCTGCTGATCACCGCAGTTCAGTTCCGGCTCGCCCGTAAGCATGTGCACATCTCATGATCACCACGCCGATACTCGACACTGAAATCAGTGCGCCGCAGGCACAGTCACACTCACCGCAAAGGCGCAAACTGCGCCTGCCGTTCAGCCCATGGCATCTGGTCCTCATCCCGCTCACCTTCCTGCTGATCGTCCCGCTGTTGTGGATGCTTGTCACGTCCTTGGAGAGCGAAGGGGAGGCCAACCGCTTCCCGCCGGTGCTGCTGCCCGAGCGACCGAGGTTCGAGAACTACGTGGAAGCCTGGAACGCCGCGCCGTTCGGGCATTTCTTCCTCAACAGCCTGCTGGTGACGTCAGTGGTGCTGGTCAGCAACCTGATAGTCTGCAGCCTCGCCGGCTACGCCTTTGCCCGCATCCGATTCCTCGGCAGGGGAGCGCTTTTCGTCACGCTGATGGCCACCCTCATGGTGCCGTTCCAGGTGACGATGATCCCGGTGTTCCTGATCGTCAAGTGGTTCGGCGACAACGTCTGGGCAGGTTTCGGCATCGACCACATCGGTGCGTTGATGCTGCCCAACCTGGCCACGGCATTCGGCATATTTTTCCTGCGCCAGTTCTTTCAGACGGTTCCGGTTGAACTCGAAGAGGCGGCCCGGGTGGACGGGACGTCCCGACTGGGCGTGTTGTTCAAGATCGTGCTGCCGCTCTCGCTGCCCGCGTTGTCGACTCTGGCGGCATTGACGGTGCTGACCTCCTGGAACGACTTCCTGTGGCCGCTGATCGTGATCACCTCGCAGGACCAGATGACGATTCCGTTGGGGCTGAGCTACTTCCAGGGAGCGCACCGGGTCAAGTGGCCGCTGTTGATGGCGGCGAACGTCATGAGCCTGTTGCCGATGCTGTTGGTGTTCGTCGGCGCGCAGCGTTATTTCGTGCAATCGGTGGCAAGTACCGGACTGAAGGGCTGAACGTTGGCAGAAGTGGAATTTCGTGATGTCACCCGCCGGTTTGCCGGAGGAGTACTCGCACTCAAGGGACTGAATCTGACGGTGTCCGACGGTGAATTTCTGATCCTCGTCGGCCCCTCCGGGTGCGGTAAGAGCACCGCGCTGCGGATGCTGGCAGGACTCGACAAGCCGACATCCGGGGAAATCCGGATCGGCGGCACCGTCGTCAACGACCTCGGGCCCGGTCAACGCGACATCGCGATGGTGTTCCAGAACTATGCGCTCTACCCGCACATGTCCGTCTATCGCAACCTTGCGTATGGCCTGCGGCAGCGGCGGACCCCGCGTCCTGAGATCGAGCGCCGGGTCCGCGAAACCGCTGAGTTACTGCAGATCACCGAACTTCTGGACCGCAAGCCCGGCCAACTCTCGGGTGGACAGCGCCAACGGGTGGCCATGGGCCGCGCGCTGGTCCGCGAACCGCAGGCGTTCTTGCTCGACGAGCCGTTGTCGAATCTGGATGCCAAGCTGCGCAACCAGGTGCGCGGCGATCTCAAACGCCTGCACCGCGAGGTCCCGGTCACCTCGATCTACGTGACCCATGACCAAGTGGAGGCGATGACGCTCGGGGACCGGCTGTGTGTGATGTCCGACGGTGAAGTGCAACAGATCGGCACCACCGACGACATCTACAACCGCCCGGCCAACACGTTCGTGGCCGCATTCATGGGCAGCCCGCCGATGAACCTGATCCCCGCCACCATCCGCGCAGGCATGTTGCATGTTGGCGGCGCCGCGGTGACAGCGGCTCGTTGCGCGGACGGCCCGGTGATCGTCGGGGCGCGCCCGGAGCATCTGCAGCTGAACGTCCACTGCGGCGAGGGCACGGTGCCTGCCCGCGTCGACTTCGTCGAACCGCTCGGCAGCCATGTGTTGGTGACTGCCCTCGTGGGCGTCGGCGATGCGCAGACGCGGGTCATCGTCCAGGCGCCTGCGGACACCTCGTTGGTCTCGGGCACGCCGATCGGCCTGGTGTTGCCGCCCGAACGGACCTACTTCTTCGACGCCGAGACCGGTGACGCCCGACGCGAGCGCGAGCGGATCGCTGTTTGAGGCACACCTCCGACGTGGTCGCGCGCGGTGTTTTCGGGGGTGTCGACGCCGTTTGGCCGTCGAACCCATGACTTGACTGTGTGATCCCGCGTAACCTGTTGGCGCGCGGGCATGTCGAGAGTCATCGATCGGGGCGGGAGCTGATGCGGCACTACTACACCGCTGATGCGATCCGAGCCGCCGAGGCTCCGCTGCTGGCATCGTTGCCCGACGGCGCGCTGATGCGCCGTGCCGCCTACGGATTGGCGACGGCCATCGCGCGCGAGTTGCTCGCCCGCACCGGAGGGGTCGCCGGCCGCCGAGTGTGCGCCGTGGTCGGTTCCGGCGACAACGGCGGTGACGCCCTGTGGGCCGCGACGTTCCTGCGTCGTCGGGGCGCAGCGGCCGACGCGGTTCTGCTCAACGCGGACCGCACCCACCCGGCAGCGCTGGCCGCATTCCGCGCCGCCGGCGGCCGCGTGGTGCAAACCGTCTCCGCGGCAACGGATCTGGTGATCGACGGGGTGGTCGGCATCTCGGGCCGTGGTGCGCTGCGGCCGGCCGCCGCCGAGGTGTTCGCGGCGAATGCCGCACCGGTGGTCGCCGTCGACATCCCCAGCGGCATCGATGTGCAGACCGGGGCGACCGACGGCCCGCATGTGAAGGCCGCGCTCACCGTGACCTTCGGCGGGCTGAAACCCGTACACGCACTGGCCGATTGCGGACGCGTCGAACTCGTCGACATCGGCCTGGATCTGCCCGCCACGGACGTGCTCGGACTCGACGCCGACGACGTCAGAGCGTTGTGGCCGGTCCCCGGCCCCGACGATGACAAGTACACGCAGGGCGTGACGGGCCTGCTGTCCGGCTCGGCAACCTATCCCGGGGCGGCGGTGCTGAGCGTCGGGGCTGCGGTGGCCGCGACCTCCGGAATGGTGCGCTACGCGGGAAGCGCTGCACAGCAGGTGCTTTCCCACTGGCCAGAAGTGATCGCCGCGGCAAGCCCCCAGGAAGCCGGGCGCGTGCAGGCCTGGGTGGCGGGCCCCGGCATGGGCACCGACGACGACGCGAAGGCCGCACTGCGGTTCGCCCTCGACACCGACCTGCCGGTACTGGTCGACGCCGACGGGCTCACGCTGCTGTCCAAAGACCCCGGTCTGCTGACGGGGCGTAGTGCCGCGACCGTGCTGACCCCGCACGCGGGCGAGTACCAGCGCCTGGCCGGGGAACCCGTGGGCGATGATCGCGTCGGCGCGGCCCGCAGACTCGCCGACCGCCTCGGCGCCACCGTTCTGCTCAAGGGCAACGTCACCGTCATCGCCGGCGCCGACGGCACCACCTACCTCAATCCGGCCGGCCAATCCTGGGCCGCCACCGCCGGTTCGGGCGACGTGCTCTCCGGCGTCATCGGCTCCCTGCTGGCGGCCGGGCTGCCGCCCGCACAGGCCGCCGCCGCCGGGGCGTTCGTGCATGCCCGTGCGGCCAACCTCTCCGCGGCCGACCCCGGTCCGCGACCGGCACCCACATCGGCGTCGGCCATCCTCGCTCACATCCGCACCGCGATCGCGTCGTTGTAACCGGAAGGAACACCATGTCCCGCAAGCATTCCCACGCCCAGGTCGCCCCGGCCTACACTGGACGACTGGACATGGCGCCGGTCCCGGCGCTGCGCCTGCCCGACGACGCGATGGAACCCGCTGCGGCCTACCGGTTCATCCACGACGAGCTGATGCTCGACGGCAGCTCACGGCTGAACCTGGCGACCTTCGTCACCACCTGGATGGACGACGAGGCCGGAAAGCTGATGGCGGAGACGTTCGACAAGAACATGATCGACAAGGACGAGTACCCGGCGACCGCGGCCATCGAGACTCGGTGCGTGAACATGGTCGCCGACCTCTTCCATGCCGAAGACCTGCGCGACGACGACCCGGCGAGTGCCACCGGGGTGTCCACGATCGGATCCAGTGAGGCCGTCATGCTGGCGGGCCTGGCCCTGAAGTGGCGCTGGCGCGAAAAGGTGGGCGACGGGTGGAAGGGCCGGACCCCCAATCTGGTGATGGGGTCCAACGTCCAGGTGGTGTGGGAGAAGTTCTGCCGCTACTTCGACGTGGAACCCCGATATCTGCCGATGGCGCAGGGCCGCTACGTCATCACCCCAGAACAGGTGCTGGGCGCGGTCGACGAGGACACCATCGGCGTCGTGGGCATCTTGGGCACCACGTTCACCGGTGAGCTCGAACCCATCGCCGAGATCTGCGCGGCGCTGGACGAGCTGGCGGCCGGCGGGGGTGTCGATGTCCCGGTGCACGTCGACGCCGCCAGCGGTGGCTTCGTGGTGCCGTTCCTGCACCCCGACCTGCAGTGGGACTTCCGGCTGCCCCGGGTGGTGTCGATCAACGTCAGCGGGCACAAGTACGGGCTGACCTACCCGGGCATCGGATTCGTGGTGTGGCGCAGCAAAGACCACCTGCCCGAAGACCTGGTGTTCCGGGTGAACTACCTCGGCGGCGACATGCCGACGTTCACCCTGAATTTCTCCCGGCCAGGCAACCAGGTGGTGGGCCAGTACTACAACTTCCTGCGCCTGGGCCGGGCCGGATACACCCAGGTCATGCAGTGCCTGTCACAGACCGCGCGCTGGCTGGGCGACGAGCTGCGGGCCAGCGAGCACTTCGAGATCATCTCCGACGGATCGGCCATCCCGGTGATCAGCTTCCGGCTCAGCGGCGAACCCGGGTACACCGAGTTCGACGTGTCGCAGGCGCTGCGCGCGTTCGGCTGGCAGGTGCCCGCCTACACCATGCCCGACGACGCATCCGACGTCGTCGTGCTGCGGATCGTGGTCCGGGAGGGTTTCTCGGCCGACCTGGCCCGGGCCCTCAAAGAGGACATGATCACGGCCCTGGGCCACCTTGACGAGCTCAAGCCGGGTGGTTTCTTCGACCGCGTGCAGCCCTTCACGCACTGACCGCGCCCGCTCCCATGTGGGGCCGCTCGCCGTTTCTGGGACAATGGCGGGCGGTGATTATGACGATGCAGACGACTGAACTCACGACCCCCCTGACCCCGCACACCACGCCGCAGGCAGTGGTGGATCTCGGCGCCGTCGAGCACAACGTAGGCGTGTTGCGCGAGCTGGCCGGGCCGGCGCAGGTGATGGCGGTGGTCAAGGCCGACGGCTACGGGCACGGGGCCGCTCAGGTCGGCCGCGCCGCGCTTGCCGCCGGGGCCGCCGAACTCGGCGTCGCCACGGTCGGCGAGGCACTGGCGCTGCGCGCCGCCGGCATCACGGCGCCGGTGCTGGCGTGGCTGCACACTCCAGGCACCGACTTCGCCCCGGCCGTCGCGGCCGATGTCCAGGTCGCGGTGTCGTCGGTGCGCCAACTCGACGAGGTGCTCGCGGCGGTCGCTCAGGTCGGTCACCCCGCCACCGTGACGGTGAAGGTTGACACCGGGCTCAGCCGCAACGGGGTGGGTCCCGCCGACTATCCCGCGATGCTCACCGCACTGCACCGCGCACACACCGACGGTGCGATCCGGGTGCGCGGGATCATGAGCCACCTGGCGCACGGCGACGTACCCGAGCACCCGTTCAACGACCTGCAGGCACAGCGGTTGACCGAGATGCGCGACCAGGCCCGCGAGCACGGTGTGCCGGTCGAGATCGCCCATCTGAGCAACTCACCGGCCGCGCTGACCCGGCCGGACCTGGCGTTCGACATGGTGCGGCCCGGCGTCGCGGTCTACGGCTTGAACCCCGTCCCGGACCGCGGAGATGTGGGCCTTCGGCCCGCGATGACACTGAAATGCCCAGTGACACTGGTGCGTTCGGTCCGAGCGGGGGACGGGGTGTCCTACGGTCACATGTGGGTCGCCGACCGTGACACCACCCTGGCGCTGCTGCCGCTCGGTTATGCCGACGGTGTCTACCGGGCCCTCAGTGGCCGGATCGATGTGCTGATCAAGGGCAAACTGCGGCGCGCCGTCGGGCGGGTCTGCATGGACCAGTTCGTCGTCGACCTCGGGCCGGATGCGTCCGATGTCACCGAGGGCGACGACGCGATCCTGTTCGGGCCCGGTACCCAGGGCGAATCCACCGCGCAGGACTGGGCTGATCTGCTCGACACCATCCACTACGAGATCGTCACCAGCCCGCGCGGCCGGGTCGTCCGCAGCTACGTTTCGGGCGAGAGCCATTGAGCGAACGCGCCTCCGATGAGCATCATCACCGGGCCCGCTGGCTGGCGGGCGCAGCGGGGCTGACCGCGGTCGGCACCGTCGCCGGTGCCTCGGTGGCGCGGTCGCTGGGGCGTCGGGTCCTCAAAGACGACCCGTACGCCGGTGAGAATTTCCGCCTTCTCGACGCCGACCGCAGCTCGGTCGTCACCACCGCGGACGGGGTGCCGCTCGCGGTGCGGGAGGTCGGGCCGCTCGACGCGCCGCTGACCGTGGTGTTCGCGCACGGGTTCTGTCTTCAGATGGGCGCCTTCCACTTTCAGCGGGCCCGGTTGGCCGAACAGTGGGGCCCGCAGGTGCGCATGGTGTTCTACGACCAGCGTGGCCACGGCCAGTCGGGAACATCGGACCCCGACACCTACACCGTCGAGCAGCTCGGTCAAGACCTGGAATCCGTACTGGCGGTGACGGTTCCGCGCGGGCCGGTGGTATTGGTCGGCCATTCGATGGGTGGCATGACGGTGTTGTCGCATGCCCGGCAGTTCCCCAAGCGCTACCCGTCGCGGGTGGTCGGTGCCGCGCTGATCGCTTCGGCAGCCGAAGGGGTGACGCGGTCGCCGCTCGGCGAGATCCTGCGTAACCCGGCGCTGGAGGCCGTGCGGTTCGCCGCGCGATACGCCCCGAAGACCGTGCATCGCACGCGTGGTGCCGCGCGGTCGGTCATCGGTCCGATCCTGCGTGCCGCGTCCTACGGTGACGAGAAGATCAGCCCGAGCGTGGTGGAGTTCTCCGAGCAGATGATGCACAGCACGCCGATCGCCACGCTGGTGGAGTTCCTGCATGCACTCGAGGTGCACGACGAGTCCGCGGCGCTCCCCGTGCTCGCCCGGGTGCCCACCTTGATCGCGTGCGGCGACCGGGACCTGCTCACCCCGATGGAATACTCAGAGGCCATGGCCGCGCAGCTCCCCAAATCCGAGTTGGTGATCGTCGGGGGTGCGGGCCACCTGGTTCAACTGGAGGAGCCCGAGGTGATCGACGACGCATTGGTCGGCCTGGTCCAGCGGGCCACCCCGTCCAAACTGGTCACGCTGTCGCGGCGGGTGCGTGACCGGGTCCGGCCCCATGACTGAGCGCACCGCGGGTACCGCGCAACCGTCCACCGCCGACGACACCATCGCCCTCGGCGCGACGCTGGGCGCCGGCCTGCGCGCCGGGGATGTCGTGGTGCTGTCCGGGCCGTTGGGTGCCGGAAAGACGGTGCTGGCCAAGGGGATTGCCCAGGCGATGGATGTCGAGGGGCCTGTGGTGTCGCCGACCTTCGTACTGGCCCGGGTGCACCGGGCCCGCCAGGCCGACCGGCCCGCGATGATCCACGTCGACATGTACCGGCTGCTCGACCATGCCGGCGCCGACCTGCTCGGTGAACTCGACGCGCTGGACCTCGACACCGATCTCGAAGATGCCGTCGTGGTGGTCGAGTGGGGCGAGGGTCTGGCCGAGCGATTGTCCGATCACCATCTCGACATCCGGATCGACCGTGATCCCGACAGTGAGGTCCGCACCGTGACCTGGCAGTGGAACGCGCCATGAATCTGCTGACGATCGACACCGCCACCCCTGCGGTCAGCGCCGGGGTGGTCCGCCGTGCCGACGACGGAGCCGTGACGACGCTGGCAGAACGCGTCACCGTCGACCCCCGAGCACACGCCGAGCAACTCACCCCCAATGTGCTCGGTGCGCTGAGCGACGCTGGGCTGACGGTGGCCGACCTTGACGGAGTCGTCGTCGGTTGCGGTCCCGGCCCGTTCACCGGTCTGCGGGTCGGCATGGCCAGCGCCGCGGCGTTCGGGCATGCCCTCGCTGTCCCGGTGTACGGCGTCTGCAGCCTCGATGCCATCGGGGTCCGCACCTCAGGTGAGGTCCTTGTGGTCACCGACGCCCGTCGCCGCGAGGTGTACTGGGCGCGCTATCGCGACGGGCTGCGGGTGGACGGCCCGGCCGTCAACGCACCCGCCGACGTACCGGAAGGGGCGGAGCAGGTGGCCGGATCGCCGGAGCACGCGGCGTTGTTCGCCCTGCCGCGCCTGGATCCGGTGTACCCGACGCCCGACGGCCTCGTCGCGGCGGTGGGGGACTGGACCCAACCGGCGCCGCTGATTCCGCTGTACCTGCGGCGGCCTGATGCCAAACCGTCTGTGGCGGTGCGGAAATGACCATCACGTACGACGCCCTGACCAAGGCCGACGCGGACCGCTGCGCGGAACTGGAATCCCAGTTGTTCCCCGGGGACGACCCCTGGCCGGCACGGGCGTTCCTCGCCGAGCTGGCCGCCAAGCACAACCATTACATCGCTGCGCGCAGCGAGGGACGCCTGGTCGGCTATGCCGGGATCTCCCGCCTGGGCCGGGTCCGCCCTTACGAGTACGAAGTGCACACCATCGGTGTCGATCCCGACTTCCAAGGTCAGGGCATCGGCCGTCGGCTACTGGACGGCATGCTCGAATTCGCCGCGGGGGGAGTGGTTTTCCTGGAGGTGCGCACCGACAACGTGCCGGCGATCAAGCTCTACGAGAGCGTCGGATTCGTCAATATCGGTCTGCGCAAACGGTATTACCGGGCCAGTGGCGCCGACGCCTACACCATGCAACGCCTTCCTGCGGGGAGCCCATCATGATCATCCTGGCCATCGAAAGTTCGTGTGACGAAACCGGAGTCGGCATCGCAGAACTCGCTGACGACGGAACCATCACGCTGCTTGCCGACGAAGTCGCCTCCAGCGTCGACGAGCACGCCCGGTTCGGTGGCGTCGTCCCCGAGATCGCGTCGCGCGCCCACCTCGAGGCGCTCGGCCCGACCATGCGACGCGCCCTCGACACCGCGGGCATCGAGCGCCCCGACGTTGTCGCCGCCACCATCGGTCCCGGACTGGCCGGGGCGCTGCTGGTCGGCGTGGCGGCCGCCAAGGCCTACGCGGCAGGTTGGAACGTACCGTTCTATGCGGTCAACCATCTCGGCGGGCACCTGGCGGCCGACGTCTACGACCACGGGCCGCTGCCGGAGAGCGTCGGGCTGCTGGTCTCCGGCGGACACACGCACCTGCTGCATGTCCGGTCGCTGGGGGAGCCGATCGTCGAACTGGGCAGCACCGTCGACGACGCAGCCGGTGAGGCCTACGACAAGGTGGCCCGGCTGCTCGGGCTCGGCTATCCCGGCGGCAAGGTGCTCGACGACCTCGCCCGCACCGGCAACCGCGACGCCATCGTCTTCCCGCGGGGGATGACCGGGCCGCGCGACGACCCGTACGTGTTCAGCTTCTCGGGCCTGAAGACCGCGGTGGCGCGGTACTGGGAGAAGGAGGCGGCGCATGCCGATGAGATCAAGGCCGACATCGCCGCCGGGTTCCAGGAGGCGGTCGCCGATGTGTTGACGCGTAAGGCCGTGCGCGCGGCCACCGACCTCGGCGTCTCCACACTGTTGATCGCCGGCGGGGTGGCCGCGAACTCGCGGTTGCGGGAACTGGCCGAAGAGCGTTGTGCTGCAGCAGGTTTGATTCTGCGTGTGCCGCGCCCGCGGTTGTGCACCGACAACGGCGCGATGATCGCGTCGTTCGCCGCGCATCTGATCGCCGCCGGGGCCCGGCCCTCACCGCTAGATGCCGCGAGCGATCCCGGACTGCCCGTGGTGCGGGGGCAGGTGGCATGAGCCCGGCAGACAAGCTGGAGATCACCGAGCTGCTCTACCGCTATGCCGAACTCATCGACGCCGGTGACTTCGACGGTGTCGGGCAACTGCTCGCCAGGGCCACGTTCGGTGGCACCGCATCGCCGGCCACGTCAGGCGCCGAGAACATCGCGAAACTCTTCGCCACGACCACCCGCCGGTATCCCGAACACGGCAACACTCCGCGGACCCGGCACCTTGTGCTCAACCCGATCGTCGAGATCGACGGCGGGCAGGCAACGGCGCGATCGACTTTCGTCGTGATCCAGAACGTTCCCGGGGGCTCGGTGACGCTACCTCTGCAACCCATCGTGGTGGGGCGCTACTTCGATGCGTTCGCCCGCGACGACCACGGCTGGCGCTTCACCGAGCGAAAGGTCGACGTGGAGATGGTCGGGGACGTGTCAGCGCATCTGATGATCGATCCGAGCGCCTATCAGAGGTGATCGCGGGCCCCGTTCACCTGCCCCGTGTTCGCCGTGGACGAACAGGCCGCCGAATAGTCACGGTCCAACCTTGAGTGCTAGCACTCGCATGTATAGAGTGCTAGGTGGCACGCGGCCAACCCCAGCGCCGGCACCCGCGACGACGGAGCGAGGGCACGGACGTATGCCACGAACACCTGTTAAACGGCATCTGGGGATCCCCCCGGATCCACACCCCGACAAGTGGAGGGCTTCCATCGTGGCAGTCAACATCAAGCCACTCGAGGACAAGATCCTCGTTCAGGCCAACGAGGCCGAGACCACGACCGCTTCCGGTCTGGTCATCCCTGACACCGCCAAGGAAAAGCCGCAGGAAGGCACCGTCGTCGCAGTTGGCCCCGGCCGCTGGGATGAGGACGGCGAGAAGCGGATCCCCCTGGACGTTGCCGAGGGCGACACCGTCATCTACAGCAAGTACGGCGGCACCGAGATCAAGTACAACGGCGAGGAGTACCTGATCCTGTCGGCCCGCGACGTGCTGGCTGTCGTCTCCAAGTAAAAGCACTCGTGTCCCGCCCCGGAGATCCCCGTACGCGTACGGGCGATGTCCGGGGCGGTATGCGTGATAAGGAAAGACATCTATGAGCAAGCAGATTGAGTTCAACGAAACTGCGCGGCGTGCCATGGAGGCCGGTGTCGACAAGCTCGCCGACGCCGTCAAGGTGACCCTGGGCCCGCGCGGCCGAAATGTGGTGCTCGCCAAGGCGTTCGGTGGACCGCAGGTCACCAACGACGGTGTCACCATCGCCCGCGAGATCGACCTGGAAGACGCATTCGAGAACCTCGGTGCCCAGCTGGTCAAGTCCGTCGCCACCAAGACCAACGACGTCGCCGGTGACGGCACCACCACCGCGACCGTGCTGGCGCAGGCTCTGGTCAAGGCCGGGCTGCGCAACGTCGCCGCCGGTGCCAACCCCATCGCACTCGGTTCCGGCATCAGCAAGGCCGCCGACGCGGTCTCGGAGGCCCTGCTGGCCGCCGCCAAGCCGGTGTCCGACAAGACCGCCATCGCACAGGTCGCCACAGTCTCCTCGCGTGACGAGCAGATCGGCGAGCTGGTCGGCGAGGCCATGACCAAGGTCGGCCACGACGGCGTGGTGACCGTCGAGGAGTCCTCGACGCTCAACACCGAGCTGGAGATCACCGAAGGCGTCGGCTTCGACAAGGGCTTCATCTCGGCCTACTTCGTCACCGACTTCGACCTGCAGGAAGCAGTGCTCGAGGACGCCGTGGTGCTGCTGCACCGCGACAAGATCAGCTCGCTGCCCGACCTCCTGCCGCTGCTGGAGAAGGTCGCCGAGGCAGGCAAGCCGCTGCTGATCGTGGCCGAGGACGTCGAAGGTGAAGCGCTGTCGACCCTGGTCGTCAACGCCATCCGCAAGACCCTCAAGGCCGTCGCGGTCAAGGCGCCGTTCTTCGGTGACCGTCGCAAGGCGTTCCTGGAGGACCTCGCCATCGTCACCGGCGCCCAGGTGATCAACCCCGACGTGGGCCTGGTGCTGCGCGAGGCCGGTCTGGACGTGCTGGGTTCGGCGCGACGCGTCGTGGTCAGCAAGGACAGCACCGTGATCGTCGACGGCGGCGGCTCCAAGGACGCCGTGGCCGATCGGGTCAAGCAGCTCAAGTCCGAGATCGAGACCACCGACTCCGACTGGGACCGCGAGAAGCTGCAGGAGCGGCTGGCCAAGCTGGCCGGCGGCGTCGCGGTCATCAAGGTCGGCGCGGCCACCGAGACCGACCTCAAGAAGCGCAAGGAAGCGGTCGAGGACGCCGTCGCGGCAGCCAAGGCCGCGGTCGAAGAGGGCATCGTCACCGGTGGTGGCGCCGCACTCGTGCAGGCTCGCGCCGCTCTCGACAAGCTGCGCGGCGAGGTCAAGGGCGACGAGGCCATCGGTGTCGAGGTGTTCTCGTCGGCACTGTCGGCCCCGCTGTACTGGATCGCCACCAACGCCGGCCTCGACGGCTCGGTCGTGGTGAACAAGGTCAGCGAATTGGGCAACGGGCAGGGCTTCAACGCCGCGACGCTGGCCTACGGCGACCTGGTCGCCGAGGGCATCGTCGACCCGGCCAAGGTGACCCGCTCGGCAGTCCTCAACGCCGCATCGGTGGCCCGGATGATCCTGACCACCGAAACCGCCGTCGTGGACAAGCCCGCCGAAGAGGCCGATCACGGCCACGGCCATCACGGGCACGCCCACTAGATCAGGCACTATTACGGAGCACCCCCGGTCCTGAGACCGGGGGTGTTTTGCGTCTGGGGCCGAGAATGCGGCTTGGTACGACTGAGCGTCGGCAGCTCTACATAGACGCCGGTCTGCGGTGGGTGCTGGTCCGCAAGGGCGAACGTAGCTACTTCGATCGGTCTCAACTCCGGCGGCCCCGACGTGGATGGCACGACAAAGAACCGGGAGTATTACCGATCTCAGCTTGGAGTCATAAGGTCGGCCCTGCGATACATTGCAACCACTAGCCGGTGTTTCCGCCGACTGTGGAGAGGGGCAGCATTGCTCATTCGATTCGTGTACCTGGACAAGCCCACTCTAGAAGGATTTGCGGCGCAAATCGACGGCGGTCTCATCGCCGAAACCAAGGTTCACCTGGTTAAGAGGCGGTCGAAGTCCGGCCAGATCACCCTCAAGTTCGTCGGCGGTAAAGCCGAAGTGGGAGATTCTGACGATCACGAATGGACCATGTCATACCCGCCCGAAGCCCAATTTCAAAGGCTTCTAGCGGTCGCTAACGATGACCCCGACACAATCGCATGGATCGACGTCGTAGACCCAAATACCGACTTCGCCTCGGCTCAGGTTGGCGAGACAATCGCCTGGGAATGTGATGTTGACATCGACCAGGGGTCGCGACTCGCGGCGCGAGGGGGCGGTGGTGTCCAGATGGTCGGGATCATGGAACTTCTCGCCTCAGCCGGACAAGTAGGGCTCAAAACGGGAGACGGGAACTTCGACGCCCAAAAGGTCCAACAGATTAAAGCGCAGACGGAAGTTGTCCGCCAACTACTCGACAGTTTGAACTTAAGTCGGATCGCCGTGGGCCGTGACTACTCGTCTACGAACTGGTCCGTCTACGGTCCGCTCTATAGCGATCACCTCCGAGTGGAGGACATCGATAATGAACGCCTTATCATCGTCGGGAAGATCAAACGAATAGTGCCATACGGCCAAACGCGCAAGCTGGTCAATAGCGAAGCAATTCAAATGATGAAGGGGATGTCAAAGTCCTCCGGCCCCGCAGATACATCGAATCCACTGAACAACGAAATTGCTGGGCCAGCATTAGAGCTGGACATAATTGCGATCTATCGCTAGTGGCGGGTAATAACGTAATCGTCGTATCTCGTTCGACGCGATCCGTTGACAAATAACGGATGACCGACGGGATGCCCTGCCGAGGTCGCAGAGTTGCTGCAAACAACGCTTGCAGCACCTCCGCGAACGCGATGGGATCAAATATCACATCGGACCCAGATGTTGGAGATACCCCGGGGAGTCGTGTTGACCTCCCGAGACAGCGGCACTGTCGGAGGGGGATCGAGAGCGGGTCGAGCCGAAGCCCGACCCGCCTCTGCCCCGGAGCCTGGACCCGGCCTTAGCTGCTACCCGGGTGTCGTTCACTCGGTCGGTACCGCTTCGCGCGCTTGGCCGCTTTCGCAGCCAGCCGCTGCCGACTGGTGGGACCTTGCCCGAGTCAAGCGAAATAGGGATCTACTCGCGCGGGCTACCGGCTCGATCGTTTGTCTACTAGTTCCCATAACTGCATGGTCCGATCGTAGACCGGCTGGATACGCGCGGAGATTGCTGGGGGGAGTTGCGTACGCAGCGCCATAAGTGCTTGATAAACCTTCCCCAAACCCTGCATAAGGGGTGTCGCCATGTATTCCTGATGCATCTGGAAAGAGAGTAGTATGTCGATGCCCGCACCGGCTGCATCGAATTCGTTGAGGTGCAACTGAGCGATCACCTCTATGGACTCGACAATGATGCGGTCATAGTCGTGTGAACCTTCAAGGAGGTTCGGAATCATCTCCTTTACAGCGTCGTAATTGTCCGCCTCTATGAAGTCATTGACTCTATCCATTAAATCCTGCATGCTCACGGTCCCGCTGGTGTCAAGCGCGATATACTCATCGAGGGCCGCCACAGCTTGTTGAATGGCCGGAACCGCCAAGTATTCGGTGCGCTTCTTTAGAAATGCTCGAACTGATTTGGCCCGTTCGAATACGAATGACCGAAGGTCGTCACTTGCTGCCGCGACATTGACGGACAAAATGAGAGCGGTTGCCATTTTGGCGAATCCCTCGACGTATTCCACCGACTCGCCGGCGTTCGAGAGGTCCATGACTATAGACGAGATGGCATCAATCGCCAGCTTCATGGTGAGCGGGTTCTTGGGAAGCCCTTGCAAAGTCTCAATAGCTCGTTTCGACATCTGGACGGCCCCTGTCGCGTCGCCTCGCGCCCAGTAGCACTTTCCAAGCTCGAGGTGCAGCATCGCCTTGCAATATCCAAAGATTCGGCTGTGTTGCTCGCTCGCACTCGACAGCGGTTCCTGGCTTTCCAGAAGTTTGAGTAGCGCCTCGGCGTGTAGTAGTAGCTGGTCGACAGCAAAAAACTCAAGATCTGACCGCAAGCCCTCGATCCAGCCGAAAAGCTGATGCATCAGCATTATGGCATGGCTCTGAAGTTCGCCAGGCCGCAGGCGATCGAGGTAGGAAATCTGCAAGATCTCGTGCACGAGCGGATGGATTGCGATCGTTTCACTCGCCGCGTTTTGGTTTCCCGCGTCACCGACATTCATGACCCTCTGGGCGATGCTCTGAGTGCGAAATGTTGAAATTACGCTTCGAGATATTTTCGGGTCGACAAACGCGGGACTTGGTCGGTCGGTGAGATCAATACTCCCCACCTCGGGCGAAGCCGCAATAATAAAATTCAACGGGAGCAGCTCCGGAGCGAGCAGCGCGGCGTGTTCGAGAATTCCTGTAGCGCGGTTTCGCTCCTCGTCCGAAATCAGCCCTTGTCCGAGGTGATCAACGGCGAATTTGATGGCTTGAAATGCCGTCAGATCGAACCCTGCTGGAATGGCCCTCATGTCGTCGAGGGCTTCGATTTTCTCGAAGTAGTTGCTTGATCGTTCGTCTAGTGCACCCTCGGCATTCCGGAAATAGACTCCAGCCATACTTACGGCCAGCGGGACGAGGCCAAGACGCGACACTATTCCTTTAACCGTCTCCTGGTCGTACCCCTCGGGCAGATCCGCATAACTTGCGAAGCAGGCGACTGCTTCTTCCTCGGTGAACTCCTCGACTGGCAGCATCTGTGCCCGCGGGAACCAGCTACCGGTGCTGTTCGTCGTCGTGATGACGACGGCACCGTTACCCATGGTTGGCATGTATTTCTGCAAAGCCAGCATGGATGGAGCGTTGTCGAACACGACCAACCACGGGCCAGGGCGCGCTGCGAGTGCGCCCACGAAGTCCGTTGAAGCATCTGCGCCTTCGCCGAAATCCTTCCCGGTCAGGTCGTGCGTGAGTGAGCGGACGCGTGCAGCCGTAATCGATGGAGCGCGCGAATCGATCCACAGGATCTCGCTGAATGTGTTGTGCTCGATGTGGCAGTAGTCAGCTGCCAGAGCGGATTTTCCATTGCCAGTCCGGCCCGCCAGGATCGCAACGGATGGTGTGCGCCCATTTGAATCCTGCATCCTCTGCTGAACGATCGTATGGACTTGCTCCAACAGCGTTAGCCGGGGGACCGTCGCTTGGAAAGTAGGAATCCCGGCAACAGGGACTCCCCAGTCAAATGCGCCTGCTGCCTCGGCAATCTCGCGATCCGGCATTGACAGCGAGTCGATGATTTCAAGAGCAGTCAACCTGCGTTTGGCCTCACCAGCAGCCGCACTGAAGATCTTGTGCAGAAGGACCACCGCCACGATTCGGCAGCTGACGCGGCCTTGGCTCCTCTTATTTTCAGCCCGGAACTTCCTCACAAGTTCGACAAGAGCGTCAGTCAATTCAGCAATGGTCCTTGAGTCGACTGCGATGGTTCCGCAGCCAGGGCGCTCACTGTCGACCTCAGTCGTTGCGTATTCGACGGTCTGGCCATCTTCACGGACGATCCGGGATGCCTTCTCCAGCTTGGGAGACAAGGGCCTATTCGTGTGCAGCCGGACATTGGGAACTTTTCCGTCGTCAAGTTCTTCGAACACTTCCTTCGCTTCGGATGGGATCAGTTCCCGCCCTACGCGCGACGCCTTCACCTGCGTCCGCGTGTCGATCGTTTCGTCCACCTCAATGGCGAAGTCAACTATGTCGTCGTGTTGTTGCGAATCACCCAGGGACGCGGATTCGATGTGCAGGGTTATGGTGCCGACTCTGTCGAGATTCTCGCGAAGGTGACGTAAGAAGTACTCCGCCGTGGTCACGAACTGGAAGTTGAAACCGTATGCAGCGTTTGTGCCACCGTCAGTTGTCGTCATAAAGACCCGCCCCGTGTAGTGCATGCTATCGAGACAACGATCAGCGCCTGCGAAGTTAGCAGCCCAGAGGGACAAATCGCGGCGTGTTGACGCCCAATTGGTCCGCTCCGGGGGAGAGGCGAGGGCGGGGTGTGGGTTATGAGCGGGTATGGAGTGTTCTGGGGATGCAGGTGAGCACCGGTATGTGGAGGTAGAGAGCGGGAGCACTGGTGTGCTTTGGCCTGGCCTGCTCTTTTGTGACCGGCGCGTGCGTGTCCAGGTCTTTCGCCGTCTTCTTGCCTGGTCGGCCACCCCAGGGGGTATGCCCCCACGGCCCCTTTCTGACCGTGCGGTTATGCGGCCGCGCCATCATGTACGGGTTTCCAAGTCGATCATGCATGGAAGCGCATAGTCATGCACGACGCTGGCAGTACGTCGTTATTACTCTCCGAGAAGCGCGGCCAGCGTGTAGCCCGCTTTGGCGGCTCGGCCCTCCCAATACGCCCGGGTGCTGGCCTTGCCGTTGTCGAGGACGCCGACAGGACACCCCAAGTGCCACCTTGGATCATCCTCGGTGAGAATCTCTCCCAACCCCCGATAATTCTCAACGGTGCAGCGAGTCACGCGAAGGTCAGAGGTCCGGCACTGCGGCCAATGTGCCAGCGGCGGCGCTGCCACCGGTGGTTGCGCCGTTTTCATAGTTGCGGATGGCCTGTCGAATCTGTTCGGCTGCAACTTTGTATATATCGACGACCGATGCAATGTCTCGGCGAACTCCGGCATCCTTCCCCTGCTCAAAGGTGGTCACGAACTTCACGCTCTTGCCATTCAGATTCAATCGGATAATCGGCTTCCGGTTGTTGTCGTCCAGCAGCACGGCGAAGTAGCTCTTGGAATCGCGGTAGACGATTCGCTCCGGTGCCACCTCCGAAACGCCGATGGCCCGCACGATGTTGAACCCCTCCAACTCCTCATCTGTGGTGACGACGTCTGGATCTGGTGTCGCATCGGGTTCCGGGACGTACGGAATTGGAGTGTCTGGCCCCGCCGCGAGGGGCGCCGGTCGTGGTTCCGGCATCCGGGTGGGATCGGGCGCATCGTCACCTAGTGCGGTTTTCAGCCTGCTGTTCACCTGATCACCGACGTACTGGTTCAGCGCCTTGGTTACAAGGGGGCGGAACTGATCAATGACTCGCTGCGTGGTTCTGCCCTCGTAGAGCTTCGAAACAAAGAACCGCACCCATTCGTCGGACGGCTCCTTGACTTCCGCAGCGATGACTCTGCGGATGCCGCCGATGTACTTCAGTTCCTCGGCCGCACTCACAACGGAATCGATGTCGAACGACTCCTTGGACAGCTTTTGAATCTCAGGAATCAGAGTGCGGTCAATATCGTGCAGATCGAATACGAGGAAGGGTTTCTCATCCATCCGGTTCGGCATATCGCCATCCGTGTAGACGTGGTACTCCTGGCCGTTAGTAAGGATGGCGATGCGTGCAGAAGTGACCGCGAAGTAGCGAAACAGTTGTGACGCGTAGCGCAGATCCAAGGGGTCACCGATCTTCTTGCATTCGATGAGGATCTGTACCTGGCCATCTTTGAAGATCGCGTAGTCGACCTTCTCACCTTTCTTGACCCCCACGTCTGCGGTGAACTCCGGAATTACTTCTGACGGGTTGAAAACGTCGTATCCCAGCACGGTGGAGATAAACGGCATGATGAACGCGTTCTTCGTTGCCTCCTCTGTCTCCACCGATGCCTTCATGTCGCGGATTTTCTTGGCGATGACTGCGAGGCTCTCCGAGAACGACATTGCGACCCCTTGACTGTGTAGTTCCTGACGGAAGACTGTAGATCTCCTGTGGGCTTACGCGCGGGGTTTTGGGTCTAGTGGCCGGGGACCTCGCATAAAATCCCGCGCCTACGTATCCCGTTGGAGGCGAATCGGTTATCGGACCGATACCGCGACACATGTTGCGGTGGAGCCGGTTTTGATGCGAGCTGGGCAAGAATTCGGGCATGACGGAACCGCGGGAGTCACCGCGTGGGATCTCGCGTCAGACATTCCTGCGGGGCGCCGTCGGGGCGGTGGCCACTTCGGCGGTGTTCGGAACGAACCGCGCGGGTGCCGAACCCGGAGCATCCTCCGGTTGGGGCGATCTCGCCACCGCGATCAAAGGCCCGGTGATACTGCCGGACAACGGGCAATTCGCCTCGGCCAAAGCCGTTTTCAACACCAACTTCAATGACTTCGCACCTGCTGCGATCGTCACCCCGACCTCGGCGGCCGAGGTGCAACAGGCGATGGCCTTCGCTGCGGCCCACAACGTCAAGGTCGCCCCGCGTGGCGGCGGACACTCCTACGTGGGCGCGTCGACGGCGACCGGCGCCATGATCCTGGACCTGCGCCAACTGCCTGGCGGCGTCAACTACGACGCCGCCACCGGGCATGTCACGGTGACGCCGGCGACCGGTCTGTACACCATCCACCAGGCTCTGGCCGCGAATGGTCGGGGGATCCCGACGGGCACCTGCCCGACGGTCGGCGCGGCCGGGCACGCCCTGGGTGGCGGGTTGGGTGCGCAGTCGCGGCACGCGGGCCTGATGTGTGATCAGTTGGTGTCGGCGACGGTGGTGTTGCCCGGCGGTACTGGTGTCGTCGCGTCGGCCAATGAGCATCCGGATTTGTTCTGGGCGCTCAAGGGTGGGGGCGGCGGCAATTTCGGTGTGACGACGGCGCTGACCTTCGCCACGTTCCCCACCAGCGACGTGGACGCCGTGGGCCTTCATTTCCCGTTGGAGTCGTTCGCGCAGGTTCTCCTCGGGTGGCAGAACTGGCTGCGTACGGCCGACCGCAGCAGCTGGGCCCTGGCCGACACCATCACCGATCCAGGTGGCGCGCACTGTCGCATCCTGGCGACCTGTCCGGCCGGCTCCGGCGACGCCGCGGCGGCCGCTGTCTCCAAAGCGGTGGGACTGCAACCGATGTCGGTGGAGAAACACACGTTCAACTACCTGGACCTGGTGCAGTATCTGGCCGTCAACAATCTCAACCCCTCACCGCTGGGCTATGTCGGAGGATCCGACGTCTTCCCGTCGATCACGCCGGCCGCGGCTCAAGGGATCGCCGCGGCGTTCAATGCCTTTCCCGCGGGCGCCGGTCGGCCGTTGGTGATCATGCATGCCCTCGACGGTGCGCTGGCCACGGTGGGGCCGGGGGACACCGCATTCCCATGGCGGCGGCAGTCGGCTCTGGTCCAGTGGTATGTGGAGACCTCCGGTTCGCCTGCAGCAGCAGCCAACTGGCTCAGCACCGCTCACCAAGCGGTGGCACCGTATTCGGTCGGCGGTTACGTGAACTATCTCGAGGCCAACCAGCCCGCGTCGCGGTATTTCGGCACCAATCTCTCTCGGCTGGCCGCCGTGCGGCAGAAATATGACCCAGGGCGGGTCATGTTCTCCGGTTTGAACTTCTGATGCGGCGGGGTGTTCCTAGGCGACGCGTCGGAGGTGCCGCGTCGTGCGGTCGGCATCGCAATTGCGGATGTGAACGGAAACCAGTGAACCGGTACGAACGACGCCGATAGGTCCGGGTCGCGCGAAACGCGCCAATTCGGGGCTGTGCAACGCGATTCCGGCGCTGGACTGGCGATAACCGATCCGCACGCCGACTGCGCCGAAGGACAGCATGCCGCCCAGACCCGACAATGCCGAGTACAGCAGCGCCCATATCGACACCGCAACGGCGGTGACTGCGTCGGCGATCAGGCCCCGTGCCGAGTGATGTGGATGGATCGCCTGGGCGAGCGCCGCTGCAGGCGACTGCGGCTGCATCGAGGCCAACAGCATGATCCCGGGGTCCACCTCTACGCCACTGAAACCGATCGTCGGGGCGCGGCCGGCGTCGCTTGATAAACCGGCCTCCAGCAGGCGCGAGGGAGCGACCAGGGTCACGAGCCCACCGTCTGGAGCGGACACGAGCACGTGGCGGACCTCGACGCCGGGTGCGACCGAGCCACCAGCTGCGACCCAGGCACCTGGTGCGGCCCACACGATGCCGAGCGCGGCGGAGACATCTGCCGGTAGCTGGATGATGGCCTGGACGACATCGGTGGCTACCGCCAATGTCCGGAGGAAATAGGCGATGGCGTACTGAGGTGTCGGTGTCTTGGCCGGTGTAGCGGCTCCAGTGATCGCCGTGGCGACGCCAGTGTCGAGGACAGACGCCGCAGTGGCCGGCGTCGACGATATCGACGGCTCGTTGGCCGGAATCGAAAGTGGAACGGTCGGGGTCTGGGCGGGCGCGCTCTGCGCCCCATCGGTGAGGGTTGTCGCGTGCGCTGCAGGTTGGCCGGAGGTATCTGATGAGGCTGATGCCGTGGATGTGGTCGCCTCCGCCGCGAGTGTTGAGCTGGGTTTCTCGGGGCTGATGCCGGACACCGTCGTAGTCGTGATGGTGTGGTCGGCGCTGGTCGGATCTTTGGTGGTCCCGGCGGTGGTGGTTGTGTTGTCCGCCGTTTGAGCGGACGTGTTGGTCTGCGCGGAGAGCGTGGAAGTGGGTTTGTTGGGGCCGGTGCCGGATGCCGTCGTGGTCGTGACGGTGTGGTCTGCGCTGGTTGTGTTGTCCACCGGTTGAGCGGATGTGTTGGTCTGCGCGGAGAGTGTTGAACCGGACTTGTCGGCGGTCGCTCCCGAAACCGCCGTGCTCGTGACATTGCGGTCTACGGTGGCAGCGGCGTCGCGGACCGAACCGCTGGAGTTCGCCTGCGCGGCACCTGAGGTGGAGTCGGGCTCGGGATCCGCGGAGGCGATCGCACCGCCCATGACGCTTATCAGGAGCACGACCGTCGAACACACGACGACGATTCGGCGACTATGCGTAACGATCATGACCGTCACCCCGCAACGAGCTCTGGTGTTAGCTGCTGATAGCGAGGATCGAGTGTGACTTAACTAACAGCACCTTAATATGCAGCTGGCGTTCGATTTTTGTCAACGGGCCGTTACTATGCCCGGTTCGGATTAAATTTGCGGATCCGTCAGGACTCGCGGCCAGGAACTCGCCGGGCCGGGAATGGGTGACGAGACATGGTGCGACCGAACGGTTTTCGCTGCCGGGTAGCGCGCAATTCGGGGCACGGCGTCCCTGCGTAGTGTTGTGGACTGCACGGCGGTCGACGGGCCGGATACTTCCACTGTCACGGGTCTACCGATACCCGCGCGTGAGGTGCCGGCGAACCGGCAGGGGCGGCGGCCTCATGGGTCGGAGTTGTTCTCGTGCTTGTGTTCTACGCCGAATTCGTTGCGTTGAGAAACACAATTGCCATACCGGTTTACGTTTCCGTCGATTTTGTATCCCTGCGCCGTAGCTGCCGTATAGCCTCAGTGCATTCGGGTCGTCTGGCCTTCCTGACTGCAGAAGAGGGGAAGCGACGTGCGAGTTATACAGCGCTGCCTGGTTTTCGGAGTAGCCGTGGCGATGGTGCCGGTCGGGTTCATCGCGGGGACTCCCACAGCCAAGGCTGATTGCACGAGTTCGGGCTACGCCACGGTCTGCGCGCAGGGGGATGTGCGCGGTGCCGACGGCGGACCGGTAGCTGCCACACCTGTCGTTCCCTATCCGTGTGAATACGACTGGTACTGCGGTAACGACTGGGATCTCGGAATCGTCTGGAACCCAGGGCGTCCCGGTGGTCCCGGTGGCCCTGGTGGTCCGGGGCGTCCCGGCGGGGGTGGTGGTATCGGCCCACGTTGAGGACCTGCTTCGTGAAGTGTCGACCACCTGCCTGAAGGAGCCACATATGTTGACAACCCGACACACACACCGCGCACTGAGTGCCGCGATCGCTGCCGGTGCGCTGACCGGTCTGGCGCTGTTCGGTGCCGCGACCGCTGTTGCTGACCCGCCGGTGCCGCCTCCGTGCACGGCCGCCGAATTGGCGCGCGTCATGTCCGGCGTCACGTTCGACACGTCGAACTACTTGACCGAGCATCCCGACGTCAACGATTTCTTCACCGGTCTCAAGGGCCAACCCAAGGATCAGATCCGCGACAAGGTCCAGAGTTATCTGGACGCCAATCCCACGGTCCGTGACGATCTTCAGCGGATCAGGCAGCCTTCGGTCGACTTCCGCGATCGCTGCGGGCTGCCGCCAACCCCCTGACCCGTCCCAGTAGCGCGTGAGCAATGGGCGGACTGAGCCTGACAGGCTTATGGCTGTTCCTGGCCGCGGTGCTCGCCACATCGGTCTACCTGGCGGTCTGCGGTGTCTGGGTGGCCAACAAGACGACATACCGACCTGATTCCAAAGAGCACACCGGGTCCCTGTCGCCGTTCTTGACGACCGTCGCCCTGGTCTACGGTGCCCTGCTGGGTTTCACCGTCGTCGTCGCGTGGGAGCAGTTCTCCTCCGCCGAGGCGAACGTCACCAATGAATCGTCCACCCTGGCAACGATGTACCGGCAGACGGTCAGCCTGCCGCCGCCCGAGCAGGCCCCGATGCGTGAGCTGTTGCGCGAGTACACCTCTGCGGCGAGAGCCGAGTGGGGGAGTCGCGGAGACGGCGCGCCCAGCGCCGCGGCGCGGACCGCGATCACCGACATGTACCGGATGCTCGGTCAGCAGCAACCGTCGTCCGCGAATCCGGTCAATGGCGAAATGCGCCAGCAACTCAATGTGCTGACGTCCCAACGCAATACCAGGATCTTGGATGCCAAGCCCCGAATTCCGGGGCTGTTGTGGAGTGGACTGTTGTTCGGCGCCGTCCTGCTGATGGGGTTGATCGGCTTCACTCACCTCAGCAACCCGCTCAATCACATGTTCTTGTCGAGTGCGATCGCCGTACTCCTGGGCTTGCTGCTCTTCCTCATCTTCTGCCTCGACCACCCGTTCGGGCGTGAACTCGGTGTCACCCCGGCCTCATTCGACTACGTCCTACAGGTCTTCGACGGGGTCGACGGCGGCAACTGACCATCGGGCAGGCGCGGCTGGTGCTAGCGTCGGCGAGGACATGGACGAACCGTTGCTGCTGCAGGACCGCGACGATCGCGGGGTCGTGACGCTGACGTTGAACCGGCCCCGGACCTTCAACGCGTTGTCGGAGGCGATGCTCACGGCGCTGGGCGAGGCGATTGACGGGCTGGCCACCGATGACGCGGTGCGCGCCGTGGTGCTGGCGGCGTCGGGTAAGGCGTTCTGTGCGGGCCATGACCTCAAGGAGATGCGCGCCGAACCGTCGCGTGAATACTACGAGCAACTGTTCGCGCAATGCACCGCGGTGATGCTCTCGATCCAACAGCTGCCGGTGCCGGTGATCGCACGGGTGCACGGTATTGCGACCGCCGCGGGCTGCCAGCTTGTCGCGATGTGCGATCTCGCGGTGGCGAGCAATGATGCGCGGTTCGCGGTGAGCGGTGTCAACGTCGGACTGTTCTGCGCGACCCCGGGAGTCGCGTTGTCCCGCAACGTGCCCCGTAAGGCAGCCTTCGAGATGCTGGTCACGGGCGACTTCATCTCCGCCGAGCAGGCGCGATCATTGGGTCTCGTCAACCGGGTGGTGCCGGCCGAGGCGCTCGACGACGAGGTGGAGGCGTTGATCGCGAGCATCGTGGCCAAGCCCGCGGTCGCCATCGCCATGGGTAAGGCGTTGTTCTACCGCCAGATCGAGGTCGGGATCAAAGCCGCCTACGACGACGCGGCCACGACGATGGCGTGCAACATGATGGATCCGAGCGCACTAGAAGGCGTCGAGGCTTTCATCGAGAAGCGCCCGCCCAGCTGGTGAGGACGAGATGGCTGAGACCCTCGCTCAGGGCGTCACCGCGGTCGTGCTGATGCGGACCTCCGAGGTCAGGGTTTGGTGCACCGGGCAGCGTTCGGCGATGGCCATCAGCCTTTGTCGTTGGTCGTCGTCGAGGTCGCCGATCAACTCGATCTCGCGGTCGATCTGATCGAGCATTCCGAGTTTCGTCTCGCATTCGGCGCAGTCTTTGGCGTGGATACGGGAATGCCGCAGGGTCACGCGGACACGTTCCAGTGGCCAGCCCTTGCGGTCGGCGTACATCCGCACCGTCATCGAGGTACAGGCGCCGAGCCCGGCGAGGACGAAGTCGTACGGGTTCGGGCCCGCATCGTCACCGACGGGCAGTGGTTCATCGGCGAGGAACTGGTGGCGTCCGGCGGTGATCTCCTGCGTGTAGGTTCCCGGGCCGGTTTCGGTGACGGTTACATCGGTCGTTGCCATGGAAGGTCCTTACTTCTCGTGTTTTTGGTGGGTCGAGGTCTCGATGAGCGCAGCCGTGCTCAGCGGCGTCGTGCCGAGCTGTTGCTCCAGGCGACTGGCCAGGGCCACGAACAGGTTGGCGGTGGTGACGGCGTCGCCCAATGCGTGATGGGGCGTGTGGACGGGGACGCCCAACTTTGTGGCCGCGTATTCGAGCGAGATGGCACCTTCCTTGACCTGGACTTGAAGGGCCCGTGCGGCCAGCGGAGCGGTGTCGATGAACTGATTGGTCAGACGCCGACCACAGCCGCGATAGGCACGGCGCAGCAGCGTGCGTTCGATGACGGCGCAATGGGCGATGATCGGGCGATCGCCGATGAGCGTGTGCAGTTGTGCGACGGCATCTTTGATCGGCGGTGCCGCGGCGAGGTCCTGGGTGCGGATGCCGTGGATACAGGCCGAGGGCGCTGGAACGGCTTCGGCGATGTGCACCAGGCCGTAGGTGGCGCGAGCCATCAGGATGCGTCCGTGGTGGATCGGGATGGCGCCATAGGAGATGATCTTGTCGCTGCGCAGGTTCAGCCCGGTCGTCTCCAGATCGACCACCCACAGTTCGTCATCGCGCCACGACCGCGTACCGCCACGGTCCCTGCGGTCGAAATACTTGCGCGACAGCACGTTACGCATGGCCGATATCGCCGAGTCCGTAGGGCCAGCGGCCTGCCAGCTTGTCCTGTACGGCGGCGATGACGCGGAAAGCGTCGCGCAGGTGACGCAATTCCAGGCTGTCCAGATCGGACGGAGCAACCGTCGGTTCGATGGGTTTGCCGTCACGCAATGCGCGCATCTGGGTGTCGACCGACAGCTGGTAGCACAGCGTGAAGGCGGTTTTGAGTGATTCGGCGTCGTCGACATTGAGCAGGCCTGCGCGGCGCGCCCGGTCGAGTCGATCGGTGGTGGAACCGCTCAGGTCCCCGGTCTGCAAGGCCAGCGCCTGGGCCATGGTCACGATCGGGCGCATGCCGGCCTTTTTGATGTTGAGGCGGTTCTTGTGTTCGCCGAAGTGGTCGGCGACGAATCCGCGCACGAATCCCCGCGGGGGACGGCTCGCGATGGACAGTCTGGTCAGGGCGCGGGTGAATTGTGCGCGTCCCACCCCCGAGATCAGGGCGGTGCGCATGGGACGGGTCAGGATGGGACGGGTGATCGGCCGCGCGTCGAGCATGGTTGCGGCCAACAAAAGTTCGCCGACGTTGCCCGGATTCTGGCGCCAGCGTTCTGCCGCCGCCCGCCACCCGGACACCGACCGGTTGAACAACGGGAAGGACGCGTTGAGCCCCTGCGGACATGTGCGCAGCCCGCAGCTTTCCAGGGCCTCCATCACCGGTTCGGTTGCGGCGCTGACGATCGCCCTGTCGGGCTCGGCATCGTCGGGTGAGCGGGTGACCCAGGCCAGGGCGCTGTCGACGTCGGAGTTGGGCAGCGGTTCCCGCCGGCCGACCGACCCGAGCAGCATCCAGGCGCAGTCCAGGTCGGGCAGTGGCGGTGAGGTGGCGGTGAGCTCGATGGCCTTGGCGACGATCGCCTCGATCATCGCCGCCAGGAGCGATCCGAAGTGATCGGCGGGCACCCCGGTGTCCCACAGCTCGAGCATGGTGGGCGTGAGCATGGCTGCGGCGTCGCGCAATTGATCGAGATTGGCGGCCGCACCCGTTGCCGTGCGGATCACCAGCGGATGGCGGACTTCGCCGGCCACCATGTCGACCACTCGGGCGATGCCGACCGGGCTGCCGCTGGCGCCGTCGACGACGACGAGGTGGTGAATGCCGCGCTCGTACATCAGCAGATATCCCGCGCCGACAGTACGGTCGGCCGACATGACGATGGCGGGCAAGGACGCGATGGTGTCGATGGGGGCGTCGATGCCGACCTCGCCGGTGACCACCCTGCGGCGGAAGTCGTCGTCGGTGACGATCCCGATGTCGTCGCCGCGCTGGAATACCGCGCATGATCGGTGGTCGTCGGTCATCCGCCGCGCGACGTCACGAATGGACTCAGAAGGCTCACACCAGGTGATGGGGTGCATGACGGCGCCGATGGGCCGCTCGAGCTGACTGAAGGTACCGCCGGAGGAGATCAGCCGGGCACGGGCGATCTGATCCCCGTAGTACGAGAAGGACAGTCGCTCGGGGTGTTCGAGGACATCGCGGGGATTGTCGAGCAGATAGCAGAGCGTGTCCTCGGCGGCCCGCACCGTGAGCGGAGGCGGCTGTCCGGTGAACACCGAGATGTGGCCGAAGGTGTCGCCGGGACCGAGCACGTCGACGACGCGTCCGCGGTCGGTGACCTCGACGCTGCCGGTGCGGACGACGAAAAGTCGCCGCAGCGTGTCGGATTCGGCTTGGACGATGACGGTCCCGGCGGAGAAGTACTCGACTTCGACCGTGGCGGCCAGCCGGTTCACGTCCTTTTCGCCGAGGCGGTCGTAAGGATCGTGGGCAGCCAAGAAGTCGGCGATGTCCTTGATGGTCTACCCTCCTGTCGCGTTGGGATGCCCGGTTGGCCATCGAAGCACTGCGTCACAGTAGACCTCAGAGTTCGGCCGGCAGCGTCGGTTCTGATCGGTGATGGAGATATTCGTAGGCCGCGCGCAGCAAAAGGCCCTCATCCCATTGCGGAATGAGGGCCCTTCTCGTTTGCTGAAGTCAGGCGGTTCGGCGGACGCCGCGCTTCAGTAGGATTTCGCGCTCGGATTCGCTGAGCCCACCCCAGATGCCGTAGGGCTCGGCGACGGCCAGCGCATGCGAGCGGCACTGCGTGATCACGGGGCAACTGCGGCACATCTCCTTGGCGCGCAACTCGCGCTGGGCGCGGGCCCGTCCGCGTTCCCCGTCGGGATGGAAGAACACCGAGGAATCGACGCCCCGGCAAAGTCCTTGCATCTGCCAATCCCAGATGTCCGCATTGGGTCCGGGTAGCTGCTGCGGCTGTGGCATGGAGGAAGCCCCTCTCTGCGCGCCCATTCCGATTACTGAGCGTGCGTGAGTTGGTGGTACCGAACTGAGCACATGTCGCCGATGACTACTCGTGCACACAAACTAGGGGCGCTCATTAATTCGCGTCAATAGCCTGAGCGTGTGCTCAATGACATATCCGCAGGTCGAGAATTTACATCACGTTCATCATTGTGATGCGTGCGCCGCGGGAACTGTGTTATGGCCTCGCTGATCTGATGATGTTTCCGCTGTTCGAAGCGGCTGTGGCAACACCAGGCTTTGATCGTCGCGGCCCGGCAGTTGACGTCTTATTAACGTTGCAGGCATCAATTGTTAACGAATGCCGATTCGGCAATATCTTTTATCCGTACCTCGCGGTATCGGGTTCCCGTGGACCCGGCATTTGCGCGACGTTGATAGCGTCGCAAACCGATGAGCACCACCACCGAGGCAGCAACCGTGCTGGCGAACGCCGCGTTCGGAGACGAGCCGGGCCGCTGGCCGCTGCCGAATGCGGAGACACCGCGAGACCGATGGCTGCGCGCCGTGGCCGCGGGCGGTCAGGGGCGCTACGCCAGCGCGCTGGCCGAGCTGTCGGTGATCGAGCGCAGTGTGGGCTCCGGGCCGTTGCTGTCGCTGAGCCTCAGCACCCGGGCGTCGTTCCTGCGGCAGCTCGGCGGTCACAACGGCGCGCGCGGTGCCGACGGCCGCGCGTGGGCGCTCAGCGGGGGAGAGGATGCCGCAGATCCGGAGGCCCCGGCCGATGCCTTGATCGGCCTGGCCGCCGATGCACTCGGAGTCGGCCGGTTCGCCTTGTCGGCTCGGCTGCTGGAGCGGGCCGATTCGGTGGTCTGCGAGCGCCGTGGGCGCCTGGTGGTGCGCCTGGCATGGGTCAGTGCGGAGTTGGCGATGATGCGCGGTGACGGGGCCATGGCGGTCAGCCACGCCGAACGCGGCGTCGAGGCGGCCGCCGGATACCCGTCGGCGCGGCACGCGGTGAAGTCCGACGTCGTGTTGGCGGCCGCGCTGTGTAGTGCCGGTCAGCCGGACCGAGCCCGGGTCGTCGCGGACGCCGCACTGGCGGCCACCGAGAAGCTCGGTCTCGTCCCGCTGCGATGGGCGCTAGCCTGTCTGCTGGCCGACATCGGCAGTGCGGCCCACTCACCCGCGCAAGTCGGCACGATCCGCGACGTCAGCGCCGATACAGTGCGTCGCAGAGGCGGGGTCTGGTCCGGCGACTGATCCGGTCGCCCCGCGCCGATCGTTATTGTTTAGCTCAACCAAGCGCCTGCGAGTGTCGGTGCCAAGTAACGCTGGAGATACCGCCCACGATGACAAGTTCGGGAGACCGTCTCGACGCTGTCGTTGCTGAGGCTGTGGCCGGCGATCGGAATGCGCTTCAGGAAGTCCTGGAGATCATCCGGCCGATCATCGTTCGCTACGTCCGGGCGCGGGTCGGCACGACCGAGCGAAGTGGTCTTTCAGCGGATGACGTTGCGCAGGAGGTGTGCTTGGCCGCCATTACGGCGCTGCCGCGCTACAAGGATCAGGGACGACCGTTCCTGGCCTTCGTGTATGGCATCGCCGCGCACAAAGTTGCTGACGCGCATCGCGCGGCGGCCCGGAACCGGGCTGAACCGACCGATGCGGTGCCGGAGCGCTACTCGCTGGACGCGGGCCCCGAACAGTCCGCCCTCGATTCCGAGTCATCGGCACGGATGGCGAAGCTGCTGTCGGTGCTGCCGGAGAAACAGCGCGAAATCCTCATCCTGCGGGTCGTCGTCGGCATGAGCGCCGAAGAGACCGCAGAGGCCGTCGGCAGCACTCCCGGCGCGGTTCGTGTGGCCCAGCACCGGGCGCTGAATCGGCTGAAGTCCGAAGTCATGGCGACGGGACGTGACTATGCCTGACTTCGGCCGCTGGACGTCCAATGGTGGCGATCCCTCACTCAACGAGATCAACCGCACCGACCGGTTCATCGAGGCGCTCTCGCTGGAACACCAGGTGTACGCAACCGACCCTGCAGAGGCCGAACTGGCCCAGCTGCTCGCCGGCTGGCGCGACGAGGCGCGGCGTCCCACCTCCGGTGTCGTGACGACGCGCGACGCGATCGCTGCCCTGGACCGCGGTACCAGGGGCAGGCGCCCACGGCTGCCCCTGGCGTTGGTGGGCTCGGTCGCGGCGGCGGTGCTGTGCCTGGGTGGGTTCGGCGCGGCCGTCTATGGCGCAGGCCCCGGTGACGCCCTGTACGGCATGCGCACCACGCTGTTCGGCGAACGGCCCACCCGCGACGTGAACGTCGAGCTGGCCTCCGCGGAACTCGCGCAGGTTCAGCAGCTCATCGACCAAGGGCAGTGGCAGGCGGCGCAGGAGAAGTTGAGCACCGTCACCACCACGGTGGCGACCGTCGACGACACCCAGCGCAAGCAGCAGCTGGTCGATCAGCTGCAGCAGTTGTCGGTCAAGGTCGAGAACCGCGACCCGAACGCGACGGTGCCGCCGAACGCGCCGCCGATCGTGCTGCCCCAGGTGCCTGCGACGCAGAGCAGTCCGAACGGGTCCGACACGTCATCCCCGACGAGCACGCCGTCGACGTCGGCGCCGTCGACCTCGGTGCCGACCAGCACCAGCCCGGTGCCGTCGGACACCACGTCGCCGTCCGACACACCGGGGTCGCCGTCGTCGTCCCCGACATCGGGCTCGCCCGCCCCGTCGGCGTCGACCGAGACCTCGCTGTCCGCCGCGCCGTCGTCGCCGAGCAGCACCACAGTGCCGTCGTCACCCAGTCCACACCCGGAGGTGACGCCGTCGTCGGCGGTGTCCACGGTGCCATCGTCCGTGGTGCAGGCACCGACGCATACCCAGACCACGACCATGCCGACGGTGAGTGTTCCCCCGGCCGCCGAGCCTACGGTGACCGCCCCGGCGCGCGGCGGGTCGACCGGTGGTGACGGGGCAGCGCAGCACGGCGAAGAGGCGCCGCAGCAGCAGCAAGGTGCCGGCACGCCACCAGGGCGCGCGGCCGTACCTCAGCTGCCGGTGACGACGGTCATCGAGATTCCCGGGTTACCCGGGCTGGGCCTTGGCGGCGGCGGTCAGCGGTAGCCGTCGGATTCCGACGTGGCTTCGTTGAGCGAGGCGTCGGCGTAGCCGCGGCAGTAGTCCCAGGTCACGTAGGAGTCGGGCTCGGGATCGTAGGCCGGCTCATGCGGGCGGACGGTGCCGTCGACGAGCAGCTGCAGCAGGTTGGCGCGCAGCATGTCCCAGTCGTGGTAGTGGTCCTGCTGGCATTCGTCGCACGACACGACGAGGCCGCGGATACCTTTGTGCGCCAGCAACGCTTCGTACACCGCCAGGTCTGCGAGGTCGGCCTCGACGGCGGTGCGCTCCTGCGGGTCCAGAGGCTGGCCCGGCTCGATGGCATCAAGTGCCGCCGACGGATCGGACGGATCGTCGGCGAAGGGATCGGGTGGCAAACCAGGTGGTAGTTGGTCACGCACGAGATCCACACTACGCAGCAGCACAGGTATCGCGCCAGCCGCGCAAGGTGCTGCGACGTGCGACGCGGCGACCGGACCGCCGATGCACACGGCGACCCGGCCGCCATCGCGGCGGTGGCGCCGAGCCCGCTTGTCGAGCCGATAGGATTAGGGGTAAAGCTCTGCGACCGCCTGTTATCTGGAGGCCCGCCCATGTCGATCGCTGAAAGCAGCGTTCCCATTGCCGTACCGGTGCCGACCGGCGGCGACGATCCGACCAAGATCGCCATGCTCGGCCTGACGTTCGATGACGTGCTGCTGCTGCCGGCCGCCTCGGACGTGGTGCCCGCTGCCGCGGACACGTCCAGCCAGGTCACCCGCAAGATCCGGCTCAAGGTGCCGCTGGTCAGCTCGGCCATGGACACGGTCACCGAGTCGCGGATGGCCATCGCGATGGCCCGCGCAGGCGGCATGGGCGTGCTGCATCGCAACCTGCCCGTCGCCGAGCAGGCCGGACAGGTGGAGACCGTCAAGCGGTCCGAAGCCGGCATGGTGACCGACCCGGTCACGTGCTCGCCGGACAACACCTTGGCCGAGGTCGACGCGATGTGCGCGCGGTTCCGGATCTCGGGTTTGCCGGTGGTCGACTCCGACGGGGCCCTCGTCGGCATCATCACCAACCGCGACATGCGGTTCGAGGTCGACCAGAACAAACCCGTCTCCGAAGTGATGACCAAGGCGCCGCTGATCACCGCCCGCGAGGGAGTTTCCGCGGAGGCCGCGCTCGGCCTGCTGCGCAGGCACAAGATCGAGAAGCTGCCGATCGTCGACGGACACGGCAAGCTCACCGGACTGATCACGGTCAAGGACTTCGTCAAGACCGAGCAGTTCCCCCTGGCCACCAAGGACAGTGACGGCAGGCTGCTGGTCGGTGCGGCCGTCGGCGTCGGCGACGACGCCTGGACCCGGGCCATGACGCTCGTCGAGGCCGGCGTCGACGTGCTGATCGTCGACACTGCCCACGCGCACAACCGCGGCGTGCTGGACATGGTGTACCGGCTCAAGACGGCAGTCGGCGACCGTGTCGAGGTGGTCGGCGGCAACGTCGCCACCCGCGCCGCCGCGGCCGCGCTCGCGGAGGCAGGCGCCGACGCGGTGAAGGTCGGCGTCGGACCGGGCTCCATCTGCACCACCCGCGTGGTGGCCGGTGTGGGCGCCCCGCAGATCACCGCGATCCTGGAGGCCGTCGCGGCGTGCAAGCCGTTCGGGATCCCCGTGATCGCCGACGGTGGCCTGCAGTACTCCGGTGACATCGCCAAGGCCCTTGCCGCCGGTGCGTCGACGGCCATGCTGGGCTCGCTGCTGGCCGGCACCGCCGAGTCTCCCGGCGACTTGATCTTCGTCAACGGCAAGCAGTTCAAGAGCTACCGCGGCATGGGCTCGCTGGGAGCCATGCAGGGCCGTGGCGCGGCCAAGAGCTACTCCAAGGACCGCTACTTCCAGGACGACGTGCTCTCCGAGGACAAGCTGGTGCCCGAGGGCATCGAGGGCCGGGTACCGTTCCGCGGGCCGCTCTCGACCGTCATCCATCAGCTCACCGGCGGCCTGCGGGCGGCCATGGGCTACACCGGGTCGGCGACCATCGAGCAACTGCAGCAGGCACAGTTCGTGCAGATCACTGCGGCGGGGCTCAAGGAAAGCCACCCGCACGACATCACCATGACCGTCGAAGCACCGAACTACTACACCCGCTGACGGGCGCTCGCGCGCCGAAGCACACGCACAAGAGAGGCTCGTCATGCGTGACATGGTCGAAATCGGCATGGGCAGAACCGCCCGCCGGACCTACGAACTCGACGACATCAACATCGTGCCGTCCCGGCGCACCCGGTCGTCGAAAGACGTGTCGACGGCCTGGCAGCTCGACGCCTACCGGTTCGAGATCCCCGTGGTGGCCCACCCCACCGATGCGCTGGTGTCGGTGGAGTTCGCCATCGAGCTCGGCCGCCTCGGCGGGCTCGGCGTGCTCAACGGTGAAGGCCTGATCGGCAGGCACGCCGACGTCGAGGAGAAGATCGCCCAGGTCATCGAGGCCGCCGCGAAAGAGCCCGAACCCTCGGCCGCGATCCGCCTGCTGCAGCAGCTGCACGCCGCACCGCTGGACCCCGACTTGCTGGGCCAGTCGGTGGCCCGCATCCGGGAAGCCGGCGTGACCACGGCGGTGCGCGTCAGCCCGCAGAACGCGCAAGCGCTCACACCGGCCCTGGTGGCTGCAGGCATCGACCTGCTGGTCATCCAGGGCACCATTATCTCCGCAGAGCGGGTCGCCCAGGACGGCGAGCCGCTCAACCTCAAGAAGTTCATCTCCGAGCTCGACGTGCCTGTGGTGGCCGGCGGCGTGCTGGACCACCGCACCGCCCTGCACCTGATGCGTACCGGCGCGGCAGGCGTCATCGTCGGTTACGGCTCCACCCAGGGCGTCACCACGAGCGACGAGGTGCTGGGTATCAGCGTGCCGATGGCCACGGCGATCGCCGATGCCGCCGCCGCCCGCCGCGAGTACCTCGACGAGACCGGTGGCCGCTACGTGCACGTGCTGGCCGACGGTGACATCCACACCTCGGGCGACCTGGCCAAGGCGATCGCCTGTGGCGCCGACGCCGTGGTGCTGGGGACCCCGTTGTCCTCGGCGGCCGAAGCGCTCGGGGGAGGCTGGTTCTGGCCTTCCGCCGCGGCGCACCCGTCGCTGCCGCGCGGCGCCCTGCTGCAGATCGCGATGGGGGAGCGGCCGTCACTGGGCACCGTGCTCAACGGCCCGTCGGACGACCCGTTCGGCTCGTTGAACCTGGTCGGCGGTCTGCGCCGGGCCATGGCCAAGGCCGGGTACTGCGACCTCAAGGAGTTCCAGAAGGTCGGCTTGACCGTCGGGTCTTAACGCCGAGCAGACAGGGAATCGCATTATTGAGGGCGGTTTTGTGCGATTCTGCGACTGCTCGGCGGCGTCAACCAGCGAGCTGCGCGGCGGTGAGGTGGTATCGGATGCGATCGGCCAGCCGGCTGGGGTATTGACGAACGTCTTGCGCCACGATCGGGATGACGGTCCACGACTGTTCTTGGATACCGGCGAATCGGATCTTGTCCTCGATCATCTTGGCGGGCGCGGAGTGCCAGTCGAGGCCCTCGTATTCCGCGGCGACCAGTGCGTCCGGCCACGCGAAGTCGACACGCCAAATCTGACCGTGCCGGCCCGGGATCTCGTACTGGAGTTCCGGCAGCGGCAGGCCGTGATCGATCATGACGAGGCGGGCCTCGCTTTCCATCGCGGATTCGGCGCGCCCGTCGGCATATTGCAGGAGCTCGCGCACCGCGACGATGCCACGCCGGCCGTGCTGTTCGCCCACGGCCTTGGCGAGGTCGGCGGCAGTGCAGTGCGCTGAGTGAAGCGCGCCGTCGAGGGCGGCGAGTGCGCGGGGCCGCGGCAGCTGGCGGGCGATCTCAACCGCGGTCCACGCCGGTGCCGTCGCCAGACGTCCGGCCACCCGTCGCAGCGGTGCGCCGACCCGTTGATGAACCATCAGGCCGACGGTGGGACGCATGCGCACACCCGGATCGAGCACATGGATTGCCGTCGTGTTCTCGAAGTCGAACCCGTACAGGGCAGCCGCGGTGCCCAGGCACGCGACCGCCTTGGCTCCCATGAACACGTCGAGCGCCGCGAGCCGCCCCATCAAGTCCGGCGGTGCCGCGGCGTAGACGCCGTACCAAACACGGGTCAGTTGTCCATTGCGCACTTGGACGTCCAGTTGTTGACGCGTCATCACGCTCAGCAGTTGTCGGGTGGTGGCGAACCCGCCGACTTCTTCGAGCAGCGCCAACGCAGGTGTGGTCACGATCGAATCGTCGGCCGTCGGGAACCCTCGTTGCGACACCACTTGCGCAATCTGGGGATGAACGCAGGCTTGTGGATAACCCCTCGTCGCCGAGCAGACACAGACTCGCACGTAATCGGCGCGAATCATGCGATTCCGCGTCTGCTCGCCAAAACACCCGTCTTTACAAGTTAGGCCCTCCTGTCTAGCTAGTTACCTATGGGTAGGTCCATACTGTTCGGATGAAGCCTGACTACGACGTCTTGGTTATCGGTTCTGGGTTCGGCGGCAGCGTCAGTGCGCTGCGGCTGACCGAAAAGGGTTACCGCGTCGGTGTACTGGAGGCCGGCCGGCGGTTCACCGACGCCGACTTCGCCAAGACATCGTGGGACCTGCGAAAGTTCCTGTGGGCGCCACAGCTGGGCATGTACGGCATCCAGCGCATCCATCTGCTGCGCAACGTGATGATCCTGGCCGGAGCCGGTGTGGGCGGCGGATCGCTGAACTACGCCAACACGCTCTACGTGCCGCCGGACCCGTTCTTCAACGACCCGCAGTGGAAGGACATCACCGACTGGCGCGCCGAGCTCATGCCGCACTACGAGCAGGCCCAGCGCATGCTCGGCGTGGTGAAGAACCCGACCTTCACCGATGCCGACCGCATCGTCAAAGAGGTCGCCGACGACATGGGCTGCGGGGACACCTTCGTCTCCACACCGGTCGGGGTGTTCTTCGGGCTCGACGGCGAGAAGACTCCGGGCAAGACCGTGCCGGACCCGTTCTTCGGTGGCGCCGGGCCGGCCCGCACCGGCTGCCTGGAGTGCGGCGAATGTATGACGGGCTGCCGCCACGGCGCCAAGAACACGTTGGTCAAGAACTACCTCGGCCTCGCGGAATCGGCAGGCGCGCGCGTGCACCCGATGACGACGGTCACCGGGTTCGAACAGCGCGGCGACGGCCTGTGGGAGGTCACCACGGTCAAGACGGGCAGCAAGCTGCGCCGCGACCGCAAGACCTTCACCGCCACGCACCTGATTCTGGCTGCGGGCACGTACAACACGCAGAAGCTGCTGTTCAAGATGCGCGACACCGGCAAACTGCGCAAGCTGTCCGATCGCCTCGGCGTGCTGACCCGCACCAACTCCGAGTCCATCGTCGGGGCCCAAACCCTCACGGTGTCCCCGGATCTGGACCTCACCCACGGTGTGGCCATCACGTCGTCGGTGCACCCCACCGCCGACACCCATGTCGAACCCGTGCGCTACGGCAAGGGCTCCAACGCGATGGGCCTGCTGCAGACCCTGATGACCGACGGCACGGGGCCCGGTGGCACCGACGTGCCGCGCTGGCGGCAGTTCCTCGACCAGGGCCGCGAACGGCCGGCGTTGCTGATCCGGCTGCTGAACCCGTCCCGATGGAGTGAGCGGACGGTCATCGCCCTGGTGATGCAGCATCTGGACAACTCGATCACCACGTTCACCAAGCGCGGCCCGGGCGGCCGGCGGGTGTTGACGTCCAAACAGGGCCACGGCGAACCGAATCCGACGTGGATCCCGGTGGGCAACGAGTTCACCCGGCGGATGGCGGAGAAGGTCGGCGGCATCGCGGGCGGCACCTGGGGCGAGCTGTTCAACATTCCGTTGACGGCGCACTTCCTCGGCGGCGCGGCGATCGGTGCCGACGCCGAACACGGTGTGATCGATCCGTATCAGCGGGTGTACAACTACCCGACGCTCTACGTCGCCGACGGTGCCGCGATCTCCGCGAATCTCGGTGTGAACCCGTCTCTTTCGATCACCGCGCAGGCCGAACGGGCGGCATCGCTGTGGCCCAACAAGGGACAGGAAGACACCCGGCCGGCCCAGGGCGAGCCCTATCAGCGGCTCGATCCCATCTCACCGTTGCATCCCGTGGTCCCCGCCGAGGCCCCGGGTGCGTTGCGGCGGTTGCCGATCGAACCGGTCAACACAGGAGGCTAGCTCCGGGCGCCGAATCCGGTCCTTACCCGGCGGCTAGGAAAACCTGTCCCATCGTCAGGTGGAATCTGGTAGCGCCGGCGATTACGTGAGCAGGGCGTGATCACGACCATTTGAGTCATGACCACGTACCCACCCGCCACGGCGGCGAGCGATCGCGCAAGCACGCCGCGGTTGCGCGACGTGGCAGGTATCCGCCTCGCCCACAACCTCGATGCGTTGACTCGCGACGAGATCGACGCCGCGCAACGGCACAACCTGCGTGCCACGCTGGCAGCCGCGCGTCGGTCCGTCAACGTGTGGCGGCGTTTCCCCGAACTCCGCGCCGTCGAGACGGTCGACGACCTCGCGGCGCTGCCCCTGCTGTCCGCCGCCGACCTGGCGGCGGGATGCCCACCGCATTCGGCCGACCTCCTGTTCGACCAGAGCCCCGGGCTCGTGCTGCGATCGAGCGGTACGGCCAGCCGGCCCAAAATCCTGTACCACTCATGGGATTTCACCGACCGGGTCCAACATCTCGGCGCGCGCGGCGTGCGGGCAGCGTTGGCGACAGCGCCGAACCGGGTGGCGAACTGCCTGTTCCCCGGGGACCTCAACGGAGCGTTCCTGTTCGTCCAGGACATCGCACGCTCGCTGCCTGCGCTGTCCTTCGCGATGGGCGAGTACACCGCGCCCGCCGACGCCGCAGCAGTCATCGACGCACACGGGATCGACACCCTGGTGGCCTCGCCGGCGTACGGAGCAGAGCTGCTGGCCGGGTATCGGCTGCCGCTGCGGAACTTCCTCTTCATCGGTGAATCGCTGGGAGCCGAGCGTGAGCGCGTCCTGCGCTCTGCCGCACCGGATCTCGTCGTGCGCTCGCTGGCTTATTCGACGTCCGAGACCGGCCCCCTGGGTTACCAGTGCCGCCGCCAGTCGGGCGCGGTGCATCACCTGCACGAGGACGCCAACGTGCTGGAGGTCGTCGACGAGACCGGTCGGCCCGTGCGTGCCGGAACACCCGGCGAGCTCGTCGTCACACCGTTGACGACCTCCGGAATGGCGCTCTTTCGCTATCGGCTCGGCGACAGGGGACAGCTGCTGTCCGGCGGGTGCGCATGTGGGAGCACCGCCCGGTCGATCCTGCTCCTGGGCCGCATGCCGTCGTCGATGACCGTCGACACCATCACGTTCTCCAGCGATCACCTGGTGGCAGCACTCGCGACATTGGGAGTGTCGAGCTCGACCGACTGCCAACTCCAGGTGCTGTGGGAAGGCCACAAATACCGGGTGCGGCTGCTGTTGTCGCAGGCCGCATCGCAAGACATCACGACTGACGTGGTTCATGCGGCTCTGCACGGCGCCCATGAGATCCACGAGGTGATCGTGAGCCCTCGGTGCCTCGATTTCGAGGTGCGGCGAGCAGACATCGGCCAGTTCGCCCGCTCACAGCGCGGGAAAGTGCCCGTCCTCTACCAGGCCGGGATTTGACGAAAGCCCTTGGCGCCCCGGACCTCCGGAGCGCTCCGAGAAGACATTGCCGGGAACAGGAGATCAAGTTATGAGAGACACAGTCAGGCAGCAAGGCACTCTTGAGACACTGCGCGCCGACCTCGATCGGATCGACGCGGAGTTCCTCAGCGCACTCGGTGCACGTATCGACTTGTGCCGCAACATCGCCCACTACAAGCGCGAGCACGGCGTGCCGATGATGCAACCACACCGGATCGGCGTGGTGCAGCAGCGGGCCGCCCGCTTCGCCGAGGCCAACGGGCTGGATCTGACGTTCATGAAGCAGCTCTACGACCTGATCATCGGCGAGACCTGCCGCATCGAGGATCTGATCATCGGCATCGACGGGAGTGCAGCCTGATGCGCGTCCTACTCGTCGACAACTACGACTCGTTCACCTACAACCTCTACCAGCTGATCGGCGAGGTTTCCGGACAGCCGCCGACCGTCGTCCGCAACGACACCCCTTGGGCCGAACTGCGATTCGACGAATTCGATGCCGCCGTGATCTCGCCGGGGCCCGGCCGGCCCGACCGCGACCGCGACTTCGGTGTGAGCGCCCGCGTGATCCTCGACAGTGGCCTTCCGGTGCTCGGCGTGTGCCTCGGGCACCAAGGCCTGTGCCACCTCTTCGGCGGCGAGGTCGTCAACGCACCCGAACCGATGCACGGGCGCATCTCGGATGTTCGACACACGGGCGTCGATCTCTTCGCGGGCATTCCCTCGCCATTCGAGGTGGTGCGCTACCACTCGCTGGCCGTCACATCGCTTCCCGACGAGCTCGAGGAGCTGGCATGGACCGAGGACGGCGTCGTGATGGGTGTGCGGCACCGTGGACTTCCATTGTGGGGCTTGCAGTTTCACCCCGAGTCGATCAGCAGCAGATACGGCCACGAGCTGTTGGCCAACTTCTTGGCCCTCGCCGACGAGCACTCGGCGTCCGCTCCCGCGCAGAACTCCGAGCCGGAGCACCCTCGCTACGACCTGCACGTGCGGCACCTCGATGTCCACCCCGAGGCGCTCGCGGCCTACACCTCTCTCTTCGCGCAAGGCAACCACGGCTTCTGGCTCGACAGCAGCTCGGTGATCGACGGGTTGTCGCGCTTCTCGTTCATGGGCAACGGCGACGGACCCCTGGCCGAACATGTGACGTATCACGTCGCCGACCGCGAGGTCGTGGTCCGGCGGGCCGACGGGACCGCCGAGCGGGTGCACCAACAGTTCTTCGATTACCTCGACGAGCAGCTGCGCGCCCGGGAAGTACCGGCACCCGACAGCCTGCCCTTCGAGTTCAACCTCGGTTACGTCGGCTATCTGGGCTACGAGCTCAAGGCCGAGACCGGCGGTGTCGCGGCGCATGAGTCCGATACACCCGACGCCGCCCTGCTCTTCGCTGACCGGGCTCTCGTCCTGGACCATGCCACCCAGAGCAGTTATCTTCTGGCGCTGTCCCTTTCGGGCGACGCCGCCGACGCCGAGGCGTGGCTCGCGTCGACCGCGCAGGCTCTGCGCACGCTTCCCGCCGCTCCCACCGATCCGGCCCCGAAGCGCACACTGTCCGGGCCGGCCATGACCGATCCGGACATCGGGATGAATGTCGAACTCCGGCACGACCGGGCCGCATATCTCAAGCGGATCGACGAGTGCTTCGACGAGATCAACGCCGGTGAGTCCTACGAGATCTGCATGACCAACATGGTCACCGTCCACACGCAGGTCGACGTGCTGCCCACCTTCGCCCACCTGCGTCGGGTGAGCCCCGTCCCGTTCGGGGCCCTGCTCGACTTCGGCGACGTGGCCGTGCTGAGCGCATCCCCCGAGCGGTTCCTCTCGATCGACCTGCACGGCGCTGTCGAGGCTAAGCCGATCAAGGGCACCCGGCCCAGGGGCGGCGACGCGGCCGAGGACCAGGCCCTGGTGCAGGAGCTGCGTGGCAATCCGAAGGACCGCGCCGAGAACCTCATGATCGTGGATCTGCTCCGCAACGACCTCAACACGGTCTGCTCGGTGGGATCGGTCCACGTGCCCAAGCTGTTCGACGTCGAGACCTACGCTGCGGTGCACCAACTCGTCTCCACGATCCGCGGCACGCTCGCCCCGGGTCGTTCCGCGGTCGACTGCGTCCGCGCCGCGTTCCCCGGTGGGTCGATGACCGGTGCCCCCAAGGTCCGGACGATGGAGATCATCGACCGGCTCGAGCAGGGTCCGCGCGGCGTGTATTCCGGTGCGTTGGGCTGGTTTTCGCTGTCCGGTGCGAGCGACCTGTCGATCGTGATCCGAACCCTGGTGGTCAACGACGGGCGGGTGAGCTTCGGTGTCGGTGGCGCCATCGTCGCACTGTCCGACCCGGCCGGGGAGTTCGACGAGACCGTGGTCAAGTCGAGGGCGATGATGACGGCTCTGGCCGCGGCCGGCCGGCAGGAGGGCACCAAGTGAACCGGGTTGTCGGGCGCGTCGTCGTCGCCGGCGGCTCCGGGTCCGTGGGATCGCTCTTCGCCGAGCGGCTCCACGACTCGGGTAGCGACGTGGTCATCGTCGACCGCACTGTCCCCGCACCGACCCAGAATGTCGCTCGCTTCGTGCGAGGCGACATCAGCGATCCCGGCGCAGAAGTGGCCGACGTCGTCCGAACCGCCGATGTCGTCCTGCTGTGCGTCCCCGAACCGGTGGCCTTGGTCGCCATCGGTCGGTTGGTCGGGACGCTGCGGCCGGACGCCCTCATCGTCGACACGCTGTCGGTGAAGTCCACGGTGGTCCCTGCCCTGCACGCCGTCACCACGATCGCCGGGGAGGCCGAGGCGTTGAGCCTCAACCCGATGTTCGCGCCCTCCTTGGGTTTTGCCGGTCACCCGGTGGCCTCGGTGGTCGTCCGCGACGGCAGGCGTGGGCGCGCGTTGGCCGATCTGATGCAGCACTGGGGCGCCCGGGTGGTCACCGTGACCGCCGACGAACATGACCGGTTGGCGGCCGCCGCCCAGGCCCTCACGCACGCCGCGGTGATCGGATTCGGCGCTGCCCTGGCCGAATTGAACGTCGACATCGCCGATCTCGACCGGATCGCTCCGCCGCCGCACAGCGCACTGCTGGCACTGCTGGCGCGCATCGCCTCAGGCGCACCCGAGGTGTATTGGGACGTACAGGCGGCCAACCCTTACGCTCCGGCGGCACGCCGCGCGCTGTCGCGCGGGGTGGCGCAGCTGTCGGATGTCGTCGAGGACGGCGAGGCGAAAGCATTCGGCGACCTGCTCGATCGGCTCTGCGGAGTGCTCGGCCCCCTGCGCGGCGCTTACCGCGAGCGCAGCGCCAAAGCACTGCGCGCCATCACCACCGACCTCACAAAGGAGACAGTCAAATGACGGAACTCATGGAACGCCAATCCAACTGGGTGGCGTCCCGGGTCAGCAAGACCTCGGACTCGCTCGATCGCGCCTTCGCGGAAGGTCTCACCGGGCACGTCATCACCGCGCGGGACGGCAAGCGGGTCCAGCTCGAAGACGGCTGCGAGGCCGTGGAATTCGTCTCGTGCTCCTACCTCGGTCTGGAGTCGCACCCCGACCTGATCGCGGCGGCGACAGAGGCGATGGGCCGGTTCGGACTGCATTTCTCCACCTCACGGAACCGAGGTCGGCCGCCGTATCTGCGCGAGCTGGAGGAGCTGCTGTCCGTGATGTACGGCGGCGCCCAGGCGGCGGCGTTCACCTCGGTCGGCACCGTCCATCTGGGCCTGCTGCCGCTGCTCGGCGCAGGCGCCCTGCCCAGCTATCCCGTGGCCGACGCAGGCGTCGCGTTCCTCGTCGAGAAGACCGCGCACGCGTCGATCCAGGTGATCCGCGGTGTGCTCGAGCAGATCGGCCCGACGCGGCGTTTCGACATGACCGAGCCCGCAGCACTTCCCGATGCGGTCCGCGAGGTCGCGGCCACCGGTCGGACACCGATCGTGTTGGTCGACGGCGTCGGCTCGATGGGCGGCCTGATCGACGTGGCGGCGATGCTGGCCATCCTCGAGCCGTTCGGTGGCCATCTGTATGTGGATGACGCCCATGGGGTCTCGATCGAAGGCCCGCTCGGCGCGGGCTACGCGTTCGAGGCGCTCGGGGGCACGCTCCCGGCACACGTCGTGCTCGCCGGCTCGCTGTCGAAGGCCTTCGGTGGCGCCGGGGGTTTCGCGGTCGTGCCCAGTCACCAGGACATGCTGGTGCTGCGAAAGTTTGCCAACCCGTTGGTGTTCGGCCATTCGATCATGCTGCCGATGCTCGCGGCCGATGTCGCCGCTGCCCGCTTGCACGTCGACGGCCAGGTGGCGCAGCTGCAAAAGCAGCTCTGGCACAACGCCGCCGAGTTCGACCGGCTGACGGGGCAGACCCTCGTCAACGCGGGCCTGCATTCGCCGGTTCGCGGCGCGTTGTTCGATACCGAGGACGCGGCGTTCGCCGCCGCCCGCCGGTTGAAGCAGGCCGGTGTGCTGGTCCTGCCCGCCTTCTATCCGACGGTCGCGAAGGGCACGGGGCTGATGCGCTTCGCCGTGTCCGCCCTGCATCAACAGCAGGACCTCGAGACGGCCGCCCGCGCACTCGGCTTCTGACATCCCCACACCCGACACCACCTGACGACAAGGAATTTGAGCGATGACGATTTCCACCCGCGCACTGCTGTCACCGGAAGAACGCGCCCGCCTGGCGGCCATGTCCGAGCTCGGCGGGGGCAACCTGCTGGCGACCGCCATGGCCGTGCATCCCGACCCGCACATCCCGTTCATCCGCACGGGCCGCCCGGTGATCAACACCGCAGGCGAGGAGCAGACAGAGTTCACGCTGGCCCAGCTCGATGCGCTCGTCCAGAGCTGGTCGGTCTGGTACCACCAACAGGGCGTCGGCCCGCGAGACCGGGTGGCGCTCTACATGGCAGATACGTTCGCCTACACGATCCACCTCAATGCGCTGGCCCAGTTGGGCGCCATCGGAGTGCTCATCAACAGCAAGGCGTCGCCGGAGCTTGCGCTCGGCCTGTGCGAGCGCACGACACCGGTCGGGATCTACACCGATCGGGCCCGCTTCGCTCGGATCGCCGAAGGAGTCGGAGCGCTCGACGGCCTGCGTTGGGTCCAGTTCGCCGAGCACGTGCCTGCCCCGCCTTCGGCGACACTGCCCGACGCCTGGCGCTTCAAGCACGCACCGGAGGACCCGGTGTCGATCATGCACTCGTCGGGGACGACGGGAATTCCCAAGGCGGTGACGCAAACTCACGCATCCAGCGTTGCCGGTCCACGCTACCGCCTGGTGAACTACACGGAGCCCGTCCACGAGCGGATGATGACCGCCCAACCGCAGTCACACCTCGGATGCATCGTGTACACCGCTTACTCCATCCTCGCGGGCACGCCGCTGGTGGCGCTCTACGACCCGAGCGGCGAAGAACTGGCGGAAGCCGTGCGTCGGCACCAACCGAAGGGCGTCATGGCGTTCGCGCACGCCTACGCCGAATTGGCGGTGCTCGAAACACCAAGAGGCACGGTTGATTCAGTTGACTACTGGGTCAACATGGGCGACGCCATCCACGAGGCCCACATCGGGGCGATCCTGGCCAAGCGCAGCCCGGACCAGGAACCGCCGACGTTCTACGATCGGTTCGGCACGACCGAGCTCGGCTGGGGCTTGGTGGTCCAGCCCCGGACGTTGGGCTCGGAGCGCTCGGACCGGCGGGTCGGCAAGCCCGATCCCGGCCTCGAGGTCGCGGTGCTGCGGCCCGACGGCAGCAAGGCGCCGGTGGGCGAGGTGGGTTTCTTCGGGGCCAAGGGCCCGTCCATCACGGCCGGGTACTGGAACGACTCGGACACCACCTATCGCTCGAAGCTCGGCGGCTACTGGCTCACCGGTGACCTGGTGTACCAGGACGCTGACGGCAATTACTTCGTGGTGGACCGGACCAAGGACGCCATCGAAACCGCCGACGGCACCGGCTATTCGGTGCTCATGGAAGAGATGCTGCTCAACGAGATCGGTGCGATCAGCGACTGCGCCGTCGTTGCGGGCCGCCACGGCGAGCAGATCGTTCCGGTCGCGGTGATCGTGACCGACGATTCGCCTGCCGACGCCGCACGGCTGCTGGCCCAGGCCAACGAAGTACTGGAGAAGGCCGGCCATCCCCGCATCGCCGTGCTGGATGTCGCCCGGACCCCGGACGACTTCCCGGTGGGTGTGACGGGCAAGGTGCTCAAGCGCCAACTGCGGGACCGTTACCGCGATCTGGCGAACAGCTCGCTGCAGGAGAACCGGGCCATCGCCGCGTTCATGACGCCCGAAAGCGTAGTCGCCGGATGATCGGAAACTGGCTGTCGACCCTGGTGCCCGAGCCCGGCGCACGCCGGCGACTGGGCTTGGGCACCGGGATCTACAACATCGGCACCGGCATGTTCATGACGTCGTCGGTCCTGTATTTCACGGAGGGACTGGGATTGTCGGTCACCGAGGTCGGCCTGTGGTTGGCCGTCGCCGGAATGATCGGCCTGTTCGCCGGTGTTCCGATGGGCCACCTGGCCGACCGCCGCGGTCCTCGGGGCGTCGCGGCCCTGAGCCTGGTGGTGCTCGCCGTGACGATGGTGGGCTACGTCTTCGTCACGCACATCTGGATGTTCGTCGTCGTGACTGTCGTCGAGATGCTGGCGACAGCGGCGTCGAGGGCGTCGCGCGGCGGGCTGATCCGCCGCGTCGGCGGCGAGGGCGCGGCCGCCTACCGCTCCCAGCTGAGGGCCATCGAGAACGCCGGCGTCGGGATCGGTGCCGCCGTCGGCGGGTTGGCGCTGACGCTGCACACTCTGGTCGCCTACCAGGTGCTGTTTCTCGCCAATGCGGCAACCTTTCTGATCGGTGCGTGGGTGTGCGCGACGCTGCCGTACTTCGCGCCGTTGCCCGCCCCGCCCGGTACGCGGCCCGGGGTGGCGCTGCGGGACAAGCCGTTCATCGCCTACACGATCCTCAACGGCGTGATGAGTCTGCAGTATGCGGTCATCACCTTCGCCCTGCCGCTCTGGATCGCCACGCAGACCAGCGCCCCCCGCTGGATGGTCGGCGCCGTGTTGCTGGTCAACACGTTCGGTGTTGTGGCGCTGCAGGTTTGGGTCGGCCGCAAGGTCAACACCGTACGCCAGGGCGGCGCTGCCATGCGTGTCGCCGGCTTTGTCTTCCTGGTTGCCTGCGGTGGCATGGCGGTGGCGGCCAACCTGCCCGTGTGGGCCGCCGCCGCGGTTCTGCTGCTGGCGGTCGCCGTCCATTCCGTGGGCGAGATGTGTCATGCGGCGGCGGTTTTCGCGCTGAGTTTCGAGCTGGCGCCGGCCCACGCGCAGAGCGAATACGTCGGCCTGCAGGACATGGGTCTTGGCGCCGCGTTTGCGGTGGCGCCCGCGGTGCTCGGGGCCCTGTGCCTGGGCATCGGCCAGGTCGGCTGGCTGCTGCTCGGTGGACTGCTCGCCGCGGCAGGACTGGCGACCGTGCCCGTCGTCACGTGGGCGATCCGGAGCCGGCCGTTCCCCCTTGCGTCCGAACAGCTCTCGGATGCCGAGCCGCCCACCGTGGTGCTGGCCACCGCCCGGTTCGCGGTCCGCCCACCGGCCCGCCGCCAGCCGCCGGCCCTGCCCGTCACGGGGCCGGCCCGCACGCCGCTCGAATACGTCGTCCTCGACGACAATTCGCGATTCATCCTGGACCGGGACTGCGTGGTCGGACGGTACCCGCACAGCTGCGACGCCGTTCGCAGGGGACTGCGTCCCATCCGGATCGATGTGCGCGCCGACGGGATGTCCCGCGCCCACCTGGAGATCCGTCGCGCCGACGGCCGAGTGTTCATCATCGACCGCCAGTCGAGAAACGGTGTCTCCGTTCGCCCTGCCGGGCAGACGCAATGGACCCGGATCGCGCCGTGGACGCCGATCGTGTGGCTGCCCGGGATGTCCGTGCGGATCGGCCGCCGGATCCTGCGGCTGGAAGGACACGCCCCGCGGCCCGTGGTCGCGGCGACGCCGTCGACTGCACCAACCGTACACATCGACCGCGCCAACCGATTTGCCGTCGCGGCCACCTCAGAAGGGAATGCACAATGAGTGAGCAGCAGCGAGCGGCCAGACCCCGCGCGTTCATCCTGACCGGGTATCTGCCCGTGGTCTGCCGAGATTCGATCTACCTCGACGATCTGCGGGAGCGGGATCTGAGGGTACTGGTGATCACACCGGCCATGTCGCGCTCGTACGCGCAGACGCACGGTGACGATCCCGCTCATCCGGTCTCCAAGCTCGACGAGATCGCCTTCGTCGACGGCTCGGTGGCCAGCGAGGGGTCCTTCCTGCCCGGAGTCATCGAACACGCCGAACGCTGGCGGCGCACCTACGACGTGGTCGGCATCTATGCCGTGGGGGAGACCTTGGTCGAGCCCACGGGCCTGATCGCCGACTACTTCGGCCTCCCGTTCCCGGGGTTGCGGGCAGCACGTGCCTGCCGCAGCAAGTACCTACAGCGTTGGTATCTGCCCGAACTCAGTCCGGTGTCCGTCCTGATCCCGCCCGGGACGCGTGATTCCGTCGATTGCGGGTCCGTTCCGTTCCCGGCCGTGGTGAAACCGGCCACGAGGCACTCGAGCGAGGGCGTTCAGAAGGTGCACGACCACGCCGAACTGGTCGCGCAGCTGGACGACTACCCGCCGCAGGAGACCATCCTCGTCGAGCACATGATCACCGGCCAGGAGTACTCGGTCGAGAGTCTCACGCAGGACGGCAAGACGCTGTTCTCCTCGGTCACCCGCAAGGAGACGACGGATGTCGACTCGCGGTATTTCGTCGAGATGGCCCACACCGTGCCCGCCCCACGCGACGACGCGTGGGATGCGGTGCAGCGCGCCAACATCGCGATGCTCGACCGGTTGGGCGTCGAGAACGGCATCACGCACGCCGAGTGGCGCCTCGACTCGCAGGGGGAGGCCCGCCTCATGGAGGTCGCCGCCCGGACTCCCGGCGACGGCATCATGCTGCTGTACCGGCTGGCGACGGGCCAGCCGATGGAACCCGAGATCCTGCGCATCGCGCTCGGCGAGGCCGCCGACTACCCCAGCGCCCGGCGCTACGCACGCCAGGTGTATGTCGGGCACCGGCCCGGGACACTCGTCGACGTCGAGGTCGACTGGCCCGGGGTCGAGGCCCGCTGGGTCGACGACGGCAATCCCTGGCCCGAGATCCCTGCGCTGCCCGCCGATCACCCGCCGGCACTGCGCGCCGTCTTCGTCTATGAGGCCCGCGGCGCGCAGCTTGGCCCCATTCGCAGCTCCGACGACCGGGCCGTCACGTTCTTCATCGACGCCCCGACCATCGCCGAGCTCGACGAGATCGAGGAGCGCGTGCGCCGATCCATCACGATTCGCACAACTCCACACTGAGTTTTCGCGACGAGAACGACGCCAGGGCTGTGAATCGACCAGATTCACAGCCCTGTTCTCTGTTTGGGGCAAACGCGAGCGGGCCGCACCCTCACCCCACGGATAGAAAAACCTATCCTCGCGACAGGAACAGTCTGGCAGCACAGGCGATTACGCGAGAACGCCCAGATCGCGACCATTTGAGTCATGACTAATCCAGACACATTGCTCGTGTTCGACGAGGCGGTCACCCGCGCCGGTGTCGGGCGGTGGATACAGCACCTGGAATCTGCAGGCACGCCAACCGAGATGTACCGGCTCGGCGGCGCTCACGTGCTGTCGGTCTCCGATACGGATCTCATCGGTACGGCAGGGCCAGAGCTTCCGGTGCCGACCCACCAGGTGCGCAGGAACAGCGATGTCTGGTTGGGCCGCAGAGAATTACGACCCGGTGGGACGGAAGTGTCCTTCGGGCCGACCACGATCGGCGACGGATCCGTTGTGGTGATCGCGGGACCGTGCGCGGTCGAATCGGCGGAACAAACGCTGGCCACCGCGGCTGTCGTCGCCGGACACGGCGCCGTGGGTCTGCGCGGCGGTGTCTTCAAACCTCGGACCTCGCCGCATTCTTTCCAGGGCATGCAGTGGGACGGCCTCGATCTGCTGGCCGAGGCCAGGGAGCGGACCGGTCTTCCGGTCGTGACCGAGGTGGTCGATCCCGAGCACGTCAAGCGGATGGCCGGGGTGGTCGACGCGTTGCAGATCGGCGCCAGGAACATGCAGAACTTCGCCCTGCTGACCGCCGCGGGCCAGAGCGGTGTTCCGGTCGTGCTCAAGCGCGGCTTCGGCTGCACCGTGGAGGAGACCCTGGCCGCGGCCGAATATCTGCTGCTGGAGGGTAACGACCAGGTTGTGCTGTGCGAGAGGGGAATCCGCACATTTGAGCCTGCGGCCCGCTTCACGCTGGATCTCACCGCGGTCGCGTTGTGGAAGCAGCGCACCCACCTGCCGGTCATGGTCGATCCCAGTCATTCAGGTGGGCACCCGGACCTGGTGGAACCGCTGTCGCTGGCGGCGATCGCTGCCGGGGCCGACGCGCTGATCATCGATGTCCACGTCGCCCCCGAGCAGGCGCTGTGCGACGGCAAACAGGCACTGCTGCCACAACAGTTCGCCGACTTGATGGGTCGGCTCGCTCCACTGGCGGCCGGGCTCGGCCGCCACATGAGCGGCGCATAGATCGGGGCACCACGTGTTCACTGAGCAGCTGCAGCTGGCGATCATCGGGCTCGGACCCCGCGGCCTGTCGGTCGCGGAACGCCTGTGCGCCAACGCCGATGCGCTTCTGGCGCCCGGGCAGGAACTCGTCATCCACCTGATCGACCCGCATGTGTTCCACGGCGGCCAGGTGTGGCGCAGCACGCAGGACCGCGTGCTGTTGATGAATACCGTTGCCTGCCAGGTGACCATGTTCGTCGACGACACCGTCGACTGTGAGGGCCCGGTGGTCAGCGGGCCGAACCTCTACGAGTGGGCCCGGTCGATCGCGTTGGTCGGCAGCCCGAGCGTGCCGGAAGCTGTTCGAGCCGAAGCGCTTACGCTCGGGCCGGACGACTACCCGTCCCGGGCCTTCTACGGAAGTTACCTGCAATGGGTGCGGGACCGCATCATCTGGACGGCGCCGCCGGCCGTCAGCTTCACGTCGCACCAGGCCACCGCGGTCGACCTTCGTGACACCCCGAATGGCCTGCAGGAAATCGTGTTGAGTACCGGGGAGACCATCGGCGAGTTGCAGTCGGTGGTGCTCGCACTCGGACACATGCCGCATCGCCTCGGCGAGGCCGAAACAGCCCTGAGTCGGTTCGCGGACCGGCACGACCTGCGGTACATCACGCCAAGCAACCCGGCCGACGTGGCGCTGGCCGACGTACCCGCGGGCGAGGCGGTCATCTTGCGCGGCCTGGGCCTCACCTTCTTCGACTACATGGCGCTGTTCACCATCGGCCGGGGCGGCACATTCGTGCGCGAGCCCGACGAGACCCTGACTTATCTGCCCTCCGGCCAGGAACCCCGACTGATCGCGGGATCTCGACGCGGAGTGCCGTTCCACGCCCGCGGCAAGAACCAGAAGGGCTCGTCCGGCCGTCACACTCCCCGGTACCTGACCGCCGACGTGATCGAGCGGCTGCGGGCCCGCGCCGACGCCGGAACACCCGCGGACTTCCGCCGGGACATCTGGCCGCTGATCGACCGGGAAGTCCGCACGGTGTACTACGCGGCCCTCGTTCGGGAGCGCCAATGCGCCTGTGATGCCGAGGAATTCACTGCTTTGTTCGCGACGGCGCAAGCAGCGACGGTGCCTGTATTCGGCGCACGTGAGGAGCAATCCGGTTTCGGTGACCCGCTGGCCATTGCGGAGAGCGACGCTCAGCAGAACGTGCTCGCCAAGTTCGACATCGAACCCGAAAGGGCTTGGGACTGGCGGAATATCGCGGCACCATACACCGACGACGACATCTCCTCGACGCATCGGTTCCGCAGCTGGCTGCGGTCGTACCTCGACAATGAAGTCAGGGAGGCGAACAAGGGGAACGTTGTCGGTCCGCGCAAGGCCGCCCTGGACGTCCTGCGCGACCTGCGCAACGAGATCCGGTTGCTCGTCGACCACGGTGGCCTCTCCGGCGACTCGTACCGGGACGAACTGCAGCGCTGGTACATGCCGTTGAATGCGTTCCTGTCGATCGGGCCGCCCGCCGAACGCATCGAGCAGTTCGCTGCCCTGATGGATGCCGGCGTGCTCGAGGTGCTCGGGCCCGATCTGCGGGTGGACTGCTCGGATGGGCGCTTCGTCGCCTATTCCGGAGCCTGCCCGGACCTCGCTGTGGCGGCCACGACGATGATCGAGGCACGCCTGCCGGAAACCGACGTGCACCGCACAACAGACCCGCTGCTGCGGACGCTGCTGGACCGCGGCGAGTGCCAGCCGTACCGCATGCCGATCCGCGGCGGTGGGCACTGGGTCGCCGGCGGTGTCGCGGTCACCCGGCGTCCCTACCGGCTGCTCGATGCCGCGGATCGCCCGCACCCGCGGCGTTTCGCGTTCGGTGTGCCGACCGAGTCGGTGCATTGGGTGACCGCGGCGGGCATCCGTCCCGGTGTCAATTCCGTGATCCTCGGTGATGCCGACGCCATCGCCCGGGCCGGCCTACGCGCCGCGACGGACCACGTCGTGGAGAGATCAGCATGACCGACCACGGCATTCTCGCGCCTGCATGGGCGGCGACGGGAGCGGCTGACCTGGTCGACGACGACGCGTTGCTCAGAGCCATGCTCGCAACCGAAGTCGCGCTGGCCGAGGCGCAGGCCGAACTAGACATGATTCCCGCGGGCGCGGCGGTGGCCATCAGAGCCGCCGCCGTGCCCGCATCCATCGACCTCGCGGCGCTGGCTGCCGGAGTGCGCGAGACGGCGAACCCCGTCGTGGCGTTCGTCGAACAGCTCACCGCGGCGGTCCGGTCCGTCGACATGTCCGCCGCCGAATACGTGCACCGCGGTAGCACCAGCCAGGACATCCTCGACACGGCGCTGGCCCTGCTGTGCGCGACGACGCTGGACCGCATCGCCGACGACCTGCTGGCCTGCGCCGACAGCCTGGCCGGGCACGCCGAGCGGCATCGGGACACACCGATGGCGGGACGCACGCTGACCCAGCACGCCGTGCCGGTCACCTTCGGGCTGAAAGCGGCCACCTGGCTGCATCTGGTGCTCGACGCCGTAGCGCGGGTGCGGCAGGCGCGTGCGGCGCTGCCGGTGTCGATCGGCGGGGCGGCGGGAACGCTTGCGGCGTATCACCAGTACGCGCTGGACATGACCTGGGCGAGCGAAGCGACGGGAAATGGAAGTGACCCGGTGAGTGCGACGCTGCGGCTACCCGCATTGGTTGCCGGCCGGCTCGGGCTGGCCGAACCGATCCTGCCCTGGCATGGGATCCGTACGCCGCTGGTCGATGTCGGCGCGAGCTTGATGGTCACCACGGGCGCGCTCGGCAAGCTGGCCGCCGACGTCCTCGTGCTCAGCCGGACCGAGGTCGGCGAGGTCACCGAGGAGCGGGTGCCGGGCCAGGGTGCGTCTTCGGCCATGCCGCAGAAGCACAACCCTGTCTTCGCGACGCTCGTCGCGACCGCCGCTCGCCAACTGCCCCCGATCGCCCTGGTGCTGTTCGGTTCCATGTCAGTAGAGGACGAACGCTCCTCGGGCGGGTGGCATGCCGAGTGGCAACCGCTGCGGGAGTGTCTGCGCATAGGTGCCGGTGCGGCCGCCAACGCTGCCCGCCTCGCCGAGACGCTTCAGGTGTCACCCGGGGCGATGGCGGCCAACCTGCGGCTGACCCGCGGTGCCATCGTCACCGAGCGCGTCAACGCGGTGCTGGCTCCGGTGCTCGGCAAGGGCAACGCCAAACGCTTGCTGGCCGAGGTCACCGCGGCGGCCGAGCAGGACGGCGCCGACGTCGCCGGCCTGCTTGCCATCGCCCTGGAGCGTGAAGGGGTGGTGTGCCCCGATGTCCCGGGCCTGTTCGATCCGTCCGGCTACACCGGGGTTTCCGGTCCACTGGTCGACCGGGTGCTGAAGCATTTCGCATCGATGGAAGAGCGCTGACATGAATGACTTTGCCATGCAACCACTCTCAGTCGAGCGACGCGAAGAACTGCTCGCGACGCCCGGCTTCGGTGACGTCTTCACCGACCACATGGTGACCATGCGGTGGTCCGCGGAGGTGGGCTGGCGCGACGCCAAAGTCGGTCCGCTTGCCGCGATGTCGCTGCACCCGGCCACCATGGCGTTGCACTACGGCCAGACGATTTTCGAAGGTATGAAGGCGTTCTGGCGCCCGAACGGTCAGCGGGCCCTGTTCCGGCCTGCCGACCATGCCCGCCGGTTCAACCGGTCGGCACGTCGGTTGACCATGCCCACGTTGCCCGAGGAGCAGTTCGTCGCGGCACTGGAGGCGCTTGTGCGCATCGATGGCGGCTGGGTGCCACGCACTCGTGGACACAGTTTGTACTTGCGGCCGTTCATGATCGCGGCGGAGACGGGCCTGGGCCTCCGGCCTGCCGAGGAGTACGTGTTCGCCGTGATCGGCACCCCGGCGCGGCCCGGGTCCGTGGAGCCGAAGCCGATGCGGCTGTGGGCCGCGCCCGAGTACATCCGTGCTGCGCCGGGCGGTACGGGTGCGGCCAAGTGTGGCGGCAACTACGGCGGCGCCTTCGTCGCCCAGCAGCAGGCCGTGGCCAATGACTGCGACGAGGTCGTGTGGCTGGACGCCCGCGAGCGTCGGTATGTCGAGGAAGCGGGCGGCTGCAACTTGTTCTTCGTGGAGTCGACCATTGACGGCCCGCGCCTGAAGACGCCTCCATTGAGCGGAACCCTGTTGGCGGGCATTACCCGTGATTCGATCCTGCGGTTGGCGGAAAAGCTTGGCTTCCGGGTCGCGGAGGAACCGATCACGCTCGACGAGTGGGAGCGAGGCTGCCGAGACGGGCGCATCGCCGAGACGTTCGCGTGTGGCACCGCCCGCTCCATTGTGCCCGTCGGGCATGTGGTTTCCGCTGACCGGGATTGGCCGGTGGGCGACGGCACCGCGGGGCCCGTAACGTCGCGCCTGCGTGCGGCAATGCTCGACATCCACCATGGCCAGGCTTCGGACGTATTCGGCTGGATGCGACTCGTCGACACCGACGCTGATGACTCGCCGGTGCGGATCGGCCCAATTCAATAAGCTGTCGACATGCCTTCCCACCTGGAAATCTGGAGACCATCCGGACGGGAGCTGATCTCACTGGGCGGCGAGCGAGTGACCGTCGGCAAGTCCTCGACCAATGTCGTGTCGCTCGATCATGACTCGACCGTCTCGCGGGTACACGCCGTGCTGGAAAATCTCGGGTTCGCCTGGTCGATACGTGACGTCGGTAGCCGCAATGGCACATATCTCAACGGGGAGAAGATCTCTGCCGAACGGGTCCTGCGCTCTGGCGACGAGTTGCGGATTGGCAAGTCACGGTTGGTGTTCTGGCAGGTGAAGGAAGCCGACCACACAACGACTGCCGAAGAAACGGTTTCTGTCGCGCCCAGTCAGCCCGCTCCGCACCTCACCCGGCGCGAGCTCGAGGTTCTGGTCGTTCTGTGTCGTCCGCTGGTATCCGGTGACCCGTTTCCCGAGGCGGTTTCGGTCCGTCAGATGGCTCAGGAGCTGTTCGTCACCGAGGCCGCCATCAAACAGCATCTGCAGAACTTGTACGACAAATTCGGCATACTGCCGGAGGGTGAGCGGCGAGTCCGTCTGGCCAACGAGGCCATCCGGCGTGGAGCTGTCACCCTCGCCATGTTGCGGGACAGTGGCACCGACCAGAAGTGAGTCGCCAGCCATCGGGAAATAGCTTCTGCTGCAAGAAGTTTCGCTGACGCGAGCGTCGCACGCGTCAGGAGAAGTCCAGCGCCTCCACCGTCGCGACCGGGCCTTCATGCGTCGGCCGATTCGCACCGCCGATGGCGTACACGGTGTCGGCGACGGTGGCGACCACCTCACCGTGGCGAGCCGTCGGCATCGGGGGCAGTGAGATCCACTTCGCCTCGGCGATGTCGTACATCTCTGCCGTGGCGAGCACTCGCGTGGGTTCCTCGCCGCCCAGGGCGACGATCCGACCGTCGATGAACGTGGCGCCGTAGCTGCCGCGCGGAGTCGGCATGTCGACCAACTTCGTCCATTCGCCGGACTGCGGGTCGAACCGCTCGAACGCCGCGGAGTTCTTGTCGGCGGACAGGAATCGTCCACCTACCGTGTACACATATGTTCCGTCCGACACGGCGGCCAGGTGTTCACGCGGGGTCGGCAAGTTCGCAGCGTCCTTCCACGACTGGCCGTCGAACACCTCGGTCTGTGCGACCAGTTGCTTCTCGTTCTGCCCGCCGACGACAACGAGTTTGTCGCCGACGACCGCTGCGGCGGCGGCCGCGCGGGGGTGCGTGAGGCTGGGCAGCTCCACCCAGCTACCGCCGCGCAATGCGTACACCTTGTTCGATGCGTTCGCGAGCTCGTCGCCGGCGCCCCCGATGACCACCATCTCGCCGCGGTACGTGGTCGCGGTCGCGTGGTGCAACGGGACCGGCAGCGGCGGCTGGGCCTGCCATGCTCCGGTCTGCGGGTCGTAACTCTGGACTATCGAAAGCGTATTTCCATGGCTCATGCCACCGGCGATCCAGATCTTGTCGTCGAGCACGGTCCAGGCCATCATCAGCCTCGGAGTGGGCGCGTCAGGCAGGGACCGCCACGCAGATGCGGGTTGGAGCTTGCGGGGAGCGAGTTTCAGCGCCTCCGCCGTCGAGGTCACCTCGGCGCCACCGGAACCGGTCGCCCCGCCGATCGCATACACCGATTTCTCGACCGCGGCGACGGCCACGCCGTGCCTCGGGGTGCTCATATCCGGTAAACCGGCCCATGTCTTCGAGGCCAGGTCCATCACCGAAACGCTCTTGAGGGCCTGCCCGGCGGACAGCCCGCCGACAGCCACCAGACGTGCGTCGGCGATGGCCACGCCGAGGTCGCTGCGCGGCTCGGGCAGCGCAGGCAGCGACGTCCATGAGTCCGCTGCCGGGTCGTATGCCTCGACCGTCGGCAGGTCGACCGTCCCGTCAGATCCGCCGACGGCATACACCAGCTTGTCGTCCGACGCTGCGTCGAGCATCTGTCGCGGCGTTGGCATTGCGGCGCCGAGCTTCCATGAGGTGCCGTCGAAAATTTCGGTGGTGTTCAGCAGTTTGCCGTTGGTTCCGACACCGCCGGTGACGATGAGATGATCGCCGACCACAGCCGCTGCGCCCGCCGCGCGGGGTTGCAGCAGCGGCGGCAGCTCCACCCAGCGGCTGTTGACGACTCGCCAGACCCTGTCGGTCGCAATCTCGTTGTTGGTGCCCTCGGTTCGCCAGCCTCCGAGCACGACTGGGGTCCCTTGCCACGTCACCGACATCGCATGCTGCACCGGAACCGGCAGATCGTCGCCGCCCTTCCAGCTGTCGATGGCAGGGTCATAACCCTCGTGCCGTCCGCTGACCCGTCCATCGCTGCCGAGCCCGCCGAAAATCCAGATGGTCCCGTCGGCCTGAGTCGTCGCTGTGGCCTCGCGGGCGACGCGCGCATTCGTGATCGGCTTCCAGCCGGCCTGAGTCTCGGTCGTCGTCGGGCTCGCGCTTGCCGGGCTGTTCGTGCCGCCGGCACTGCCGCCGTTGCCCTTGTCGCGCGATGCAATGAAAAAGATACCGCTTGCCACCAACACCAAGGCCACGAGCACAGCTGCCGCGACCAACAGCAGGGGCCTGAGATTGCGCGCCGTTGGTCTGACTTTCGTTGTCCCGTCGGGATCCGGTAGCGCGCCTTGCGGACTCGGGCTGACCGGTCCGGGTGGGATTGGTGGGATCGGCCCGGGCGGACTCGGCGGGATCGGGCGCGGAGGAATCGCCGAAATGGGCCCGGGCGAGATAGGCCCGGTCGAGCCCGGCAGATTCGAAACCGGTGTCGGCACCGGAGAGCCGTCCGGTGTGAGGGACGCCGGTTCGGACAGATCAGTCTCACCGAATGTCGCGAACCGCATTGCTGCGGTCGCCTGAGGCTGCTCTGGCTCACCGTTGGTCTCACTGAGCACCATCGAATCCGCCATCAACCCGTTGTGGCGCTGTGCCAACTGCATTTCGCGGCCGAAGTCCGCGGCCGATGTGTGTCGTTGCGTCGGGTCCAGCGACATCGCCTTCTCGATGGCGGCGCACACGTCGGCCGGAATCCCCTGGGGACGCATGTCCGGCACGGGCGTCGAACTGATCCGCAGATAATGCGCAATGAGGTCCTCGTCGCCCTTGCGCTCATGCGCGGCGGTCCCGGCGATCAACGCGTAGATCGTGGCACCGAGCGAATACACGTCGGACACGGCCGTCGGCGGACTTCCAGCCAGTACCTCGGGCGCGGTGAAGGCGATGGTGCCGGTGAAAAACCCCGTCGCGGTTTCGTATCCCCCGACGATTCGGGCGATCCCGAAATCGCTCAACTGTGGTTCGCCGTAATCGTTGACGAGCACGTTCCCGGGCTTGATGTCGCGATGCAATGTGCCTGCCCGGTGTGCGGTTTCCAGTGCCCCGCACAGCTTCACCCCGATACGCAGTGCGTCAGGCCACGCGATCCGGCCAACCCGGTGCAGTCGCTGGGCCAGGGAACCCGCCTGGTGGTACGGCATCACGATGTAGGGCCGGTTACTCTCGGTCACTCCGACCTGCAGGATGTTCTCGATGTTCGGGTGGCCGGATAGCTTCCCCATGGCCAAGCCCTCACGCAGAAAGCGTTCCCGGTTGTCTTGGTCGATATCGGACAGCAGCACCTTGATGGCGACGCTTCGCGCGAGCGAGGTCTGGTGGCAGCGATAAACCACCCCCGCGCCGCCTCGACCGACTTCGACGGCATCCAGGAACCCGGCGGCCATCAACTCCTCAGCGATCCCGCCCGTGGGTTTGGTACCGTCCGCGCGTTCTCCGGCCATATCGCCGATGGTCCTCCCATCTGAGTCCGCTGATTCGTGATCGTCAAAAGTAGGGAGCACAAACTCACCGACGTCGGATTGGTGTTCGCCCGCCGCCGGAAAGCCGGCAGTTACATTCTGAACTTGGGCGAAGTCACAGTTTCCCGTTTTGCGCCCGATGATGGGTCAGCGTGTTGCTGTCACGCTCGGCAGGGTGCCGATGACGGCGATCTTCGACGGATTGGACGGCTTGATGGTCCCACCCGAACTCGCAGGCGCAGTGGTGACGACGATCGAGCCGCCGCGGCAGCTCACGATCTTGCCGTCGACAAAAACATCCTGGCCCTCGTCGATCGGGATGTCGTAACCATCCTTGTCCGTGTAGTGGCAACCGCCGCCTTCGTTGTTGTTGACCGGAAGGGCGTGCGCGGTTGCCGGGGCCAACGCGACGACGGCCAGGGCGCCGACGAGCGTCGCTGCGTACTTGAAGCCGGTCAGTTTGCGGTGGGAATCGGTCATTGTGGCATTTCCTCTCTTGGGCTGGTGAGAAGAAATGGTGCCGAAAAAGCCAGGCCGAGATAATCGCCCGGAAGCCATAGTTCTCTTCCGAGGGGAAAGGTTTAGCTATCCTCCGGGTAAGCCTTCGGGCTTGATGCCTAGTTGGCGAAGGGGTTGCGTCCTTCACCGGTATTGAGCAACAGCGGGTTGTTCACCCCGAGGATGAAGCTGCTGCCGGGGGTGAGGGCGAATCCCGCTCCGTCGTAGGAGTTGCTGCACATCGTCACCGTGCCGTCGGTCCCGCAGGTCACATTCCGGAAGCTGATGCGCGATCCGGGCTGCAGCCGGTTGGGCAGCCCCTCGAAGCCGAACAGCGGCCGGTTGTCGTTGAGAAACGTGGGCGGTCCCTGTTGTCCACCCGTGACCGCGTTGGCGCCGTCCGGGGCGGCGGGCAGCGGGCCGGTGCAGCCGTAGTTGCCCGATCTGCGGCTGATGGCGCACGCGATATCGCCCGGCACCGCGAACGCGTAGTACTCGCCGTTCTGCATCGCGAAGTCCGACGGTTTCACCGCCGTGAGTGCGTTGAGGTTGAGCGGTGGCGGGGGCGGAGGTGGCGGCGGGTCGGCCACGGCCACACCGGGGAAGCCGACGCCGGCGCCGACCGCCGCGCTCACCAGTGCCATCAGCATTCTCCTGCGCATCACGACACCTTAAGGCGTTCCAGCCGGACACGCGTTACTACCTGGCGGATTGCCGCCGCTGACCCCGCCAATGAGTACGTTGCTATTCAACCGCTGTGAGGAGTTGACATGACCGACCGTCTCATCGCCGGAGTCATCGGGTTCGGCGTCGCAGGCGAGTTCTTCCACTCGCGCTTTCTCGCCACCAATCCGAACTACGAGCTGCGCGGCGTGGTCACCACGGACGCGGCCCGGGCCGAGCGGGCGCGGGCGCTCGCTCCCACGGTCGAGGTCTTCGCGTCGGCGGACGACATGCTGCAGTCGGGCCAGTTCGACCTCGTCGTCGTCGCGTCGCCTCCCGCACTGCACGTCGAGCACGCCACGGCGGCACTGGAGCGCGGCGCGGCGGTCGTGGTGGACAAGCCTTTCGCGCCGACCGTCGCCGACGCCAACCGCATCGTCGAGGCCGCGCTCACCCACGACCGTCCACTGGTCGTCTACCAGAACCGTCGGTGGGACAGGGATTTTCGGACCATTCGACGCATGCTGGCCGAGGGCGCGTTGGGTACCCCGCACACCTTCGAATCCCGCTTCGAATGGTGGAAACCCGAGCTGGGGCAGAACTGGAAATCCACGACGACGGTCGATGCCGGAGGCGGCGTCCTGCTCGATCTCGGGCCGCATCTGGTGGACCAGGCAGTGCAACTGCTCGGGCCCGTCCGCACTGTCGCACACGCCCGGTTGCGCACGGTGCGCGAAGGCGCTGCCGCGGACGATGACGCCTTCCTCGAGCTGGTGCACGAATCCGGTGTGGTGAGCCGCCTGAGCATGGGGTCGTTGGTGGGTGTGATGGGCCCGCGGTTCCGGTTGTCGGGAAGCAAGGGAACCGTGGTCGTGGAAGGCCTCGATCAACAGGAACGTGCAATGCGGGTCGACGGCGCCATGCCGTCGGACCCGGGCTTCGACCGCGACACCCGCGTCGCGCACTTCGGGGCCGGCGACGAGCGCGTCACCGTCGCGCTGGATCCCGGCAGCTACCAAGACTTTTACGACGCCGTGGCGGCAGCGATCCGCGGCGAAGGACCCGTTCCGGTCGATCCGCGCGATGCCGTCCGCACCATGGAGATCCTGGAAGAGGCGCGGCGGCTGGCGTAGGGGGACAGGCCAGCCCTACCGTTGGTCGGCGTGCGGCGCCGCTTCGACCAATGCCGCGATGAGGCGGGCCAGCATGGTCTCGTCGATGGTTCCGGCTTGGAGCACCTCCTCCATGGCGACCCCCGTCGACATGGTGACGACCAGTTGAGCCAGCGCCAGCAGGTTCTGCCGTGGCAATGCCGTGGTGACGTTGTTGACGACATGCAGGGTCTGCTCGACGGCGGCGCGGCGGCGCGCGATCAGACGGTCGCGCAGTTGCGGATCGCGCACGGCCCGTAGCCAGTATTCGGTGAGGACGAGGTAGAACTCGTTCTGGTCGTGGATCGACTCCAGCATGGAGCGACTCAACGCCTGGGCCGTGGCGACCGTGTCGCCGCCACTGTTGTCGAAGGCGGTCGCGATCAGTTCACCCCGCGTTTCGAACTGGCGGTCCAGCAGCGCCAGGAACAGCTCGTCCTTGGATTCGAAGTTCGAGTACACCGCACCTTTGGTGAATCCCGCGGCTTGACCGATCGCATCGATGGTCGCGCCGGCGAACCCTTCGGCGGCGAACACGGCCAGGGCGGCGTCGAGGATCCGGTCGCGCACCTCGCCACGGGTCGGCCTGGTCCGCGCGGGTTTGACAGACGGCATACCCCGCAGCATACTCGCCAGTATCGAATGGATACCAGTGAGTATCGAAATGTCGGGGATGGCAGACTTTGATCCGGCGGTTCGGTGGGGGACAGCAATGGCATACCGCGCAGAATCGACCGGTGACGGCAACGGGCAACGGAAAGAGCAACCGCATGCACGCAGAGGACCAACCGGGCGAGGCTGACCTGCAGCCCGCCGACGGCCCAGCCGAACCGGCGGACGAGTCGCCGGCCGAGCCGGAGGATGCGGACGCCGACGAACCGGACGACGAACCACTGATCGTCGCGGCCGGCCTCGGCGTGGACGGCGAGCATGAGCCGCTGTTCTCCGGCGTCGATCTGGAGCTGACGCGGGGCTTTCACGCCATCCAGATGCCCGGCGGGTGGGGTCAGACGGCGCTGCTGCTCACCCTGGCCGGCCGGCTCAAGCCGACGCACGGCACGGTGACCGTATGCGGCGACACGCAGCCGCGGGCCATCCGCAAACACTGCTCGATCGCGGCGTTCGACGACATCGACGACCTGCCGGACTCGGTGACCGTGCAGACAGTGCTCGCTGAGCAGCGGCGCTGGCTGGCGCCGTGGTATACGCAGGTGTCGGACCAGGCCGGCGCGGCCGAACTGGCGTTGGTGTTCGGCGACGTGCCGACCCCGTCACCGAAGTCCTTCATCAGCGACCTCTCGGACCTGGAGTTGTTCCTGCTGCGCGTCACACTGTCGTTGTTCTCCAACCGGCCCATCCTGGTGGTCGGCGACCTCGAGCAGGTGCGTGACTACGACAGGCGCGCGACCGCGATCGAACGTCTCGCCGCCATCGCGACCCAACGCACCGTCGTGGTCGGCGTCACCAACCCACTCGGCCCCGACGCCCCCGCGCACGATCTACACGATCACCGCATCCTGACCGGGAAGGACTGATGATGCTGGCTGGACTCGCACTCGGCTCGGAGATCAAGCGCTTCGGTCGCAGCCGGATGACCCGGTTGGCGATCATCGTGCTGATGCTGCTGCCGCTGGTCTACGGCGCGCTGTACCTGTGGGCGTACTGGGATCCGTTCGGGCACGTCAACAAAATGCCTGTGGCACTGGTCAATTCCGACCGCGGGACAGTGGTGTCCGGGGTGCAGGTGAAAGCAGGCGACGAGATCGCCAAGAGCTTGACCGACGATGCCAGCCTGGATTGGCACGTCGTCGATCTCGATGAGGCGCGCCGGGGCGTCGACCACGGCAAGTACTACTTCATGCTGGAGCTGCCGCCGGACTTCAGCGAGGCGATCGCGTCCCCGGTGACGGGGGAACCCAAGCGGGCCAACCTGATTGCCGTCTACAACGACGCCAACAACTACATCTCGTCGAGCATCGGCCGCACCGCCGTCGACCAGGTACTCAACGCCGTCTCCACCCGGATCTCCGGACAGGCGGTCAATCAGGTGCTGTCGGTGGTGGTTTCATCCGGTGCAGGCATCAAACAAGCCGCCGACGGTGCGCAGCAGCTCGCCGACGGTGCGGTGAAGGTCGACGACGGCGCCGGTGAGCTGTCGAACGGCCTGCACACCGCGCGGTCCGGTTCGGCGCAGGTCGCCTCGGGCGCCAAGCAGCTCTCTGACGGAATCATCAAGGCCACCGACCCGCTGGTCACGGTGACCAAGGCGCTGTCGCAGATCGGCGGCAACACCGATCAGCTGCAGAAGGGGGCCACCGCGCTGCAGCAGGCCAACGAACAGATCGGCGGGATCGCGACGGCGCAGGACACCGCAGCCAACTCGCTGACCACCGTGATCGACCAGCTGTCCGGAAGCCCGGACCCGTTGGCCAACAATGCCGCCGGGACGCTGCGCGGGATCCAGGATCAGTTGCGCGGGCATCAGTTCACACCGCAGATCCGGCAACAACTCACCGATGCCGAGAACGCGGCGATCTCGATGACCACAGCCCTGCGCGCTCCCGGCAGCCCGCTCAACTCCGCGCTCAACCAGGTCGGCAGCACGGGGCAGGACCTCAACAACAAGCTGACCCAGCTACGCAGCGGGGCGCAACAGCTGTCTTCCGGGAGCGCCGAATTGGCCACAGGCATCGCCAAACTCGATGACGGTGCGGTGCAGCTGAAGTCGGGCACTGCTCAGCTGCGGTCGGGCTCGGCCGAGCTGGCGACCAAACTCGCTGAAGGCGCGAAGCAGGTGCCCAACTGGAGCACCCAGCAGAAGAACGCGATCGCCGACACCATCGGCGGCCCGGTCAATCTGGAAACCTCGCACGAGAACGCCGCGCCCAACTTCGGTACCGGGATGGCGCCGTTCTTCCTCACGCTGGCGCTGTTCTTCGGCGCCCTGGTGCTGTGGATGATTTTGCGGCCCTTGCAGACCCGGGCCATCGCTGCGGAGGTGCTGGCGATCCGGGTGGTGCTCGCCAGCTACCTGCCCGCGGCGATGATCGGGTTCTTCCAGGCCGTCATCCTGTACTGCGTGGTGCGGTTCGCCCTCGGCATGCACGCGGAGCACCCTTGGGCGATGCTCGGGTTCATGGTGTTGATCTCGTGCGCGTTCGTCGCCGCCACCCAAGCGATCAACGCCCTCGTCGGGCCTGCGGTGGGCCGGGTGCTGGTGATGGCATTGCTGATGCTGCAGCTGGTGAGCGCGGGCGGCATGTATCCCGTCGAGACCACGTCGAAACCGTTCCAGGTGATCCACAAGTACGATCCGATGACCTACGGCGTCAACGGTTTACGTCAGCTGATCCTGGGCGGGATCGATTACCGGTTGTGGCAGGCGATCATCGCGCTGGTGATCATCTGGGCCGGCGCGATGACCATCTCCTGCCTGTCTGCGCGGCGGGACCGGCTGTGGAACCTCAACAGGCTGATACCGGCTATCAAGATGTGAGGCGGGCGCTCAAGCCGCGCTGATCACCCGGCTGGGCCTGCCGTGCACGTCGACCGGCACGTCACCGGCCAGGGTGACGCGGTGCATGACGCGCCGCTGGTCGTCGTAGTCGTCGACCGCTCGGTGCTGCGTGGCGCGGTTGTCCCAGATCGCCACGTCGCCGGGCGCCCAATTCCAGCGGACGGTGTTCTCCGGTGCGGTGATCCGCCGCTGCAGGAGTTCGAACAGCACGTGTGACTCGTGGCTGTCGAGCCCGACGAACCCGCGGGCGAAATCGCCCGCGAGCAGCGTGCGTTCGCCGGTCTCGGGGTGCACCCGCACCACCGGATGTTCGGTGCGGAAATCGGGTTTTTCGAACGCTGCGCGCATGATCTCCTGGGTCTCGGTGCGTTGGACCGCCGGCGCTGCGGCGTAGTCGAAGCGGTTGGAGTGCACAGCGCGCAGGTTCTCGGTGAGGTGTTTGAGGGGCTCGGGCAGCCGGTCGTAGGCAGCGGCGGTGGACGCCCACAGCGTGGATCCGCCGTAGGAGGGCAGCGTCACCGCGCGCAAGACCGAGATGGCGGGGTAGTCCGGCACGAAGGTGACGTCGGTGTGCCAGCGGGTGGCCTTGGCGTATTCAGAGTCGATCGGCGTGATGATCGGGACGCCGTCCTGTTTGAGCGCGTGGTGGCCGATCGGGGTCCCGAGCAGGCGCGCGAACGCGTGTTGCTCGTCATCGGTGAGGTGTTGCTGGTCGCCGAAGAAGATCACCTTGTGCTGCAGCAGCGCTCTGCGGATCTCGGCGACGGTGTCGGCATCGAGATCTCCGCCGAGTCGCACGCCGTCGATGCGTGCGCCGATGCGGCTGCCCAGTTTCGTGACGGTGAGACCGGTGGTGGCAATCGTCATGGTTGAGGTCCTTTGTCGCTGGTGGAACGTGGTGTAGTCGAGTGACTACAGCTTGATGTGGGCTAGTGTAGCCAGGTGACTACAGATGCGCCAGTGCCTCACCCTGGGACCGCTCCCGTCGGTCGTGACGAGGTGGTGGCGGCCACGCTGGCCGCAGCGGCCGAGCTCTTCGCCGAACGCGGCCCGGCTGCCACCTCCATTCGGGATATCGCCACCCGCTCACGGGTGAACCACGGCCTGGTCTACCGGCACTTCGGCACCAAGGAACGTCTGGTCGGGGCGGTGCTCGACCACCTGGGGGAGTCACTGACCGTTCTGCTGGACACGGGCGCTCCGGCCGGTGAGATCGAACAGGCCATGGACCGGCACATGCGGGTCATGGCCCGCGCCCTGCTCGACGGCTACCCCGTGGGGCAGCTGCAGTCCCATTTCCCCAACGTGGCCATGCTGGTGGAGCGGGTGGTACCCCGGTTCGCCGATGACCGCGACGGACGCCTGGCCGCAGCCAATGCCGTTGCGCTGCAAATGGGTTGGCGGTTGTTCGAGCCGTTCTTGCGATCGGCCACCGGTCTCGAGGAGGTCAGCGAGGACGTGGTGCGCGCGGCCGTCGGCGCACAGATCGCCCGGATGCTCACGCCGGAATGAGGATCGGGACGCGTCAACTCCTAGACTGAGCCGGTGGCAGCAGAATCTCCCCGCCCCGTTCTCGTCGTCGACTTCGGCGCGCAGTATGCCCAGCTGATCGCGCGGCGCGTTCGCGAGGCTCGGATCTACTCCGAGGTCGTCCCGCACACCGCCAGCGTCGAGGAGATCAAGGCACGCGATCCGCAGGCGATCGTGCTGTCCGGCGGGCCGGCCAGCGTGTACGCCGACGGCGCGCCGCGCCTGGACCCCGGGCTGTTCGACCTCGACGTGCCGGTGTTCGGCATCTGCTACGGGTTCCAGGCCATGGCCCAGGTGCTCGGCGGCACCGTCGAACACACCGGGACCAGTGAGTACGGCCGCACCGAGCTGACGGTGTCCGGTGGGGATCTGCATTCGGACCTGCCCGCAACGCAGCCCGTGTGGATGAGCCACGGCGACGCCGTCACCGCGGCCCCGGACGGATTCGACGTCATCGCCAGCAGCGCCGGGGCCCCGGTCGCGGGGTTCGAGAACCGGGCCCGCAAGCTGGCCGGGGTGCAGTACCACCCGGAGGTGCTGCATTCACCGCACGGCCAGCAGGTGCTGACCCGCTTCCTGCACGAGTTCGCAGGCATCGGACCGACGTGGACGCCCGCCAACATCGCCGAGCAACTCATCGAGGCGGTCCGCGAGCAGATCGGTGACGGGCAGGCCATCTGCGGGCTGTCCGGTGGTGTCGACTCGGCGGTGGCTGCGGCATTGGTGCAACGCGCCATCGGAGATCGGCTCACGTGTGTGTTCGTCGACCACGGCCTGTTGCGGGCCGGCGAGCGGGCACAGGTCGAGCGCGACTTCGTCGCCGCCACCGGCGCCAAGCTGGTCACGGTCGACGTCGCCGATCGCTTCCTGCAGGCATTGGGCGGGGTGACCAACCCCGAGGGCAAGCGCAAGATCATCGGCCGCGAATTCATCCGGGCCTTCGAGGGCGCGGTGCGGGACACCCTCGGCAGCTCCGGAGCCGAGATCGAATATCTGGTGCAGGGCACGCTGTATCCCGACGTCGTCGAATCAGGGGGCGGCACCGGCACCGCCAACATCAAGAGCCACCACAACGTCGGTGGCCTGCCCGACGACCTGAAGTTCAAACTCGTCGAACCGCTGCGCCTGCTGTTCAAGGACGAGGTGCGCGCGGTCGGCCGTGAACTCGGCTTGCCGGAGGAAATCGTTGGGCGCCAACCGTTCCCGGGCCCCGGGCTGGGTATCCGCATCGTCGGCGAAGTCACCGCGAAGCGGCTGGACACCCTGCGCCGCGCCGACTCGATCGCCCGCGAGGAACTCACGGCCGCGGGTCTGGATCAACAGATCTGGCAGTGCCCGGTGGTACTGCTCGCCGACGTCCGCTCGGTCGGCGTGCAGGGTGACGGGCGCACCTACGGCCACCCGATCGTGCTGCGCCCCGTCTCCAGTGAGGACGCCATGACCGCGGACTGGACCCGGGTGCCTTACGAAGTGCTGGAACGGATTTCGACGCGCATCACCAACGAGGTGCCCGAGGTCAACCGCGTGGTGCTCGACGTCACGAGCAAGCCGCCCGGCACCATCGAGTGGGAGTAGGTTTTCCCGGTCGTTTCTCCCGCGAGCAGACATGGCGGTACCCCGACACGCGCGGTTTGCGGGACCGCTACGTCTGCTCGCCGGCTTTCTCGACGTACTCGGTGAGCAGCTGACCGACGACGGACTCGATGGTCGATTCGATCGAGGACGCGAGCGTGGCGCTGACGGCGGACACGGCCTGGGTGCGGAAGCGCACCAGCATCGTGATCAGTTCGGCCACTTCGGTATCCGGCGGCAGTGATTCGCCGGGCTTGATCCTCCCGGCCACCTGGTCGACGCCGGCCCGCACCAGGATCGAGCTGATCGCGTCGAGATGCGGCAGTACCTGCTCATGGACGTCGATCAGGGTGCCGATCGGCACGCCGTACTGCCGGATCTCGTTGAATGCCTCGATGAGCTTGGGGCGCAAGATGATTGCGTCCTCGCCGTCGAGCTTGATCACGCCGATGCCGACCAGCCGGTCGAACGCTGCGTCGTCGTCGAGCAGATCCCGCGCTTGCGCCAGCGGTATGCGTTCGGGCTTCTCGGTGGCCCAGTTGCCCACGATGGCGCTTTCGAGACCGAGTACGTCGCCGATGTCCTTGCCCTGCTCCCAGGCCGACAGCATCTCGTGGACGTGGGCGATGTTGTAGCCCCGGTCGAGCATCGAGGTGATCAGCCGCAGCCGGGTCAGGTGAGTGTCGTTGAACAGCGCGATGCGGCCGACCCGCAGCGGCGGATGCAGCAACCCACGATCGCGATACACGCGGATGTTGCGGGTGGTGGTCCCGGCCAGCCGGGCCAGCTCGTCGAGACGATATTCGCCAGATGCCGCGACACCGTGCGGCTGCACCGCCGCGTCGAACAGTTGCGTGACGGCGGTTTCGACGACGTCACGCGAACTGCGCCGGATCTGCCGCGGCGCCCGGCGCAGCCCGGTGAGGATGGCCGAGATCGCGCCGGCTTGCTGCCCGGGCGGCTTGGCGCCTGCCATCAGGCCGACGAACTGATCGCGACGTGCGCGTCGCGTCCTGACGTCGGATTTGGCGCGTCCCGCACCGCTGCTTCATAGTCGCCGAACCGGAAATCCCGCATCTGTCGAAGATACTGGGTGGCGAATCCGGGGTACATCGACGCGTTGAATCCGTCGGCGGTCAGGTACCAGCTGTTGCAGCCGGTCATCCAGGTGGTCTTGGTGAGCCGTTTCTGCAGAACTTCGTTGTAACGCTGCTGGACGTCGGCCCGCACGTCGAGGTAGCGAAGGTTGTTGCGCAGCAGCGTCTTGATGCCGGACACGGCGTAGTCGATCTGGCCTTCGACATATACCAGCAGCGAGTTGTGGCCCGGTCCGGAGTTGGGGCCCGTCATGAAGTACAGGTTCGGGTAACCGTGGGCGTTGATGCTCTTGTAGGCCTGCGCGCCGCGCTCCCATTCTTCTGCCAGCGAGCGCCCGCCCAGTCCCGTGATCGGGTAGGGCGGCCCGGTGAGGTGAACGTCGAATCCGGTGGCGAACACGATGGCGTCCAGATGGTGTTCGATACCGTCGCTGGTGCGGATGCCGACCGGGCTGAGGGTGGCGATCGGCCAGTCGATGAGTTTGCAATTCTCGCGTTGCAGCGCGGGGTAGTAGTCGCTGGACACCAGCATGCGTTTGCAGCCCGGGGTGAAATCGGGGGTGAGCTGACGGCGCAGCCACGGGTCGGCGACCTGCCTGCGCAGATGTGCCTTGCCGATGCGGGCCACCAGCCCGGTCAGCGGCGTGTTCCACACCAGCGCCGTCGCACTGGCCTCATGGCCCCAGAACAGGATCTGCCGGGCAAGCTCTTGTACGGCAGGCACTTTCGCGAACAGCGCCCGCGCGGCCGGGGGCGTGGCAACATCCAACCGCGGAATCACCCACCCCGGAGTGCGCTGGAACACCTTGACGAAGCCTGCGGTCTTCACCAGTTCCGGGATGATCTGCACGGCACTGGCGCCGGTACCGATCACCGCGACGCGCTTGCCGGTGAAGTCGTAGTCGTGATCCCAGTTCGCACTGTGGATCTTGTGACCCTCGTAGGTATCCAGGCCACGGATGTCGGGCCACTTGTGGTCAGGCAGGGGCCCCGAGGCCAGTACGACGGAGCGCGCGCGAAAGCGCCCACGGCCTGTGGTTTTCACTGTCCAGACGCCCTCGGCCTCGTCGAACGACAGGCCGTTGACCTCGACGCCGAACTGGATGCGCCTGCGCAGGTCGAAGGCGTCGACCATGTCCTCGATGTGCCGACGGATCTCGTCGGCCGGGGAGTAGGCCCGCGACCAGTCCGGGTTCTTGACGAACGAGAACGAGTACAGCAGCGACGGAACGTCGCATGCCGCACCGGGATACGTGTTGTCCCGCCAGGTTCCCCCGACCCGGTCGGAGCGGTCCAGGATGACGAAGTCGTCGACACCGGCCTCGATGAGCTTGATGGCGGTGCCGATGCCGGTGAACCCGGCACCGACGATCAGTGTGTCGTAGGTGCGCATGTCAGGCCGCCGGCTCGTGGGTCAGCTCTTTGAACCAGCTGGGGATCGGCCGCAGCAGGGCCTTCGGGTAGCGGTCGGACGCCCACACCATGGGGTTGGCCACCCAGTGGTAGGGGTGACGCGGGTTGGTGACCATCCGCCCGTGTAGCTTGAGCAGCTGATAAGCCGGTACCCGCCAGGTGTATTCGGCGCGGCCACCGAGTTCCTTGAACCGCATCATCGCCTTGTACAGCTTCTCGGGCTGCAGCCCCATGTCGACGATGTTGTTGCGCATGCGGTTGAGCAGCGGAACGTACATCAGGGTGCCGATGATGACGCCGGGTGAGGCCACATTGCCGACGAACTCCACCGCGAGCCGCCGCATGCTGGCATGCCCGATCATGTTGAGCACTTCGAAATCCACGGCGATGTGCCGTGATTCGTCGTTGTTGATCTTCTCGAACACCTGGTGGCAGACCGGATCGTCGACCTCTTCGAGCAGAAACTTCAGCAACGCGCCGTCGAGCGCGACCTCGAGCATCGGGATGACGGTGCCGAGGACCGACAGAGACATGTTGTCGGAGAAGGTGTCCAACCATTCGATGGCCAACCGGATGTTGACGTTCGGTTCGGGCATCTCACCGTCTTCGAGCATGCCCCAGCGCTTCATCAGTGCCAGTTCGGCGTTGGCGTGCCGCTGCTCCTCGGCGTGGAAATAGCGGTAGATCTCGGCGATGGTCGGGGTGGGTGCCTTTTTGGCGAGTGCCGCGAAGCCGCGGGCTCCGACGTTCTCGATCCAGCACAGATCGGCCATGAACGCCTTGAGTTTCGGCCGCATCTCGTCGGTGATGGTTTCGGCTCCCGGGGCGTCCCAGTCGATGTCGGCCAGGGCCCATTGCCGGTCCTTGATCTTCGCGAGCATCACATCCATGTCGATGGCCATTACGAAACCTCCTCGTGACTGGTGAAGCGGGTGGTGAGGCCGACGGCGCGGGTGTACACGGTCGGGGTGAGTCGTTTGATGCCCCAACCGATCCGGGCGTCGGGCTGGGGCATGCAGTACAGGCCGCCGCGGTCGTTGGTGTCCAGACACATGCGGGCGACGCGCTCTGGGGAGAAGCCGGTCCATCGCATGAGGCGGTCGGCCAATTGCGTGGATTGTGCTGTGATCCTTCCGGATTCGACGATGTTGGTCTTGACGAACGTCGGGCACAGCACTGTGACGTTGATGCCGGTGCCGGACAGTTCGGCGGACAGGGTCTCCGAAAGTGACAGCGTTCCTGCTTTGCTCACGTTGTAAGCCGCCATGCCGGGTGCCGCCCCGAATGCCGCGGCCGACGCGACATTGATGATGCCGCGCGGCTGTTGACCGTCGGCGCCACGCAGGATCGGGGTGAAAACGTGACAGCCGTGGATCGGACCCCACAGGTTGATGCCGAGCACCCAGTTCCAGTCGTCGTGGCTGATCTCGCCGATGGGCTGCCCGCCCGCCCCGACGCCGGCATTGTTGACGACGAGCGACGGCGGGCCGTCGAACCACGTCTGCGCTGACTCGGCGAGCTGCTCGACCTGCTCGATGCGAGAAACGTCGCAGCGCAGCGCAAGTGCATCACCGCCGGCGGCGGTGATGGCCTGCGCGGTCCGTTGCGCGGCGCCCTCGTCGATGTCGCTGCACACCACCCGGCCACCCCGGCGGGCCAGTTCTGCGGCGAACGCGGCGCCGATGCCGCTGCCCGCGCCGGTGACCACGGCGTCTGCACCGTGGCTGCGTTTGCGGTTGCTGCCGAAGAAGTTCATCCGGCCACCTCTCTGACGGCGTTGTGCTGCAAGGATTCCGAGATGAAACGAGCGATGCGGCCCGTCGCGGCGACCGCGTCGGGGCTCAGCCGCGGCAGGGCTTGGAAGACATGTACCTGGTCCGGCCATACTTCGAGTTCACTGTGCCCGCCGGCGGAGCGGATGTCGGTGTCGAGCTTGCGGGCGTCGGCGACGAGCATCTCGGCGCCGCCGGCCTGGATGAGCGTCGGGGGCATGGCGCGTCCGCGCGCGACGTCGAGGGTGAGCCGTGGATGCGTGAGATCGGCTCCCGCACAATACAGTCCGATCAGACGTGCAGCATCGGAAGCCCTGATCGCCGGGTCGCGGCGCAGTTGTTCGCGGGCTCGGGCGAGTGCGAAGGTGAGGTCGATCAGCGGCGACAGCAACACCAGGCCAGACGGATGCGCCGTATTCGGTTGCAGCAACAGGTCGACAGCCAGGTGTCCTCCGGCGGAGTCGCCCGCCATCACGACGTTCTCGGGGGCCAGCCCGCCGTCGGTGCACAGCCAGTCCCAGCCGGCAGCCACATCGTCTGCGGCAGTGGGGAATCGGTGTTCGGGGGCTAGGCGATAGTCGATGCTGAACACCGGCAGGCCCGTCCGCTGGGAGAGCCACGCCGTGAGACGCCGGTGAGTCCGTGCCGAGCACAGTGCGAACCCGCTGCCGTGCACGTAGTAGATGGCGCGTTCGGGCGTCGCGGTGGAAACACCGGAGCCACGCACCCACTCACCGATCACCCGCCTGCCATCGGCCATCCGTACATCGACGGGCTCCACCCGGGTGCCTGCCAGAGAGGGGCCGAAGGTGTCCATGATCAGGGCGATCAGCCACCGTGATGTCCACAGTCCGAGCATGTGCTCGGGAGGAAGCGCTGCGCTCAACTGTCGCAGCGTCAGGGTGCTGATCGCGGCCGCACCACGGGATCGCAGCGATCCGCGTCGGGGGATGACAGGGTCGGCCATCGAACCTCCTCGTCGAAGTGGTTCGCTGAGTACACCAACAAATGATGACATTTGTCAATGCCATCATTTGGGGACGGCGGTATGGCCGGACGATGCGGTCGATCGATTACCGGGCTGGGTCCCCGCGCCAACGGAAACTGTTGACGTACTTCCCCATATCCAACGCAAGCTGCAGATTGGCGCCGGACGGCTTGCCGGAACCGGAGTCCGGGCCGAACTGGCGGTACGGCCCCACGGCCGCTGCGATGAGCGCCAGATCGTGCTTGACCGCCACCATGATGATCACCCGCATCCGGGCGTAGCTGCTGGTCGAGCCTTGCGGCCAGCAATCGGCGGCAAGCCCGAACCCGGGCTGATAACCGACCATCGTGTTGGGTATCTCGTAGGCCGTCTTGGTGTCCGGGAATGTCTGGTGAACCAGCTGTACCGCAATGTCTTTCGGCGATTTCCCGGCTGCCGGCCTGCTGAACAGCTGCATGGTGCCGCCGTCGCCGGCCAGCAGGTTCGCCATGATGCCGTGATCGTTGGTGGTGACCTTGTAGGCCGCACCCTCGGCCGGATACGCCACCGTGAACGAACCGTCGGGCGCGGTGTAGAGCGGATTGATGGTGACGGGTTGCCCGAGCGGCGGGGAACCGCAGTTCGGTGGGCACACGTAGCGCGCCGCCGGCTTCTGCAGTACCGCCGAGAGCCCGACCAATCCGGCCGCCACGACCACGATGACCACTCCGAGGGCCAGGGCCAGCCCGGTGTAGGACGTCTTGTGCACGGGTGCGGCGGTGAATGTTCCCTTGTGGAGGGAGTATCCGGGCAGCAGCCCGACCGTGATCTCCCCGGGCTCGTCCTGTCGCGTCGGCCGACCTGTCCTGCGGGCCGCACGTGAACTGCGCGACGAGGCATGCGTTGATGCCCCGCAGTGCGCGCAGAACGGCGCGTCGGGCACGACGTGCCCACACTGCGCGCACAGCAGTGGCTCGTCGGTGTGGATCTCGTCCTGCGCCTCGTGCAGCAACGCCAGATGGACCCCGACCCGCAGGAGCAGCAGTGCCACCGCAGCGAGCGCGATGTAGAGCCCGAACTGCAGCCACTGCGGGAATCGCGCGATGTCGATCAGGCCCAGCCCGGCGTAGAGGATCATCACGCCGACCGCGAACAGCAGTAGCGTGATGCGCACGAACCCGCGGTGCACCGAAACCTTGTTCGGCGGCCGGGTGAACCACAGTGCGGCACCGATCAGCCCGCCCACCGCGGCGGCGGTTGTCGGCACGGCGACGCCGCGGATGCCTGCCTCGATCAGCAGCCCGCTCATCGGCCGGTCCCGTGCCACCATGCCGGTGGTGAACTGCGGGGCCAGGCGCGTCATCGTCGCCGCGGCGCAGTAGGTCAACGCCCCGAATGCGCCGATCGCGTAGCCGTCCAACGCTTCTTGCGTCCCCCGGCGGATGAAACGCACCAGCAGCACCGGAACCAGCATCAGCGCCATGCCACCCAGGGACACGCCGATCCCGTCGCGCAGCATGCGCGATCCGGTGATACCCATGCCCAGCGGGACGCCGTATGCGCGGGCCATCGCGCCACCCGTCAAGAGCACCCAGCCGGTCCCGAGGCTCGCTCCCAGCACCGCGGTCAGTATCAGCGTGCTGTGCGGGACGTCGCGGTGAACATCGGACTCGCGCAAGTAGATTCCGAACAGCAGCGGCAGGCCGAGGGCGGCGACCGTGATGAGCGCTGCGGGCAACCGGAACAGGGCAGCGGACACCAGCCCCGCCAGCAACAGCCCGAGCCCGATCAGGAACGCGGTCCGCGACCGCGGCGACAGATGCGGGAACAGCGAACTGGTGACCGACGGGATCAGCAGGTGCTGACCGGGAGCGGCACTGAAAGACCGCACCCGCAGCCAGTGCGGGCCGTTGCCCCGGTGCTCCGACAGCGGAGCTCCGCACAGCCCGCAGTACTGGCCCGCGGGGACCTCGAGTTGGCAGACCTCGCACCGCATCGTCGCGGGACCTGTCGGGTCGAGGCCGGGATCGATACTCATGGGTTCGCTCTCTGCCAGACCAGAATGTTCTTGACGAGGTTGTCCACGTTGGGCGTTCCGAGGCCGGTCACCAGGTCGTAGCCCGGGCCCGCGCTGGCCACCGCATTGCCGCCGAGCGTGACGTCGTGGAAGGCGGGCAGTGGAGCCCCGGCGGCGATGCGGTACAGCAGGGGATTGAGGTCACCCAGCTCGCGGCCGCCGTTGGCGAGCAGGTACTGGTTCATCACCGCGGCCATCCCGGCCCACAGCGGTGCCGACTGCGAGGTGCCTCCGCCGACCAGCAGTTGGTCGTTCAGCACGATCTTCACCCCGGTGAACGGGTCGGCGACCGCGGATACATCCGGGGTGAACCGCCGCTGGGCGCCGCCGTCGTCGGGCGCGGTGAGCCCGCGCTGCCAGTCCGGTCGGACGAACAGCGCCGAGACGCCGCCCCCGGTGCCCTGGGTCAGCGGTACGTCGAACCAGGCCTGCTCGGCCAGCCAGCCGCCGTCCGTGTCGGTGGACAGCGTGGTGCCCCCGACATTGGTGATCTCGGGCAGCGATGCGACCGAGTCCAACCCGACGTCATCGGGACCCGGTGGCGACGACCAGTCTTGTCCGCCTTTGCATTCCAGGCCGGCCAGGTCGCCGCTGGCGTTGAACGCGGTGGTGCCGTGGGAGTGCGCGGTGGCCAGCGCGGAGCGGACCGGGGCGAGGTCGGCGGCAGTGATCAGCTTGTCGCAGCCCCAGCCGATGGAAAAGCTCCAGACCGCACCCGGATAGTCGGCATCCGCCGACTGGAGCATCTGTCCGATCTTCTCGTAGGCCCCGTCGCCCTGGACCGTGGGCCGGGCGTTGATCACCACCTTGCGCGCGTCGGGCGCGATGGCGTGGGCGACCTGCAGGTCCATGGTGGTCTCGCCGTGAGGTTCGCTGGGCTGTCCGCCGACCAGGATCGGGGTGAACCTCGGCAGGTTGAAGGTGGTGGCGAAGGTGTCCAGATCGGTCTGCTTGAAACCGTCGAACGCGAAGATCACGATGGTGGTGCCCTTGCCGGTGTAACCCTGTCGCGCAAGCCCGCTCAGGTTGTAGGTGTTGAGCAGCGCCGTCGGGGTCAGCCCGCGGTCGGGGACATCGGTGGGCAGGTTCGACAGGTCCGGCCGTGACATCCGGGGCGGGGTGTAGCCGAGGAGCCGGCCGACCTCGGTGACCTCGCCGCGCAGTGGTTCGGGTACCTCCGGCTGCTGCGGTGATGCGTAGAACACCTGGCCGCGTCTGCCCAGATAGTCGTGGATGTCGACGCCGAAGGCGGTCGCCATGTCGGCGGGCGCACCGTCGACGATGGCCCACGGGTCGCCGGAGCGCCAGCGCACCGACAGGCGGTGCCCGTCGGCCCAGCTGTACAGCGCCGCCGGCCGTAGCCGGCTCTGCAGGGCCACGGTGAGTTGAACCGAGTCATTGCGGGAAGGCCCGAGATCGGTTGAGGCAGCAAGCAATTGGGCGTAAGGACCCCCGATGGGAGCCCTTACGCCCGGTGCTTGGGTAGCCCGCAGGTCCGAGGCCAGGAGCAGCGCTCCTGCCAGGATCAACGTCAGCAGTGCGTACCCGGGGATGACGCGCGGCCGGGTCATGGATCCACGACTGACGAACGAACCTCGCGTGGTTCTAGTGGTCGCCGGGGATGGCGGTCACCGGCGGCGGCGCCTTCACCGTCGGGGTGAACAGGTTGCCACCGGTGGGGTTGATCGACTTCTCGGTGGGCTCGACCGAAGGCGGCGGCGCAGGATAGGCCGGTGTCGTCGTCGTGGTGGTGGTGGTCGTCGTGGTGGTCGGCGTCGTCGTCTCGGGGGCCTTCTCCTTGGTGCCGCACGACGCGGTGAACGAAATCATCCCGACGACAGCGGCGCCGCCGGCGATGACGGCGAGCCGACGAGTCAATTGCCCAGACCTCATGATGGTGTCCTCACTTGTCCCCCGGTATTTGAGCGCTGGCCTTCGGCGAATCGTTTTGCGATTCCGCACGATCGGGTGATCGTGCACCAGTCCCATCCCGAAGTGGGTTTTGGTAGTCGAACTTTAACTTAAAGCCCAAAAGGGTGCAGGAGCATTCCCGGTGGTGTTGCCGACGGCTGCGATCCGACCGTCCGCGGCTTGACGGTGTCGGGGTGTGGGTGTTTACTCGGGGTATCGAACATATATTCGAATGCAGCGTGGTTTAGATGGTGTTGGAGGTGCTGCTGTGACCATTGCGGCGGACCTTGAACTGGGCCGGCTTACCCGCGCTGAACAGGTGGAACATCTGCGTCGCAAGATCGCCGCAGTGTCAGGGAAGGTCGGTCCGGCGCATCGCGGGGTGGGCCGGGCCGGCGCGGCGATTCCTGCCGGTGATTCTTTGCTGGAGTTGCCTGAATCCCCGGCTGGCCCGACGCCTGCCGGGTTGCCCACGACGCTGCCGCGCGGGACCGTCGCGATGATGTCGGGCGCCCGGTCGCTGCCACTGGGCATGGTGGCGGCGGTGACGGCGGCAGGCGGGCACGCCGCGATCGTCGGGCAACCCGATGTCGGGCTGCTGGCCGCGGTGGAAATGGGTGCCGATCTGAGCCGGCTTGCGGTCATTCCGGATCCGGGGGCCGATCCGGTCGAGGTGGCATCGGTGTTGATGGACGGGATGGACCTGGTACTGCTCGGTCTGGGTGGGCGCGCGGTACCGCCGAGCCGGGCCCGGGTGATGGTGGCGCGGGCCCGGCAGAAAGGATGCACGCTGCTGGTCACCGACGGTGATTGGCAGGGTGCGTCCACCCGGTTGGAGGCCAGGGTCTGCGGTTACGACGTGACCGGTGCGGGCGGGGGCGCGCCCGCACCCGGGCGGGGCCGGATCGGCCGGGTCCGGCTGGCGATGCGGGGTGCCGCCGGATCAGTCTGCGTGGCAGGCGGTTAGACGGTGTCGGCGTCTCGAGTGCTGGCGCTGTGGTGCATGGACTGGCCCGCTGTCGCGGCGGCCACCGCGGCGGGCTTGGAACCGACCGCTCCGGTCGCGGTCACGCTGGCCAACCGGGTCGTCGCGTGCTCGGCGTCGGCGCGGGCGTCGGGGGTGCGGCGTGGGCTGCGTCGGCGGGAGGCCCAGGCCCGGTGTCCGTATCTGCATGTCGTCGCCGCTGATCCGGCTCGCGATGCCCGCCACTTCGAGAACGTCACGGTCGCAGTCGATGACTTGGTGCCGCGGGCCGAGGTGCTGCGGCCGGGTCTGCTGGTGCTGCCGGTGCGCGGGGCGGCACGCTACTTCGGATCCGAGCCGGCCGCAGCCGAACGGCTGGTAGACGCGGTGGCCGCGGCGGGGGCGGAATGTCAGGTGGGCATCGCGGATCAGTTGCCCACCGCGGTCTTCGCCGCCCGGGCAGGGCGCATCATCGAACCCGGTGCGGATGCCCAGTTCCTGTCCCCGCTGTCCATCCGGCAGTTGGCCACCGAACCTGCCTTGGCGGCGCCGGGCCGTGAAGACCTGGCAGACCTGTTGTGGCGCATGGGGATCCGTACCCTCGGTCAGTTCGCCGAACTGTCGCGGACCGATGTGGCCTCCCGGTTCGGGGCCGATGCGGTGGTCGCGCACTCCTTCGCCCGGGGCGAGTCGGCCAGGAGACCGTCGGGCAGGGACCCTGCAGCCGAACTCGACGCCGTGATGAACTGCGATCCGCCGATCGAGCGGATGGACGCGGCCGCTTTCGCCGGGCGATCACTGGCCAGTGCCCTGCATCGCAGCCTGGAGGCGGCGGGTGTCGGCTGCACCCGGTTGGCCATCCATGCCGTCACCGCCAACGGCGAAGAGCTGGAACGGGTGTGGCGGTGCGCCGAACCGCTGACCGAGGATGCCACTGCCGACAGGGTGCGCTGGCAGTTGGACGGCTGGCTGAACCGGCGGACCTCCGAGAAGCCCACCGCGCCGGTCACCGTGCTGCGGTTGCGCCCGGTGGAGGTGGTGTCCGCGGCGGCGCTGCAGCTGCCGTTGTGGGGCGGGGTGGGCG
>NZ_MVHF01000011.1 GCF_002086485.1 Mycobacterium aquaticum | reverse complement strand
CCGACCTCGGGCCCGGCCACCCGCCACCACTGACGAGATCCGTTGCACTGACCCCCACACGATTCCGCAACAGCCCGGATCGCGTGGCACAACTGGCCACTCGGCCGCATGCTTACCGGCCGCGCCGACGCAGATACCGCTCGAACTCCGCCGCCAAGGCGTCACCGTCGATCTTGCCCAGCACTTCGTGCATGTCGACCTCGGCGTCGCCGCGTTCCTCCAGCGACTGCACGTACTCGGCGATCTCGTCGTCCTCGGCCGTCATCTCGGTGACCGCCTGCTCCCACTCCTCGGCGGCCGCGGGCAGGTCGGCCAGCGGCACCTCGATGTCGAGCACGTCCTCGACGCGGCGCAGCAACGCCACGGTGGCCTTGGGGTTGGGTGGCTGCGACACGTAGTGCGGCACGGCCGCCCAGAACGTCACCGCCGGGATACCGGCCTGCACACACGCGTCCTGGAACACCCCGGCAATGCCGGTCGGGCCCTCGTAGCGGGTCTCCTCCAGCCCGAAGAACTTGGCCGACTCCGACGAGTACGCGGCACCCGACACCGGCACCGGGCGGGTGTGAGGCGTATCGGCCAGCAACGCACCGAGGATCACCACGGTCTGCACGTTGAGCTTGTCGGCGATGGCCAACAGCTCGGCGCAGAAAGTGCGCCACCGCATGTTCGGCTCGACACCGTGCATGAGCACCACGTCGCGCTCGCTGCCCGGCGGACGGCAGTGCGAGATGCGCATCGACGGCCACACCAGCTCCCGCGTCACGCCGTCGATCTGCCGGATCACGGGTCGGTTCACCTGGTAGTCGTAGTAGGCCTCGTCGTCGATCTCGACGATCGGTTCGGCTTCCCAGATCGCATCGAGGTGGTCCAGCGCGTCGCTGGCCGCGTCACCGGCGTCGTTCCATCCTTCGAACGCCGCAACGACGATGGCGTTCTGCAATTCGGGCAGGTCGGACGGCCTACCTCCGCTCGGATACGACGGTGTCACACTGCCAGCGTAAGCCCTGCGTGGGGGCGATGAGCGCCTTGTCGCCACGGGTCATTTCGCGCCGCTGAGCCGGTCGCGCCAACAAGCGGGTTGCATAGACCAACTACCCTGTTGATGTGAATGCTGGTGACCGTCGCACCTACGCGAAATACGTGCGGCTGCCATCTGGTTAGGCCCGGTGACGACGACGGGTTGGGCGTCCATACGTCTGTCTGGTGACGACGTAGACTCTTCTGGTCGAGAGGCGTTGCAACGGTTCCGGGTTTCAGCCCGTATCCGCCACGCTCGGCAGAGTCAAGGACGCCTTCCGTTATGGAAGGAGAGCATGTGAACGCCTTCGAGCCGAACATCCGCCCGGACTGCACCGACGAACTGGCGGCAACTCTGCGCCGGCGGATCATGGTCATCGATGGCGCGATGGGTACTGCGATCCAGCGCGACCGTCCGGATGAGGCCGGCTACCGCGGCGAGCGGTTCAAGGACTGGCCGAGCCCGGTTCAGGGCAACAACGACCTGCTCAACCTGACGCAGCCGCAGATCATCGAGGGCATCCACCGCGAGTACCTCGAGGCGGGCGCCGACATCCTCGAGACCAACACGTTCAACGCGAACGCCGTCTCGCTCTCCGACTACGACATGCAACAGCTGAGCTACGAGCTCAACTACGCAGGCGCTGCCCTGGCCCGCAAAGCCTGCGACGAGTTCAGCACGCAGGACAAGCCCCGCTACGTCGCCGGGGCGCTGGGGCCGACGACGCGCACCGCGTCGATCTCGCCGGACGTCAATGACCCCGGAGCCCGCAACGTCTCCTACGACCAGCTGGTCGCCGCCTACCTCGAAGCCGCCAACGGCCTGGTCGACGGCGGTGCCGACATTCTCATCGTCGAGACGATCTTCGACACGCTGAACGCCAAGGCCGCGGTGTTCGCCATCGAGACGCTGTTCGAAGACCGCGGCCGTCGCTGGCCGGTGATCCTCTCGGGCACCATCACCGACGCTTCCGGGCGGACGCTGTCCGGTCAGGTCACCGAGGCGTTCTGGAATTCGATCCGGCATGCCAAGCCGCTCGCGGTGGGCCTCAACTGCGCCCTCGGCGCGCCCGAGATGAGGCCCTACATCGCCGAGATGTCGCGGATCGCCGACACCTTCGTCTCCTGCTACCCGAACGCCGGCCTGCCCAACGCCTTCGGCGAGTACGACGAGTCCCCGAAGCGTCAGGCGGGTTATGTCGCCGAATTTGCCGAGGCCGGTTTCGTCAACCTGGTCGGCGGCTGCTGCGGAACGACACCGGCGCACATCGCCGAGATCGCCAAAGTTGTCGAGGGCAAGCCGCCGCGACAGATCCCGGAGATCGAGATCGCCACCCGACTCGCGGGCCTGGAGCCACTCAACATCGATGACAACTCCCTGTTCGTGAACATCGGTGAGCGCACCAACATCACCGGTTCCGCCCGGTTCCGCAACCTCATCAAGGCCGAGGACTACGACACCGCATTGTCGGTGGCCCTGCAGCAGGTCGAGGTCGGTGCGCAGGTCATCGACATCAACATGGACGAGGGCATGATCGACGGCGTCGCCGCGATGGACCGCTTCACCAAGCTGATCGCGGCCGAGCCCGACATCAGCCGCGTGCCGGTGATGATCGACTCCTCCAAGTTCGAGGTCATCGAGGCGGGCCTGAAGAACGTGCAGGGCAAGCCGATCGTCAACTCGATCTCCATGAAGGAGGGCGAGGAGAAGTTCATCCGCGAGGCCCGGCTGTGCCGCAAGTACGGCGCCGCCGTCGTCGTGATGGCCTTCGACGAGCAGGGGCAGGCCGACAACCTGCAGCGCCGCAAAGACATCTGCGGCCGCGCCTACCGGATCCTGACCGAGGAGGTCGGCTTCCCGGCCGAGGACATCATCTTCGATCCCAACTGCTTCGCGCTGGCGACCGGCATCGAGGAGCACGCGACCTACGGGATCGACTTCATCGAGGCCTGCGCCTGGATCAAGGAGAACCTGCCCGGGGTGCACATCTCCGGCGGCATCTCCAACGTGTCGTTCTCGTTCCGCGGCAACAACCCGGTTCGCGAGGCGATCCACTCGGTGTTCCTCTTCCACGCCATCAAGGCCGGCCTGGACATGGGCATCGTCAACGCAGGCGCGCTGGTGCCCTACGACTCGATCGACCCCGAGCTGCGGGACCGCATCGAGGACGTCGTGTTGAACCGTCGCGAAGATGCGGCCGAGCGGCTGCTGGAGATCGCCGAACGGTTCAACAGCAAAGGGAAGTCCGAGGATCCGCAGGCGGCCGAGTGGCGCGGTCTGCCGGTCCGCGAGCGGATCACGCATGCCCTGGTCAAGGGCATCGATGCGCACGTCGACGAGGACACCGAGGAATTGCGGGCCGAGATCGCCGCAGCGGGCGGGCGGCCGATCGAGGTGATCGAGGGTCCGCTGATGGACGGCATGAACGTCGTCGGCGATCTGTTCGGCTCGGGCAAGATGTTCCTGCCGCAGGTGGTGAAGTCGGCCCGCGTGATGAAGAAGGCCGTCGCCTACCTGTTGCCCTACATCGAGGCCGAGAAGCAGCCCGGCGATGCCGAGAACACCAACGGCACCATCGTGATGGCGACCGTGAAGGGCGACGTCCACGACATCGGCAAGAACATCGTCGGAGTCGTGCTGCAGTGCAACAACTACACCGTGATCGACCTCGGTGTGATGGTGCCCGCGCAGAAGATCCTGGACACGGCCAAGGAGCACAATGCCGACATCATCGGGCTGTCCGGACTGATCACCCCGTCCCTGGACGAAATGGTGAACTTCGCCGTCGAGATGGAACGCGAGGGGATGGAGATCCCGCTGCTGATCGGGGGCGCGACCACCTCACGCGCGCACACCGCCGTGAAGATCGCGCCGCGCCGCAGCGGTCCGGTGGTCTGGGTCAAGGACGCCTCACGCTCGGTGCCCGTTGCGGCTGCGCTTCTCGACGACAAGCAACGACCGGCCCTGCTGGAGGCCACCGAGGCCGACTACGCGTCGCTGCGCGAACGGCACGCCCAGAAGCACGAGCGGCCGATGCTGACGCTGGAAAAGGCCCGCGCCAACCGGACGCCCATCGAGTGGGACGGCTACACGCCGCCGGTCCCGGCACAGGGTCTCGGCGTGCGCGACTTCCACGACTACGACCTCGCGGAGCTGCGCGAGTACATCGACTGGCAGCCGTTCTTCAATGCCTGGGAGATGAAGGGTCGCTTCCCCGACATTCTCAACAACCCGGCGACGGGCGAGACTGCCCGCAAACTGTTCGACGACGCCCAGGAGATGCTCGACACCCTGATCAAGGAGAAGTGGCTCACCGCCAACGGGGTGATCGGGTTCTTCCCGGCGAACGCCGTCGGGGACGACATCGAGGTGTACACCGACGAGACCCGTTCCGAGGTGCTCACGACGCTGCGCAACCTGCGCCAGCAGGGCGAGCATCGCGACGGCATCCCGAACCGGTCGCTGGGTGATTTCATCGCCCCCAAAGACACGGGTCTGCGGGACTACGTCGGCGCCTTCGCCGTCACCGCCGGGCTCGGCAGCCAGGACAAGATCATGGAGTTCAAGGCGGCCCTCGACGACTACAGCGCGATCCTGCTGGAGTCGCTCGCCGACCGCCTGGCCGAGGCTTTCGCCGAGCGGATGCACGAACGCGTCCGCAAGGAGTTCTGGGGATACCAGCCCGACGAGCAGCTGGACAACGACGCACTCATCGGCGAGAAGTACGTGGGAATCCGCCCCGCTCCCGGCTACCCGGCCTGCCCCGAGCACACCGAGAAGGAAACCCTCTGGAAGCTGATGGACGTCCGTGAGCGCACCGGCATCGAGCTGACCGAGTCGATGGCGATGTGGCCCGGTGCGGCCGTCAGTGGCTGGTACTTCTCGCACCCGCAGTCGCAGTACTTCGTCGTCGGCCGGCTGGCGCAGGATCAGGTCGCCGACTACGCCAAGCGCAAGGGCTGGACTTTGCCGGAGGCCGAGCGCTGGCTCTCCTCCAACCTCGGCTACAACCCGGAGGACTGAGCCCTACCTCGGCCGGCGGCCGGCTGCCAGTGGAACGTCAACGGCTGTAAGGGTTTCCGCGAGGCCGTGCTCGTATCCACCGAAACTCCGGTGGTGCGAGCCGGTTTGGCGGCCGGTCGCGCGATGTGACTGGCAGGTGGCTGCTGTGCGAGAATCGCCGGGTGAAAGCGGTGCTGTGGGACATGGACGGCACCCTGGTCGACTCCGAAAAACTCTGGGACGTCTCGATGCACGCGCTCTATGCGCGGATGGGTGCCGTGCTCACTCCCGAGGTGAGGGAGTCGACGCTGGGTGGCTCGGCAGAGACGGTGATGCAGATCGTCTACGACGACATGGGACTCGACCCTGATCCGGCCGCGATGGCGGAGTCGGCGGACTGGCTGCACGACTACACAGGTGATCTGTTCGAGCAGGGCCTGCCGTGGCGCCCCGGTGCGCAGGAACTGCTCGATGCCCTGCTCACCGCGGGTGTCCCGATGGCGCTGGTGACCAACACCCGGCGCGACCTCGCCGAGCGGGCTCTGAAAAGCATTGGCCACCATTATTTTTCGGTGACGGTTTGCGGTGACGAGGTGCCGAGCGGCAAGCCGGCTCCCGACCCGTATCTGCGTGCGGCCGAACTGCTCGGGTTGCCCGCGAGCCGTTGTTTGGCCATCGAGGATTCGGTCACCGGCACCGCGTCCGCCGAGGCCGCAGGCTGCCCCGTACTGGTGGTGCCCAACGACATGGCGGTTCCCGAGGGGCCGCGTCGCAAGCACGTCGAATCGCTGAGCCGGCTGGACGTGGCCGATCTTCAGACGATCCACGCCGAGCTGGACAGCGAGCGCGGTCAGCGCAGCGCCTGACGCGTCAATCACCGGCACGGATTTCGCCCCTATCGGCAGGTCGACTGTGCGATTGTGATGTGGCACAGATCACGCGACGCTGCGGGAGGACCTGTCATGACGCACGGGCCGGTAGGCGATTCCACGTCGGGCCTCGACTACGAGGAATCCGAACACAGCGGCAGGGTGGTCCGCATCGCGTCGGTGGCCGCCCTCGGTGGCCTGCTGTTCGGCTATGACAGTGCCGTGATCAACGGCGCGGTCTCGGCGGTTGAAGAACAGTTCGAGATCAGCAAGCTCGTCACCGGTATCGCCGTCGCGGCGGCACTGATCGGTGCTGCGGCCGGCGCGCTCGTCGCAGGACGGCTGGCCGACAAGATCGGCAGGCTCTCGGTGATGAAGATCGCCGCGGTGCTGTTCCTCATCAGCGCCTTCGGCACCGGCCTGGCCGCCAACGTCTGGATGTTCGGGGCATTCCGCGTCATCGGTGGCATCGGCGTCGGCGTGGCATCGGTGATCGCGCCCGCTTACATCGCCGAGACGTCGCCGCCGCGGATCCGCGGGCGGCTGGGCTCATTGCAACAGTTGGCGATCGTTAGCGGCATCTTCGTATCGCTGGCCATCGACGCGCTGTTGGCTCATCTCGCCGGCGGTTCTGACAAGGAACTGTGGCTGGGGATGGAGGCCTGGCGATGGATGTTCGTCATGATGGCCGTGCCCGCCGTCCTTTACGGCGTGCTCGCCTACACGATCCCCGAGTCGCCACGCTATCTCGTTGCGACGTACCGGATTCCAGAAGCCCGCAAAGTGCTCACGATGCTGCTGGGGGAGAAGAACCTCGAGCTGACGATCACCCGCATCCAGGAGTCGATCAAGTCCGAGAAGCCACCGTCATGGGCGGATATGCGCAAGCCGACCGGTGGCCTCTACGGCATCGTCTGGGTGGGCGTGGGCCTGTCGGTCTTCCAGCAGTTCGTCGGCATCAACGTGATCTTCTACTACTCGAACATTCTGTGGCAGGCGGCAGGATTGGACGAGAGCCAGGCATTCAAGATCACGGTGATCACGTCGGTCACCAACATCGCGACCACGCTCGTCGCGATCGCACTGATCGACAGGATCGGACGCAAGCCGCTGCTGTTGGTCGGATCGGCCGGTATGGCGGTCACCCTCGGCACGATGGCGGTGATCTTCGGCACCGCTCCGGTGGTCGATGGTGCGCCTCATCCGACCGGAGCCCCGCTGTGGATCGCACTCGTGGCGGCGAACCTGTTCGTGGTGGCGTTCGGCATGTCGTGGGGACCGGTGGTCTGGGTGCTGCTCGGCGAGATGTTCCCGAACCGCATCCGCGCCGCGGCCCTCGGGCTGGCCGCTGCCGCGCAGTGGATCGCCAACTGCCTGATCACGGCGTCGTTCCCCGCGCTCGGCGCCTTCTCGCTCGGTGTCGCATACGGCTTCTACGCGGTATGCGCGGTGCTTTCGTTCGTGTTCGTGTCGCGCTGGGTGCAGGAGACCAAGGGCAAACATCTTGAGGACATGCAGAGCGAAATCCCGCATCACGAGCACAACCCCGCGGTGAACTCCTAACGCGTGTCGTCGACGAAGTCCGTCCACCCGACGCTGATCGCGACGTCCATCGCGGGCTCCACCAGGGTGGCCGGGTCCATGCCGGTGTGACTCATACGGACCTCGCAACCGGTCGCCACGACCCACACGGCCGCCGGGTCTTTCTGGACCAACGCGTAGGTACCGGGGTCCCGGCAGGGCACCTCGTAGGCGATGTCGCCCGCCGTGGACCGCAACAGCGCGACCTCTTCGGCAAAGTCGTCGACGGGATGGACAGAGATCGTCACCGTCGCCGCTGCGGAGGTGTCCGGGCCCCAAGCCGCCATCAAGGACGGGTACGGCGCGAGCGGGTTGGCCACCGGGTTCTTCCGCACCAGGCCGTCGAGCGGCAGGTGCTTCGCCAGGATCGCGCTGATCGCTGCCACCCGTGCGGTGTACGTCGGCAGAGGACGGTCGGCTGGATCGCTCACCCCTCTATTGCACCCCAGGTTCGGCGTCCTACCGTGCACAAAAGTGGTCTGTTTTCGATGCCCGGCCGTGCACCATTCGGGTGACCAGGGCCAACGCAGGATTACCGGCGGGCCATGAAACAATCCATGCCCGTGAAGACTTTCGACGGCCTGTTCGCTGAGCTCAGCGAGAAGGCCCGCACCCGGCCCGCAGGCAGTGGCACCGTCGCGGCATTGGACACCGGGGTGCACGGGCTCGGCAAGAAGATCTTGGAGGAAGCCGGCGAGGTGTGGCTGGCCGCCGAGCATGAGAGCGACGAGGCGCTGGCCGAGGAGGTCAGCCAGTTGCTGTACTGGACGCAGGTGCTGATGCTCGCCCGCGGCCTGACCCTCGACGACGTCTACCGGAAGCTGTGAGCATGCTGCGCGTCGCTGTTCCCAACAAAGGTGCCCTGAGCGAGTCGGCCGCCGAGATCCTGTCCGAGGCTGGTTACCGTCGACGGCGCGATCCCAAGGACCTGACGGTCGTCGACCCCAACAACAACGTCGAGTTCTTCTTCCTGCGACCGAAGGACATCGCCGTCTATGTCGGGTCCGGTCAGCTCGATCTCGGCATCACCGGGCGTGACCTGGCCGCGGATTCCGATGCCCCGGTGCGTGAGCGGTTGTCGCTCGGTTTCGGCAATTCCACCTTTCGCTACGCCGCGCCTGCGGGCCGGGAGTGGACGACGGCGGACCTGGCGGGCAAGCGCATCGCCACGTCGTTTCCCAACCTGGTGCGCAAAGACCTGACGGCACAGGGAATCGATGCCACCGTGATCCGGCTCGACGGCGCGGTCGAGATCTCGATCCAGCTCGGCGTCGCCGACGTCATCGCCGACGTGGTGGGCTCGGGCCGCACCCTGGGGCTGCACGATCTGGTGGCCTTCGGTGCGCCGCTGTGTGATTCGGAGGCGGTGCTGATCGAACGCGACGGTGCCTCGGCCGAGAACGCGGCCGCGCGGGATCAGCTGACTGCCCGAGTGCAGGGCGTGGTCTTCGGCCAGCAGTATCTGATGCTCGACTACGACTGCCCGCGTGCGGTTTTGGACGACGCCATGGCGGTCACCCCTGGTCTGGAATCGCCGACCATTGCGCCGCTGGCCGATCCGGAATGGGCGGCCGTGCGAGCCCTGGTCCCGCGCCGCGACGTCAACGCCATCATGGACGAGCTCGCGGCTATCGGCGCCAAGGCGATTCTCGCGTCTGACATAAGGTTCTGCCGCTTCTGATCACCCGGTGCCCGGACGCTGTGCGTGTTAGCGTCCGGGCATGACCCATTACCTCGTTCTGCTGCTGGCGCTGCTCATCGGGGTGGTGGCCGGATTGCGGGCGTTGACCCCGCCCGCTGTGCTGGCGTGGGCGGCCTTCCTGCGCTGGATCAATCTGGACGGGACCTGGGCGCAGTGGCTGGCGCATCCGATCACAGTCACGGTATTGACCATTCTCCTTGTGGTCGAGCTCATTACCGATCAGCTCCCCAAGACGCCGAGTCGTAAGACCCCGGTCCAGTTCCTCGCGAGGCTGATCGTCGGAGCGTTCGCCGGCGCGGTGATCGGTACGGCCTGGGGGCACACGTTCGGTGGGCTCGGGGCGGGCATGATCGGTGCGGTGCTGGGAACGCTGGGCGGCTACGAGGCCCGCACCCGCCTGGTCGCCGCTACCGGCGGTCGCGATCTGCCGGTCGCCCTCGTGGAGGATGTCGTCGCGGTGGCGGGTGGCTTCGCAGTCGCGGCGCTCACCGCGGTGGTATAGCCATGGCCGAGCCAGAGCGGTTCGACGCCATCATCGTTGGTGCCGGGCAGGCCGGCCCGTCGCTGGCCGGGCGACTCACCGCCGCAGGCAGCACCGTCGCCGTGATCGAGCGCAAGCTCGTGGGCGGTACGTGTGTGAACACGGGTTGTATCCCCACCAAGACCTTGGTGGCCAGTGCCCATGCCGCGCACATCGCCCGCCGGGGCGCCGAATATGGTGTCAGCACAGGCGAAGTGGCCGTCGACATGGTCAAGGTGAAGGCCCGCAAGGACGGCATCATCGAGGACGACCGGCACGGCGTGGAGGCCTGGTTGCAGGACATGGACGGGGCGTCGCTCATCCGGGGCCACGCGCGGTTCGTCGATCAACACACCATGGAGGTCGAAGGCCGGCTGCTGCGTGCGGATCGGATCTTCCTCAATGTGGGCGGCCGCGCCGTGGCTCCCGACTTTCCGGGCCTGGCCGGCATCGACTATCTGACCAATGTCGGGATCCTGGAACTGGATTCGGTGCCCGAGCACCTCGTCATCATCGGCGGCAGCTACATCGCTCTCGAGTTCGCCCAGATGTACCGGCGCTTCGGGGCCAGGGTTACCATCGTCGAGCGCGGGCCGCGGCTGACTTCCCGTGAGGACGAGGATGTCTCGGCCGCGATCAAGGACATCCTCCACGCCGAGGGCATCGACATCGTGCTCAATGCCACCGGCATCCGGTTTACCAAGCGGGACAACGGCTTCGAGGTGGTACCGGCCGACGGAGCCGCGGCGATTGCGGGAACGCACCTACTGGTGGCAGTCGGCCGGGTGCCCAACACCGACGATCTCGGCCTGGAGAACGCCGGTGTGCAGACCGACAAGCGCGGCTACATCGTGGTGGACGACCAGCTGCGCACCAGCGCCGAGCACATCTGGGCGATGGGGGATTGCAACGGCAAGGGGGCCTTCACCCATACCTCGTACAACGACTACGAGATCGTGGCGGCCAATCTGCTCGACCACGATCCGCGCCGGGTCAGCGATCGCGTCCCCACCTATGCGCTGTTCATCGATCCGCCGCTGGGCCGGGCCGGCCTGACCGTCGACCAGGTGCGGGCATCGGGACGAAAAGCGTTGGTGGCCAAACGCCCGATGACCCGGGTGGGTCGCGCGGTGGAAAAAGGGGAGACGCAGGGCTTCATGAAAGTGGTGGTCGACGCCGAGACCGAGGAGATCCTCGGTGCCGCCATCCTCGGGGTCGGCGGCGATGAGGTCATCCACAGCATCCTCGACATCATGACCGCCAAACTGCCCTACACCGCCATATCGCGCACCATGCACATCCACCCGACGGTCAGTGAGCTGGTGCCGACGCTCCTGCAGGACTTGCAGCCGCTGGACTGAGGCTGCGGCCGATGTTCAATTGACGGGTCACCTGTGCGACGCGCGCGCCGAGATGACGGCAGGTCTGCGCATCGGAGGGATGCACCTGGTCGGAGTTGGCGTCCACGTTGGTCTGAGCGCCTGCGCCCAAGAAGAAGCCGAGCCGATTGAGATCGGCTTCGCTGCTGAACGAGGTATTCCAGCCGGGGCCCAAACCCAGGTTCACCCAATGCATGTGGTGCTGGGCGGCGAAGACCGCCAGGGAACTGAGTGTGTTCAGCTTGTCGCCGCTCTTGCCTCCGGAGTTGGTGAACCCGGCCGCGACCTTGTCGCGCCAGGCGCCGTCGACGCACCGCCGTCCGGTCTTCTCGGCGAACGCCTGGAACCCGGCCGACACGTTGCCCATGTAGGTGGGGGTACCGAAGATCATGGCGTCGACATTGTCGAGGAGGTCCCACTGGGCCTCGGTGATGGTGCCGACCGCGACGAGGCTGACGTCGCCTCCGGCTTCGGCCGCACCGGCCGCCACCGCGCGGGCGAGGGTTTCGGTGTGCCCGAAACCCGAGTGGTATACGACCGCCACTGTGGGCGCCGCGACATCGGAACCGTTGTGAGACATGACTATTTCCCTTCCCATTTGTGCCCTAGCGTGGCTGCCACTTCCTGATACCGCCGCCCCCAGTCGGGGAGTTCGTTGCCTGCCAGGTGAGCTTCCAGCCGATCCAAATAGGCGTGGGTACCGGGATGGAAACCGTGGCCGTCGCGGACGGTGAGCCCACGGTGGCTGAACCGCAGCAGTGTGCCGTCGCCGTCCGGGCTGAGTTCGTACCGCACGACGCCGGCTTCGGGGGCCGACAGCACGGCCTGATTCCACTCGTGCTCGAAAATCCTTGGCGGATCCCACACCCGGATCCGGCCGGTCATCTTCTTCTGCTGCGGCGGGATCGGTGGCGAGTGCGGGATCATCTCGATCGTGCCGCCTTCCCTGGCGTCGATCGTCGTTTCTCCCATCCATTGGTTGCGCTGCTCCGGTTCGGTGATCGCGGCCCACACTGTCTCGACCGGATAGGGCAGGCGCCGTTCGAAGTTCAGCGCGGCCCGGTCGCCCTCGATCGTGAGTTTTCCTTCACGGGCGGTCATTTGGTCTCCTTGTGGGTCTTTTTGAGGTGGGCTTCGAGGGAATCGAGATGGTTGGTCCAGTAGCGGCGGTACCGCTCGATCCACGCGTCGATCTGCACCAGGCCGTCGGCGCGCAACGCGTAGATACGCCGCTGCGCATCGGGCCGGACCTCGACCAGGCCGACCTCACGCAGCACCCTGAGGTGTCGCGACACGGTCGGCTGGGTCAGCCCGGGCAGTGTGGCGACCAGCTCACCGGCAGTGCGCTCACCGTCGGTGAGCGCGTCGAGTAGGGCGCGCCTGCTGGGTTCGGCGACGGCCTCGAAGACGTCCATGCGTCGAGTATTGCACTGCATCTATATAGATGCAAGGGAATATAGTGGGTACAGGGTGGTCCCAATGGCAGTGCGGGCGCCTGCAACCGAGATAGCTGACGTTTCGTGGGTGCCGACGACGCTAGGGCTGCGGAGTCTGAGCTGTGGGCTGGTCGTTCCAGCCGTTGTGGGCCGCGACGTCGAAGAACGACGGGACGGGTCCGTTGAGCAGCTCGGCGACGTGGCCGGGAAAGGTGAAGGGCGGCCCCTTGCTCGGAGTGGTGGCGATGTCGGCGGCGATCAGGTCGGCCATCGCGTAGGGCAGGTCGTGGCGTGGCCAGGCGGCGTGCACCCGGTCGGCGAAACCGTCTGCCAGGAAGTCTTTTTCGCGGCCGTCGACATCGACGGAGATGCCCCAGTGGGTGATGGCTTGGTCGGCCCCGAACCGGTGAGCCAGCCCGAGGCTGGTGTGCAAGGCGATCGATTGCCACACGGTGGTGATGTCCGACTCGGGCAGGGCGTGGTCGCGCAGGAACCGCGCGGCGGCGTCGGCGCCGTCGACTTCGAAGCGCTGGGTGCCTTTGCCGTAGTCGGTGACGCCGAGGTCGTGCAGGATGCAGGCCAGAAAGACCAGTTCGTCGTCATAGTCGGCGCCGGCGCGCAGGCCTTTAGCCGCGGCCAGTTCTCGGGCGAAGACGTAGCTGCGTTGGTTGTGGTTGGCGATGAACTCCGGAGAGATCTGCAGCATGAGTGTCAGTGCGGCGGTGCTGATCTCGGAGTCAGGGAAGCTCCATGTTGCCGCTGAGGGTGCGTCGTCGGTCATCGAGTCGGGTTCCTGCGTGTCATGGGATCACCCTGCACAACGGCGGGTCGGTGACGCTAGAGCGCAGATGGCCACGGTGTGTCAACATCTGGTCGCCGGAGTTTTCAGGGCTGCGGGGCGCCGAGGAGGAACTGGTCTGCGGTGCTGCCACGGTTGGCGTCGGCGCTGGCGGCGGCCTGGTCATGCGGTGCGCCCAGGTGCGGGGCGCTGACCGCCGAGAGGTGCGCGAACTGGGCGTCGTCGAGGGTGACGTGCAGGCCGCCGAGGTAGTCGTCGAGCTGAGCGGGGGTGCGCGGGCCGATGATGGGCACGACGGCGGTGGCGGCTCGGCGGGCATGTTCGAGTTCCCAGGCCATGGCCACCTGGGCCGGTGAGCACCCGAGGTCGGTGGCCAGGGCAACGACGGCATCGACCACCGCGCTCTTCTGGTCGCTGTCTTCGCGCTGGATCACCGAGCCCAGCGTGCTCAAGCGTCCTTCGCTGCTGTGGCGGTATTTGCCGGTGAGGAGTCCTCCACCCAACGGTGAGTAGAGAGCAACCCCCAGGTGCAGAGCGTCGGCCATGGGCAGCAGTTCGCGGTCGGCGCTGCGTTCGGCGAGGCTGTACTCGGTTTGGATGGCGATGATGTCGGCGCTGCGGGCACTGAGGGCGACCGCGTGGGCGACGCGCCAGGCGGGGAAGTTGCAGAATCCCGCGTGCAGGATCTTGCCGGTCGTGATGAGCAGACTGAGGGTCTCGATGATCTCGTCGATCGGGGTCACGAAGTCGGGCCAGTGCACCCAGTAGAGGTCCAGGCGATCGGTGCGCAGTCGGCGCAGGGAGGCTTCCACGGCGCTGATGATGGTCTTGCGGCTGTTGCCGGTGCGCAGCACTCCAGGATTGGGGCGGTCTCCCTGGGTGAATTTGCTTGCCAGCACGAAGTTGTCGCGTTCGTCGCCGAGTAGGTCGGCGAGGTAGGTTTCGGCCTGCCCGAACTGGTAGACATCGGCGGTGTCGATGAAGATGCCGCCGGCTTCGGCATAGATGGTGAAAATGGTCTTGGCGTCCGCAAAGCTGGCCCCGGTGGGCCACGAGGTGCCGAAATTGGCGGTCCCGAGCGCGAGTTCAGAGACGCGTAGACCGGTACGCGCGCCGAAGGTGGTGTATCGCATGAGTGCACTTTCCGTTGACTGTCGAGGTGATGACGGCGGCGAACATTGCTGGGCCGCAACCGATCCGACGCTCAGTGCCATGCACCGGAGTCGCGTGCACCAGTCTCCAGGTGGACGCGCCGCGCTAACGTCTGGCCGTTTTCACCAGACCGTGTGGGCGGGGACGGCTTGTCGCCATGGCGATAGTGGTGTGGAGCGACCCCGACGATGCGGGTGAAGTGGTAGCGCATCGAGGCGTATGAGCCGAACCCGCATTGCTCGGCGATGCGGTCCACCGGGAGGCTGGTTGTTTCCAGGAGGGTCTTGGCGTGGTCGACGCGCATCTGCGCCAGCACCGCCAGTGGTGTGGTGTTCAGGTGCTGTCGGAACTGACGGTTGAGGGTGCGGCGACTCACCGCGGCGTGTTTGGCGATGGCCTGCAGGTCCAGTGGGTCTGCGGCGTGTTGGCGCATCCAGTCGAGGGTGGGCTGCAGCGGGTACGCGGTGGGTGCAGGATCGCCGCCGGTGGGCGTGTGCGGTGAGGGACGCTGATCGGTTTCCGGGGATGACTGGACGGAGGCGGGCGTGCTGGTCGGTCTCGTGCTCGGCGCCGTGGCGATTGGGGTACCGGCGCGCAGGCGCAACGCTCGTGCGGCGTGCCGGTCACGCCATTCGGTGGGGGACTGGCCGAACGCGTCGCGAAACGCGCGACTGAAGCTCGACATGTTGGTGAAACCGTGCCGGGCTGCGATCGCGGCGATGCTGTGGGTGTGCATGGTCAGGTCGCGCCGGCAAGCTTCCAGGCGATGGGTGCGGATCCAGTCGTTGAGGCTGACATTCGCCTCGGCGAGCACCTTGTAGAGCTGGCGGCGGGAGATGAAGTGGGCAGCCGCGATCTGATCGGCGGAGAGGTCGGGGTCACTGTGGTGGGCGCCGGCGTAGTCGAGCACGCGCAGCGCCAGGGTCGTGACCAGAGGGCCCGCGGCCAGCTGGTCGGCGCGGTGGTGGGTGGCGATGACCGCGCGGACGAGCTCGATGCTGGGATGGGCGATGAGATCGGCGTTGGGGGCGCTGAACAGTGCCGGGTCGGCAGCCACCCGGCGCAGGTAATCGTAGGTGAGCGTGGTCAGAGGATCGCCGGGACTCAACGACACCGCGCAGGATTGTCGAATCATATTGTGCGGCAGAGCGAGTGCCGTATGAGGAATGCGGAAGAACTCGCCGGTCATACCCGTTTCGTTGAGCAGTGTGTAGGGAGCGGTCGAGTCATAGATCGCCAGGGCGCCTGGCTCGAGCACGACTTCCCTGCCGTCTTGGACCACCATGCTGGTCCCGCTGATCTGAACGTTGACGAAGATGCTGGGTTCCATATCGTCGCGCGCCAGCGCGGTGGTCCGCTCGACCCGGAACGCCGTGGTGTTGCCGCAGCACACGGTCAGATCACCCAGATCGGTGATGATGCCGTGTGCGCTGGCTTCGGCGGGCTCGTTGATCCAGTGCAGTTCGATGGGGACCATCGTCGCGCCCAGCGCCTCATGGACGAACTCGGCACGATCACCTTTGTCGACCTGCTGGGTGTCGAGGATGAAAGACATCACCGTGGCCTTTGCCCGTCGCGCGCTGCCCGTGCACAGCGCCTATGGCGGCAATCATAGAACTGATCAGTCAAGAATGTACGCCGACTCGGGGACTGCCGAGGCTCCCGCGTCGTGGCAGATCGGCGGGCGTGGCCGGCGCGACGCTGGGCGGCGATCCCGGTGCAACTCTGCACTGCGCGCACACAACCGTGCACTGATCGCACATTCGACCCTGCGTGGTTGGGTCACGATGCATAACCGGAAACGGTTGGCGCTCAACAACCTCAACCGAACGTGATCTGTCCCACTGTCACCTTGGTTTTGGAATGACTGGTACTGAACCGGTGCTGCCCTGTCTTGACGGGGCCGTGCGAAGGCATCTCGCACGTCGCCGCGGTGTTGGCCCGAGAGAAAGAGCAATCCATGTCCAGTGACGATTTGATCCTCATCACCGGCGCCACCGGCAACACCGGCGCCCCCGCGGTCAAGCTCCTACGGGAGGCAGGCCGGCGGGTCCGCGCATTGGTGCACAGCCGTGACGGACGATCAGACGCGCTCGAAGCCCTCGGCGCCGAGATCGTGGAAGGTGACCTGCTGGATTTCCAATCGGTCGGCTCGGCACTGTCGGGGGTGGGTGCGGCATACTTCTGCTACCCGGTGTTCCCCGGCACCCTGCTGCCGGCGACGGTCATCTTCGGCCAGGCCGCCAGCGAGGCCGGCGTCAAATCCGTCGTCAACATGTCTCAGATCTCGGCGCGACGCGAAGCGACAAGCCATGCCGCTCAGCAGCATTGGCTGGCTGAGAGGCTACTGGACCGGCACGCCTTCACCACCACGCACCTGCGTCCCACCTTTTTCGCCGAATGGATGAAGTGGACCTGGCTGCGCAATCCCGACAACGGTGTCCTGCAGCTGCCGTTCGGTACCGGTCGCCACGCCCCGATCGCGGGGTCTGATCAGGCTGCTGTCATCGCCGCGATCCTGCAGAACCCGCGGCCGCACGATGGACAGATCTACCCGCTCTACGGCGCCGAGGAACTCGATCACTACGGCATCGCCGAGCAGATCTCAGCCGAACTGGACATCCCGGTGCGCTACGAAGAAATCGACATCGACGCCTACGACGCAGCCCAGCTCGCCAAGGGCCGCACCGAGTTCTTCGTCCAGCACGTCAGCAACGTCGCCCGTGACTATCAGAACGGCATCTTCGCCGGCGAGAACAACCTGGTCGAGGTGATCAGCGGCCACAAACCGCTCACCGTCCGGCAGTACGTGGCGGCCAACCGTGCCGACTTCGAGCACGATGGCCCGTTCGCCCTGCGCAACGAGCTCCCGCAGAAGTCGTGAGCACCAGCACTTCCCAGCACAGCACCCCCGAGCCGGCCGGCCAGCCGGGGCCTGGCCTTGAGCGGTACGCCGCCGGCAACCTGTCATATCTGGGGTGCGGGCCCACCGACGGCCCGCTGGTCGTGCTGGTGCACGGGTGGCCGGCCACGGCCGCGACCTGGGAACCGCAACTGCGGGCCCTGGCGAGTGCGGGCTACCGGGTCATTGCCCCGGACATGCGCGGCTACGGCCGGTCCTGGGCGCCCCACGATACGCAGGCCTACGCGCTGCGCCACCTCGTCGCCGACCTGACCGCCTTGCTGGAGTCTCTGAATCGCGCCTCGGCAGTGTGGGTCGGCCACGACTGGGGCGCAGCGGTGGTGTGGGCGTTGGCCGCCCATCATCCCGATCGCTGCGACGCGGTGGCCGCGCTGGTGGTTCCGTACCGAACCCTGGACCGGGGTCTGGACACCATGCTGCGCTACGTCAACCGCGATGTATACCCCGAAGATCGTTACCCGTACGCACAATTCGACTACATGGCCTTCTACAAGGAGGCCTTCGACGCGGTCACGGCCCAGTTCGATGCCGCCCCTGACCGCGTGGTCCGGGCCCTGTACCGGCCGGGAAACCCGGCCATCCTCACCGAGCGATCACCCCGGTCCACGGTTACCCATGACCGCGGCTGGTTCGGCGGGGGACCGGTACCCGACGTCGACCGCGACACCAGCATCCTCACCGACGCCATCTATGCCGACTTGGTGTCGACGCTGTGGGCCAACGGTTTCTTCGGGCCGAACAGTTACTACTTGCACCACACCGCCAACCTGCGCTACAGCGAGGACGCGGTCAACGGCGGCTTCTTGGCGATGCCGGTGCTGTTCGTGGAATCCCGATACGACCCGACCGCGGACACCATCCGCTCAGCGCTGGCCGAACCGATGCGCCAGTACTGCCGCGAGCTCACCGAGGTCAGTTTGCCGGCCGGGCACTGGGTCGGGCTGGAGAAGGCCGCCGAAACCAATGCTGCACTTACCGATTGGTTACGTGCGATTGGCAGGGCGCCATGATGATTATCCGCAACCCATGAGACAGTGAAGGATTCACCGATGGTTGAGATTGCAGGCAAGAACATCGTCGTGACCGGCGGCGCCCGCGGCCTGGGCGCCGCGCTGGTGCAGGAGATCATCGACCGCGGCGCCAACACCGTCTACTCGACCGCGCGCACCGCGTTTTCCGATGGCCGCCCTGCGGTGGTTCCGCGCGAACTCGACGTGCGCTCAACAGAGTCGGTCAACGCCCTGGCGGCGTCGGCCTCTGATACCCAGATCGTATTCAACAACGCCGGCGTCTTCGTCTTCGAACCACTGCTGGGCGGATCTCTGGACACCACCATCGACACCTTCGATACCAATGTCGTGGGCCCGCTGCGCGTGGCGCGGGCCTTCGCGCCGGTCCTGGCGGCCAACGGCGGCGGCGCGATCGTCAACATGCTCTCTGTGGTGTCCTGGCTGGCAGGCGCGGGCGCGTACGGTGCCTCCAAAGCCGCGGCGTGGTCGCTGACCAACTCCCTGCGCATCGAACTAGCCGCGCAGCACACCCACGTGCTCGGCGTACACGCCGGATTCATCGACACCGATATGGCCGCGGCACTTCCGGTGCCCAAACTCAGCCCCGCCGAGGTCGCGCGCCGCATCGTGGACGCCCTGGAAGCCGGAGCCGATGAACTGCTCGTGGACGAGTTGAGCACCCAGGCCAAGGCGGCGCTGTCGGGCCCGGTCGAAGGACTGACCCTGTCGGTCGGATAGCACCGCACTCCACACTCCCATCGCCGGGGCTTGCAGGCCCGACGTCAGGCGGCCCGGGTGGTGATGGGAAGCACGGCCACGAGCTGGTCGGCCGCGGCCGACAGGGTCGCCGGAGCGGCGCCAAGTTTGCGCATCGCCTCCAACCCCCTCAGCGTGGCCAGGATCAGGGCGGCGAGAGCGTCGGGGTCGGCGGTCTCGGCCAGGTCCCCGTCACGTTGCGCGGTGATAATCGCGGCGGTCACTTCGCGCCGGTAAGCGTCGAAGGTCTTTTTCACCAGTTTGGCGACATCGGTGTCCTGCGGCGCTTTCTCGGCCGCGCTCTTGGCCATGAAGCAGCCGCGCCTGCGGGTGTCCGCGACCCCGCGCCGGCTATCGTTGCGGATGTGGTTGACCAAGCCGTCCAACGCCGATGCGACACCGTCGCCGCGCAGCTCGGTGATCACCCGTGCCAACGCTCCCTGGCAGTAGGACTCCAGCGCCCGCACGAACAACGTGTGCTTGTCCTCGAAGGTGGCATATAAACTGCCCCGGCCCATCCCGGTCGCGCGGGTCAGATCATCCAGTGAGGTACCGGCGTAGCCATCGCGCCAGAACTGATCGCGCGCGGCCGCGAGGGCGTCGTTTTCGTTGAACTCCCGCGGTCTGGCCATAGCACCATGCTAGACACTGGTACCGATTCTGGACTGAATGATCAGAAATGCGCACCGTATCGCGCGCAGGCCCAGCCGATCTGACGCACGGTAGTGCGGATTCTCCAGTGCCAGGGCCACACCGTGCTCCGAGCCGATGCGCACACTCCACCATGCCATCGCGGGCCGATTCACGGTCGGCGTCGAAACATGCCCGCTGTCAACGAACCTCGCGTGGGCGCTGTCCGTGCCGCCACTCAGATCAGGTTCACGGAGCCCAGGAAGTCGGTGGCCACCGTGGTGTCCCCGGTGACCGTGGTGACTGGTGACCAGGGCACTCGCTTGGTGGACCAGGCCAGAAAGTTCTCCGTGGGGGATGTGATGGTCGCCGCCACGTCGCTCAGGTCCTGCGGGTCGTGCTTGACCACCAACCCCGAGGTACTGCCCTGCAGCACCAGGGTGCGGGCCGCCGGACCGGTCAACTGCAACGCGATCGGCGCCCGCACATGTGCAGCCAGTCCTGGCTGCATCTGTGCCAGCCCGCCGATCAGCCAGGACACCGCCGGTGTCAGGCGCACCTCGTCCAGCGGGCCCAGGTGCGAGGGGATCGGTCCGCGCGGGGCCAGGACGTCCCACCGCAAGTGCGTGATCATGTCGAAGGTGAACATGTCGGCGATGGTGTGCAGGGGATAGCTACCCAGATCAAGCATCGGCGCCGGCGTGGAGGCCAGCGGTTCCTGCTGCAGCGCAGTGAAGGCCGGAACCGCCGAATTCAATTGGGCTGCAAGGAAGTCCATGGTCTGCTTCGTTGTCCAGCCGCGGTGGGCTGCGACCACCGCATCGTTGAGCGCTTCGACACCGACCGGCGGAGCCTCGGCTCCGGCGACCGCGGCCTGCAACAGCTCCAGCAGTGTCCCGACATGGATGAACACGTCCTTGACCGACCACCCGGCGGCAGCCGTGTCGGTGTCCCACTGCGCCGGTGTCAGCGTGGCCGCTACCGCGACGAGGTCAGCGGCGGCAGCGCACATGCCCTCAATTCCTGCCAGGCTCATGGAATCTCCTCATGCAAGGCCGGAACCCGATGATCGCGGGCACGGCCCAGATGGTGGACGTGCCGGTACCGAACAGTCTGCCCGACAGTGTGATTCGCCGTCTACGCCTGGCGGTGGTCGCACTGTGCGACCCGTGCCTGGTTTGTGTGCCCACAGTGCACATCCGATTGCACTCGTCGCAGCCTTGGGGCAGATTCGGGCAGCGTGTGTCAGGGCTTGCCTGTAAGCACATCCTGGCCGATCTTGAAGAATGCGCGGTGAAGGTCCTGACTGCGGCGATGTTCGAGAACAGCGAGGCAGGTTTCGAAGGGGTCGGCGTCGACCACCGGGATCGACGTTAGCCCGGGCCGCTCGACCAGCTTGGCCGCCGTCAACGGCAGCAGAGCGATGCAATCACCGGCGATGATCCACTCGGCCTTTTCTTCGGTGATGCACTCGTTTCGATTGTCGGAGTTGAGAATCCTCTCACCGTCGACGTCGGTTGTGCGCAGCTTCCGTCGGCGCGCGAGGCGGTGATCATTCGGCAGCACGGCCGCCAAGGGCTCAGAGGAGATGGGGACGACATGCAGACCTTCGTCGTCGAAGGGCCGGCGCAGGTATCCGATGTCAGCGCGGCCGTCGCGCAATGGTGTCGACTGGTCCCACCAGTTGACCTGGAAAAGGTCGATCACCACGTCGGGGTATTTCTTGGCAAAGGCACGCACGGCAATCGATACCCGAAGTCCAGGTGCGAACGCGAAGGCAAGTCGACCGATTCCGCGGTCTGCTGCACGGACTCGGTGCAACGCAGCGTCGAAGGATGCCAGGAGCGCAGGAGCGTCGGCGAGCAGTTGCCGGCCGGCGTCGGTCAGTTGTACGCGGCGCGTGCTGCGTTCCAGCAGGAAGCAGCCCAAAGCTCTCTCCAGCGACTGGATCTGGCGACTGAGTACTGGCTGGGTGACGAATAGCGATTGAGCGGCACGTCCGAAGTGCTCGGTTTGGGCAACTGCGACGAAGTAGCGAAGCTTGCGCAGGTCGACATCCATGTCCAAACCGTATCAATGCGCGCGGATAGGTATTGGACGTCGCGACTCCCTCGGCAACACCATGGGCTCATGGACATCACCAACTCCGTCATGCTGATCACGGGTGCGTCGTCGGGTATCGGCGCGGCCACCGCACGCGCAGCGGCCGAAGCCGGCGCACGTGTGGTTGTCGTCGCTCGCCGCGAGGACAGGTTGCGCACCGTTGCCGAGCAGTCCGGTGGTGCGTTGGCGATACCGTGTGACGTGACCGATGCTGCCGCCGTGGCCCGGGCGGCTGGTCGCACCGTCGATGAGTTCGGTCGCATCGATATCGTGGTCAACTGCGCGGGCCAGGGCTTGCAGGCCGGTATCGAGGAGCTCGACATCGCCGATCTTCGAGCTGTTTTCGAACTCAACGTCATCGCGCCGCTCGTTGTGATGCAGGCCGTCCTACCGACGATGCGGGCGCAGAGATCCGGGGCCATTGTCAACGTCAGTTCCGGTATCGTCTGGTCGGATCTGCCAGGGTCGGCAGGCTACAGTGCGTCCAAGGCGGCGCTGGAGAAGCTCACCCGCATCGCGCGTGTAGAACTCGCAGACGCCGGTATCGCCGTATCCGTGATGTTCCCGTCGATCACCGAAACGGAGTTCGTGAGTTCGGTCCGCGGTGACGTCGCCGCCGCCCTCGCGCTGGAAGCCGGCAGCGGTCTGAAGCCTGACACTGCAGATCACGTCGCCGCGGCCATCCTCGACCTCGTTCGCAGTGGTGCCGAGCAAGCCGACCTCGTCCCTATCGAGGTGGGTGGATCGCTGAGGTCATGAGGTGGACGCCTGCGCAGCCTCGTTACCAGGCCCGACCTCAGCGCCGCAAAACCAGCAGCGTTTGTGCCGACGTGCCGATAAACCCTTGCCGGTCAAAGATTTCCGCGGTGGTCACGCCGACACCGTCGGGTCCGATAGAGCCGCGTGCGCGTAGTGCGAAGTCAGATCCGATCGGCAGCCGGTGCAGGTGCACCGCGGTGTCGGTGTTCATGAAGACGAACTTGTCGGGGTCCAGGGCGGCGCCTGCACCGTTCGCGGAATCCACCACGAGAGCCAACCGCTGAACCGCCGTCGTCTCTTCGTCGTCGACGACCGGGGTCAGCGCACGCAACCAGACCACCGAAGCCCCGGCGTCGGTACCGCGCTGGCGTCGCCAACTCACGGTCTCCAGGTAGCCGGCCGCGCCCTCCCAGCCATGTGCCACATCGGTCTGCTCACCTTCGACCAGTGGGGCGAAGCGATCCGTGGCCACATCGCTGGTGTCACCGGTGGCCAGCAGCCACGCGCTCACCCGGGCCACCGCGCGCCACTGGCCGTCGGGCCGCTGCGCCGACATCTCGGCGATGGCCAGCGATATCCGCGCGCCCGGCCGGTCGACCCAGGCCCGGACCCGAAGCGGCGCAACAGGTATGGCGCCGAGGATGTCCAGTGTCAACCGCCCGATGCGCAGACCCGTCGGGGCCATCAACTCCTCGATGGCCTTGGTCAGTAAGGCCAGCGGAGGCGAGCCGTGCTGGATGGCCGGGTCCCAGTTGCTGCGGGTGTCGGCGGTGGACTCGAACAGCTGGTACTCACCGTCGGCAGGGAGCCGACGGTAGTGGTAGCCGATCATGCCGCAGGCTCTGTCGGGGCCGGTAGCTGCTCGGGCCAGCCCGGGTATGGCGGCGGTGTGCCGCCGAACGCGGGGCACAGGGCCTGATGCGCACACCACGAGCACAGTCGCGACGGGTTCGGCCGGAAATCGCCTGTGGCGCCTGCGGTTTGGATAGCACGCCAGATCGCCATCAGGGTGCGCTCAAACCGGAGCAATTCGTCGGCGTCGGGCGAATAGTCGAGTACCTGACCGTCGGCGAGGTACACCAGGCGCAGCCGGGCCGGCATGACGTTGCGCGACCGCAACAGCGCGACCGCGTAGAACTTCATCTGGAACATCGCCTTGAACTCGGCCATGGTGCGCGCCGCGGGTGGCGCCTTGCCGGTCTTGTAGTCCACCACGCGCAGCTCACCGGTGGGTGCGACGTCGATGCGGTCGACGAACCCGCGCAGTAACGTGCCGTCGGTCAGCTCGACGTCGATCCGCAGCTCGCAGCTGTCCGGATCGAACCGCGTCGGGTCTTCCAACCGGTAGTAGCCCGACAGAAGCGCCCGCGCCTCATCGAAGATGGCGGGGGATACGGTCTCCGCCAGCTCGGGCTCAGCGGCCACCACCTGGGCCCAGGCGGGCTCGACGAGTGCCAGCGCGGTGTCGTGTACCCGCTCGGCCGCCGGGAGGCCGTACAGCTGCTCCAGGGCCGCGTGCACCAGCGATCCACGCAGCTGCGCCGGTGACCGCGGCTCGGGCAGCCGGTCGATGGCCCGGAAGCGATACAGCAGCGGGCACTGCTTGAAATCGCTGGCCCGCGACGGCGAGAGTGCCGGCCTGCGCGCCGGCCCAGCCGGCTCGGCAAGCGTGGTTGCCGCCGTCACCTCACTCATACCGGCAGCCTATGACCGGCCGCCGACAAATTTGCGGCAACCCGCGCACCCGGCGCGGCGGGGCTACTGGCAGGCTGGTTGACCGTGCCAAGGACCGGACCGTTCGCCGTGGGTGACCGCGTGCAGCTCACCGACGCCAAGGGCAGGCACTACACGATGGTGCTGACGCCGGGCGGGGAATTCCACACTCACCGCGGGATCATCTCCCTCGACGGCGTGATCGGCCTGCCGGAGGGCAGCGTCGTCAAGTCCACGAACGGTGACCAGTTCCTGGTGCTGCGCCCGTTGCTGGTCGACTACGTGATGTCGATGCCGCGCGGTGCGCAGGTGATCTACCCCAAGGACGCCGCCCAGATCGTGCACGAGGGCGACATCTTTCCCGGCGCGCGCGTTTTGGAGGCCGGCGCCGGATCAGGTGCGCTGACGTGTTCGCTGCTGCGGGCCGTCGGGCCGGGCGGCACCGTGATCTCCTACGAGCTCCGCGACGACCACGCCGTACATGCCGAACGCAACGTCGTCACCTTCTTCGGTGAGCGGCCGGAGAACTGGGACCTCGTCATCGCCGACCTCTCGGACTACAGCGGTCCTGAGGTGGACCGGGTGGTGCTCGACATGCTGGCGCCGTGGGAGGTGCTGCCCACGGTCGCGCAGGCGCTCGTTGCCGGCGGTGTGCTGATGGTCTACGTCGCGACCGTCACCCAGCTGTCGCGCGTGGTGGAGGCGCTGCGCGAGCAGCAGTGCTGGACCGAGCCGCGGGCGTGGGAGAGCATGCAGCGAGGCTGGCACGTGGTGGGGCTTGCGGTGCGTCCGCAGCACACCATGCGCGGGCACACCGCCTTTCTGGTCAGCGTGCGCAAATTGGCCCCGGGCGCCGTGGCGCCGATGCCCCTGCGGCGCAAGCGTCAGCTCGGCGGCAGCGTCTAGGCGAGCACATCAGTCGTCGCTGCGACTCAGGCCGCGCCGGGTGGACAGCAGGTCCACCTCCGGGCGGGCCGCCACGAGCCGCTCGGCGGCGTCGAGGACGTCGACGACGTGCGCGTGGTCGCCTGCGACGACCGCGATACCGATGGCGGCGCGACGGTGCAGTTCATGGGCACCGGTCTCTGCGGCCGACACCGAGAACCTGCGATGCAATTCGGCGATGATCGGCCGGATCATCGACCGCTTCTGCTTGAGCGACCGGACATCGCCGAGCAGGAGATCGAATTCCAGCCAGCCGATCCACATCGGAGGACTCAGGGGGTCGGCGTCGGCGGAACCGGGGCGGGGGCCGGCGCAGGACTGGCGGTGCGGCCCAGTTCCAGCAGCATGTCGGCGGTATGCCGGGTCAGCTGCCAGTCGGTGCCGTGCGGCGTGAACTCCATCGGGAAACTGAACTGCTTGCCCGGACCGTTGGAGGCCGGCGTGGTGACCGTGATGGTGGCGACCACGTTGCCCGTGCTCGATTGCGACCAGGCCAGGTCCTTGGCCTCGAAGTCCAGCGGGGTGAAGCCGTAGTCGGCCAGCGCCCGGCCGAACTTGTCGAGTGCAGCGGCATCGTCGGAGGTCGAGTGCTCCACGAGGCCGACCTTGTTGGCGCCAGGGACGTTGACATCGGCCAGCCGGTACAGCACGCCGGTCAGGGCGTCCGGCGCGGGCAGCGGCGCCGCCGGTGGGGGTGCCGGCGTGATGGGCGAGCTGATGACCGGGGTGGCCGGCGCGGCCGCCGGCTGTTCATCGTGACTGCACCCTGACAGCCCAAGTGCCGCCACACATGTGGCGGCACTCAGGACTGCGATGCGGATCAATTAACCGTCAGTTGACCGACGACAGCAGGTTCATGGCCGAGGCCTTGGAGATCTGCCAGCCGGTGGGGCTGGGGCCTGCCACGAACTGGATGTTCTGGGTGGCGGTTCCGCCGAGGTTCGACGTCGCGGTGACGTCGGCGGTGGCAACGCCGCCTTCGTTGTCGATGTTGGCAACGCTGAACGTCAGCGGGAACTTGCCTTCGGCTGCGGCGCGGCTGTAAGCGCGGTCCGCGGCGATGCTCTCGATCCGGCCGATGCCGCCCTGGATGTAGGCGGCCTTGCCGCTGAACGAACCACCGGTGGCCAGCGCCTGCAGGGTCTGGGTCAGGGCAGTCTGCAGCTCGGGCGCGGGGGCCTGCGGCAGCGGCGCGTCGAACACGACGGGCTGCACAGCCGGAGCGGACGAGAGAGTGCTGGATGCAATGGACGTCACACCTGCCGCGGCACCGCCCACGACAGCGGCCGCTCCTGCGGCTGCGACAAAGCCGGTAACGAGGGATTTCAGGGTCACGACATTCCTTTCGATCGGACCAACTCAGACAAGAGGCTAACAGTGGCGCTGGTGTGTCGAGTTCCTACACCACACACAAAGGCTGAATCGCCGGTAGCGTTGAAGTTGTTACTGCACCAACTTCCGGTGCGGGAGGGAGCGCAAGATGAGCGAGTCAGAGCGTTCGGACGGTTTCGCCGAGGGTTTCCCGGGTAGTCACTCGGCGCCGGGACCCAGCGAAGAAGCCGCCGAGCTGGAATCGTTGCGCCGCGAGGCCGCAATCCTGCGCGAGCAACTGGAAAACGCAGTAGGTCCGCAGAGCGGTTTGCGCAGTGCTCGCGACGTGCATCAGCTTGAGGCACGGATCGATTCGCTGGCCGCGCGCAACGCCAAGCTGATGGACACCCTCAAGGAGGCCCGTCAGCAGCTGCTTGCCCTGCGCGAGGAGGTCGACCGGCTGGGCCAGCCGCCGAGCGGTTACGGCGTGCTGCTCTCGACGCACGACGACGACACGGTCGACGTGTTCACCTCTGGCCGCAAGATGCGGTTGACGTGCTCACCGAACATTGAGACAGCCACCCTCAAGCAAGGTCAGACGGTGCGGCTCAACGAGGCCCTCACCGTCGTCGAGGCGGGCAGCTTCGAGGCGGTCGGTGAGATCAGCACGCTGCGCGAGATCCTGGACGACGGACACCGCGCCCTGGTGGTCGGTCACGCCGACGAGGAGCGCATCGTGTGGCTGGCCGAGCCCTTGGTGGCCGCCAGCGAGCTGCCCGACGATTCGGGTCTGCTGCCCGATGACGGCCGGCCGCGCAAGCTGCGTCCGGGCGACTCGCTGCTGGTCGACACCAAGGCCGGCTACGCGTTCGAACGGATCCCCAAGGCCGAGGTCGAGGACCTGGTGCTGGAGGAGGTGCCCGACGTCAGCTACCTCGACATCGGTGGCCTGAGCCGGCAGATCGAGCAGATCCGCGACGCGGTCGAGCTGCCGTTCCTGCACAAGGAGCTCTACCGCGAGTACTCGCTGCGTCCGCCCAAGGGTGTGCTCCTGTACGGCCCTCCCGGCTGCGGTAAGACTCTGATCGCCAAGGCCGTGGCCAACTCGCTGGCCAAGAAGATGGCGGAGGTGCGTGGCGACGACGCGCGCGACGCGAAAAGCTACTTCCTCAACATCAAAGGCCCTGAGCTGCTCAACAAGTTCGTCGGTGAGACCGAGCGGCACATCCGGCTGATCTTCCAGCGGGCCCGGGAGAAGGCCTCCGAGGGCACCCCGGTGATCGTGTTCTTCGACGAGATGGACTCGATCTTCCGCACCCGCGGCACGGGCGTCAGCTCAGATGTCGAGACCACCGTTGTGCCTCAGTTACTTTCGGAGATCGACGGTGTCGAGGGCCTGGAGAACGTCATCGTCATCGGTGCATCCAACCGTGAAGACATGATCGATCCGGCGATCCTGCGGCCCGGCCGTCTGGACGTCAAGATCAAGATCGAGCGGCCGGACGCCGAGTCGGCGCAGGACATCTTCAGCAAGTACCTCACCGAGGACCTGCCGGTCCATGCCGACGACCTGACCGAGTTCGGTGGCGACCGTGCTGCCTGCATCAAGGCGATGATCGAGAAGGTCGTCGACCGGATGTACGCCGAGATCGACGACAACCGGTTCCTTGAGGTCACCTACGCCAACGGTGACAAGGAAGTCATGTACTTCAAGGACTTCAACTCCGGCGCGATGATCCAGAACGTGGTGGACCGGGCGAAGAAGAACGCGATCAAGGCCGTGCTCGAGACCGGTCAGCCGGGTCTGCGGATCCAGCATCTGCTCGACTCGATCGTCGACGAGTTCGCCGAGAACGAGGACCTGCCCAACACCACCAATCCCGATGACTGGGCCCGGATCTCGGGCAAGAAGGGCGAGCGGATCGTGTACATCCGCACGCTGGTCACCGGGAAGAGTTCGAGTGCGTCTCGGGCGATCGATACCGAGTCGAACCTGGGTCAGTACCTGTAACGGATGTCGCCCCGCCCGCCAGGGCCCGGTAGCTGGTGTTCCACAGCCACTCCACCGGGCCCCGGCGGAACCGGCGCAACCACAGGTGCGCAAACGTCACGATCACCACCACCACCGTGAGATAGATCGCGATGGTGGCGGGCACCCGGTGCTGCGGCGCAGTGGCCGCGGCAAGGCCCAGCCCCCAGCCGTAGCACAGTGTCGAGGCGACGAGGTTCTGTAACACGTAGCTGGACAACGCCATTCGGCCGACCTCCGCCAGCCGCCTGCCTATCCACCCGGGTGTGGGTCTGCCGATGTAGAACTCGGCCACCGCGGACAAGATCGCCAGGGAGACGAACGGTGCGACGCCGTAGCGTGCGAGCAGCAGACCAACGCCACCCGCGCCGACCTCCAGTGCGACGTCGACGGGCGCGGCGACCGCGAAACCCAGCCACATCAACCGGCGGCGCAGTACCGCACCCCGTGCATCGAGGATGCCGGCGTGAAACAGCCTGGCGCCCAGCACGAACAGTGCGATCGACATCGGGAAGATCAGCACCGTCTCGAGCCGGAACAGCACGACGTGATCGAGCCGGAACGCCACCAGGTCCCAGAACGAACCGTCGGCGTACGGGTTGGGATCCAGCCGCCGTGGCGGTCCGTCGGTGTGCGGCAGGCTCAGCAGCCCGACGGTGAGCGTGATCAGCAAGGCGACGTGCACGGTGGCCGCGGCCGCGATGATGCGGCGTTGCGTGCGTGGCGATGTCACCAGCAGGTAGGACACGATCCACCCGGTGATGGCGTAGCCGGTGAGCACGTCGAACTCTGTCAGCAGGACGAAGTGCACGGCGCCGTCGAGCAGCAGCAGCGCCGCACGCCACGGATAACTCCCCGGCCAGCGCAGTCCGGCGCGCAGTGCCGAACCTTGCTGCAGGGCAAGCCCGATGCCGAACATGACAGTCAGCAGGCCGAGGAACTTGCCCTGCGCGAGGAGCTGCAGCACCACTTCGAGGTGATGCCACGGACCTGGCGTGCCACCGCCCAGATAGCCGACCATGCCCTCGGGGTTGGTGAAGATCCAGATGTTGGTGCCCAGCGTGCCCAGGATCGCGATACCGCGCAGAACATCGAGGGACTGCAGACGTGACGGGGACATGTGTGCGGACGCTACCATACGAACGTATGGGTTCGGTTATCATCGCCGTGTGAGCGAGCCGTATGAGCGGATGACCGAAGCGGTGCTGGCGGTTCTGGTCGCCGACGGCTTCGAGGGCGTGTCGGTGCGGAAAGTGGCTGCGCGGGCCGATGTTTCGATCGGCGCGGTACAACACCATTTCCCCACCAAGGACGCGATGCTGGCGGCGGCGATGGATCGGGCCGGTGAACGCTTCGTGGCGCGGCTCGATGAGCAGATGCGGCCTGACATGGCCGCTGCCGAGCGCTTGGAGGCGCTGGCCGTTGCCCTGGTGTGCCCGGATCCGCGGGACCGGGACATCAGCGTGGCGTGGGTGCTACGGCTGGCCCGGGCGGCCGTGCACGAACCGACCGCGGCACGGCACCGTGCGGACTGGGCCCGGGTGGCGGAGTGGTTGCGGGCGCTGATCGCCGAGGCGGCCCCTGCGGTCGACGCCGCGACGGCTGCCGTCGAATTGCTCGCGCTGCTCGACGGTTTGGCGTGTTCGGTGGCGGTCGAGCCGGAGCGGGTCGCCCCCGACCTGGCCGAGCGGATCGCGCGCGGTCACGTCAGGCGGCTGTTGAGCTGATCGTTGCTGCGACGGCGCAGAGTTCCTCGAGCACCGCAGCGACCGCGGGCCGCGCAGCGGCGCCGGAGCGGGTGATGGCCTCGATGCGGCGAGCGACCGTGATGTCGCTGACCGGCAACCGGACGAGCGGCCGGGTCAGCAGGACATACCGCGGCATCAGCGCGACGCCGAGCCCGGCGTGAACGAGTTCCTCTGCGACCCGGAAGTCGTTGACCCGCTGGGTGATCCGTGGCCGCACTCCGGTCAGCAGCGCGATCGAGTTGAGGACGTCGTCGACCATGAGACCGCCCTCGACGCCGATCCACTGTTCGTCTGCCAACTCGGCCAGCCGGACGTGATTGTGGCGAGCCAGCCGGTGATCGGCCGACATCACCACATCGAGTGGTTCACGCAACAGCTCGGTCGCGGTGAAACGTCGCTCCCAGTCCGAGGCGTCGCGACCGTCGCGGTGGACCACGACGATGTCGAACTCGCCGAGCTGTTGCGGAGCCCGGGAGGCCGGGACGTCGACGTCGCGGCCGAGCACCTCGACACCACGGTCGCGGGCGCGGATGATCAACGGGGCCAACAGCATTGCCGCGCCTGACGGAAAGAACGACACACTGACCGTACCCCGGGGCGACGTCCGGTAGGCGTCCATCTCGGCGCGGGCGCGCTGGAGTGCGGCTAGCACGGCGTCCGCATGGCCCACCAGCACCCGCCCTGCATCGGTCAGCCGCACCCTGCGGCCGGCGGGTTCGATCAGTGCCACGCCCGCTTCCCGCTGGAGGATCTTGAGCTGTTGGGACACCGCCGACGGCGTCATCGACAGCACGTCGGCCACGGCCGCGACGGTGCCGTGATCGGCGAGTTCGCGCAGCATGCGCAGACGACCGGCATCCATGAAGGAATTCTACATGTTATGCGAAGAATCATTAGCTTGACTGAAGATTGAGTGGTCCAACAGGCTGTACCCATGCCCACCAGGACCGCCGACCTCGCGCTGCTCGGCGTCGCAGTCGTGTGGGGCTCCAGCTACCTGGCGACCAAAGAGCTGGCCACGGGCGACACCGTATTCGGTGTGCTGGCAATGCGGTTCGTCTTGGCCGCGGCGGCACTCGCCGTGCTGATCGGGCCCCGGTTGCGACGTGTCACCGCACCCGAACTGACGTCCGGGATGCTGTGCGGCACCGTGCTGTGGGCCGTGTACGCGTGCGAGACCTACGGTGTCACCCGAACGTCGGCGTGCAACGCGGGTCTGTTGATGGCGTTGACGATCGTCGTCACCCCACTGCTGCACGGCGCACGCGGCGTCCCGGCCCGGTTCTATGCCGCCGGTTCGACGGCGGTGGCCGGGTGTGTATTGCTCACGCAGGCACAGGGTTTCGGGCCGCCGGGCATCGGTGACGCGGTGATCGGGGCAGCGGCAGTGCTGCGGGCCGGCCATGTGACCCTGCTGGGCCGGGTGACGGCGGGCCGGGAGCTCGACATCACCCGGATGGCCCTGGTGCAGCTGGCGACAGTCGCGATCCTCTCGGTCGGCTTGGCCACGGTCACCGGCGAATCGGTGAACGCCCTCGCGGGCGGCATGAGTCCCGGCGACTGGCTCCTGTTGCTGTATCTGGCGCTGGCGTGCACGGTCTTCGCGTTCGTCGTGCAGGTGCGTGCGGTGCAGCGAAGCACGCCGGCGCGGGTGAGTCTGCTGCTGGGGACCGAACCGCTGTGGGCCGCCGTGCTCGGTGCCGCCCTGGCGTCCGACCCGGTCACCGCGGCGGGTGTCTGCGGGGCGGCGTTGGTGGTCTGCGGCACGGTATGGGGTCAGAGGCTGCTTGCGCCGGACGGTCGGGCCGACATTCGGTGCCAGGGCGGAGTCCGGAAAAGCCGTCGAAATCCGGCGGGTGGAATTGGCCGAAATGTGAATTATTGACGCGTCATAAAAGTGGTCTATTTCGCTGCGGAAATGGTGCTGATAGGCCGGTTCTCTTCCGAATTTTCCGGGTCGACCGGTGCCCGTGCGCGGGGCTCCGCGACGGCCTCCGAGCGATTATAACGATTTGATAACGGTGCTGAAGTTCACCCGATGGTCACTCGCTGCGGGATAACCGCTGTTCAGCGTCGGTGTAGGGAAGGCTCCCAGAGGTGCCCGGGCGGGTCGGTCGGCTTGATCAACCACCCCCGGTGTGCTTACGGTCGGGGCACCGATGACTTGAACTGATGACTATTGATGACTGTTCGGTGGTGACTTCTAACTCGATATGCCCGTTTACAACAACGCCCCGCCGCGCCTGCGCGCAGAGCCGGGACGAGATGCGTCGGGTCCAGATGCCCGCAGCGAATTACTGCGTAGACCATGTGCTGACGACGCGATGGCAATCCGCGACCTGGCCGCGCAAACTCAGGTGCTCGACTTGAACTCGACTTACGCCTACCTGCTGCTGGCGACCGATTTCGCGGCCACCTCGATCGTGGCCGAACGTGATGGCGATCTGCGGGGGTTCATCACCGGCTACCACCCGCCGCCACGCCCGGACGTGCTGTTCGTCTGGCAGGTCGCCGTGGCTCCCTCGGAGCAGGGCAGCGGTTTGGCCAGCGCGATGATCGATGCGCTGGTGCACCGGGTCCGGGCTGACCGGCACGGACATCCGGTCACCGTCGAAGCGACTGTCTCACCGGACAATTCGGCATCGCGGGCATTTTTCGGAGCCTTCGCGCGCCGCAACGGCGTCGCACTGGTGGAGGAGCCGTACTTCGGCGGCGAACTGCTGTCCGCGGACCTCAGCCACGAGGACGAGCCGATCCTGCGGATCGGCCCGATCGCCGCCCCGCTGTCCAACTGATTTTTCACCGGGCAGCCGTGGCCGCCGAATCTGTACGGCCAAGGTGCCCAACCGAATTCCCATTTGAATCATTGAACCGATCGGAAGGATTTTCCCTTGCTGCTCGCCGAAACCGCGCCCCTGACCGAGGATCGTCTGCCCGATGTGTTCTCCTCGGTGGAGTCCGAGGTTCGCAGCTATTGGCGTGGCTGGCCGACCGTCATGCAGAGCGCCAGCGACTCCTGGGTGACCGACACCGAAGGGCGCCGCTACATCGATTTCTTCGCAGGCGCAGGCGCGCTGAACTACGGCCACAACAACCCGTTGCTCAAGGCTCCGTTGCTGGACTACCTGGCCTCTGACGGGATCGTGCACTCGCTCGACATCGCGACCGAAGCCAAACAGCGCTTCCTGGAGACCTTTGCGCGGGTGATCCTGGAGCCGCGCGGCCTGGACTTCAAAGTGCAGTTCCCCGGACCGACGGGAGCCAATTCCGTCGAATCGGCTCTCAAACTGGCCCGCAAGGTCACGGGCCGTGAGTCAATTGTCAGCTTCACCAACGCCTTTCACGGCATGACCCTCGGTGCCCTTTCGGTGACCGGCAACTCGATGAAGCGTGCAGGCGCAGGCATTCCGCTGGTCCACGCCACCCCCATGCCGTACGACAACTACTTCGGTGGGGTCACCGAGGACTTCCACTGGTTCGAGCGGGTTCTCGACGATTCGGGCAGCGGTCTCAACCGTCCCGCGGCGGTGATCGTGGAAACCGTGCAAGGAGAAGGCGGTTTGAACGTCGCCCGCATCGAGTGGCTGCAGGCACTGGCGGACCTGTGCCGCACCCGGGACATCCTGCTCATCGTCGACGACGTCCAGATGGGCTGCGGCCGTACCGGTCCGTTCTTCAGCTTCGAAGCCGCGGGCATCGTCCCCGACATCGTCACCCTGTCGAAGTCCATCAGCGGCTACGGCCTGCCGATGGCGCTGACCCTGTTCCGCAGGGATCTGGATGTCTGGGCGCCGGGGGAGCACAACGGCACCTTCCGCGGTCACAACCCGGCGTTCATCACCGCCACCAAGGCTCTCGAAACCTATTGGCAAACACCGGATTTCTCGCAGGAGACCATCCGCAAGGGCGAGCTGGTGCGGGCCCGTCTCGATGAGATCGAGCAGCGCCACAGCGGCGTCACCGCTCGGGGACGAGGCATGGCGCAGGGGCTGAAGTTCGACGATGCCGACCAAGCCGCGAAAGTGTGCCGTACCGCGTTCGACCTCGGCGTGCTGATGGAGACCAGCGGTCCGTCCGACGAAGTCGTCAAGCTGCTGCCACCACTGACCACGTCGGAACCCGACCTGCAAAAGGGTCTGGACATTCTCGACGAATCCGTTTCCGCAATCCTGAACTGAGGAGCAAGACACCCAAATGATCGTGCGTACCACCGCCGAGATCACCGGCACCGACCGCGACGTCGCCGATGCCAACTGGCGGTCCAAGAGGATCATCCTGGCCGGCGACGGCGTCGGATTCTCGTTCCACGAGACGACCATCAATGCGTCGTCGGTCAGCGAATTCCACTACCAGCACCATGTCGAGGCGGTGTGGGTGGTCGAGGGCACCGGAACGTTGACCAACCTGGAGACCGGCGAGAACCATCCGCTCGGGCCGGGCACCATGTATCTGCTCAACGGCCATGAGCGCCACCGGGTTAGCTGTGACACGCAGATGCGCATGCTGTGCGTGTTCAACCCGCCGGTGACCGGGCAGGAAGTGCACGACGAGACCGGCGCGTACCCGGCGCCGCAGTCGGTCGCATGACCGATCCGTATCCCACCCGGCTCGATCACGCCATCGCGCCGATCCCGCGTCACGAGCCTGCGGTGTGGGGCACCGAATCCGACGGGCCGCTCGTCCAACAGCAGTTGGACTGGTTCGCAGCGCAGGGCTATCTGGTGCGGCCGGACACCGTCTCCGACGACCGGCTGCCGGCCCTGCGTCACGAATTGGACCGCATCGCAGCCGATCTGGACGCCGACGACCCGCGGGTGATCAGGGAGCCAGGTGGAACCATCCGGTCGATCTTCGAGCCGCATCTGCTCAGTGATCTTGTCGCGCAGGTGGTTCGACTCGACACCGTGCTGCCGGTGGCGCGTCAGCTGCTGGGCAGCGACGTCTACATCCACCAGGCCAGGATCAACCTGATGCCCGGCTTCAAAGGCACCGGTTTCTACTGGCATTCCGATTTCGAGACCTGGCACGCCGAGGACGGCATGCCCTCGATCCGGGCGGTCTCGTGTTCGATCGCACTGACGCACAACTATCCGTTCAACGGATCGCTGATGGTCGTGCCCGGATCGCACCACACGTTCTATCCGTGTGTGGGTGCGACGCCGGACAACAATCACGACACGTCACTGGTCGCCCAGAACGTCGGCGTCCCCGACGAGACGACGCTCACCAAGGCCGTCGACCACGACGGGATCGACCAGTTCACCGGTCCGCCGGGGACGGCACTGTGGTTCGACGCGAACCTGCTGCACGGGTCGGGTTCGAACATCACACCGTTGCCGCGGTCGAACATCTTCCTGGTGTTCAACTCGGTGGAGAACCAATTGGGGGAGCCGTTCGCCGCGCCCCGGCGAAGGCCGGAATACCTGGCGGCCCGGCGCGCAGACCGCGTCACCTAGGCTGGGCATATGCAACGGATTATCGGAACTGAGGTCGAGTACGGCATATCCTCGCCCTCCGATCCGACCGCCAATCCGATCTTGACGTCGACGCAGGCGGTTCTGGCGTACGCGGCAGCCGCCGGTATCCAGCGGGCCAAGCGCACGCGGTGGGACTACGAGGTCGAATCACCGCTGCGCGACGCCCGCGGGTTCGACCTATCCCGCGCGTCGGGGCCGCCGCCGATCGTCGACGCCGACGAGGTCGGCGCGGCCAACATGATTCTCACCAACGGCGCCCGGCTCTACGTCGACCACGCACACCCGGAGTACTCCGCGCCGGAGTGCACCGATCCGATGGACGCGGTGATCTGGGACAAGGCCGGCGAACGGGTCATGGAGGCCGCGGCCCGCCACGTCGCCAGTGTCCCCGGCGCCATCAAGCTGCAGCTCTACAAAAACAACGTCGACGGCAAGGGCGCGTCGTACGGCTCGCACGAGAACTACCTGATGAGCCGGCAGACGCCGTTCACCTCCGTGATCGCAGGATTCACGCCGTTCCTGGTGTCGCGGCAGGTGGTGACCGGTTCCGGCCGGGTGGGGATCGGGCCGTCGGGCGACGATCCGGGGTTCCAGCTGTCGCAGCGGGCCGACTACATCGAGGTCGAGGTCGGCCTGGAGACCACGCTCAAACGCGGCATCATCAACACGCGCGACGAGCCGCACGCCGACGCCGACAAATACCGGCGGCTGCACGTCATCATCGGCGACGCCAACCTGGCCGAGACCTCCACCTACCTCAAGCTCGGCACCAGTTCGCTGGTGCTGGACCTGATCGAGGAGGGCATCGACCTCTCCGACCTGGCGCTGGCCCGGCCGGTCCATGCAGTGCATGTGATCAGCCGCGATCCGTCGCTGCGGGCCACCGTGGCGCTGGCCGACGGCCGCGAGGTGACCGCGCTGGCGCTACAGCGCATGTACCTGGACCGGGTGGCCAAGCTGGTGGACACCCGCGATCCCGATCCACGGGCCAGCCACGTCGTCGAGACCTGGGCCGAGGTGCTCGACCTGCTCGAGCGCGACCCCATGGAATGTGCCGAGATCCTCGACTGGCCTGCCAAGCTGCGCCTGCTGGAAGGTTTCCGGCGGCGCGAGAACCTGGCGTGGTCGGCACCGCGGCTGCACCTCGTGGACCTGCAGTATTCCGACGTCCGGCTGGACAAAGGCCTGTACAACCGGCTGGTGGCGCGCGGTTCGATGAAGCGGCTTGTCACCGAGCAGCAGGTCCTCGACGCGGTCGACAACCCGCCGACCGACACCCGCGCGTACTTCCGCGGTGAGTGCCTGCGTCGGTTCGGCGCCGACATCGCGGCGGCGAGCTGGGATTCGGTGATATTCGATCTGGGCGGCGATTCGCTCGTGCGGATTCCAACCCTGGAACCGCTGCGGGGCAGCAAAGCGCACGTGGGAGCGTTGCTGGACTCGGTGGACAGCGCCGTCGAGTTGGTCGAACAGCTCACAACCTGACGGGTTGTGATCCCGGGCAATTCGGGTAATGACCGGTACTGTGGAAGGACCGGCATGGCGCCCGCGCCAGCCGATGACTAGCAGGAGGCAGCGATGGCTCAAGAGCAGACCAAGCGTGGTGGCGGCGGCGGTGACGACGACGACGTCCCCGGCGCATCGGCCGCAGGCCAGGAGCGTCGCGAAAAGCTGACCGAGGAAACCGACGACCTGCTGGACGAGATCGACGACGTGCTTGAGGAGAACGCCGAAGACTTCGTGCGCGCGTACGTCCAAAAGGGCGGCCAGTGACCTGGCACGAAAACCTGTCCTCATCTCTCTCCGGAACACCAGCGATAACTGCAGATTTGTCGTCTTTCTCGGACCTGCTCCGTCGTCAGGCCCCTGATCTGCTGCCGGTCCACCGGGTGGCCGACGGCGCGGCGCCGCACGGCGCCTCGCCCGAATTCGCGCCGCACGGAACGACAATCGTGGCGATCAAGTATCCCGGCGGTGTCGTCATCGCCGGTGACCGGCGGGCCACGCAGGGCAATATGATCGCCAGCCGCGATGTGGAGAAGGTGCACATCGCCGACGATTACACCGCCACCGGCATCGCCGGTACCGCCGCCATCGCGGTCGAGTTCGCGCGGCTCTACGCCGTGGAACTCGAGCACTACGAAAAGGTCGAGGGCGTGCCGCTGACCTTTCGCGGCAAGGTGAACCGGTTGGCGACCATGGTGCGCGGCAATCTCGGCGCGGCTCTTCAGGGTTTCGTGGCGCTGCCGCTGCTGGTGGGCTATGACCTCAACGACGCCGACCCGGCCAACGCGGGCCGCATCGTCTCGTTCGACGCCGCAGGCGGCTGGAACATCGAGGAAGAGGGCTACCAGTCGGTGGGCTCGGGTTCGTTGTTCGCCCGGTCGTCGATCAAGAAGCTGTATCCGACGGTCACCGACGCCGAATCAGCGCTCAAGGTGGCCATCGAGGCGCTCTACGACGCCGCCGACGATGATTCCGCCACGGGCGGGCCGGATCTGGTGCGTGGCATCTACCCGACCGCGGTGACCATCGGGGCCGAGGGCGCCGAGGAGATCACCGAGGCGCGGATCGCCGAGCTGGCCCGTGAGGTGATCGCAAGCCGCACCGCGACGAAAGGTGACGGCTGATGAGCTTCCCGTACTTCATCTCGCCTGAGCAGGCGATGCGTGAGCGGTCCGAGCTGGCCCGCAAGGGCATTGCCCGGGGCCGCAGCGTGGTGGTGCTGGCCTACGACAGCGGTGTGTTGTTCGTGGCCGAGAATCCGTCCCGATCGCTGCAGAAGGTCAGTGAGCTCTACGACCGGGTCGGTTTCGCCGCGGTGGGCAGGTTCAGCGAGTTCGACAAGTTGCGGGTCGGCGGCATTCAGTACGCCGACACCCGCGGCTACGCGTACGACCGTCGTGATGTCACCGGTCGCCAGCTGGCCAACGTGTACGCGCAGACGCTGGGCACCATCTTCACCGAACAACCGAAGCCTTTCGAGGTCGAGCTGTGTGTGGCCGAGGTTGCGCACTACGGCGAGACGAAAGCCCCTGAGCTCTACCGGATCACCTACGACGGATCGATCGCCGACGAACCGCACTACGTGGTGATGGGCGGAACGACCGAACCCATCGTCGCCAAGCTGGGCGAGTCGTACACCGAGAACGCCGATCTGGGCGCTGCCGTGAAGATCGCCGTCGAGGCGCTCAGCGCTGGTGCCGAAGGTTCCGAGCCACGCAAACTCGGCCCCTCGACGCTCGAGGTTGCCGTTCTCGATGCCAAGCGGCCGCGGCGTTGTTTCCGACGGATCACCGGATCCGCTCTGGAAACGCTGCTGCCCGAACCGGATCCGGACAAGGCACCGGCCGAGTAGCCGACGTGGACGACGGGGGAGCTCCGCCGGTCGCGCCGCGCGGCTACCGGCCGAGCCGGGCGCAGTGGTCGCTGGCGGGGCTCATCCTCGCGTTCGTCGTCGGAGTCGTGCTGTTCAAGGTCATCAAGGGCTTCGGCCTCGGACAGAGCGCCGCGTTCTACATCGGGATCCCCACCGTGCTCGCGTTGATCCTCACGCTCACCGCAAACCCGGATCGGCTGATCTCCATGACGCTCAAGGCGATCACCATCTTGCTGCTGCTCGCAATTCCGGTGGCGGGCGAGGGTTTCGTGTGCGTGATCATCTCCGCGCCGTTGTTCTACGCGGTCGGCATCATCGTGGCGCTGATCGTGGGGGCGGTGCGCAAGTCCGATCGCCCGCCCGGCGCTCGCATCGTGGTGCTGCCCGCCGTGGCGCTGGTGCTCTCGCTCGAAGGTGTCGTGCCCGCCCTCACCCTGCCGGGCGACAGCACCGTCACGGCGACGCGCACGGTCGCAGCCACCCCCGCGCAGGTTGCGGCTGCGCTGGCCCGTCCGCTGCGGTTCGGCGACGTGAAGCCGGCCGGTGTTCTCGCGCTCGGCTTTCCGCAGCCACTGATGGACCACGGCAGCGGTTTGACGGTGGGGGACCGCAGAGTGGTGATGTTCGCCGGCGCCCACCACCGGCCGGGGTTCATCGCGCAGCACCATTGGGGTGAGGCGCAGTCCGCGCTGGAACTCCAGATCGCCGCGAGGACAGAGGATTCGGTGCGTCTGCTGCCGATCGCGGACAACACCCCGCTGGCAACGTGGTTGACCTGGCGTTCGTCGGACGTGAGCTGGCGTGCCGTAGATGCCGGCCACACCGAGATCACCTGGTCGCTGAGCTACACGCGGCGGTTGGCCCCGGCATGGTATTTCGGGCCCATCGAGCACGTGGTCACCCAGCGCGCCGCGGGCTATCTGCTGGACGCCATCGACCTCCGGCCGTGACCACCGGGCTGGACGTCGCGACGCTGCGCAACGGCGCCGTGCTGGTTCCGGCGGTGCTGGCAGGGGCACTGTGGGTGGCCGCACCCGGAGAACGGGTCGGCGCGGCGCTCGCGACATTGTGGAACGTGGTGTGGCTCGCAGCGCTCAACGCCGTCGCGGTCGCGGCGGGCTGGTGGAGCTTCGGCACCGCCGGGCTGATGTGGTCGGGTGTGCCTCTCGACGTGATGCTCGGCTGGGCGCTGCTGTGGGGCGCGGTGCCGGTGCTGCTGATGCGGTGGGTGAATCCCCTTGTCACGGTTGCCGTTCTGGTGGCCGCGGACATCGTGGCGATGGGCAGTTTGGCACCGCTGGTGTGGTTGCGGGCCGGCTGGTGGGCCGGCGAGCTGATCGGCGTGCTGCTCTGCCTGCTGCCCGCGGTGCTGCTGGGCTGGGCGACTGCCACCGGGCGCTCAGTGTGGCTGCGGGCCGGCCTGCAGGTGGTGCTGTTCGGTGCGCTGCTGCTGTTCGTCATACCCGCGGCGACGTTCGCTCTGACCGACACGTCCTGGGCGCAGGCGTGGCACCGGATCGGCGGCCCCGTGGATTGGGCGCTGCTGCAGATCGCGGCGGTGCTGGTGCTGATCGCGTTGCGCGCGGTGGCCGACTTCGCTCGCCACGGCGGCACGCCGTTTCCCTGGGATCCACCACCTGCCCTGGTGACCTGCGGGCCATACGCCTACCTCGCCAACCCCATGCAGGTCTGCGCGGCGCTGCTGCTGGTGATCGAGGCGGCCGTACTCGGCGCTCCGGGGCTGGTGCTGGCCGCCGGCGTCGGCGTGGTGTTCAGCGCAGGCATTGCCGGCTGGCACGAACGCGATCAGCTGGCCGCGCGCTTCGGCGCGCCCTGGCTGGAGTATCGCCGTGCGGTGCACGACTGGGTGCCACGCCTGCGGCCCTATCCGCACCGCTCGCCGGCCCGGTTGTACGCAGCGGTGACGTGTGATCCGTGCAGCGAGGTCGCGGGCTGGCTACAGCGTCGGCATCCCGTCGCGCTGACGCTCGAACCCGCTGAAGACCACCCGGAGGATCTGCGCCGGGTCCGCTACGAGTCCGATTCGGTTGTGCTGCAGGGCACCCGAGCCATCGGTGCGGCGCTCGAGCACATCAGCGTCGGGTGGGCGGTGGTGGGCTGGGTGATGCGGGCACCTCTGCTCGGGTGGTTGGTGCAACTGCTCGCCGACGCGGTCGGTGCGGGGCCGCGCTCGGTCAGCCGATGACGTCGCGGATCAGCCCGGCGAACTCCTCGGGGCATTCCAGTGGGGTGAAATGTCCTGCGCCGTCGGCGGTGTGCAACCGGACGTCGACGAAGTAATCGTCCAGGCGGTCGGCCCACGCGGTCGGGAACAGCGGGTCGTGCTGGGGCCACAGCACATCGGTGCGGGCGTTGATCTTGACGGCCCGGTCGGGTGGCAGCTCGGTCAGCGACTGCGCGACGGTGCCTGCTCCCGCGCGGTACCAGGCCAGCGAGGCGGCGAACGCCCCGGGCAGCGCATAGTCGGAGACGAGCCGGTCCAGGTCGTCCTCGGTGACGGTGAAGGCCGGCCCCGACCAGTGATTCCAGAAGTGCCGCAGATACTCCCGCACGATTTCGGGGTTCCCGTCGATCAGCCGGTCGGCGATCGGCAGTTGGTGAAACGCCTGATACCAGAACTCGTGCTGGGCATGCGGGCTGAGCACGCGGTCGCCGGCGCCCGGCAGCGGCGGCGAGAGCACGAGCGCCTTCGCCAGATGGGGGTGCATGCGGGCCACGCTCTGCGCCACCCGGCTGCCGACGTCGTACCCGGCCAGGACCACCTCGTGCACACCCAGTTCGTGGATCAGTCCCACGATGCTGGCCGCCTGTGCCGTCGCACTGTAGAAATGCTGCACAGCGACCGCGTGCTTGTCGGAGCCGCCGAATCCGCGCAGGTCGGGCACGATCACGTCGGCCACGTCGGTGAGCAGCGGAACCACCTTGCGGTAGTCCCGCCGGGTGCCCGGCCAGCCGTGCAACAGCACGACAGGCGGCCCGCCCGCGATGCCGAGCCGATCGAAGGCCAATCGGAATCCGTCCACCGGAGCGCTGCGCGAGGACATCGGTCAATTCTCATCCGCCGCCACGGCCTTGTGGGCCAGGTTGGGAAAGGTCGGCGGGATCAGGACGTGGCGGTTTCGCGACGCCAGCCGACGTAGGTCAACCACAGGCCCATCGCCGTGAGCATGAGGAAGAAAATCCGCGCCGCGAGCACCAGGCCGGGGCTGCCCAGCGTGGTGTCGGCACCGGTCCGGATCGCCGACGGAAACGCCATCATCGCCACGCCACGCAACGCCACGAACCACCCGAACAGCGAGATCAGCACGGCCGTCACGCTGTACCAGTACTGGTGAAACGCGATCACGATCAAGCCCATCATCAACATCGCCGCCCCCAGGATCCAAGGCAGCGTGCCGCTGGTGAACAGGTCGGCCAGCAGATCGCCGAGCTGTGACAACCGGATCGCGATGATGAGCGTGGCAACGGCGACGAAGGGTCCGAGGACCCTGGCGAAAACACGTGTGCGGTGCCTTGCTTCGACGGTGGGCGTGGGCATCTGACCTCCTGCAGTTCATAAACCGACTGACGGTCTATTAATAAGCTAGGCTCGAGGCACCACGACGTCAACGGAGGCCCATGGCACGCCAGGTGAAACCCGAGGAACACGCCGCGCGGCGCGGCGAGATCCTCGACGCCGCCCTGCACCTCATGCACGACAAGGGCTACGCGGCGATGACCATCGAGGATCTGTTGAGCACCCTGCAGATCTCCAAAGGTGCGCTGTACCACTACTTTCGGTCCAAACAAGCGCTGCTGGACGGCATCGTCGAGCAGATGGGCGAAAGCGCCACCGCCGGTCTTCACCGCATCGTCGACGCTCCCGACACGTCGGCGCTGGACAAGCTGCATGCGTACTTCGCAGCGTCGTACGCGTGGAAGTCGGAGAACGCAACCGCGGTCGCCACCCTGATCCGGCTGTGGCATGACGAGAACAACGCGCTGTTGCGGCAGAAGATGACACAGGGCTCGATGCGCACCACGGCGCCCTTCCTGGAGTCGATCATCAGGCAGGGCTGCGAGGAAGGCGTCTTCCACACCGACTTCCCGCACGAGGCGGCCGGCATCATCACCGCGATGGGACTGCATCTGGCCGACGCGTTCATCGAGGCCATCAAGGCCGACGGTGCGGTCGGTATCGACATCTCCGGGCCGCACGCCCGCAAGGCCGTCGCGGCCTACCAACAAGCGTTCGAACGCATCCTCGGACTGCCCGACGGCTCGCTCGCCGGCAAACTCTGAATCGCCCACCGGCGGTCACCCCGACGACTACGCCTGCCGACGCGACCGCTCGATGCCAACCGATAGTGAGTGCGACCCCGTAAGCTCGATAGTGTGCAGCGACGAATCATGGGCATCGAGACAGAATTCGGTGTGACCTGCACGTTCCATGGCCATCGCCGGCTCAGTCCCGACGAGGTTGCCCGCTATCTGTTCCGGCGGGTCGTGTCGTGGGGCCGCAGCTCAAACGTCTTCCTCCGCAACGGCGCCCGTTTGTATCTGGATGTGGGTAGTCACCCCGAGTACGCCACAGCCGAATGCGACAACCTCGTGCAGTTGGTCACCCACGACCGGGCCGGCGAGCGCGTACTGGAGGACCTCCTGATCGACGCCGAGCAGCGGCTCGCCGACGAGGGCATCGGCGGTGACATCTATCTGTTCAAGAACAACACCGACTCGGCGGGCAACTCCTACGGCTGCCATGAGAACTACCTGATCGTGCGGGCCGGTGAGTTCTCGCGGATCTCTGACGTGCTGTTGCCGTTCCTGGTGACCCGGCAGCTGATCTGCGGTGCGGGCAAAGTCTTGCAAACCCCGAAGGCCGCGACGTTCTGCCTCTCGCAGCGAGCCGAGCACATCTGGGAGGGCGTCTCGAGCGCCACCACGCGGTCGCGGCCGATCATCAACACGCGCGACGAGCCGCACGCCGACGCGGAGAAATACCGGCGGCTGCACGTCATCGTCGGCGACTCCAACATGTGCGAGGCCACCACCATGCTGAAGGTGGGCACGGCCTCGCTGGTGCTGGAGATGATCGAGGCCGGCGTACCGTTCCGCGACTTCTCGCTCGACAACCCCATCCGGGCCATCCGGGAGGTCAGTCACGACCTCACCGGCCGACGTCCGGTGCGACTGGCAGGAGGCAGGCAGGCCAGCGCGCTGGACATCCAGCGTGAGTACTACAGCCGTGCGGTCGAGTACCTGCAGACCCGCGAAACCAACACCCAGATCGAACAGGTGGTGGATCTGTGGGGCCGCCAGCTCGACGCGGTCGAAAGTCAGGACTTCGCCAAGGTCGACACCGAGATCGACTGGGTGATCAAGCGCAAGCTGTTCCAGCGCTACCAGGATCGCTACAACCTGGAGCTGTCCGATCCGAAGATCAGCCAGCTCGACCTGGCCTACCACGACATCAAGCGCGGCCGTGGCGTGTTCGACCTGCTGCAGCGCAAGGGGCTGGCCGCGCGGATCGCCACCGACGAGGAGATCGACGCCGCGGTCAACACGCCGCCGCAGACCACGCGGGCCAAGCTGCGCGGTGAATTCATCACTGCCGCGCAGGAAGCCGGCCGCGACTTCACCGTCGACTGGGTACACCTCAAGCTCAACGATCAGGCGCAGCGCACCGTGCTGTGCAAGGACCCGTTCCGGTCGGTCGACGAGCGGGTCAAGCGGCTCATCGCCAGCATGTGAGCGACGCGGGGCGTCGGTGCCGACGCCCCGCTCGACCGCTGCCCGGATCCCGCCGGGTTGCCCCCTAAACTCCTTGCTGTGGCGACATCCAAAGTGGAGCGGTTGATGAACCTCGTCATCGCGCTGCTGTCCACGCGAACGTTCCTGCCCGCGGAGAAGATTCGCGCGAGCGTGGCCGGATACGCCGACAGCCCCAGCGACGAGGCGTTCTCGCGGATGTTCGAGCGCGACAAGAACGAGCTGCGTGATCTCGGCATCCCGTTGGAGACGGGCCGGGTGTCGAAATTCGATCCGACCGAGGGCTACCGGATCAACCGCGACGCGTATGCACTTCCGCCCGTGCAGTTGACCGGGGACGAGGCCACTGCCGTCGCAGTGGCGACCCAGCTGTGGCAGTCGCCGGAACTGGTCACCGCAACCCAGGGCGCCCTGCTCAAACTGCGGGCGGCCGGGGTGGAGGTCGAGGCCGATGCCGCGGGTGCCGCGATCACCTCGACCGCGGTGCTGCCCGGTCTGCGCGGGTCCGAGGAAGTTCTGCGAATCCTGTTGTCCGCCATCGATTCGGGTCACGCTGTGCAATTCGACCACCGGCCGTCGCGCACCGCCGGCTACACCACCCGCACGGTCGAGCCGTGGGGTGTGGTCACCCACCGCGGCCGCTGGTATCTCGTCGGGCACGACCGCGACCGCGACGACACCCGCACATTTCGGCTGTCCCGCATCGGATCCGGCGTCACGCTCATCGGCGAGGCCGGTGCGGTGCGCAAGCCCGATGGCGTCAACGTGCGCGAGATCGTGCGACGCGTCGTCGCCGACGTGCCGACCGGGGAACGGGCCCGGGTGTGGGTGGCCGGTGGCCGGGCCACGGCGCTGCGCAGGCAGGCCGTCACGACTACGCCGCGCAGCCTGGGTGGGCGCGCGGGGGAGGAGATCACCGTCGAACTCGGTATGTACGACCGGCTGGCGCGCGAGATCGCGAGCTACGGTGCCGACGCGGTGGCCCTGGAACCACAGGCGTTGCGCGACGATGTGTTGGACAGGTTGCGGGCGCAGGCGGAGCTGTCGTGAGTCAGGTCTCGGCCCGGCTGGTCCGGTTGCTCAACATGGTCCCGTACTTCCAGGCCAATCCGAAGGTCACCCGTGCGGAGGCCGCCGACGCCCTCGGCGTCAGCCGCAAACAGCTCGACGCGGACCTCGAGCAGCTATGGATGTGCGGGTTGCCCGGCTACAGCCCAGGTGACCTCATCGACTTCGACTTCACCGACGACACCATCGAGGTGACGTTCTCGGCAGGTGTGGACCAGCCGCTGCGGCTGACCTCGACCGAGGCCACGGTGATCCTGGTGGCGCTACGGGCGCTGGTCGACGTGCCGGGCATGGTCGATCCGGAGGCCGCGCGCAGCGCGATCGCCAAGATCGAGTCGGCTGCCGGCGCACAGCTGGCCGCCGTCGACGATCCGGCGCCGAGCGAGAGCGAGGCCGCCGCGACAGTGCGCGCGGCCGTGCGCGACGGCCGCGCGGTGACGCTGGAGTACTACTCGGCGTCGCGGGATTCGTTGACCACCCGCATCGTCGACCCGATCCGGGTGGCCCTTGTCGGGGACAACAGCTATCTGGAGGCGTGGTGCCGCAGCGCCGAGGCGGTGCGGCTGTTCCGGCTCGATCGCATAGTCGAGGCGCAGCTGCTCGAGGAGGCTTCGGCCCCGCCGCCGCCTGCCGTGCAGGCAGGCCCTGACACTTCGCTGTTCGACGCCGATCCCGCGCTGCCGGCGGCCACTCTGCTCATCGCGCCCTCGGCGTCGTGGATGTTCGACTACTACCCGTTGCGGGTGCTGACCGAACTCCCTGACGGTTCGGTCGAGGCGGCCATGACGTTTGCCTCCGAGGACTGGATGGCCCGGTTTGTGCTGGGCTTCGGCTCGGCGGTGCGGGTGCTGGAGCCGGCGTCGTTGGCGCAGCAGGTGCGGGCCGCGGCGACGGCGGCACTGCACGCCTACGGCGCGGTCGAGGTTGACGGGTAGACTCGGCGAAGACGTCTGGAGGTAACCAAATTGGGCGGACTACAACCCTGGCACTGGATCATCGTCATCGCGGTGTTCGTGCTGCTGTTCGGTGCGAAGAAGCTTCCCGACGCGGCGCGGTCGCTGGGTAAGTCGATGCGGATCTTCAAGTCGGAGATCAAGGAGATGCAGTCCGAGTCCAGGTCGGAGGAGACTCCGCCGGCGAAGCCGATTGCATCCGAACGCGCCGACGTGGCGGCTCCCCGGCCCGACGTCGCGGCTCCGGCACCCGAACAGTCCCCGGACCGGCACACGGCCTGACGCGGCCCGACCCTGACCGCGGTTTCCGGCCGCGTCGGTAGGTTGCGTCTTCAACCCCTCACTTCACATACGTGCAGACCTCCGGCATCTTCAGAAAACTCGATCCCCGTCGGCGCCGTTCACGGGTCAATCCCGACGGCACCATGTCGCTGGTCGACCACCTCACCGAGCTTCGGTCGCGGCTGCTGATCGCGGTTGCAGCGGTCATCGTCGCGATGATCTTCGGGTTCTTCTGGTACACCCATGGCATTTTCGGGCTGCACAGCCTGGGCGAATGGCTGCGCGGTCCGTACTGTGCCCTGCCCGCCTCGTCGCGTGCGGCCATCGCGCCCGACGGCGAGTGCCGGCTGCTGGCCACCGCGCCCTTCGACCAGTTCATGCTGCGGCTGAAGGTCGCGCTCGCTGCCGGTGTGGTGATGGCGTGCCCGGTGTGGCTCTATCAGATGTGGGCGTTCATCACGCCGGGGCTGTACAAGAAGGAACGCCGATTCGCGATGGCCTTCGTCGGCTTCGGCGCGCTGCTGTTCGTGACCGGCGCGGTGCTGGCGTATGTGGTGCTGGCGAAGGCGTTGGGCTTCCTGCTGACCGTCGGCAGCGACGTTCAGGTCACCGCGCTGTCCGGCGAGCAGTACTTCGGCTTCCTGATCAACCTGCTGCTGGTGTTCGGCATCAGCTTCGAGTTCCCGCTGCTGATCATCATGCTCAACCTTGTCGGCGTGCTCAGCTACCAGAAGCTCAAGGCGTGGCGGCGTGGGTTGATCTTCGGCCTGTTCGTGTTCGCGGCCTTCGCCACACCGGGCTCCGACCCGTTCACGATGCTGGCGTTGTCATGCGCGCTGTCGCTGTTGCTGGAGTTCGCGATCCAGTTCGCCCGGGTGCACGACCGGCGCAAGGCACGCTTGGCTGAGGCCCAGGTGGACGACGACGAGGCCGCGCCAATCGGCACCGTCGAACCGATCGAGGCGCCTGCCCCGGTGTCGACGCCGACTGCTGCGGCCCCCGATACGCCACCGGCGTCGCGACCCACCAGATTCAGCATCGATGACGACGCCACCTGAGCCGGGCGGCGAGACTCCCGGCGAGCTGGCCGTATTCACCGCACAGCTGCCGTTCACCCTCGACGACTTCCAGGTCCGCGCCTGCCGTGCGCTCGAACGCGGCCACGGCGTCCTGGTCTGCGCGCCGACCGGCGCAGGCAAGACAGTGGTCGGCGAATTCGCCGTGCACCTGGCACTGGCGTCCGGCGGCAAGTGCTTCTACACCACCCCGATCAAGGCGCTGAGCAACCAGAAACACAACGACTTGGTGGCCCGCTACGGTGCCGAGAAGATCGGGCTGCTCACCGGTGACCAGTCCATCAACGGCGACGCCGACGTGGTAGTGATGACCACCGAAGTGCTGCGCAACATGCTGTACGCGAATTCGTCTGCGCTGCATGGGCTTTCGTATGTGGTGATGGACGAGGTGCACTTCCTGGCCGACCGCATGCGCGGCGCGGTGTGGGAGGAGGTGATCCTGCACCTGCCGGAGGAGGTGCGGCTGGTCAGCCTCTCGGCCACGGTGAGCAACGCCGAGGAGTTCGGCGGCTGGATCCAGACGGTCCGCGGCGACACCACCGTCGTCGTCGACGAGCACCGGCCTGTGCCGCTGTCGCAGCACATGATGGTGGGCAAGCGGCTGTTCGACCTGTTCGACGGCTCCGACCGGACCCTGGTGGACCCGGATCTGGTGCGGCACATCGCCCACCGCCGCGAGGCCGACCGGCTCGCGGACTGGCAGCCCCGGGGACGCGGGCGCGGCCGGCCGCCGCAGTTGTACCGGCCGCCGAGCCGGCCCGACGTGATCGACGTCCTCGACTCCGCGGGCCTGTTGCCCGCGATCACCTTCGTGTTTTCCCGCGCCGGGTGCGATGCGGCGGTCAAGCAGTGTCTGCGGTCGCGGCTGCGGCTCACCACCGACGAGGAACGTGCCCGCATCGCGGAGGTGATCGACCGGCGCTGCGCCGATCTGGCCGAGTCCGATCTGATCGTGCTGGACTACCACGAATGGCGCGAAGGCCTGTTGCGCGGCCTGGCCGCCCACCACGCAGGCATGTTGCCGACGTTCCGCCACACCGTCGAAGAGCTGTTCACCGCCGGTCTGGTGAAGGCCGTGTTCGCCACGGAGACACTCGCTTTGGGGATCAACATGCCGGCCCGCACGGTGGTGCTGGAGCGGCTGGTGAAATACAACGGCGAGCAGCATCTGCCCTTGACGCCGGGGGAGTACACCCAGCTGACCGGGCGGGCGGGCCGGCGCGGCATCGACGTCGAGGGCCACGCCGTGGTGCTGTGGCGGCCCGACGACAGCACCGCCGATCCCGCCGAGGTCGCAGGCCTGGCGTCCACCCGAACCTTCCCGTTGCGCAGTTCCTTTGCGCCGTCGTACAACATGACCATCAACCTGGTCCAGCACATGGGGCCGGAGCAGGCGCACAAGCTGCTGGAGCGGTCCTTCGCGCAGTACCAGGCCGACCGCTCGGTGGTCGGCCTGGTCCGCGGCGTCGCGCGCGGCGAACGGATGCTCAAAGAGCTGGCCGCCGAACTGGACGGACACGAGTCCGAGGTACTCGACTACGCGAGGCTCCGCGCGAAAATCGGTGAGCGCGAACGTGCCCAGTCGCGCGCATCGCGGCTGCAGCGCCGTCAGGCAGCCAACGACGCGCTGGCAGGCCTGCGCCGTGGCGACATCATCACCATCACCCACGGCCGCCGCGGTGGGCTGGCGGTGGTGCTCGAACCAGACCGCGACAGCGACGACCCCCGTCCGCTGGTGCTCACCGAACATCATTGGGCCGGCCGGATTTCGTCGTCGGATTACTCGGGCGCCTCGGGGCCGCTGGGCACGATGTCGCTCCCCAAACGCGTCGAGCACCGCCAACCGCGGGTGCGCCGCGACCTGGCGTCGGCGCTGCGGTCAGCGGCAGCCGGCTTGGCGCTGCCGACGGGCAAGCCGAAACGCTCCGGCAGTGCACTGGACCGCGACGTGGATCCGGAGTTGGCCGGGCTCCGCGAGCAGCTGCGCAGGCATCGGGCGAACCAGCTTGCGAACCGCGAAGCCATGATGCGCATCGCTGAGCGGTATCTGCGCATCGAACGTGACAACGCCCAGATCCAGCAGAAGGTGGCTGCGGCGACGAATTCCCTGGCGCGGACCTTCGACCGGATCGTCGCGTTGCTCAGCGAACGCGGCTTCATCGAGAACGGTTCTGGCGAACCCAAGGTCACCGACTCCGGCCGGCTGCTCGCCCGCATCTACAGCGAAAGTGACCTGCTGGTGGCCGAGTGCCTGCGGGGCGGCCTCTGGGAGGGGCTGCAGCCCGCGGAGCTGGCCGGAGTGCTCTCGGCGGTGCTCTTCGAGTCGCGCGGCGATACGCCCGCGGTACCGGCAGGGTTCGACATCCCGACGCCCGGTCTGCGGCGTGCGCTGGCCCAAACCCGACGCCTCTCCGGTGATCTGCGCGCCGACGAGCGCAGACACCGCATCGCGCCGAGCCGCGAAACCGACGAGGGTTTCGTCACCGCCGTCTACCGCTGGGCCACCACCGGCGACCTGGCGTCCGCGCTGGCCGCATCCGACATCACCGGTTCCGGTTCACCGCTGCCGGCAGGCGATTTCGTACGGTGGTGTCGGCAGGTCCTCGATCTGCTCGACCAGGTGCGAAATGCCGCACCCACACCGGCGCTGCGCAATACCGCGAAACGCGCCATCAACGACGTTCGGCGCGGCGTCGTGGCTGTTGATGCGGGGTAGGGTGTCGGCAGCAGGCAGCGAACAGGATCAAGGAGAGTCATGAGCGGACCGCAGGGATCTGATCCGGCACAGCAGTGGCCCGGTCAGCAGCCCGAGCCCGGTAATGATCAGCCGTCAGGCTCGGACGCGTGGCAGCAGCCTGCCGGCCCCGACGAGCCGACCACGCATGCTCCGACCTGGCAGCAGCCGTCGCAGTCGCAACAGCCCGAGCAGCCGCAGCAACAGCAGCCCGACTACTCGGCCTATCAGCAGTCCCACTCGGGTTACGCCCAGCCGCAGTACCCGTCGACCGATCAGTACAGCCAGCAGCCCTACGCGCAGCCGGGCCAGTTCGGGCAGCCGGGTCAGCCCGCCCAGATGGGGCAGCCCAGCTTCGGCCAGCCGGGTCAGTACGGCCAGCCGCAGTTCGGTCAGCCGGGTCAGTACGGTCAGCCGCAGTTCGGTCAGCCCGGCCAGCCGGGGCAATACGGCCAGTACACCCCACCCGGTGCCGAAGAAGGATCCAAGCGTTCGCTCGGCGTGATCCTCGGTGTCGTCGGGGCCCTTGTGGTGCTCCTGCTCGCTGTCGTCGGCGTCCTGGGGTTCTGGAAGCCGGGTTGGTTCGTCACCACCGAACTTGACGTCAACAAGGCTCAGGAGGGCGTGACCAAGATCCTCACCGACGAGGAGAACGGTTACGGCAACAAGAGCGTCTCCGACGTCAACTGCAACGACGGCAAGAACCCCAAGGTCAAGAAGGGTGACACCTTCACCTGCGAGGTCAGCGTCGACGGCACCAAGCGCAAGGTCACGGTGACCTTCCAGAACAACGACGGCACCTACGAGGTCGGCCGGCCCAAGTAGGCCGGCCGCGCATCAGCCGGGCAGGCGGTCCAGCGCCGTCTGCAACCGGCTGATCGACGACGTCACGCCGTACGCCGCGGCCAGGTCGGCGACCTTGGCCGGATCTTTGGCGACCAACGGCAGCGCATCCGACGGCGTGGAGAACGTCACCGGCGCATCGGTGGCAACGCGCACCACCGGCTCGGCCGCCGCGATGTAGTCGGCGGCAGCGAGCAGTTTGGCCCGGTGCGACTTGGACATCGACACCGTGGTGTCCTGCGCGGCTGCCTGGATCGCCGCCAGTGAGCCGTGCTGGGCCAGCAGCGTCGCCGCGGTCTTCTCACCGATCCCGGCCACCCCGGGCAGCCCGTCGGACGGATCGCCACGCATCAAGGCCAATTCGGCATATGCCGCGCCGGCCCGATCGGCAGGCACGCCGTACTGCTCGGCCACCTCGACGGGCCCGAACTTCGTGGCCTTGGCCAATCCGCGCCCGATGTAGAGCACCCGCACCGGCGGCGCCGGCTCGTCGCGCACCAACTGCAGCAGGTCGCGGTCCCCGCTGACCACCACCACGGGGTCGGCCTGCTCGCGCGTGGCCAGGGTGCCCAGCACGTCGTCGGCCTCATAGCCCGGCGCCCCGGCAGTCGCGATGCCGAACGCGTCCAGCAACTCCATGATCATGGTGACCTGGGGGGTCAGCTCGTCGGGCACTTCCTCGATGTCCGGTATCCCGTCCGGCTCCGGTTCTGCCACCCGGTGCGCCTTGTACGACGGCACCAGCTCCACACGCCATTGCGGCCGCCAGTCGTCGTCACGGCACACCACCAGCCGGCTCGGCCGTTCGTTGGTCACCAGCGTCGCGATGGAGTCCAGGAAGCCGCGCACCGCATTCACCGGTCGCCCGTCCGGTGCGGTGATCGACGACGGGACCCCGAAGAACGAGCGGAACCACATGCTGGCGCCGTCGAGGAGCAGGACGGGGGCGGTCATGAAATCCTCCGGAACATTCCAGCGACAGTAGCCTGAGGTATGTCGTTCGCCGTCAACCGTATTGACCATGTCGTCCTCAACTGTCGTGACGTCGAGGCCACGGTCGACTTCTACGAGCGGGTGCTGGGCATGCGCAAGGAGGTCTTCGGCGCGGGCCGCATCGCCCTGGTGTTCGGGAACCAGAAGATCAACGTGCGTCCGACCGGTTCACCGAACTGGGTCACCGGTGTCGTCGACGCGCCCGGCTCGCTGGATCTGTGCTTCATCGCCGACGTCGACGCTTCCGCAGTCGGCGAGCACCTCACGGCGTGCGGTGTTCGGATCATCGAAGGCCCGGTCACCAAGACCGGTGCGCTGGGTCCGATGACCTCACACTATTGCCGTGATCCCGACGGCAACCTGGTCGAGGTCGCCAGCTATCAGGCGTCCCACTAGCCTCGAGCACCATGACCCTCAGCCGATTCAGCACCGACGTCTACGCCCACCGGCTTTCCGCGGCGGCCGCCGCCGCGGGTGAGGCGGGCCTGGCCGGGCTGGTCATCACCCCCGGCTACGACCTGCGATACCTGGTCGGCTCGCGGGCGCAGACCTTCGAACGGCTGACCGCGCTGGTGTTGCCCGCGCAGGGGGAGCCGACCGTGGTGGTGCCGCGCCTGGAACTGGCCGCGCTCAAGGAGTCGGCTGTCCCCGAACTCGGTGTGACGGTGCGGGATTGGGTCGACGGCGAGGATCCGTACCGGATGGTGGTGGACGCGCTCGGCGGGCAAGCCGTCGCCGTCACCGATGCCATGCCTGCGTTGCATCTGCTGCCGTTGACCGAGTTGCTCGGAGTGGTGCCGGTGCTGGCCACCGATGTGCTGCGCCGGTTGCGAATGATCAAGGACGGCGCCGAGATCGACGCGCTGCGCAAGGCCGGGGCGGCCATCGACCGTGTGCACGCCCGGGTGCCCGAATTCCTGGTGCCCGGCCGCACCGAGGCCGACGTGGCCGCGGACATCGCGGAAGCCATTGTGGCCGAAGGGCATTCGGAGGTGGCGTTCATCATCGTCGGCTCGGGGCCCAACGGCGCCGACCCGCATCACGAATGCTCCGACCGCGAACTGCAGGCGGGCGACATCGTCGTCGTCGACATCGGCGGGCCGTACCAGCCGGGCTACAACTCCGACTGCACCCGCACCTACAGCATCGGCGAGCCGGACCCGGAGGTGGCGCGTCGGTACGCGGTGCTGCAGCGCGCACAGCAGGCTGCCGTCGACGTGGTGCGGCCCGGCGTCACGGCCGAACAGGTCGATGCGGCCGCCCGCGACGTGCTGGCCGCCGAGGGCCTGGCCGAGGGGTTCGTGCACCGCACCGGCCACGGCATCGGGCTGTCGGTGCACGAAGAGCCGTACATCGTGGCAGGCAACAACCTCCCGCTGGAGGTAGGCATGGCGTTCAGCGTCGAACCTGGCGTGTACTTCCCGGGGCAGTGGGGGGCGCGCATCGAGGACATCGTTATCGTCACCGCCGACGGCGCGGAATCGGTGAACAACCAGCCGCACGAGCTGGTCGTGGTGCCTGCGCGCTGAGCGCCGGCGGCCTACTCGCCGCTGCGGTCCAGCAGATCCGACGAGCCGAGCACCCGCTCGACGCGGACCTCGATCACGACCCGGCGGGGATTGACCCGCGGGGTGCGGTAGCGCTGCGCGTATCGCAGCTCGGCGTCGCGCACCGCATCGGTTTCTGTGCTGACGGTGGACTTGCCCTCCAGGGACAACCAACGGGCACCGTCGACCTGGCTGAGCACCGCGACGCCGCGCTCATGGGCGTTGATCGCCTTCTGCGACCCACCGGTGGTGATGACCCGAGCGATATGGGTCTTGGGATCGAAGGTGAAACCAACGGCGACGACGTGCGGCGAATTGTCCGAGCGCAGCGTCGTGAGCATGGCCAGATGGCGCTCGGTGAGAAACGCCAGAGCGTCATTGGTGAGCTTGGTGGTTGCCTTGCCCCGTGACGTAGCCATCGGCCTCCACGCTAGCGCAGGTGATAATCGCTGCCGTGAACGACACGACAGACACGGCACATCCCGTCCCGCGGGTTGTGGTGATCTTTGGGGGTCGTAGCGAGATCGGGGTCGAACTGGCCACCCGTCTGGCTGCGGGCGCGACCGTGGTGCTCGCCGCCCGCGGGGCCGACCGGCTCGCCGACGAGGTTGCCGCGGTGCGGGCCGCAGGTGCCGCGGCCGTGCACACGTGCGAGTTCGACGCCGACGACGTCGCCGAGCATGCGCGCCTGATCGACACGATCGAAACTGCGCACGGGCCGATCGACACCGCGGTCCTGGCCTTCGGCGTGCTCGGCGACCAGGCGCGCGCCGAGACCGATACCGCGCACGCGGTCGCCGTGGTGCACACCGACTACGTCGCCCAGGTGAGCCTGCTCACCGAGCTCGCACGGCGCATGCGGGCCGCGGGCCGGGGCCGGCTGGTGGTGTTCTCCTCGATCGCCGGGGCTCGGGTCCGCCGCGCCAACTACGTCTACGGGTCGGCCAAGGCCGGCCTGGACGGGTTCGCCTGCGGGCTGAGCGACGCTCTGCACGGCACCGGCGTGCACCTGTTGATCGTGCGGCCGGGCTTCGTGATCGGACAGATGACCCAGGGGATGGACCCGGCGCCGTTCTCCAGCACCCCGGCCCAGGTTGCCGAGGCAGCCGCGGCCGCGCTGGCCGCAGGCAAGAGTGCGGTGTGGGTGCCGTGGGTGATCCGGCCGATGATCTTCGTGACGCGTTTTGTCCCTGGCCCGATCTGGCGCAGGATGCCGAGGTGAGAATCATCGTGGTCGGAATCGGGGCCGACGGCATGGCCGGCCTGGCGCCGACTGTACGTGCCGAATTGGCAAGGGCCACAGTGGTGCACGGGTCCAGGCGGCAGCTCGACCTGCTCGACGGCACCGTCTCGGCGGTCCGGCGGGTGTGGCCGTCGCCGATGACGCCCGCGCTGCGCACTTTGCTCGACGGAGCCGACGGTGACGTGCACGTGATCGCCAGCGGGGATCCGCTGCTGCACGGGGTCGGCAGCGTGCTGATCCGGATGTACGGCGCCGACGCGGTCACCGTGCTGCCGCACGTGTCGTCGGTGACGCTGGCGTGTTCGAGGGTCGGTTGGTCGGTGCAGGACACCGAGATCATCAGCCTGGTGACCGCCGAACCACATACGGCGGTGCGCCGCGGTGGGCAGGCCGTGGTGCTGTCCCGGGACGGCACGAGTCCGGCCGCTCTGGCCAAGCTGCTGACCGACACCGGACGTGGGGACTCGGAACTGACGGTGCTGGAGCAGCTCGGCGGGCCGCGGGAACTGCGTCGCTCGGCGACGGCGCGAGAGTGGGCGTCGCGGCCGCCCGCCGATGTCGATGCGCTCAACGTCATGGCCGTGCGGTACCTGCCCGACGAGCGTCGCGCGCACGCCCTGCCTGATGACGATTTCGACCACGACGGGCAACTGACCAAGCAGTCGATCAGGGCCGTGACCTTGGCGGCGCTCGGGCCCCGGCCGGGGGAGCTGCTGTGGGATGTCGGCTCCGGATCGGGCAGCATCGCCATCGAGTGGTGCCGCAGCGCGCCCGGCTGCCGGTCGACGGCATACGAGCGTGATCCGCAGCGCCGCAACCGCATCGGTGCCAATGTCGTGGCATTCGGGGTGCGGGTGCAGGTGCGTGGGGCGGCGCCAGAGGGATTCGACGGATCCGAGCCGTCGGCGGTCTTCGTGGGCGGCGGCGTCACCCAGCCGGGCCTGGTGCAGGCTTGCTTCGACCGATTGCCCGCCGGCGGGCGGCTGGTGGTCAACGCTGTCACGGTGGAGTCAGAAGCCGTTGTGGCGCAGTGGTATTCGAAGGAAGGCGGCGAATTGCGGCGCTATCAGCATTATCACGGCGGCGCGATCGGCGGGTTCACCGGATGGCGCCCGGCGCTGCCGGTCACCCAGTGGTCGGTGGTGAAGCCGTGACGGTCTATTTCATCGGGGCCGGTCCCGGCGCGGCAGACCTGATTACGGTGCGCGGCCAGCGGCTGCTGAGCAGCTGCCCCGTCTGCCTCTACGCCGGGTCGATCATGCCCGACGACCTGCTGGCCATCTGCCCGCCGGACGCCCGCATCGTCGACACCGGACCGCTGAACCTCGACCAGATCATCGATGAGCTGGTGGCCGCCGACCGCGCCGGTCACGACGTGGCCCGGCTGCACTCCGGCGACCCGTCGATCTACAGCGCGCTGGCCGAGCAATGCCGCAGGCTCGACGCGCTCGGCGTGCGCTACGAAATCGTGCCAGGCGTACCGGCATTCGCGGCTGTCGCCGCGGTGCTGGGCCGTGAACTCACGGTTCCGGGGGTGGCGCAGACGGTCACGCTGAGCCGCGTCGCGACGCTGTCGACGGCGATGCCCGACGGCGAGGATCTGCGCACGCTCGCCGCGCCGGGGGCGACGCTCGTGCTGCACCTGGCCGCAGCGCAGATCGACCACATCGTGCCGCAGCTCATCGATGGCGGGTACCGATCGGAAACGCCGTGTGCGGTCGTGGCATTCGCGAGCTGGCCGCAGCAGACCGTGCTGCGCGGCACGCTGGCCGACATCGCGGAGAAGATGCACGCCGCCGAGGTCACCCGTACCGCGGTGATCGTGGTCGGCGATGTGCTTGCCGCCGAAGGCTTCTCCGACAGCTACCTCTACTCGTCGGACCGCCGCAGGGGGAGCAGGCACTAGTGAGGCTTCTGCTGCTCGGCGGCACGGGAGAGGCCCGGGCGCTGGCCGCGGCGCTGCACCCCGAGGTCGAGCTCATCAGCTCACTGGCCGGACGGGTGCCCGAGCCTGCGCTGCCGGTCGGCCCGGTCCGCATCGGGGGTTTCGGCGGCGTCGACGGCATGCGGAACTGGTTGCGCGACGAGCGGATCGACGCCGTGGTCGACGCGACCCATCCGTTCGCGGCGACCATCACCGCGCATGCCGCGCAGGTGTGCGCCGAACTCGGTGTGCCGCACCTGGTGCTGGCTCGTCCGGCCTGGCAGCCCGGGGACGCGACCGTGGTGGCCTCCGACGCCGAGGCCGCGAAAACCGTGGCAGACAACGGGTATGCCCGGGTATTTCTGACCACCGGCCGATCCGGAACCGCGGCCTTCCGCGGCGTGGACGCCTGGTTCCTGATCCGGGCCGTCACGGCACCCGAGCCCACGAGCCTGCCGGAACATCATCGATTGTTGTTGTCGCGCGGCCCGTATCACTACGAGGGCGAGCTGGCCCTGCTCACCGAGCACCACATCGACGCCCTGGTCACCAAGAACAGCGGCGGCGCCATGACCGAGCCCAAGCTGCGGGCCGCGGCGGACGCGGGGGTGACGGTGATCATGGTCGACCGACCACCCCTACCGGCCGGGGTACACGCCGTGGCCACCGTCGGCGAGGCTTCGGACTGGGTCAGGGCACACCTCAGAGCGCGCTGATCAGCTCGAGGGTGCCCAGCTCGCGGATGGCCTGGCAACCGCGTTCGGCCATCGCCACCATCATGTCGTCACCCCGTTCGGTGGAGGTGGCGAACGCGCAGCCCAGCGCCGTGATCAATGGCGCCTGCAACATGCCCAACCGATAGTCGTACCAACAACTTTCCCGGTCATATCCGGTGACACCGTGGGCCTGCAAGGTCTGGTGGTACACATCGACGAGCTCGGTTTCCACGGCGGTCCGGACATCCGGGCGCAGGCTCGTGGCGGTGAAGTAGGACAGATCCCGCGTGGGCAGGCCCGAACCCAGCGTCTGCCAGTCCACCACGGTGACGCGGGTACGGTCCGGGTCGAACAGCATGTTGTCCAACCGATAGTCGCCGTGCAGCACTGCGAACCGGTCCGGCTCGGCCAGCAACCACGGCGTCACCACCGACATCGCGGCCCGCATGGTGTCGCGATTCTGGGCGCTCATCCGCTCGCCGAGCCGGTCGAGCGTGATATCGGCGGCCACCGTGGCGATCTCACCGAAACCCTTCGCCGAATCCGGTTCGGGCCTGGGCATCGCGATGCCGGGGAAGTTGGCCCACTGTGGGTCGCACCAGGTCGGACCGTGCAAGGCGGCCAGCGCCCGGACCGCCAACGTGGCCTCCGCCGGTGTACACCCCGCGATCTGGTCACCCTGAACCGCGGGCGCCATATCGGCCAGCAGCAACACGAAATCGGCGCCGTCGCCGGCGATTTCGCAGTGGTGACAGTGCGGTACCGGGATCTGCACGTGGCCCGCGACATTGGTGTAGAACGCATGCTCGGAGCGGTAGCCGATGGCGACACGGTCGCGCACGGTGTCGTCCTGCGATGGCAGCTTGACGGCGAAAGTGTCCGGAAGACCAGGGTTTTCGTCGGCATAGGTCACCGACACCCGATACGTGGCGCCGGTCTGGCCGGTGCCGATGGGTGCCGTCTCGGCTGTGCGTACCTCGGTGTGCAGGACCGCCGAGAGCCATCCGGGCGTGACGTCGGTTGGCTTGCCCGGGATGGACACCGCGGCGGTCACTGCGTCGCCCCGTAGATGGTGCCCATCCAGATCGCCTCCGCGCCGTCGAGCAACTGCTGGCGCGTCAACGGTCCGCCGACGATGGCGCGCTCGAGCAGCCGATCGTTGAATTCCAACAGCAGCCCGGCGAGCACCACCGGATCGGCACCGGCGGGCGCCCGGCCGCTCGCGCGTTCGGCAGCGATCACTGCCGACACGGTCGGGACGAACGACTCTCTGGCCGCGTCCCACAGATCGCGCACGGAGCCACTGGTCCCGCGGGCCTCCAGCATGGCGCGGAACAGGTACCGGTGGTCCTCGGCGGTGCGCAGTACGGCGTCGATGGTGTCGCGGATCCGGGTGCGGGGCGGTTTGTCGGTGTTGGCCAGGATGTTGTTGGCAGCCATCAGCGCGTCGTGCATGGGCTCGAGCAGTGCGGCGACCGCGGCAGCCTTGTTCTCGAAGTAGAAGTAGAACGCCGACCGGCCCACGCCGGCCTGCCGGGCGACCTTGGCGATGTCGAGCGAGTCGAACCCGGTCTCCATCAGGTGCTGGTTGAGCGCGTCCAAGATGGCTGCGCGGCGCTGATCGCTGCGTTGCGGCTGGCGCCGGTCGATCCGGGACCGCACCTGTGCGCCGTGTTGTGCCACTGGCCTCCCTACCGACGGGTGTCACGCTGAACGGATGTGACGCCGGACACTAATGCCGATTCTGACAGTCGTCAATCATTGTCGACGGGAGTCAGAAGTCAGGGCTCAACCCGCTCCGATCAACCGGCGCAACTCCTCCGACGCCGCCACGCGGGCGGCGTCGGCGTCCGCACGCAGTGAGCGGATCTGCGTGTCGAGCGCGTTGACCCGATTCTGCAGTTGCTCGAGCTGGTCGACCTGCCGCCGTCGCAGTTCACCCTCCTGGCCGTCGGAGCCCAGCACCTTGAGCTGTTCGGCGATGCGGGTCTGCGCGGCGTAGTCCTCGATGCGGCCGGCTTCGAGGCGGTCCCGTTCGGCGTCGAGGCGGTCGGCGTGCTCCCATTGCCGCAGCACACCCGACAGCTCATCGATGGTCGCGGCGTCCAGCGACCGCCCGGCCAGCCATTGCTCCAGCTGACGGGGTGAAAGCTGCCGGTAGTCGATCTCGGTGTAGACCGGCCAGGTTTCCAAAACCGTGGCCTCGACGGTCTGATGCCCGGGTACCGAAATCCGGACCCGGTGCCAGCCTCCATCGGTCTCGATGTCGACGACACCATCGAGCGGGGCGAACGTGCGCTCACGAACGCGGAGCAGTTCGAAGATGACGTCGACGGCCTCGTCGTGATCGTTCTCGGCGCGCAGCGTGTAACGCTTCTCGAAACGCTGCTCCTCGACCACGGCGTCGGCGCCCAGCCGGACCCGGACGGTCACCCGGTCGGCGGCGCTCTTGCTGCGGCACCGCACCGCCAGATCCTTGGCAAATGCCAATCGCACCTTGGTATCTCGCGCGGTGAACGGCACCATGGCCTCTCCGGCGTAGCTGTCCTGCTCGTAGATCACCGCGGGTCCCTCTTCCAACACCACGCCGGTGCTGTTGGTGAAGGCCAACACGACGTCGGGCGCGGGCGGTGCGCCATCCCGCCACACCAGTTCACGGCGGACCCCGTCGACGGGCGTCACCGCGAGCGGCACCATGGCCGCACCGCCGCGCTTCAGTGACACCGGCGTCGTCAGTCGGTATTCGAAATGCTCACCGCTGTCCGAGGTTTCGACGTCGGCTGCGGCATCCGCGTACGCGTCGAAAGAGCCTGCGGCCATCGGCATCCCGGCGAGCGCAGGGGCGGGCATCACGCCTCCGGCGCGGGTGGCCTTCGCCACCGCCACACGTTCGGGCTCTTCGACCACCGCGCGCCGCACCTTCCTGCCGTGGTACAGGTCGATGTCGAACGAAATCGGTTGTCCGGTGGTCAATGTCAGGGAGACGTCGGTGAGATCCTCGTCGACCGGGTTGTGCACGATACCCATGGCGGCCAGCACCAGCGTGTCACCGTCGCGGACCAACCGATACGACACCCGCCACATCGGTGCCGGGACGATGTAGGACACCCGCGCCTGCTCGGCGGCGCCCCGGATCTGTACGGCCACTTGACAATCCTGGCCCGCGGTCGCGGCGCGCGACCGGTCGATCAGGTACGCCAGGTCCGCGCGCGAGGGATCCTCGATCAGGTCGACCTGGTCGGTCTCGTTGAGGTCGACAAGGCTCACCGCACCGGCCTCGGTGCGCAGCACCAGCAGTCGCCGATTCTCGCCGGACTCGTCGACGCCGACGACCTCGCCGCGGTGACGTCGATCGCCGCAGCGCACCTCGACCACCCGGCCGCGCAACGCCTCGATGAGTCCGAGAAGTGCGCCACCCGGCTCCAACAGCAGGTTGCGGCCGGCGAGTTCGGTGCGGGGATCCGAAGGCGTGTCGAACGCGATGGTGCCCACCGATGCCTGCCCGCCGGCGATGTCCACCGTCAGCGACTTCAACACGTCCTTCATGTCGTCGCGGCGGAACGTCAGTTCGAGGTCACCGTCGACGGGCCCGCTGCGGCTGACATACGCGACGCCGTGCTTGTACATGACGAGTCGGTCCACCGCGGGGCGTGTGCTCATAGGCCGACCCTAGCGGCGGCCGCAGCTCAGCTCGGGTAGCGCCGCGGGGTGAAGACCCGGTCCCGGTCCTGATCGGTGTACCACTGCGTCTGCGACGAACCGATGATCAACAGGCACCGCATGTCGACCTCACCGGGGTCGAGATCGGCGAGCCGCACCACCCGGACACTCTCACCGCTGCCGGGCTGCGCGCCGGACACCGCCCGACCGATGATCACCGGCGTGCTCGGGTCGCGGTGCTCCAACAACAGGTCGCGCATCGCACCGACCTGCCAGGTTCGGGTCTTGGACGCCGGGTTGTAGATGGCCAGCACCAGATCGGCCTTGGCCGCCGCGGTCAGCCGAGAAGCGATCACGTCCCACGGCTTGAGCCGGTCGGACAACGAGATCACCGCGTAGTCGTGGCCGAGCGGCGCGCCGGCCCGGCTGGCGACGGCCTGGGCGGCCGTCATCGCGGGGATGACGCGGACCTCGACACCCGGCCATTGCTTGGCCTCCTCGAGCACCGCGGTGGCCATCGCGAACACCCCGGGATCTCCGGACGAGACCACCGCGACGGTGCGGCCCTGTTGGGCCAGGCTGCAGGCCAGCTCGGCGCGGGCGGGCTCGTCGGTGTTGTCGCTGGGGTGGTGGCGCTGCCCGGGCCGCAGGCCTGCCCGTTCCAGGTACGGGAAGTACCCGATCAGGTCGGTCGCCGCGGCGAGCTCGCGCCGGCTCTGCGGGGTCATCCAGTCGGAGTCGCCCGGCCCCAGACCGATCACCACGACGCTGCCCGTCGGCGGGGGCGCGACGCGGCCTCCGCCGGGGATCATGGCCAGTGAGAAGTACGGCACCTTGCCGGGCTCGATGTCGGCGGCCGGCGCCACCCGCTGGCGCTCGGTGCTGGCCCGCTCCACGTAGTACGCCTCATCGAGCCGACCTGTTGATGAAAGAGCCTCGCGCACAGCGGTATACGACCGGCCGAGTTTGAGGATCACGGCTGCGTCGGTGTCGGACAGCCGCCGCTTGAGCTCCTCGGCGGGCAGGGTGCCGGGCAGGATGGTGAGCACCTCGTCGCCCTGCACCAGCGGTGTGCCGGTGGCGGCCGATGCCGCGCTGACCGAGGTCACACCGGGCACGATGACGGCGTCGAACCGCTCGGTGAGCCGGGTGTGCATGTGCATGTAGGAGCTGTAGAACAGCGGATCGCCCTCGGCCAGCAGAGCCACGTTGCGGCCGGCCTCCAGGTGCGTCGCGATGCGCTCGGCGGACTCGGCGTAGAAGTCCTCCATCGCGCCCGCGTAGCCGCCGGGATGGTCGGTGGTCTCGGTGGTCACCGGGTACACCAGGTGTTCTTCGACCTGGCCGGGACGCAGATACCGTTCGGCGATGCCCCTGGCGATGCTGTGACCGTGCCGGGCGCTGTGATAGGCGATGACGTCGGCCTCGCCGATCAGCCGAGCGGCCTTGACCGTCACCAACTCCGGATCACCCGGGCCAAGACCGACTCCGTAGAGGGTTCCCCTTGCCGTCATTCGCGTTCGCTCGCAATCGCATTGACGGCGGCGGCGGCCATCGCGCTGCCGCCGCGCCTGCCGGTCACCACCAGATAGGACATTCCGCGTGGGCGCTCGATCAGTTCCTGCTTGGACTGGGCGGACCCGACGAAGCCGACCGGACCACCGAGCACCGCGGCGGGTACCGGAGCACCCTCGTCGAGCAGTTCGAGCAGCCGGAACAGGGCCGTCGGCGCATTGCCGATCGCCACCACCGAGCCGCCGAGGCGGTCGGCCCACAGATCGACGGCGGCCGCGGAGCGCGTGCTGCCCAGCCGGGTCGCCAGCTCGGGGGCGCGCGGATCGGCGACCAGAGACACCACCTCGTTGTCGGCGGGGAGTCGTGAGCGGGTGATACCGGCCGCCACCATGGACGAATCGCACAGCACCGGCGCCCCCGCAATCAGCGCGGCATGCGCCCTGGTGACCACATCGGCGCTGAACGCGACGTGTTCGGCGACATCGACCTGGCCGCAGGTGTGGATGAGCCGGACCACGACACGCGAGACGTCGGCGGGAAAACGCTCCAGATCGGCCTCGTCGCGGATCGTCGCGAACGACTGCCGGTAGATCTCCGCAGCGTCGCGGATGTAGTCGAGCACGCGAACACCTTACGGGGGTGGAAGACGCGGGTGGTATCCGTCCTCGCCCGCCACCAGCACCTCGCCGACGGGCGGGCTACCGCAGGCGCGGTCGCAGCCGACGAAATGTCGGTGGGTGCTCGCGGGTGTGTTGACCGCTTCGGCGGCGTCGGCCCGCACGTCGGCCAACGATTTGGCGCAGCCGGGGCTGCCGGTGCAGGAACTGATGTCCAGCCACGGGGAATTCTCGTCGAAGATCAAACCCATCGGGGCCAGCACCCGCAGCGACACGTCCGCCACCCCCTCGTCGAGGTCGCACACCAGCACCGACCGCCACGGCGTGATGACCACCGGCGCCTCGATCGCGGCCAGGAACTGGGCCGTGCGGGCCTGCAGAACCCCGAGCGGCACACCCGCGCCGAGGGTGATCCGGCCGTCACGCTGCTCGATCCAACCGACCGGGGGCCGTATCGTCGGTGGCCACTGCGCGCCTGCGGCCGCGCTGACGTCACGTCCGGCCAGCAGTGCCGCGGTGTCGTCGAGTTCGGTTATGCGCCAAGAATTTCCGCGAATCTCGGCGAAGCGCTTCGCCGTGTCGACGAGCGTCGGCACCACGTCGGCGACCGTCATCCGCACCCCGGTGTCGGTGCCGGACAGCAGCAGGGCCGCGGTGTCGGCGTCGAGCATGTGGGCGCCGACGTCGGCCGCCAGCCCCGACACGTCGCCGCGGCCGTCGTCGATGCCGAACCAGAACCGGCCGGGCAGCTCGGCCAGGATCGGCTGCGCTTGGATGGCCTGGTCCAGTTCGCCGACGAGGCCGCGCACGTCGGCCAGCCCGCCGGAGCGTCCCGAGAGCGGGGACGCGACGATGTTGCGGACGCGCTCATGCGACGCCGAGGGCAGCAGCCCGGCGTCGGTCAGCGCTGCGGCCACCGCATCGGTATCGGTGATGGCGCGCAGCTGAACATTGCCGCGCGACGTGAGTTCCATTGCCGGAGAACCGAACTGATCGGCCACCTCGGCCAGGGTGGCGAGCTGCCCAGCGGTGATCATCCCGCCGGCCAAGCGGATCCGGGCCAGGGCGCCGTCGGCGGCCCGGTGCACCGTCAGTGCACCGGGGCAGGCATCGTCGTCGCGGGTTCGGGTCATGTCCGGCTCCATTCTAGGAACTTCCTGGCCGCGCCCTGAATTCGTGCGACGATTGTTCAGGCGATGCCGGATATCGACAGGACGACGCGGCGCACGGCCACAGTGCTCGTGCTCCTGGTGATCGCTGCCGTGGCCGTGCGGGGTCACCTGCCCGGCGCGACACGCGCTCAGGCGCCGCCGTCGTCGGATTCACCGGCCAGTCTCGTCGCTCTCGTCGTCCTGCTGGCCGTGGGCCTGGCCGGATTCGCCTTCGCGGTCCTCACCGCGCCGCGCAAGCCCGCCGAACCCGGTGCGGGTGACGGCGTCGGCCGGCTGGAACTGCGCGGCCTTCGGGTCCGGCTGCGCTGGCGCTGGGTGTTGCTCGCGATCGCCGCGACCCTGGCATGGTTGCTCGTCCTCGTCCTGATCACGCGGCTGACCGCGACGCCGGTGCTACCGGCGCCCGCCACGCAGACACCGGCGCCGCCCAGCTCGGTCCCCAACCGGCAACCGGATCCCACCGGGTCGGGGCCGAGTGCCTTCGGTTATCTGGCGGCGACGACTGTCGCGCTGTTGATCATCGTGGGATTCGGCATCGCCAGACATGCGCGGCGCGCAGGCCTGCCGCCGGCGCCCCCGGAGGACGGAATCCGCTCGGCCACACGGCACCTGCCGCGTGGGCCCGAAAGGCTAGCCCGCGCAGCCGAACTCGGTCTGGAAGAAATCGGCGATCTGAGCCGCGACCCGCGTGCGGCCATCATCGCCTGTTACGTCGCGATGGAGCGCGCACTGGCGCACGCCCCCGGTGCGGTGCCGCTCGCCTCCGACACGCCGTCGGAGGTGCTGGCACGGGCTGTGCAGCACCACGCACTGTCCGCCGACAGCGCAACCGAACTCGTCGAGCTCTTCACCGAGGCCAGGTTCAGCCCGCATGTGATGAACGAGGATCACCGCGAAGCCGCGATCCAGGCGCTGCACCGCGTATTGGCCGAACTGCGGAGCCTGGCATGAAGAAAACCGTGGCTGCCGGGCTGCTGTTGGTGGTGCTGGTCGAGGTGGTCGCGGTGCTGATGCCCGACCGCCGCGTGGTGGCCTGGGGTGCCGGCGCCGCGGTGGCGGCACTGCTGGTCACCCTCCGCTGGTCGCTGCGCGACGACGCCGACCCCGAGGAGTCAGATCATGCCGTCGACGATGCCGCAGAACTGCTGGGCCAGTGGAGGTCTCAGACCGACACGCTGATCCAGCGGGCCGACTCGACGCGGTTGCAGTGGGACCGGCACCTGCGGCCCCGGCTGGCCAGGGAATTCGCGGCCGCCACCGGCCACCGGCAGACCGCAGATCCCACGGTGTTCGTCGCCACCGGCCGCATGCTGTTCGGCCCCGAGCTGTGGCAATGGGTCGATCCCGACAACGTCATCGGCACCGGCGCGGCTGCCGAACAACCCGGGCCGGGGCGGGCCGTGCTCGACGAGATCCTGCGACGATTGGAGCGGTTATGACCGGAGTGTCCGCGCTGTCGTCGGCAGCGGCCACCGCGCAAGGGGTGCTCGACGAGATCGAGCGGGTGGTGGTCGGCAAGCGGGCCGCGCTCACCCTCATCCTCACCACGTTGCTGGCCCGCGGTCACGTCCTCATCGAAGACCTGCCGGGGCTCGGCAAGACCTTGATCGCCAGGTCTTTCGCGGCGGCGCTCGGGCTGAAGTTCACGCGGGTGCAGTTCACGCCCGATCTGTTGCCCGCTGATCTGCTGGGCTCGACGGTGTACGACATGCAGTCGGGCAGTTTCGAATTCCGGCGGGGCCCGATCTTCACCAATCTGCTGTTGGCCGACGAGATCAACCGCACCCCACCCAAGACCCAGGCCGCCCTGCTGGAGGCGATGGCGGAGGGGCAGGTCAGCATCGACGGCCAAACCCATCGGCTGCCGGCCCCGTTCATCGTGCTGGCGACCGACAACCCGATCGAGTACGAGGGCACCTATCCGCTGCCGGAGGCGCAGCTCGACCGCTTCGCGGTGCGCCTGGAACTGAAATACCTCTCCGAGCAGGACGAGCTGCACATGCTGCGCCGCCGCCTGGAGCGCGGCTCGGCCGAGCACGTCGTCAACCAGATCATCGACGGGCCACAGTTTTTGGCGATGCGCGAGGCGGTGGAGCAGGTCACCGTGCACGACGACGTGCTGCACTACGTCGTCGCACTGGCCGCCGCCACCCGGCATCACCCGCAGGTCGCGGTGGGGGCCAGTCCGCGCGCCGAGCTGGATCTGGTGCAGCTGGCCCGCGCCAGGTCGCTGTTGCTGGGCCGCGACTACGTCATTCCCGAGGACGTCAAAACCCTTGCGGTTGCTGCCATGTCACATCGAATCAGCCTGCGCCCGGAGATGTGGGTACGTAGCATCCACGGGTCGGACGTGATGACCGAGCTGCTGCGGCGGCTGCCGGTGCCGCGTACCGGTCACGGGGCGAGCTGACCATGTCCGACACCGCTGTCGTCGATGCGCAGCTGCGGTGGCGGGCCGCGCCACTGGCCAAGTCGCTGCTCACCGTGGCTGCAGCCGCGTTGGCCGTGGCCGTGATCGGATCCCGTTGGCAGCTGCTGGTTTTCGCGGCGCCGATGATCGGGGTGCTGTGCTCGGTGCATTGGCAGCGGTCGGTGGGCGGGATCCGGGTGTCCGGTCAGCCCGCGGTGGTGCGGTGCTTCGAGTCGGAGCAGGCGAAGGTGACAGTAACGGTGACGGGGGCGCCCGCCGCGCTGACGGTCACGCCGACCGCCGGGATGCAGTTGACTGCTGTCGAAGGGGCCACGGCCGAGCGGCGGACGGTGTGCGGCAGCGCGCCGCGGTGGGGCCGTTATCCGGTGCGTGCCACCGTCGAGGCGACCGCACCAGGGGGCCTGCTGGTCGGCGTCGACACGGTCGAGGCCTGTGAGATATACGTCTTCCCGCGGGCTGCGCCGCAGCCGACGCCGCTGCCGCGCACCGAGTTGCCGGACCGATTGGGCGTGCACCTGACCAGGCATACCGGGCCGGGAGTCGAGTACGCCGACGTGCGGCCCTACGTGCCAGGGGACCAGCTGCGGACCGTGAACTGGCCGGTGAGCGCGCGCAGGGGCCGGTTGCACGTCACGGAACGGTTGACCGACCGCGGCGCAGACGTCGTCGTGCTGCTCGACACCCACGCCCAGGCCCCCGGACCGGCGACCACGGCCACCGAGCGCACCGCCCGCGGCGCGGCGCAGGTGGTGCAGACCGCCCTGCGCAACGGCGACCGGGCCGGCATCGTGGCATTGGGCGGCTACCGGCCACGCTGGCTCGGCGTCGACATCGGCAGGCGGCAGTTCTACCGCGTCCTGGATGCGGTGCTGGGTTCGGGCGACGGATTCGAGACCCTCACCGGCACCCTGGCTCCGCGCGCCGCCGTGCCGCCGGGGGCCATCGTCGTGGCCTTCTCCACGCTGCTGAGCACCGAATTCGCGCTGGCATTGATCGAACTGTGCAAGCGCGGTCACGCCGTGGTCGCGGTCGACGTCCTCGACGGTGCGCCGTTCGCGGACGATCTGGATCCCCTCACCAGTCGGATGTGGGCGCTGCAGCGGTCGGCGATGTACCGGGACATGAGCACCATCGGCATCGACGTCGTGCACTGGTCGGGCGACGGCGCGCTTGGCGATGCCATGCGGCTGGTTCCCGACCGGCACCGAACGCTCCTGAGGCGGTCCTGAGGTGCCCGCGCAACCGGCCCCGCGCACTGTCTCGACGGCCTTCGGGCTGCTGATGGCCGCGGCGGTCGCGGTACCGGCCGACGGGCCCGCCCTGGTGGCCGCGGCGCTGGCCGCGACAGGCGTGCTGGCCGGGCTGATGGTCAGGCCGGTGAGCAGCGCCGCAGTCCTGGCGGCCGCGGCCGCGCTGGCGCTGAGCGATCCGGCGCCGGCATACGCGGCGCTGGCCGGCCTGTCGGCGACCGCCTACCTGGTGATCCGGCACGCCGTGGAGACACCGGCAGTGGTGACGACCACCGTGCCGAGCATGGCGTGCGCCGTCGGTTTCTGCGTCGTCGTGCTCACTGCGGCGATGGTGCCGCTGAGCGTGCGCTGGCTGCCGCTGCTGGTTCCGGTCGCGGTCGCGGTGCTGTACGTGCTGGTGGTGCGCCCCTTCGTGCGTGAGTCGACGTGGGGTTCCGGACGCCGGATGTGACGGGCGCCACTGGCCGGGAATGCTGTTCGCTCCCTTACATGTTGGGGATTTTCGCGAAGATCGGACGTACCTTCGATCGAGAATCCGATACCGCCGGTATCGGGATAACCGCCAGCTATACGAGAGGAACGACCATGTTTGCATTTGGCGCATTCGCAGCGCTCGTCCTGGTGCTGGTCGCCGCGGCCGGCCGGCCGTACCCCCAGTCGTGGCACAACCGCTTCGGCGAAACCCGCCCCTGATTCCAGCCGCCCGGTGAGGTACGAATGACGGGTGCCGTCCGCCGCTGACCTCACCCCGAATCCCACCGTCCTGCTGCTGTCGACGTCCGACACGGACCTGATCGCGGCCCGCGCCAGCGGGGCGGGGTACCGCTGGGCCAATCCGTCACGGCTGGTCCCCGGCGAGCTCGACGACCTGCTCGCCGGGGCCGACGTAGCCGTCGTCCGTATTCTCGGCGGCTACCGGGCCTGGGAGGACGGGATCGATGCGGTCGTGGCCAGCGGCCTGCCGACCGTCGTGGTCAGCGGCGAGCAATCCCCGGACGCCGAACTGATGGGGCATTCGTCGGTGCCCCAGGGCGTCGCCCTGCAGACCCACGTCTACCTGGCCCAGGGCGGCACCGACAACCTGGGCAACCTGCATTCGTTCCTGTGCGACACGCTGCTGATGACCGGGTTCGGCTTCGCCCCGCCGGTCACCACACCCAGCTGGGGCAGGTTGGACCGGCCGGCCTCCGCCGGTGACGGGCCGACCATCGCGGTGTTGTACTACCGCGCACAACAACTCGCGGGCAACACCGGTTACGTCGACGCACTGTGCACGGCCATCGAAAACGCAGGCGGCAGAGCACTTCCGCTGTTCTGCGCCTCGCTGCGCACCGCCGAACCCGAGTTGCTCGAGCTGCTCGGCACGGCCGACGCGCTGATCACGACGGTGCTGGCCGCGGGCGGGGCAACGCCCGCGACGGTTGGGGCCGGCGGAGCCGACGATTCCTGGAACGTGGCTCACCTTGCCGCACTGGACATTCCGATCCTGCAGGGGCTGTGCCTGACCAGCTCGCGCGAGCAGTGGTCCGGTAACGACGACGGGCTGTCCCCGCTGGATGTGGCCAGTCAGGTCGCGGTGCCCGAATTCGACGGTCGCATCATCACGGTGCCGTTCTCGTTCAAGGAGATCGACGACGAGGGCCTGATCTCGTACGTGGCCGACCCGGAGCGCTGCGCCCGAGTCGCAGGCCTGGCCGTGCGACACGCCCGGCTGCGGGCCATCCCGGCCGCGGAAAAGCGTGTGGCGCTGGTGTTCTCGGCCTACCCGACAAAGCATGCGCGGATCGGCAATGCGGTCGGCCTCGACACCCCGGCCAGTGCGGTGGCGCTGCTGCAAGCCATGCGGGCCGCCGGCTACGACCTCGGCGACGTCGACGGGATCCCCGGTGTGGAATCCCAAGATGGTGACGCCCTGATCCACGCCCTGATCGAACGCGGCGGGCAGGATCCCGACTGGCTCACCGACGGGCAGTTGGCAGGCAACCCGATCCGCGTGCCTGCCAAGGACTATCGGGAGTGGTTCGCCACCCTGCCCGCGGAACTCGCCGACGCGGTGGTGGAGCATTGGGGCCCGCCGCCTGGCGAACTGTTCGTCGACCACAGCCGCGACCCTGACGGTGAGATCGTCGTCGCTGCACTGCAATCCGGCAACGTCGTGCTGATGGTGCAGCCACCGCGGGGCTTCGGCGAGAACCCGGTGGCGATCTACCACGACCCCGACCTGCCGCCGAGTCACCACTACCTGGCGGCGTATCGATGGCTGGACTCGGCGTTCCCGGGCTCCTTCAAAGCCGACGTCGTGGTGCACCTGGGCAAGCACGGCAACCTGGAGTGGTTGCCCGGCAAGACCCTCGGTATGAGCGCCGCGTGTGGCACCGACGCCGCACTCGGCGATCTGCCGCTGATCTACCCGTTCCTGGTCAACGATCCGGGGGAGGGCACGCAGGCCAAACGCCGGGCCCACGCCACCCTCGTCGACCACCTGATCCCGCCGATGGCCCGCGCCGAAAGCTACGGCGACATCGCGCGATTGGAACAGTTGCTCGACGAGCACGCCACGATCTCCGCGCTCGACCCGGGCAAGTTGCCTGCCATCCGCCAGCAGATCTGGACGCTGATGCGTGCCGCGAAGATGGACCACGACCTGGGCCTGGCGGACCGCCCCGACGAGGACAGCTTCGATGACATGCTGCTGCACGTCGACGGCTGGCTGTGTGAGATCAAGGATGTGCAGATCCGCGACGGGCTGCACATCCTCGGTGAAAAGCCCACGGGCGAAGGCGAACTCGACCTGGTGCTGGCGATTCTGCGGGCCCGCCAACTCTTCGGCGGCGAGCAGACCGTGCCCGGCCTGCGGCAGGCCCTGGGCCTGGTCGAGGACGGCAGCGACGAGCGGGCCGCCGTCGACACTGCCGAGGCCAAGGCTCGGGAGCTCGTGGCCGCCCTGCAGGCAAGCGGTTGGGACGCTTCTGCGGTGGACCGCATATGTGCCGAAGCTGTCGACCAGCTCACCGACAATGCCGACGTGGCGGCCATCCTGCGGTTCGCCGCAACCGAAGTGGTGCCGCGACTGGCGGCCACGGCCGGCGAGGTCGACCAGGTGCTGCGGGCGCTGTCCGGCGGATTCATCGAATCGGGGCCGTCCGGCTCGCCGCTGCGTGGGCTGGTCAATGTGCTGCCCACCGGGCGCAACTTCTACTCGGTGGACCCCAAGGCGGTGCCGTCGCGGCTGGCCTGGGAAACCGGTGTGGCGATGGCGGATTCGCTGCTGGCCCGCTACCACGAGGACCACGGGCGATGGCCTGCCTCGGTGGGTTTGTCGGTGTGGGGCACCTCGGCCATGCGCACCGCAGGCGACGACATCGCCGAAGTGCTTGCGCTGCTGGGTGTTCGGCCCGTGTGGGACGATGCGTCGCGCCGTGTGGTGAGCCTGGAGCCGATCGAGCTGACCGAACTGGGCAGGCCCCGCATCGACGTCACCGTCCGCATCTCCGGCTTCTTCCGCGACGCCTTCCCCCACGTCGTCACCATGCTCGACGACGCCGTCGCGCTGGTCGCCGGTCTCGACGAACCGGCGCAGGACAACTACGTGCGCGCCCACGCGCAAGCCGACCTGGCCCAGCATGGTGACCAAAGGCGCGCCACCACACGGATTTTCGGCTCCAAACCGGGAACGTACGGCGCAGGCCTGCTGCAGCTGATCGACAGCCGAAACTGGCGCGACGACGCGGACCTGGCGCAGGTGTACACGGCCTGGGGCGGGTTCGCCTACGGTCGTGATCTGGACGGCAGGCCCGCCGCCGACGACATGAACCGCGCGTACCGGCGGATCGCCGTGGCGGCCAAGAACACCGACACCCGCGAACACGACATCGCCGATTCCGACGACTACTTCCAGTACCACGGCGGCATGGTGGCCACCGTGCGCGCGCTGACCGGCACGGCCCCCGCCGCCTACATCGGCGACAACACCCGGCCCGATGCGGTGCGCACCCGCACCCTGGGCGAGGAGACCACGCGGGTGTTCCGGGCCCGCGTGGTCAACCCACGCTGGATCACCGCGATGCGCAGGCACGGCTACAAGGGTGCGTTCGAGATGGCCGCCACGGTCGACTACCTGTTCGGCTACGACGCCACCGCGCACGTGATGGCCGACTGGATGTACGAGCGGCTCTCCGCCGAGTACGTGCTCGACGACGAGAACCGCAAGTTCATGGCCGAATCCAACCCGTGGGCGCTGCACGGCATCGCCGAGAGGCTGCTCGAAGCCGCCGGGCGCGGGATGTGGGAACAGCCCGAGCAGGCCACGCTGGACGGGCTGCGGCAGGTGCTGCTCGAAACCGAGGGCGAGCTGGAAGGCTGACCCACGGTTACATTGGGCGCATGTCCGTGACGTTCGCCGATGTTGCCAAGGCGCAGTACATCTTGCTGACCACGTTCACCAAGGACGGCAGGCCCAAGCCGACCCCCATCTGGGCCGCACCCGTCGGGGACCGGCTGCTGGTGATCACCCAGGAGAAGTCCTGGAAGGTAAAGCGCATCCGCAACACCCCGCGGGTCACGCTCGCGGCGTGTGATGCACGGGGCAACCCCAAGAGCGAGGCGGTCGAGGCGACGGCCCGCATCCTGGACAAGACTCACAACGGCGCCACGTACGACGCGATCGGGAAGCGCTACGGGCTGATCGGCAAGGCGTTCAACGTCTTCTCGAAGCTGCGCGGGGGCATGAAGAACAACGTTTCGATCGAACTGAAAGCGGTGAATCAGACCGACGATGCCCAGCTTTGATGACGTATACCGCGAGAAATACCTGCTCCTGACCACCTTCACCAAGGACGGCAAGCCCAAACCGACGCCGGTGTGGGGCGTGCCCGACGGCGACAAGCTGCTGATCATCACCGACGACGGCTCCTGGAAGACCCGGCGCATCAAGAACACGCCGCGCGTGACCATCCAGAGGTGCGGCGTGCTCGGCAAGGTCAAGGGCGAACCCGTCGAGGCGGTGGCCCGGATGCTTCCGAAGGCCGATACCCGCCGCGTGTTCGACAAGATCATCAAGCGGTACTGGAACCACGCGTGGTACTTCATCCCGCAGGCGCTGCTGCGCGGCGGCATCGACAAGGTGCACGCCGCCATCGAGGTCCAGGCCGCGCCTGCCTGATTCCCGGCGGGACGGAACCCGTCGGCGCCGCGAAACGTTGAACAGACATGGCAAAGCGGCTGTTCGGCATCTACGCACTGGTCGAGATGGCGGTGATCATCGCCCTCGTGGCCACCATCGGCTTCGGCTGGACGGTGCTGTTGCTGCTGGCCACCTTCGTCGTGGGGTTGATGCTGGCGGGTTCCCAGCTGAACCGACAGCTCCGCCGGCTGCGCTCAGGGTTGACCGACGCGTCCGCACCGGTCGACAGCCTGCTCGTCGCGTTGGGCACCGTGCTGGTGGTGATCCCCGGCCTGGCGAGCTCGGTGCTGGGAGCACTGCTGCTGTTACCGCCGACGAGGGCTGCGGCGCGTCCGATGCTGACGGCGATGGCGGCCAAGCGGATACCGATCGTCACAGTCGGCGCGCCCGGATTCACCTGGCCCACCGGTGCCGCCGCGTCCTACGGCGGTCGTGGCGACTACATTGACGGCGAAGTCATCGATGGTGACGTCGTCGACTTCAGCGCCAACGAACCGCATCGTCTGCCTCCCACGGCCTAGCCGCACATACCTCACCAGCCTTTGACCACACTCCTGATCAACGGGCGGATCCACAGTCCCGCCCATCCCGACGCCACCGCCTTCGCCGTGCGCGACGGCGTCATCGCATGGCTCGGCAGCGACGACGTTGGCCGCCTGCAGTTCCCCGACGCCCGCGTCGTCGACCTCGACGGCGGCTTCGTCGCTCCCGCGTTCGTCGACAGTCACGTCCACCTCACCGCCACCGGGCTCAATCTCGACGGTCTGGACCTGCGTGGGGCCTCCTCGCTGGCCGAATGTCTGCGGCTGCTCGGCGAACATGCGCGGCGGCATCCGGACGGCCCGGTCTGGGGCCATGGTTGGGACGAGTCGGGCTGGCCCGAGCGCACCCCGCCGACGACTGCGGACCTGGACGCCGTGCTGGGCGACCGGCCCGCCTACCTGGCCCGTGTCGACGTGCATTCGGCAGTCGCCAGCAGCGCGCTTCGCGCCATGGTGCCCGGGCTGGCCGACGCGGCGGGGTTCGCTCCGCAGGGCCCGCTGCGCGCCGATGCCCACCATCTGGTCCGCGCCGCGGCCCGCGAGCGCCTCACACCGGCCCAGCGTCACGCCGCGCGGCTCGCAGCCCTCGACCACGCGGCCGGCCACGGTATCGCCGCGGTTCACGAATGCGCAGGCCCCGACATCGGTGGCCTCGACGATTGGCACGAACTGCGCCGACTCGACCACGGCGTCGAGATCGTCGGTTACTGGGGCGAAGCCGTCAGCGACGCCGAGGCGGCCAGGACGCTGATCAACGAGACCGGCGCCCGCGGGCTCGCCGGTGATCTGTTCGTCGACGGTGCGCTCGGATCGCGTACCGCGCGGCTGCACGAGCCGTATACCGACGCGCCCGACACCTGCGGCAACTGCTACCTCGACGCCGACACCATCACCGCCCACCTGCGGGCGTGCACCGAGGCGGGCATCGCCGCCGGGTTCCACGTCATCGGCGACGCCGCCGTCACCGCCGTCGTGGATGCGTTGGCAACCGTCGTCGACGCGTTTGGCGCTCCGGCGGTCGCCCGCTGCGGGCACCGGCTGGAACATCTGGAGATGGTCAGCCCGGCCCAGGCCGCCCGGCTCGGATCGTGGGGCGTCATCGCCAGCATGCAGCCCAACTTCGATGCCCTGTGGGGCGGCGACGACGGTATGTACGCTCAGCGCCTCGGGCCTGACCGAGTCCATCGGCTCAACCCGTTTGCGCTGTTAGCATCCGAAGGCGTGCCCCTCGCGTTCGGCTCCGACACCCCGGTCACCAGCATGAACCCCTGGCAGACCGTGCGCGCGGCCGTCGAACACCGCACCCCGGGCAGCGCAGTGTCCGCGCGTGCCGCGTTCGCCGCGGCCACCCGCGGCGGCTGGCGGGCCGGTGGGGTGCGCGACGGTGTCACCGGCACCCTGGTTCCCGGCGCGGCGGCCAGCTACGCGATCTGGGATGCCGACGATCTGGAAGTCAGTGCACCGGCGAACGCCGTGCAGCGCTGGTCCACCGACCCGCGCTCGCGGGTGCCCGCGCTGCCGCGGCTGGCGGCCGGGGCCGCGCTGCCGCGGTGCCGGCAGACCGTTCATCGGGGTGTCGTCATCCATGGCTAGCGACCGCCAGCGGTTCGAACGGTTGCGCGCCCGGCCCCACGATGTCACCGAGGTCCTCCCGGCGGTCGCCGACGAGGACGACGAGCGCGACGACGACGACCTCGAGGACGAATTCGCCGACGGCGAGGACGGGCCCGGGCTCGACGAAGACGTCGAGATCGACGATCCCGGCGCGGAGACCGAGCCACCCAAGCCGCCGTCGGACCGACTCGCCGCGCTCACGGCCTGGGGACGCCGCTTCGGCCGCGCGACCCTCGACCGCTGGGCCCAACTGGGCGCCGCCATCGGAGGCGGGCTGTTGGTATGGGCGAGCTTCCCGCCCGTGGGCTGGTGGGCCACGGCGTTCGCGGGGCTGGCACTGCTGGGCTGGGTGCTGACACTGCCGTCCACCACCCGGGCCGGCGGTTTCGGCTACGGATTCCTGTTCGGGTTGGCGTTCTACATCCCGCTGCTGCCGTGGATCAGCGGCTTGGTCGGTCCCGCGCCGTGGCTGGCGCTGGCGGCGCTGCAGGCGTTGTTCTGCGGGGTGTTCGGGCTGTTGGCGGTATTGGTCCGCCAGTTACCGGGCTGGCCATTGTGGTTCGCCACGTTGTGGGTCGCCGCGGAATGGCTCAAGTCCACCGTGCCGTTCGGCGGATTCCCGTGGGGCGTGGTCGGGTTCGGTCAGTCCAGCGGCCCGCTTCTGCCGATCGCGCGGGTGGGCGGGGCGCCGCTGGTGTCGTTCGCCGTCGCGCTGGCCGCGTTCAGCCTGACCCTGGTGGCGTGCGAGATCGTCCAGTGGTGGCACCACGGCCACAAGCCCGGCGTACCGCCACCGGCGGTCGTGCTTCCCGGTGCCTGTGTCTCGGTGGTGCTGTTGGGCAGCGCGTTGTTGTGGCCGCAGGTGCGGCACTCCGCTGTCGGCGTCGCCGACGAACCATCGGTGACCGTCGCCGCGGTGCAGGGCAACGTTCCACGGCTTGGCCTGGAGTTCAACGCGCAACGACGTGCCGTGCTCGACAACCATGTCCGCGAGACCGGGCTGCTGGCCGACGACGTCCGGGCAGGCCGGGCCGCACAGCCCATGTTCGTCATCTGGCCGGAGAACTCCTCCGACATCGACCCGCTGGCCAACGCCGACGCCGCCGCACAGATCAGCGCCGCGGCCGACGCGATCAAGGCGCCGATCCTCGTCGGCGGCGTCGTCAAAGCCGACGGCTACACACCCGACAACCCTGTCGCCAACAACACCGTGATCGTCTGGGACCCGGCCACCGGTCCTGGTGAACGCCACGACAAGCAGATCGTCCAACCGTTCGGCGAATACCTGCCGTGGCGTGGCTTCTTCCGCCACCTGTCGTCGTATGCCGACCGCGCCGGCTACTTCGTCCCGGGTACCGGCGACGGCGTCGTGCACGCCGCGGGCGTGCCCATCGGGGTCACCACCTGCTGGGAGGTGATCTTCGACCGGGCGGCCCGCGAATCGGTGCTCAACGGGGCTCAGGTGTTGGCGGTGCCGACCAACAACGCCACATTCGACGCGACGATGAGCTCCCAGCAGCTGGCGTTCGCCAAGCTGCGGGCCGTCGAACACGACCGCTACGTGGTGGTCGCGGGCACCACCGGCATCAGCGCCGTCATCGCGCCCGACGGCCGCGAGCTGGCCCGCACCGAATGGTTCCAGCCGGCGTACCTGGACAGTCAGATCCGCCTCAAATCCGACCTGACGGCGGCCACCCGATGGGGCCCCGCCGTTCAAGCGGTGCTGGTCGTGGCCGGTTTCGGGGCCGCTGTTGCGGCGGCGGTCATCGCGATACGGCAAAATGGCGGGTTCGTGCCAAGAATGTTCCGGCGCCGGAAGGCGAACGCCGGCGACGATGAAGGAGTCACATGACAGTCCCCGGTGACGGAGCGAGCTCGGGGGAGACCCCTCGCCAGGACGATGCCACCCCCAGCCGGCGCACCTTGGTCATCATCCCGACCTACAACGAGCGGGAGAACCTGCCGCTGATCGTCGGGCGGGTCCACCGCGCCCGGCCAGACGTCCATGTGCTGATCGTCGACGATGGCAGCCCCGATGGCACGGGCGAGTTGGCCGACGAGCTGGCCCTGGCGGACCCGGACCGCGTGCACGTCATGCACCGCACCAGCAAGGCGGGCCTGGGCGCGGCTTATCTCGCCGGATTCGCGTGGGGCCTGGGCCGCGGCTACTCGGTGCTGGTGGAGATGGACGCCGACGGCAGCCACGCGCCCGAGGAGCTCTACCGGCTGCTCGACGCCGTCGACGCGGGCGCCGACCTGGCCATCGGCTCGCGCTACGTCACCGGCGGCACGGTACGCAACTGGCCGCGCCGCCGGCTGGTTTTGTCCAAGACGGCCAACACCTACTCACGGTTCCTGCTGGGCGTGGGCATCCACGACATCACCGCCGGATACCGCGCCTACCGGCGCGAGGTGCTGGAGAAGATCGATCTGTCCGCGGTCGACTCCAAGGGCTACTGCTTCCAGATCGACTTGACCTGGCGGGCCATCAACAACGGCTTCAGCGTCGTCGAGGTGCCCATCACCTTCACCGAACGTGAGCTGGGCGTCTCGAAGATGAGCGGATCCAATATTCGCGAGGCGATGTTCAAGGTCGCCGAGTGGGGTCTCAAGGGCCGCCTGGACCGCGCCCGCGGCGCATCCAGCTGACACAAAAAGTGAGCGAGGGTGCGCCGAAGCGCACCCTCGCTCACTTGTAAGCGGTGTCAGCTGCCGCGACGCTTGGTCTTGATCAGGTCGAGACGTTCCTTGAGCAGCTCTTCGAGCTCCTCCACCGAACGGCGCTCCAACAGCATGTCCCAGTGGGTACGGGGCGGCTTGACCTTCTTGGGCTCAGGCACGTCACCCTCGATGAGGGTGCCCTCCATACCGTTACGGCACAGCCAGGTGCCGGGGATCTCTGCATCGTCGGCGAACGGCACATCGAACTCTTCGCCGTTGTCGGTGCGGTAGCGCGCGACCTGACGCGGCGCCAGATCATGGTTGCGGTCGGTCTCGTAGCTCACGGCTCCGAGGCGACTGCCTCTCAGGACACGATCAGCCATCGTCAACACTCCTCGTTCACGCAAAATTATCCGGATGTATCAACGCTTGATGGCGTTGCCAGGTTCCCGACTCAACCGTCGATGATACCCCGATCACGAGCGGCGGCCGTCTACAGTCGGGTGCCATGGCCACCGGAATCGCCCGACGTCATCGTCCGCAGCCGTGCCGGTGGTGCGGACGTGAGGTAGCCGATGCGGGGATGGGACGCCGGCGTCAGTACTGCAGACAGTCCTGCCGCCAACGGGCCTACGAGCAGCGTGCGCTGGTGAAGGGCACCTCCCTGGCCCCGGATTCGGTGGTGCTCACCGCCGACGAGGCCGCTCAACTCTCCGACCGCGTCTACCAGGTGCGATGCGCGGCCGAGGACCTCGCGACCGCAGTCGACGAGGGCGCCGCCGCCGACGAGCTGCGGCAACTGTGCGACGCGCTGATGGTGGCCGCCAAGGCCGCCGACGGCTGGCGTTAGGTCGGGCAGCTGAACTGTCGGCCGATGCCGACGGCCGGGGGTGTCGGCTTCAGGCAGCCGAGCGGTTCGACGCCCGCCTGACTCACCCGCATCCCGGACTGGTGTGCGTAGTTGACGCATACCAGTGCGGTGCTGTCAGCGCGGCACCGGTAGTCGCCGAACGCGATCGATCCGCCGGTGGGCAGCTTGGCCCCGTCGCCGTAGGTGAACCGGCCCGGGTCACCGTGCAGCGAGCCCACCTCCAGCGTCGGGCCGGTGAAGTCCACCCACCCGGCGATCCACTCACCCTCCACGTCCGACGGCTTGGTGGGCAGGCCGTCGGTCTTCACCAGGCAGGCCAGCTGCCCGTTGACCAGCTTGTCGGTCGCACACTTGCCCGCCGTCGTGACGAATGCGACGTCATCGCCGAGGTTGGTGGTCTCGCCGCCGCGCGTTGCGGTGTGGAAACCGGCCGGATCGGCCTGCGGGCCCGCCTCGACCCATCGAATGACCTGGGACATCGGAGTGCCGGCGGGTGGTGCCGCGGTGGGCACGGGAGGGGTAGTCGTCGTCGCCGTCGGTTTGGCACTGGACGGCTGCGCTGAGCTGGTCGGCACCGACAATCGGTCCTGCGACGTCGATGTACTCTCCCCGCCGCCCCCGGTTGAGCACGCTGCCAGCAGCGCAGACGCCGCGATGATCACAGCAATCCGCATCCCGCCAGGCTAGCGGTAGCCGGTGTGTCTGCCGCCCAGGCGCGGCGCGGGGCGGTGATGTTCGCTACCGTCGGGCTCATGCACGAACGGACCGTCCGGGCAACGATCAGGACCGGCATCGTGGAAGGTTTCACCCGCGACGGGGTGCACCGGTGGCGTTCGATCCCGTACGCCCGGCCACCGCTGGGTCCCCTGCGGTTTCGTGCCCCGCAGCCCGCCGAACCGTGGCCCGGCGTGCGGTATTGCCACGAGTTCGGCCTCTGCGCCCCGCAGCAGCGCCGCTATACGTTGCTCGGAGTTGGCAAATATCAGGCGATGAGCGAGGACTGCCTGACGCTCAACGTCGTCGCGCCCGAAAAGCCGCACCCCGACCCACTGCCGGTGATGTTCTTCGTACACGGCGGCGGCTACATCATGGGCAGCTCGGCCACGCCGCTCTACGACGGTGCGGCCCTGGCCCGCCGCGGATGCGTGTACGTGTCGGTGAACTACCGGCTCGGCGTGCTCGGCTGCATGGACCTGTCCTCACTGTCGACGCAGGACCACACGTTCGAGGACAACGTGTTCCTGCGCGATCTGGTGCTCGCGCTGCAGTGGGTCCGCGACAACATCGCGGTGTTCGGCGGCGATCCGGACAATGTGACGATCTTCGGGGAGAGCGCGGGCGCGCAGGCGGTCGCCACCTTGTTGGCGGTGCCCGCGGCCAAGGGCCTGTTCGCGCGGGTGATCTCGGAGAGCCCGGCCAGCGGGATGGTCAGCACGGCCGGCGCGGCGGCCCGGCTCGCCGAGCAGTTCGCGGAAATGGTCGGCGGCCCCGCGGCGATCCACTCGGCCCGTCCGGCGGAGCTGGGAAAGGCGTTGGACCGGCTGATCTCCCGAGGCATGACGGACATGCCTGGCGCGTTTCCGGTCGGGCCGACCAGCGGCACCGAATTCCTGCCCGCCGATCCGGTGGAGGCGATGGCCGACGGCACCGCGCACCGGCTGCCGCTGATCGTCGGCAACAACGCCGAAGAGGGCCGGTTGTTCACCCGGTTCCTGCCGCTGCTGCCAACCAACCAGCCGATGATCGAGAAGTTGTTTGCCAGCGCGGAGCCCGAACACCGGGACCGCATCCTGGCCGCCTACCCGCACTACCCGAGCGACGCGGCGTGTATACAGCTCGGCGGTGACTTCGCCTTCGGGTCGGCCACCTGGCAGATCGCCGAGGCGCACAGCCGGCACGCGCCGACGTACGTGTACCGCTACGACTATGCCCCGCGCACGCTGCGTTGGTCGGGGTTCGGTGCCACGCACGCAATGGAACTGCTGGCCGTATTCGATACGTACCGAACGACATACGGCTCGCTGCTGACGGCGGTGGCCGATCAGCGGTCGGCCCGCCGAGTGTGCCGCGACGTGCAGTCACGATGGCGGGCCTTCTCCCGGTCGGGGATCCCCGGTGAGGGCTGGCCGACCTACACCGACTACAAGCGTGCGGTATTGGTATTCGACCGGGTATCTCGTGTCGAGTTGGACCCTGCCGCCGAACGACGCCAGGCGTGGGAAGGCTTTTCGCTGGCGGGACGCTGAGTCTGCGCGATCCGCTGCGCGCACGGTGCCGAATGTGGTTCCGTGGTCGCGTGAGTTACCCCCTGGATCCGCTGTCCGCCGACGAGTTCACCGCCGCGGCAGCGATATTGCGGCGTGAACATGGTGTGGGCGACGACTGGCGCATCGCATCGGTGGAGCTCATCGAGCCGTCGAAGGCAGAGCTGGCGGCGTTCGACAACGGCGGGTCGACGCCGCCGCGACGTGCCGTGGTGATCTGCCTCGACCGGGCCGAGAACGCCACCTACAAGTCGGTGGTCTCGCTGTCCGACGACAAGGTCGAGTCGTTCGACCATGTCCCAGGGGTGCAGGCGAACTTCACCGTCGACGAATTCACCGAGTGCGACGCGGCGTTGCGCAACCACCCCGATGTGATCGCCGCGTTGGCCAAACGGGGTATCACCAACATGGACAACGTGTTCATGGACACCTGGACGTACGGGGATGCCGTTGCGCCGCCGGAGTTCCGCGACCGCCGCATCGGCTGGTCGGACACCTGGTACAAGGACGCCGAAGGGGCCAATCCGTACGCGCATCCGGTCAGCGGGCTGCACTGCGTGATCGATCTCAACACCATGGAGCTGCTGCGCATCGAGGATGACGGCAGCAACGAAAAGCCCGCTGTGATGGGCGAATACGTGCCGCGGCACATTCCCGAGCGCATCCGTGCGGCCTCCACGCGTGAGCCACTCAAGCCGCTGAACATCACTCAGCCGGAAGGGCCGTCGTTCACGCTCGACGGCAACCTGCTCAAGTGGCAGAACTGGTCGTTGCGGGTGGGGTTCAACCACCGTGAGGGCATGACCCTGCACACCGTGCGCTACCGCGACGGCGACACGGAACGGTCGGTGGCGCACCGGATGTCGTTCGCGGAGATGGTGGTGCCGTACCGCGATCCGTCGGTGGACCACTACCGGCGCACCGCGTTCGACATCGGCGAGTGGGGTCTGGGATTCATGACCACGTCGCTGGAATTGGGGTGCGACTGCCTCGGCGAGATCCGCTACCTGGATGCGGTGCTGCACAACAGCAAGGGTGAGCCGTACACCATCAAGAACGCCGTGTGCATCCACGAGGAAGACAACGCCGTGCTGTGGAAGCACGTCGACTATGACGCCGGCGCCGAGGTGCGCCGTATGCGCAGGCTCACGGTGTCGTCACATGTCACGGTCGCCAACTACGAATACCTGGTGTACTGGCGGTTCTACCAGGACGGCAACATCGAGTGCGAGGTCCGCGCCACGGGCATCATGGTGACCACGCCGGTGGCTCCCGGGCAGCCGCATCCCAACGGCACCCTGGTCGACGAGCGCACCTATGCGCCGTACCACCAGCATTTCCTCATCGCCCGCCTGGATCTCGACATCGACGGCAGCGACAACACGGTGTACATGACCGAGTCGTACGCCGAGCCGATGGGCCCGGACAACCCGCTCGGGCTGTCGCTGGTGACACGCAACCAGCCGCTGCGCACCGAGGAGGAGGGTAAGCAGGACACCAACTTCGCCACGCAGCGGGCCTGGAAGGTGGTGAACACCAACGTCACCAACGGCCTGGGCACCCATCCGTCCTACAAACTCGTTCCCACCGGCGCGTTCCCGGCCATGTTCGATCCGGCGTCACCGGTCTTCCAGCGCGCCACCGTCATCGGGCACACCCTGTGGGTGACCCCGAACAGCCCCGACGAGCGTTGGCCGGCAGGCGAATTCGTCAACCAGTCGGCTGCCGACAGCGGGATCGCGGAGTGGACGAAGGCCAACCGGTCGATCGAGAACACCGACGTGGTGCTGTGGTACGTCTTCGGCATCCACCACATCACCCGCCCGGAGGACTGGCCGATCATGCCCGTGGACATCGTGTCGTTCTGGCTCAAGCCCTACGGCTTCTTCGACCGCAACCCGTCGCTCGATGTTCCGCCGACCCCGCCGGCGGCCTGCGAGCACACCCCTGCCAGGGCCGCCCACCACTGACCCCGTCTGCGCGAGCGTGCGTGTCTGCTGCCCGACGCGCACGCTCGCGGGCAGCGGAAGCTACCGCGCGACGATGACGGACGAGCCGTGGCCGAACAGGCCTTGGTTGGCGGTGACGCCGACCTTCGCGCCTTCGACCTGACGGCCCGTGGCCTGGCCCTTGAGCTGCCAGGTGAGCTCGCACACCTGCGCGATGGCTTGCGCGGGAATCGCCTCGCCGAAGCACGCCAGCCCGCCCGACGGGTTGACCGGCACCCGGCCGCCGATGCTCGTGGCCCCGGACCGCAGCAGCTGCTCGCCTTCACCTTTGGCGCACAGCCCCAGGTGCTCGTACCAGTCCAGCTCGAGTGCCGTGGACAGGTCGTACACCTCGGCCAGGCTGACATCCTCGGGTCCGATGCCGGCCTCGGCGTAGGCCGCGTCGAGGATCTGATCCTTGAACACCCGCTCGGGTGCGGCCACGACAGCGGTGGAATCTGTTGCGATATCCGGCAATTCGGGCAGATGCTGTGGGTAGCGCGGGGTCACGGTCGAGATGGCCCGCACCGACGGGACACCTGCTACGGAACCAAGGTGCTTCTCCGCGAACGACTTCGAGGCCACGATCAGCGCGGCCGCACCGTCAGAGGTTGCGCAGATGTCGAGCTGGCGCAGGGGATCGGAGACGACTGGGCTGGCCAGCACGTCCTCGACCGCAGTTTCCTTGCGGTAGCGGGCATTCGGATTCTGCAGGCCGTGGCGCGAGTTCTTCACCTTCACCTGCGCGAAGTCCTCGGCGGTTGCGCCGTAGAGGTCCATCCGACGTCGCGCCAGCAGGGCGAAGTACACCGGGTTCATCGCGCCGATGAGGTGGAAACGCTGCCAGTCCGGGTCGTTCTTGCGCTCGCCGCCGACCGGGGCGAACGCCCCCTTGGGCGTGGTGTCGGCGCCGATCACCAGTGCGACGTCGCAGAATCCGGCCAGGATGTGGGCGCGCGCGCTTTGCAGAGCCTGCGAACCGCTGGCACATGCCGCATACGACGACGACACCGGCACGCCGTTCCAACCCAGCTTCTGGGCGAACGTCGACCCCGCGATGAAGCCGGGATAGCCGTTGCGGATGGTGTCGGCGCCGGCCACGAGTTGGATCTGGCGCCAGTCCAGGCCGGCTTCGGCCAGCGCGGCGCGGGCCGCGACGACGCCGTACTCGGTGAAGTCGCGTCCCCACTTGCCCCATGGGTGCATGCCCGCGCCGAGGATGTACAAAGGCTCTGGACTCATCAGGCTGTGCCCTCCTTGCTCCTCGCGTCCGCAACCCTCCAGGCGTGGGTGGTGCGTTCGACACCCTCGTCATCGGTGTAGAGCGTCATGGTGGTCAACTCCATCTCCATCCCGACCTTGAGATCGGCGGCAAGCGTGCCCTCGACGACCTTGCCCAGCACGATCAGACCTTCGTCGGCCAGCTCGACCGCGGCGATCGCGAACGGCTCGAACGGATCGGACTTGGGATACGGCGACGGCGGGAGGTAGCGGTTCTCGGTGTAGCTCCACACCTTTCCGCGGCGGGACAACGGCACCAGGTCGAGCGTGTCGCTGTCGCACGCAGGATTGGGGCAGTTGTTCTCCCGCGGCGGGAACACGTAGGTGGCGCACTGCGTGCACTTGCCGCCGATGAGATGGGTGACGCCGGCGTCGTCGGTGGTGAACCAACCTTCGATCGCGGGTTGCGTGGTTGCTGCTGGCACGGGGCTCAGCGTAACCGAATCGGACGGCAAAACTGAAACGTGTTCCAGTTTGACGCGGTGAGTGCGCGGCAACGTCACGCGTTCCGGTAGCGCTTCAGCCACTCGTTGAGCATCTCGACCGCCTGGTCGTATGGCCGGTCCCAAAATTCCATCACAATGCCGTCGGGCGTGGGTCCGTTGAAGGCGCGATAGAGGCGGTTGATCCGCTTGTGCCAAATACTGCGGTGGTAGGTCGGCGCCAGTTGGAACCCGGGCACCAAGCCGACGACGATCACCGGAACGCCGCCATGTTCGACGCCCTGCGCGACTTTCTCGCCGAAAGTCAGTTGAGCGGCCAATTCCGCGCTGTTGAGATCGGCGGGGGTGGGCACCAGGAGAAACCGCTCGAAGTCGCGCCATCGGTAGCGCTGCGGTCGTCCGAGCCGGTCGTTGATCTCCAGGCCTGAAGCTGACAGCCGTAACCACCAGGTGCCGCGGGTGATGCGCCACCAAGGGATGAGACTGCGGGTCGCTATCCAGACAAAGAACGCGCTGCACAGCACAAACACCGCAGTAAGCAGCGCGGCCTCGTTCGCGGCCAGCGGGTGGCCGTTGTCGTCTGCCCACACGACGGGAAGGAGATATGCGGGCGCCAGCGCAAGAGCGGTCATGAACAGGCCGCCGAACAACCTTGCGGTTCCGTCCTCGGCCGGGTACGGAATCAGCAACTCGTCCGAACCGTCTCCGCCGCCGGTGCTCGTCGGATCTGTAGCCATTGGCCTTTCCTTCCCTCGCCGCGCATTCACTGTGTGCGCAGCGTCACCGGGCGGGGAAGGGGCGGACCAGCCTGCGGGACGTTCCTTGCATTATTCACAGATTCGTCCGCGGATCTGGGGCTTGGACAGCGTGCCCTCGACGACTTTGCCCGCCACGATCAGTCCTTCGTCGGCGAGCTCGATCGCGGCGACCGCGAACGGCTCGAACGGGTCGGACTCGCGATACGGCGCAATTCGGTTGAAGTGTACGAGACAGTTTCGTACGCTTCCGGCATGGTTCGAGGTATGGAGCGTGAGCAGGCCGTGTTGGCCGCGACGGCCGAGTTGCTCGCTGAGCGGGGATACCAGGCGCTGACCATCGATGCCGTGGCGGCGCGCGCGGGTGCCAGCAAGGCGACGATCTATCGCCGCTGGCCGAACAAGGCCCAGCTGGTCCGTGCCACGCTCGATGCCGCCGACGCCGCGCGCAACGCGGCAGTGCCCGATACCGGGCAGCTGCGTAACGACCTCTACGCGGTGATGGATGCCATCGCCGCCAATGTGGCCGATCCCTTGACGCGGGTGACGGCCGAATTGGCGACGCTCATGCGCCATGACGAACAGCTGGCCCAGGCCATGCGTGAACACCTCGACAAAGAGGAGCTCTCGCCGTTCCACGACGCCCTGCAACGAGCCATCACCCGCGGCGACATCGCCCCAGACACCGACGTCGAGCTGATCCACGATGTCGCTGAAGCCATGATCCTGCGGCAGATGCACCTGGACCGGCCCGTCGACGCGGCGTTCAGTGCCCGGCTCGTCGAAGGCGTGCTGCTGGTCCTGCTCGGAGGTGTCGATCGATGACCGTCGTGATCGCCGGCGCCGGGCCCACCGGGCTGACCCTGGCCATCGAGCTGGCCCGGCGCGGCGTGCCGTGCCGGGTGCTGGACAAGGCGGCGACGCTGTTCCCGCGTTCGCGCGGCAAAGGGTTGCAGCCACGCACATTGGAGGTTTTCGACGACCTCGGGGTGAGCGGTGCGGTGCTGGCGGCCGGGGAGCCCTTTCCGTCCATGCGGCTCTACCGCGGTGCGGACGTGGTCTGGGACAAGGCGATCTACGAACTCCTCGGGCTGCCCGAGCTGGAACCCACGCCGGCAGTGCCGTACCCGTTCACGTGGCTGATCCCGCAGTGGCGCACCGACCAAATCTTGGCGGCGCGGTTCGCCGAACTCGGCGGCACCATCGAATTCGACACGGAGGTAACGGGTTTCGAGCAAGATCCGGACCGTGTCACCGTACATACCAACCGAGGTCCGATCCATGCGGACTTTCTCGTCGGCGCCGACGGCGGCCGTAGTACGGTGCGCAAGGCGTCGGGCGTCGAGTTTCTCGGCGGCGCGCTGACCGAAGAGCGCATCGTCGTCGGTGACGTGCGAGCCACTGGGCTCGAGGGCCGGCGCTGTCACCTGCTGACGCGTGACGGCGATCAGTCCAAGCGGTTCTCGTTGTGGAACCTGCCCGGCAGCGAGCACTACCAGCTGGTGGTCACCATGGCTGCAGGCGAGGAGCCGCCCGCGCTGACGCTGCAGGGCATGCAGAAAATGCTCTACGAGCGCTCGGGACGACGCGACGTGGTGCTCTCGGACCTGCGGTGGATCTCGCTGTACCGCGTCAATCTGCTTATGGCGCAACGCTTCCGGATGGGCCGGGTGTTTCTGGCCGGTGACGCCGCCCACGTCCACTCACCGGCCGGGGGACAGGGCGTCAACACGGGTGTGCAGGACGCCTACAACCTGGGGTGGAAGCTGGCTGCGGTGCTGGCAGGCGCGCCCGATCAACTGCTGGACAGCTATGAGGCTGAGCGTATGCCCGTCGCAGCCGACGTGCTGCGCCTCAGTGGGGTGTTGCATCGCCAGGGCTTCGGCTCGACCGGGCCGGCGCCCGCGGCCATTCACCAGTTGGACATCAGCTACCGGGCCGGGCCGCTCGCCGATTCCGACGACGTGTTCGGTCACCTGCAGGTCGGTGACCGAGCGCCCGACGGCCTGCTGCCGGACGGTCGCCGGCTGTTCGACATCTTCCGCGGGCCGCACTGGACAGTGCTCGAATTCGATGCAGGGACAGTCGCTTTCGAGGTTCCCAGCGTCCGCGTCAGCCCTAACCTCGACTATGACGTGCCTGCCGGCTCCTACGTCCTGATTCGGCCCGACGGACACATTGGCGCGATCAGCACGAATCCGGCGGTCATCGCTCACCGGCTACGCCACTCAGGATCCGTACCAGATCACTGTGGTTGTCCCGCATGAGGTTGTGTGCACCGTCGAGCGAATACGTCGTCCACGCCGGGTCGGTGCACACCCGCGCGTAGGTCGGAGCGAACGGCGACTCCGTCGGCCAGTTCTCCGCACGCACGTACACGCGGCGGACGCCCGACGGCTCGTCGCCGAGCCGGATCGGCTGCATGAGCGAGGCGAGCGGATGCGCGGTGGCCCGCTCGTCGAAGAACGGCAGCGGAGGCACGCCGTACCCGGTGGCGTCGACAGCGGTATACCACTGTCGCTGCTCGTCGTTGGTCAACGTCCAGCACGATTCGCCGTCGCGCGGCACGAACGCATCCAGGTAGATCAGCGCGCTGACGCGCTCCGGGATCCGGTCGGCTACTGCGGTGATCACCATGCCGCCGTAGCTGTGTCCCACCAGCACCGCGTCGGTGATGCGGTGGGCGTCGAATTCGGCGAGGACGTCGGTTATGTGGGTGTCCAGGTTGACGCCCGCATGCAGCAGGTGCGCGCGTTCGGCGAGGCCGGTCAGGGTGAGTGCCACCACCCGATGACCGTGGGCGCGCAGCGCGGTGGCCAGGTCGTCGAAGCACCAGCCGCCATGGCATGCGCCTGGCACGAGGACAAAGGTGCTCATCGGGAACTCCTGTCGGCGAACGTGTTTCGGCGGTAGTCGGCGGTGACGCGGGCGAGGTCATCGGGGCTGCCCGCATGCATCTCGCGGTTGGCCCGCACCACCGCAGCGGTTTCGGGGACGCGCCGGGCCTCGTAGCCGGCCACGCCTCGCCCCGCGGCCAACTCATCGGCGAGGGCCCGGGCGTCGAGGATGGCCTGTGAGCCACCGTTGGCTCCGACGGGATACATCGGATGGGCGGCGTCGCCGAGCAGGGTGACTCGGTGAGTGCCCCAGTGGGACAACGGCTCTCGGTCGACCATCGGATACTCGAAGACCGCGTCCGAACGGGCCACCAGGGCCGCTGGGTCCAGCCAGTCCAGCTGCCAGCCCGACATGTGGGCGGCGACGACGGCGGGGTCGGTCGGGGCGTTCCAGTTCGCGTCGCCGGGCAGTGGACCGGGTTCGGCTTCGGGGATCTGCAGCACCCAGTTCACCAGGCCGCCGCCGATCGGGTACGTGACGAGTTCGACCCCGGCGGGACCTTTGACGATTGCCATCGTGCGGCCGTCGAGGAACGCCGGCATGTGACTCGCGCCGCGGAACATCCGCACGCCCGACCAGGACAGGGGATCGGGGCCGGGATGCAGTGTGCGTCGCACCATCGAGTGCACACCGTCCGCGCCGACGAACACCTCGGCGGTGAGCTCCCCGGCCCGGGTCTGCACGCGCACACCCGTTGAGGATTCGGTGAACCCCACGACGCCCGCACCGGTGCGCACCGCATCGGGTCCGAGCCGGTCTGTCACCGCGCCGAGCAGGAGCATCTGCAGCCGGCCGCGGTGCACCGAGCACTGCGGATAGCCGTATCCGCCTTCGATTCCGCGGGGTTCGCGGAACAGCAGGGCGCCGTCGGAGGTGTAGAAGTCGATGACCGCCGGGGTTGCCGAGATGTTCTGCAAGGGGTCGCCGAGGCCGAGTTCGTGCAACTCCCGTACGGCGTGCGGCAGCAGGTTGATGCCGACGCCCAACGGGGCGAGTTCACGTGCCGATTCGACCACGGTGACGCCCATTCCGCGGGCGTGCAGGGTCAGAGCTGCGGTGAGGCCGCCGATACCGGCCCCGGCGATCACGATGTCCATGTCTCAAGCCTGCGCGGAGCAGCTCTTATAAGTCCAATACCATCTGACTACACAAACTATAATCATAGGTTATGGAACTGCGGCAGCTCGAGTACTTCGTCGCCGTCACCGAGGAAGCCAACTTCACCCGCGCCGCGCAGCGGGTGCACGTCGCCCAGCCCGCGGTCAGCGCCCAGATCGCCCGGCTGGAGCGGGAATTGGGCCAGCCCCTGCTGGACCGGTCCCGCCGGGAGGTCCGGCTCACCGCGGCGGGCGAAGCGGTGTTGCCCTACGCGCGGGCCGCGCTCGAGGCGGTGCGTCAGGCCAGGACCGCGGTCGACGAGCTCGCCCAGTTGGTCCGCGGTTCGGTGACCATCGGCACCGTGACAGCCCACAACGTCGACATGCCGCAACTGCTCGCCGACTACCACGAGGCACATCCCGCGGTGGAGATCGCGCTGACCACCGACACCTCGGACGCGCTGATCGACGGTGTCCGTAGCGGCAGGTTCGACGTCGCGATCACCTCGGTCGGTTCCGACGAGGTGCCCGAGGGGCTGGCGGTCGCGACCACGACCGACCAGCCGATCGAGGCCGTGGTGGGCCGCACCGATCCCTGGGCGGCTCGCCGCACGGTCGGGCTCGCCGCGCTTGCGCAGCGCCCGCTCATCGCGCTGCCGGCCGGCGGCGGGATCCGGCGGCAGTTCGACCGGGCCTGTGTCGCGGCGGGGGTCACACCGCACGTCGTGTTCGAGGCTGCCACGCCCGATGCGCTCGCCGATCTCGCCGCTCGCGGGCTGGGTGTGGCGATCGTGCCGGGCTCGGTGGCGCGCGAACGCACCGATGTCCACGCGCTATCGATCCGGCCCGAACTGCGCGGCCGGTTGGTGCTGGCCTGGCGTGCGACCGGGCCGATCAGCCCGGCCGCGCGGGCCCTGATCGAGATGGCCGCCGAACTCGTCGGAGGTGGTGCCTAGAGTTAGGGCCGTGAGCCCTACCGCGACTGATGCCCCGCCTGTGTCGACCGACAAGCCCACGTTGATGCTGCTGGACGGCAACTCGCTGGCGTTCCGTGCGTTCTACGCCCTGCCCGCCGAGAACTTCAAGACCCAGGGCGGGCTCACCACCAACGCGGTGTACGGCTTCACCGCCATGCTCATCAACCTGCTGCGCGACGAGCAGCCCAGCCATATCGCCGCGGCGTTCGATGTCTCCCGCAAGACGTTCCGCAAGGACAAGTACCCGGAGTACAAGGAGGGGCGCTCGGCGACGCCCGACGAGTTCCGGGGCCAGATCGACATCACCAAAGAAGTGCTCAACGCGCTGGGCATCACCGTGCTGTCCGAGGAGGGCTTCGAGGCCGACGACATCATCGCGACCCTGGCCACGCAGGCCGAGGACGCCGGCTACCGGGTGCTCGTGGTCACCGGTGACCGGGACTCGTTGCAGTTGGTCAGCGACGACGTCACGGTGCTCTATCCGGTCAAGGGGGTCAGCGAGCTGACCAGGTTCACCCCGGACGCTGTCGTCGCCAAATACGGGTTGACCCCCACCCAGTACCCGGACTTCGCCGCACTCCGGGGCGACCCGAGCGACAACCTGCCCGGTATCCCCGGCGTGGGGGAGAAGACCGCCACCAAGTGGATCCTCGAGCACGGGTCGTTGCAGGCGCTGGTCGACAACGTCGACAAGGTCAAGGGCAAGGTCGGTGACGCGTTGCGCGCCAACCTTTCCCACGTCATCCTCAACCGCGAGCTGACCGAACTGGTCAAGAACGTGCCGTTGGCGCAGACCCCGGACACGCTGCGGATGCTGCCGTGGGATCGCGACCACATCCATCGGCTGTTCGACGACCTGGAGTTCCGGGTGCTGCGCGACCGGCTGTTCGACACCCTCAGCTCCGCCGATCCCGAGGTCGAGGCAGGTTTCGAGGTGCGTGGCGGTGTCCTCGCGCCCGGTGAGCTGGCGGCCTGGCTCGCCGAGCACAGCAACGGCCGACGCTTCGGCCTTGCCGTGGTCGGTACCCACCGGGCGTTCGACTCAGACGCCACCGCGCTGGCCATCGCCTCGGCCGACGGGGAAGGCTGCTACCTGGACACCGCGACGCTGACTCCCGACGACGAGGCGGCACTCGCGTCGTGGCTGGCCGATCCGGGCCCGCCGAAGGCGCTGCACGAAGCCAAGCTCGCCATGCACGATCTGGCCGGGCGCGGCTGGACCCTCGCGGGGGTCACGTCCGACACCGCGCTCGCCGCGTATCTGGTGCGGCCCGGGCAGCGCAGCTTCGCGCTCGACGACCTGTCCCTGCGTTATCTCAAACGCGAACTGCGCGCCGAAGACACCGGGCAGCAACAGCTTTCGCTGCTCGACGACACCGAGGGCGTCGACGAGCAGGCCGTGCAGACCCTGCTGCTGCGGGCCTCGGCGGTCGCCGACCTCGCCGACGCGCTCGACGAGGAACTGGCCCGCATCGACTCATCGTCACTGCTGGGCCAGATGGAACTGCCTGTGCAGCGGGTGCTCGCCGAGGTGGAGCAGACCGGCATCGCGGTCGACAGCGACCATCTCAAGGAACTGCAGAGCGACTTCGCCGATCAGATCCGCGACGCCGCCGAAGCCGCCTACGCGGTGATCGGCAAGCAGATCAACCTCGGCTCGCCCAAGCAGCTGCAGGTCGTGCTGTTCGACGAGCTGGAGATGCCCAAGACCAAGCGCACCAAGACCGGTTACACCACCGACGCCGACGCGCTGCAATCGTTGTTCGACAAGACCGGGCACCCGTTCCTGCAGCACATGCTCACCCACCGCGATGCCACCCGGCTCAAGGTGACCGTCGACGGCCTGCTGAATTCGGTGGCATCCGACGGCCGGATTCACACCACGTTCAACCAGACCATCGCCGCCACCGGCCGGCTCTCGTCCACCGAGCCCAACCTGCAGAACATCCCGATCCGCACCGAGGCCGGCCGGCGCATCCGGGACGCGTTCGTCGTCGGCGAGGGTTACGCCGAGCTGATGACGGCTGACTACAGCCAGATCGAGATGCGCATCATGGCCCACCTCTCCCGCGACGAGGGCCTCATCGAAGCGTTCAACACCGGTGAGGATCTGCATTCGTTCGTCGCGTCCCGAGCGTTCGATGTGCCCATCGACGAGGTCACCCCGGAGCTGCGCCGTCGGGTCAAGGCGATGTCCTACGGCCTGGCCTACGGGTTGAGCGCCTACGGCCTGGCCAGCCAGCTCAAGATCTCCACCGAAGAGGCCAAGCTGCAGATGGAGCAGTACTTCGCGCGGTTCGGCGGCATCCGGGACTACCTGCGCGACGTCGTCGATCAGGCCCGCAAGGACGGCTACACCTCGACGGTATTCGGCCGCAGGCGCTATCTGCCCGAGTTGGACAGCAGCAACCGCAACGTCCGGGAAGCCGCCGAGCGGGCCGCGCTCAACGCACCTATCCAGGGCAGTGCGGCCGACATCATCAAGGTCGCGATGATCAACGTCGACAAGGCCATCAAGGAGGCAGGGCTCAAATCCCGCATGCTGCTGCAGGTGCACGACGAATTGTTGTTCGAGGTCGTCGAGGGCGAGCGGGATTCCCTCGAGGCGCTGGTGCGTGAGCACATGGGCAACGCCTACCCGTTGGATGTGCCATTGGAGGTGTCGGTGGGCTACGGCCGCAGCTGGGACGCCGCCGCGCATTAGCGGTTGACTAGCGGGCGTCGGCCCCCAGGCCGAGGCCCAGCGCCACCAGCGCGGCACCCATCACACGTTCGATGCGGCGACGAATGTGGGCGCGGCCCAGGATGTTTCGTGCCCGGTGGGCGGCCATCACGACGCCGACGCACCACGAGGTGTCCACGACCAGCTGGATGACCGCCAGTACCAGCAGGGTGGGCAGCACGGGACCTGTTTTGGGCAGGAACTGCGGCAGCACGACGATGCCGAACGCCGCCGCCTTCGGGTTGGCGGCGATCGACACCAGTGCCGCGCGAAAGGCCGCGGCCGGAGTCCGTCCGCGCGGCGGCAGCGGCACCTCGATGTCGGCCGGATGCTTGGCGCTGCGCCATGCGCTGATCCCGAGCCAGACCAGGACTGCGGCGCCGACGACGTGCAGCACGAGCGACAGCACCTTGTTGGCCGTCAGCAGCATCGACAGGCCCGCGCCGCCGGCCAACGTCCATCCGAAGATGCCGATCTCATTGCCGAGCACGGCCGCCAGCCCCGCCGCCCGGCCGTCGCGCACCGAGCGATGCAGGAACAACACCGTCGCCGGTCCGGGCAGGGCGGCCAGGATCACCGATGCGATCAGGAACGCCGGCAGGACGTCGAGAATGTGGGCGAGCATGGGAAAAGTATCGCTGCGCAGCGCAAGCGATTAGTGCGGGGCAGCGCGGCCTGATCAGGCGGCCCGGTAGTTGGCCAACCAGCCCAGGATCGGCGCAGCGGACCGGGCCGAGGCGACGGCATAGACCTCTTCGTTGAGCAGCGCGTAGACCCGCTGGTCGCCGAATCCGCGGTCGATCCGGTCGCGGACGAACGCGAGCTCCACGACGGACGCGGCGAATCGGGCCACGGCCTTGCCCGCCGGGCGGCCGCCGGCGCGCGTCGCCTCGTTGATCGCGCCCCTCCTGGTGCGCAGTGATCCCAGCCAGGTCGCCTCGTTGTCGGTGATCAGGCCTGCGGCGACCATGCCGGGCAGTTTGGTGGCGACCAGGCGCTGTTCCCGGCGGCGGCTGGCGATGGCGACCGCGATCATCAATGCGAAGATCGGCACCATCCAGACCACGTAGACGACGAAGTAGGCGCCCACGCCCAGCAGTGACGAACCGTTCCACAACCCGTGCATGACCACCGCGCCGAGGTATCCGGTCAGCACGCAACAGAATCTGGTGACCGGCGAGCGCTGCTGCAGGGCGAAATACACCCCGATCGCCGTCATCGTCGTGAACAGTGGATGCGCGAACGGACCCATGATCAGCCGCATCCCGGCAGTCACCAGCGAACCGGCCAGCGAGTCCGCGTTGGCGATGTACATGATGTCTTCCAGCCAGGCGAATCCCACCCCGACGAGCCCGGCGTAGACCAGGCAGTCGGTCAGTGAATTGAGCTCGTTGCGGCGTCGGCCGGTCATCATGAGCAGCAGGAACGCGCCCTTGGCGGCCTCCTCGATGAACGGGGCCCGGATCGCGGTCGAGTCGACGCTCTCGGGCAGGAAAGTCCCGGGTGCCAGCACCGAATCCCCGATCAGGCCGACCACCAGCGAGATCAGCACCGCGATCGATGCGCCCCACCCGAAGGCCATCAGCAGCAGTCGCGGTGGTTCTGGCTCCCAGCGGTCCAGCCACAGGTAGGCGAACACCACGAGGGTCATGGTCGCGGTGGACAACACGAAACCGACGATGGCGCCCACGGGGTTGATCACCGTGAACAACAACACCAGCAGGCCGGTGAGCACGCCGAACGCGATCAGCACCCCCAGCGGCGCCCCCACCTTGCGGATCGGGCGCGGCATGGGGCCGGTGACCGGCAGCCAGGGGCGTGCCTGAGGTGTCGGTGCAGGGGAGGGGGGTGGGAACTGCATCGGGGAGTACGCCACGATCGAAGGGTAGCGGCGAGGTTCCATGGGGACCGGGTTTGTCCTGCGTGTGCCCAGTCGAGTACTCTCGTTAAGTACCTGTGTGCGCAGTTTGTCCGCACCCACCGGTCACCAATATCAACTGTTCAACTGTCCCTACGAGTAAACCTGTCCGGAGCAACCCACCACATGCCAAGTCCCTCCGTCACCTCGCCCCAAGTAGCCGTCAACGACATCGGCTCGGCTGAGGACTTTCTCGCCGCCATCGACAAAACCATCAAATACTTCAACGATGGCGACATCGTCGAGGGAACCATCGTCAAGGTTGACCGTGACGAGGTCCTGCTCGACATCGGCTACAAGACCGAAGGTGTCATCCCTTCCCGCGAACTCTCCATCAAGCACGATGTCGACCCCAACGAGGTCGTTTCCGTGGGCGATGAGGTCGAGGCCCTCGTTCTCACCAAGGAGGACAAGGAAGGCCGCCTGATCCTGTCCAAGAAGCGGGCTCAGTACGAGCGCGCCTGGGGCACCATCGAGGAGCTCAAGGAGAAGGACGAGGCCGTCAAGGGCACCGTCATCGAGGTCGTCAAGGGCGGCCTGATCCTCGACATCGGCCTGCGTGGCTTCCTGCCTGCCTCCCTCGTCGAGATGCGTCGCGTCCGCGATCTGCAGCCGTACATCGGCAAGGAGATCGAGGCCAAGATCATCGAGCTGGACAAGAACCGCAACAACGTGGTGCTGAGCCGCCGCGCCTGGCTGGAGCAGACCCAGTCCGAGGTGCGCAGCGAGTTCCTCAACCAGCTCACCAAGGGCGCCATCCGCAAGGGTGTCGTGTCCTCGATCGTCAACTTCGGCGCGTTCGTCGATCTCGGCGGTGTGGACGGCCTGGTGCACGTCTCGGAGCTGTCCTGGAAGCACATCGATCACCCGTCCGAGGTGGTTCAGGTGGGCGACGAGGTCACCGTCGAGGTGCTCGACGTCGACATGGATCGCGAGCGGGTTTCGCTGTCGCTCAAGGCGACTCAGGAAGACCCGTGGCGCCACTTCGCCCGTACCCACGCGATCGGTCAGATCGTGCCGGGCAAGGTCACCAAGCTGGTGCCGTTCGGTGCGTTCGTCCGCGTCGAGGAGGGCATCGAGGGTCTGGTGCACATCTCGGAGCTGTCCGAGCGTCACGTCGAGGTCCCGGACCAGGTGGTCCAGGTCGGCGACGACGCGATGGTCAAGGTCATCGACATCGACTTGGAGCGTCGCCGCATCTCGCTGAGCCTCAAGCAGGCCAACGAGGACTACACCGAGGAGTTCGACCCGTCGAAGTACGGCATGGCCGACAGCTACGACGAGCAGGGCAACTACATCTTCCCCGAGGGCTTCGACGCCGAGAGCAACGAATGGCTCGAAGGCTTCGAGAAGCAGCGTGACGAGTGGGAGGCCCGGTACGCCGAGGCCGAGCGCCGCCACAAGATGCACACCACTCAGATGGAGAAGTTCGCCGCTGCAGAGGCCGAGGCCGCCAGTGCCCCGGTGTCCAACGGTTCGTCGCGTTCGGAGGAATCGACCGGCGGAACGCTGGCCAGCGATGCTCAGCTCGCTGCGCTGCGCGAGAAGCTCGCGGGCAACGCCTAAGTAACGCAACAACAAATGCCCCGGCCCACGGCCGGGGCATTTGTTGTCGGTGCCGGCGAACGTGAAGAAGATCGCGGCTTTTCCGCGAAAAGTCGCCACCTACTTCACATTCGGCGACGGGATATGGTGTCCCAGTGCTTCGTATCGGGTTGACCGGCGGGATCGGCGCCGGAAAGTCAACGGTGTCCGCCACATTCGCAGACCTCGGCGGCATCGTCGTCGACGGCGACGTCATCGCGCGGGAGGTGGTCGAGCCCGGCACCGAGGGGCTGGCCAAGCTGGTCGAGGCGTTCGGGGACGGCATCCTGTTGCCGGACGGCGCGCTGAACCGGCCGGCCCTGGCGGCGGTCGCCTTCAGTGACCACGAGAAGCGCGCGACGTTGAACGGCATCGTGCACCCGCTGGTGGCGCACCGGCGGTCGGAGCTGATCGCAGCGGCGGCCGACGATGCCGTGATCGTCGAGGACATCCCACTGCTGGTGGAGTCCCAGATGGCGCCGATGTTCCCGCTGGTGGTGATCGTCAACGCCGACGTCGAGACGCGGGTCCAGCGGCTCATCGAATACCGCGGCTTCAGCGAGCAGGACGCGCGGGCCCGCGTCGCGGCGCAGGCGACCGAAGAGCAGCGCCGTGCGGTGGCCGACGTGTGGCTGGACAACTCCGGGTCCGCCGGTGCGCTCGTCGAGCAGGCCCGCGGCCTCTGGCACGAGCGCATCCTGCCGTTCGCGCACAATCTGCAGGAGCGCAGGCCCGCGCACGTTGTGCCCAAGGTGGTGCCGTACGACCCGACATGGCCCGATCAGGCGCGTCGCATCATCGCCCGGCTCAGCACGGCCTGCGGGCACCGCGCGGTCCGCATCGATCACATCGGCTCGACGGCGGTGCCCGGGATGGACGCCAAGGATGTCATCGACATCCAGATCACGGTGAGGTCCCTCGAGATCGCCGACGAACTCGAGGAGCCGCTGCTGGCCGCAGGCTATCCGCGGATCGCTTCGATCACGTACGACAATCGGCATTCCCGGCCGCATTCGGAAGATCCGACCGTGTGGCACAAGCGTTTTCACGCCTCGGCGGACCCGGGCCGGCCCACCAACGTGCATGTGCGGGTGGACGGTTGGCACAACCAGCGGTTCGCGTTGCTGTTCCGGGATTGGCTGGCGGCCAATCCGGCGGTGCAGCCGGAGTATCTCGAGGTCAAGCGGGCCGCGATGGGCGCGCCGGACTATACCGAGGCGAAAGAACCGTGGTTCATGGATGCCTACCAGCGGGCCTGGCTCTGGGCCGACACCACCGGCTGGCAGCCCTAACCGGCGGGCGGCGGCGCGACGGCGGCGGGCGGCGGTACCGCGGCGTCGACGGGCCCGGTGCCGGGGGACAGCGGGGCGCCACACGCCAGGCTGCCGTAGGTCGGGTCGTCGTGCGGCCGTGTCAGCCGCGGTGCGACCCAGGTGTCGGCCTGGGCGACGATCTGGTCGTCCACCAGGATCTCGCAGTGCAGGTTCGCCGAGTACGGCCAGTCGATCGACACCGTCATGCCGGCGAGCTGCGGATTGGACACCACGCCGGTGGCCTCGAAGACCCGGCCCGGCAGCATCGTCGGGTTGGCGCTGTTGATGTTGTTGTCGTCGAGCTTGTAGGAGACCATCGCGTTGCGCGACACTCCGTCGATCCTGGCCCGGTAAGTGGCGTTGTGAAGTTGCTGGTCCGGCTGCGGCGCCGCGCTTGGCTGGGGTGGGGCGTCGGGATCCGCTCCCGCGACGGCGGGTATCAACTGCGCGCCGAAGAGCAGTCCTGCCAGTACGGCAGCCGTCACCCCGGCGTACTTAGTTGGGCTCATGATTGCCGACCTTACAAGGTCGGCCACGTGAGGGCCATGCCGTTGCCGGCAAGCCACCGGTCGAGGTCGTAGCCGTTGCGGGCGAGGCCGTCGATGGCGCCCGCGGCGCGCTCGATGGCCCGCTCGGCGGTCTCCGGGCTGAGCAGGCCGTGGCGCACCGCCGTCATCAGTTCGTCCACGTCGTCGAGCTCGACGCCGATCCCCGTGCGCACGACGAGGTCGAGGTAGTGGTCTTCCGAATACCACCTGGTGTCGCCCGCGGTGAACCGGCCGACGTCCAGGTAGAAATCCTGGTCGCGCTCATGGCCCGGGTTGAAGTGGAAGATCGTGGCCCGCAGCCCCAGCGACGGCAGCAGCCAGGACTGCAGGTAGTGGAACTGCGCGCGGCCCGGCGTTGGACGCGCGAGGTACAGGCCCCAGGGTTCGACGGTGTACACGTCGACTGCCCGCACGATCCCTTTCGGGTCGGTGTTCGTGCGGGCGACCAGGTCGAATGTCTCGTGCTTGGGCGGGTGAATGGGGTCAGCCTACGCGGGCAGTGAACACCCCAGGAAGTTGTCGGAGGTCAGTTCTACCCTGGTGAACATGGCCTTCGCGACCGAACATCCCGTGCTTGCGTACTCGGAGTATCGCGCTGTCGACGAAGTGGTCCGCGTCGGCGGCCGGTTCGAGGTGGTCAGCGAGTACGAGCCGGCCGGTGACCAGCCGGCCGCCATCGATGAGCTGCAACGCCGCATCGAGGCAGGAGAACGCGACGTGGTGCTGCTCGGCGCCACCGGTACGGGTAAGTCGGCCACCACGGCGTGGCTCATCGAGCGGTTGCAGCGGCCCACCCTGGTGATGGCGCCGAACAAGACACTTGCCGCGCAGCTCGCCAACGAGCTTCGGGAGATGCTGCCGCACAACGCGGTCGAGTACTTCGTGTCGTATTACGACTACTACCAACCCGAGGCGTACATCGCGCAGACCGACACGTACATCGAGAAGGACAGCTCGATCAACGACGATGTCGAGCGGCTGCGGCACTCGGCGACCTCCAGCCTGCTGTCGCGGCGCGACGTCGTGGTGGTCGCCTCGGTGTCGTGCATCTACGGCCTCGGTACGCCGCAGTCCTACCTGGACCGCTCGGTGGAGCTGAACGTGGGCGACGAGGTGCCCCGCGACGGTCTGCTGCGACTGCTGGTGGACGTCCAGTACAACCGCAACGACATGGCGTTCACCCGCGGAACGTTCCGGGTGCGTGGCGACACCGTCGAGATCATCCCGTCCTACGAAGAGCTGGCGGTCCGCATCGAGTTCTTCGGCGACGAGATCGAGGCGCTGTACTACCTGCATCCGCTGACCGGTGACATCGTCCGCCAGGTCGATTCGCTGCGGATCTTCCCGGCCACCCATTACGTGGCCGGGCCCGAGCGCATGGCACGTGCCATCGCGACCATCGAGGAGGAGCTGGAAGAGCGGCTCTCCGAGTTGGAGCGGCAGGGCAAACTGCTTGAGGCCCAGCGGCTGCGGATGCGCACCAACTACGACGTCGAGATGATGAAGCAGGTCGGCTTCTGCTCGGGTATCGAGAACTACTCACGCCACATCGACGGACGCCCGGCTGGTTCGGCACCGGCCTGCCTGCTCGACTACTTCCCCGAGGATTTCCTACTGGTCATCGACGAGTCTCACGTGACCGTTCCGCAGATCGGCGGCATGTACGAGGGCGACATGTCCCGCAAGCGCAACCTGGTGGACTTCGGCTTCCGGCTCCCGTCCGCGGTCGACAACCGGCCGTTGACCTGGGAGGAGTTCGCCAGCCGCATCGGTCAGACGGTGTACCTGTCGGCCACCCCCGGCCCGTACGAGATCGGCCAGGCCGGCGGCGAGTTCGTCGAACAGGTCATCCGCCCGACCGGGTTGGTGGACCCCAAGGTGATCGTCAAGCCCACCAAGGGGCAGATCGACGATCTGATCGGCGAGATCCGCATCCGCACCGAACGCGACGAGCGTGTCCTGGTGACCACCCTGACCAAGAAGATGGCCGAGGACCTCACCGACTATCTGTTGGAACTCGGCATCCGGGTGCGCTACCTGCATTCCGAGGTCGACACCCTGCGCCGGGTCGAGCTGCTGCGGCAATTGCGGTTGGGCGAGTACGACGTGCTGGTCGGCATCAACCTGCTCCGCGAGGGTCTCGACCTGCCGGAGGTGTCGCTGGTGGCGATTCTCGACGCCGACAAGGAGGGGTTCCTGCGCTCGACCCGCAGCCTGATCCAGACCATCGGTCGCGCGGCCCGCAACGTGTCCGGCGAGGTGCACATGTACGCCGACAAGATCACGGATTCGATGCGTGAGGCCATCGACGAGACCGAGCGACGCCGAGCCAAGCAGATCGCCTACAACGAGGCCAACGGCATCGATCCAAAGCCGTTGCGCAAGAAGATCGCCGACATCCTCGACCAGGTCTACCGCGAGGCCGACGATACCGAGGCGGTCGAGGTCGGTGGGTCCGGGCGCAACGCGTCCCGCGGTCGCCGGGCGCAAGGCGCGCCAGGCCGCGCGGTCAGCGCGGGCATCATCGAGGGCCGCGACACGTCGAACATGCCGCGGGCCGAATTGGCGGATCTCATCAAGGATCTGACCGAGCAGATGATGACTGCGGCGCGCGACCTGCAGTTCGAGCTGGCCGCCCGCATCCGCGACGAGGTCGCGGACCTGAAAAAGGAGTTGCGGGGTATGGACGCGGCGGGTCTTAAATAGCCCCCGTGTCCATCTTGTCCACGCCCCTGGTGGCCGATGCTCTCGCGCGTCTGTTCTCGTCCACCGTCAACCCGGAGCCCAAACCCGGTGTCCGCTTCCCCGAAATCCCGGGCGACACAACGTCGGTGGCGATTCCGACCCGGTACGGCGATACCGCGGCAACCATCTACTGGCCGAAGGCCGGCAGTGCCACCCCCGCGGTGTACGTCAATGTGCACGGTGGCGGCTTCGTCGTGGGGCACCGTGACCAGGACGATCCGTGGTGCCGTTACCTCGCCGCGCACGCGAATGTCGTTGTCGTCAACACCGATTACGTGCTGGCCCCGCAGCACCGGTTTCCGGCGCCCGTCGAGCAGATCTACGACGTCCTGGTGTGGGCGTCCGACGCCGAGCGCGAGTGGGACGGCACCCGACTGTGCGTCGGTGGGCAGAGCGCGGGAGGCAGCCTGTCCGCTGCAGCGGCACGGCTGGCCCTGGAGCGCGGCGGCCCCGGCATCGCCCTGCAGGTGCTGCACTATCCGCCGCTGGATCTGGTGACCGCGACTCGGGACAAGAGCTCGCCGCTGGGCGGCAAGGCCGTGATGCGGCCGTGGATGGGTGAGGTGTTCGACACCGCGTACATCCCCGATCCTGCGCGACGTGTCGATCGGCTGGCTTCACCGGCCTACCGGGACAACGCCGACGGTATCGACGGCATCGCGCCCGCACTCGTGATCACCGCCGAGTACGACCGGCTGCGGGCCGAGGCCTGGCGTTACGCGCAGAAGCTGGATGCCGTCGGGGCTTTGGCCGAGTATCACGAAGTACGCGGTGTCGACCATGGTTACAACATCATGAGCAACGCCGGCGACAGCACTCGGCAGGTGTACGACCTGATCGCCGGGCACGTCAGCTGGGCCACCGCGGGACGGAAATGAGCCGACCTTGACCTCAACGGCTGTTGAGCTCCTAACGTCACTGCCGTGACCGAGACCGTGACGGCCGAAGCCGAGGGCACCTGGCGGCAGCTCCTGGGGGCCAGACACCTTGGCGCGTCGACCGTGTTGGCCGGTGGCGTGCTGCTGTACGCCACCAACGAGTTCATCACCATCAGCCTGTTGCCCAGCGCGGTCACCGACATCGGTGGTCACCGCTTGTACGCGTGGGTCACCACGGTGTATCTGGTGGCGTCGGTGGTCGCGGCGACGACGGTGCACTCGGTGCTGATGCGGATGGGCCCGCGGCGCGCGTATCTGCTCGGCCTTGCGGTGTTCTGCGCAGGGAGCCTGGGTTGTGCCCTGGCGCCCAGCATGCCGCTGCTGCTCGCGAGCCGCACGGTGCAGGGTTTCGCAGGCGGGTTGCTGGCCGGACTGGGCTACGCCGTCATCAACACCGCGCTGCCGAAGAGCTTGTGGACCAAGGCTTCCGCGCTGGTTTCGGCGATGTGGGGGGTGGGCACGGTGATCGGCCCGGCTGCCGGCGGGTTGTTCGCGCAGTGGGGCCTGTGGCGGTGGGCGTTCGGGGTGCTCGCAGCGCTGACCGCGGCGATGGCGGTGCTGGTGCCGTTCGCACTGCCCGGTCGGGACCGGGCCGAATCGCGCCCGCCGGTGCCGGGTATCCCGGTGTGGTCGCTGGTGCTGTTGGGCTCGGCGGCGATGGCGGTCAGCGTGGCCGGTGTTCCGCACGACCCGCGGGCCACCGTGGCGATGCTGGTGGTCGGTCTCGCACTGGTCGGCTGCTTCCTGGTGGTCGACCGGCGGGCCGCGTCGACTGTGTTGCCGCCCAGCGCTTTCGGGGCAGGCCCGCTGAAATGGATCTACCTGACCCTGGGCGTACTGATGGCCGCAACCATGGTCGACACCTATGTGCCGTTGTTCGCCCAACGGCTGGCCCACCTCACGCCGGTCGTGGCGGGCTTTTTCGGCGCGGTGCTCTCGGTCGGCTGGACCGTCGGCGAGCTTGTCAGCGCGTCCGTCCGCAACGAGCGGGGCTTGGTGCGGACGGTGGCGCTGGCGCCGCTGGTGGTGGCGGTGGGCCTGGCGTCGGCGGCAGTGCTGGTGCGCGCCGGGATGGCGCCCGGTTTGGTGGCGGGGTGGGCTGTCGCCCTGCTGCTCGCCGGCATCGGCATCGGCAGTGCCTGGCCACATTTGTCGGCTTGGGCGATGAGCAGTGTGGACGACCCGGCGGAAGGGCCGGCCGCGGCGGCGGCCATCAACACCGTGCAGCTGATCTGCGGGGCGTTCGGTGCGGGGCTCACCGGCGTGGTGGTCAACCTGGCGGACGGCAGCGACGTGTTCGCCGCGAGGTGCCTCTTCGTCACTCTCGCGGTGCTGGCCGCACTGGGTGCGGTGGCGTCGGCCCGCGCCGCGCGCCGCTGACGACGCCTACTCCGCGTCGGTGTCGAGTTGGTGGACTGCGGTGACCCCGTCGATGCCGGCCAGCACGGTCGATGCCGCGAGGATCCCGCTGCCTGACAGCGTCAGCATCACCCCGCACTGACCGGCCCCGCCGGGCGAACCCTGCGGGGCGTCGGCGACCAGATCCGTCAGCTGCCATTGCCTGCGCTCGCAGGCCTGCAGCAGTTGGTGCATGACACCGCGACCGTCGGCATAGGTGACATGCATGCGGACCGATCCGCCCAGGCGTGCGGTGAGTCGTCTGACCACGGGCATGAAACCCAGCACGATCAGGAAGTGCATCGCCGTCACCGTGCAGGCGAGCAGGAAAAGCCCGGCGCCCGCGGCCATTCCGATCGCCGCGGACTCCCAGACCGCCGCGGCGGTGGTCAGGCCGTGTACCGACCCGCGTCGGACGATGATGATGCCGGCACCGAGAAACCCTATGCCGGAGACGATCTGGGCGGCGACCCGGGACGGGTCGACGACCACCAAACCCGTGGCCAACACGTCGCCGAAGCCGTACTTGCTGACCAACAGGATCAGCGCGGCCGCGGTACCGACAATGGTCTGGGTACGCAGCCCGGCGGCTTTGCCCTGGACTTCGCGTTCCAGCCCGATCAACGCCGTCAGCCCGAACGCGACGAACAGCTCGGCGATCTGACGGGAACCTTGCCCCGCACCGCCGAAGAACGCCGGGTCGGCCAGCCAGAGATCCATATCGAAGAAGTTAGCGTGCGCACGATGACTTTTGGCCGCGTCTGAGGTCTGTTTTGGCATAGGCCGCCAACTGACGAGGAGCGAACTCATGTCTGCACAACCCGTTGCCTATCCCGATGTCGCCACTCGGGAGGAGTGGCTCCAGGCGCGTACCAAGCTGCTGGCCCGCGAACGCGAAGTGACCCACCTGCGCGATGCCGTCAACGCCGAACGCCGTCGGCTGCCGATGGTGCCGGTCACCAAGAACTACGTGTTCGAGGGTCCCGACGGGGAGGTCAGCCTGCTGGACATGTTCGAGGGGCGCAGCCAGCTCTACATTCACCACTTCATGTGGATCGACGCGGTCGACGCCGGCTGCCCGAGTTGCACCGCCGCGGCGGATCTGACGTTCACCGATGAGGACCGAAAGCTGTTGCACGGCAAGGATGTCACCTTCGCATGCGTATCGCGGGCGCCATATGCGAGCATCGCCGCCTACCGCGATCAGCACGGCTGGACGTTCCCGTGGTACTCGTCTCGCGACAACGATTTCACCTACGACTACCACGTGACGCTCGATCCTTCGCGAGCGCCGGTCGAATACAACTACAAGTCGCTCGACGAGTTGCACGCCGACGGATGGACGGATGCCGACCTGCGCGGCGACTGGCCCGGTGCCAGCGTCTTCCTGCGTCGCGGCGACGACGTGTTCCACACGTACTCGGCGTATGCCCGCGGTCTGGATCATTCCGCCGTGGGCTATCCGTTCCTGGATCTGACGCCGTACGGCCGCCAGGAACCTTGGGAGGACTCGCCCGCCGGTTGGCCCCAAGGCGGTCCGGCGGTGGGCAGGCCGGTCGGGGCGGACGAGGGTTAGCGATCATCAAGATCGAAACGGTAGGCGGGCGAGGCTGCGGCTGGCACTGTGATGGGCACTGCGGGTGTGGCTGAGTGGCTAGGCACCGGCCTGCAAAGCCGTTAACGCGGGTTCGAATCCCGTCACTCGCTCGCATGGGTCAGGGGAAGTCGGGCGGTATCTCGACGCTCGTCGAGGTGCCGCCCGGCCGCCCCGATCGTGGCCGTGACGCCCAACCGGGGTAGGTCTCGGTACGGGTTCTCCCACCCTTTCGAGTCGCGGCTAGGGTCGCGTGGTGTGACGAGATCGTTGGAGCGGCCGTGGGATGAGCGGTCGGCGGACATACCGGCCGATGTCCAGGTGCGCGGCGCCCGCGAGCACAACCTCAAGAACATAGACGTCGATGTTCCGAGGGACGCACTGGTGGTCTTCACCGGTGTGTCGGGATCTGGCAAGTCATCACTGGCATTCGGCACGTTGTTCGCCGAGTCGCAGCGCCGCTATCTGGAATCGGTGGCTCCGTACGCACGTCGACTGATCGACCAGGTGGGTGTTCCCGACGTCGACTCCATCGAGGGGATGCCCCCCGCGGTGGCCCTGCAGCAGCAGCGTGGCGCGGGCAGCGCCCGGTCATCGGTGGGCAGCGTGACGACACTGTCGAGCCTGGTCCGCATGCTCTACTCGCGTGCCGGGCACTATCCGGCGGACCAGCCCATGCTGTTCGCGGAGGATTTCTCCCCGAACACCGTGCCGGGCGCGTGCCCGACCTGTCACGGCATCGGCCGGGTGTACGAGGTGCCCGAGGAACTCATGGTGCCCGATCCGTCGCTGACCATCCGCGACCGGGCCATCGCGGCGTGGCCGGCGGCATGGCACGGGCAGAACCTGCGCGACATCCTGGTGTCGCTGGGCTACGACGTCGACACGCCGTGGAAGGACCTGCCGAAGAAGGATCGGGACTGGATCCTCTATACCGACGAGCGGCCAACCGTGCCGGTGTATGCGGGGTTCACCCCGGCGCAGACGCGTCGGGCCGTGGCCATGGAGATGGAGCCCAGCTACCAGGGCACGTTCACCGGCGCCCGGCGCTACGTCCTGGACACCTTCGCCAACACCAAGAGCGCGCAGATGAAGAAGCGCGTCTCCCAGTTCGTCCGCGGCGCGGTCTGTTCGACGTGCGACGGCAAGTTGCTCAAGCCCGAGGCCTTGTCGGTCACCTTCGAGGGTTTCGACATCGCCGAACTCTCTGGGCTGTCGCTGATCCGGCTTGCCGAGTTGCTGGAACCCGTGGCCGCCGGCACCCCGGCGCACCACGCGGATTCCGACATCGCCGTCGAAAAACGGGCCGCCGCCGGACGTTTGGCGGCCGAACTGCTCGAGCGGCTGCACCCGATCATGGATCTGGGCCTGGGCTACCTGTCGTTGGACCGCAGCACCCCGACGTTGTCGTCGGGTGAACTGCAGCGGCTGCGCCTGGCCACCCAACTGTCGTCACAGCTGTTCGGCGTGGTGTACGTGCTCGACGAGCCATCGGCAGGTCTGCACCCACGCGACCGGGACGCGTTGCTGGGGATTCTGCAGGGGCTCAAGCGACGCGGTAACAGCGTCTTCCTCGTCGAGCACTCGCTCGACATCATCGGCGCCGCAGACTGGTTGGTGGACATCGGACCCGGAGCCGGCGAGCGCGGCGGCCAGATCCTCTACAGCGGCCCACCGGAAGGTCTGCGGAAAGTAGACGAATCCTCCACGCGGCGTTACCTTTTCGGTTTGACGAAGCCAGTTTCGCGCACCCCGCGGGAGCCCAGTGGCTGGCTGCGGCTGGAACACGTGAGCCGCAACAACCTTCACGACGTGGCAGTGTCGTTCCCGCTGAAATGTCTGACCGCCGTCACCGGAATCTCGGGCGCCGGGAAATCCAGCCTGGTGAGTCAGGCGCTGCCGACGCTGGTCGCCGAGTACCTGGGCGCCCCCGTGACGGGTGCGACCGACGATACGTCCGATGACGACGATCTGCTGCTGGCAGGCGATTCCGCACCGGTCGACGGCAAGATCGTCGGCGACATCGGTGGCTTGCGACGTGTGGTGAGCATCGATCAGAAACCCATCGGCCGCACACCCCGGTCCAACGTCGCCACTTACACCGGCATGTTCGACCACATCCGTCGTCGTTTCGCCGAGACACCGGAATCGCGGCGCCGCGGCTACAAGGCCGGGCGGTTCTCGTTCAACGTCGCGTCGGGACGCTGCCCGACGTGTGAGGGTGAAGGGTGGGTGATGGTCGAGTTGCTGTTCTTGCCCAGCGTCTACACCCCCTGCTCTGACTGCGACGGAACTCGCTACAAGGCAAGCACTTTGGAGATCACCTGGCGTGATCGCAACATCGCCGAGATCCTGGAGATGGGTGTCGAGCAGGCCCGCGATTTCTTCGAAGGGGAAGCCGAGATCCTGCGCTCCCTGACGGTGCTCTGTGATGTCGGGCTGGGGTATCTGCGGCTGGGCCAGCCCGCGACCGAGCTCTCCGGCGGCGAAGCCCAACGCGTCAAGCTCGCCACCGAACTGCAACGGGCACACCGCGGCGACGCGCTCTACCTGCTCGACGAACCATCCGCGGGTTTGCATCCCGCCGACACCGACCGGCTGATGGTGCACCTGCAGAAGCTGGTGGACGCGGGCAACACGGTGGTGGTGGTCGAACTCGACATGCGGGTGGTCGCACAGGCCGACTACGTCATCGACCTCGGCCCGGGTGCCGGAGGAGATGGTGGACGTGTGGTCGCGACCGGGACACCGGTGCAGGCGTCGACGCACGCCGACAGTGCGAGTGCGCCCTACCTGGCTGAGGCGCTGAAGCTGGCGGCGAGCCCGGCCTGATGCCCCTGCCGCAGCTCGCCGACATCCTCACGACTCTGGACCTCACCGCATCCGGTGACGACACGTTCATCGCCGACCAGATCGACAATGCCGACCATCACATCATCGGTGGTCACATCGCCGCGCAGGCGCTGATGGCGGCCAGTCGCACCGCGGCGGGCCGGTTGCCACACAGTGTGCACGTCTATCTGCTGCGGGCCGGCGATGCCCGGTACCCGGTGCAGATGAGGGTTGCGCGGCTGCGTGACGGGGGCACGTTGTCGACGCGGCAGATCACCGCGCACCAGGACGGGGAAATCCTGCTGGAGGCACTGGCCTCGTTCAGTGCACCTGTCGACAGCGCCGAGTATCAGCGGGCGCTGCCCGAGGTTCCCGACCCGGAAACGCTACCCGCGGTTGAGGATCAGCTGACTGCGTACGCCGACGAGTTCGGCGGATTCTGGGTGCTGCCGCAAGCCATCGAGCGGCGCTACGTCGACGCCCCGCCCAGGTTGGCACTGGAGCTGCCCGCGCCTGTGGGCCAAACCCGAATGTGGTGGCGCCCAGCCGAATCGGTGCCCGATGATCCGATCCTCAACAGCTGCCTGCTCACCTACGTCTCGGGCACCACCATGCTGGAGGCAGCGCTGACGATGCGGCGGACCTCCCAGCTCGCATCCTTCTCGGCGCTCATCGATCACGCGGTCTGGTTCCAGCGGCCTGCCGACCTGTCGGATTGGGTGCTCTCCGATCAGGTGTCGCCCAGCGGAATTCACGGGCGCGGGCTTAGCAGCGCGACGATGTACAACCGCGCGGGCCAACTTGTGTGCACTGCCACCCAGGAGTTGTACTTCGGTCGCGACCGGGCGCGCTGAGTATCGTCAAAGCTGTTGGTGGGTAAGGGCTTTGATCGCAGAACGTGAGCTGGGTCATGAATTGACCCCCGGCCGGGCCTTGGCTACGTCGGGACGGCGCGCGTAGCGTGGATCACGGTTGGTGTCGATTCGGCGGCCGCTGCGGTTAACATCAGACCCGGTAGACGCCACCGGGCGGAGAACGCCGGTTGTTTTGCCGGTTGTGCGTACGGGTGTCGTGAATCGTGCCCGTCTTCAGCCGGCACCGGGTTACTGTCGCGGATGGCGTTGCAACTGACACTGGGAGGGTATGGATGAGCGCCTATCGCACCGTGGTGGTTGGTACGGACGGATCTGATTCGTCGCTGCGTGCTGTGGACCGCGCCGGTCAGATCGCCGCCGGGTCGAACGCGAAGCTGATCGTGGCGACCGCGTACTTCCCCCAGAGCGAGGACCAGCGCGCCGCCGACGTGCTCAAGGACGAGGGTTACCAGATGGCGGGTAACGCCCCCATCTACGCCATCCTGCGCGAGGCGTCGGAGCGTGCCAAGGCCGCCGGTGCCACCGAGATCGAGGAGCGCCCGGTCGTCGGCGCCCCGGTGGACGCCCTGGTAGAACTCGCCGAGGACGTCAAGGCAGACCTGCTGGTGGTCGGCAACGTCGGCCTGAGCACCATCGCCGGCCGGCTGCTCGGCTCGGTGCCCGCGAACGTGGCACGCCGGTCCAAGACCGACGTGCTCATCGTCCACACCAGCTAGCGGCCTACCAGCCGCGTTCGCGCCACTCGGACAGGCTGGGCCGCTCGGCGCCCAGCGTGGTGTCGTCGCCGTGTCCGGGATAGACGACCGTGTTGTCGTCGTACACGTCGAAGACCTTGCTGGTCACATCGCCCAGCAGGGTTTCGAAATCGCCGGGTTGCCACGTCTTGCCGACCCCGCCGGGAAACAGGCAGTCGCCGGTGAACAGATGCGTCACGCCGTCCGACGATTTCAGGGCCAGCGCGACCGAACCCGGCGTGTGTCCCCGTAGGTGGATCACGTCAAGGGTGAGGTCCCCGATCGTGATGGTGTCCCCGTCGGCCAGGATGCGGTCGGGCTTCACCGGCAGGGCATCGGCGTCGAGTTGATGTGCGGCGGTCGGGGCGCCGGTGGCCTTCGCCACTGCGGCCAGGGCCTGGACGTGGTCGAAATGCTGGTGGCTGGTGACGATCAGGTCCAGCTTCGGGGCGTTGGCCTTGATGAGGTCCAGCAGCGCTTCGGCGTCGTTTGCGGCGTCGATGAGCAGGGTGTCTCCGGTCTTCGTGCTGGTCACCAGGTAGGCGTTGTTGTCCATCGGGCCCACCGACGCTTTCACGATCGTCGCCCCGCCCGCGGTGCGCCGGGCGGCCGTGTGCGGCTCGACGTGGCCGGTGTAGGTGTCGCTGACGGTGATGCTGGGAGGAGTCACCCCATCACGGTATCGGGCTTGTCGGTGGTCGCACATAGCATGGGCGTGAAGTATGTCGTCTGAAAGGAAGCGCGTGGCTGACCGCCTGATCGTGAAGGGTGCCCGCGAGCACAACCTGCGAGGAGTGGACCTCGACCTGCCGCGCGATGCGCTGATCGTGTTCACGGGACTGTCCGGGTCGGGCAAGTCCTCGCTGGCGTTCGACACCATCTTTGCTGAGGGGCAGCGTCGCTACGTCGAATCGCTTTCGGCGTACGCGCGGCAGTTCCTCGGCCAGATGGACAAGCCCGATGTCGACTTCATCGAGGGCCTCTCGCCCGCGGTGTCCATCGACCAGAAGTCCACCAACCGCAACCCGCGGTCGACCGTCGGCACCATCACCGAGGTCTACGACTATCTGCGTCTGCTGTACGCCCGCGCGGGCACGCCGCACTGCCCGGTCTGTGGCGAGCGCATCGCCCGGCAGACCCCCCAGCAGATCGTCGACCAGGTGCTGGCGATGGACGAGGGGCTGCGGTTCCAGGTGCTCGCCCCGGTGGTGCGCACCCGCAAGGGCGAGTTCGTCGACCTGTTCGACAAGCTCAACACGCAGGGCTACAGCCGCGTGCGGGTCGACGGTGTGGTGCATCCGCTGACCGATCCGCCGAAGCTCAAGAAGCAGGAGAAGCACGACATCGAGGTGGTGGTCGACCGGTTGACGGTCAAGGCCAGCGCCAAGCAGCGACTCACCGACTCGGTGGAGACGGCGCTGAACCTCGCCGACGGCATCGTGGTGCTGGAGTTCGTCGACCGTGAGGACGACCATCCGCACCGCGAGCAGCGGTTCTCGGAGAAGCTGGCGTGTCCCAACGGGCACCCGCTGGCCGTCGACGATCTGGAACCCCGGTCGTTCTCGTTCAACTCGCCGTACGGTGCCTGCCCGGAGTGCACGGGCCTGGGCATCCGCAAAGAGGTCGATCCCGACCTCGTGGTGCCCGATCCCGAGTTGACCCTCGCCGACGGTGCCGTCGCGCCGTGGGCGGTGGGCCAGTCTGCCGAGTACTTCACCCGCATGCTCTCAGGCCTGGGGGACCAGCTCGGCTTCGACATCGACACGCCGTGGAAGAAGCTTCCGGCCAAGGCGCGCAAGGCGATTCTGGAAGGCTCGGATCACCAGGTGCACGTCCGGTACAAGAACCGGTATGGGCGCACGCGGTCCTACTACGCCGACTTCGAAGGCGTCATGGCCTTCCTGCAGAGGCGCATGGAGCAGACCGACTCGGAGCAGATGAAGGAACGCTACGAGGGTTTCATGCGCGACATCCCGTGCCCCGAGTGCAACGGCACCCGGCTCAAGCCGGAGATCCTCGCCGTCACCCTGGCGGCGGGGGACTACGGTGCCAAGTCCATCGCACAGGTCGCCGAACTCTCCATCGCTGACTGCGCCGACTTCCTGAACGCGCTGACCCTCGGCCACCGCGAGCAGGCCATCGCCGGGCAGGTACTCAAGGAGATCCAGTCCCGGCTGGGCTTCCTGCTCGATGTCGGTCTTGACTACCTGTCGCTGTCACGGGCGGCGGCGACGCTCTCCGGCGGTGAGGCACAACGCATCCGGCTGGCCACCCAGATCGGCTCCGGTCTGGTCGGCGTGCTTTATGTCCTCGACGAGCCCTCCATCGGGCTGCATCAGCGTGACAACCGCAGGCTCATCGACACCTTGGTCCGCCTGCGCGATCTCGGCAACACGCTCATCGTCGTCGAGCACGACCTCGACACCATCGCGCATGCCGACTGGGTCGTCGACATCGGGCCGGCTGCCGGTGAGCACGGTGGCCGCATCGTGCACAGCGGCACCTACAAGGAGTTGCTGCGTAACCCCGAATCACTCACGGGTGCTTACCTTTCCGGCAGGGAGAGCATCGAGGTGCCCGCGCTGCGGCGGCCCACCGACAAGCGCCGTCAGATCACCGTGGTCGGGGCCAGGGAGAACAACCTCAAAGAGATCGACGTGGCGTTCCCGCTGGGCGTGCTGACCTCGGTGACGGGCGTGTCCGGGTCGGGCAAGTCGACTCTGGTCAACGACATCCTGGCCTCGGTGCTGGCCAACAAGCTCAACGGCGCCCGGCAGGTGCCGGGCAGGCACACCCGGGTCAACGGGCTCGATCAGCTCGACAAGCTGGTGCGGGTCGACCAGTCGCCCATCGGCCGCACGCCGCGGTCCAACCCGGCGACCTACACCGGGGTGTTCGACAAGATCCGGTCACTCTTCGCGGCCACCACCGAGGCCAAAGTCCGTGGTTACCAACCGGGCCGGTTCTCGTTCAACGTCAAGGGCGGCCGCTGCGAGGCCTGTTCGGGTGACGGGACCATCAAGATCGAGATGAATTTCCTGCCCGACGTGTACGTGCCGTGCGAGGTGTGCCACGGCGCCCGGTACAACCGGGAGACGCTCGAGGTGCACTACAAGGGCAAAACCATCTCCGAGGTGCTCGACATGTCCATCGAAGAGGCCACCGAGTTCTTCGAGCCGATCTCCTCGATTCACCGCTACCTCAAGACGCTGGTCGATGTCGGTCTGGGCTACGTACGGCTGGGCCAGCCCGCGCCGACGCTGTCCGGTGGTGAGGCGCAGCGCGTCAAGCTGGCGGCCGAGCTGCAGAAGCGGTCCACCGGGCGCACGGTCTACATCCTCGACGAGCCCACCACGGGTCTGCATTTCGAGGACATCCGCAAGCTGCTCAAGGTGATCAACGGCCTTGTCGACAAAGGCAATACGGTCATCGTCATCGAGCACAACCTCGATGTCATCAAGACGTCCGACTGGATCGTCGACATGGGGCCCGAAGGCGGGGCCGGCGGCGGCACCGTCGTGGCATCCGGCACCCCCGAGGACGTGGCCGCCAACCCGGACAGCTACACGGGCCAGTTCCTGACCGAACTGCTCGACGACGTGCCCGCGGCCAAACCCAAGCGTCGCAAGGTCAGCGCCTGACGGTCAGTTCATGGTGTGGTAGCTCTGGAACGCGAACCAGTGCGGGCCAAGGCGTTTCACCGAGGCCATGACATAGTCGCTCTCGACGTGGTGCACGGTCTGGGGTGCGCTGCCGTCGACGCTGTAGGCGAACCCGTCCGAGCCGTTCATGTCGTCGCGGCGGGAGAAGTCGATGAAGTTGTCCGTCCGGCGTGAGATGTCCTCGACGGTGTAGCCGGCGATGTGATGGGGCCGGTGTCCGAAGGTCTCATCGCTCTCGAATGCGGTCAGGGCCGCCTCGAACGACGGCTGCGCCGCCCACCAATGCAGTTGCAGCGGAACGCTTGTGCAGGCCAGCGCGATGCCGCCGACGACCAGCACCGGGCATGCCAGTGTCATCACCCAGTCCCGCCGGGCGGCCTTGCGGAGCAGGACAATGGCGACGACGCACCAGATCACGAACAACGGGACCAGGGCCAGCGCGGAGATATAGAACGCGTCGGACGGTTCACCCGGAAAGCTCATGCCGTAGAGCAGGCCCAATACCGCGGTTGCCGTCAGCGCCACCAGTACCCAGCTCGCGATGCGCATCAGCGCGCCTTCGACAGCGGAGACGGAAAACGGGGCTTGATCCGCACGCCGGCGAGCCACTCGGTCAACGCGTCGGCGCGGCGCTGCAACTGCCTGGTGCCGTCCCGGCCGATCTCGTCGAGCAGGTGCAGCTCGACCCGGCCGTCGGCGCCCTGACCCCAGCCGCCCACCACCCGGCCATTCCACCACGCGGTGGGCCCGGCATTGCCGTTGCTGTCGAATACCTGGCTGCGGTGCCCGCCGAGATACCAGTCCCGGTCGAACCAGCCCATCGTGGTGACGTCGAGCCCGGGCAGCAGCGCGCCCCACGGCTCGGGCTCCGGCTCGACGTCGAGATCGTCGGGCAGCGCATAGCCGACCGTGCCATCCAGATCGACCTCGACCGCCTCGATATCGCGCAGTGCGTGCCGAGTCCAAGTCAAGGTATTGCCGAACCACCACTTGATGTCGGTGACGGTGGCAGGCCCGAACGTGCGCAGCCAGGTCCGGACCAGCTGTGCCCTGGCGAGCTCGGACTCCGCTGCGGCACCCGCATCGCCGAGCCAGTCCGACATCGCCGCCCACCGTGGCCTCGACGTGGTCCAGGTGCCTTCGTTGGGTCCTCGGACGATGTCTCCGCGCACCCCGAGAACTGTCAGAACCCTTGGTGCCAAAGGGGTTTCCCCGCCCCAACTCTTACCCGGGGCAGGATCGTAATTGCCGTGCAGTGCCGGCAGCGCGGCACGCAGGTGCGCGGCGGGCGTAGGTCCGTGCTCGCGCAGGTGGGCCACCACCGCATCACACGCGGTGTCCAGCCAGAGTGACCCGTCGGTGGCCACGCCGGCTTTCTGGGCGTCGGCGATCAACCGGCGCCGCTCGTTGTCGGCCACCCGGTCGCTGGCAGCGGCCTGCACGGCAGGCAGGTCCTCGGTGCGGACAACCCACAGCGTGCGGCGCATCGCGAGGTGTTTGACCGCCGTGCGCTGCTGATACAGCTGCGTGTCGAGATCGCTGACGGTGAAACCCGGCAGCCGGGCCCACAGTGACAGGTAGGGCGTCGCCGGGTCGGTGGCGTGCAGGCCGACGAAATCGGCGGTGACACCGGGCACCGACGAGCCCGGCCGGCTCAGGAAGTGGCGTCGGGCCAGCCGCGCCCGCCGCTCGGCCGACGTGAAGGTGCGCACCGGTCAGGAATCGCCGTGTTCGCGCATGGACTCCCGGATCTGTTGCAGGCGTTCCGCGGCGGCCTTCTGCCGGGCGTCGTACTGTTCCTCGACCGCGCGCCCCTCGGGAGTCTCGGCGGCCAGTTCGGAGGCACCGATCGCGGTGCCGTAGCGCGTCTCGATCTTCTCCCGCACCGAATCGAACGTCGGCACCCCCTCGGCGGTGTATCCGGGCTCTTCGGGCGAAGAAGGCAAGGCAGGCTCGTCTGTCACCCACCCCACGTTACCTGCGACAACCGACATTTCTTGGGATCGGTAGCGGCACCGCCCGCCAAGACTTTGAGACACGACGGAGCCACGGGGGCGACGCGAAGAACGAAGGGAAGACGGCAATGACCGCCAAGACGATCAACCGGGTTATCGCAGGCGCCGTGGGACTGGCCGCTGTCGGCGCGGTGGTGGTGGGCTGCTCGAGCGACAAGTCCACGGCCACAGGCAACGCCAAGGTGAGCACAGGGGGGACTACCGCGGTCAAGGTGGATGGATCCGACCTGGCGGGCCTGGACCTCAATTCGGTGACCTGTGTGAAGCAGGCCGGCAAGATCACCGTGGCCAGCGGGGCCGTCGGCGGCCAGCAGGGTCTCGGTGTCGTGATGACCGACGAGGCCACGCCCAAGGTGCAGACCGTGGGATTGGTGTACGACGGCAGCGCCCTGTCGGTCAGCGACAACATGGGCGTCAAGGTCGGCTCTGCCGAGGTCAAGGTGGACGGCAGCACCTACACCATCAGCGGTGAGGCGTCGGGCGCCGATCTGAAGAACCCGATGGCCGGGATGATCACCAAGCCGTTCACCATCACGGTGAGCTGCAGCTGACCATCTCGACGGCGGCGGGCGTGTCCGCAGGTGCCGAGGCAACCACCCGGCGCGCCCGCCGCGTTCCTATGATGCGGATGTGACGATCATCGCCGATCTGGAGCGCGCGCGTCACTTGGCGCTGGCCGCCGAAGAGGGCGCCGCCAAGGAGTTGCTGCTGTCGTTGCTGCCGCAGATCGAGCAGGCCGACCGCGACGATTACGCGCTGGAGGTGTTCGCCCAACTCGGCGAGATCTATCTGGTGCGGACCGCGTACGACGGTGTGGTGGAAGGCATCCGGCGGATCCGGGACTGCCTGGCGACCTACACGGAGATCCGCTCGGGCGCCAAGCCCGAGGAGGCCGCCAAGGTCACCATGACAGATGCGGAGGTCGACCACATGATCTGCCGCTACACCCGCCGCGCCGAATTCCTTTCCGCGGGTCTGGCCGCCGCGCGCGGTGAGCACGACGACGCCGAGCGCCATCTGGCGGCTCTGGTCGCCGCGACGGGGGAATTCACCGATCTCGACGCCGAACACGCACGGCTGATCTGTTATGCCCGCATCCTGCTCGCGACGGCGCTGTGCGACGACGATCTGTACGCGAAATCCGAGCCGGTGTGGGCCGAGGTCCTCGACGTCGTGGACGGTCACCTCGACGGGGACATCGAGGAGTCCGACCATCTGTTTGTCGCGGCCGCCCTAGGTTACGGGCGGTTCTGTGTGGAATCCGGGCGGCTGGCCGAGGCCGAACCGTGGCTGCGCCGCGGTGGCGCGAGAGCCGAGGCCCGGGGCTGGCGGCTGGCCACCTCCCGCGCGCAATTGGAACGGGCCGCGGCGGCCTGGTCGGCCGGCGACATCGCCGAGACCCAGCGGCTGGTGCACGAGGCGTACCCGGTGATCGCCGAACACGCCCGGGCTCACGATGTGTCCCGCAGCTGGCTGTATTTCGGCCTGATCAGGCTGGCCGTCGGTGCGCTGCAGGAGGCCGACGAGTGCTGGTCCCACGCCGAGCGGCATTGGCGCGAAATCGAGAAGCCGCTGCACATTCATCGGATCCTGTTGCAGCGCAGCTGGATCGCCATCTTCCGCGGAGCCTTCGACGAGGCCCGCGAACAGGTCGCGCAGGCCCGGCAGATGCTTGATTCCGCACCGCGGCACAGTTGGCTGCAGTACGCGCGGCTGGACTCGCACCTGGGCAATGTCTGGCGCGCCGACGCGCTCGCCGAGATGGGTTTCGACGGCTTTGCCCAACCCGGCCGCAACTGGCACCAGGCCGAGGCCCGGCACGCGGCAGGCTTGGCCGTGGTCGATTGCGCCCCGGGCTCGCCCGAATACACCCGGGCCGTCGAAAAGCTGCAGCGCGCAGCCGATCTGAAGGTGCCCGCAGCGCTTGCGGTCGACTCCGTGCGCTACACCATTCCCGACGCGGGTGCCCGGATGCGCTGGGCCAGTTGTGTTTCGGCCCCGCTGCTGGCCGGTGCGTTCGCGGTGGCGTGGGAATCCGACAACGTCGAGCTGACCTGCGAGCTCGTCGAATATCACAGTGCGCGAGGAACTTTCACCGCTGAGCCGCTCGAGCAGCAGGCGAGTGACTGGACCGGCACCGCGACCGCCGCGGTGCCCGTCGAGGCCGAGCTGGCGCCGGAACTCGCGATCGCGGCCGCTGCGCCTGCCATCGGCGGTCCCGGCCTGACCCGGCTGGGCCCGCTGCCGCCGCTGCGCATGGACCCGCAGACCGCTCCGATCATGAGTCGGTACCGAGATCTGGCCCGGCAGCGGTACGGCCGCGACGTCACCGCCGCAGGCGAGGCATGGCAGACGTGGCCGTGACCGCGACACTGATACTTCGCTTCGCCGACGTCGGCATCGCCACCTACGCCAGCCTGCGGCTGGTGGGGGAGCCGCAACGGTCGGTCACGTGGGTGGTCGAGGAGCCGCAGCTGCGGGCCGCGTGCGATGCGCTGGACGCGGCGCTGCCCGATCCACGTCCCGGTGAGGCTGCCGGGGCCGCAATCGAACGTGCCTTGGCCACTGGGGCTTTCGCGTCACCCGACACGGAGCACGAGCTCGCGGCGGCACTCGGTGAGCAGCTGATCGGGGCCGATGGGTGGCGCCTGCTCGCCGAGAGCGTTGCCTCGCCGCGGCCGCACCTGTTCGTCACTCCGAGTCCCCGGCTGGGCCGCGTGCCGTGGGGACAGCTGGTCATGCCGGGCGCCGACGGCTTCCGCTTGATCGAACTCGTCGACGTGCTGATGGCGGTGCCGCCCAACATCGTGCACGCGCCCCGACGGCAGACGTGCTGGGCGGATCACCGGAATGGCCCGGCGGTGCTGCTGCTCGACCCCCGCATCCCCGGGCAGCGCCCGGGGTCGGCGTTGGGATCAGTGCTCGGCAGGCCGTCGCCGCAGACGCCGCTGGCCCGCCATTTCGCCGATCTGGTCGCGGCGCGTCGGGTGCTGCCGACCGTCGCCGAGCCCGCCGAGTTGTTCCGCCGCACCGACACCGACCGGCGTTGGCTGGCGCAGGCGTGTGCTCAGGATCCGGCGCGGCTGCTCTACGTCGGGCATGCCAGTGCGGCCGAAGGCGACGCCGGTTACGCCGACCGCGCCGCGCTGCATCTCGCGGAGCCACATCCACTGACCGCCGCCGACGTGATGTCCGCCGGCCTGGTCATACCTCCGCGGGTCGCGTTGCTGGCCTGTGCGTCAGGCGGCGATTACCGCTTCGACGAGGCCACCGGATTGGTGGCGGCGATGATCCTCGGCGGCGCCGAGCTGGTGACTGCCACGTTGTGGTCGCTGCCGACCACCGCTGGATATCACCAGTTCTACAGTGCCACAACAGATCCAGCGTTCGATCCGATGGCCGAGACAGTTGCCGCGGTCGACCTGGCCCACCGGGAAGACCTCGCGGGGAGCGCGGTGAACGGCTGGCAGCGGTCACAGTTGCGGCGCTGGCGGGACGGCGACCGCGCGGCCAGCCCGCTGCATTGGGCAGCGTTGGCCAGCTTCACCGTCGGAGACGCCCGGTGAATACTTCAGCCGGGGGAGACGAAGACCGCGATGGTGCTCTCGTCGCCCGGTCGGTAATAGGCGTCGATCACGCTGCCCGGCGCGACCTTCGGCAGCGACGTCGCCGGGATCAGCGCGGTCTCTCGAGCCGGGAACTGGCCGCCGCCGGGTCTGCTCACCATGAGATCCAACTCGACCTCCCGGAAGTCCTCGCGCGTAGTCCCCGTTGCACGCATGCCCGTCACCACGCCGACCGCGTGTGTGCCGGTGCGGATCAAGGCCAACTGGCCGCAGGTCATCAGGCCCTTGCGCAGAAACATCTCGTCGAAGGCGGCAACCAGCTCTTCGATGGTCATCAGGCGTTCAGTGGCTTCATCGTCCCCCGAGCAGGCCCGCCGGGCCCGGTGCGCGGTGGCGAGCACGACGCCTGCGGCGCCGCAGATCAGGCAGAACACGGTGAGCGTCAGTGCATCGGTCATGCCGACAAGCGTCCGGCCGTCGGGCAGCTACCGAACCCAAGTTCTCCTGCCGGCCCTATCCTGGTGCTGGTGAGCATCGGGTCGGACGCGGCGACGGCACGGACCGCGGTCGGTTCGGCGCAGCCACGTCGCGCGGTGATCGACCGGGCCTGGCGCTGCATCGGCCCGGGCGTCGAGGTGCTCAGTGGCGATGACGGCGGCCCGTTGCGCCGGACCGTCAAACGGATCATCGACCCACTCGTGCTGCGGTTGCGCAGCAACACCCAGTTCTCGGCACCGGTGCTGGAACCCGCGGTGGCCGCCGAGATGCACGACACCATCGCCGCCCACGCGCCGCAACTACGGGCCGCGGCGGCCTGGTTCGTGATGCTCAAAGGCGAACGGCGGCGCCAGCGCATCACCTCGGGAAACGCCCAGGAGCTGTACTTCCCGGTCTGTTTCGAGCTGGCGGTCACGCGCGGTACCCCCGGCGCCGAGCACCAGCAGACCGCGGCGAGCGTGCTCCGCGACATCCATCAGGGCCGCGACCGCACCGGAATCGAAACGCTCAACGCGCATCTCGACGATCCGCAGGTGATCGCCCGGTTGACCCGGCAACTCGAGCACAGTTGGCGCGACGTGCATCCGACCGGCGCCATGACCGGACCGTTCTTCGCGGGGCTGGCGACCGTGCTCGGTCCCGCGGAGAGCCATCGCGCGACGGCGGCCAGGCAGCGGGTGTGGGCGGCCCTGATCGCCGACGCCACCCCGTACAACCTCGGCGCCGCAGCACATGCCCAGGACGGGATGCTGCCCTGGTCCATCGTCGAGGTGGGTTTGAGTTCTGTTGCTCCGCAACGGCTTCCAACGGTCGATGGAGTGGCCGGCGGTGATCGCCCGCTGGACCGTACTGTCGCCGACCGCGTACGGGCGACGCTCCGACGCGCCCTGGACCGCGACGAGCTGCCCGACGTCCCGTTGCTGTGCGCCGAAGAGGTCGACCGGGCCTGCGCGCCATGGGGTCTGCTCGCAGAAGACAAGCAGGCGGTGCTGGTGACCGGGATCGAGGTGGCCACCGAACTGCAGCCGCTCTCGCCCTCGACATCGGTGCGTTACGAGTTGGCGGCGCGTATCCAGTCCCGGCTCGCCAAGGAGGCCTACGTTCTGCACGCGCGTCGCTATCTGGCCGGCGCCGAGCCGATTCATCCTCGACAGCAACAGGTTGTCGACGATCTGGCGGCCTTCGCCCGCCCGTACCTGAGTCGGCTGTGGGCGCGCCTGCACGGCCGGGACGTCTGGCAGGAATCCTGTGAGGACGTCGATGATGTGCGTGCCCTCCTGGAAGGTGTGGCCCGGTCGGTCAGCCTGGACCATCGCCAGCGGATCAAGGCGATGTTGGAAGTGCAGGTGGCCGGATGAAGCTGGACATCGAATCCGGTTTGTGGAGCAGCGGCCGACTGACCGAACCGGCTCCGCTGGTGGCGGTGCTCGAAGTCAGTGGAGCTGTGCTGTCATGGGTGGTCGATGCGTCCGACCCGCCCGTCATCACCTTCACCGATCACCTTCGGGCCGACTGGCTTTGGCGCGTCGTCGGTGAAGAGGGCCATGTCGCGGTCGTCGAGGCGCTGCGCGACGCCGCTGACGGTCCGGCGCGCGGGGTCGACCTGCCCGGGGTTGCGGTGTTGCCCGGCTCGACGGATACGCTGCGGCGGTTGGCCTTCGGGCATTGGCTGCGCCGGTGGTGGCCGGCCAGCGACCGCGACGGGATCGCGGCTCTCGACCGGGCGGTACTCGACGCCGAGCTCGCAGTGTCGACCGTGGCAGCCGAGGACTTCTTCACCGACGACACCTTGGATTCCGACGTCGATGCATTGCTGGCTCCGCACGCGTCTGCGCTGAACTTGCTCTCCACCCAAGGAGACCCCCGCGTGGTCGCGCTGGTGGACCGGTGCCGGGAGCTGGCCGAGGACATCGGCGTGGGCTGGGATGGTGCCGAGCCGGCCCGGCATCGATCGGACTACGCGCTGGCTGCCGGGGCTGCAGACGGGTCGCGGAGCGCCACGGCGATCGCACGGGGAGTTTCGACGGTGAGCTGGACGGCGGTGCCGCCGGGCATTTTCGACGCTGCCGAGCAGACCGTCGACTGGACTGTCGTGCCGGCCGGGTCATCGGTGAATTGCCTTGTGCAGGTGGCTTTGTGCGGTCCCGACCATCCTGCCGGTATTGCCGCGGCGGTGCGCTGCGAAGACTACCGCGGCACCGGGGTGCTCGACGCCGACGGGCATGCGGCGCTGAGGATGCACGGCGCGGACGGTGGCGAGTTGCCGGAGTCGCGGGCATGGAACCTGGACTGGTCGGCAGCCGAGGTGGCCATCGGTGCCACCGGTGCCGGTGAGCCGCAACATGTTCGGGATCGGGTGCGCGCCTTCGCCCGCAACCGGCTCGCCGCGGTGTCTGATTCGCGGCTCGCCGCGGTGTCCTCCGAGGCGTACCTCGCCGAGGTGCTCGCCGCCGAATCCGACTACTGACCCGCCGGAGTCACCGGGCGGCGGCCTGAATGTAGGTGGCCGAGCGCGGCTGCGACGGCAGCCCGACGACGGGGACCTGCGGCGTGCCGATGGCCCCGGCCAGCCACGGCAGCGATGCGGCGAATGCGTTGGAGGCGAACGGCCAGTCGTGTGTCCCGGGCTGACTGACGACGGCGCAGGGGATCCCGTGCGCCGAGCCCAACGCGCACAGCGCGTCGGCGGCCTTGGCCTGGTCGCTGACCTTGGCCACCCTGGTGTTCGACGGCGCGTTGTTCACGTCGAACCAGCCGGCCAGACCCCGGTATTGGCCGTGCCGGGTGATGACCGTGGCGGGATCGAACGCGTCCCATGCCGCCTTGTTTCCGCCGAACAGCCGGTCGATGGTCTGCGCCTTGTTGCCCGAGTTGGGCCCGATGTCACCGGCGATGTCGACGAACGCGCTGAACAGTTCGGGATGCATCACCGACACGTCGACGGCACACGTACCGCCCATCGACCAGCCCACCACACCCCAGTTGGCGGCCAGCGGGCTGACACCGTAGTGGGCGTTCATGTAGGGGATGACGTCCTTGGTGAGGTGATCGGCGGAATTGCCGCGCGGCCCGTTCACGCATTCGGTGTCGTTGTTGAAGGCGCCGCCCGGGTCGACGAACACCAGCACCGGCGCATAGCCCCGGTGGGCGCGGGCGAATTCGTCCAACGTGTTCACCACGTTGCCGGCTCGCATCCAGTCGGCCGGGGTGTTGAACTCGCCGCCGATCATCATGACGGTCGGCAGCTTCGGCGCCGGGTTGCTCATGTACCAGGCAGGCGGCAGGTAGACGTATTCGCCGCGGTGCTTGAAGCCCGAGGCGGCATTGCCGATGTCCACCGGCACCACCGTGCCGCGCAGGGGAACGGTCCCTTCCCGCTGCATCGCCGCGACAGTCACCTGGTCTGTCTGGTCGGGCAGCGGACCCGCCGTCATCTGGTTCCACGCCGTCTGCACCCACGGGAAATATCCGACCCACAGGTTCAGCGCCAGCGCCGCGCACAGCAAGCTCATCGGGACCGCAAGCGTCGACACGCCGCGCCGCCACCAGCGGCTGCCGCGCCACCCGGCCAGCAGGACCACCACCGCCGCGCCGGTGATCGCCACCCACACCCACAACGACCTGGGCGCGGGGTTGCTCCGATCGGAAATACCTTCGCTCCGGATGTACCAGTACGTGCCGAGGGTCAACACGCCGCCGACACCTGCGGCCACCGGCAGCCAGATCGACCACCACCGCCGGTTGCGCAATCCGAGCGCCGCGATCAGCACGATTGCGGTCACGACCTGCACTGTTACCGGGACCCAGCCGTGCATCAACGACAGATGGTGGGTGAAGGTCACCAGCCAATCCTGATCAAAGATCCTTGTGATTGCCTGTGAGCGGCCTGCTAACGGGGTTTGGCCAGCGGGAACGGCAGTGTTTCCCGGATGCTGCGTCCGGTGATCAGCATGACCACCCGGTCGACGCCCATGCCGAGGCCGCCGGTCGGGGGCATGGCGTACTCCATCGCCTGCAAGAAGTCCTCGTCGAGCTCCATCGCCTCAGGGTCGCCACCGGCCGCCAGCAACGATTGTTCCTGCAGGCGGCGGCGCTGTTCGACGGGGTCGGTGAGCTCGCTGTAGGCCGTGCCGAGCTCGACGCCCCAGGCCACCAGATCCCAACGTTCGGCCACGCCGGGGATGCTGCGGTGGGGCCGGGTCAGTGGGGATACCGAGGTGGGGAAGTCCTTGTAGAAGGTCGGCTCGGTGGTGCGGTCCTCGACGAGATGCTCGTACATCTCCAGCACGACCGCCCCGGCGTCCCAGTGACTCAGGTAGCCGATGTCGGCGGCCTTGCAGAGCTTTCGCAGAGTATCCACGTCGGTCTCGGGGGTGATGTGCTCGCCGAGGGCCTCGGAGATCGCGTCGTGCACGGTCTTGACTGGCCACTGTCCGGAGATGTCCACCGGCTCGAGCCCGCCGTCGGCGCGTGGTCGCAGGAACACCTGGGCGCCGTTGGCGGCCTGCGCGGCGTTCTGGATCAGTTCGCGGCAGCCGTCGATCCACACGTTGTAGTCGGCGTGCGCCTGGTAGGCCTCCAGCAGGGTGAACTCGGGGTTGTGGCTGAAGTCCACCCCCTCGTTGCGGAACGCCCGCCCCAACTCGAAGACGCGCTCGACGCCGCCGACGCAGAGCCGTTTGAGATACAGCTCGGGCGCGATCCGCAGATACAGGTCCAGGTCGTAGGCGTTGATGTGGGTGAGAAACGGCCGGGCATTCGCGCCACCGTGGATCTGCTGCAGGATCGGCGTCTCGACTTCAAGGAAATCCTTGGCGTACAGCGTCTGCCGGATGGCCTGCAGAGCGCCGCTGCGGGCCCGGATCAACTCCCGGGCCTCGGTGTTGACGGCCAGGTCCACGTAGCGGGCCCGCACCCGGGCCTCCTGGTCGGTCAGCCCCTTCCACTTGTCCGGTAGCGGGCGAAGGCATTTGCCGATCAAACGCCACTTCTCGACCAGCAGTGAGCGGGTTCCGTTGCGGCTCTGGCCCATCGTGCCGGTCACCTCGATCAGGTCACCGAGGTCGATCGCGGCGGTGAACTGTGCGGTGCCACCGTCGAGGCGCGAGTCGTCCAGCAGCAGTTGGACTTCGCCCGACCAGTCGCGCAGCTGCGCGAACAGCACGCCGCCGTAGTCGCGGATGCGCAGTACCCGCCCCGCCACGCTGAGCTCTTCGGAGTCGTCGGCCGCCACTGCCTCGGCGACGGTATGGGTGGGCGCCTGGCCGACGGGGTAGGCCTCGACACCGCTGTCCTGCAGCGCCTTGAGCTTGGCCATGCGCACCCGGACCTGCTCGGGCAGGCGGGTCGGCTCCGTACCGCCGGGCGCGTCCGTCGCGAGATCGCGGATGTCTGGCGCACTTCCGTCGCGGTGTAGTCGCCCGGACTCCACCAGGTTCGCCGGCGCGGCGACATGCTCACCCGTGTGCTGCTTGTTGCGTCGCGAGAACGGCAGCACCAGAAAGCCTTCGGCGATCACCGAGGCGACGCCGACCCGGGGGATCAGCCGGGCTTCCTCGTAGCAGGCGTAGCGCGGGACCCATTCGGGTTGGTACTTCATGTTCGACCGGTACAGGGTCTCCAGTTGCCACCAGCGGGAGAAGAACACCAGCAACCCGCGCCACAGCCGGGCCACCGGCCCCGCACCCAGCTGTGCGCCCTGTTCGAACGCCGAGCGGAACATCGCGAAGTTCAGCGAAATACGGGTTACGCCAATGGTTTCGGCCTGCATGCACAGTTCGCTGACCATCAGTTCGATGGTGCCGTTGGGGGACTGGGGGGAGCGCCGCATGACGTCGAGTGAGACGCCGTTGGCGCCCCACGGCACCAACGACAGCATGGCGACCACGGCATCCTTCTGGCCGTCGTGCTGAATCGCCTCGACCAGCAGGCAATCACCGTCAGACGGGTCGCCGAGCCGCCCCAGTGCCATCGAGAAGCCGCGTTCGGTCTCGGTGTCGCGCCACGCGTCGGCGTTGCGGATCACTTCGGCCATCTCGGCGGCAGAGAGCTCGCGGTGGCGGCGGATCCGCACCGAGGCGCCGGCGCGTTTGGCGCGGGTGACGGCCTGGCGCACGCCACGCATTTCCGGCCCCGACAACCGGAACGACTCCGGGTGCAGGATGGCCTCGTCACCGAGTTGCAGCGCGTTGAGACCCGCAGCGCGGAACGCTTCGGCGGCAGTCGAACTCGCGCCCATCACGCCCGGTGCCCAACCGTAGGTCTGGCACAACCGCAGCCACGCGTCGATGGCCTGCGGCCAGGCCTTCGGATCGCCCAGTGGATCCCCGCTGGCCAGGCACACCCCGACCTCGACGCGGTAGGTGATCGCGGCGCGACCACTGGGCGCGAACACCACCGACTTGTCTCGGCGGGTGGCGAAGTACCCCAGCGAATCGTTCTTCCCGTAGAGCTCGAGCAGGCCGCGGATCGCGGACTCGTCCTCACCGGTGAGCGCGTTGGCCGCGCGTTGCGACTGAAACAGCACCACCGCGGCGGCCATCAGCGCCAGGGCGCCGAACAAACCGAACACCGCGTTGAGGAGCGGGTGCGAATACCCCTCGAACACCTCGGTGGGCACCGTCGCGAAGCCGCTGACCCGGTTGATCGCGTAGGGCAGCCGCGAGCTGGTGTCGAGCGTTCCCGGGAACAAGGTCAACAGACCCCACGCCGCCAGGATGCCGATCGCCATGCCGGCCAGCAGGACCACGGCCGACTTGACCAGGGCGCCGCGCCGGACCTTGGCCCAGAACTGCTTTCGCGCCAGCACCAGGCACACGATGGCGGTGACGTGGAACGCCATGCCGATCATCTCGCCGGCCTCGTCGGCCATGGTGTCGCCGCCGGCGACCAGGTCGCCCAGGTTCCAGCCGATGGCGCCGACCATGTAGAGGACCAGGATCCACCACGCGATGCGCTTGCGGGCTGCCAGCGCAGCAGCCAACAGGGTCAGGACGAAGGCCCAGGCGAAGCTCGTGTCGGGGAAGTTGAAGAGGTAGTCGTTGACGAACTCCCGGGGCACCTTGATGATCCAGCGCACCAGGGGAGAGACGCTCGCGATGAGCGACAGCGTGGCGATGACGCCGACGGTCCAGCCCGCGGCGGCCGGGACCCAGGAGAATCGGCTGGTTGGCCGTATCGGCGTACGACTGGTGCGGCTGAGAACCGTCATATGCCCGGAGGATAGGCGGTCAACTTGGAAAGTTGATGGAACACCGGCCGCGCCGGAGGAGCGTCGTCGTTCACCAGACCGGGCCCGTGTACTTCTCACCGGGGCCGTTGCCCGGCTCATCGGGCGCAGCGCTGGCTTCTCGGAACGCCAGTTGTAGGCTCTTGAGGCCGTCGCGGACCGGGCCGGCGTGCGGCCCGAGGTACTCGGCCGAGGCGGTCACCAGACCGGCCAGCGCGGTGATCAGTCGGCGGGCCTCGTCGAGATCGCGGTGCGGGCTCTCGTCGGGATCGGGCGCCGACAAGCCGATCTTCTCGGCGGCGGCGCTCATCAGCATGATCGCCGCGCGGGTGATCACTTCCACCGCCGGGACCTCAGCGAGGTCACGAACGGCGGAGCCGGTCAGATCGCCTGAGCCCTGCTCCTGCGCTGCGTCGGGCGTTACTGTCGGATCGGTCATACCTGGTAGAGTGTCATGCGCGACCGTCCCGGCGTACGCCAGGGACAGTAAGTGGAGTCCCACTCCCACCGTTGGCCACACTGGTTCAGCGGTCCGGTCACCAGCATCCCAGGATGCCGGTTCTGCGCCTCAGTATTGAGGCACGGGCGGTGAAAACCGTGATCGGTCGGCTTGGGCCCTGCTATGAGCAGGGCTTTCGCTCTTTTGAGCGCTGGTGGCGTGGGCTCCTGAAGTGGACAACATAGGAGGCCCCATCAGCACTGAGACCCGCGTCAACGAGCGCATCCGCGTACCCGAAGTCCGCCTGATTGGACCAGGTGGTGAGCAGGTAGGCATCGTGCGCATCGAAGACGCCCTCCGCGTCGCCGCGGATGCCGATCTCGACCTTGTAGAAGTAGCCCCGAACGCCAGACCGCCGGTCTGCAAGATCATGGACTACGGCAAGTACAAGTACGAGACGGCTCTGAAGGAGCGCGAGTCTCGCAAGAACCAGCAGCAGACCGTCGTCAAGGAACAGAAGCTCCGTCCCAAGATCGACGATCACGACTACGAGACGAAGAAGGGCCACGTGGTCCGCTTCCTCGAAGCCGGATCGAAGGTCAAGGTGACCATCATGTTCCGCGGACGTGAGCAGTCGCGGCCCGAACTGGGTTACCGCCTGTTGCAGCGGCTGGGCGCCGACGTGGCCGAGTACGGCTTCGTCGAGACGTCCGCCAAGCAGGACGGCCGCAACATGACGATGGTGCTGGCCCCGCACCGCGGCGCGAAGACTCGCGCCAAGGCGGCGGAGCAGGCCGAGCGTCCTAGCGGGCAGCAGGCCGCACCCGAAGAACCAGACGTTTCACAGAACTAGATTCAACACAGAACTGAGGACTCATGCCCAAGGCGAAGACCCACAGCGGTGCCTCCAAGCGGTTCCGCAAGACCGGTACCGGCAAGATCGTGCGGCAGAAGGCCAACCGGCGCCACCTGCTCGAGCACAAGCCGAGCAAGCGCACCCGCCGGCTCGACGGTCGTACCGTCGTGGCCGCCAATGACACCGGTCGTATCAACAAGCTGCTCAACGGCTAAGACCGCCCTCACCCGTACCGAACGAGAATAGGAACACCCCATGGCACGCGTGAAGCGCGCACTCAACGCCCAGAAGAAGCGGCGTACAGTCCTCAAGGCCTCCAAGGGCTACCGCGGCCAGCGGTCCCGCCTGTACCGCAAAGCCAAAGAGCAGCAGCTGCATTCGCTGACCTACGCCTACCGGGACCGGCGCGCCCGCAAGGGCGAGTTCCGCAAGCTGTGGATCTCCCGCATCAACGCCGCGGCCCGCGCGAACGACATCACCTACAACCGCCTGATGCAGGGCCTCAAGGCCGCCGGTGTCGAGGTGGACCGCAAGAACCTCGCCGAGATCGCCGTGAGCGATGAGGCTGCGTTCGCCGCGCTGGTCGAGGTCGCCAAGGCCGCCCTTCCCGAGGACGTCAACGCTCCTTCGGGTGAGGCCGCCTGACCATCAGTCCGCTCACCGAGCGAGCTGATCGCGTCGCCGCAGCCGTTAAGCTGCATCGCGCCGTCGCACGTCGCCGCGCCGCACGCTTTCTCGCCGAAGGTCCCAACCTCGTCGAGTCAGCGCTGCGGCGCGGACTCGTTTCCGAGGTGTTCGCCACGGCGGCGGCAATCGACCGGTTCGCCGATCTGCTCGCCGACGCCCCGGTGTACGAGGTGACCGAACGTGCGGCAAAGGCGTTGTCCGACACCGTCACACCGGTCGGTCTCGTGGCGGTGTGCCGGCTCCCGGACGTGTCGCTCGACGATGTGCTTGCCGCCACGCCGCGTCTGATCGCGGTCGCCGTGCAGCTCTCCGAGCCGGGCAACGCCGGGACCCTGATCCGTGTTGCCGACGCGATGGGCGCCGACGCGGTGATCCTGGCGGGCAACGCCGTCGACCCCTACAACAGCAAGTGTCTGCGCGCGTCGGCGGGCAGCATCTTCTCCATCCCTGTGCTCAGCGAAACCGACGAGTCGGCGACAGTGGCACGGTTGCGTGCCGCGGGGCTGCAGGTGCTTGCCACCACGGTCGACGGCGAGGTCAGCCTCTCCGCCCCTGAGTTCGAGCGCGCTCTGGCTGCACCGACCGCCTGGCTGTTCGGGCCCGAAGCCCACGGGCTGCCAACGGGTTTAACGGCGATGGCAGATCACCGCGTGCACATCCCGATGGCAGGCAAGGCCGAAAGCCTCAACATCGCCTCGGCCGCGTCGATCTGCCTGTACGAGAGCGCGCGGGCAGCGGCCCGTTCTCAGCGCGAGTTCCCTGCGCGAGCAGACACGTAGGTCCGCGACACGCCGGCGTTCCGGGACCCAGGTGTCTGCCCGCGGTTCAGATGGCCAGCCAGATCAGGCCGGCCGCTGCGAAACCCACGACCGACAGGATCGTCTCAAGGACCGTCCAGGTTTTCAGGGTGTCCTTGACCGACATGTTGAAGTAGCGCGACACGATCCAGAACCCGCCATCATTGACGTGGCTGGCGATGATCGATCCTGCGGACACCGCCACCACGATCAGCGCGATCTGGGCGGGGCTGTAATGCCCTGCGCTGATGGAGGTCTCGATGATGCCAGCGGTGGTGACGATCGCGACGGTCGCCGAGCCCTGCGCGATCCGCAGCGCGCAACTGATCAGATAGGCCGACAGGATCACCGGCAGCCCGACCTCGGTCATCGAGTCGGCCAGGGCCTTGCCGATCCCGGTGGCGCGCAACACGGCCCCGAAGAACGAGCCGGCCCCGACGACCAGCAGGATCATCCCGACGGGACGCAGCGACGCCGCACTGATCTTGGCGAGATCGGGGGCCGAGATGCCCCGTCGGATTCCCAGCAGATACAACGCCAGCAGCACCGCAATGGTCAGCGCGATGGCCGGGGTGCCGATCAGGGTGAGCGTCGACCGCAGCCGGCCCTCTTTCAGCACCACATCCGACACGGTCGCCGCCAAGATCATCAGCATCGGCGCCAGAATGATGAACGCGATGAGGCCAATCGACGGCGGATTTGCGGTGTCGGCCTCTTCCTCTTCGGGGATCAATTCGTCAGGCACGTCGACGAGCACGCGTTTGCCGATCCACGAGCCCCACACCACGCCGCTGACGAACCACGCCGGGATACCGCACGCCAGCCCCATGATGATGAGCCAACCGAGGCTCACGTGCAGCAGTCCGGCCGCGGCGACCGGACCCGGATGCGGCGGCAAGAAGGCGTGTGTCATCGACAGGCCGGCCAGCATCGGCATCGCGTAGAGCACCAACGACTTTCCGCCGCGTTTTGCCGCTACGTACACCAGTGGCGCGAGGATGAAGATGCCGATGTCGAAGAAGATCGGGATCCCCAGAACCAGTCCGGTGACACCCATCGCCAGCGGAGCGCCCTTGGGGCCGAACAGGTTCAGCAGCCGGGTGGTCAGCACGTCGGCGCCGCCGGAACGTTCGAGCATGGCGCCCAGGACCGTACCCAGCCCGATGATCACGGTGATATGGCCGAGGATGCTGCCGAAACCCTTCTCCAGCAGCGAATCCCCGGATTTGGCAGGCGTGCCGACCAGATCGGCCACCGAAATACCGGCGACCAGGGCGACCGCGATGCTCACCACGATCAGGGCGATGAACGGTTCCAGCTTGAGCTTGATGATCAACGCCAGCAGCAGCGCGATGGCGACCACGGCCAGCGTCAGCAGTCCGGCGGTGTCGTGCTGCAGCCAGTGCACCATGGTGGTCATGCCGGCCTAGCTGCCCATCGCAGCGACGAAACTTGCGGCGCGGCTGGTGATTTCGGCCCAATTGCCCGCGGCGACCTCGGTGGGTAGCACCACACCGGTACCGGCAGTGACCGCCAACGCGCCCGCGTCGAGATAGGCCCGTGCGTTGTCGGCGTTGATGCCGCCCGACGGCACGAGGTCGACGTCGGGATACGGGCCGTGTAGATCGGACAGGTACTTCGGGCCCATGCTGCTGGCGGGGAAGATCTTCACGGCCGTGGAACCGAGGTCGACGGCTTGTGCCACCTCGCTCGGGGTGAGTGCGCCGAGGAACACCGGGACGCCGGCCGCCACGGCCACTTCGGCGACGGCGGGCCGAAGCCCGGGCGTCACCAGAAATGCGGCTCCGGCGTCGATCGCTGCCGCGGCCTGGTCGCCGGTCATCACTGTGCCGACGCCCAGCAGGATGCCTGCTCGCGCGACCGCGTCTGCGCAACCTCGTATGTGATCGAGCACATTGGGTGTGGTGAAGGTCAATTCGACGGTGCGGATGCCGCCTGCGGCGAGCGCGTGGCACAGGTCGGCGGCGTCGGGAATGTTGTCGGCCCGCACCACGGTCAGCACCCGGTCGGCCTTGAGCGCATCGAGTTCGTTCATCGAGTTCCTCCGTCTGGGTGGCGGCGCAGCGATCGTCCTGCCGTCGCTCCGGTGAGTTCCCCGTCGTCCAGCGCCAATTGGCCCCGCACGAACACGTGGGTGAATCCCGCGGCGGCTTGCCGCGGCTGGTCGTAGGTCGCCGTGTCGGCGACCGTGTCGGGATCGAACAGCGCCAGGTCGGCGGCGAAACCCCGGCGAACGAAACCCCGGTCGGTCAACCGCAACCGACGTGCCGGCCGTCCGCTGAGGTGGCCGACGCATTCCTCCAGCGACATCAGCCCGAGGTCGCGGCAGTAGTGACCGAGATAGCGCGCGAAGGTGCCCCATGCACGGGGGTGCGGTTTCGCGCCGACCAGCAGCCCGTCGCTGCCTGCGGTGTGCCGGGGATCTCGCATGATGGCTTGTACGTTCTCCTCGTGTCCGACGTGTTGCAGGATTCCACTGCCGAGTTGGTCCCGGTGCAGAATGTCGATGCACACGTCGAACGGTTCGCGACCCTCCGCCGCCGCGATGTCCGCAATTGTCTGTCCCACATAGTGATTCAACGACGGGCTCTGTACCCCGCTGATCTCGATGGTGTTCCACTCTGCGGTCACCCCGTGACACCCGTCGGATCCGGTGACCTCAAGATGCTCGCGAATGCGGGCCAGCGCAGCAGGATCGGTCAAGCGCGCCAGCGTGTCCCCGGTGCTGCCCGCCGACGCCCAGCTCGGCAGGATCGCCGACAGCGTGGTGGCGCCGGGCAGGTATGGGTAGGTGTCGAGGCTGACGTCGGCGCCCGCCGCGGCTGCGGCGTCGAGCATCGCCAGCAACTCAGGAGCGCGGCCCTTGTTCGGGCCGAAGTTCAGGGTGGCGTGCGCGAGGTGCAGAGCGCACCCTGACCGGATGGCGAGGTCGATCATCTCCGCATAGGCCTGCAGCGCACCCGCGCCGTAGGAGCGGTGGTGGGGGGAGAAGTACCCGCCGTGGGCGGCCACGGTGCGGCACAGGGCCAGCAGCTCGGCGTTGTCGGCGTACATGCCGGGGGTATAGGTCAGGCCGAGGGACAGGCCGACGGCGCCCTCGGTCATCGCCTGACCCACGATGCGCTGCATCTCGCTGATCTGCGCGTCCGACGCCGGCGTGTCATCCCAGCCGACGGCAAGCGCGCGCACCACACCGTGCGGGACGAGATAGGCCGCGTTGGTGGCGATTCCGCGATCGAGCCGGTCGAGATACTCGCCGACCGAACGCCAGTCGAAGTCGAAATCGGCCGGATCGGAATTCCAGCCCGCGATCTTGCGCCGGACGACGGCCAGCACCTCGGACGTGACCGGGGCGTAGGACAGCCCGTCCTGCCCGAGCACCTCGGTGGTCACCCCTTGGGTGATCCGCGACGGATGGGCCGGGTTCAGCAGGACCTGCAGGTCCGAATGGGCGTGCATGTCGATGAATCCCGGCGCCAGGACCAGCCCGGCCGCATCGATCACCCGGTCCGCGTCGGCCGGGCCGTGACCATCTCGGTCGATCTCGGCGATGCGGTCGCCATCGACGAGAACATCGGCCGAATACCGTGGCGTCTCAGTGCCATCGACGACGGTGGCGGCGCGGATGAGGGTGCGCATCGGATCAGAAGTAGGTGCGGATGAGGTCGACCACGGGCGGATCATCGCTGTCGTCGGCCAGGACCGGGATCCAGCGCCACTTGTCGAAGGCCGTGCACGGGTGCGAAAGACCCAGCCGCACAACGTCACCGACGCGCAGATCTGAGTCCGGTGGGAGGCGCAGGAATGCGTGCTGGTCGTTGACCGCGGTGATCGTCGCATCGGCGAGCGGGCGGGCCGGAGCTCCGAGTTCTGCGGCGACGAGCTGTGGGGTCGGCAGTCCCTCGTCGAACGGGACGTCGCGCTTGCCTGCGTCGAGCAGCGCCAGGCCGGGTTCGGGCCGCGACACCACCCGGGCCCACGTATGCATCGCCGACCGCAGCTGATAGTGGTGTTCCGGGTCGCGCGCGAACGGTGTGATCCCGGTGTAGAACCCGTCATCGTGGATGATCGCCGCCCCGGCGCGGACCACCACATGGGTTCGCCCACCGGCCAGCGGCGCCAGGACCTCGGCGACAACATCGAAATACGCACTGCCGCCGGCGGTCACATACACCGGACCGTCGGGTGGGTAATGCCCCGCGGTCTCGATCCGGTTGTGCAAGGCCGCCATGTCCTGCAGGTAGGTACGCACCCGCGCGAGCGATTGCGCCGAGGAATCGTGTGCCAGCGCGCCCTCGTAACCGGACACGCCTGCCACCCGCAGCACCGGGCTTGCCGCGATCCACTCGGCGACTGCCGTCGCCTCATCGACCGAGCGTGCCCCGGTTCGTCCGCCGGTCGCACCCAGCTCGACGAGTACCGGGATCGGCCGGGGAACGGGCACGTCGGTGAGCGCGCGCTCCATCGCATCGATGGTGCCGGGGGAGTCGGCCCAGGTGAGCACCTCCAGTTCGGGGTGCTCGGTCATCGCCTGGGCGAGCCACTGCAGTGCACCCGGATCGACCAGGGCATTGGCCAGCTGGATGCGCTGCACACCGAAATGCACGCCCACCCGCACCTGGCTGGCCGTCGCCAACGTGACTCCCCACGCGCCGCTGCGAAGCTGCCGATCCCACAGCACCGGCGACATGGTGGTCTTGCCGTGCGGGGCCAGTTCGACACCACGGTCGGCGCACCACTGCGCCATGGCGGCCACGTTGGCCTCGAGGGCCGAATCGTCGAGCGTCATCACCGGTGTCATGAACGACGACAGTCGTGGCCGGGTGGCCAGGAATTCTGCGGTGGTGAGACCGGCCGCCGAAGCGGGCAGCGCTTTGTCCAGTACGGACAGCCGCTCGGCCGCCATGACCTGCACTGCCTGGGCGTCCAGCGTCGGCTCGCTGCGCGTCGTCATCGTCAGTTCCCCTATATCGACCTGCTACGTTGCATATGGTGCAATGAGAGTTGCATAATTTGGTGTGACATGTCTAACATGACGCCGACGCCGCGTCAATCCTCTACCGACCGAAGGACGGCTGTGCAGGAACCGACCACAACCCCGGTCCGGGGTGTCGCATGCCTCGGTGAGCCGCTCGTGCTGACCGCTGACGCGAATTCGCACCTGGCCGGTGCTCAAGCTGGACTGCACCTGGCCGGTGCTCAAGCCGGACTGCACCTGGCCGGTGCTCAAGCCGGACTGCACCTGGCCGGTGCGGAAGCCAACGTGGCGGCGGGCCTCGTCGCCTGGGGCATCCCGGCCGCGTTCGTCGGCCGCCTGGGCGACGACGAGTTCGGCGCTCTGATCCGATCGGAACTGATCGCGCGCGGGGTCGACGTCTCCGCCGTCGAGATCGACCCGACCCGGCCCACCGGCCACTACTCCAAGGTCACCGCGCCCGACGCGACCGGCGAGCCGCAAACGGTCAGCCGCTACACCAGATCCGGTTCGGCGGCCTCGGCGATGACGCCGGCGTTCCTCGATTCGCCGGCCCTGGCGGCAGCCTTCGCGCACGCGTCGGTGGTGCACTGCAGTGGCATCACGGCGGCGCTGTCCGACACCTGCCTGGCGATGATGCGCCGGCTGCTGACCGACCGCCCGGGCATCACGGGGCGGGTGAGCTTCGACGTGAACTGGCGTGAACAGCTGTGGCCCGACGGCGACCCGGCGAAGGTGGTCGACCTCGCCAACCGCGCCGACCTGGTCCTCGTCGGCGCGGACGAGGCGCTGCGCGTCATGGGCACGGCCGACCCGGCCGAGCTGCGCCACATCCTGCCCGCCCCGAGCGCGCTGGTCATCAAAGACGGTGCCCGCCGGGCCATCGCCGTCGACCGCGCGGGCGCCACGATCGTCGTTCCCGCGTTGAGCGTCGAGGTGGTCGAACCCGTCGGAGCCGGTGACGCGTTCGCCGCAGGCTTTCTCAGCGGGATCGTGCGCGGCGAGGACACGGCCACCTGCCTGCGGCGCGGCCACCTCGGTGCGGCGGTCACCCTCACCGTCGTCGCCGACTCGGCCCCGCCACCGCCAGAAGCGCTGGCCCGGCAACTGCTCAGCTGCTCGGAACGGCAATGGGCGGCCACAACCGTCACCGCATCGGGCATTTCGGTGCAGGACAGGGTCTGATCCGTGAGCCAGAGCCTCGGCCGCGCCCTGCACCTGCTGATCCACCTCGGTGGCGGTCCGGCCACGCTGGACGAACTCGCCGCGGCGACCGACGTGCACAAGACGACCGTGTTACGTCTGCTGCGCACCCTGGCCGACGAGCGGTTCGTCTACCGCGACCACGACAACCGCTACCACCTCGGGTCACGGATCTTCGAGCTCGCCGAATACGGCGCCGACCAGCGCGAGATCCGGCAGATTGCCTCGCGTCACCTCGTCGAGTTCAACCGCACCTACGGCCGCACCACACACGTCGCCGCGATGGAAGGCGACAGCGTCGTCTACATCGACAAACTCGAATCGCACGACCTCATCAGGATGTACTCACGAATCGGCTTGAGCGCCAACCTGAATTCCACCGCGGTGGCCAAGGTGATCCTGGCCGACCTTCCCGATGCCGAGCTGCGGCCGATCGTGGCGGCCATGGACTTCACCAAGCGCGCCGCCAACACCATCACCACTCCCGAGGCGTACCTGCGCGAGATCGAATCCGTCCGGGCCCAAGGTTGGGCCCAGGATCGCGAGGAGAACGAGCCGTCGATCAACTGCATCGGGGTTCCGGTTCGCGGCGCGTCCGGCAAGGTCGTCGCTGCGGTGTCGGTATCGGTGCCCGAGGTGGTGCTGCCGTTCGACCAGTTGCTCGAGCTGCTCGAGCCGCTGCAGGCGGTATGCCAACGGATCTCCGCCGACTGCGGCTATCGTCCGCGCCCATGAACCCATCACCGGGAAGCACGAAAAATGAGAGGTATCAACATGTCTGACTCACAGGTCGTCCGCACCGACGGCGCTCCGGCGCCCGCCCACACCTTCAGCCAGGGCATCCGCAAGGGTGGGCTGTTGCAGGTTTCCGGCCAGGGCCCGATGGACCCCGCGACCAACACCTACATCGGCGAGGGCGACGTCAAGGCGCAGACCCGCCGCACCCTGGAGAACGTCAAGGCGATCCTCGCCGCAGGCGGCGCGGGGGTCGACGACGTGCTGATGTTCCGGGTCTACCTCACCAAACGCGAGGATTTCGCCGCCATGAACGAGGTCTACGGCGAGTTCATCGCCGAGAACGTCAAGTCCGACCAGCTGCCGTGCCGGACAACGGTATTCGTCGATCTGCCGCACGAAGTGATGCTGGTCGAGATCGACGCGCTCGCTGCCGTCGGCTAAGCCGCGCTGGTCCGGTGGTGGGCCGGCTTCCGTGCCGGCCGCAGCACCGACAGCGAGAACGTCGTGTGCACCAGCGAACCCGCCCGGTCGAGCAATGTCTTGCGGTGCGGCAGATAGTGCATCGGCATACCGCGGCGATCTCGTGGCGGGGCCGTGAAACTCGGTGCTTCGACCAGTGGCGCGTCGGCCGGGATCTTGCCCGACGCGCGCCGGTAGGCCGACAACGCCCGCGGATGCAGCCTGATCTCGTCGGGCACGGCCACGAAGGCCAGCTCGACGAGCTTGCCGAAGATCCGGAGCAGCACCTCGTCACCCGGGGTCCAGCGCATCCCCGCCTTTTCCCGCAACGTCGGATCGAACAGGCCTGCGGCGATCCACCGCTGCGCGCCCACCAACGGTCGGAACAGTTGGTCCCAGACCGGGGTGGGCATCAGGACGAACCACGGTTTCGGAATCCGGATGTTGAAGATGTCGAGCGTGGCGCGGTTGATCTCCAGCTCGTCGCGGCACTTGGCGTCCCAGTATTCCTGGAAGTCCTCCCAGGTCTCGGGTACGGGCCGCATGCTCATGCCGTACATGCGGTACCACTGCACGTGCTCGTCGAACAGTTGGCGTTTCTCGGCCTCGGTCAGCCCGCCGCAGAAGTACTCGGCGGTCTTGAGGATCAGCATGAAGAACGTGGCGTGTGCCCAGTAGAAGGTCTCTGGGTTCAGCGCGTGATAGCGCCTGCCCTCGGCGTCGACGCCCTTGATGGTGGTGTGGAAGGCCTTGATCTGCGCGCCGGTCGCCGCGGCCCGCTCACCGTCGTAGACGACGCCCATGATCGGGTACACCGACCGCGCCACCCGCTGCAACGGTTCGCGCAGCAAAATCGAGTGCTCCTCGACTCCGGCGCCCAGCTCGGGGTACATGTTCTGGATGGCGCCGATCCACACGCCCAGCATGCCCGTGCGCAGGTCGCCGAAGTATTTCCACGTCAGCGAGTCCGGGCCCAGCGGGTCCGACTCGGGGTTGGCTGCTCTCGCGGTCATCGTGTCCTCGTTGACTGTTCAATGACTCAGGCCTTGCGGTCTACCGCCCACGATAGTGATGACAACATGCGTTGTCTACGAACTCGCGGCGCGTCGCCGCGCAGTGTTATGCGGTGGAAATCGGCCCGCCGCACGGGTGTGACCAGCGCAGTCACCGGCACCGCCGGGAGTGTGAGCAAGCCTGCGCGCGGCGTGATTGCCGGTCCGCGCGAGCGCCACATACTCTTGCGCTGTGGATGGCGAATCGTTCGATGAACGATCCGGCCGCAACGGGGAAATCGATCAGGTGCCGGGTCGGTCCGGACCGGCTCAGGATCTGTCTGGCCCTCTGGGCTGGCTACAACGGACCAATCACAACCCCGCGCTGATCGGGTTGGTCCGCCGCGTCCGGCGCGCACTGCCGGGAGACCCCGACTTCGGGGACCCGCTGTCGGCTGCCGGCGAAGGCGGCCCACGTGCCGCGGCCCGGGTGGCCGACCGGTTCCTCGACCGCGACGCCGCGTCCCGTGAGATGAGCCTGGGGGCCCTGCAGGTCTGGCAGGCGCTGACCGAACGGGTATCGGGCACCCCGGCAAACCCCGAGGTGACCCTGGTCTTCACCGACCTCGTCGGCTTCTCGTCCTGGTCGCTGCGCGCCGGCGACGACGCGACGCTACGACTGTTGCGACGAGTCGCCCAGGTGGTCGAACCGCCGTTGCTGGAGGCCGGCGGCCACATCGTCAAGCGCATGGGTGACGGGATGATGGCGGTGTTCTCCGACCCGGTCGTCGCACTACGCGCCGTGATCACCGCGCTCGAAGCGGTGAATTCCGTTGAGGTGGAAGGCTATACACCGCGAATGCGGGTCGGTATGCACACCGGGCGGCCGCAACGCATCGGATCGGACTGGCTCGGCGTGGACGTCAATGTCACGGCCCGAGTCATGGAACGCGCCACCAAGGGCGGCCTGATGCTGTCGAACACCACGCTCGACCTGATTCCGGCCGACGAGCTGAGCGCCCAGGGGTTGACCGTCAAACGGCAACGGTGGCAGGTCTTTTCGCCTCGGCCCGACGGGGTGCCCGACGACCTGGTCATATACCGCGTGCGACTGCCCCGGCAGACGCTCGTCGACGAACCCGACGACCAGGGTGTGCCCGGCGGGTAACCCGCGCGTCGAAGCCGTGATGGGGACGCCCAGGCAACGGGTGTGTTGAGATCGTCGGGTGGAGATCGAACCGGGGGGACTGTTCGCCGGCTACCGGGTGTTGTCCGCACTCGGCGCCGGTGGCATGGGCACCGTGTATCTCGTCGAACATCCGCATTTGATGCGCCGTGAGGCATTGAAAGTGATATCGGCGTCGGTGGCGGACCCTGCGGCCAGGGAACGCTTTGTCCGCGAGGCACGTTCGGCCGCGGCCCTGCGCCACCCGGGAATCGTGGGTATCCACGATTTCGGCATCGAGGCCGGTTCGCCGTGGTTCACGATGGACTACCTGCCCGGCGTCGATTTGCAGGACGCCGGGCGTCTCGACGTCGGGGAGGCAGCGCACGTCATCGCCCGTGTGGCGGCGGCGCTGGACTATGCGCACAGTCGCGGTGTCGTGCACAGGGACGTCAAACCCGCAAACATCCTCATCACGCGGACCGATGCCGGCGACATCGATGACGTCGTCGTCCTGGATTTCGGCATCGCCAAAGCGCTCGACGAGCAGACCGGTCTCACGGGAACTTCTGTGTTCATCGGGTCGCTGGCATTTGGTGCGCCCGAGGCATTTCGCGGTGAGGTCGTCGGGCCGCCCGCCGATCAGTACTCGCTGGCGATGACCGCGTACCGGCTGGTGACCGGCGCACTGCCGTTCGCAGGAACCACACCTCATGAACTGATGCGGGCCCACCTGTTCGACGAGCCGCGACCGATATCGGCCGGCGACCCGAGGCTGGGACCGCTCGATTCAGTGCTGGCACGTGCGCTGGCCAAGGATCCGGAACACAGGTTCGCCACCTGCACCGACTTCGCCGACGCCTTGTCCGAAGCGATTCGGACCTGTCGCGCATCGACTGCGCAAACCCTGCGCGCGCCGCTGCCGCCTGTGCCCGAGTCGATCAACACTGCGGCGCATCCGACTGTCCTGGCATCACCGCCCGCCCCGGCGGCCCCGGCGAAAAAGCGGCGCCCGTGGCAGATCGGCGCCGCGATCGGGGCCGCTCTGGCCGTCGTGGTGGCGGTAGGCGTTGGGCTGACACTGGGGCTTGGCGGCCACGCCGCCGAGTCCGTGACGGCGTCCGATTCCTCGGCCAAGCCGCTCGGTTCCGTGGTGCCGAGCGTGGTATCGGCCGGTTGTGCCATCGCAGGCGGATCGGCGTTCTGCTGGGGCGAGAACAAGTACGGGCAGCTGGGGGACGGGTCGACCAAGAACAGCCCGACCCCGGTCGAGGTGGCAGGCCTGACGGGGGTCACGGCGATCGGCACGGGCGATGTGCACCGATGCGCGGTCGCCGACGGTAAAGCGTATTGCTGGGGCTACAACGGTGACGGCCGGCTGGGAACGGGGAACCTGGCCGATGGTGCCAAACCTGTCGAGGTGGTGGGGCTAAGTGGCGTCACTGCGATCAGTGCCGGATATGACCACACGTGCGCACTTTCCGATGGTCAGGTCTATTGCTGGGGCGTCAACCAATCAGGCCAGGTCGGCACTGGAAAGAACAGCGACAGTGAGATGTTGCCGGTGCGGGTCGCCGGCCTACCCGGTCCGGTGACGTCGATCTCTGCGGGTGCCCGCCGCAGCTGCGCGGTCGCCAGTACCCAGGTGTATTGCTGGGGACAGAATCTCGACGCATCGTCGGATCCGTCCACCGAGGACCCGAGTCCGGTGATCGTGGCGGGTCTGGACCGCGTCAGCGAGGTGAGCGTCGGAACCGACCACGTCTGTGCGCTGGCGGGCGGTGTCGTGAGCTGCTGGGGAAACAACGACATGGGACAAATTGGCGTCGGGTCCGAAACCCCGCGGTCGGCGACCCCGATCGCAGTGCCCGGAATCACGCAGGCGACGCAGGTCAGCGCCGGAGGGGGATCGAGCTGCGCCGTGGTGGCCGGAGCTGCCTACTGCTGGGGCTTCGGCGGTAACGGTCAGTTGGGCGACGGCGTCGGGGGCGGGACATCGCCTCCGGTGCGGGTGACCGGTCTCGGCGATGTCACCCAAGTTGCCGTCGGAGGCAACTTTGCTTGCGGACTGGCGGGCGGGGTCGCGTACTGCTGGGGTGTCGGCGACGACGGCCAGCTCGGCGACGGTTCGCAGAAGAACAGCTCGGTACCGCAGCGGGTCGCCCTCGCGCGGAGCTGATCGCGAAATATCGATCACATATGATCGGCATTTGCGTCACACCGGTGCCGCAGACATCAAGGAGGCAGTCGCCGCGTGGGTGACGAGAAGGATTTGTCCGCCGCCGCGCTCGACGACGCGGTGAGCGCGGCCCAGAAGGCATTCGATGCGGCCTGCGACCTCGACGCGCTCGCCCGCGCCAAGACCGAGCACCTGGGGGACCGGGCGCCGATCGCACTGGCCCGGCAGGCGTTGGCGACGCTGCCGAAGGAAGACCGCGCCGACGCCGGCAAGCGGGTCAACGTTGCTCGCGGCGACGCGCAGCGCGCCTATGACGAGCGGTTGGCCGTGTTGCGGGCCGAGCGTGACGCCGCGGTCCTGGTGGCCGAGCGGATCGACGTGACCCTGCCGTCGACACGTCAGCCCGTGGGCGCCCGGCATCCCATCACCATCCTGGCCGAGAACGTCGCCGACACGTTCGTGGCGATGGGTTGGGAGTTGGCTGAGGGACCCGAGGTCGAGACCGAGCAGTTCAACTTCGACGCGCTGAACTTCCCGCCCGACCACCCCGCCCGCAGCGAGCAGGACACCTTCCAGATCGCTCCGGATGATTCGCGTCAGGTGCTGCGTACACATACCTCGCCCGTGCAGATCCGCGCCCTGCTGGAACGCGAACTGCCGGTCTACATCGTCTCGATCGGACGGACCTTCCGGACTGACGAATTGGATTCCACCCACACCCCGGTGTTCCATCAGGTCGAAGGGCTCGCGGTGGACAAGGGCCTGACGATGGCTCACCTGCGGGGCACCCTCGACGCGTTCGCGCGGGCCCAGTTCGGGCCGGAGGGCCGCACCCGGTTCCGGCCGCACTTCTTCCCGTTCACCGAGCCGTCGGCCGAGGTCGACATCTGGTTCCCCGACAAAAAGGGCGGACCCGGCTGGGTGGAGTGGGGCGGCTGCGGCATGGTCAACCCGAATGTGTTGCGTGCCTGCGGTATCGACCCCGACGAATATTCGGGCTTTGCCTTCGGAATGGGATTGGAGCGAACCCTGCAGTTCCGCAACGGGATTCCCGACATGCGTGACATGGTCGAGGGCGACGTGCGCTTCTCGCTGCCGTTCGGGGTGGGCGCCTGATGCGTATTCCATACAGCTGGTTGCGAGACACGGTCCGCGCCGGCGCGCCGGGTTGGGACGTGTCGGCCGAGGAGCTCGAGCAGACCTTCATCCGCATCGGTCACGAGGTCGAAGAGATCATCCCGGTCGGGCCGGTCAGCGGTCCACTGACCGTCGGTCGCGTCGCGTCCATCGAGGAACTCACCGAGTTCAAGAAGCCGATCCGCGCCTGCACGGTGGACGTCGGTGAGGCTGAGCCCCGCGATATCATCTGTGGTGCAAGGAATTTCGCAGTCGGTGATCTGGTGGTCGTGGCACTGCCCGGTACCACGCTGCCCGGCGACTTCACCATTGCCAAACGCAAGACCTACGGCCGCACGTCGGACGGCATGATCTGCTCGGCCGCCGAGCTGAACCTCGGCACCGACCACAACGGCATCATCGTGCTGCCGCCCGGCACCGCCGAGCCGGGCACCCCGGCCGCGGAGCTGCTCGGCCTCGACGACGTGGTGTTCCATCTCGCGATCACCCCGGACCGCGGCTACTGCCTGTCGGTACGCGGCCTGGCCCGCGAGATCGCCTGCGCGTACGACCTGGACTACGTCGACCCGGCCGATGTCACGCCGCTGCCCGCCGAGGGTGAGGCGTGGCCCCTGACCGTGCAGCCGGGCACCGGCGTGCAGCGGTTCGGGCTGCGGCCGGTCACCGGTATCGACCCGGCCGCGGTATCGCCGTGGTGGCTGCAGCGTCGCCTGCTGCTCAGCGGTATCCGGGCCATCTCGCCGGCCGTCGATGTGACCAACTACGTCATGCTCGAGCTCGGTCATCCGATGCATGCCCACGATCGCAGCCTGATCACCGGCGGTTTCGACGTGCGGTTCGCCCGCGACGGCGAGAAGGTCGTGACGCTCGACGACGTGGAACGCACGCTCAACTCGGCCGACGTGCTCATCGTCGACGATGTTGCCACCGCTGCCATCGGCGGCGTGATGGGTGCGGGCACCACCGAGGTTCGCGACTCCACCACCGACGTGCTGCTGGAGGCCGCGGTGTGGGACCCGGCCGCGGTGTCGCGCACGCAGCGGCGCCTTCACCTGGCCAGTGAGGCCGGCCGGCGCTACGAACGTTCCGTCGACCCGGCGATTTCCGTTGCGGCGCTGGACCGGTGTGCGGCCCTGCTGGCCGAGATCGCAGGCGGCACCGTCGAGCCGACCCTGACCGACTGGCGCGAGGACGGCCGCACTGACTGGTCGCAGCCCGCCATCGAGATCCCCGCAGACCTGCCCGACCGCACCGCCGGTGTCGAGTACGACGCGGGCACGACAGCGCGTCGTCTGACCCAGATCGGCGCCGAGGTGACCGGCACCGAGACTCTCACCGTCACCCCGCCGAGTTGGCGACCGGACCTGCGCCAGCGCGCCGACCTGGTCGAGGAGGTGCTGCGCCTCGAGGGGCTCGAGCGGATTCCGTCGGTGCTGCCGACGGCGCCTGCCGGACGTGGGTTGACTGCCGCACAGAAGCGTCGCCGCGCGATCGGCAAGTCGTTGGCGCTGGCCGGATTCGTGGAGATCCTGCCGACGCCGTTCCTGCCTGCCGGAGTGTTCGACGCCTGGGGTCTGGCTGCCGACGATCCGCGCCGCAACACCACCAAGGTGCTCAACCCGTTGGAGGCCGACCGCCCGCAGTTGGCCACCACCTTGCTTCCTGCGTTGTTGGAAGCATTGGCGCGCAATGTATCTCGTGGAACGTCCGATGTGGCGCTGTTCGCCATCGCGCAGGTGGTGGAACCGACCGAGCAGACCCGCGCCGTCGAGCGCATCCCCACCGACCGCAGGCCCACCGACGACGAGATCGCCGGGCTCGACGCCTCGTTGCCGCACCAGCCGCAGCACGTCGCCGCGGTGCTGACCGGCCTGCGTGAGCCTGCCGGACCGTGGGGCCCCGGCCGGCCCGTCGAGGCAGCCGACGCCTTCGAGGCCGTGCGAGTGATCGGCCGGGCGATCGGCGTGGACTTCACGCTGCGTGCGGCGCAGGACCTGCCGTGGCATCCCGGCCGCTGCGCCGAGGTGGTCGTCGGCGACGCCGTCGTCGGCCACGCCGGTCAGCTGCACCCGGCGGTCGTCGAACGCACCGGATTGCCCAAGGGCACCTGCGCGGTCGAGTTGGACCTCGACGCCGTCCCGATCGTCGAGACGCTGCCAGCGCCGAAGGTGTCGCCGTTCCCGGCGGTGTTCCAGGACATCAGCGTGATCGTCGGTGACGAGACCGCCGCGGCGAGCGTGGTGGACGCGGTCCGTGACGGAGCCGGTGAGCTGCTCGAAGACGTCAAGCTGTTCGACGTGTACACCGGACCGCAGATCGGGGAGGGCCGCAAGTCGCTGACCCTGGCCCTGCGTTTCCGGGCCGCCGATCGCACGCTGACCGAAGACGAGGCCAGTGCCGCGCGTGACGCCGCCGTGGCCGCTGCGGCCGAGCGGGTCGGGGCCGTCCTGCGCGGCTGAGGTCCTCGGGCGAGCAGACACTTAGGTCCGCGACACGCCGCTGTTCGGGGACCTTGACGTCTGCTCGCCATTAATGAGTTTGCATCTGACTGCATAACAATGCAGAATCGCTGCATGACGTCTGTAGCGGTGGCAGGCGCCAGCGGCTACGCCGGTGGCGAGATCCTGCGATTACTCCTCGGCCATCCTGCGTATGCCGACGGGCGCTTGACCATCGGCGCGCTGACCGCCGCGGCAAGTGCCGGAACCACCCTGGCCGAACATCACCCGCACCTGCTGCCGTTGGCATCGCGGGTGCTCGAAGCCACCGATGCCGAGGTTCTGGCCGGCCACGACGTGGTCTTTCTCGGCCTGCCGCATGGACATTCGGCTGCCCTGGCCGAACAACTCGGCCCCGACACACTGATCATCGACTGCGGAGCGGACTTCCGGCTCACCGACGCCGCGGCGTGGGAGAAGTTCTACGGATCGGCCCACGCCGGCAGCTGGCCCTACGGGCTGCCCGAACTGCCCGGCGCCCGGGAGAAGCTGCGTGGCACCAAGCGCGTCGCGGTACCCGGCTGCTATCCGACCGCCGCGCTGCTGGCGCTGCTGCCGGCCGTGGCGGCCGACCTGGTTGACCCTGCGGTGACGGTCGTCGCGGTCAGCGGCGCCTCGGGGGCCGGCAAGTCGGCCAAGGTGGACCTGCTCGGCTCCGAGATCATCGGGTCGGCGCGGGCCTACAACATCGCTGGCAAGCATCGGCACACTCCCGAGATCGCCCAGGGTTTGCGGGCGGTGACCGACAAGGACGTCACCGTGTCGTTCACCCCGGTGCTGATCCCGACCGCACGGGGCATCCTGGCGACCTGCACCGCGCGGACCACCGCGACGGAATCCGAGATCCGGGCGGCCTACGAAAAAGCTTATGGTGCCGAGCCTTTCATTCATCTTCTGCCCGAAGGGCAGCTGCCCAAGACCGGCTCGGTGATCGGCAGCAACGCCGCTCAGCTGGCCGTGGCCGTGGATGCCGAGGCGCAGACGCTCGTCGCCGTCGCCGCCATCGACAACCTCACCAAAGGCACCGGCGGCGCGGCCGTGCAGTCGATGAACCTGGCGCTGGGGTGGCCGGAAACCGAAGGACTATCGATCGTGGGAGTGGCACCGTGAGTTCTGCACAGTCAGCCGACAGCATGACCACCGAGACCAAACTGGTTCGCACCCAGGGGGTTACCGCAGCGGCCGGCTTCCGCGCCGCCGGAATCGCCGCGGGCATCAAGGCTTCCGGCGCGCCGGACCTGGCGCTGGTGTTCAACGAGGGGCCCGACTATGCGGCTGCGGGTGTGTTCACCAGCAACCAGATCAAGGCCGCGCCGGTGCAGTGGTCCCAGCAGGTGCTCACCACCGGCCGACTGCGTGCCGTCATCCTGAACTCGGGTGGGGCCAACGCCTGCACGGGTGCGCCGGGCTTTCAGGACGCCCACGCCACGGCCGAGGCTGTGGCCGCCGCCCTGAGCGATTGGGGCACCGAGACCGGTGCCATCGAGGTCGCGGTGTGCTCCACGGGCCTGATCGGTGACCGGCTGCCGATGGACAAGGTGCTGGCCGGGGTGACCGAGATCGTGCACGAGTTGGCCGGGGGCCTGACCGGCGGCGAGGACGCTGCCCGGGCCATCATGACCACCGACACCGTGCCCAAACAGGTTGCGCTGCATCATTCGGTGGCGTCGGGGGAGAACTGGGTGCTCGGCGGCATGGCCAAGGGGGCCGGGATGATGGCGCCCTCGTTGGCCACCATGCTGGTGGTGCTGACCACCGACGCCGTGGCCAGTCCGGATGCGTTGCGCGAGGCACTGAACAAGGCCTCCACACTGACCTTCGGCCGCCTCGACATCGACGGCAGCTGTTCCACCAACGACACGGTGCTGCTGCTGGCCTCGGGGGCCAGCGAGATCCGGCCCAGCCAAAGCGATCTCGACGACGCGGTGCTGCGAGTATGCGAAGACCTCTGCACGCAGCTGCAGGCCGACGCCGAAGGCGTCACCAAACGCGTCGTCATCACGGTCACCGGCGCGGTCAGCGAGCAGGAAGCCGTCGTCGCGGCTCGGGCCATCGCACGCGACAGCCTGGTAAAGACCGCGCTGTTCGGCTCCGACCCCAACTGGGGCCGGGTGCTGGCCGCCGTCGGTATCGCCCCGGTCACCCTCGATCCGCAGCGAATCGGTGTGTCGTTCAACGGATCACCGGTGTGCATCGACGGCGCCGGTGCGCCGGGGGCACGCGAGGTGGACCTGTCCGGCGAGGACATCACCGTCGTCGTCGACCTGGCCGTCGGCGACGCGTCGGCGTCCATCAGGACCACCGACCTGTCGCACGCCTACGTCGAAGAGAACTCGGCCTACAGTTCATGAGCTTGTCCACGCCGATAAAAGCTCAGGTGCTGGCGGCGGCATTGCCTTGGCTCAAGCAGCTGCACGGCAAGATCGTCGTCGTCAAGTACGGCGGCAACGCCATGACCGACGAGACCCTCAAGGCTGCGTTCGCCGCCGACATGGTGTTTCTGCGCAACTGCGGCATCCACCCCGTGGTGGTGCACGGCGGTGGTCCGCAGATCAGCGCCATGCTCAAAAGGCTGGGCATCGCAGGCGATTTCAAGGGCGGCTTCCGGGTCACCACGCCCGAGGTGCTCGATGTGGCGCGCATGGTGCTGTTCGGGCAGGTGGGCCGCGAACTGGTCAACCTGATCAACGCGCACGGCGCGTATGCGGTCGGGGTCACCGGTGAGGACGCGCAACTGTTCACCGCGGTGCGACGCAGTGTCAACGTCGACGGCGTGGCCACCGACATCGGCCTGGTCGGCGACGTCGAGCACGTCAATGCCGGGTCGCTGCTGGATCTCATTGCCGCAGGGCGGATCCCGGTGGTATCGACCATCGCTCCCGACGCCGACGGGGTGGTGCACAACATCAACGCCGACACCGCGGCCGCCGCGCTGGCCGAGGCGCTGGGTGCGGAGAAGCTCGTGATGCTCACCGATGTCGAAGGGCTGTACACCGATTGGCCCGACCGCGATTCGCTGGTCAGCGAAATCGACGCGGCCGCACTCGTGGAACTGTTGCCGCGCCTGGAATCGGGCATGGTGCCCAAGATCGAGGCCTGCCTGCGCGCTGTGACAGGTGGCGTGCCCAGCGCCCACGTGATCGACGGCCGCGTCGAACACTGCGTGCTGGTCGAACTGTTCACCGACGAAGGAACCGGGACAAAGGTGGTCCAGAAATGACTCTCCAAGACCGCTGGGAAGCGGTGATGATGAACAACTACGGCACTCCGCCGCTGGCTCTGGTCAGTGGTGACGGGGCCGTCGTCACCGATGCCGAGGGCAAGCAGTACCTCGACCTGCTCGGCGGTATCGCCGTGAACCTGCTCGGGCACCGCCACCCCGCGGTCATCGAGGCCGTCACCGCTCAGCTCAACACGCTGGGGCACACCTCGAATCTCTATGCCACCGAACCGGGCATCGCGCTCGCCGAGGCGCTCGTCGGCCATCTCGGCGCCCCCGCACGGGCGTTCTTCTGCAACTCCGGCACCGAAGCCAACGAGGTCGCGTTCAAGATCACCCGGCTCACCGGAAAGACCAATCTCGTTGCCGCGCAAGGTGCTTTCCACGGCCGCACGATGGGCTCGCTGGCGCTGACCGGTCAGCCCACCAAGCAGGCCCCGTTCGAACCGTTGCCGGGCAACGTCACTCACGTGCCCTACGGCGATGTCGACGCTCTCGCCGCCGCGGTCGACGACACCACGGCCGCGGTGTTCCTCGAACCGATCATGGGGGAGGGTGGGGTCGTGGTCCCGCCGGCCGGCTACCTGGTCGCGGCGCGCGAGATCACCGCGAAACACGGTGCGCTGCTGGTACTCGACGAGGTGCAGACCGGGGTGGGCCGCACCGGGGCCTTCTTCGCCCATCAGCACGATGGCATCACACCGGACGTGGTGACGCTGGCCAAGGGCCTCGGCGGTGGGCTGCCGATCGGTGCCTGCCTGGCCATCGGCGCCGCGGGAGACCTGCTGACCCCGGGCCTGCACGGCAGCACGTTCGGCGGCAACCCGGTGTGCACGGCCGCGGCGCTGGGCGTGCTGCGCGCCCTGTCCGACGGTGACCTCATCGCACGCGCCGGCGTGCTCGGCAAGACCATCAGCCACGGCATCGAGGAGTTGGGCCATCCGCTCGTCGACCACGTCCGCGGCAAGGGCCTGCTGCAGGGCATCGCGCTGACCGCGCCGAGCGCCAAGGCCGTCGAGTCGGCGGCCCGCGACGCCGGTTTCCTGGTCAACGCGGCCGCCGCCGACGTCATCCGGCTGGCGCCGCCGCTGATCATCACCGAGGACCAGATCAACCAATTCCTCACCGCGCTACCCGCGGTGCTCGACCAGGGGGCGAAATGACCCGACATTTCCTGCGTGACGACGACCTGACGCCCGACGAACAGGCCGAGGTGCTCGCGCTGGCCGCCGAGCTCAAGAAGGCGCCGTTTTCCCGTCGCCCGCTGGAGGGCCCGCGTGGCGTCGGCGTCATCTTCGAGAAGAACTCCACCCGTACCCGGTTCTCGTTCGAGATGGGTATCGCTCAGCTCGGTGGCCACGCCGTCGTCGTCGACGGTCGCAGCATGCAGCTGGGCCGCGAGGAGACGCTGGAGGACACCGGTGCGGTGCTGTCCCGTTACGTCGACGCGATCGTGTGGCGCACCTTCGCCCAGGAACGACTGACAGCCATGGCGTCGGGGGCTACCGTGCCGATCGTCAACGCGCTCTCCGACGAGTTCCACCCCTGCCAGGTGCTGGCCGACCTGCAGACCCTGGCCGAACGTAAGGGTGAGCTCAAGGGCCTGCGAATGACCTACCTCGGCGACGGCGCCAACAACATGGCGCACTCGTTGATGGTCGGTGGCGTCACGGCAGGCATCAGCGTCACCATCGCGGCCCCCGAGGGTTTCGGGCCCGATCCGCAGTACGTCGACGCGGCCCGCAAGCGCGCCGCAGAGACCGGCGCGTCGGTGACCGTGACCGATGACCCGCGGGCCGCGGTCGACGGCGTCGACGTGATCGTCACCGACACCTGGACGTCGATGGGGCAGGAGAACGACGGCCTCGACCGGGTCCGCCCGTTCCGTCCATTCCAGGTCAACAGCGACCTGCTCAAGCTGGCCGACGCCGAAGCCGTTGTGCTGCATTGCCTTCCGGCGCACCGCGGCTACGAGATCACCGATGAGGTGATCGACGGCCCGCAGAGCGCGGTGTTCGACGAAGCCGAGAACCGGTTGCACGCGCAGAAGGCGCTGCTGGCCTGGTTGCTGGCGCGCGGCTGAGCCCGCCATGAGTTCCCCGACCCGAGTCGGCCGTCAGGCCCGCATCGTCGCACTGCTGTCATCGCGCGCGGTGAGCAGCCAGACGGAGCTGGCGAGCCTGCTGGCCGACGAAGGCATCGAGGTCACCCAGGCCACGCTGTCGCGGGACCTGGAGGAACTCGGCGCGGTCAAACTGCGGGGCGCCGACGGCGGTGTCGGGGTCTACGTCGTCCCGGAGGACGGCAGCCCGGTGCGCGGGGTGTCCGGCGGCACCGAGCGGCTGACCCGATTGATGGGGGAGTTGCTGGTTTCCACCGATGCCAGCGCTAACCTTGCCGTGCTGCGCACCCCGCCCGGGGCCGCGCACTACCTGGCCAGCGCCATCGACCGCGCAGCCCTGCCCTATGTGGTCGGCACCATCGCCGGTGACGACACCATCGCGGTGGTGGCGCGCGAACCGATGACCGGCGCCGAGCTGGCCACCACCCTCGAAAACCTGAAATAGAGCCCAACACAAGGAGATTGCTCATGTCCGATCGCGTCATCCTGGCGTACTCCGGAGGTCTCGACACCTCGGTGGCGATCAGCTGGATCGGTAAGGAAACCGGCCGCGAGGTCGTCGCCGTCGCCATCGACCTCGGCCAGGGCGGCGAGGACATGGAGGTCGTGCGGCAGCGGGCGCTGGACTGCGGCGCCGTCGAGGCGGTCGTGGTCGACGCACGTGACGAGTTCGCGAACGAGTACTGCCTGCCCACCATCCAGTCCAACGCGCTCTACATGGACCGCTACCCGCTGGTGTCGGCGATCAGCCGGCCGCTGATCGTCAAGCACCTGGTGGCCGCCGCGCGGGAGCACCAGGGCGGCATCGTCGCCCACGGCTGCACCGGCAAGGGCAACGACCAGGTCCGCTTCGAGGTCGGCTTCGCCTCGCTGGCACCCGATCTCGAGGTGCTCGCCCCTGTGCGTGACTACGCGTGGACCCGGGAGAAGGCCATCGCCTTCGCCGAGGAGAACGCCATCCCGATCAACGTCACCAAGCGCTCGCCGTTCTCCATCGACCAGAACGTGTGGGGCCGCGCGGTCGAGACCGGCTTCCTCGAGCACCTGTGGAACGCGCCCACCAAGGACGTCTACGACTACACCGAAGACCCCACGGTGCACTGGAACACCCCGGACGAGGTCGTCGTCGGGTTCGAGAAGGGTGTGCCGGTCTCCATCGACGGCAAGCCGGTCACGGTGCTTGAGGCCATCGTCGAGCTCAACCGCCGCGCCGGCGCCCAGGGTGTCGGCCGCCTCGACGTGGTGGAGGACCGGCTGGTCGGTATCAAGAGCCGCGAGATCTACGAGGCCCCGGGTGCCATGGTGCTCATCACGGCCCACACCGAGCTGGAGCACGTCACGCTGGAGCGTGAGCTGGGCCGGTTCAAGCGCACCACCGACCAGAAGTGGGGCGAGCTGGTGTACGACGGGCTCTGGTACTCGCCGCTGAAGCGGGCCCTGGAGTCGTTCGTCGCACACACCCAGGAGCACGTCACCGGCGAGATCCGGCTGGTGCTGCACGGCGGGCACATCGCGGTCAACGGGCGGCGCAGCCCGGAGTCGCTCTACGACTTCAACCTCGCCACCTACGACGAGGGCGACAGCTTCGACCAGTCCAATGCCAAGGGCTTCGTGCACGTGCACGGCCTCAGCTCGAAGATCTCGGCCAAGCGCGACCTGGGTATCTGATGCCGAGCAGACGCAAAACTGCCCTAAAACACGGAAATATGGGCAGTTTTATGTCTGCTCGCGGGGAGAAAAATGAGCACTAACGAAGGTTCGCTGTGGGGTGGCCGGTTCGCAGACGGGCCGTCGGATGCCCTTGCCGCGCTGAGCAAGTCCACGCATTTCGACTGGGCGCTGGCCCCGTATGACGTGCGCGCCTCCAAGGCGCACGCCCGGGTCCTGCACCGCGCGGGGCTGCTCACCGACGAGCAACGCGACGGGCTGCTGGCCGGCCTCGACAGCCTGGGCGAAGACCTCGCCGACGGCAGCTTCGGCCCGCTGCCCAGCGACGAGGACGTGCACGGCGCCCTGGAGCGTGGTCTGATCGACCGGGTCGGCCCCGACCTCGGCGGCCGGTTACGGGCCGGACGGTCGCGAAACGACCAGGTGGCCACCTTGTTCCGGATGTGGCTGCGCGACGCCATCACCACTGTCGGCAACGGCGTGCTGGACGTGGCCGCCGCACTGGCCACCCAGGCCGCGGCGCACCCCACCGCGATCATGCCCGGCAAGACCCATCTGCAGTCGGCGCAGCCGGTGCTGCTGGCACACCATCTGCTGGCCCACGCACACCCGCTGCTGCGCGACGCGGATCGTCTCATCGACCTGGACAAGCGGGCGGCGGTATCGCCCTACGGGTCCGGTGCCCTGGCCGGATCGTCACTGGGACTCGACCCCGACGCCATCGCCGACGAACTCGGGTTCACCGCGGCCGCCGACAATTCGATCGACGCGACGGCCTCGCGGGATTTCGCCGCGGAGGCGGCCTTCGTGTTCGCGATGATCGCCGTCGACCTGTCCCGGTTGGCCGAAGACATCATCCTCTGGAGCACAACGGAATTCGGCTACGTCACCCTGCACGACGCCTGGTCGACGGGCAGTTCGATCATGCCGCAGAAGAAGAATCCCGACATCGCCGAGCTGGCGCGCGGCAAATCCGGCCGGCTGATCGGCAATCTCACCGGGCTGCTCGCGACGCTCAAGGCGCAGCCACTGGCCTACAACCGGGACCTGCAAGAGGACAAGGAGCCGGTGTTCGACTCCGTGGCGCAGCTTGAGCTGCTGCTGCCCGCGATGGCCGGTCTGGTCGGCACGCTGACGTTCGACACCGACCGGATGGCGGCGCTGGCCCCGCAGGGCTACACACTGGCCACCGACATCGCCGAATGGATGGTGCGCCAAGGCATTCCGTTCCGGATCGCGCACGAGGCGGCCGGCGCGGCGGTGCGCACCGCCGAAGCGCGTGGTGTCGGCTTGGAGGAGCTGGCCGACGACGAGCTGGCAGGCATCCATCCCGGGCTGACGGCGCAGGTACGTGAGGTGCTGACCATCGCGGGGTCGGTCAACTCCCGCGACGCCCGCGGCGGCACCGCCCCGATCCAGGTGGCCAAGCAGCTCGGCGTGGTGCGTGACACCCTCGATCAGTTGCGGATCCGGTTGCGCTGAGCCTCATTTCGCGCGGCCGAGTCACTCCAGCTGTTCGGACAACTCCAGCCAGCGCGCCTCCAGTTCGGCCACCTGGTTCTCCAGCTCCCGCAATTGCGCGGTGAGCCGGCCGAGACCGACATGATCGGAATGGTCGTGCGCCGCGAGCTCGTCGTGCTTGTCGGAGATGCGCCCGGCGAGCTTGGCCAGGGACCGGTCGATCGAGGCGACCTCTTTCTCGATATTGCGCAACTCGGCGCCGGACTTGCCCTGCGTCGGCGCGGGTGTCGGCGCGGTGCGCGCGGCGGCAGCCGGGGCCGACGGTTGTGCCGCCAGCCGCAGATACTCGTCGACGCCGCCGGGTAGGTGGCGCAGCCGTCCGTCGAGGATCGCGTACTGCTGATCAGTGACCCGCTCCAGCAGATAGCGGTCGTGGGACACCACGATCAGTGTGCCCGGCCAGGAGTCGAGCAGATCCTCGGTGGCGGTGAGCATGTCGGTGTCGACGTCGTTGGTCGGCTCGTCGAGCACCAGGACGTTCGGCTCGCTCAGTACCACCAGCATGAGCTGCAGCCGGCGCCGCTGCCCACCCGAGAGCTCGCCGACCCGCGACGAGAGTTGCGCCCGGTTGAAACCCAACCGCTCCAGCAGCTGGGCCGGCGTGTGCTCCTTGCCGTCGATCACGTAGCTGGTCTGCAGCCGGCCGAGAACCTCGCGGACCATGTCGCCTGCCATGGTGTTCAGCTCGGTCGACTGCTGGTCGAGAATCGACAGCCGTACGGTCTTCCCGCGCTTGACCCGGCCCGTGGTCGGGGCGACCGTGCCGGCGATCAGGCCGAGCAGTGTCGACTTCCCGGCCCCGTTGGCGCCGACGATCCCCGTGCGTTCGCCCGGGGCGATGCGCCACTCGACATCGCGCAGGATCTCACGCCCGTCGAACGCGACGGACACGTCGAGCAGGTCGATGACGTCCTTGCCGAGCCGGGCGGTCGCCAGGCGCGACAGCTCGACGCTGTTGCGCAGCGGCGGGACGTCGGAGATCAGGGCGTTGGCCGCGTCGATGCGGAACTTGGGCTTGGAACTGCGAGCCGGCGGGCCGCGCCGCAGCCACGCCAGTTCCTTGCGCATCAGGTTCTGCCGTTTGGCCTCGGTCGCGGCGGCGATGCGGTCGCGCTCCACCCGCTGCAGCACGTACGCCGCATATCCGCCTTCGAAGGGCTCGACGATGCCGTCGTGCACCTCCCACGTGGTCGTCGCGACCTCGTCGAGGAACCAACGGTCGTGGGTGATCAGCAGCAGCCCGCCCGCGCCGCGTGCCCAGCGGCCCTTGAGATGTGCGGCCAGCCAGGTGATGCCCTCGATGTCGAGGTGGTTGGTGGGCTCGTCGAGGGCGACGACGTCCCAGTCGCCGATCAACAGCGCGGCCAACTGCACCCGGCGGCGTTGCCCGCCCGAGAGCGTGCCGACCGTCGCGTCGAAGCCGATGTCGGCCACCAGCCCGCCGATGACGTCGCGCACACGGGCGTCCCCGGCCCATTCGTGCTCCGGCCGGTCACCGACCAGCGACCACCCCACCGTCCGCTCGGAATCCAGCGTGTCGGTCTGGTCGAGTGCCCCTACGCGCAGGCCTCCACGCTGGGTGACGCGGCCGCCATGCGGGGTGATCCGCCCGGTGAGCATGCCCAGCAGGCTCGATTTGCCGTCGCCGTTGCGGCCGACGATGCCAATGCGATCGCCGTCACTGACGCCGACGGTGACAGCGTCGAACACCACACCTGTCGGGTACTCCAGGTGCAGGGCTTCGCCGCCGAGTAGGTGTGCCATCGCCGCCGACCTTAGCGTCAGCGTCAGCCCGGCCGCGAAGGTGTCGCCGCGTTTGCCTCAGGCGTCGTCGCCGGTGCGGTGACGTGCCATGATGACCACGTCAGTCGGGGACAGCACGTCAAAACGTAGGGGAGCGGGCGTTGATGGATTTCTCGGCAGTGACCAAACCGGTGGAGCGGTTGCTGGCGACTGCGCAGAACGGGCTCGAGGTGCTGCGCTACGGAGGCCTGGAGACCGGCGCCGTGCCCTCTCCGTTCCAGATCATCCAGAGCGTGCCGATGTTCAAGCTGCGCCGGTACTTCCCCCCGGACGTCCGGCCCGGTGCCGCAGACCCCGGCCCGCCGGTGCTGATGGTGCACCCGATGATGATGGCCGCCGACATGTGGGACGTGACGCGCGACGAGGGTGCCGTGGGCATCCTGCACCGCGCAGGCATCGACCCGTGGGTGATCGACTTCGGCTCGCCGGACAAGGTCGAGGGCGGGATGCAGCGCAATCTCGCCGACCATGTCGTGGCGCTCAGCGAGGCCATCGATACCGTCAAGACGGTCACCGGTCGCGACGTGCACCTCGCCGGCTATTCGCAGGGCGGCATGTTCGCCTACCAGACCGCCGCGTATCGGCGGTCCAAGGACCTGGCCAGCATCATCGCGTTCGGCTCGCCGGTCGACACGCTGGCCGCACTCCCGATGAACCTGCCCGCCGGCGTCGCGGCCGGTGCCGCCGATTTCATGGCCGACCATGTCTTCAGCCGGATCGACATCCCGGGCTGGCTGGCCCGCACCGGATTCCAGATGCTCGACCCGATCAAGACCGCCCAGTCCCGGCTGGACTTCCTGCGCCAGCTGCACGACCGTGAGGCACTGCTGCCGCGCGAGCAGCAACGGCGGTTCCTGGCCTCCGAAGGCTGGATCGCGTGGTCCGGCCCCGCGATTTCCGAGCTGCTCAAGCAGTTCATCGCCCACAACCGGATGATGACCGGCGGCTTCTCCATCCACGGCGACCTCGTGACGCTGTCCGACATCGACTGCCCGGTGCTCGCGGTGGTCGGTGAGGTCGACGACATCGGGCAGCCGGCGGCCGTCCGAGGCATCAAGCGCGCCGCACCGCAGGCCGATGTGTACGAATACCTGATCCGTGCCGGGCATTTCGGCCTGGTCGTCGGCTCGAAGGCCTCGAATCAGACCTGGCCCACGGTGGCCCAGTGGGTCAAGTGGCTCGACAACGCCGAGGAGATGCCCGACGGCGTCGTCCCGATGACCCTGCAGCCCGCCGACCATCCCGAAGGCGGGGTGTCGTTCACGACGCGCGTGACCCACGGCGCAACCGCCGCCACCGAGATGGCCTTCGGCGTGGCCCGTTCGGCGGCCGACGCGTTGGTTGCGGCGAACAAGTCCGCGCGGACACTGGTCATCGAGACCGCCCGCACGCTGCCGAGGCTGGCCCGCCTCGGGCAGGTCAACGACCACACCCGGATCTCGCTGGGCCGCATCATGAGCGAGCAGGCGCGCAACCTTCCCAACGGCGAGGCGCTGCTGTTCGACGGCCGGGTGCACACCTACGAGGCGGTCGACCGGAGGATCAACAATGTGGTCCGCGGCCTGATCGACGTCGGGGTGCGGCAGGGCGCTCGCGTCGGCGTGCTGATGGAGACACGGCCCAGCGCGCTGGTGGCCATCGCCGCGCTGTCGCGCCTGGGCGCCGTGGCGGTGCTGATGCCGCCTGACGTCGATCTGGCGGAGGCTGCGCGGCTGGGTGGGGTTTCGGAGATCATCGCGGACCCGAGCCACCTCGACGCGGCCCGGCAGCTGGAGACCCGGGTCCTGGTGCTGGGCGGCGGCGAGAACCGCGACCTGCACCTGCCCGAGGACGCCGACGTCATCGACATGGAGCAGATCAACCCCGATGTCGTCGAGCTGCCCGGCTGGTACCGATCGAACCCCGGCCTGGCGCGCGACCTGGCATTCGTCGCGTTCACCACGGTCGGTGGCGAACTCGTGGCACGACAGATCACCAACTTCCGGTGGGCGCTGTCGGCGTTCGGCACCGCGTCGGCGGCCAATCTCGGCCGGGGGGACACGGTCTACTGCCTGACGCCGCTGCATCACCAGTCCGGGCTGTTGGTCGCCCTCGGCGGGGCTGTCGTAGGTGGGTCGCGCATCGCGCTGTCGCGCGGCCTGCAGCCCGACCGGTTCCTGCAGGAGATCCGCCAGTACGGCGTCACCGTGGTGTCCTACACCTGGGCGATGCTGCGCGAGGTCATCGACGACCCGTCGTTCTCGCTCGTCGGCTCACACCCGGTGCGGCTGTTCATCGGCTCCGGCATGCCCGCAGGGCTGTGGAAGCGTGTGGTCGAGATCTTCGAGCCGGCTCAAGTGGTCGAGTTCTTCGCGACCACCGACGGCCAGGCGGTGCTGGCCAACGTGTCCGGCGCCAAGATCGGCAGCAAGGGCAGGCCGCTGCCCGGTGCCGGGCACGTCGAGCTGGCCGCCTACGACGCCGACGACGATCTGATCCTCGAGGATGAGCAGGGCTTCGTCCGCAAGGCCGAACCCAACGAGGTCGGCGTGCTGCTGGCCCATCCGCGGGGGCCGGTCGACCCGACCGCCGCGGTCAAGCGCGGTGTGTTCGCCCCGGCCGACACCTGGGTGTCCACCGAGTTCCTGTTCCGCCGCGATGAAGACGGCGACTACTGGCAGGTGGACAACCGCAGTGCCGTGATCCACACCGAGCGCGGACCGGTCTACGGCACGCCGATCAGCGACGCCGTGGGACGTCTCGACGCCGTCGACCTCGCCGTGACCTACGGCGTCGACCTGGGTGGTCAGCAGGTGGCCGTCACGGCTCTGGCGCTGCGCCCCGGTGGCAGCATCCCCACCGCCGATCTCACGCACGCGCTCGCGGACCTGCCGGTGGGCAACCCGCCCGACTTCGTGCACGTGGTCGCCGACATGGAACTCGGTGCGTCGTACCGGCCGATGGCGGGTCCGTTGCAGGCTGCGGGCATTCCGAAACCCGCCCGGCGTAACTCCTGGTACCTCGATGCCGATACCCAGACGTACAAGACGCTGACCGTGGCCGTATGGACCGAACTGACCTCAGGACAGGACGAGCCCGATACGGCTGCCGATCCGTCCTAGCAGCCGTATCGTCGGAGCCCTGTTAGGCTCCGCCATGCGGCGCACCGACTGGAGGATTGATGACATCGCAGACGAGCGGAAACCGTTGGCGGCTTGCGGTCACCGGCGTGGTGGCCGGTAGCGCACTCGCCGCCGGTTTGCTGGCCGGCGTCGGAGCGCCGATTGCGCTGGCCGATCCCGCGGCCGACGCCAATGCGAATGCGGCAGCGACGGCTGACGCGCCGCCGGCGCCGGAGATGACGGCCGACGAGGCGCTCGCCATCATCGACAAGGAATACGACACCGGCTCAGGTGGCGGCCAGCTCTCCCAGCTGATCCACTCGGTCTTGCAGTTGCGGGCGCAGGGCTTCAAACCGTCGAACGCCAACCGCGATGCCATCGTCGCCGCGCTCGACAAGAAACCCGACCAGATGCCGTTGATCGACGCGCTCAAGAACACGCTGGCATATCAGCGCAAGTTGCAGGCCAGGTCCAACGGCTCGCAGTCCTCCGGAGGTATCTCCGCGGGCATCAACCAGACCGGCCCCGGCCAGGTGCCCATCCCGGGTGCGCCGGGAACCCCGGGCATCTCGCTGGGCCCCAACAACTCCGGCATCAACGTCCCGGTCGGCTGATCGGTGATCGACGACAAGCTCCTCAAGATTCTGGTGTGCCCGCAGGATCGCGGACCCCTTTTGCTCGCAGGCAATGACTGGCTGTACAACGCGCGGCTGCGTCGGGCCTACCGCATCGACGACGGTATCCCGGTACTGCTCGTCGACGAGGCCGTCGAGGTCGACGACGCCGAACACCAGCGGTTGTTGGAGCTTGCCGGGTCACCCGAGGCCGGGTAGCTCGCCGGTCAGATACCGCTGCAGGTTGGGGCCGATGGTCTCGGCGACCTGCTCGACCGACAGCGATTTGAACGGCTCAAGCTCCAGGATGTAGCGCGCCAGCACCACACCGAAGAGCTGCGATGCCACGAACTGCACCCGCGTTCGGCCGCTGCCCGGTGGGTTGTCGACGCGCGGCCCGACCTCGGCGATGATCACGTCCTGCAGGAATGTCCGCAGCAGCGAGACCTCGCCGCCCGCCAGGATCGAGCGCAACGTCGCGATCAGCCCTTTGCCCATCTCAGAATCCCACAGCGGCAACAGGATTGACGGCAGCGTGTGGCCGAGCTGCTCGATCGGAACCTCCCGCAGCGGCCCGATCACGGTCATCGGATCGATCGGTATGTGGATCGCGGCGGCGAACAGTTGGGTCTTGGTGCCGTAATAGTGGTGGACCAAGGCGGGGTCCACGCCGGCGTCGGTCGCGATCGCCCGGATCGATGTCTTGTCGATCCCGTTGCGCGCGAACAACTCCCGCGCACTGACGAGGATGCGTTCCCGGGTGTCGGACGGGCCGGGAGGCCGTCCGGGCCGCTTGCGTTCTCTCATGGGGTCCGTCGTCGCAGTGTCGCCGCGGCCAGTCCGAGCGCCAGGGCGGCGAACCCCACCACCACGGCGATGTCGCGCGCCGCGACCGCCGTCAGGTCCGGATGGGAACCGACCTGCTGCAGCGCCTCGAGCGCATAGCTGGCAGGCAGCACGTTGCTGATCCACTGCAGCCATTCGGGCAGCGCCTCGCGGGGCACGATGATGCCGCACAACAGCAGCTGCGGGACGATCACCACCGGCATGAACTGCACGGCCTGGAACTCCGTGCGAGCGAACGCGCTGCACAGCAGGCCCAATCCGACGCCGAGCACGGCGTTGATGATGGCGATGAGGAACACCAGCAGTGGGCTGCCTGCGGTGCTGAATCCGAGGAACCAGAAGGCGACGACGCACGCCAGGCTCGCTTGCGCGGCGGCCGCGATCGAGAATGCGGTCCCGTAGGCCGCAAGCAGGTCGAACCGGCGCAAAGGGGTGGTCAGGATCCGTTCGAGCGTCCCCGAAACCCGTTCGCGCTGCATGGTGATCGAGGTGATCAGGAACATGACCACGAGGGGGAACACGCCGAGCATGATCAGGCAGGCGTTGTTGAACGGGCTCGGCGCTCCCGGGCGGTGTGGCGCGTCGTGGAACATGAAGTACATCAGCGTGATGACCAGGCTCGGTACCACCAGGATCATCGCCACGCTGCGGTGATCGGCGGCGAGTTGGCGCAGGATCCGACCGGTCGTCGCCAGGTAGGCCTGCGGGCTGAGCCGGCTGCGTTGGGTCAGGCCGCGGTGCGCTGGCGGATGACGGTCAGAAACGCTTCCTCCAGGGATGTGCATGACGTGTCCTTCCGGAGTTGGGCCGGGGTGGTGTGGGCGAGCAGGCTGCCTTCGCGCATGAGGAGCAGGTCGCCGCAGTGGTCGGCCTCGTCCATGACGTGGCTGGAGACCAGCAGGGTGGCTCCGCGCCGGGACAGCTCGCGGAACTGCTCCCAGAGTTCGACGCGAAGGACGGGATCGAGGCCGACGGTGGGTTCGTCGAGCACCAGCAACTCGGGATCGGCGACCAGCGCGCAGGCCAGCGATGCACGCGTGCGCTGACCACCGGATAGGTTGCCGCAGTAGGCGGTTCGGTGATCGCGCAGGCCGACCGCCTGAACCGCTTCGTCGGCGGCCTTGGCGGTGGTGCCGTACAGAGCGGCGAAATAGCGGACGTTGTCGATGACCCGGAGGTCGTCGTAGATGGTCGGATCCTGCGTCACATAACCGACTCGGTGGCGCAGCGGGGCACTGCCGGCCGGATGTCCCAGCACCGTCACCGATCCGGAGGCGATGATCTGGGTGCCGACCACGCACCGCATCAACGTGGTCTTTCCGCAGCCTGAGGGACCGAGCAGGCCCGTGATGGTGCCCCGGGCGATCTGCACGGTGACATCACGCAGCGCCGGGCGCTTTCCCCGAATCACCTTCAGTCCGGAGATGTCGACGGCCGGCGGCGATCGGAATTCATCAGGCGATGAAGTCATCATGTAATGAATATCCTCCCGGTCGTGGACCGGTGTCAACGGTGCCGGGCCGGGCAGTGCAGAATCGCTCGGATGGGCGCCGAACTACTGGTAGGAGACCCGGTCGCAGCAGCCCGCCGACTACTCGGCGCCCAGCTCAGCGGGCGCGGCGTCGAGGCGACGATCGTCGAGGTCGAGGCCTACGGAGGGCCGCTCGACGGGCCTTGGCCCGACGCGGCATCCCACTCCTTTCGAGGTCCACGCGGTCGCAACCTGGTGATGTACGGTCCGCCCGGGCGGCTGTACACCTACCGCAGTCACGGCATCCATGTGTGCGCCAACGTGGTGTGCGGTTACGACGGGGTCGCAGGCGCAGTGCTGCTGCGGGCGGCAGCCATCACCGGCGGATTGCAGCAGGCCCAAGACCGGCGGGGTGCCGCGGTGACACCTGCGGCATTGGCCCGGGGCCCCGGAAATCTGTGCTCGGCGCTCGGAATCGTGATGGAGGACAACGGAATCGATCTGTTCGACAAGAACAGTCCGGTCCGGCTGCGGTTCGGTGCTCCGCATGCAGCGGTCGACGGGCCGCGGGTCGGTGTCAGTGTGGCGGCCGACCGGCCCTGGCGATTCTGGCTCGATGGTCACCGTGAGGTGTCCGCCTACCGCAGAAGCCCCCGCGCACCCGCGCCCGGCGGCAGCGACTGATCGCCGGACGGCTGGGCCGTGCAGCGATGCGGCATGATCTCCCTATGTCAACGGACATCCTGGAGGAGCTGGACTGGCGCGGACTGATCGCGCAATCGACCGACCGCGATGCGCTGGCCGGGGACCTGGCCAACGGGCCGGTGACCGTGTACTCCGGCTTCGATCCGACCGCGCCGAGCCTGCATGCGGGGCACTTGGTTCCGTTGCTGACTCTGCGCCGGTTCCAGCAGGCCGGCCACCGACCCATCGTTCTGGCCGGCGGCGCGACGGGGATGATCGGCGACCCCCGCGACACCGGGGAACGAACCCTGAACACCGCCGATACGGTGGCCGACTGGGCCGGCCGGATCCGTGGCCAGCTGGAACGGTTTGTCGAATTCAACGACTCACCGACGGGCGCCATCGTCGAAAACAACCTCAACTGGACCGGCGAGTTGTCGGCGATCGAGTTCCTGCGCGACATCGGCAAGTACTTCTCGGTCAACGTGATGCTCGACCGTGACACGGTGCGGCGTCGTCTCGAAGGGGACGGCATCTCCTACACCGAGTTCAGCTACATGCTGTTGCAGGCCAACGACTTCGTGGAACTGCACCAACGGCACGGCTGCGCTTTGCAGATCGGTGGCTCCGACCAGTGGGGGAACATCGTGGCCGGGGCCAGGCTCGTGCGCCAGAAGCTCGGCGCCACGGTGCACGCGATGACGACGCCGCTGGTGACCGACTCCGAGGGCAAGAAGTTCGGCAAGTCCACCGGTGGCGGGAATCTCTGGCTCGACCCAGAGCTCACCAGCCCGTACGCCTGGTACCAGTACTTCGTCAACGCTGCCGACGCCGACGTGGTGCGGTACCTGCGGTGGTTCACATTCCTGTCGGCCGAGGAACTCGCCGAGCTCGACGACGCCACACGCACCCGCGCGCACGAACGCGCAGCTCAGAAACGGTTGGCGCGTGAGCTGACGACGCTCGTCCACGGGGACGCAGCGACCCGCGCCGTCGAACTCGCCAGCCAGGCGCTGTTCGGCCGTGGTGAGCTGACCGACCTCGACGAATCCACGTTGTCCGCCGCTCTGCGGGAGGCGAGTAGTGGACAGGTGGCCGAATTGAAGCCCGGCGGTGCGGACACGATCACCGATTTGTTGGTGGCAAGTGGGTTGGCGGCCAGTAAGGGAGCCGCACGACGCAACGTCGCCGAAGGTGGCGTGTACGTCAACAACGTCCGTATCGAAAGTGACGAGTGGATACCACAGGCCGCCGACTTTTTGCATGACCGCTGGCTGGTGTTGCGACGTGGCAAGCGCAACATTGCGGGTGTCGAGCGCGTCGGGGCTTAGCCTGACCGCCGCCGAGCCCCTGACCTGCGCAGACGTCCGGGCGACCTGGGAATTTGACTCGGTGTTAGCCCTCGCGTAACTTATTCCAAGTCCGAGCGACACGGCCGAGGCCGGGAAGCGAAGACAAAGTCCGAGAGAGTTTCCACTAAGGTGGGGTTCCTCAACGTCCGCACTAGAGAACACGGCTTTTGGCCGTTGGTCTCCTGCGCGGTTGGTTCGGGTGTGTTGTTTGAGAACTCAATAGTGTGTTTGGTGGTTTTTGTTTGTTGTTTTTGGTTGCATTCTTTTTCCCGTTTAGGGTGTGACCTTTTGTTTTTTTGGATGCCAGTTTGTTGGTGTCTTTTTG
>NZ_MVHF01000111.1 GCF_002086485.1 Mycobacterium aquaticum | reverse complement strand
GGCGATTGGGACGAAGTCGTAACAAGGTAGCCGTACCGGAAGGTGCGGCTGGATCACCTCCTTTCTAAGGAGCACCACGAGACCTGGGCCGGCCCCGCAGATCGCGGGATCAGCTGAGCTTTCAGGCGATTCGTTGGATGGCCTCACACCTGTAGTGGGTGGGGGTCTGGTGCAGATGACAAACTTGGCGCGGGATGCGGGAAAGCATCTGCGGAAAATCATCGGACACGCTATTGGGCTTTGAGACAACAGGCCCGTGTTTCCCTGGCCCCTGTGTGGGGTGGGAGGTCGTGTTGTTGCC
>NZ_MVHF01000110.1 GCF_002086485.1 Mycobacterium aquaticum | reverse complement strand
GTGTTGATCGACGAATTGTCGGAGTTGTGCGGGCAGCGCAACGCGATCGACGGACGCATCGTCGACATCGTCGCCGAACTGGAACACGACGAATTGTGTGGCATCACCGGGGCCCGGTCGATCACCTCGCTGGTGGCGTGGAAAACCGGGATCACCCCCAACAATGCCGACACGATCGTGGCGGTGGCACGACGCGCCGAGGAATTCCCCCTCTGCACCCAAGCCCTGCGGGAGGGCCGGTTATCCCTGGATCAGGTCGGGGTGATCGCCGAACGCGCCGCCGACGGCTCCGACGCGCACTTTGCCGAGCTGGCCGCGGTCGCCAC
>NZ_MVHF01000010.1 GCF_002086485.1 Mycobacterium aquaticum | reverse complement strand
CACATCATCGCGGCCACCACCCCCGACCCCCGGTAAGACATACCGAAGCCCCCGATCAACCGCTCAATTTCGCAACAGCCCGTTTTTTGCGTGCATAACTGGCCACTCGCGAACCGGGCTCCCCGAACTCCGCCTACGTAACACCGCGGTGATGTTCGGGCGGATTTCACGCCACTGCGTTACGCCCGCGGGTCGCAGTCATTGCCAGGTCGTCACCTGGCTTGGAGGGGGCGGGCACACAGCGGACTTCATCGGAAAATCAGATGCAAAACCGCTGAAACCACTAGTTGACCTCGGTTATGCGCGGCACAACGATGGCTAGTACCGGCGTGACCCAGCTCACGGCTCAGCTCCCGTCGCTATCGCGCCGCCTACACGAACTCTAGGAGTAGCTCCATGCGAGACCCCCGGTACGACATCCTGTTCGAGCCCGTACAGATCGGCCCGGTCACCGCGCGCAACCGCTTCTACCAGGTACCCCACTGCAATGGCATGGGCTACCGCGATCCGTCGGGTGAGGCGTATATGCGGCGGATCAAGGCCGAGGGCGGTTGGGCCGTGGTGTGCACCGAGCAGGTCGAGATCCACCCGACCTCCGACATCGGCCCGTTCATCGAACTGCGCCTGTGGGACGACCAGGACCTGCCCGCCGTGGCCCGGATCGCGGAGAAGATTCACGAGGGTGGCGCTCTGGCCGGAATCGAGCTGGCCCACAACGGTCTGAACTCGCCGAACCTGATCAGCCGGGAAGCCCCGCTGGGCCCGCAGAACCTGCCCGTGGTGTCGTGGAATTACGACCCGGTGCAGGCCCGCGAGATGACCAAGTCCGACATCGCCGATATGCGGTACTGGCACCGCGAAGCCGTCCGCCGGTCCCTGCAGGCCGAATACGACATCATCTACGTCTACGCCGGCCACGCCATCGGCGGCCTGCACCACTTCCTGTCCCGGCGCTACAACAACCGCACCGACGAATACGGCGGCAGCATCGAGAACCGGGCCCGCCTGCTGCGCGAGATCCTCGAGGACACCCGCGAGATGTGCGACGGCAAAGCCGCCGTCGCCTGCCGCATCTCGGTCGACGAGCTGCTCGGCGACGAGGGCATCACGCGCGCCGAGATCGAAGATGTCATCGGCATGCTCGGCGAGCACCCCGATCTGTGGGACTTCGTGTTGGGCAGCTGGGAGGACGATTCGGTGACCTCGCGCTTCGGCCCCGAGGCCGAACAGGAGCCCTACGTTCGCGGACTCAAGGCGTTGACCACCAAACCTGTTGTGGGCGTTGGTCGTTTCACCTCACCGGACATGATGGTGCACCAGGTGAAGAGCGGCGTGCTCGACCTGATCGGCGCGGCCCGGCCGTCCATCGCCGACCCGTTCCTGCCCAGCAAGATCGAGTCGGGCAACCTCGAGGACATCCGAGAGTGCATCGGCTGCAACATCTGTGTGTCCGGTGACTTCACCATGTCTCCCATCCGCTGCACCCAGAACCCCACCATGGGTGAGGAATTCCGCCGCGGCTGGCACCCCGAGAAGATCCGGGCCAAGGCCAGCGACGCCACGGTGCTCGTGGTCGGCGCCGGGCCGGCCGGGCTGGAAGCCGCCCGCTCGCTGGGCAACCGCGGCTACACCGTGAGCCTCGCCGAGGCCACCCGAACCCTGGGTGGACGCGTGGCCCGCGAATCCAGGCTGCCGAGCCTGTCCGCCTGGATCCGGGTCGTCGACTACCGCGAAACCCAGATCGCCAAGCTCGACAACGTCGAGGTCTTCATGCAGAGCGAGATGACCGCCGACGACATCATCGACAACGACTTCAACCACGTCGTCGTAGCCACCGGCGCGGGCTGGCGCAGCGACGGGGTCGGCCGCTGGCACACCACCCCGCTCGATATCGCCCAAGGCGCAGATGTTTTGAGCCCAGACGACATCATGGCGGGCACCCGCCCGCGTGGTCGCCGCGTCGTGGTGTTCGACGATGACCACTACTACATGGGCGGCGTGATCGCGGAGCTGCTCGCCAAGGAGGGCCTCGAGGTCATCCTGATCACGCCCGCAGCGCACGTATCGCAGTGGACCACCAATACTTTGGAGGTCGCGCGGATCCGCAAGCGCGTGATCCGGGCCGGCATCGACGTGCGCACCAACACCGCGGTCACCGCCGTAACCGCCGACGGGGTGCGCACCGCGTGTGTCTACACCGGCGACGAGGGCAGCGTGAGTGCCGACTCGGTGGTCATGGTGACCGCGCGGCTCCCCCACGACGGCCTCTACCAGGAGCTGTTGAGCCGCGAAAGCGAATGGGCCGCAGCAGATCTGCGCAGCGTGCGCGCCATCGGCGACGTGTGGGCGCCCGCCACCATCGCCGCTGCCGTCTGGTCGGGACATCGCTATGCCGAAGAACTCGACGAACCGCAGTCTCTGGGCCCAGTGCCGTACCTCCGCGAAACCGCAGAACTCGCTGTCGAACCTGTCGTCTATCTACCGATCACGCCGGTCGTCCCGGCCAACGCATAAGGAGCAAGATGCCTGCCCTGATCCCCTCCGGCCCCGAAGCCGTCGCCACCATGACGCCCAGCAGCTACGTCACCGCCGAAACCCTCCGCGAGGGCAACCCTGCCGAAACCGAGGCCGTGCATCTCGCCAGCTCCGACGAGAAGTTCACCGTCGGGTCCTGGCGAGCCGAGCCCTACGCCGAGTTCATCGAGAGCTACCCGGGCGACGAGTACACCCGGGTTCTGGAAGGCTCGATCACCTTGACCGGTGACGACGGCGTCGCCCACACCTTCGGCCCCGGCGACTCCTTCACGCTGACCAAGGGCTGGCGCGGCGAGTATCGCGTGACCGAGCCGCTGGTCAAGCAGTTCGCCATCTACGTCCCCTGAGAGGTATGCACATGACCACGCTCGACGACTGGACCCGCCTCGCCGGTGAGATCACGCCGCGCACCGAGGTTTTCATCGACGGCAAATACCGGCCCGCGGTCTCCGGCGAGACGTTCGACTCGATCAACCCCGCCACCGGAGAACTGATCGCGCCGGTGGCGTCGGGCGACACCGAGGACGTCGACGCGGCCGTCGCCTCGGGACGCGCCGCGTTCGATTCGGGTGTCTGGTCGCGCGCCTCGGCGTCACACCGCAAGCGGGTGCTTCGGCAGCTCTCCGAGTTGATCGTCGAACACGCCGAAGAACTCGCGCTGCTGGATTCGATGGACATGGGCAAGCTGGTCTCCGAGGCCCACACCGTCGACGTGCCCTCAGCTGCAGAGCTTTTCGCGTTCTACGGCGAGTCGCTCGACAAGCAGGGTGGCGAGATCGCGCCCACCGAGCCGGGCAACCTCGCGCTGGTCACCCGTGAGCCGCTGGGCGTCATCGGCGCCGTCACACCGTGGAACTTCCCGTTGGACCTGGCGGTGTGGAAGGTGGCTCCCGCCCTGGCAGCGGGGAACTCGGTGGTGCTCAAGCCCGCCGAACAAGCGCCGCTCTCGTCGGTGCGACTCGCCGAGCTGGCCGTGGCAGCCGGTGTGCCCGAAGGCGTGTTCAACGTCGTTCCGGGCCTCGGCCCCACCGCCGGGGAAGCCCTCGGCCGGCACCCCGACGTCGATGTCATCGCATTCACCGGGTCCACCGAAACCGGCAAGCGGTTCCTGCGCTACGCCGCGGATTCCAATGCCAAGCAGGTCTGGCTGGAGTGCGGCGGCAAGAGTCCCAATGTAGTGTTCGCCGATGCCGACCTGGACGCCGCGGTGGAGAAGGCGATCTTCGGCGCGTTCTACAACCAGGGCGCGGTGTGCTCGTCGAATTCCCGCCTGCTGCTGCACGAATCGATCGCCGACGAGTTCCTCGCCGAGCTCGTGAAGCGCACGGCCGAGGTACGGCCGGGCAATCCGCTGGATCCGGCGTCCACCCTGGGTGCCCTCGTCGACGAACAGCACACCCAGCGCGTCGTGGGATTCATCGACAGGGCCCGCGCAGACGGCGAGATCGTCACCGGAGGGACCCGCGAAACCGTCGATGGCCGTGGTTGTTTCGTTGCTCCGACCATCGTCGCGAAGCTCGCGCCGACGGCCGAGCTCGTCACCGAGGAGGTCTTCGGCCCCGTGCTGGCAGTACAGACCTTCTCCGACGAGGCAGAGGCGATCGCGATGGCCAACAACACCATCTACGGCTTGGCCGCCTCGGTGTGGACCCGTGACCTGTCCCGCGCCCACCGCGTCGCTGCGGCGCTGCGCGCAGGCACCGTCTCAGTGAACACGGTCGACGCGCTGAGCCCCCAGACCCCCTTCGGGGGATTCAAGCAGTCCGGATTCGGTCGCGATCTGTCCCTGCACGCGCTCGACAAGTACACCGGCCTGAAAACCACCTGGATCGCGCTGTAGATAGGGAGTCCCATGAACGACAAAGCGCCGGTGTCCGCACCCGTGGAACAGCGGACCATCGAACACGTCCCGGTCGACGAACGCCACGGCCGCGCCCGTGACCTGTTCACCGTTTGGTTCGGTTCCAACATCATGTTGCTGACCATCATCACCGGCGCGCTGGCCACCACGGTGTTCGGCCTGCCGTTGTGGGCCGGCGCGTGCGCGATCATCCTGGGCAATGTCATCGGCGGTGTGGTGATGGCACTGCACGCCGCCCAGGGACCGCAGATGGGCGTGCCCCAGATGCTGCAGACCCGCGCCCAGTTCGGCTCGTACGGAAGCCTTCTCGTGGTGGTGCTGGTGGTCTTCATGTACCTGGGCTTCTTCGCGTCCAACGCGGTGCTCGGCGGCCAGGCGCTGGCCAAGGTCACCGGGCTGCCCACCAACTGGTCCATCACGATCATCGGGCTGATCAGCGTGGTGGCCACCATCGTGGGTTATCGGCTCATCCACCGAGTCACCGCGTTCCTGTCCGTGGTTGCCGGCGGGGCGCTGGTCGTGGCGTTCATCTGGATGGTCGGCGTCAACGGCGTGCCCGGTGGCACCTGGCACACCAGCGGATACAGCTGGGCCGGTTTCATGGCGACGCTGTCGGTGGCCGCACTGTGGCAGATCGCCTACGCGCCCTACGTTTCCGACTACACCCGGTACATGCCCAAGGACACCGGACAGCGTGCCGCGTTCTGGGGAACCTACGCCGGTTGCGTGCTGGGCTCGGTGCTGCCCATGTTGCTCGGCGTGCTCGTCGGCGCTGCGTTGCCCTCCGACGAGACCCTCGAAGGACTCTCGACGCTGACGCGCGGCGTGAGCACAGGCGTGTTCGCGATCTTCGCCATCGGCATCACCGCGACGAACGCCATGAACCTCTACTGCGGCGCACTCTCGACGATCACGGTGGGGCAGAACCTGTTCCCGCGGTGGCGCCCCGGTGCAGGCAGCCGCGCCGTGACCGCGATCGTGTTGTTCGTCATCGCGATCATCCCCGCTCTGGTAAGCGCCGACGACTTCCTGGCCAACTACGCGAACTTCCTGGCGTTGCTGTTGTGCGTGCTGATCCCGTGGACCGCCGTCAATCTCGTCGACTACTACCTGCTGCGCCACGGCGTCTACGACATCGACTCGCTGTTCGAACGCGACGGCGGCCGGTACGGCAAGTTCAATTGGATCGCGATCGCGTGCTACTTCATTGGCATCGCCGTACAGATCCCGTTCCTCTCGACGACGTTGTTCACCGGATTCGCGGCCAAAGCTCTTGGTAACGTCGATATCTCGTGGATCGTCGGCCTGGCAGTCATCTGCCCGCTCTACTACGTTTTGATGCGGCCGAAGGTGGCCGCCCTGGCCGCGCAGCCGGCGGTGGCCTGATATGGCCGATTACCTGATCGTCGGCGGCGGCACCGCGGGATGCATTGTGGCATCACGTCTCTCGGAGGATCTCGACGTCACGGTCACAGTGCTCGAAGCGGGCCCCTCTGACAAGGACGAGCCCCGGGCCCGGGACATCCGGCGGTGGGCGCAGATGCTGGAAAGCGAATACGACCTCGACTACCGCAGTGTGACGCAGGAGCGCGGTAACTCGGGCATCCGGCAGGCCAGGATGCAGATCCTCGGGGGCTGCTCGACCGCCAACACGATGATCACCTGGCGGCCACTGGCTGCTGACCTCGACGAATGGGCCGCGATGGGCGTCACAGGGTGGGATACCGCAGCGGTGCACGACGCGTTCGACCGGATCCTGGCGCCGGTCGAACCGGTCGCCGACAAGGACCGCAACCCGTACGTCAGCGATGTGGTGGACTCCGCCCGGCGGGCGCTGGGCCTGCCCGCCCGCCGGGCCTGGAACTCCGATCCCGACTTCGCCACCACCGGTGTCGGAGCCGGATTCTTCGAGATCGGCTACACCCCGGCCAGTCACCTGCGCTCTTCCACCTCGGTGCACTACCTGCACGACGCCATCGCCGACCGCGACAACCTCGTTGTCGAGCACGGCCAACACGCCGAACGTCTGATCATCGAAGGCGGCAGGGCCGTCGGGGTCCTCACCCGTGACGCTGACGGCAACCGTCGTGAGTTCCGGGCCGACCGCGAAGTCATCGTGTGCTGCGGTGCCATCGATTCACCAAAGCTGCTGCAGCTGTCGGGAATCGGCCCCGCGGACGTACTCGCCGCTGCCGGTGTGACCACCGTGGTGGAGTCCCCGGGCGTCGGTGAGAACCTGATGGACCATGCCGAGGGCCTCATCGTCTGGGAGGCCGGCGCCGATGTCCCCGATACCTGCGCCACCGGATGGGACGCCGGGGCCGCGGTGCGGTTGTCGGAGGACAGCCCGGCGCGGCCCGAGGTGCTGATGCACTTCCCCGTCGAGGCTGTCGCCGACCATGCCGTCACGTACGGCGTCGAGATGCCCGAGCGCATCGTCTCGATCACACCCAACGTCGCGAAACCCAGCAGCCGCGGGCGGGTGTGGATCACGTCATCCGATCCCGCAGAAAGCCCGTCGATCGACTACCGCTACTTCACCGATCCCGACGGTCACGACGAGGCAGTCCTGATCGCCGGGATCCGATTGGCCCGTCGCATCGCAGCGACCGAGCCGATGGCCAACTGGCTTGTCCGCGAAGTCTTTCCCGGCCCGGACGCCCAGTCGGACGAGGAGCTGTCCGAAGCACTGCGCGCCACCCATCAGACGGTGTACCACGTGTCGGGCACGTGCCGCATGGGCGCCGACGACGACCCCATGGCGGTGTGCGATTCCCGGCTGCGGGTGCGCGGCGTGGACGGACTGCGTGTCGTCGACGCATCAGTGTTCCCGACGATCCCTTCGGTCAACCCGGTGGGCACCATCATGGCGGTCGCCGAGCACGCCAGCGCCATGGTGCTCGCCGACCGGCAGCCGCTCACCGCAGAGCGGGCGTGACATGTTCGCCGACCGCATCTTCACGAACGCCGCCGTGTTCCAGCCTGCCGGCGCGGAACCGGCCGACACCGTGGCGATCCAGGGCGACACCATCGTCGCCGTGGGCCGCGGCGTCGACCGCGATCTGGTCGGAACCCACACGGACATCACCGACCTGGGCGGCACAAGTCTCTTGCCGGGGTTCGTCGACGCGCATGCGCATCCGGTAGCCGCCGGCATGGCGGCGCTGCGGTGTGACCTGTCCGGTCTGGCGCACGACCGTCAGGCCTACCTGGCCGCGATCGGCGAGTACGCCGCACGCCATCCCGGCGAATCCGTGATCGCCGGGGCCGGCTGGTACGGCGACGCCTTTCCCGACGGGTTTCCCACCCGCCACGACATCGACGCCGTGGTCTCTGATCGGCCCGTCATCCTGACCAGCCACGACTATCACGGCGCGTGGGTCAATACCCGTGCGCTGGAGTTGGCCGGGATCACCTCGGGCACAGCGGATCCCGCCGGTGGACGGATCATCAGGGATCACGCGGGCGAACCGACCGGGGTGCTGTTGGACCGCGGCGGTGACGCCGTCAACGCGCTGATCCCCGAAGTGACGCCGCAGTTCATGCGCCAGGCACTGCTGGAGGCGCAACGCCGCCTGCACTCCGTAGGGGTGACGGGTTGGCAGGACGCTGCCGTAGGCGCCGAGTTCTTCGGCTTGAAGGACAATTTCGCGACCTATGTCGACGCCGACGAAGCAGGCGAGCTGACAGCCCGGGTGGTCGGCGCACTGTGGTGGGAGGCCGAGCAGGGTGCCGAACAGCTCGATGGCCTGTGCGCTCGGCGCGGTCTGGCCGGCCATTCCCGTTTCACCGCAAGCATGGTCAAAGTCATGCAGGACGGCATCTGCGAGAACTGCACGGCCGCCATGCTGGCGCCGTACCGTGCCGTGGCCGGTCACGACATCCCCAGCGGGCAGTCGTTCATCGACCCCGAGGACCTGCACAAGGTGACGGCGTTGCTGGCCAGCGAACGGTTCGGCATCCACATGCACGCCGTCGGCGACCGGGCCGTGCGGGAATGCCTCGACGCCCTCGAGCACGCCATCGCCAGTCACCCGAAGTTCAACGCCCGCCATCAGATCGCCCACCTGGATGTGGTTGACCCCCAGGATATTCCGCGGTTCGGCCAGCTCGGCGTCATCGCCAACATCCAGGCCCTGTGGGCCCGCCGCGACAAGGAGATCGTCGAACGCAAGCTGCCGCTACTTGGCCCCGAGCGTGAACCGTGGCACTTCCCGTTCGGGTCGATCCGACGTCACGGCGGCACCCTGGCGATGGGCAGCGACTGGCCGGTGACGGACCCGAATCCGTTGTGGGCCATCCATACCGCGGTACACCGCACCGGCACGCATGCCGATCCACACGCGATCGGCGACGGTGTCTTCGACATCCCTCTGCAAGCGCAAGAAGGCATCTCACTGCGGTCGGCGATCGACGCCTACACCGCAGGGTCCGCCCACGCCAACGGTCAGGACCGGACCGGTCGCATCGCGGAGGGCATGCTGGCCGACCTCGTGGTCCTCGACCGCGATATCTTCACCGCCGAGGACGTCGGGACTCTGCGCGCAGTCGAGACCATCGTTGGCGGAAAGACCGTCTACCGAGGTTAATTGGGCGATGGTGGTGGTGGCTCGGGTTGGAAGGGGGTGTACCACCACCAGTCGGCGCGTTCGCCGGTCGGCCCCCGATAGGGCGGCACCTGGGGTGGGGGTGTGGTCGGTGGCCGGGCCAGCGAACCCGGGTGCAGTTCTCGGCCGGTGGCGTCGGTGACCTTGAGTTGGTCAGCGGGGCCGGTGATGGTGATGCCGCCCTTGTGGTGCAACCGGTGGTGGTAGGGACACAGCAAGACCATGTTGTCCAGCTCGGTGGGGCCACCGTCCTCCCAATGCCGCAAGTGGTGCGCATGTAGGCCGCGGGTGGCTCCGCAGCCCGGGACTGCGCAGCAGCGGTCGCGGTGCTCCAGAGCGCGGCGCAGCCGGCGGTTGACGGTGCGGGCGGCACGCCCCGCGCCGATGGGTTGCCCGTGGCGTTCGAACCACACTTCGCACGTGGCGTCACAGGTCAGGTAGCGGCGCTCCTCGTCGGTGAGCACGGGGCCCAGATGCAGGGCGGCGACGGGTTTCTCGCCATCTTTGTCGAGATCGACGTGGACGACGACGGTGGTGTGCTGGCCGTGCGGGCGGCGCGTCGCGTCGGCATCCCACCCGGCCTCCACGAGGCTCATGAACGCGTCCACAGCATTCGGGAAGGGTGGTGCCTGTTCCGATACCTGGTCCCCTTCGTCGTCGGCGCGTTTCCACGCCGCGATCAGCGCCTCCTGGTGTGAGCGCATCCCGACGTCGAGTTTCGCTGCTTCCAGCCGGGGCAGGGTGATCTGGTAGGTGGTGCTGTCGTCGTGCTCGATTTTGGTGAACGACCGTTTCGGCTCCACAGCCGGCTCGGCTTCGGCGTCGGGTTCAGGTTCGGGGCGGGGTTCCAGTTTGACCGCGGTGCGTAATTGGGCCACGGTGGCGACCGCGGCCAGCTCGGCAAAGTGCGCGTCGGAGCCGTCGGCGGCGCGTTCGGCGATCACCCCGACCTGATCGAGTGACAACCGGCCCTCCCGCAGGGCCTGGGTGCAGAGGGGGAATTCCTCGGCGCGTCGCGCCACCGCCACGATCGTGTCGGCGTTGTTCGGGGTGACACCGGTTTTCCAGGCCACCAACGCCGTGATCGAGCGGGCCCCGGTGGCCCCACACAATTCGTCGCGCTCCAGTTCGGCGACAATGTCGACGGTGCGTCCGTCGATCGCGTTGCGCTGCCCGCACAACTCCGACAATTCGTCGATCAACACCTCCAACCGCTGCGCGGGACTGACCGCGTCAGCGTCGAAAAGTTTTGCGCCCGATGGCATGACACCCATTATTGCACTCAGGTCCGACAAGTTTCCTCGGCCCGAAACCATTCGTGCGCAACCTGATCGAGTGACACGTCTCACCGTTGACCCTGCGGTGGGGGCGTTGGTTTCTCGCGATTTTGCGCCGTGGACGCAGAGTCAGTGTGCTAACTAGCCTGGATCGGCGGGTGCGCTACGGAGCCCTTTCCTCAGGTGTCGACGCGAAGCCCTCGTGAATTGGCTTGGGGCCGAACGGCCAGGTTTTCTCGGTGCGCGCGTAGACCAGAAAACCGATGGCCCCCAGGATCATCCAGCCGATCGACAAACCGATCGACTGCCACGTCGACGATACGTAGATGTAAACCCAGCCGACGAGGGCGACCAGAGTCGGCAGCGGGTAGAGCCACTGCCGGTAGGGACGCTTCAGGTCGGGCTGCCTGCGCCGCAGTACGACGATGGCGGCTACCTGGGCCAGGGACTGGACGATGACCAGCGTCGCGACAGCGGCGTTGATGACCACGGTGAGCGAGAACAGCGTCCCCACAAGGGTTATGGCCGTCATGGTCACGACGCCGGCGGTCGGCAGCCGCAGCTTCGGATGCACCCGCCCGAAGACCGGCAGGAATACGTGGTCGCGCGCCGCTTCGAAAGGCACCCGGGATCCGCCGAGGAGCCCGGCATACACCGATCCGACGGCCGCGATGACGATCAGTGCCGTCACCACCTGCGCCGCGGTCGCACCCCAGGAGTTCTCCAGCACAGTCGAAGCCACAGACGTCGCGCTCTTCAATTCCTCGAGCGGAATTGCTCCGAGCACACCGATCTGCATCAGCAGGTACAGACCCGCGATGCCCAGGATCGAGATGATGATCGATCGCGGAATCGTCCGGCCGGGGTCGACGACCTCACCGCCGAGATATGCACTCGTGTTGTATCCGAGGTAGTCGTAGATCGCGATGATCAGCCCCGCACCGAGTCCGGCCCAGAACGCGCCGCCGGACTGAAATGCCCCCGGCGTGAACGCGAATGCCTGCGTGTGGTCGAAATGACTGAATGCCGCGACGATCGTGGCGAGCACCGCCAGGAGCATGACGACGAACAGTCCTGTGGTGAGCTTCCCGATCTCTCCGATCCGTCGGAACAGCGCAGCACCGACGAGCAGCGTGATGACCGCACCGATGACGTGGCCGAGCACGGTGAGGCCGCCGTCGGCGACAACTCCAGGAAGCAGGTAGCCGAGGTATTGGACAAGCCCGATCACCCCGGTCGACATGATCAACGGGATGAACAGCACAGCGCTCCAGACGAACAGGAACGGCATGAGCCGGCCCGTCCGGTATTGAAAGGCCTCGCGCAGATAGATGTACGTTCCGCCGGCTCCCGGCATCGCTGCGCCCAACTCGGCCCAGATCAATCCGTCTGCCACGGCGAGCACGGCGCCGATCAGCCATCCGAACATCGCTTGCGGGCCGCCCATGGTCGCCACCATCGCCGGGATGGTGACAAACGGCCCGATGCCGCACATCTGGGTCATGTTGATCGCGGTCGCCTGCAGCGGGCCGATCTTGCGTTCCAGATCGGGCGAGGGCGTGGCCGGAGCGTTCACGTGATAACCGGGATTCGAAGTCATTGTCAACCTCCGCGCTAAGTGTTAGTAAAGTTTCTTAACACATAGAATCTGTCGGGGGAAGATCCCAGATTGGGCCGTCGCCACACGAGATGGAGAATCTGCACGTGACGAGCAACAGCGGACGTGAGATAGGCACACCCGCACACATGCGGGCACTGAATCAGCGTCTGATTCTCAGCCGCCTCAGTGAGCACGGCGAGGCGAGCCGGCCGCAGTTGGCCGCCGCCACCGGACTGTCGAAGCCGACCGTGGGACAGGCATTGGCGGACCTTGAGGCGCAGGGCCTCGTGCGGCCGGCCGGGATGGGCCCGTCGAAACCCGGACGTGCGCCCGTGGTGTACGAAATCGTCTCGGATGCAGGACATGTCGTCGGTATCGATATCGGCAGACAGCAGATTCGGGTCGCTGTCGCAGATCTGGCGGGACACATCGTGGCGCGCATCGACGAACCCAACAGGTGCCGTTCGGGCTCAGCGCTGCTGCGCACAGTGCTCACCTGCTCCGAGCGTTGTGTCGCGAAAGCCGGCCTTGCCGCCGAGGATGTCGTCGTCACCGTCGTCGGCACCCCAGGCGTACCGGACCTGGAAGACGGAACGGTGCGTCGCGCTCCGAATCTCCCGGGCTGGGAGCGGCGGGGCCTGCTGCACGAGCTCATCGCCGGCCTGGATCACAGCGGTTCGATCGTGATGGTCGAGAACGATGCCAATCTCTGCGCGGCAGGCGAGCATGCGGCAGGTGCTGCCGTCGGGGTGGACACGTTCGCCTGCCTGACCGTCGGCACCGGCCTGGGCATGGGGTTCGTGCTGGACGGGCAGATCTACCGCGGCACCCGCGGTGCGGCCGGTGAGATCTCGGATCTGGCGTTCAAGGTGAGCGGTACGCCGGGACCGGCATCGGCGGAGGCCGCCGTGGCGGGGCAGGCCGTGGTGGCGGCCGCCCACGACGCCGGTCTGACCGACGTCCGAAGTGCCAAGGCCGTCTTCGAGCTGGCTCGCTCAGGCGACCCGGTGGCCCTCGAAGTGGTTGCGCAAGAGACGATTCGGCTGGCTTTCGTGGTGTCGGCGATCATCGCGATCCTGGATCCGTCGCTGATCATCCTGGCCGGCGGCATCGGCAGCAACGCGGACCTGCTCGCGGCACCCATCCGCACGGCGCTGGCCGCCACCACTCCGGTGATCCCCGAGATCGTCGCCGGTCAGCTGGGCGAGGATGCGGTGTTGACGGGGGCGATCGCCACCGGCCTCGCCACCGCGCAGGAGTTGGTCTTCGACACGCGCACGACCAACGCGACCAATCAGTAGCCGATCTCGTCGCAGATCGGCGGGATGATGATCAACGAGCCGCGCGGGGTGCAGAACGGGTGCGGAGGCGCCGGAGGCGGAGGCGGCGGTGGGGTGAGCATCGGCGCCGGCCCGTCGGCGGAGATGAAGCTGTCCAGGGGGTTGCCTTTCAGGTCGACCATCCGCACGTTGCCCTGGCCGAACGGGACGATGTACCACGTGTGGCAAACACTCATATCCCACTGAAGGTTGTTGAACGGCAACGCCTGGCCCGGGCACCAACTGTGCGGCTCAGCGGGAAACGGGTCTGCTTGGGCGGCACCCGCATTCAGCGCCAGGCCGGCCGTCACGGCGCCCGTCATGACCGCGGTCGCCGCGAGCCGTGCAACTCGATTCATCGTCAGATCCTTTCGTCGGGCGCCGCGCCGCGGCTTTGCCTGCACATCCAGTACAGGGCGTCACCGCAGCTACCGATCCCAACAATGATCCGGGCGTTTTTCGCCGGCCGGGCGGGATTCGCCGATGTGGGTCACAGTTCCGCGCGAATCAGCCCCGCCCGCACTCGAATCGGATCTGACCGACATATAACAGTAGTGATGATGAATTGCGGATCCGATGAACTGCCCGTTCTGCGGTGCTGAAGTCGACCGCAGCGGCACGTGCGATCGCTGCGGTCGAGTGCAGGAGTCCACGTCGCCGACAGGATGGCGGCCGGATCCCACGGCGCGCCACGAAGGCCGGTACTACGCCGCAGGTCACCCAACGAACCGCGTCCGCGACGGCCGGGCCCAATCGTCGGACCCCGATGGCGGCCGGATGCTGCCGGACTACGTCGAGCTGCCCGCCTCCCGATCGAGCATCCGCTCGACGTGGCTGGGAACAGGCGCCGCGACAGTCATCCTCGTCATGGTGGCGGTGGTCGCCTGGGTGCTGTTGATGGCCGCTCGCCGCCCACCTCCCCCGCCGGAAACCGGGTATCTCTCGGCGCTCAAGGAAGCAGGTTTGACCAACCAGTTCAACTCCGACGCCAACGCCGTCGCGCACGGGCATCAGGTCTGTCGTCAGCTCGAAGACGGCGGGCCACAGCAAGGCGTGCCCGCCGACAAGATCGCCGTCGACTCGTTCTGCCCACAGTTCACCCAAGGCTTCCACATACTCGACAGCGCAACGGTCTCAGGCATTTTCGTGGTGACCGACAGCGCGGGCGTGGACGCGATCACGTCTGACGGCGCAACGTGCCAAGGCGCCAACGGGTACTCCGACGTCGGCCGTGACACGCAAGTCATCGTGAAGAACGGCAAGGGCGAGATCCTTGCCACGACCGCGCTGGGTCAGGGTAAAGGCAACAGCGCCAACTGCACCTTCTCGTTCAGCTTTCCCGTCACCGAAGGCCAGGACCGCTACGTCGTCTCGGTCGGTCGCCGCGGCGAGTTCAGCTACAGCTTCGGCCAGCTGCGGGCCCAGGGCGTCCAGATCCACCTCGGCCACTGATTCGTTCCCGCACAGTACGGTCCTGGACCGTACCGTTCCGGTCGATCTATGGTGGGCGCTGTGCCCGGGACCGTCGACTTCGCCACGCAATCCTCGCCGTGGTCGCCGCGTGAAGCAGAGCTGCTCGCCATCACGCTGCGGCTGCTGCAGGAGCACGGCTACGACCGACTGACCGTGGACGCCGTGGCCGCCACCGCCCGCGCGAGCAAGGCCACGGTGTACCGGCGCTGGCCTTCGAAGGGCGAATTGGTACTGGCGGCCTTCATCGAGGGCATCCGCCAGGTCGCCGTCCCGCCAGAAACCGGCTCACTGCGCGGGGACCTGCTGCGCGTGGGTCAGGTGATCTGCGAACAGGCCCACCAGCACGGCACCACCATCCGGGCGGTGCTCGCCGAGGTGTCCCGCGACCCCGCTCTGAGCGATGCGATGCAGCACCAGTTCCTCGATCAGCGCAAAGCCATGCTCGAGCTGATCCTGCGACAGGCTGTCGAGCGCGGCGAGATCAGCGAATCCGTGATCAGCGACGAACTGTGGGATCTGATGCCGGGCTACCTGATCTTCCGGTCCATCATCCCGAACCGGCCCCCCACCGCGGAGACGGTGCAGGCCCTCGTCGACAACGTCATGATCCCGAGCCTCACTCGCCCGGTCGAGTAACACCGCGCCGGCGTCGAAATCGCCGCTGAAACCCTCTTGCCCACGGCAGTCCTGTACCGTACCGTACCGTTCAGAGAGCGGTTGTTTCCCACCGCGCGGAAAGGACCCCCTCCAACCCCAGCCATCGCGTCCCGGTTATCGAAAGGCGAACGGGTGCGGACACTTTCGATTGGCAGCTCGGTCAGGCGGGGTTGGATGCTGGTGGTCGCACTCGGGGTCGTCGCCGTCGCCGCATTCTCCGTATACCGATTGCACGGCGCTTTCGGCGGTGTACGCACAGGCACCCCCAGCGACCTATCGAGCGAGATCGTTCCGTTCAACCCCAAGCATGTGGTCCTTGAGGTCTTCGGTCCGCCGGGAACCGTGGCGTCGATCAACTACCTGGACGTCCACGCCCAACCACAGCGCGTCGACGACGCCCCGCTGCCGTGGTCCTACGACACCACCACCACCGATCCCGCGGTGTTCGTCAACATCCAGGCCCAGGGTGACAGCGATTCGATCGGCTGCCGGATCACCATCGACGACGCGGTCAAAGACGAGAGATCGGTCAACACCGTGAACGCCTACACCTACTGCCTGGACAAATCCGGATGAGCGGCCAGAGGGTGGCCAAGACGATCCGACGGCTTTCGGTGCCGATCGTGTTGTTCTGGCTGGCCGTCGCGGCCATCACCAATGTGCTGGTGCCGCAGCTGGAAGTGGTCGGCGAGGCCCACAACGTCGCACTGAGTTCGCCAGACGCGCCGTCGCTGCAGGCGTTCAAACGCATCGGCCAAGTCTTCGGCGAGTTCGATTCCGACAGCGCGGCCATGATCGTGCTTGAGGGCGACAAGCCGCTCGGCGCAGACGCCCACGCCTACTACGACACCCTGGTTCAGCGAATATCGCAGGACCACAAGCACGTCCAGCACATCCAGGACTTCTGGGGCGATCCGCTGACGGCTGCGGGCTCACAGAGCCCCGACGGCAAGGCCGCCTACGTCCAGGTGTTCCTCGCGGGCAACCAAGGCGAGGCGCTCTCCCTGGAGTCGGTCAACGCGGTTCGCGACATCGTCAACCACACACCGGCCCCGCCGGGTGTCAAGGCCTACGTCACCGGTGCGGCACCACAGGTTGCCGACCAATTCGAAGTCGGCAACGAAGGCACCACCAAGGTCACGCTGCTGACCATCCTGGTCATCGCGATCATGCTGCTGCTGGTCTACCGCTCGGTGGTCACCATGATCCTGGTGCTGATCACCGTGCTCATCGAGATGGCCGCCGCCCGCGGCATCGTTGCCTTCCTGGCCGATACCGGAATCATCGGTCTGTCAACGTATTCCACCAATCTGCTGACGCTGCTGGTGATTGCCGCAGGCACCGACTACGCGATATTCCTCCTCGGCCGCTACCACGAGGGCCGCAGCGCCGGGGAGGACCGCCAGACCGCGTACCTCAACATGTACAGCGGCACCGCCCACGTGGTCCTCGGCTCGGGCCTGACGGTCGCCGGCGCGGTCTTCTGCCTGAGCTTCACGCGCCTGCCCTACTTTCAGAGCCTCGGTATTCCGGCCGCGATCGGTGTACTGGTAGCCCTCGTTGCGGCCCTCACCCTGGCACCGGCGGTGCTGACACTCAGCAGCCAGGTCGGGCTGCTGGAGCCCAAACGCAGTACCCGCACGCGCGGATGGCGACGGATCGGCACCGCCATCGTGCGCTGGCCCGGCCCCATCCTGGTGGTGACGATCGGGGTGGCCCTGATCGGTCTCGTGGCCCTACCTGGTTACAAGACCAGCTACGACGTCGGCTCCTACATGCCCGCGAGCGCCCCGTCCAATGTCGGATACACGGCGGCCGAACGCCACTTCTCGAAAGCCCGGCTCAACCCGGAGCTGCTGATGATCGAGTCCGACCACGATTTGCGGGACCCGGCCAACATGATCCTGCTGGAGCGCGTCGCCAAGGCGGTGTTCCACACCCCCGGCGTCGCGCAGGTGCAGTCCATCACCCGTCCGCTGGGCACGCCGCTGGACCACAGCTCGATACCGTTCCAGATCAGTGCCCAGAGCGCCGCACAGATCCAGAATCTGACGTATCAACAGGACCGCGCCCGTGATCTGCTCAAGCAGGTCGGTGAGATCGACAAGACCATCGGCATCTTGCGCCAGCAGTATGCCTTGCAGCAGCAGAGCGCGGCCGCGACCCACGACCAGGTCGAAGCGTTCCACCAAACCGTCGTCGTGACACAAGATCTGCGAGACAAGATCGCCAACTTCGATGACTTCTTCAGACCCCTGCGCAACTACTTCTATTGGGAGCCGCACTGTTTCGACATCCCCATGTGCGCTGCGCTGCGGTCGCTCTTCGACGCGCTCGACGGGATAGACGCGCTCACCGACCAGTTGGGAAATGTCACGGCCAGTCTGGACAAGCTGGACCAGCTGCAGCCGAAACTGCTGGCGCTGATCCCGCCGCAGATCGCCAGCCAGCAGACCAACCGTGACCTGACGATGACGAACTACGCCACGCAGTCGGGCATTTATGACCAGACTGCCGCGGCGCTTCAGAACGCCACCGCGCTGGGCCAGGCCTTCGATGCCGCGAAGACCGACGATTCGTTCTACCTGCCGCCCGAGGTGTTCACCAACCCCGAATTTCAGCGCGGCCTGAAGCTGTTCCTCTCCCCGGACGGCAAGGCCGCCCGCATGATCATCACCCACGACGTCGATCCCGCCACGCCGCAAGGGATCTCGCACATCGCCGCGATCCGGCACGCGGCAGCGGAAGCCGTGAAGGGCACGCCGCTGGCCGGGTCGCACATCTACATCGGCGGAACCGCCGCGACCTACAAAGACATTCAGGACATGGCCAAGTACGACCTGATGATCGCAGGCATCTCGGCGCTGAGCCTGATCCTGCTCATCATGATGCTGATCACCCGCAGCCTGGTAGCCGCGTTGGTCATCGTCGGCACCGTGGCCTTGTCACTGGGCGCGTCGTTCGGACTCTCGGTGCTCGTCTGGCAGGACATCCTCGGCATCCCGCTGTACTGGGTTGTGTTGGCGCTGGCCGTGATTCTGCTGCTGGCCGTGGGCTCGGACTACAACCTGCTGCTGATATCTCGATTCAGAGAAGAGGTCGCGGCAGGGCTCAACACCGGCATCATCCGCGCGATGGCCGGCACCGGCGGGGTCGTCACCGCGGCCGGCCTGGTGTTCGCATTCACCATGGCGTCGTTCGCGTTCAGCGATCTGCGGGTGCTCGGTCAGATCGGCACCACGATCGCGCTGGGCCTGCTGTTCGACACGCTGATCGTGCGCTCGTTCATGACGCCGTCCATCGCTGCACTGCTCGGCCGGTGGTTCTGGTGGCCGCAGCGGGTGCGCCCGCGGCCCGCCAGCCGGATGCTGCAGCCGTACGGCTCACGTCCTGCCGTGCGCCAGTTGCTGTTGTGGGACGACGAATAGCCTTCACGGGCAATACGTATGCGTGGCGTACGCCAGGGCGGACTGATACACCGGGTCGAGCGCCCGGGAAGCGGTCACGGCACTCAGCGCGGCGTCGCGGTCCACTGCGCAGGACGGTGAATGAAGGTCATCCCACTGTGCGGCCATCTCCCGCACCATGGTCTGGTTGAGCCGGTCGATCGTCGTCCGCGTCTCGGACAGGTCCGGCGCGCTCGCAGGCACCGCACCGGGGTCGATCTTCCACTGCGCGAACCGCGTGTACTCGACCGAGCTCGTCGCGTCGATCTGGTTGCGAAAAATACTGCCCACGTAGCCCGGATCGATGTGGGCGGCTGCAGCCGCCGCCGTCACGGCGTCGATCACCTGCTGTTCACGCTTCGGGTCGTCGACGGCGCCGCCGGTGCGGTACTTGTACGCGGCGACGGCGTCAGCGGTCTGTAGGCGCTGTGCTGCCGCGTCGATCAGTGGGAGCAGCGGACTTTCCGGATCGGCGCGCACCGCCGGTGCACCCGCGGTGCCGCAGACCCCGACGACGACCGCCGTGCCGGCGACCCACGCGGGGATCCGCGTCTTACGCAAGGCCCACGCCCGTGAGCACCTGCCAGATCCCCACCAGACCGAGCAGGACGATCAGTATCTGCGTGCGGTGCAGCAACGCCCACCCATGCACCATCTCCAGCACCGCATGGGTCTTGGCAGGGACGATCGCATAACTGAGCAGCGCGACCTCGAAAACCACGAGCATCACTGCGACGAACACGAGGACCGCGACCAGCTGGGTGACGATCGGAGTTCCCGACGCGACGATGACCGTGCTGATCAAGAGGATGAACGGGGGTGGCAGCACATAGATCAGGGACAGCGCCATCGATACCCACAGCGCTCCGCTGTCCCACTCTTCGCGCGCTCGCCCCATCAACCGCACGACCGGGGAAGCCACCGCATGCAGCGCGGACCTGATAGGCCTCGGCCTGCGCGCATCGATGTCCGGCTCGTCCGATTCCAAGACCAGCACCGTGGATTCACCACGGCCGGCGGTGGACGCAGCGACCCGGGGCCGCACGCGGCTGCGCACCGCCAGGAACGCGGCGATACCCAGCGCGAGCACTCCCGTGCACAGTGCGAGGGGCTGGATCCCCGATTCAGGGTCGCGCGTGGACAGTCCGTGTGCGAACGCCGCGAATGACGGGACGCTGTGCAGCGCTGTCACCGCACCCCCCAGCGCCACCACGTTCACAACCACACAGGCTACCCAGAACGCGAACAGATTCTGCTCCGGCCGAGGCCGTGAGATCACCAGCACGATGCCACCCAACAGCATCGGGTTCAATGCCACCAACAGCGCCCAGCCGAGAATTTGGCTCCACATCGGTCAGAGCAATCCGAGCTGCTGCAGGTCGGTGACGTACTTGACGATCACCGGCGCCGAGACGTGCGGAATGTCGTTTGCCTTACCAATATTCGCCGCCCGCACCGCTTCGTGGAAGCGGTGCGCAGGGGCATACGAGCCGCGGGTCGGTGCCGGTGGTTGCAGATCATCGGTGTGCTGTCGCAGCACCGTCAGCATCTGCAGCACCGAGTTCTGCCGCTGCTGTTCGGGCAACGCGCGCAGACCGTCTTCGAACCGCTGCAACCACTCGCCGAAGTCGGCGACCCGTTCGATCGGATAGCCGGCCTCGACGAGCCAGTCGACGTAGGTGTCGATGCCGATGCCGTCGTCGTGCGGGTTCATCACGTGATACGTCTCGAACTGCGCCGACGCCGACCGGGCTACCTGCCAACCCAGCGTGATGATCGCCTCCGCGACGAAATCGACGGGCAGACCGTCGAAGTGGGCCCGTTGACGGGTGCCTCCGTCGCCGAGTTGGTAGAACGACTGGGGCGCCAAACCGGTGGCCACGATGCTCAGCACCATGCGGGTCACCGTGTCCGACACGTTCAGCTGGCCCGCGTAGGTCGGCTCGGCCATGATCATGCCCGACCGGAACACCGCGACGGGAAGTCCACACAGGTCGTGGGCTTCGCGCAGCAGCACCTCGCCCGCCCACTTGCTGTTGCCGTAGCCGTTGGCGTAACTGGCGTCGACCGTACGAGTGGCGCTGATCTGCCGGATGTCGGCGTCCTCGGTGAACAGCGAGGGTTCGATCTGACGTCCGACATCCGACGTGGACACGAAGGTGTACGGCTTGAGCTTGGTGGTGAGCGCGAACCTGATCAGCTCGGCGGTACCGATGACGTTGGGTCCGAACAACTCCCAGTATGGCAGCACGCTGTTGACGAACGCCGCGGAGTCGACGATCAGGTCGACGCGTTCGGCCAGCTCGTGCCATCTCTGCTCGTCCAACCCGAGATTCGGTTCACCCTTGTCTCCGGCGATGACCTGCAGGCGCTCGGCCGCCAGTTCCTTGAAGTGCTTGCGCAGGACGGGGTCGGTGTCGAAGGTCGCCTCGAGGCGACGACGCGCATCCTCGTCCGACTTGCCCCGGACCAGGCAGATCACCGTGTCGTCGACACGACGCAGCCGCTTGAGCCAGTCCAGCAGCAGATAGCGGCCCAGGAATCCGGTGGCCCCGGTCAGCAGCACGGTCTGCACGTGTCCGTCCGGACGCGGCAGCGTGGGAGCTGTCCTCAAGGTCGTGCTGTCGATGAACTTGTTCAGCGTCAGATCCCGCGCGTGGACCTCACCGCTACCGGTGCTGCCGTGCACGGACGCGAAGCTGACACCACCGACACCCGGCGCCGTGTCCGCTTCGTCGGCGCTGTCGAGCTGATGGCTCAGCGACCGCACCGTCGGCGCCTCGAACAGGGTTCGGACCGCGAGTTGCGCGTCGAGGGCCGTGTTGATCGCCGCGATCACCCGCATCGCGGAGATGGAATCGCCGCCGAGGTCGAAGAACGAGTCTTCGACGCCGACCCGGTCCACACCCAACACGTGGGCATAGATGCCTGCGATGGTTTCCTCGACCGGGTTCGCTGGTGCCTTGTAGGTGCCTGCGGCACTGCGGTATTCAGGGGCAGGCAGCGCACGGCGATCGAGCTTGCCGTTGACCGTCAAGGGCAGCGCGGGCACCACCACGATGGCCGCCGGGATCATGTAGGTGGGCAGGCGCTGAGCCAATGCACCACGCAGTGCGGCCGGGTCTGCTGATCCGGTGACGTAACCGACCAGGCGCTTGTCGCCAGGACGGTCTTCCCGCGCGATCACCGCTGCCTGCTCGACGCCTTCCAGGTCGGCGAGCGCAGCCTGGATCTCGCCGAGTTCGATGCGGTACCCGCGAATCTTGACCTGCTCGTCGGCGCGGCCGAGATACTGCAACTGCCCGTCGGGACCCCATTGCACGAGGTCGCCGGTGCGGTACATCCGGTCTCCGGGCTGGCCGAACGGGCATGCCACGAACCGCGACGCCGACAATCCGGCGCGGTTCACATACCCCAGGCCCAGGCCCCGACCAGCCAGGTACAGCTCGCCGACCACGCCGGCCGGTACGGGCCGCAACCATTCGTCGAGCACGAACGTGGCACCGGTCGGCACCGGCGAACCGATCGGCACGACCGGTCCCGACGACTTCTTGAGCGGAGCGCTGATCGCCGCGTAGATCGTCGCCTCGGTCGGGCCGTAGGCGTTGAGCATCACCCGCCCGGTCGCCCACCGATCGACGACCTCGGTCGGGCAGGCCTCACCAGCCACGACCAACGCTGTGTTCTCCAGTCCTTCCGGCGACAACATGCCGACCGCGGAAGGTGTCTGGTACAGCACGGTGACCTGTTCGGCGATCAACAGCTTGTGCAGGTCGTCGGGCGCACCCGCGATGTGCTCGGGCACGATCACCAGCCGGGAACCGTGCAGCAGCGCGCCCCAGATCTCCCACACCGAGACGTCGAAGACCAGCGAATGCCATTGCGACCACACCTGTCCCGGGCCGGCAGGCATGTCGGGATGCAACTTCTCCAGCACCTGGGTGACGTTGCTGTGCGTGATCGCGACGCCCTTGGGCACGCCCGTCGTCCCCGACGTGTAGATCGTGTACGCGATGTCGTCGGGGGAAGGCGGCAGCAGCGTGGTGCTCGGGTAGATCGCGGTCGCGGGATCGTCGGGATCGTCGACCTCGACGACCAGCAGATCGGAATTCTCCAGCCGCGGACGCAGATCCGCGGTCGTGACCGCAGCGATCGGCTTGGCGTCGGCGAGCATGAACTCCAACCGCGAGGTCGGCACGGACGGGTCGATCGGCAGGTACGCCGCGCCCGTCTTGAGCACCGCCAGGATCGCGACGATGGCTTCGTCCGACCGCGGCACCAGCAGGGCCACCGACTCCCCCGGACCCGCGCCGTAGACCGCCAGCAGGTTCGCCAGCCGGTTGGCATCCTCGTCGAGTTCGCCATAGGTCAGGGAGCGACCGTCGAACGTCACCGCGATGGCCCCCGGGTCACGGTCCACCTGCTCGGAGAACCGCTCCGGAATCGACTTCGACGCAGTCACGGGCTGCGACAACAACGCGCGGTTGCCCCACGTGTCGATGACGGCGCGTTCGCCCGGCTCGACCACGTCCATCGACGACAGCCGCCTGGTGGGATCGGCCGTCATGGTCTCAAGCACCCGCTGGAACCGCTCGACGAGCGCCTCGATGGCGGCCACGTCGAACGCCTCGGCGTCGAACTCGACGCGCAGACCCAGTTCATGCCCCGGCAGGGCCATCACCGACAGCGGGTAGTGGTTGTACTCGCGGTTGTTGAACTCGGTGACCGCCAGCTCGTGCACACCCGCGAAGGCGCTGGTGTCGATCGGATAGCTCTCGTACAGGAACAGCGTGTCGAACAGTTGGTCGTGTCCCGCGACGTGATGAATCTCGTTGAGCGCCAAGTGCTCGTGCTCGATGGTGTCGTTGTGGTGCTGCTGCAACTGGTCGAGCAGATCGGCGACGGTGGTGGTCGCGGTGGTATGCGCCCGCACCGGCACGGTATTGATCAGCAGGCCCACGATGGACTCGGAGCCTGCCAATTCCGCAGGACGGCCGGAGACCGCAGTGCCGAATGCCACGTCACGTTGCCCCGTCAAGGCCATGAGCAGCTGAGCCCACGCCGCCTGCAGCACGGTGTTCACCGTCGTGTGGCATGAACGAGCCAGTTCGCCAAGGGCTTTCGTGGTCTCGGCCGACAATCGGTAGGACTCGACACCACGTGGCCCGCCCTGGCCCGGCGGTGCGACCAGGGTGGGCGTGGTGAACCCGTCCAACACCTCGCGCCACGCCGCCCGGGCAGCTTCACGATCCTGACGGCCCAGCCAGCTGACGAAGCTGCGGTACGACGGCGCAGCGGGCAGCCGATGACCGAAGTACCCGGCGAAGATCTCCTGCAGCAGGATCGGCAGTGACCACCCGTCGATCACGATGTGGTGGAAGGTCAGCACGAAGCGGTGCTGATTGCCCGAGGTGCGGATCAACGTGGCGCGGAACGTCGGCCGTTCCACCAGATCGCACACCGCGGCGCGTTCCGCAGTGCAGAGGCGCTCGATCTCGTCGTCCGGGGTCAGGTCGTCGCCCCTCAGATCGAGGTAGCGCCAGGCGATCACCGGGTCGGCAGGGATGATCTGCACGGCCTCGTCGGCCAGTTCGCAGAATCGGGCCGCGAGGTTCGGGTGACGCGCGACGACCGCGTGCACGGCGTCGCGCAGGCGATGCTGGTCGAGGACACCGGTCACGGTGATGTCCAACTGCACTGCGTAGACATCGTTCTCGGTGCCCCGCGCGATGGTCGAGTGGAAGAGCAGACCTTCCTGCACCGGGGTCAACGGCAGCACGTCTGCGATGGCGTGCCGCTGTGCCAGATCGTCGATCTGCTCCTGGCTCAACCGCGCCGGGAGCAGATCGGACGGCGTGAACCCGCCTCCGCCGTTGCGCACGTGAGCGCAGATGCCCGCCAGCGCTTCGAACCACAGTCGACTCAGTCGGTCGGCCTGGGCCTGGTCCATGGCCGAAGGCGCCCAGGTCCAACCCGCTTGCAGCCGGGGTCCGGAGTCGGAATCCACTGTGCCCGCGTTGAGTTCGACGGTGTGCATCAGCGGCATCGCCACCGCCGAGGCCGCACCGGTGAGTGTCAACGCGTCCTGGTCGATGCGCCACAGCTCGTCGGACAGGTCGCCCGCACCGGCACCGAGGCGTCCCAGGTAGTTGAAGCCGATGGTCGGATCCAGCCCGTCGATGTCCACATCGGGGTTCAGGTACCGCAGCAGGCCGTAGGTGACGCCGTCGGGCAGCGCACGCAGTTGTTCCTTGGCGGACTTGATGATCGGGCCCAGCGCGGCATCGCCTGCGGTCACCTGCTGCCATGACAGCTCGCCCACGGCGAGCGCGACGGGGTACTTGCTGGTGAACCAGCCCACGGTGCGGGACAAGTCGACATCGGATGTGAGGTCTTCGACCCGGCCGTGACCCTCGACGTCGATACCGATCGGCGCGGCGCCCGTTCCCAGGTATTCCGCCCAGGCCAGGCCGAACGCGATCAGCAGGATGTCTTGCACGCCTGCATGGAATGCCGCGGGCACCTCGGCGAGCAGTTGCTTCGTGGTGTCGGCGTCGAGCGAGACCGACAGTTGGCCTGCATTGGCGTAGGTGTCGATGTCCGGTTGGACGGCGGGCAACGCGGCCGGGGTCTGTGCCACCCGGCGCCACGTGGCGGCGAGTTCCACCACGGCACTGTCGCGCGCATGGTCTGCCAGCAGCGCCGTCCACCGGGCGAACGACGTACCGCCCGAAGGCAATTCGATCTGCTGGCCGCTGTGATGCTGCGCCCACGCGATATTCAGGTCTTCCAGCAGAATTCGCCACGACACACCGTCGACGGCGAGGTGATGGATCATCAGCACCAGCTGCCGCGCGTCCGCCGCCCACACCGCGCTGACCATGGCCCCGGTCGCCGGGTTCAGCCGGGACCGCGCCTCGATCAACGCATCGTCGGACAGCGCCTCCACGGTGCGCAGGCACGAGCGTGCGGCGACCGCACCCTGGTCAGGAACCAGCAGGGACCAGTCGCCGTCCACGATCGGCGCCTGCATCCGCAACGTTGCGTGTCGGTCCAGCAGGGCCTGCAGCACGACGAGCACGTCGGCTTCGGTGACCCCGTCGGGGGCCTGCAGCACCAAGGTCTGGTTGAACTGGTCGACCGGGCCCTGCACCGTCTGCAGCCACCGCATGATCGGGGTGGCCACCACCGGGCCGATACCGTCGTCGACCACGGTCGACTCGGCGTCGGTGAACCTCGAGACCTGAGCCAACCTGCTCACGGTCTGCTCGACGAAGATGTCACGCGGGCGGCACGACACACCCGCTGCACGGGCGCGCGCCACCACCTGCATCGACAGGATGCTGTCGCCGCCCAGATCGAAGAACGAATCGTCGACGCCGACGCGGTCCTGTCCGAGCACCTGGGCGTAGATCTCGGCGAGAATCTCCTCGACCGGGGTCGACGGGGCCCGGTAGTCGCTGCCATTGCTGCGGTACTCCGGGGCAGGCAGCGCGCGCCTGTCGAGTTTTCCGTTGACGGTCAACGGAATCGACTCGATGGTCACGATGGCGGCAGGCACCATGTAGGTGGGCAGGCGTTGGGCCAGTTCGGCCCGCAACGCGGTGGGATCGGCGGTGCCGGTGATGTACCCGACGAGCCGCTTGTCACCGGGACGGTCCTCCCGCGCGATCACGACCGCCTGATCCACGCCGTCGAGCCGGGCCAGGGCAGCCTGTACCTCGCCGAGTTCGATGCGGTACCCGCGGATCTTGACCTGCTCATCGGAGCGGCCCAGGTACTGCAGCTGCCCGTCATCACCCCAGCGCACCAGGTCACCGGTGCGGTACATCCGATCGCCCGGCTTGCCGAACGGGCAGGCAATGAATCGGGATGCGGTCAACCCGGGACGACGCGAATATCCCGTCGCCACACCGGTTCCGGCCACGTACAGCTCGCCGACCACACCCTCGGGCGCGGGTCGCAGCCACTGGTCGAGCACGAACAGAGCCGCGCCGGGTACCGGCGATCCGATCGGGGCCGCCCCTGATCCCGCCTTCAGCGGTTTGCTCATCGCCGCGTAGATCGTCGCCTCGGTCGGGCCGTACGCGTTGATCATCACCCGCCCGGGTGTCGCCCACCGGTCGACCAGCTCCGTCGGGCACGCTTCGCCGGCCACGACCAGCGTCGTCGAATCCAGGTGCTCCGGCGACAACATGCCTGCCGCCGAAGGGGTTTGGCAGAGCACGGTCACCTTTTCGGAGACCAGCAGCTTGTGCAGATCCTCGGGTGAGCTCGCGATCGATTCGGGTACCACCACCAGGCGGCCGCCGCGGAGCAGCGCGCCCCAGATCTCCCAGACCGATACGTCGAAGACCAGCGAATGCCACTGGGACCACACCTGACCCGGGCCCGAAGGCAGGTCGGCGTGCAGTCCGTCGACCAGCTGAGTCACGTTGTTGTGGGTGACCGCAACCGCTTTCGGGACGCCGGTGGTGCCGGACGTGTAGGTCATGTACGCCAGATCGTCGGGTTTCGGGCCCGGCAGCGCGGTGCTCGGCCTGCTGTCGACGGCAGGATCGTCGATGTCGAGCACCGGGACATCGGTGCCGTTCAGACGCGTCCGCAGATCCGCGGTGGTCAAGGCCGCCACCGGCAGCGCATCCGACATCATGAACTCGATGCGGGCATCGGGATGTGCGGGGTCTATCGGCAGATACGCCGCGCCGGTCTTGAGCACCGCCAGGATTGCCACGATCGCCTGCCCCGAACGCGGGAGCAGCAGCGCAACGGTCTCGCCCGGGCCCGCGCCGTGGTCGGCCAGCAGGTGCGCCAACCGATTGGTGGCCTCGTTCAGCTCGCGATATGTCCACGACCGGTCACCGCTGACGAGCGCAACCGCTTGCGGCGCGCGAACTGCTTGACGGGAGAACAGGGTCGGAATCGACACCGGCGTGCGCGCGGGCCCGGTGAGCACGGCCCGGTTGCCCCATTCGTCGAGTTGATCGTGCTCACCGTCGTCGAGTAGATCGAACGACAACAACGTGCGACTGGAGTCGATGCTCATGACTGCTCCCTCGTCTCTGCGGTCATGGCCACCAGTACCCGTCGTAACCGGTTTACCAACCTGCCGATGCGGGCCGCGTCGAAGACGTCAGTGTCAAATTCGACGCGAAGGCCCAGTTCATGACCCGGAACGGCTTGCACCGAAAGCGGGTAATGGTTGTATTCGCGATTGGCGAAGTCAGTGATGGCCAATTCGTGCACGCCCAGCAATGCAGCCGTGTCGATCGGGTAGTTCTCGTAGACGAAAACCGTGTCGAACAGCTGGTCATGGCCAGTCGCGCGGTGCACCTCGGCCAGGGCGAGGTGCTGATGGTCCAGGGTATCGGTGTACGCCCCCTGCAGTTGGTCGAGCAGGCTGGCGATGGTCGTCGCAGGTGTGATCGTCGCCCGCACCGGCACCGTGTTGATCAGCAGACCCACCATCGAGTCGGCGCCGGCCAGGTCGGCGGGCCGACCGGAAACCGCTGTGCCGAAAGCGACGTCGTGCTGACCGGTCAGCCACATCAGCAACTGGGCCCACGCGGCCTGCAGCACCGTGCTGACGGTGGTGTGGCACGAACGCGCCAGATCGGCGAGGGCCTTGGTGGTCTCGGCATCGACCTGGAAAGACTCGACGCCACGCCGCCCGAGGGACAGCCGGCCGGGCGGACCGATCAGCGTCGGAGTGTCGAACCCGGCGAACACCCGGCGCCACGCCTCCCTGGCGGCCGCGTTGTCCTGATCGGACAGCCAGCTGACGAACCTCCGGTACGGCACCGGGGCGGGCAGCCGCGCACCGAAGTAGCCGGCGAAGATCTCTTGCAGCAGGATCGGTTTCGACCAACCGTCGAGCACGATGTGGTGGTTGGTGAGGATGAACCGGTAGCGGTCGACCGCGGTGCGGATCAGGGCGGCCCGGAACGGCGGCTTGTTCGCCAGATCGCACACCGCCGCACGTTCCGCGGCCGACAGCCGGGCGATCTGCCCGTCGACATCGGCATTCTCGGCCAGTTCGACGTATTGCCACGCCAGTTCGGGATCGGCCGAGAGCAGCTGCACCGGCTCACCGAAATCTTCGAAGAACCGGGCCACCACGTTCGGGCGGCGCCTCAGCACGTCATGCACGGCATCGCGCAGCCGGTCGGGATCGACCGAACCGGTCATGCTGATGTCCAGCTGAACCGAATACAGGTCCTCGTGGCCCTGAGCAGCACCGGTGTGGAACAACAGTCCCTGCTGCAGCGGCGTCAGCGGCAGCACGTCGGTGATGTCGTAGCGCTGCTGCAGTTCATCGATCTGCTGCTGGTCCAGTCGCGCGGGCGCGACGTCGGACGGCGTCAACCCACCGCCACCGAGGCGCACATGCGCGCAGATCCCGGCCAATGCGTCGAACCACAGCTGGCTCAACCGGGTGACCTGCGCGTGGTCCAGTGCCGACAGCGCCCAGGTCCAGGTCGCGTGCAGGCGCGGACCGTCGTCGATGTCGTTGCCGCCGTCCAGGATTCCGGCGTTGAGCTCCACGGTGTGACCCAGTGGGGTCGGTACCGCCGTGGCTGCGGCGGTCACCGCCACGGCATCCTGATCGATCTGCCACAGCTCGTCGGACAGGTCGCCTGCGCCTGCGCCAAGGCGCCCGAGGTAGTTGAACCCGAGGGCCGGATCGGATCCGCCGAGTTCCACGTCCGGATTCAGGTAGCGCAGCAGACCATAGGTCAGGCCGTCGGGCAGAGCCCGCAGCTGCTCCTTGGCCGCCTTGATGACCGATCCGAGCGCAGTGTCACCGGAACACACCTGCTCCCAGGTCATTCCGCCGACTGCCAACGACACCGGGTACTTGGAGGTGAACCATCCGACCGTGCGGGACAGGTCGATGTGCGAGTCGGCGCCCGATCCGATCTCCTCGACGCGGCCGTGCCCCTCGACGTCGACACCGACCGGAGCGTCACCGGCACCGAGGAACTCGGTGGCGGCCAACCCGAACGCGATCAGCAGGATGTCTTGCACGCCTGCGTGAAACGCCGAGGGCACCTCGGTCAGCAACTGCTGGGTGGTCGCGGCATCCAGTTCCAGCGACAACTGCCCGGCGTTGGCGTAGGTGTCCAACGCGGGCTGCACGGCAGGCAACGCGGCCGGGGTGGCCGTGACCTGTCGCCAGGCGGCGGCCGTGCCGACGACCGCATCGGCCCGGGCGTGGTCATCGAGGACGCGCGCCCACCGCGCGAACGAGGTTCCCCCGCCCGGCAGCGCCACCTCCTGACCGCTGCGGTGCTGTGCCCACGCGATGTTCAAGTCTTCCAACAGGATTCGCCATGACACCGCATCGACCGCCAGATGGTGGACCATCAATGCCAAGCGCCTGGTCTCGGGCACCCACAGTGCGGTGAGCATGGCCCCGGCAGCGGGATCGAGCCGTGACCGCGCCGCCAGCAGCGCATCATCGGACAGTGCGTCCACGACGTGCAGGCAGGTGCCTGCATCGACCGAGCCGACCGCGGGAACGGACAGCGACCATTCGCCGGTCTCCGTTGTTTCGCTCGTCAGTCGCAGCATGCCGTGCCGATCCAGCAGGGCCTGCAGCACCACAACGACGTCGGCGTCGGTGACGCCCGCCGGGGCCTGCAGCACCACGGTCTGGTTGAACTGGTCGGTCGGGCCGTCGAGTTCGTGCAACCACCGCATGATCGGCGTGGCCACCACCGCGCCGGTGCCCTCGTCGACGACGGTCGACTCATTGTCGGCGAACGTCGCGACCCGGGCCAGCCTGCTGACGGTCTGCTCGACGAAGATGTCGCGCGGCCGGCAGATGAGGCCCGCCGCACGCGCCCGCGCGACCACCTGCATCGACGAAATGCTGTCCCCGCCAAGGTCGAAGAACGAGTCGTCGACGCCGACGCGCTCGACCCCGAGCACCTGGGCGTAGATGCCGCTGAGGATCTCCTCGATGGCGTTGACCGGCGCTCGGTACTGCTCGGCGTCCTGATACTCCGGTGCAGGCAGGGCCTTGGTGTCGAGTTTGCCGTTCACGGTCAGGGGCAGCGTGTCCAGCACCACCACCGCAGACGGCACCATGTACGTCGGGAGACGGTCGGACAGCGTCGCGCGCGCCGCAGTCGGATCGATCGTTCCCGGCGTCGTCTCGGTGACGTAACCCACCAGGCGCTTGTCGCCGGGCCGGTCCTCGCGAGCGATGACGGCCGCCTGGCCGACTCCGTCCAGACCGGCCAGCGCGGCATGTACTTCACCCAGCTCGATGCGGTAGCCGCGGATCTTGACCTGTTTGTCGGCACGTCCCACGTACCGCAGTTGCCCGTCGGCGCCCCACTGCACCAGGTCCCCGGTGCGGTACATCCGGGCACCGGGCGCGCCGAACGGGCACGCGACGAAGCGGGTCGACGACAGATCCGGACGGCCGATGTAACCGGCAGCCAATCCGGTGCCTGCGACGTACAACTCGCCGACCACCCCGACCGGGACCTGGCGCAGCCAACCGTCTAGGACGAAGAAAGCCAAGTGCTCCAACGGAACACCGATGGGGCTGACGCTATTGGCGAGGTCGCCGTCACTGATCTCGCGGAACGAGGCGTGCACCGTCGTCTCGGTGATGCCGTACATGTTGATCAGTCGCGGCATGCCTGGGTGGCTGCGCAACCACGGTGAAAGCCGTTGCGGTTCAAGCGCTTCCCCGCCGAAGACCACAGTCTGCAGTTTCAGCTGCTGTCCGAGTTCAGGCTGCAGGGTGTCGGCTGTCTGCAGCGCATAGAACGCCGAAGGCGTCTGGCTCAGCATGCTCACCTGTTCGGTGACCAGCAGGGCATGGAAATCTTCGGGTGAGCGGACGACCGCGTCCGGCACGATCAGCAGCCGGCCGCCGTAGAGCAGGGCGCCCCAGAGCTCCCACACCGAGTAGTCGAACGCCAACGAATGGCATTGCGTCCACACCTGTCCCAACGCCAGCTCGGCGTCCAGCGACTCCAGTAGCCGGGTCACGTTGCGGTGGGTGACCGCTACGCCCTTCGGTTTACCGGTGGTCCCCGAGGTGTAGATGATGTAGGCGATGTTGTCGGACGTCGGAGCCGGCAGCGCGGTCTGCGGCTGTCCGTCGACCACGGGGTCGTCGACGTCGATCACCGACATCTCGGGCAGCCCGGGCCCCGTGAGCCTGCCAAGCAGGTCCGCCGTGGTGACGGCCGCGATCGGTGCGGCATCGTTGAGCGTGAACTCGATACGGGCATCCGGGTGCGCCGGATCGATCGGCAGGTACGCCGCACCGGTCTTGAGCACCGCAAGGATGGCCACGACGGCCTCCTCGGTGCGGGGAAGCAGCAGGGCCACCCGCTCGCCCGGGCCGGCACCCCGGCTGGACAGCAAGTGCGCCAACCGGTTTGAGGCCTCGTCCAGCTCGCGGTAGGTCAATGACCGCCCGCTGCAGGTAATAGCGACGGCCTCCGGAGCACGCACCACCTGCTCGGCGAACAACGCCGGAATCGACGGCGAACCCGTCACCGGCTCGGCCAGCACTGCGCGGTTGCCCCACTGGTCGAGTTGATCGTGCTCGGTGGAATCGAGCACGTCGATGGAGGACACCCGTCGCGTGGGGTCGGCGACCATGGCCTCGAGCACGTGATGCATGCGCTTGACCAGGATGTCGACCGCCGCCTCGTCGAAAACCTCGGTGTCGAACTCGACGCGCAGGCCGAGTTCGTGACCGGGCATCGCCACCATGGACAGCGGGTAGTGGTTGTACTCGCGACTGGTGAAATCCGTGACGGCCAGGTCCTGCACACCGAGCAGCGCACCGGCGTCGATCGGGTAGTTCTCGTAGACGAACAGAGTGTCGAACAACCGGTCGTGGCCCGCGGCGCGATGGATTTCGGCCAGCGAGAGGTGCTCGTGCTCGACGGTGTCGTTGTGGGTGCGCTGCAGTTGGTCCAGCAGCTCGACGACGGTGGTGGTCGCGGTGATGGTCGCGCGGACCGGGACGGTGTTGATCAGCAGGCCCACAATCGATTCCGCGCCTGCGAGGTCGGCCGGACGACCGGACACCGCGGCGCCGAATGCGACGTCGTGCTGTCCGGTCAGCGATGCCAGCATCTGCGCCCATGCGGCCTGCAACACCGTATTGACAGTGGTGCGATGTGCCCGCGCGAGTTCGCCTAGGGCTTGGGTGATCTCGGCGGACACCCGATGCGACTGGACACCGCGCGGCCCCGCCTGGGTAGGCGGGGCGACGAGGGTCGGGGTGTCGAAACCGTCGAACACCTCGCGCCAGGTTGCCTGGGCGACATCGCGGTCCTGGGTGGCAAGCCAGCTGACGAAGTTCCGGTACGGCGTGGGCGCGGTCAGCCGCTGCCCGAAGTACCCGGCGAAGATCTCCTGTAGCAGCACCGGCAGCGACCATCCGTCGATCACGATGTGGTGCAGGGTCATCACGAGCCGATGGACATCGTCGCCGGTCCGGATGAGCGCAGCCCGGAACGTCGGTTGCCCGGCCAGGTCGCATACAGCGGTCCGCTCGGCGGCGCACAACTGATCGATCTGCTCATCGGAATCGAGTTCGACGTACTGCCAGGCGATCACCGGATCGACCGGAAGGACCTGTACGGGTTCGCCGAAGTCCTCGCAGAACCGCGGTGCGAGGTTCGGATGACGCTCGACCACCGCGTGCACGGCATCGCGCAGGCGTTGCGGGTCGAGGGTACCGGCCATCGTGATGCCGAGCTGAACGGCATAGACGTCGTCGCGGGAGTCCCCCGGATCTCCCGCGTCCTCCGCTGCGGCCTGGAAGCTGGCCTGGAACAGCAGCCCCTGCTGCAGCGGGGTCAACGGCAGCACGTCGGCGATTCGGTACTGCTGCTGCAGTTCGTCGATCTGCTGCTGAGTCAAGCGGGCCGGCGCGAGGTCGGACGGGGTGAGCCCACCGCCGCCGTGTTGCACGTGCGCACAGATACCCGCCAGGGCTTCGAACCACAACCGGCTCAGCCGGCCGACCTGCTCCTCGTCGAGCGCCGACGGCGCCCATGTCCAGTTGGCCTGCAGGCGCGGTCCGGTGTCGCCGTCCAACGTTCCCGCATTGAGTTCGACGGTGTGCGCCAACGGCATCGGCACCGCAGCGGCCACGTCCGTCATCGGCAGGCTCGCCGAATCGATACGCCACAGATCGCCCGCGAGGTCACCGGCCCCGGCACCGAGCCGCCCAAGGTAGTTGAAACCGATCGTCGGATCCGAACCGGCAAGCTCCACATCGGGATTGAGATAGCGAAGTAGCCCGTAGGTCAGGCCGTCCGGCAGGGCCCGGAGCTGTTCCTTGCCGTCCTTGACCACCGGGCCGAGAGCTGATTCACCCGCGGCGACCTGTGCCCAGGACATCCCACCGACAGCCAACGACACCGGGTATTTGGTGGTGAACCAGCCTACGGTCCGGGACAGGTCGATATCTCGGTCGACGGTGCCGCCCAGCTCTTCGACACGGCCGTGTCCCTCGACGTCGATACCGACCGGGGCCTTGCCCGTGCCGAGGAATTCCGCCCAGGCAAGCCCGAATGCGATCAGCAGAATATCTTGCACGCCTGCATGAAACGCCGCGGGAACCTCACCGAGCAGCAACCGTGTGGTGTCAGGATCCAGCTCGACGGATAGCCGGCCGGCCTCGGCGTGGGTGTCCGTGGTCGCGGGCAGCGCGGCCGGCGTCGTCAGAACCTGCTGCCAGGCGTCCGCCTGGCTCTCCACCTCCGAGGTGCGCGCATACTCCTCGAGCAGCGCCGACCATCGGACGAACGACGTGCCGCCGGCCGGCAACTCGACAGACTGCCCGCTGTGATGCTGAGCCCACGCGATGTTGAGGTCTTCCAACAGAATTCGCCAGGACACCCCGTCGACCGCCAGGTGGTGGACCACCAGTGCCAACTGCCCGGTCTCGGGCACCCACAGGGCGCTGAGCATATGCCCTGCCGCCGGATCCAGCTTGGCCCGGGCGGCGCGAATCGCGTCGTCGGTCAATGCGTCCACCGAATGCAGGACCAGGCTCGCCGTCTCCGGCACGGTCAGTGACCACTCGCCGTTCTGCTCGGTACCTGATTCGCTCGTCGCGGCGACCATCCGGAGCGTGGGATGCCTGTCGAGCAGGGCCTGCAGCACAACGGCCACGTCCGGTTCGGACACTCCGGCAGGCGCCTGCAGCACCAACGTCTGGTTGAACTCGTCCACCGAGCCGTCAATGGTGTTGAGCCACCGCATGATCGGCGTGGCCACCACCGAACCGATACCCTCGTCGACCACCGCCGCTTCGCCGCCGGTGACCTTGACGACCGAAGCCAGCCGGGCCACGGTCTGCTCGACGAAGATGTCACGCGGCCGGCACTGCAGGCCTGCGGCTCGGGCCCGGGCGACAACCTGCATCGACAGGATACTGTCGCCACCCAGGTCGAAGAACGGATCGTCGACTCCGACGCGGTCCTGTCCGAGGACCTGCGCGTAGATGTCGGCCAAGACCTCTTCGACCGCTGTGGTCGGTTCACGATAATCGCTTGCCGCACCTTGGTATTCCGGTGCGGGCAGGGCCCGGGTGTCCAACTTGTTGTTGGCCGTCAACGGCAACGAATCCAACACCACGACGGCAACGGGCACCATGTACGGCGGCAGTCGATCTGCCAATTGGGTCCGGACGCCCACCGGATCGGCTGTCCCGGTGATGTATCCGACCAGACGCTTGTCGCCGGGCCGGTCCTCACGCGCGATGACAACCGCGTTCTCGACGCCGTCGACGGCAGCCAGCGCAGCTTGGACCTCGCCGAGCTCGATGCGGTAGCCGCGGATCTTGACCTGTTCGTCGGCGCGGCCCAGGTACTCCAGCTGCCCGTCGTCGCCCCACCGGACCAGGTCTCCGGTCCGATACATGCGCGTGCCGGGCTCGCCGAACGGGCACGCCACGAAGCGGGAAGCCGTGAGGCCCGAGCGGCCCAGGTACCCACACGTCACACCGTCGCCCGCGACATACAGCTCGCCGACGACACCGGTGGGAACCGGCTGCATCCAGGTGTCCAGCACGAACAGTGCGGCCCCGGGGAGGGGCTTGCCGATGGGAACGGCCGCACCGGGCTTGAGCGCATCGCTGACCGTCACACAGATCGTGGTCTCGGTCGGGCCGTAGCCGTTGACCATCACGCGGGTGGCCGGAGACCATCGCTCCACTACCGAAGCGGGGCAGGCCTCGCCGACGACCACGAGCGCCGAGGACTGCAAACCCTCGGTCGGCAGCATGGCCACGGCGGACGGAGTCTGGGTGAACGCGTCGACCTTCTCGGCGACCAGCAGCGCGTGGAAGTCTTCCGGTGCGCCTGCCACCGCTTCTGGCACGACCACGAGTCGCCCGCCCCGCAGCAACGCATTGCCGATCTCCCACACCGAGGCGTCGAATGCCAGGGAATGGCACAGCGGCCAGACACCCGGATGCGGCAACCCGGACTCCAGCGCTGCCATCAACCGCGTCACGTTGTGATGGGTGACGGCCACGCCCTTCGGGGTTCCCGTGGTGCCCGACGTGTAGATGATGTATGCGATGTCATCGGGTGAGGGCCCCACCGGTGCGGTGGCGGGTTGCTCGGCTGCCGCGGGGTCGTCGATGTCGATGACGGTGACATCGTGCGCATGCAACCGAGACTTGGCCCCGGCGCTGGTGATCACGGCGATCGGTGCCGCGTCGGCCAGGATGAAATCGATGCGAGCCGCGGGAACGACGGGGTCGATGGGCACATAAGCCGCCCCGGTCTTGAGCACCGCCAAGATCGCGATCACGGCCTTGGCCGACCGCTCCGACAACAGCGCGACACGTTCACCCGGTCCGGCGCCGCGCCCCTTGAGCACGTGCGCCAGCCGATTGGCTGCCTCATCCAGTTCGCGATAGGTCAGCGTGTGACCCTCGAAAGTCAGTGCCGGCGCGTCGGGCGCGCGATTCACGTAGCGGTCGAACAGATCTGGAATCGACAGGTGGGGCAGATGCTCGTTGAGCGCCCCCTGATGGCCGATCTGCGCGAGCAGGTCGTGCTCATCGCTGCCGAGCAGATCGAGCGACGACAGCGGGCGATCCGGATCGGCGGCCATCGCCGTGACCACCCGCTGGATGCGCTGCGCCAGATCAGCGACTCCGAAATCCGCGAACGGCCGTCCCGCACCGGCTGTGCTGAGAAACAGTTGGTCGCTGGAGCCGATGAAGAAGAGACCGAAGTGGCCCATCGGACCGTGGTTGGTGTACGACACCGTCACCGGGGCACCGGCGAGATCCAACGTGAGACGCGCGGGGATGAAGTTCACCGCGACCCGGTTCGACGCATGCCGTGGACCGCCGCCTCCCGCCTCCAGGAGGTGGACGGGGTAGCGCTGATGTTGCAGCAGTTCCCGGATACGGATGTCGACGTGGCGGCAGAACTCCCCGACGGTCCAATCCGGCGGGGTGTTCAACACCAGCGGCGCGACGCCCGCGAGCATCGCAGGCAGAGTCTTCGATTCCGCGGTTACTCGCCGGCTGACCGGAAAGTCGAGCGCCACCTCAGAACTGTTGGCGGACCACGCGCGGACCAGAAGTGCGACCGCCGCGGTCGTCACCGAGTAGCGCCGGATGCGCAGGCTTTTGGACAGCTGCTTGATGTGGCCGACAACCGCCTGATCCACTTCCACGGATGCCGACGTCGTGTATGCGTCGTGTGCGCTGGCAGGAGTGGGAAGCCCGTAGTCGAGCCCGCCTTCGGCCGGCAGGTTGTTGCTCCAGTACGCCTCGTCGTCCAGGTACTCGCTGGATGACGTGTATGCCGTCTCGCAGTCGACCAGATCCTTCAGCGAACCAAAGTAGGCCGCGGGAATCGGTTCTCCCGCGACCAGTGCAGAATAAATTGTGGCAATTCGACGGCTGACCACCGCCATGCCCAAACCGTCAACCGATATATGGTGCCCGAGGCCGAACAAATAATATTCATTCGGCTGCGTGCGGAACAATGCGAATTTGACCAGCCGGCCCGTCAATGGCAAGGGCGTGTGCTGAATCGACGACGCAATTTCACGGACCTTCTGCACCGGATCGTCGGCATCCCGGACGTCATAAAAAGGAAGGTCGAGGTCCGAATAATCGAGTGCCTTCTGGACCACCTGGCCGTCGACTTCGAAGAACGCCGCCCTGGCGGGCTCTGCCTCGTCCATGGCTTGCCGGACCGCTCGCTCAAGAAGCTCGCGGTCGACCGATCCGTCGATTCGTCCTAAAAGGCCGAGCTGCCACTCCGTACCCGCAAGGCCGCTTTCATGTGAGAGCCAGATATCCAACTGACCGCGCGAAAGCGGCAATGCGCCGTCGTCTTGTTCCATTATTCGACTTCCCCACCCAGGCGGTTCAGCGCTCAAGAGCCCCGCCCTGCGCCAACCTCTCGCGCAGGCTCTTCGGCCGAATATCGGTCCAGTTTTGCTCGATGTAGTCAAGGCATGCAGCGCGGTCCGCCTCGCCGAATACCACCCGCCAACCAGCCGGCACGTCGGCAAACGCCGGCCACAGGCTGTGCTGCTCCTCGTCGTTGATCAAGACGAAAAAGCTTCCCTTGTCGTCATCGAATGGATTGATGCTCACGTTTCTCCATGGCTACTTAGGCGGACATCGCAAACATATCGCAAACATACGGCGGGCCGCATCGCGGCGTCTGAGGTTTCCCCGAAGTCCCGACGTACACGACCCCGACTAAACCCGCTCGCGCCCGGGCAAGGATTAGCTACAGCGCGCTGATCAGGCAGTTTGGCGAGGTCAAAGGTATTCACGGATGCGTCAGACTATTGCGAGTTTTGCAAGATTGTGAATGCATTGTGAGCTTCGCACAGCTGTCGGTACGACTATGCAGCAAATTTGCAATGCCATTGCAGTTCTGGCAAATAAACACCCGTGAGCCTTCGAAAGATGAATGCAAACAGGCCCGGTGCGCGAGATCTTGCCGCCACCGGGCACGAAGATAGCTGACATGTCGGCCGACGCGCGCTTTCACAAGCTCCAGATCGTTGTCTGCGGTAGCGGGTCATTGCGAGTATTGCTTGCGTACGCACAAAACTCGTCGCGTCAGCCGCTTCAGGTTCAGCACAACGGGAAATCGCCACCGCAGGAACGGATTCAGCAACATCGAGTGGCACAGTCATGGCATCGCGAAGAGGAGGGGCGCCGCCGCAGGCTGCCAACAAAGTCCCAGTAAATCGTGGTTGCGTGGCAACAGCACCGACGTGAAACCCCTCGCAGAACACCGCTTTCGCTGATGTGGCACATGTCACGCCCGGCAAGCACAAGACAGTGCAACGCGCCATCGTCACACGATGCGTCGCAGGCTTACGGCAGCGCCGCAGCCCGTAACGGAACGACGTACGCGCAGGTCAAGAACAGGCGTCGACGAAGAGAATCCGTGACGCCGTTGGCGCCGATGCAGCTACTCGTCGACCTCTTCAGCGCGGGCATGTGACCCTTCGATCGGCGACGACCCGGCGGGCATCACCATCAGGAACACCGGGATTCGCATTGTGACTCCCCCGGCGATCGGCATCCGGAGTGCGAACGACACGACCTCCAGTTCGAGCCGCCGCCCACGCTGGGTCTCCATCTCGAACCGCCCGGGCAGCCGCTTGGGTTCGGCAAGCCAATCCAGGCCACGTTCGATCGACTCGACCAGGTTCATGCGCCCGACTATACCTGCGCGAACAGCACAGAAAGGAGGTGAGCCGACACCCAGTACGCCGCGACAGCACTACATCTATTGATTTCCAAGGCATCTCACACGGCGATTATTTCTCGCCGGCGCGAATAATCGCACAACCGCTCTGACATTTCAGCCGTCGATATCCGCCGAACACAATTTCCGCCTGCCGCGTAAACTGCTCCCTCGGCTCGAACTCATACCCCTACCGTGAAGTCGACACAGCTTCAGCACCCGAACGCCCTTGCGGCAGTTGGCGAGCCAGCAATAATGGCCGCATACCACTGCCGCCTCGACGCGCACCACAACCGAAAGGCTGGGACCCGCATGAAGTTTGTGCTGGCATGCTATGGCACTCGCGGCGACGTCGAACCCTCCGTCAGCGTCGGATGCGAATTGCAGCGCAGAGGTCACGATGTTCAGCTGGCCGTACCCCCTGATCTGATCGGGTTCGCCGAGGGCGCGGGCCTCTCGGCTGCTGCGTATGGCCCGCCGCTGCAGGCATTTCTACGCGAAGAGTTCCTGCGCAATTTCTGGTCTGAGCTCATGAGTCATCCCGCGCGTTCGCTGAAGGAGCTCTGGCAACCGATCTCGCGATACTGGGGCGAGACGAGCGACACCCTGATGACGCTTGCCGACGGAGCGGATCTGCTGTCGACCGGCCTGAACTACGAACAACCCGCCGCCAATGTCGCTGAGTTCTACAACATTCCGCTGGTCATGTTGCACCACTTCCCGATGCGGCCCAATGGACGACTGGTCCCGATGCTGCCTGCACCGGTCGTCCGTTCCGCCGGCGCGTTGACCGAATGGCTGCTGTGGCGCTCGACGAAGGAGGTCGAGGATGCACAGCGACGAGAGTTGGGTTTGCCAAAGGCAAATCGTCCGGCACCGCGCCGAATCCCTGAGCGCGGATCGTTGGAGATACAGGCCTACGACGCCGTGAGCGTGCCCGGGTTGGCGGCGGAATGGAGAAAATGGAACGGCCAACGGCCGTTTGTCGGAGCGCTGACCATGGGTCTGTCGACCGAAAGCGATGACGAAGTGGCGTCCTGGATCGCGTCGGGCACACCGCCGATCTGTTTTGCCACCGGCAGCATCCCCGTCGAGTCACCCTCGGAAACACTGGAAATGATCAGTGCGGCATGCGCGGAGTTGGGCGAACGCGCGTTGGTGTGCGCCGGCGGTACCGACTTCAGCCACGTCACCATCCCGGATCACGTGAAGGTGATCGGGGTGGCGAACTATGCGACGGTTTTCGCCGCATGCCGCGCGGTGGTGCATCACGGCGGTTCGGGCACCACAGCGGCGAGCCTGCGGGCAGGTGTCCCGACGCTCATTCTGTGGAGCACCGCGGATCAGCCGTATTGGGGTAATCAGCTCAAGCGGTTGAAAGTCGGTACGGCACGCCGTATTTCGAAAACTACCCGCGATTCGTTGACGGCGGACCTGCGCCGAATCCTGGCACCTGAATATCGCGTCCGAGCCCGGGAACTCGCCACCAAGATGACTACGCCGGCCGCGAGCATCGCCAAAACGGCGGACCTGTTCGAGAACAAGGTCCGCGCTACAGTGCGTTGACCACCCACTCGCAGAACCCGTTGCTCTCATCACCAATTCCCGCAGTTTTTCCAGGGTTTGACCGACGCTTGCCATGGCAAATCGCTTAGCGGCGGCATCTGGCAACCTCGTCATTCGAAAGTCCGGCACTTGCCCTGATATTGAAATGCCGTTGGCGAAACCGGTTTACGACACCGGCAAGGGTCTAGGCTCACGATGTCGACCACAAATCGGGCGAGCACAGCGTGCGAGACAGGGGGCAACTTTGACCGACCACAGATGCCGGATATGCGGTGGCGAACTACACGAGGTTTTCGACCTCGGCCGCCAACCCGTCTCGAATGCCTTCGCCAAACCCGAGGACGCCGACAAGGTGCCGTTTTTTCGACTGGCCGTCGGCGCCTGCACATCGTGCACCATGGTCCAACAGCTCGACACCGTGCCACCGTATGAGATGTATCGCGCCGACTATCCGTACCGCGCGTCCGGCTCCCTGCTGATCCGCAGGCACTTCGAAGACGTCGCCCGCCACATCATCGAAACGTGCCCCGGCGGCCGGGACGGGTTCGTCGTCGAGATCGGAAGCAATGACGGCGTCATGCTGAAGACTCTCAGTGAGGCAGGGATGCGGCACCTCGGGGTGGACCCAGCTGCCAGCGCCGGTGAAGTCGCCCGGTCCCACGGAGTCAACGTGCGCACCGACTTCTTCAACGCCGAGACAGCCGCCGACATCTACTCCGAGCACGGTCATGCCAACCTGATCTTCTCGGCGAACACGTTCAGCCATATCTCCTACCTCGACTCGATATTCGAGGGTGTCGGAACCTTGCTCGCTCCCGACGGCCTGTTCGTCTTCGAAGATCGCTCGCTCGCCGACATCCTCCGGCACAACTACTTCGACCAGATCTACGACGAGCACATCTATCTGTTCTCGGTCAGCTCGGTGCAGGCCATGGCAGCCCATTTCGGTTTCGAGTTGGTCGATGCCGAACATCTGCCTCTTCACGGCGGATCCATCCGCTATACCGTGGCACGCCGGGGCGCCCTCGAACCGAGCCCCGCCGTCGAGAAATTCGTCGCTCAGGAGAAGGCCGACGGGCTTGCCGAGAAGGAAGAGGCCGCCTTCGTCCGGTTCTCCAGCGACGTCAACCGCATCAAGACCGACCTCGTGTCGCTGCTGCACGACATCCGTGCGCAGGGTCGACGCGTGGTCGGCTATGGCGCGACGTCCCGAAGCGCCACGGTGCTGAACTACTGCGGTATCGGGGCAGATCTATTACCGATGGTCTGCGACTCGACTCCGGAGAAGCAGGGCCGGGTCACGCCGGGCTCGAAGATCCCGGTGTGCCCACCTGATGCTTTCACCGACCCCTACCCCGACTACGCGTTGCTGTTCGCGTGGAACCATGCCGAAGAAATCATGGCCAAGGAACGGCAGTTCCAGGAGCAGGGCGGCCGGTGGATCCTCTACGTGCCCGAAGTGCACACGGTTTGATCAGCGCGCCGGCTTGATGATCAGCCCCTGCCCGGTGGGCAGGGTGCAGATCGGCACCCCCAGTTCCACAGCCAGCTCGTCCATGGCGTCCCGCTGCTCTTCGCGTCCCCGGTTCGCGTAATCGTCGAGCAATACATAGCCCCCTGGCGTCATCCGCGGCCAGAAGTGCCGCAGTGCAGCGACTTCCGGCGGCGCGCAGTTCATGTCGATGTGCAGGTAGGCAACTTCGTCCGCGTCGACCTGATCGAGGGTCTCGGGGACCGCTCCGACAATGATGCGGTGGTTGCTCCATTCCGCGAAGTTGGCCCGCACGCTTTCGACCGAGTCGACGTAGAGACCGTCGCGCAGGTGCGCCTGGCTGGCCTCAAGCGCACCGGACTCACGTTCACCCGCGGTGACGAAGCGGGGATCGAGTCCGGTGAACGTGTCGAGTAGGTAGAACGTCTTGCCCAGCCGATCCCAGTCCAGGTACTCCATGATGGCACTGCTCAAAAACCCGTAGCTGACGCCGCATTCGACGAAGTCCCCCTCGAGCCGGCTCGCATTGGCAGCCGCCCACAGACCGACGTGCACTCGCCAATGCCACTGGTACCAGTCCTGGTCCTCACCGAGGGCGCGGGCGCCACGCTCATAGGCCCGGCGGAAGGCCGGGTCGTCCATGAACCCATGGGTGTTGAAAGTGATCAGCGCGTCATTGGAATAGACGTCGGGTAGGAGCTTGCGCGCGAGCCAATACTCGGCACGCACCCAGCGCATCGTGAGGCGGGCCTTGGTCGACAGTCCGGTTGCCACGGCGGCGACCATAACATAGGCGTGCGACCCAACGCCGTTCAATCCGACGCGCTTGTCGCAGCACAACTTTCGGCGACACGACGGCTCGGTACCGATCGCCGTGAAGCGGTCGACGATGCTCGGTGAACTCTACGCCGGCCTGCAGAACAGGCTAATGCGGACACGCAACCGGCAACCTCGACACCATGCGTCGATAACCGGAGTGAGCCGTCTTCGCAAACTTATTGACTGCCGGTGACGTTCACATCGCTTGCCGGGCTCGGCTCCGGCGCGCGCATCTGGGCCTTCCGCTTGAACCGGGCCTTCAACGCCATCGCCCGTTTCTCCACCACGAACCAGCTCATCGCCGCGAATGGCAGCGTCACCACCGTCGAAACCACAAAGAACAGAATCGGACTCAGGAAGATGAGACCGAATGTTGCGAGCAACTGCTGAACAGGGAACGCATAGATGTAGACGCCGTAGGACAGGTCCGTTCGCAAGGTCATGCGCTTGTTGCGGATGAGTGCGCCCGAGACGATGACGGCATATGCCAACGGCAGCCCCGCGACCACTCGGTAATCGGGTAGCAGCCCGGCGGCGAACACGATGACCACGCACACCGCGACGATGGACCAGCGGGCAGGGATCACGTCCCGCCAGTGATACATGAGTGCGCCGGCCGCGAACATGATTCCGGTACGCATGATGAGCTGTGGGATGGTCCACACGCCCGGATAGGTCAGCGGTGGGAACAACATCGCACCTGCCGTGGCGAGCACCAGAAAGACCGGCGAGATCCACTTCTTACCGGCCAGCCCCACCACACCGAGCAGCGCGACGATGAGGTAGCACGCCACCTCCCAGATCAGTGACCACAGGGAGGCATTCCATCCCGCGGCCGCGTCGGGAATCCCGTGTGGCGTCTCACCGATCACCCGCTGAAGAGGGATGAGCCCGATGTTCTTCACGACATATTCGATGGGCGCGGATGACGTGAGCAGTTTGGAGACCGAACCGCCCTGCGCCGCCAAGGCGATGGGGGCGATGACAAATGCCGTCACCGCGAGGCAGACATAGAAGCCGGGGAGGATGCGCAGCGCTCGGGCCATGAGGTATTCGCGGATGTTCGGGTTGGTCAACCAACTCCGGGTGATGAGGAAGCCCGAGATCGCGAAGAAGCCGTCGACGCCCACCGAGAAGAGAACTTGCAGTACCGCCTCGGGTGGCATGCGTCCTGTCACCGGGAAGGAATGCCACAGGATGACCTCGGCAGCCAGGGCCAGGCGGAATGCGTTCAACGCATTGTTCCGCGGATCGAATACCTGAGCTAGCTTCATCATCCCCGCCTGTCGTCCCCACCTGACGCTGCGTCGCCATCGTATGTTGCTTCGGCAAGGACCGTTGGTGTTTGGGCCGCACCGAACGGGTCCGAATCTTAGCCTCACTGAAGATATTTCGCGGATCGCGCCTCACCGCATCCGATCGACCGAGACGAAATCGCGTTTTGTGCAGCGCAATTGACGGCACATTTCGCAAATCAGATGCGGGGTCGGTCCGCGGGGTTCAGCTGCGACTAGCGCTTGCCGACCGCGCTCTGGCAAAAATCGTCACCATGCAACGCGACGGAAACACCCGCACTGAAACCAGTTTCGTGTGGTGCCGGCTGACGGTGACGTCAGCGTGCGCGCTCCACGCCGACGCGATCCAGATACTCGGCCTGATCTCCTGCTCCCGCCTCGGCCTGGGTACCTATCCAGTCGAGCAGCGAGCGCAGCCCGTCGTCGAGCGTCCATTTGGGGCGCCACTGCAGATCGCTCAGGGTGGGCTCGATATCGCAGCTGGCCGCCCGCACGTCGCCGTCCCGGAATTTACCTACGACTACCGGTTCCGGTGCGCCGAAGACATCGGCGATCTTCTTGGCCAACTCGTGGATGGTGATGCCGTGGCCGGATCCGATGTCCAGGCAGCGGGATTGCGCGGCAGGATTGACCACGGAGGTGAACAGCGCGTCGATCACGTCGTCGATGTACACGAGATCACGCACGATGCGGCCGTCTTCATAGACTTCCGACGCACGCAGCTGCCGAGACAGCCGCGCGAAGAACGGCACCACACCGGTGTACGGATTGGTCAGCGACTGGCCGGGCCCATAGGCATTCTGCAGCCGCAGAATGCTCAGCCCTGTGTCGTGCGCCGAAGTCCACGCAGTCAGCAGATTCTCCTGGGCGAGCTTCGTCGCGCCGTAAACGTTGGTCGGGCGCGTCTCCGTCACGCCCGCACGGCTGGGCAGCGGCACGGCAGGCTCACCCGTTGGCCCTTCAGGATCCCAGATGCCTGCCTGCAACTGTGCGTGGCTGCGCGGACGCGGGTAGAAGATCTCGTCGCCGGATTGCCAGGCGCCCTCACCGTAGACCGCCCGCGACGAAGCCACGACGATCTGCTCGGGCACCAGAGCCGCACGACTCAGCGCGTCGAGCAACTGTGTGGTCCCCACCACGTTGACCAAGCCATGGCGGGTCGCCTGCGACAGCGACTGCGCGGTGCCCGTTTCGGCCGCCAAATGGATGACCTGCGAAGGCCGGCACAGCCGCAGAACGGCATCCCAGTCGGGTGCGTGGGTCACGTCGCCGGTGAAGAACCGCACCGACGGGTGCAGGTCGAGCGCCTTCCCGTCGCCGTGTACTTGAGCAAGCAGGACATCCATGACCGCTACGTCGTAACCGGCTTCGACGAGACGCCGCGACAGCGCGGTACCGATGAATCCTGCTCCGCCGCTGATGAGTACGGATTTAGACAAGAGCTGACGCCTTCCGTTCGTGGGAACCTTCGATCATGTCGAGATATCCTGAGTATCAAGTAAATTCGCCCGCGGCAGGCGCCGGACGGCTCAGGCCGATGCCGCCCGCATTACAAAACCTGCCTGGTCGCCGCGGCCCTGCCGATTGAGTGAGACCGAGCGTCGTTCCCAACCCAACATCTGCCGCACCCCGAAGTTTCGGAAAATGGCGCCCAGTCCGTTCAATTCGGGCAGGGCAATGCCCCGGCGGTATGCCTCACTGCCGAAGAACTGCGACGAGTTGGAGTCGTCGATGGTCTTCTCCACCCGCAGGCCGACGGTTTCGGCCGCGAGCTCCATACCGCGGCGCGACGGGATGACCGTGTGTCGAGGCGCATCGATCAGGCACCAGTGTTTCCCATACGTGGTCCAGGCTTCCGACGACGTCGTTGGCAGCCTCGCCAGGCAGACGCCGCCGGGTGCGAGCCGCTCGTTGGCCGCCTTGAGTGTCTCGACCGGATCCGGAACATGCTCCAGCGAATGGTTGAACATGATGAGATCGAATTCGCCGGTCACTTCGTTCATGAATCGCTTCAGCAGCGGAACACCCAACGGCGTCACGCCGTCCTCGTCGATGAACGGATCAGCGCCGGTGAGCTCGGTGAAGCCTGCCCGCGCCAACCGGTCGAGCAACGTACCGCCGCCACAGCCGACATCGAGGATCCGCGCATCACGTGCGAGATTCAGGTCACCGAGCATTTTGATGACATCTCCGCTGGCGTCACGCGTGCCGATCAGCGACCGAACACCCGGCGGTAACGCAGCGACGAGGGCGCCAACGAACTGCCGCCTCTCGTTCAGTTCATAGCGATCCCGCTGCGTCGTCATCCACTGGAACAACCCTGGCTGTTCGGCAACGGTGTATGAGTAGTACTTGCGTGGATAGTGCCGCGCGAGCTCCTCGCCCTCGAGTACATCCACGATCTGCAGGGTTTCGCAGTCCTTGCAGATGTAGTAGTCGAACAACTCCCGAGTGCCGTAGTACATCTCACGGACGGTGATGGTCCGATGAGGACCTACCGAGCCGCACACCCGGCACTCCTTGCGAACCTCGCTCATTTCCCCTCCTGGTTCAACTCTCATCTGAGAGGCGGTTTGCCCGTGTCAGGCAGTACTTTTCAATCGAGCGAAATCCTCTACGAGATTTGCCGCACGGTGATTACTTTCAGCTGGCGTGCTCATTCGCGAGGCGATCTCACGCGCCCGTACGGCGTAGTCCGGCGCGAGGATCCGACGCAGGTCGGCAACCAGCGATTCCTGTGTAGTGGCCGAAAAGCGCCGGGTGGTACCGATTTTCAGCCGCTTGAGCTGCGCTCCCCACAGCGTTTGATTGGCATCCATCGAGAGGATCAGCGTGGGGACGCCGGCACGCATGCTGGCCGCCGTCGTTCCCGAACCCCCGTGATGAACCACCGCGCGGCAGGCGGGGAAGATCGCCGCGTAGTTGACCGCGCCGACCACCTTGACGTGATCGAATTGGGGCACATCGCTGAAGTCGCTGTATCCCGCGCACACCAAAGCACGCTGACCCAACTGGGCGCTGGCGGCACTGATCATCCTGATCGTGTCGGCCGGAGATTCCACCGGCATGCTGCCGAATCCGAAACAGATCGGCGGGGTTCCCGCAGCGATCCAGTTCGTGACCTCTTCGTCGACGCTGGTCGCCAGCTCCATCGTCAGTGTCCCGACGAACGGTCGCTGACCGTCCCATTTGCTCCATTCGTCGGCGAGGCCGGGAAAGCAGACCTCGTCGTACGCCTGGACTTCCAGCGCCCCACGGCCGGCGACTCGCTGCGATGTCGGGCCGGTTGCCTTCGGCAAGCCCAGCTCGCGCCGTTGCGTGTCCTCGACCTTCTTGTTGAGCAGCCAAGTCAGCCAGTCGAACACCGTCATCGCGGCGCGGCCCAGCGGCGCGGGCAGGATGGTCACCAGCCTGCCGTTGGCACGAATCGGCACATGGTGCAACGTGACCAGTGGAATGCCGTAGTACTCCGCGACATTGGCGGCCGGCTCCTGGTAGGCCTGTCCGGCGATCAACACGTCGGCACCGTCGGCGAGCGATGTCAGCGTCTCATTGATCTGTGCCCAGCACTGATCGCTCAACGTCCACATCTCGCGCCAGAGTCGCCTCATCTCCCGGATCTTCCAGAAGCCGCGAAAGAACGACGTCCAGAAGTTGCGGTAGATGTCGAGCCAGGTTCGCGTGTCGAGGCCGAAGGCGACGGCGGGAAGTCCAGCCGCCTCGACGAATCCGACCGAATCCGGCGCAACCGCGATGTTCACTTCGTGCCCTCTGCGCACCAGTTCGCGAGCGACGACGATGGACGGTTCGATGTCGCCCCGCGTCCCGTAACTCGCCAACACAAATTTCATCGCAGTTCGAAGCCTTTCAGTCTTTCCCGTGACGGCCGGTCGCCCGACGAAGCGCGCCTCACCCCGCGCTCACGTCCGAAGGCGACGGACCGTGACCGGGTAAGCGCTACAACGCCGAAAATGGTGGACTGTCCGTCACTCCTTACGCCAGAGCACGCCCGTGCCGTCGATCTCGACGATTTCTGCGGTGATCCCGTGCTTCGCCCGGTAGTCCGTCACGGCCTTCCGGCATCCTTCGATCGCGTGGTAATCGTCGATGATGCAGAAGCCACCCGGCGACAGCCTCGAGTACAGCCCATCGAGCGCCTGGATCGTGGATTCGTAGAGGTCGCCATCGAGGCGCAGTACCGCAATCTGTTCGATGGGGGCGTCGGTCAACGTGTCCTTGAACCAGCCCGGAAGGAAACGGACCCTGTCGTCCAACAGACCGTAACGCTCGAAATTCGCGCGCACTTCCTTCTCGGGGACCGCAAGGATTGGAGCAGCGAGGTGCAGCTTGTCGCCCTTGTCGGCCTTGTACTTGTCGGCGTCAGGCGCGGGTACGCCCGCGAACGAATCCGCCAGCCAGACCTGCCGCGTCTGGTCTCCATATGCGGCCAGGACTGCGCGCATCAGGATGGAAGCGCCGCCTCGCCACACGCCGCACTCGACGAGATCGCCAGGAATCTCTTCGGCGAGCACCGTCTCGATGCAGTTCTGCAAACTCGTCAGCCGCTGCATACCGATCATGGTCAGCGCATCGGCCGGCCAATCCAGCCCCAAGTCGCGTTTGCGGGCATCGAACGGCCGCTTGCGCACGAGCATGAGGTTGCCAAACTTGAAGACAGGACGGTGCAGGAGAGCCCATCCCACAGGCACCAACTCGTCGACCCCGTACCTGGTGAGGTCCTGCCGAAGCAGGTCCAGGTAGGCGGATCGAGTGCCACGGTCGGTCACGGTCAAAAAAGTGCCCCTTATCTCCTCAATCGGTACTCCCGGTGACAGACTAGCGCCCTGAACAGGGCGCTAAAACTTTTCTGAAGTGACGGCAGTCCTTGGGGCCGAGAGACTTTCGGCGAGATCGCCAGAACTTCACGTCGAGTTGCAAAACAGGCTAATGAGTTTGGCCCCACGCTTTCATCGACGATATGGGGCTATCACTGATCGGTGCGGGTGTGGCAAACAAAGACAAGAAACTGTCAAAGCTGCAAATTCATCGGAAAGCCGCACGGGACAAGTGCTTCGGTTCGGCGGCACGATGGACCACCACGACCGAGTCAAACACCTCGATGCGGTCGATGATGGTTGCCGCCAACGGCACCTCCACCTCCCTGACCCGCTTCGGGTGGCCCTCCATGAACTCGAACACCGACGACATCTTCATGTACGGCGCGTGCATCGCATCCATCAACCATCGGGTGAAATCTATGAACGATTCGGAGCGGTCGCGGTAACCCGTCCAATAGTTGGCGCAAACGTCCTCGACGGCATACACCCCACCGGGCGCCAATCGCGGGAACAGATATTGGAACGAACCGATCATCTGACTGGGTTGATGCCCGCCGTCGTCGAGAATCGTGTCGAACGGGCCGAACTCGTCCAGCACGCGGCCCAGAAATCCGGTGTCGGTTTGATCCCCGATGCGCACATGAATGTCGTCTTCCGGGGCGTCGTATTGGGCGGACTTCGGATTGAAGTCGAGTCCGACGATCGTGGCCTTGGGCAGATATTCCCGCCACATGCGCAATGACCCGCCCCTGTCCACACCGATCTCGAGCATCCGCTCGGTCCTGGCCAGAACGGACTCGTAGATCGGAAGGTAGTGACGCAGCTTGTGCACGTTCTCGGTCTCGCTGAAGATCCGTCCGATGGCGGTCTCCTCCGGAGGACTGTCGTCCGCACTCATGACCACGGGCCGCGCGAGATCGGGCCCCAGCGCTTCGAGCATCCGCCCGCGGCCCCTGTACGGATAGCGGCGAAATATGAACGGCGGTTTCGGCAGCAATGTCAATCGGAACATGGCCATAGTCACGTGATCCTATGGACAGCCGACATGGCTGCGGTTCGTATCACGAGAATCGTTGCAAGTCACAGGGATAGCCTATCGACACATCAGCACCACAAGTCCCGCCCAGCGCGCTCTGCGCGCGCCAAGCATGTGCGAGCAAACTGCTCAGCAAATCAAAGTCGCGGTCTTCGCTGGATCACCTGCCCCGATGAGGAGATGAGGCAAAGCGATAGGGGTCATCCGATGTCGGCGGGTCGCTACTCAGATCCGTTATGAATCTCGGTAATTCAGCATGCTCGACGAAGCGCGCTGCGGAATTCAGAGGAGACCCACGCCCCTCAGGACAGCCGATACGCCGATCACCGTGAAGATGACGGCGAGGATCTGCTGGCGGTGAGCCAGTGCCCATCCACGCAGCCGCCGCAGTACGGCCTCAGTTCTCACCGGCGCCAACAGGTGACTGACGAGCACTATCTCGACGACACCCAGAACCCCCACGATGTATGCGATGGCGGTGCTGAGCTGGGCGCCGATCGCCGCTCCCGACGTCACGATGGTGGCCAAGACAAGCAGAACGATCTCGGGGGCCGGTCCCATCGCCAGCCCGATCACGAACGCCACCCACAGCGATCCGTTCTCCCAGGCGTTCCTGGCGCGGGTGATCAGGCGCCGAATCGCAGACCCCACCTTCGACGGGACATCCGCACCGTCGCCGTCCGATCCGGCACTTCCGGTGGAAGCACGCGGGTCGAGCGCCAGGATCAGCTTGCTCGTCCCGGGTATCTGCGCGTTCGCGCCTTGCCGGGCTCGTGACCGTGCCATCAGCAGCGCGGCGATGGTCAGTGCGAACGCACCGAACCCGATCTGGAAGTGTCCGACGCTGGAACTCGTTGCCGGAGTGGACAAGTCATGGGTCAACTCGTCCAGACCCGGGGTGAAGTGAAGGACCATCAACGGCGCGAGAATCGACAGGATGCTCGCCACCAGACACCCGGACCAGAAGACCAAGAGGTTCTGCGCCGGGCGTTGCCGGGAGATGAGCAACAGGGTCACGCCGAGACGCACCGGGTTGAGCGCACCCATGAGCGCCAGTCCCAGCACCGAGCTCCACACCGACGCCACGCTACCGTGTCGCCGCTGCCCACTGATCTTTTCCGAACTGCCTGGCTAACCGAGATTCCTCTTGCAGAAAACGGATGGCGGGCCGCATTGCAAAATATCGAATGGCCGCTGTGCGCTGTTCACCCATGCGGCTTGAGGTTTGCGCATCTCTGTTCAGCGAACTCTGCCCCGACCACACCTTCGTCGTCGGACCGTATCCACACGCCCCCTCGCAGCCACCGATCATTCGGAACTGAACGCAATTTTTCAGTGCAGTAACACTATTCGCCGAGCACATCGCATATTCTTATCAAGCCGGGGCAGTCGACGCAGCACCGTCATGCGATGGCGGAACGCGTGCGATGTTCTCTGCGACAAGCCTGCTGGGCCTTGTTGGGTGAAACATCTTGCCGTCGGCATGGAAAGATCACCACCGCTTTCGGCCATATTTTTGACAGATAGCAAATGATCACGAGTTCAGTCAGCGAAGTAACACACACCGAGCGGCCGGTGATTGTCAGCGCGCGTCCGCAGTGAAATCTGCCTAACCAAAGGAGACCATTCATGACAGTGCCGAGCCAGCAACACCGACCGTCTGCCCGCCCCGTGATTCTGTTCGTCTTGGGAATGGGAAGATCTGGCACTTCGGCGCTCACCCGCGTTCTGTCACTGTGCGGCGCTGCTCTCCCGACCGGCATGATGGGCGCCGACACCGGCAACCCACGTGGCTATTGGGAGCCTCGCGCAGCCCTGCTCCTCAACAGAGCGATCCTCGACCGCCATGGAAGCGCCTGGTGGGACCCGTCTTTCAAGCTGCTCGAAGAAGGAGAGTTCACCGCCGACGAGAAGTCCGCATACGTCGCGGAGATCGGTGCGTTCCTGGACAAGTTGCCACCGGCACCGCTTGTGGTGATCAAGGAGCTCACCATCGGCGTGCTCCACGACATGTGGTTCCAGGCGGCGCGCCAGGCCGGCTACGACATCTCGGCTGTGATCTCCGTGCGTCATCCGGAAGAAGTCGTCGCGTCTCTCGGGGCTGCCGTCAAGGCCACGCCGGAGCTAACGAGCGCTCTGTGGCTGAAAGGCAACCTGTTGGCCGAGCGCTACACGCGAGATATACCGCGTGCGTTCGTCGAATACTCCAACCTGCTCGACGACTGGCGACGCGAGACAAAGCGGATCTCCGCTGCGCTCGGCGTCGATCTGACACCTCCCGATGAGGCCCCGATCGATGAGTTCCTCGCACAGGGCCTGCACCGCCAGCGACACAGTGCCGAAGTGGTGGACCGCTTCGGTACCGACTGGGTGTCGGAAGTTTACGAAGCGATGCGGGCAGCCGCCGTGGACGGCGACCTCGACCTGGCGACGCTCGACCGGGTTTTCGAGGCATATCAGGCCACCGAACACGATTTCCGCAAAGCGTTCGACTGTTCCCGTGGCTATCAGGACGGGGTGCTCAACAAGCTCGTCCGTCCCTCCATCGCCAAACCGATCCTCGAACTGCGCGCGATTGCCCACCGTCGGAAGGGGACCTGGGTCTAGGACGCTTCAGCAGGACGCCGGTTGACCTGTCAGCCTTCACAATTCAGCGTGCTTCGCGAGGACTGCGCGCGGCCGATACGGTCGGCAGCCGGGCTGGACCGCGGGGTACGGCGCGGTATCGCCGTATTCCGCGGATCTTGTCACGATATGGTGGACTTTGTGTTCGCGTGACTCGACGAATGCTTACCTGATAAGGGAATAGACATGCACGGCATCATTCTCGCCGGTGGCTCTGGCACCCGGCTACACCCGATCACGATGGGTGTCAGCAAGCAGCTGCTACCGGTGTACGACAAGCCGCTCATCTACTACCCGCTGTCCACTTTGATCATGGCGGGCATCCGCGACATCCTGGTGATCACCACACCGGCTGACGCACCCGCGTTCGAGCGGCTCCTCGGCGACGGTTCCGCATTCGGCGTCAATTTGCGCTACGCGGTACAGAAGGAGCCCGAGGGCCTTGCGCAGGCATTTGTGATCGGCGCAGACCATATCGGCAACAACACGGTCGCGCTCGCTCTAGGTGACAACATCTTCTATGGGCCCGGCTTGGGCACGAGCCTGAAGCGGTTCGAGAATGTCAGTGGTGGCGCTGTTTTCGCGTACTGGGTGGCCAACCCGTCCGCGTACGGCGTGGTCGAGTTCGGGGCCGACGGTACGGCGCTGTCGCTGGAGGAGAAGCCGGCGACGCCGAAGTCCCACTATGCGATCCCAGGTCTGTATTTCTACGACAACAACGTCATCGATATCGCCCGGTCGCTGCGGAAATCTGCCCGCGGCGAGTACGAGATCACCGAGGTGAACCAGACCTACCTGAACCGGGGCCAGCTTTCCGTCGAGGTGCTGCCGCGCGGCACCGCGTGGCTCGACACCGGCACGTTCGATTCACTGCTGGACGCCAGCGATTTCGTGCGAACCATCGAACTCCGCCAAGGTTTGAAAGTCAGCGTTCCCGAAGAAATTGCCTGGCGGGCGGGCTTTATCGACGACGACCAACTCGCAGCCCGAGCCAAGGAGCTGCTCAAATCCGGATACGGCAGTTACCTGCTGGAATTGTTGGAGCGAAACTAGCCGACACTCACTGTAACCGGATACCGTGGTAACGCGCCGGAAACTCTGAGAGATAAACAGTTACGGGTGCTACACCCGGTGCAAGAGTTTGCGGCTGATGAGTTGGTGGTGGCTCAGCCGATCGGCTGGCCCGGTTTCAGGTCTTGGCTGCATGGCTACAGTTGATGTTGTCAGTTACGAGGAGGGGACTGAACGATGAAGAAATTTTCGCTGAATACGCTCGCCGTCACGGTGGGGGGCCTGGCGTTGTCGTTGTCGGCCGGGGCGGGTCTCGCATCCGCGCAACCCGACATCGGCCCGATGGTCGACTCACCGTGTACGTACGAGCAGGCGATGGCGGCGGTCCACGCGGAGAATCCGATGGCCGCGCAGTACCTTGACCAGTCGCCGCCCAACCAGCAGTTCCTGCGGGTGTTCCTCAGCTCGCCGCGGGACCAGCGCGTCAACCTGCTGAACCAGATCAAGAACAATCAGGGAGCGGCACAGGCCCTTCCGGTCTTCACGCAGATGTTGACCAGCTGCGTGAAGTACTGAGCGCAGTAACGCGATACGGGTGCGGTGCACGACATGTGCACCGCACCCGTATCTGCTTTCTGGGCTCTTCGAGGGTGTAGCAGGCTGGCCAAAATGCTTGCAGCGCCGCACTATTCGAACAGTTCACTCACGGATCTTCGCGAACTGCACCGTAGGTGCCTCGTACGGGTTCAGCGGGCTTCCGAGGAGTGACCGCACCGCAGGCCGCGGACCGTAGGGACGCAGCAATGCACTGGCGGGTCGCGGCCGCACCCGTTGCGGCCACCAGAACCACCTGCCGAGCAAGGCCGCGATCGATGGCGTCATGAACGAACGAACGATCAAGGTGTCGAACAACAATCCCAGCCCGATGGTGGTACCGATCTGACCGATGACCTGGAGCTCGCTCACCACCATGGAGGCCATGGTGGCCGCGAACACCAGCCCGGCCGACGTGACGACCTTTCCGGTGCCGCCCATGGCCCGGATGATGCCGGTGTTGATGCCGGCGCCGATTTCTTCCTTCATCCGGGATACCAGCAACAGGTTGTAGTCGGAACCGACCGCAAGCAGGATGATCACCGACATGGCCAGCACCATCCAGTGCAGGTTGATGCCAAGGATGTACTGCCACAGCAGCACCGACATGCCGAAGGACGCACCCAGGGACAGTGCGACCGTCCCCACGATCACGAGGGCAGCGATGAAACTGCGCGTGATGATGAGCATGATCGCGAATACGAGGCAGAGCGCTGCGATGCCGGCGATCAACAGATCGTATCCGGATCCGTCCTTCCAGTCCTTGGCTGTCGACGCGGCGCCGGCGAGATAGATCTTCCCGCCCACCAGCGGCGTCCCCTTGAGCGCTTCCTCTGCAGCAGTTCGGATTTGCTCGATTCGCTTGATGCCTTCCGGCGATGCCGGGTCTCCGTTATGGGAGATGATGAATCGAACCGTCTTCCCGTCCGGCGACAGGAACGAATTCATCGCCCGCTGAAAGTCGGGGTTCTCGAACACCTCTGGCGGCAGGAAGAACGAGTCGTCGTTCTTCGCGGCATCGAACGCCTGGCCCATGGCGTTGGCGTCTTTGCTCGATTCGTCCATCTGGGAGAACATCCCCGACATGGTGCTGTGCATGGTCAGCGTCATGTCGCGCATGGTCTGCATGACGGCGATCATCTGCGGGTACTGCATCAGCAGTTGCGGCAGGATCGCGGCCATCTCGTCCATGTTGTCGACAAGGACCGCGAGCTTGTCATCAAGGGCGTCAACAGAATCCAGTGCATCGAACACCGACCGCAACGACCAACAGATCGGGATGTCGAAGCAGTGCGGCTCCCAGTAGAAGTAGCTGCGGATCGGTCGCAGGAAATCGTCGAAAAGGGCCAGATTGGCTCGCAATTCATCGGTGAGTTCCTGTAGGTCATGCGTGTGCGCGACCATGCTCTGCATCGTTGCCGAAAGCTCTTTCATCACCTCGTAGGTGTGCTGCATGGCATCGATCATCTTGGTCATGTCGTCGGCCTGCTTCAACATGTCGTCGATGCGAGCCTTTTGGAATTCCGTGGCTTGAGACTGACCGGCGTTTTGCAGACTGAGCAGGAACGGCACCGACGTGTGGTCGATCGGAGTGCCCTCGGGTCGGGTGATGCCCTGCACGCGCGAGATGCCGCGGACCTTGAAGATCGCCTTGGCAAGTTTGTTGAGCACCAGGAAGTCCGCGGGGTTCCGCAGATCGTGGTCGGTTTCCACCAGGAGCACATCGGGGGTCACCCGCGACTGGGAGAAATGCCGTTCTGCCGCATCGAATCCCATCTTCGCCGGAATGCTGCCGGGAATGTACTGGCGGTCGTTGTAGCTGGTTTTATAGCCCGGCAGCGTCACGAGGCCGACAAGTGCCACCGCCATCGACGCGACCAGGATGGGGCCGGGCCAGCGGACCACTGCTGTGCCGATCCCACGCCACCGATGGACCCGCAGCTTTCGCTTCGGCTCCAGCAGCCCGACTCCGCTGGCCAGCACGATGCCTGCAGGCACAAGCGTGATCGCAGCGAGGACCGAGATAACCATGCCGACTGCACATGGGATTCCCATGGTGTGGAAATAGGGCAACCGGGCGAAGTTCAGGCAGAACACCGCCCCGGAGATCGTCAGGCCGGAAGCCAGAACGACGGGGGTGACGCTGCGATACGTGGTGTAGTACGCCTTTACCGGACTCTCACCGGCTTGGCGCGCTTCCTGATATCGGCCGAAATAGAAGATCCCGTAATCGGTTCCGGCCGCGATGCTGAGGAAGACCAGCATGTTGACCGCATACGTCGACAACACGAAGACGTCGTTGTGCCCGAGGAAGGCGACGATGCCACGGGCCGCGGCCAATTCAAGGCCGACCATGGTCAACAGCAGAATCACCGTGATGGCCGAACGGTAGACCAGCAGCAGCATCGTGAAGATGATCACGACGGTGACTGCGGTGATCTTCAGAATGGAGTTGTTACCGCTGTGCTGGATGTCGGAGGCCAGCGGCGCCGCTCCGGTGACATAGGTCTTGACCCCGTCGGGGGCCGGTATCCGGGCGACGATGTCGCGGACCGCGGCAACCGATGCGTCTCCCTCGGCGGTGCCTTGATTGCCGACGAGATTCAGCTGCACATACGTGGCCTTGCCGTCGGGGCTCTGCACGCTCGACGAGGTGAGCCGGTCTCCCCACAGATCCTGAACATGCTCGACATGATGTGGATCGGCGCGCAGATCGCGAATCAGTTGGTCGTAGTACTTGTGGGAATCCTCGCCGAGCGGCTGCTGCCCTTCCAGAACGATCATGGCCGCGCTGTCGGAATTGGATTCTTTGAAGTTCTGGCCCATGCGCAGGATGGCCTTCACCGACGGCGCATCCCGGGGCATCAGCGCTACTGACCGCTCTTCGGCGACGTGCTCCAGCGCCGGGATCGCCGATTTCCACTTCCAATCGACAGATGCCAAGGTGCTGAACAGGATCAGCGCCAGCCACGCCAGGATGACCAGCGGCGAAAGCTTACGTATCGCACGCGCAATGAAGGGCGGCGAGTGCTCGGTACTCATCGGTGCTCGCTAATCCCTCATCAGCAGGGAACGCACCAACGGGCGCGGGCCTACTGGTCGGAGCATGGAACTGGCGGGGCGGGGACGCACCATCTGCGGCCACCAGAACCACCGGCCCAACAGCGCGGCGATGGACGGTGTCATGAAGGCACGCACGATCAAGGTGTCGAACAACAAGCCCAATCCGATCGTCGTACCCACCTGTCCGATGGTCAGCAGATCGCTGACGATCATCGACGCCATCGTGGCTGCGAACACCAGGCCTGCGGCCGTCACCACCTTGCCGGTACCGCCCATGGCCCGGATGATGCCGGTGTTGATGCCCGCGCCCAGTTCCTCTTTCATGCGCGACACCAACAACAGGTTGTAGTCGGAACCGACCGCCAACAGCACGATCACCGACATCGCCAGCACCACCCAGTTGATCTGGAGGCCCAGAATGTGTTGCCAGACCAGCACGGACAGGCCGAACGAGGCCCCGAGCGACATCGCCACGGTGCCGACGATGACCAGCGCGGCGACCAGACTCCGCGTCATGATCAGCATGATCACGAAGATCAGGCACAGCGCCGCGACACCGGCGATCAGCAGATCGTATTTGGAGCCGTCGACCAGATCCTTCACTCCCGCAGCGGTACCCGCCAGCGACAGTTTGGCGTTCTCCAGCGGCGTGCCCTTGAGCGCTTCCTCGGCCGCGATCTGAATCGGTTCGACTCGCGAGATGCCCTCGGGCGTCGCGGGATCGCCCCGCTGAGTGATGAGCATGCGCGCGGCCTTCCCGTCGGGTGACAGGAAGATCTTCATGATGCGCTGGAAGTCCTGATTGTTCAGCACATCTGGCGGCAGGTAGAAGGAGTCGTCGTTCTTCGACTCGTCGAACGCCTTCCCCATCGCCGTCGCGTTCTCGGTCGAGTCGTCCATCTGGGAGAAGATGCCGGACATGGTGCTGTGCATCGTCAGCATCATCTGACGGGTGCTCTGCATCGACTCGATCATCGGGGGGAACTGGTCGAGCATCTGCGGCATCAGAGTGTCCAAGTGGTCGAGATCCTTGACCATGATCTGCATCTTGTCGGTCACGCGGTCGACACCGTCGAGTGCGTCGAAGATCGATCGGATCGACCAGCACAGTGGGATGTCGTAGCAATGCGGTTCCCAGTACAGGTAGTTGCGGATCGGCCGCCAGAAGTCATCGAAATCCGCGACGTGGTCCCGCAATACCGCCATGTCCTCCTGGAGGTCGTGGGTCGTGCCGACCATCCGATGGGTGGTCGCCACCATCTCCTGCATCAGGCCGTACATGCGCTGCATGAGCGCGATCGTCTTCGACATCTCGTCGGCCTGCGTGAGCATGTCCTCCATCCGCTCCTTCTGGAACGGCAGGCTGAGACGTTGACTGGCGTTCGACATGCTGAGCATGAACGGGATCGACGAGTGTTCGAGCTGAGTTCCCTCGGGCCGCGTGATCGACTGCACGTTGGCGATACCGGGAACCGCGAACACCGCTTTGGCAAGCTTGTTCAGCACCAAGAGATCCGACGGGTTGCGCAGATCGTGATCGGACTCGATCAGCAGCAGGTCGGGCGTCGTCATCTTCGATTGCGGGAAATGGCGCTCCGCAGCCGTAAATCCCTGGTTGGCAGGAATGTCCTGCGGAATGAACTTCTGGTCGCTGTAACTCGGGTTGTATCCGGGCAACGTCAGCAGACCGATGGCCGCCACGGCTATCGTTGCGGCCAGGATGGGCGCGGGCCACCGCACGATCGCGGTGCCGATGCGTCGCCACCGGCGCGTGGTGACAAGGCGTTTGGGGTCGAAGAAACCGAACCTGCTGCCGGCCGCGATGGCGGCCGGCACCAGCGTGAGTGCCACCGCGACCGCCACCAATATGCCCACGGCGCCGGGGATGCCAAGCGGCTTGAAGTAGGGCAGCCGAGTAAAGCTGAGGCAGGCAATCGCTCCCGCGATCGTCACGCCGGACGCCAGGACGACCTTCGCAACTCCGTGGTAGGCGGTGTAATACGCGGATTCCCGGTCCTCGCCGGCCTGCCTTGCCTCTTGATATCGCCCGGTGAAGAAGATCCCATAGTCGGTTCCGGCGGCGATGCCGACGGACACCAGGAGGTTGACGACATAGGTCGTGAGGCCGACTATGCCGTGTAATCCGAGGAATGCCACCAATCCACGGGCCACCTGCAGCTCTATGGCCACGGTCAGCAGCAGGATGATGACGGTGATGAAGGAGCGGTAGAGCAACAGCAGCATCAGGAAGATGACCCCGATGCTGACCACCGTGATCAGGATGACGGTCCGGTTCCCGCTCTGGCCCATGTCCGCGACGATCGCGGCGGGACCGGTCACGTAGGTGTGGAGCCCCGGCGGCTGCGGCGTGTTCTTCACGACGTCCTGGACGGCCTTCACCGACTCGTTCGCCGCGGCCTGCCCGAAGCTGCCGTGGAGATTCAACTGGACGTACGCGGCCTTACCGTCGGCGCTTTGGGCCGCGCCCGCGGTGAGCGGATCTCCCCAGAAATCCTGGACGTGCTGGATGTGTGTCGGATCGGCCTTCAGCTGCCGGATAACGCTGTCGTAGTACTTGTGTGCCTCGTCTCCGAGAGGTTCGTCGCCCTCGAGGACGATGACCGCGACACTCTCCGAATTCGATTCCTGGAACACCTCGCCCATGCGCTTCATCGCCATCACCGACGGCGCATCCGGCGGGCTCAGCGACACCGAGTGCTTGGCCTCGACGACTTCGAGTGGAGGAATGGCGACTGTCACCAAGACAGTGATGGCCACCCAGCCGAGAATGATGAGTACGGAACTCTTCCGGATGAAAGTCGCAATCCGTGAGCGGTGTGCCGGGTCCGCGACTACTTGTGCGTGGCTCATGCTGCCTTCAGGAGGCAGGAGGTAAACGCGTTCACTTCGTTCGACACCTTCTCGGCCTTGACCTCATCGTCCACGGTGATGCGGCAGCCGATGTTGTCGCTATCGCCCTGGGCCATGATGCTTCCGATGGCAGTTGCCTTGGTGATGTCGAATTGCAGCGACCACGGCAGGCTGACGTTCTTGATGAACTGCGGATCGGTATTGATGTCGAAGTAGCTGATGGATGCCACGGTGCCCGGGGATCCGAAGACTTCATACGTCAGTCGCTTGGGGTTGAAAGGTTTGGTGTCCGCCAATTGAGTATCGGCATAAGATGGGCGCTTTTCATTGCCGAATATGCTGTGCAGACGGGACACGGTAAAGCCTCCGGCACTAATCACCGCGAGCACGAGTAGCGGAATCCATAACCGCCGCAGAAGCCCAAAAATCGTAGCCCTCCTCGCCTATCCCCGCACCCGGGCACCATGCTGCGGCATGTGCAGCTTGATCGCAATCCCGAGACATCACCGGGGCGCAACGTAGTCGTTGAAGACTAGACCATGCCGGATACGGGCATATAGGTCCGTTCCCCACGCGATATCTGATCGGAACGCACACTACATGCGTGCGTCACTCCCGCTTTTATACACATAGTCTCGATTACTTCTTCGCCGGTTGCAAAACGCGCATCACGTGCGACAAATAGCAAATTCGCCATTTATTACCGATATGTGCGAGATGCAGCCAGAATCCCGGATGTCGACCATGCTGGCGAACAAGCGGCTCAGCGGCTCGAACGTCGGCAGAGACGCCTGCGCCGGACGCAACCAACCAGGTGATCGGATCACGCGCGGATCACGAGAAGTACCACAAGTCAGGAGGATCGCGGGTCATCCACACCGTCCTGCCGGGGACCCGACCGCGCGGCCGCCTGTCCCCATCCCGCACCCGAAAGGCCGGCAGGCCGCCGGATCGCAGCCCTCCGGCCAACTTCGACACCGACGCTGTGCCGCAACGAGCATGCTCGACGTCAGACCTCGCCTCGAGGCCGCCCAGGCCTGCGGATTTCTGCTCCGGCCCGGCGGGTGGTTGCGCGGGTGCGCCGGCAAAACCCGCAGGTCCGCGCAGTGACGCCGCCCCTACAGCGCGAGCTGTGAAGTTCCTTCGCGGGTGCGCCGGAACTCCAGTGGCTGCGGTAGCGTGCTGCGGGCACGAGTGCACGACGCGAATTGACGGAAACGCAAAGGAACGGCCCGATGAGTTCAACCTTATTCGGCAATCTCGCAATAATCGCCCTGGTGGCATTGTTGGTGTTCGCCACTTGCATGTTTATCTACACGGTGCGTCTGCGAAATCGGCCGTCATCGCCGTTGGCAGAAGAGGTGGGCGGCACCAAAGCAGTGTTGAACAAGCTCCGAAAACGCGAGCCGATGTCGCAACAAGAGATCGATTTCGCGGCCCAAACCATTGCCAACCGGAGTTCGCCGATGGCATATTCCATCCCGGCGACCATATTCTCCTTGGGTTGTTTCTATGTGCTCGGCAGCCTTGAGCAGCTGCACGGGGCGACACCATCCGAACGAACATTCCTCGGTGTCATTCCGATGATTTCCTCGATCAACATTACGGCTCAGATATTGCGGGTCGCAAAATTGAGGAAGCGCCTTCCCGGCGCAGGGTGACAACCCTTCTCGCCTTGGTCGGCCCAGCCACCGCGCGATCTCGGGACTAGCCGGACGGCGTCGGTGCGTTGGACTACCAGTGTCGAGCCTGTCTAATATCAATCCGCTTGATATGCGGCGTGCAGCGGACCTGGGTCCGGGGTCAGGTGTCGAAAGGTGGTCGGGTGAGCCCTCGTTCAGCGGAAAGGACGGTACTGGCACGCGCTTGGATGCCCCTGGTCGCAGTGATGGCGCTGAGTGTGGGCGCGCTCTGCATGTGGAAGGTCCACCAGATGTCCGCCCCGGGACCGGTCCTGGCCGTCAACGAACCGCAAGCTCCTCCGGAGTTCACGCCGAAAAAGCTCACGTATGAACTGTTCGGTTCTGCCGGAAGCGGTGCCATGGTGTCCTACGTCGACATCGACGGGCACCCGCACCAGGTCGACCTCACGGAGCTGCCCTGGTCGCACGTCGAGACGACCACGCTCACCGTGGTATCCGGCAGCATCTCGGCGCAGGTGCACGGTGGCCACGTGGGCTGCCGAATACTCGTGAATGACGTTGTGCGCGACGAACAGTCGGATGACCATCAGGACGCCGACATCACCTGCCGGGTGAAATCGGCATGAGCGAGCATCGGGCGGGCCGGCCAGTGGTCGCCAGAACGGTTCGCGTCCTTGCCGTTCCGATCATCGTGTTCTGGGCCCTTCTGGCAGTGACCACCAATACCTTTGTGCCACAGGTCGAGCGGGTGGCCGAAGAGCTCGCCGGACCGTTGGTCCCGCACTACGCACCGTCACAGGTGGCGATGCTGAAGATCGGCGAGAAGTTCCAGGAGTCGACATCCACCAGCATGACGATGCTGGTGCTGGAAGCCGACCGCCCGTTGGGCGAGGCCGACCACCAGTACTACGACGACCTGGTGCGTCGCCTCAAAGCCGACACCACGCATGTGCAGTACGTGATGGACACGTGGGGCAAGCCGATCACCGCGGCCGGCGCACAGAGTCTCGACGGCAAGGCCGCGTACGTGCTGCTGCGGCTGGCAGGCGACATCGGCCAGATACAGGCCAACGATTCGGTCCAAGCCGTACGTAACCTGGTCGCGAATGACACTCCCCCGCAGGGCCTCAAGGTCTATGTGAGCGGTGCGGCGCCGTTGGCGGCCGACACCGTGAACATCGCGAATTCGAGCCTGAACAACATCACGATCGTCACGATCTTCCTGATCATCGTCATGCTGCTGCTGGTGTACCGCTCGATCACCACCATGCTCGTGCCGTTGTTCGGGGTATTGGTGCTGATGTTGGCGGCCAAAGGCGTCATCGCCACCCTCGGGCATTTCGGCTACATCGAGCTGTCCTCGTTTGCCGTCAACATGGTGGTGTCGCTGACCTTGGGCGCCGGAACCGATTACGGCATCTTCCTGACAGGCCGCTATCACGAAGCCCGGCTGGCCGGCGAAAGCCGAGAGGACGCCTACTACACCGCCTACCGCGGCGTCTCACACGTCATCATCGGTTCCGGACTCACCATCGCCGGGGCGGCGTTCTGCCTGAGCTTCGCCCGGCTCAACTACTTTCACACCATGGGGCCCGCCGTGGCCATCAGCATGGTGTTGACGGTCGCGGGCGCACTGACCATCGGTCCGGCACTGCTCAGCGTGGGGAGCCTCTTCGGTCTGTTCGATCCCAAGCGGAAGGCCAAGGGCCAGCTGTACCGGCGGATCGGCACCAGCGTGGTGCGCTGGCCCAAGCCGATCCTGGTCGCCAGTGTCACGCTCGTCGCGCTCGGAGCGGTGTTCGTGCCGACGTACCGGGTGAGTTTCGACGACCGGACCTATCAGCCGGCCGACGCGCCTGCGAATCAGGGGTTCCAGGCGGCGGATCGGCACTTCCCCAAGAGCAAGCTGTTTTCCGAGATGCTGATGATCGAGTCGGATCACGACATGCGGAACTCGGCCGACTTCATCTCGCTGGACCGCGCGGCCAAGGCACTCATCCGGCTACCCGGGGTCGCCATGGTGCAGAGCATCACCCGGCCCATGGGACGGGCACTCGAGCACGCCAGCCTGCCCTATCTGTTCACCACGCAGGGCAGCGGAAACGGCCAGCAGTTGCCCTTCACGCGGCAGATGAACAGCAATACCGATCAGCAGGCCCAGATCATGGCGCACACCATCACGGTGCTGCGCCAGACGATCGATCTGACCCAAAAGCTCGCCGACGAGATGCACAACACCGTCGTCACCATGGAGGACATGGAGCAGGTCACCGAACAGATGCGGGACCAGGTCGCCAACCTCGACGACTTCATGAGGCCGCTGCGCAATTACTTCTATTGGGAGCCACACTGTTTCGACATCCCGGCATGCTGGGCGTTCCGGTCGCTGTTCGACATGCTCGACAGTGTCGACAGCCTGGCCGGTGACATCAAGGATGCGGTCGGGTCCCTTGAGGTGGTCGACAAACTGCTGCCGCAGATGGTGTCGCAGCTCAAGATCATGGCCGACGACATGCAGGGGCTGCAGGCGCTGATCGTCAACACGTACGGCCCGTCGAACATTCAGGCCGACAACACCGATCAGACCTTCGACGACATGATCAACGTCGGCAACGACTTCGACACCTCGCGCAGCGATGACTTCTTCTACATACCCCGGGAGGCGTTCGACAACGAGGACATCAAAACCGGTATGGCGCTGATGATGTCGCCGGACGGTAAGGCCGCCCGGTTCATCGTCACCCATGAGGGCAATGCCATGGGGCCCGAAGGCATCGAGCACGTCGAGCAGTTCCCCGACGCGATCAAGATCGCGCTGAAGGAGACCTCGCTGGCGGGTTCGAAGATCTATATCGGCGGATCGGGCTCCAACAACCGGGACATCCAGGAGTACGCCAAGTCTGATCTGCTCATCGCAGCCATCGCCGCGTTCGTGCTGATCTTTCTGATCATGATGGTGATCACGCGTTCTCTGGTGGCCGCCTTGGTGATTCCCGGCACGGTGGCCTTCTCCTACGCCGGGGCGTTCGGGTTGTCCGTGCTGATCTGGCAACACCTGATCGGCCTGCACCTGCACTGGCTGATCCTGCCGCTGACGTTCATCATCCTGGTGGCCGTCGGTTCGGACTACAACCTGCTGCTGATCGCCCGGCTCAAAGAGGAAGTGCATGCCGGGTTGAACACCGGGCTGATTCGCGCGCTCGGCAGTACCGGTGGTGTGGTGACCTCTGCCGGTCTGGTGTTCGCTTTCACGATGCTCGCGATGCTCTCGAGCGATCTGCGCACCATCGGCCAGGTCGGGTCCACGGTGTGCATCGGCCTGTTGCTCGACACCCTGATCGTGCGGTCGTTCATCGTGCCGTGCATCGTCCGCTTGCTCGGGCCGTGGTTCTGGTGGCCGACGTTGGTCAGGTCGCGCCCGCTGCGGTCCGCCACGCCGCACCACGCAACAGCCGGAGTCCGTTCAGCCCCACGATGACGGTGGACCCTTCATGTCCGGCCACGCCCAGCGGCAACGGCAACGTCGCCGTGAGGTCCCAGATCACCAGCACCGCAATGAATGTGGCGGCGATGATCAGATTCGCGACAACCACACGACGAGCCCGGCGCGAGAGCGCGATCACGGTCGAGACCGCGCTCAGGTCGTCACCGATGACCACGGCGTCCGCGGTCTGTAACGTCAGATCCGACCCCGCTCCGCCCATGGCGACACCCGCGTGGGCCGCGGCCAACGCGGGTGCGTCGTTGATGCCGTCACCGACCATCACCAACCGCGTTCCGTCGGCCTGCAACTCCGCCACAGCATCGACCTTGTCGTGCGGAAGTAGCCCCGCGCGGACATCGGTGATGCCCACCCGGTCGCCCAACATCGTTGCGGCGGTCTCGTTGTCGCCGGTCAAGAGCACCGGGGTGCGCCCGGTAAGCCGGGCGGCGGCAGCCACCGCATCGGCGGCGTCCGGCCGCAGCTGGTCCGTCAGGCCCAGCACCGCGATCGGGCGTGCGGCAGCGGTCACGATGACCGCGGTGCAGCCCCGCTGTTGCACGAGCGCGACCACCTCGGCGTCCGCCCGGTCGAGGTTGTCCGGCAGCCCTTTTGGCGATACGACGGTGATCCGCGCACCGTCGACGGTCGCGCTGACGCCGAGCCCTGGTTTCGCGACGAAGTCGGTGGAGTCGGGCCATCGCAGGCCGCGGGTCTTCGCCGCGCGCGCAATCGCCTCGCCGAGCGGATGCTCGCTGGGATGCTCGGCTGCGGCTGCGAGAACCAGCACATCGTCAACGGTCATATCTGATGTGAGAACGTGGATCTCGGCGAGTTCGGGGATACCGCGGGTCAGGGTTCCGGTCTTGTCGAACGCGACCCTGGTGGTGGTGCCGAGTTGCTCCATGACGACCGCCGACTTGACCAGGACGCCGTGGCGGCCGGCGTTGGCGATCGCCGCGAGCAGCGGAGGCATGGTCGCCAACACCACGGCACACGGCGAGGCGACGATCATGAACGTCATCGCACGCAACAACGCTGCCTGCAAGGTGTCACCGAGAAGCAGCGGGATCGCGAATACGGCGATGGTGACCGCGACCATACCGATCGAATAGCGCTGCTCGATCTTTTCGATGAACAACTGCGTGCGCGCCTTGGTCTGGCCGGCCTCGTGCACCAGCGCGGCGATTCGGGCCACCACCGAGTCCTCGGCTCGGCGGTCCACCCGGATCCGCAGCGCCCCAGTGCCGTTGAGCGTGCCCGCGAACACCTCGTCGCCCGGTGCTTTGTCGACCGGCAGCGGTTCGCCGGTGATGGTGGCCTGGTCGATCTCGCTGGCGCCGGTGATGACGGTGGCGTCGGCGCCGACGCGCTCCCCGGGCCGCACCAGCACCACATCACCCACCTCCAGGTCGGCCGCCCTGACGGTCTCCTCACGCCCGTCCTCGGATACCCGGGTGGCGCTGTCGGGCGCGAGGTCGAGTAGGCCGCGCACGGCATCCTCGGTGCGGGCGGTGGCCAGTGCCTCCAGCGCACCGGAGGTCGCAAAGATCACGATCAAAAGTGCCCCGTCGGTGATCTGCCCGATGGCTGCCGCTCCGATCGCTGCGGCGACCATCAGCAGATCCACGTCGAGGGTCTTGTCACGCAACGCCTGCAGGCCGGCCAGCGCCGGTTCCCAACCACCGGTCAGGTAGCTGGCCAGGTAGAGCACCCACCAGGACCATGCCGGGCCACCCATGAGCTGCACCGCCAGCCCGACCAGGAATAGCACCAACGCTGCTGCAGCCCAGCGCATTTCGGGCAAGTCAAGGACTCTGCGCCGCCCGGGAAGTGCCGACGAGGCGACAGTGGCACGCTGGGTGGCCTCCGTGAGCGCCGGCATGACGTCACCTCCAATGACGGATGAGCAGATACGGACGCGACGATATCAGAACACATGAACATGTCTTCATTCGTTGCTCTCAGTACACTACAACGATGGGCCACGGTGTCGAAGGACGTGATCGCCCTGCCGGGCGGCTGGACGCGGATGCCGCCGCGCAGGTGGCCACCACACTGCAAGCGCTCGCCACGCCGAGCCGATTGATGATCTTGACCGAGTTGCGCCAGGGCTCGTGCTCGGTGTCGGAGTTGGCCGACGCCATCGGATTGGAGCAATCCCTGGTCTCGCATCAACTCCGGCTGCTCCGCAATCTGGGGTTGGTCACGGGAACCCGCTCCGGCCGCAGCATCGTCTACAGCCTGTATGACAACCACGTCGCCCAACTGCTCGACGAAGCCGTCTACCACAGCGAACACCTGCGACTCGGCCTCACCGACCGCACCACCGACGCCGGTTGAGCGCAGCTACGCCTCGGCGGGCCGCCTCGATCTGGGTGCCCCGACGAGAACAGCCAGCGCGGCAAGCACCAGGCTGATTGCCAGCATTCCGGCGTTCAACGTCAACGCGGTGGCGACGGCACCGACGAGCAGCGGTCCCCCGGCATCACCGAGCTCACGTCCGATCTCCGCAGATCCCATGGTCTGGCCGAGCCGTTCGGGCGGACTGCTCTGTGCCAGGTGCGCGAAGCCGAGCGGGGTGATGAGCCCGGTGCCGGCTCCGATGGTCACCGCCGCCAGCAGGATGCCTCCCAGCCCCGGCACCACAGTGGCGACCGCGATTCCGGCGGCAGTCAACAACAGGCCGAGTGTCATGCCTGCCCGGTCTCGCAGCCGCCCGGCGTCCCGCGCGCGTCCCACTCTCGGCTGGATCAGCGCGGCAGTGGCCGCCAAAACCGATACCACCGCGCCCGTGGCCAAGGGGCCCAGCCCGTGGCCGGCACCGATCGCCGGCAGAAATCCGACACCGACGGCCAGCGCTGCGGTGGCGCCGGCCAAAGCGGCGGTAGGGCGCAAGAAACTGCCTCCGGTCAGGCGACGCGCCAAGTCCACAACGGTCTGGCGCTTCTTCGGCAGCACCTCGACGGCCGGCACCATGACGAGCGCCCAGCCCGCCACGAGGGCCGCCAGCACCGCCAAGGTGCTGAACAGCAGTCGGTATCCACCCACCGCGATCAGAACGCCACCCAGAACCGGACCCACGGTGTACCCGAGCCCTTTCCATGCGCCATAGCTGCCATAGGCGCGCCCGTGTGCGGTGGCCGGCGTCAGCCGAGCCAGCATCGCGCCGGCCGCTGGCGAGAAGGCGGCGGCCGCGGCGCCCTGGCCGAACCGTGCCAGCCCGATCAGGCCGGGGCTTCCCGCCAGCACGAACGCGGCGGACGCCAGCGCGAACGCCACCAGACCCCCGAGCAACACGGGGCGCGCGCCGACGCGGTCCGCCAGCGTTCCGAACACCGGTTTGAGCAGGACTTCCGCGCCGTCGTACACGGCAAGCAGCAACCCCAGTGTGAGCAGACTGGTGTGCTCGGCCTCTGTATAACCGGCGAGGCTGGCAGCAATGCTGTGCGCCCCGAACGCGGTGACGAAACCCGCGGCGTACAGCGGCAGAAATCGGGCCCGAGGAATGCGTGCGTCAGCGCCCGTACTCATGCCGACCGCTTCTGTGGCACAGCACTTTTCGGGTCTCGTGGGACGAGCAGTATGCCCAGTGGGGTGGCGGCGATCATCGCGAGCACGCGCCGCAAGAGAGGCCGCAGCAGAATGTACCCGGCGATGCTGACCACAGCTCCGAACACCACTCCCGCCAGGACGTCCTGCGGATAGTGCGCACCGATGTACACCCGACTGAACGCCATCACGGCTGCCGCGACTGCGGCGAGAACACCGAGACGCCAACGCACCAGCCATAACCCGGCAGTGACGGCACCGGCCATGACAGCGTGGTCGCTGGGGAATCCGGGATCGGTGTTGCAGTGCAGTACCACGATGTCGTGAAGTGCCTGACATGGCCGGGTCTCGTTCACGGCCGCGGCAACCGGCTGGTTCAACGCCAGGGCGACGAGCATCCCCACCGGAGCCCACACCGCCGCGACCATACGAACCGGATCGGCAGCTCTGCGGGCACTCCACCATCCGGCCAGCAGCAGCGCCGCGAACAGCACGACGCCGTAGGCGGCGTAGCCGGACACGATCGGGTGCAGCCACGGGGTGTCACGGGAAAAGTGGTTGATGGCGTAGAAGATTCGGCTGTCCATGGTCACGGTGCAGACTCCGGTTTCACATCTGGTGCAGGGCCGCGAAGACCCGTTCGGTGTAGTCGGCCAAGCGGTCGGCGCAGTGCTTGAGCTGCTGATCGGCCTCCGGGGCAGCCGTTGCGCCGAACACATCCCGGGCTTTGATGTCGCGATGCCAGCGGCGTAAGCGCTCCAGGCTCTGCTCCTCTTCCTCGAGTTCGGCCATGGTGAACTTGCCCTTGGCGATCTCCTTGTCGATCTCCGCGTCAAAACCCGCACAGTCGGAAAGGAATTCCGACCATTCTTCGGCGCGTTCGGCAGTGAACATGGCTTCGAGCCGCTCCGCGTCGGGCTCCTGATGTCCGGCGGCGTCAAGCATCAGCACCTCACCTTCGCCGCGTCGGGCCAACTCGGTCACGCGCGCGACGCCCTCGGCGAACACCGGCACATTCGGCACCACCCATACGCCCTGGCCGATCTGCAGTGCGCCGACGCGGCGCAGTTCCCGCCAGACCGCGACCCGATGACGCGAGGGCTCCGCCGGGACCCGCACCACCAGTACGAGCCAGCGCACAACCGCGTCGCGTTCTGCTGTCACGACGTGGAATGTAACAGGCGTTACTTCCTGGCGGCCACCCGCTGCCGCTCACGCACCCGGTGCCACGACGAGATCACGGGCCCGCAGCGCCAGCCACAGTTCGGCGGTATGGGCTGTGGCGGCGAGGTTGCGGCCGGTGATCTCTTCGATGCGCCGCAGCCGATAGGCAACCGTCTGGCGATGCACCCCGACCTCGTTGGCCGTGTGCTGCCACGACTTGTCGAGCCGCAGAAACGTGTCGAGCGTCTCGACGAGCGTGGTGCCGTGTTCGGCGTCGTAGGCCAGCAAGTCGCCGAGGACCCGGTCCACGACGAGCTGTGCTTCGTCAGCGTCACGCAGGACCGACAGCAGCGTCGCGTCGGCGTAATGACACTGGTGCTCCGCCATGTTGGCGGCGTCGCGCACGGCCCAGTTGGCTTCCCGGACGGCCGCAGGCGCCCGTCCGGCGGCCACGAGCGGATCGCTGATCCCGATCAGTGCATCAGGTCCCAGTCGGCGACGCAGCACTGCCACGGATTGGGGCCCTGCCGGCAGCAACGCATAGAGCAATCCGGCCCGGCGCAACAGCAGGTGCGAGATCCGGTGGCGATCGAGACTCAGATGCAGATCGCGTTCTCCGGTGCTGCTGCCGCCTTGCACCGCCACGAGGACACAACGTTCCGCGGGTAACCCAGCCTGGTCGAGCTGGCGCGACAACTCGTGTTCGCCCAACCGCAGATCGATCAGATTGGCCAAGGTCTCGGCACCAAGCCTGCGCCTATGTTCACGGCGGATGCCCTGTTGCACCAGAAGCACCCCCGCAGCGGTGGCCACGTGTTGCAGGACCACGAGGTCTGGCGGTGTGCCGCGGAAGTCGTAGGTCACCAGGACCGTCGGATCCGGATCGGGGACCTCCACGATCTGGCCGCGGAAGCCGTCGGCGTCCAGGTGCAGAACTCCGGGAAGCATCCCGCCGCGTTGCGCGATGAGATCGACCACCGCGCGCCGCAGTTTCTCGGGCGGCTCGGCACTGCCGTCGAGCACCGCAATGCCGGTCTCACCGTCGAGAAGGGCCAGCCGACAACGCAATTCCCGGGAGAACTGGTCGAGGATCCCGCCCTTGCCGGGATTGAGCACCGACCGCTGGATCAGCGTATAGACGCGTTCGGTCATGGCGAGCCGCCGACCCTCGTCGGACATGTTGGCCTCGGCGACAGCCCGCCCGATCGTGGTGAACCCCGCCGAGAACGGGGCGATGAGGATCGGCAGGCCCAGCTGGTCGGCAACATCGACGGCGTCCTGTTGCAGTTCCGGGGTGTCGGGGTCCATGCCGAGCACCAGGCCTGCGGTACCGGTATCGGACAACGCGCGCAGGAGCGCGATCTGGGACTCGACGTCGGCGGGCAGGGTGCGGCCGTTCTTCATCAACAGCTCTCCGCCGGTCATCCACTCCCAGGGAGTGTTCAGATCGGACGCTTGGGCCCAGGTCACGTGCCTGTCGACGCCCTTACCGCCCGCACGCAGCTTCAGGCGCAAGTGCGGCATCTCGATGAGATCGAGCACCGTCGGCCCCATGCATCTCTCCCGTACTCAAGGCTGATTGATGTCTACGAATTCATACTGACTGAGTATTCACGCGGATGCACGACCGCTGCATAGTCAAGCCTCAACACCTTCTGTGAGGAGCGCCCCATGCGTCCGGACACCCGAAGTCACAAAGCCCCGGCCGAACCACCGCACCATGAGGTCGAAAAACTCAATCGCGGTTTCACGCTCCGCTCGGCGTTCTCCCTCGCCTTCGCCGACGTATCACCGATCGTGGCGCTCTACGCGATCTTCACGCTGGGCCTGTTCACCGCCGGGCCCCGGTTCTTCTGGGCGTTCCCGATCGTGCTGGTCGGCCAGCTGGCGGTGGCAGCCGTGTTCGGCGAGCTGTCCTCACGATGGCCGTACGCCGGCAGCGTGTATCAGTGGGCGCGCCACGTTCGCGGCACCACCGCGGGGTGGACCGCCGCATGGGCCTACATGTGGGGCTTGACCATCGCGCTCTCGACGCTGGCCTATGCCGCCGCCGGATTCCTCCTCGAAGTGCTGGGCATCGAGGAACGCAGCCGGTGGACCACCACGCTGGTGGCCATCGCCATCATCGCGATCGGCACCGCCACCAACATGATCGGCCGGCGGGTGCTGAAGGTGATGGTGATCGCCAGCATCACGTGCGAAATCCTCGGATCGGTCGGGCTGGGCATCGTGCTGCTGATCTTCTATCGCGAGAACCCGTTCTCCGCACTGCTGCACGGGTTGCCCGGCTCGGGGGGCTGGATGTCGGGGCCGATGCTGCTGGCCATCGCTTACGCCGGCTGGGCCTTCGTGGGGTTCGAGTCGGCGGGTTCCATCGCCGAAGAGGTCGACGACCCCGCCCGCAACGTGCCCAAGGCCATCATCGGCAGCCTGTTCGGCGTCGGCCTGATCGTCATGTTCTCCAGTGCCGCATTGATTTTGGCCATACCCAATCTCGATCAGGTACTCACCGAGCAGACCGGCGACCCGGTCGCAGGCACCCTGACCGCACATCTGGGATCCGGGGTCGCCAAACCGCTGCTCATCATGTTCGTCATCGGCTTCATCTCCAGCTTCCTGGCGGTGCAGGCAGCGGTGTCCCGGTGCATCTGGGGTGCTGCGCGCGACCGCGGGTTGCCGTCGTCCAAACTGTTCAGCAAGCTGGCCGGGCCGGAGCGCATGCCGATCAACGCCATCGGTCTCACGGCTGTCGTGGCGATCGCGCTGGTGCTGCTCGCCGGCTCCAACTTCTACAACATCCTGGTCAACTTCACGGTCATCGGCTTCTACATCGCCTTCGGTATCCCGGTGCTGGGTGCGGCGTGGGCCCGGTTGACGGGCCGCTGGACGCCAGGGGTGTTCACCCTCGGGCGCTGGGGAGCGCCGATCACATACTGCGCCGCGGTGTGGATCGTGGTCCAGACGATCAACGTCGTGTGGCCCCGGGTGCAGCCGGGCCAGCCGTGGTACATCAACTGGAGCATGGTCATCACCACCGTGGTGCTCGGAGCGATCGGCGCGGTGATCTACGTGAGCCTGCGCCGCCGCATCGCCGAACCGGTGGCCGACCGCTTGCGGCTCGAACAGCAGGCACAGCTGTGAGCCCGCGGGTCGCGGTGGTGACGGGTGCGGCATCGGGCATCGGCGCTGCCATCAGTGCCGAGCTTGCAGAGCACGGGTGGACGGTCGCGGGGCTGGACCTGCGGCCCGCCGACATCCCCGAATTGTCCGTGACGGCAGACATTTCCGAAGCTGCTCAGGTCCGCGAAGCCATCGGTGTCGTCCGTGCCGAGCTCGGCCCGATCGAGGCGTTGGTCACCGCCGCCGGCTACTACGAGATGGTGCCGATTTCGGAGATCACCGCCGACGCGTGGACGCGCATGCTGCGCGTGCACCTCGGAGGCCTGCGCAACGCCACATGCGCGGTCCTGCCGGAGATGCGCGAGCGGCGCCGCGGCGCCATCGTGGCCATCGCATCGGAACTGGCGATCGGCGGTGGTGAGGGCGACGCCCACTACGCGGCCGCGAAAGGCGGCATCATCGGCTTCGTCCGAAGCCTGGCAACCGAAGTCGCGGCCGACGGCATCCGGGTCAACGCGGTGGCACCCGGCCCGACGGACACTCCGCTGCTCGCGGCGGATTCCCCATGGCGCGCTCCCGAATACCTGGCGACGCTTCCGGCGGGCCGCCTGTGCCGGCCCGATGAAGTGGCACAGATGGTGCAGTTCCTGATCGACGAATCTTCCTTCTGCACCGGCGAAGTCGTGTCGCCCAACAGCGGGGCGGTGATCTGATGAGTTCACGTCGCATCCCGGTCGCGGTCGTCACCGGTGCCACGCAGGGCATCGGGCGGGCGATCGCCGAGCAGCTGGCCGGCGATGGCTACCACGTCGGCGTGAACGGCCGCAGTGAGACGCCCCAGATGAAAGAGGTCGTCGAAGCCGTCTGCGGGTTCGCCGTGCCCGCCGATATCCACGATCGTGCGGCGGTGTGCGAGGCCATCGCCGAGATCGACCAGCGGCACGAAGGCATCGACGTTCTGGTGTGCAACGCGGCCTACATGTCGATGGCACCGTTGACCGACCATGATGAGGACGACTGGTGGAAGGTCGTCGACACCAACCTCGGCGGCACCTTCCACACCATTGCGGCCGTGCTGCCCGGCATGCGCCGAATCGGCCACGGACGCATCGTGATCGTAACGTCCGAATGGGGTGTCACCGGCTGGCCCAACGCCACCGCGTACGCCGCATCGAAGGCCGGGCTGATCGCTCTCACCAAGACGTTGGGTCGCGAACTGGCCCGCGAGAACATCGTCGTCAACGCCGTGGCGCCCGGCGTCATCGACACCCCGCAACTCGAGGTCGATGCCGCGGACGCGGGTATCAGCCTCACCGAGATGCACCAGCGGTATGCCGACGGCATACCGCTCGGCCGGATCGGCCATCCCGAGGAGATCGCTTCGGCCGTCGCGCTGTTGGTGCGGCCGCAGCTGGGATCGATCATCGGGCAGACAATCCAGATCAACGGAGGGACCACTCGATGCAGAGTTTGACCAACGGACAGCCCGGCGCCGCCGCCGGGACGACCGGCCCAGTCGACGGACTGCAGGTCCCGCGCTACGCCGGACACACCACGTTCGCCCGGCTCCCGCGCATCGAGGACGTACAGCGGCACGACATCGCGGTCGTCGGTATCCCGTTCGACACCGGGGTGACCTACCGGCCCGGTGCCCGCTTCGGGCCCGCGCACATTCGTCAGTCCTCGCGGCTGCTGCGCCCGTACAACCCGGCGCTGGACGTCGAGCCGTTCGCCCATCGGCAGGTCGTCGACGCCGGTGACCTGACGTTCAATCCGTTCGACATCGAGACCGCCGTGACGCAGATCGAGCAGGGTGCCGTCGAGCTCATCGGCGACGGGGCCACCCTGGTCTCGCTCGGCGGAGACCACACCATCGCCTACCCGCTCCTCAAGGCCGTCAACAGGATTCACGGTCAGGTGGCACTCGTGCACTTCGACGCCCACCTCGACACGTGGGACACCTACTTCAACACTCCGCTGACCCACGGCACACCGTTTCGGCGGGCGGCCGAAGAAGGCTTGTTCGCCTCAGGGCACAGCGCGCATGTCGGCATCCGCGGGTCGCTGTACTCGCGCAACGATCTGGCCGAAGATGCCGACATGGGGTTCCACGTGGTGCACTGTCGCGATCTTCACCGCCGGTCGATCGACGACATCGTCGACGCGCTGCGGCGCAGCATCGGCGAGCTGCCGCTGTACGTATCGGTCGACATCGACGTTCTCGATCCGGCACACGCGCCGGGCACCGGGACACCCGAAGCCGGGGGTATGACCAGCCGCGAATTGCTGGAGATCATCCGGGGATTCGATGGTCTCAACCTTGTGGCCGCCGACATCGTCGAAGTGGCACCCGCCTATGACCACGCCGAGATCACCGGCGTCGCGGCGGCCAACCTCGCCTACGAGTTCGTCTCGCTGCTGGCGCGGAAAGCATGACCATGCGCCCCGCAGAGCCGGTGTCATGGCCACACGGCAAGCGCGCGGCCGCAAGCTTCACCTTCGATGTGGATGCCGAGTCGGCTCTCCTCGGGGTCGACACCGCGTTGGCCGGTCGAATGTCGGTGATGTCCCATCAGGCCTATGGGCCGCTCGTGGGCGTCCCCCGCATCCTGGCCCTCCTCGCACGACACGACGTGCGGGCGACGTTCTTCGTGCCCGGTTATACGGCGGTGCGTCATCCCGACGTCGTGCGCGCCATCGCCGACGCCGGGCACGAGATCGCGCATCACGGTTACCTGCACGAAGTGCTGACCGGCATGACGCCCGAGCAGGAGAGCGTCGTGATCGACCGCGGCATCGAGGCGCTTGCCGCGGTGACCGGCACGGCACCTGCCGGATTCCGGGCGCCCATGTGGGAACTGAACTGGCATACCCCGAAGCTGTTGGCCGAGCGCGGATTTCTCTACGACACGAGTTTGATGGATGCCGACCACCCGTACGAGTTGGCCGTGACCGGTGGCGGGCAGCTCGTCGAGATCCCGATCCAGTGGGCCCTCGACGACTGGGAGCAGTACTGCTACATACCGGACTTCTCCGGGTCAGGGTTGATCGAAAGCCCGCGCAAGGCCGCAGAGATCTGGCGGCTGGAGTTCGAAGGGTTGCGTGCGGCCGGCGGGTGCTTCGTGTTGACCAATCACCCGTTCCTGTCTGGGAGACCGTCGCGGGCAGCGGCGTTGGAGGAGCTCGTCGAATACGTCGCTTCGTGTTCTGATGTGTGGCTGGCACCCTTGCATGAGATCGCGACGCACGTGCGGGGATTGGCCCTGGCACCACGGTCGATCGTGCGGCCCGATCCGGCTCAATTCTGATCGGCATGGCCGGTGCCTGACTCGGCCGAATCGAACCGACCAAACCGTTGCCCGCGTTGAATATTGGTGCCGTTTACCACAACGATGCACCGACCGGGTGTGACGGTTCTGCATCGGTGTGGTCACGTCCGCGGCTCGGCCGCGCGTCGACCTCGCATCGAATTACACGGATGTATGGACGCCGTCTGCGCGCGGCTCTACATTTCAGCTGCACAAATTTTCGTGACAGTCATTTCGTAGCACGATCGAGGGAGTCGTCGGGGATGATCAGCTTTGCTCGAGTCGCAGTCAAAGTTGTTGCCAGCGCCGGAGTTTGCGTGGCCGCCGCGGCGGTGTGCCCGAATGCCGGGGCCACTCCGCTGAAGGAGGGCGGGTACAACTGCCTCGATGCGGCGGCAGGAACGGCGGCACCAGGTGCCGCGCCCGTAGCCGCAGCTGCAGCCGCGCCATGCGCCGCGCCTGCCGTCGAGGCGGCAGGAGCGGCTGTGCCGGTGGTTCCTGCGGCCATCGCACCGGTCCCGGTCGTACCCGCGGCAGGAATCCCGCCGGTGCCCGTGGTGCCCCCGCTGGGCGCGCCGGCAGTACCGCTCGCACCACCGGTGCCTGTCGTGCCCGCGGCCGCAGGCGCACCCATCGCCGCGGCAGCCGCACCCGCAGGCGCTCCGCTGGCGGACATGGTCGGCGTGGGGGCCGGAAAAGAGGCGCCGACGAGCCGGCCCGCCGATGCCGGCGGACCGGCACCGGGTGTTCCGGTTCAGCCAGGTCCCCAGGGCTGATTCGAGCCCGAACAGCGGTCGGACATCAGAACGGGCGGCGATCACATGATCGCCGCCCGTTCTCGTATGTCGAATGTCGTTGGCACCCGAAACCGGCTGTCGCCGACGGCTACTCCTGCACGATCACCGGGTCGCCGACATTGACCGTGTTGAAGTACCACTCGGCGGCGGCCGGGGCCAGGCTTATGCAGCCATGGCTGGTGTTCTCAAAGCCCATCGACTGGACGGCCCACGGGGCCGAATGCACGAACAAGCCCCGGCGGGTGAACCGCACGGCGTACTCCACGTCGGTGAGGTAGCCGTCAGGAGATGCCACGGGTATCCCGACACTGCTGGAATCCATTGTCACAGAGCGCTCTTTACCGAGCACCGTGTAGTTGCCGACGGGGGTTGCGTACTCTGGGCGCCCCATGGAGGCCAGCAGCACGCCCGGTTCGCCCAGGTGCGGCAGATGGTGCGGCGATGGCATGTCGAGCGGCGTCTCCCCGTCAATGGTCACGGTGAACGTGTGATCCGAGATACTGGCCACTCCAACGATTTTCGGCCCCGTCTTGAACTCCAGCGGCATGCCGCCGATGGACAGGCCGATGGTGCTGTGCGCCGGCCAGTACTGATCGGGCACCCACTGCACGACCTTGTCGTCGAGCCACTCGTATTTGCCCGTCCTGGCCGGTGCGGACGTGAGTCCGATGGCGCGTTCGGCGGCATCGCGGTTGGCGACGGACCGCTTGAACGTCACCATCACCGGGTGCGCGACACCCACGGCGGCCGTCCCGGTCGGCAGAATCGACTCGATGTCCGAACTCAGCGGCAGCCGAACCGCCGCGGTGTCGACGACCGCGGTCCCCCCGGAAACCATCAGGGCTATGACGACCAACGCGAGAACACAATGAAGTACCGCCCGCATCAGCCTGACCCCTTGATGATGACCGCCTGGTTGTGAACCTCGTCATGGTATGGGCAGGACTGCGGCCGAACACCGCGGCGCGCGTTGATGATTCGGTCAAGAGTTCATCACGGTTCGGCCACGCCGAAGAATGCTGCTGGGCGGCTACCGCCGCTGGCGGGGCCGACGCTGGATCCGGTTCAACACCGCGATGGTCACCTGGAGTCCGGCCGCCGCGAGCGCCAGCAAGAGCACGACAAACACATCACGCACTTGCAGGCCTTTCATCGTCCGAGAGCGTATGCACCCTTCGTGCTGTCGCTCAGCTCACCGACACGAGAGCCTACGTGGTGACGCACGTTGATCACACCCACAATATGTGCAGAAAGTGTGTTCGGCGGTGCCCACACCGGGGCAGGGTTGCCAGGTGCGGTCCCTCTACAGTGAGACCTCGACAGGTCGAGGCTTCTGCCATGGAGAAGACGCATTGGAACATGTGCTCGGCCTGACCTACTCGGTGGTGTCGCAGCACTTCCGCAAAGAGCACGGAGACTTCAAGCCCGATCAGCTCGTCACTCTCTACATCGGCACCAATGACGTCGCTCTCAAAAACGACCCCCGCTTCGACCCGAAGTTGGCAGCAGTCCTCCGCGCCGTCCGGATCTACGTCTTCGCGGCGGCCAATTCATCAACGCTTGCATGCGAGGTCGACGTACACCGTGGTGTATTGCAATACCTGACCAGGTCCCATTGTGGTGATTCCATTGGCCACCGCAGGCGGCTGCGGGCCGGTCACCGAACGTCCTTGCCGAACCGCACTCACGACGCAATCATCGATCGACCCGCTGCCAACCTTGCTGACGATGACACGGTAACCCTCGCTTTGTAGCTGACCGATGGTCTCGCTCGCCGACGATTCCGCTGAAGGCGCGGCTGAGGCGGACACAGCGTTCACCACCCCAATTGGCCACAACCCGATGAACACCATTGCCGCCACATTCGCACCTATTGTCATTTAGCCCGTCACTCCCGTCTAGGAATTTGTTCATCGATTCGTCAACTTTATATAGCGGCATAGAATGGCGCGCGCCTTCATGTCGAATTCAAATAGAAGCGCGACGCATATCGAATTCAGGCCAAATACATATAGTTCGGCGAATCGCTCGGGCCGCAATAAATCATCCAGGCAACCGATCAGTTGCCGTGCTCGACGCCCCCGGAGTCGGCGCTGGACGGCTCGGCCGCAGCTGACGTCGGTGTGCCCCCGATGAAGTCGTCCCAGTGCCTGCGTACCGGTGCCCAGCGCCGGTCGAACGCGTCGGCACGGCGTTGGGCGTGTGCCAACTTCTTCGAGTCGTAGCGCCAGCGCGCCCACGGCGAGGTCGGTCGGGCCAACCGCACGGCCGCCACCCAGGCGACCGGTGAGACGAACAATCCGACCAAGGCGGTCGGGTACTTGCCTTTCAGGGCAGTGAGGGCGACCACCAAGAAGTGGAACACCAGCAGCACGACCGCCGCGATCCGCACCGCGGTGACAGCCCCGGGAACGTCATGCACCTTGACCGGCGACACCCCGACCGCCGCCAGCCCGATGCATGCCGCCGCCAGGGTGACAATGTTCACCGACAACTGGCCTTCCTGCGACCAGTACACGTCTTGAAGCCGGAAGATCATCGCGAATTCGTCGAGCACGAGCGATGCCCCGACCCCGATCAGCACACCCGCCACGTAGGTCCACACCGACAGCGGCGGCGACCCGACGCCCATGAACGCACCCGCGATGAGCAGCAGCACTCCCGGCGTCGAGTGGTGCATGTGGACGCCGCCGGTGCTGACGTTGTGGAACGGCCCCTTGCCGGCGCGGATCAGCCGGGTGATGGTGCGGGTCGTCACGAAGGTCACGACGAACGCCACAAAGCTCAGCAGCAGCGGCCCCTTGTAGCCGTGGACGATCTCGTGCTGCCACCACTCGTTGAGCCACGCCATCCCCAGATAGTAGGGATCAGCCCGTGACCTGCGGTTCGTGCCCTACTCTCCGCGCGCGGGTGCCGTCTGCAGGGCCGGGGCGGCCGCCGCCAGCAGGGCAGCCCGGTCCCGATCCAGTGGCGGGTAGATGCGCTGGGTGTTGATGACGCGCTTGGTGGCCTTGGCCTGCTCACCGTCGGCCACCACCTGGCGATCCCAACCTTCGGTATAGACAGCGCCTGCCGGCCCGAGATCGAGAACCGTGACATACCAAGGGATTCGCAGCGACAGCAGCGGTTCCCCGCACAAGTCGCTGATCACGTTGTCCCCCGCGTACCGGCCCATCGGACGCGAGTGCTGACACGACATCACCGAGAGGTGTTCATCGTCCATCCGGGCCGCGGCGACATCGCCTGCGGCGAACACCCCGGGCACGCCGATGACCCGCAGATAGTCATCGACCGGCACCCGACCCAAACCGTCGCGCTCGACGCCGAGTTGCGCGGTCAACGGATTGGCCCGCATTCCCGCGCACCACACGACGGTGGCCGCAGGCAGCACCTCACCCGAGGACAGAGTGATGCCCGCCTTGTCGACGGCAGCCACCCGAACGCCCGTGACCGTCTCTACCCCGTTGTCTGCCAACGCCTTCTCGATCACCGGCCGCGCAGATTCACCCATGTTCGACCCGACATACGGGTTGCGGTCGATCAGCACCACCCGCGGCGTCACGTCGCCGCCGAAGATCGCCCTCATCACGTCCGGCAGTTCGCACGCCGTCTCGATTCCCGTCAGACCGGCCCCGACCACCACCACCGTCGCCGCCGCCGTGGGGTCCCCGGCGCAGCCGCCGAGGGTTCGGAGGTGATCCTGCAACCGCCGTGAGGCATCGTAGGTGTCCACGTCAAACCCGAACTCCGACAAGCCCGGAACATCGGGCCGGACCACCTGGCTACCCACCGCGAGCACCAACCGATCGAAGTCGTACGCGGCGCCGTCGGCGAGGGACACAGTGCGCGCCGCGACGTCGATGCTCGTCACATCACCGACGACATGCCGGACCCCGGCCGGGTCGAGCACATCGGCCAGCGGTATGCGGCACGCACTGATGTCGGCTTCGTAGTTGCGTACCCGGATGTCGTGGAACGGTCGGGAGCTGATCACCACAATCTCGACGGCGTCAGGCGACACTCCCAGCTCGTCGAGGCGCCGGGCGGCCCCCAGCGCAGCCCACAATCCGGCGAATCCGGATCCGAGGACGAGCACGCGATCGGTCACCGAATACATGATTCCAAGTGCACGCCCGAAGGGGACCGTTTTGCGGTGGGCAGCCCGCGGCGGGGACATCAGCGTGTATTGGGCCCGGTCGGCACGTTAATGTGCTGTGGTCGGCTTCAGCGAACAAGCCGATGGAAGAGTTGAGCACATTCATGACCGCAGCAGAGACGTCGGCACTCGAATCCCGGGTTGGCCACTACTACCAGGCGGACGACACGTACCGAGTCGGCCGCGAGAAGGTACGCGAGTACGCCCGCGCCGTGCAGGACTACCACCCCGCACATTGGAACGTCTCCGCGGCCGCTGAGCTGGGCTATTCCGGGCTGGTCGCACCGCTGACGTTCACCTCGACCCCGGCAATGGCGGCCAACCGTCGCATGTTCGAGTCGGTGGTCGTCGGCTACGACACCTACCTGCAGACCGAAGAGGTCTTCGAACAGCATCGCCCGATCGTCGCCGGCGACGAGTTGCAAGTCGACGTCGAGCTGACGTCGGTGCGCCGAGTCGCCGGCCGGGACCTGATCACTGTGACCAACACCTTCACCGACACGGCCGGGGAGCGCGTGCACACCCTGCACACCACGGTGGTCGGTGTCACTGCGGACGACATCAATCCAGGGACGATGGCGGCTGTGCAGAACGCGATGATGCACGACGTGGACTTCTCCGGTATCGGCGCGTCCGACGCCGACTATCAGAAGACCGTGCGGCCGCAGGGCGAGGTGCGCATCGCCCGGCCAGACGCCCGTACGCCGGGGACGCCGTCCTTCGAGGACGTGAACGTCGGTGACGAGCTGGGCGCGCACCACTATCGACTGTCCCGCGGCGACCTCGTGAACTACGCCGGCGTCGCCGGTGACGCCAACCCGATCCACTGGGACGAGGAGATCGCCAAACTCGCCGGCCTGCCCGACGTGATCGCCCACGGGATGCTGACCATGGGGTTGGGCGCCGGATTTGTCTCCGCGTGGTCGGGCGACCCAGGCGCGGTGACCCGCTACGCGGTGCGGCTGTCCCAGCCTGCGATCGTCTCGGCCAAAGAAGGGGCCGACATCGAGTTCAGCGGCCGCATCAAGTCACTGGACCCGGAGACCCGCTCGGGTGTGGTCATCGTCGCCGCGAAATCCGGCGGCCGCAAGATCTTCGGCCTGGCGACGATGGATGTGCGCTTCCGCTGAGCCGTCATCTGGCGAGGTCCCACTGGCCGAAATCAGCTGCCAGGACGTCGTTTACGTCAACGTGGACGCCGTCGATCACGAAACCCGGGTCGGATGCGGTGACGACTTCCCGCTGGAAGAGCACGGCAGCCGGTTCACGCTCGCCCCGTGACCACGCCTTCGTCTGCCACGCCCACCGATAGCCCGGGCTGCTCGAGGATCCGATCACGCCGTCGGCGATGGCCCAGCCACACTGGCGGCGCCCACCGTAGATGCCGGTGCGGCCAACGCCGAGAACCGAGTTGATGCCGCGAAACCATTGCACTGCCGTGGATTTCCATGTGGCAGCGTCGACGTCCTCGTCGACACTGAAGAAGATGGGCGCCGACGCCGGACCGCCCGCGGCGGTATGCAGGCCCACCGCAGTCTGCGCGTCAGCCACACCTCCGTCGTAGCCGCGAGTGAAGTCCGACGGTGTCGGCCACCCGGGCTTGCCGAACTGGTAGCAACTGACGATCTGCAGACCCGCCGCGCGGAGGCGGTCGGCATAGTCACGAGTGACGGGCTTGAAGTCGAACGTGGCCCCCGGCCGCAGTTGGGAGACGTAGACCAGGGCTCCGCCGAAGCCGGCGGCCTTGATCTGCTCGGGCTGGACCAGCCGGTCGGCGAAATCGACGAGCTGCAGGCCGTCGGCCGATGCTACGGGCATCCCGAGTGTCGCGGCCAGCGCACCGGGGACGGCGAGCGCCGGTGCGAGCAGCGCAGCGTGTTTGAGGACTTCGCGCCGTGAAGCAGTTTGCGTCACGCAGGCCAGCGTATCCGACCCTGGCGGTCTCGCCCCGTACGCCGAACGAAGCGGGCACGTGGGCCGACCGACAATGACCACGACATCGAGGACATCTTCGCCAGGACGACGTCGGGTCCGGCGGACCTGGCGCTCCCAACTATTTGACAAGGAAGGCAGCAGCAACGCATTACGCCGTAACTGGCTCTGCCGCCGGTGCCGGCCCAAGTGTTTTCATTCGCGACGACTTGCGCGAGACCGCCTGCGGGTGTTGGAAATTGGAGTAGTCGACTACGCATTCACACCGGTCAGGCCCCTCGCTACCTTGGCACCCAGATCAGATCCGCCGTGGGAGGAGACCACCCGTGACTACCTCATCCATGGAGAGCGAGTCCTACGCTCCCCTCTCCCCGTTCACCGAAACGTTCGACTTCGCCGAGCAGGGAGAAGCATTCCCGGCAGAGTCGGAGAATCTGGAATCACCCAGCAGCGCAAATGGTTTCGAGTTCTTCACCGAATTGGAAAGCCCGTTCCGCTCGGCCTACGACGAGGTCGTATCCGAGGGGTCGGACATCCACCGGGAAGCGTACGACGAAGTGGTCTCGAGCCTGTACGAGAGCGAGTTCTCCGAGGCCCTCTACGAGCTCGCGGCCGAAGCGTCGTCGAGCATGTCCGAACAGATCGGCGAAGCGTCCGCGAACGAGGCCGAACGCTACCTCGAGAACTACATGACACCCGTAGCGCGCGAAGCAGAGTCGTTTCTGGAGCGGTACGCCGAACAGTATGCCCAACACGACATCTCACAGATCACCGAGCAAGAGCTGGATCGACTCTTCGAGACCATCCAGCCCAGCTTCGAACACCTCACACCGGGTGTCGAGAACTTCCTCGGGGGACTCTGGAAGAAGGCAAAGGCGGTCGCCGGCGGAGCAATCAGACTGGCCAAGAAGGGAATCGCCGCAGTCGGTAAGGTCATTCCGCTCGGCTTCATTCTCAAAGGCCTGAAGAAGGTCGTCCGGCCCCTGCTGAAGCGAGTACTCGATCTCGCGCTGAGCCGGCTACCCGTATCACTGCGCCCTGCCGCCCGGAAAGTCGCGGCCAAACTGTTCGGGGTCGGCGAGACCGCCGGCGAATTCGAGAGCTACTTCGGCGGTTCCGCAGAACAGACGGAAGCCGCAGGCAACGAACTTCAAGCGCTCGCACACACCGACGTCGACTCCATCCAGCACGAAATCGACGCCAGGCTGGTCGGTGAACTCTTCGCCGAGTCCGGCGAGAGCTCCGAAGCCTGGATGCCGGGCGAGTCCGTCACCTCGGAGTCCGAAACCGACCACCGGCTGGCCGAGCTCGACGCCGCCCGTGAGCGGTTCATCAACGAGATCTCCCAGGCCACCAACGAGGCTTCCATAAACGCGGCCATGGAGAACTTCATTCCGGCCATCATCGCGGCGCTGCGCATCGGTATCTCGATCATCGGGCGCGACCGGGTCGTCGGGTTCCTGGCCAAATACCTTGCCGCGCTGGTGCGCCCCTACATCGGGCCCACGATCGCAACCCAACTGTCACAGGCCATCGTCTCGACAGGCATGAGCATGATCGGCCTCGAAGTTCCCGGCAACCAAACCCAATTGGCCGCTGAAGCCGTCGCATCGGCGGTGGAAGGCACTGTGCAGCGGCTCGCCGAACTCGAATCCGAGACGTTCGAGGACCAACGCCTGCTGGAAGCGGTGGTGCAGGAAGCATTCGCAGAAGCGGCGTCAGAATCATTTCCCACCAACGTGATCCGTGAGCAGTACCAAGAGGTCTCCACGCGTGTGCGCCATCGCGGAACGTGGATACTGCGTCCGCGCAACGGGCGTAAGCGCTACCGCTTCTACTCCCGGCCGCTCGATGTGACGGTGACACACCAACTGGCCAAGTCGGTGACCGGCTTCGGTGGAATCCACCTGGGAACCTTCCTGAAATCGCGTTACGGCGTCACCGGGCCCGTCACGTGCAAGGCCTATCTGTTCGAGGCGATGGTCGGGACAAAACTCTCCACGATCGCGCGCCTCGAGACTCACGTGCCCGGCCTGGGCCCGACCCATCCGCGGGGTTGGCGCCTGTTCATCCCGCTGACCCGGCACAATGCGACCGCACTCTTCGGCGAGCCCGGCCTCGGACGCGATGTGCCCAACCACTATCTGCATTCGCACCGCCGCATCGCAGTCCGACAGCGGTTCGTCGTGCTCGTACCCCAGCGGGCACACACCACGGCACACCCGACAAGCCCGAACGCATCGCAGCCGGTACAGCGGCGTGGTCACTCCAGCCAGGTCAACATCACGCTCGACTTCCCGACATCGACTGCGCGCCTGTGCATTCACCTCGATGAAAGCGACGCGCAGGCAGTGGCTGCCTCGATCCGCCGCGGCGAATCGGTGACGCCCGCACTGATTCTGCTCAGGCGCGTGTACGTGGCAGGGGTCAAGAGCGTTCTTTCCGGAAATGCCTCCCGCCACGTCAAGATCATCCACGAAGTGGCGTCGGAGGAACAGTTCGTCGGTGGTGCGCTCAGTGCGATCGGGGCGAAGATCCTCGAGAAGCTCGCGGACAAGGTCATCGAGTGGGTCGGTACCGCGGTCTCCGAATTTCTTCAGCGCCGCAGGCAAGAGTTCCTCACCGCGGCCGACAAGCCGGCCCAAGGCGTCACCATCGTCGTCGCCATCCGCCACGCGGGCGCGATGAAACTGCTCGATGATGCGCTGCGTGGCAAGGGTCTGGGCTCTCTCACGGCGGTGGCTCGAGCGATCCTCGGTTCCCCCGAAGTCACCGTGCGTTCGGTAGCGGGCTTCCAGTCATGATCAGCCAGCAGGAGTCCATCGTCTTTGAACTCAGAGGCGAGATCGCACACTGGCAGACGGCGATGGTCGGCCTCAGCGACCTGGAGAACTTCGCCGCTACCAGTGCTTGGCAGTCCCTGGAACGGTACGTCGGCATCGCGCTGCGCCGCCATCTGACCAGTCTCATCGGGGCCACCCAGCTCGAACTAGACGCCCTCCAAACCGATCTGCGCGCAGCTTCCGCAGTGGACGACCTGCGTCGCTGCCACGGCCGAGTCACCCGCTTCCGTCGTCGCTTTCTGCAACTCGAGACGGTACTGAGCTTCTACGGCAACGCCGTCCGCTCCAGGACGAGCACCGCACTCGGAGAACTCCTGCGCGCCTTCGACTTTCTCGCCGCGGAAAGCATGAGGGCCGCATTGCGCCCGCTGCGCCTCGAAACACCGCCTGTTCTCGTATATCTCGACAACGGGCTGGGTGCGTCGATTCTGCGGGCGGGCTGGCGGGCATGGGAAGGCGGATCACCGTCGCCGGCCGCGGCGATCAAACTCACGCGGTTCAACATGATGCGACCGACGTCGATGCTGCACGAAGCAGGCCACCAGGTGGCACACCTGACCGGATGGAACGACGAGCTGACCGCCGCTCTGCGGCGGGGCATCGCCGATCCGATAGTGGCCGAGATGTGGTCAGGCTGGGCGACTGAACTCGGACCAGACCTCCTTGCGTTCGCGCACAGCGGGTTCGGTGCGGTGGCTGCGCTGCACGACGTGGTCAACGACGTCCAGCGGGTGTTTGCGTTGCCGCTCGGTGATCCGCATCCGATCGCCTACCTGCGGGTGCTGGTGGGTGTCGAGATGTGCAAGCGCTTCTATGGCACGGGCCCCTGGGACACCCTCGCACAGGCTTGGCAGGTCGCCTACCCGCTCTCGGCGGCACCTGCCGCGGTTCGGCGTTGATCGAACGCAGCATCGAGTCGCTTCCGCGGATCGTCGAGATCGGCCTGCGAACACCGATGCGGGCCTTCGCCGGTAAGGCACTGTGCGATGTCGTCGACCCGGGCCGGGTATCACCGGCCGCACTGGCGGACCTTGAGCGCACAGCCGGAACCGCGCTGACCGTATCGAGTCACTACCTGCAGTCCGAGGGACTGCGTCTATTGGCGCTCGCGTCCTACAACGTGGCAGCCAAACCGGAGAGTGCCGCCGCGACGGCGCGCGATTTCGAGATCTGGATGCGCCGGCTGGGAACCCTCACCGACGCGGCACAAGTAGCGTGAAAGGGATTGAGAGCCATGCCAACAACAACGTCAGAGTCCGCACGCGGCGCCAGCGGCGGACAACCTTCTGCCGGTAACGGCCACCAGACCGGCTCCGACATCGAGGTCCTCTCGGCTGTGTTCAAGGAATTCGGAAACCAGCTGAGAGCGGGCAACCAGACGCTACTGGATCAGCTGATAGATGCCCTCGACACCCGGTTCGTCCCGCCCGGCGCCGACTACACCGCCGAGGAACGGCAGATCGTCAACAGTTATGCGGCACTGCGACAACAGCTCGCAGGTCCCGATGACGACGATGTGATCGGCCCCGGGCGGCTGGTCTCGTTGCACGTCTACGAGTGCGAGATGCAACTGGTGGCTGTTTTCGTGCTCCAGTTCGCGGCTGCCGCAGACGATGTCGCTTTCAGCACCGGCGTCGACGGCGGTGTGATCAATGTGGTACCCACGCCCTTGACAGTCCGGTGCGCCGGCTCAACCAGCGGGCGTCAGTGGTACCAGGCAGTGATACCGGACGGCGCGACGACCGGACCCGTCACCGTTCGCACTACCGCTGACGAGTACTTCACCACCACGTCCGATGTGCACATTCCCACCACAAGAGGAGCAGTCCGATGATGCTCGAACTGGCCAGTTGGTTTGCCGACCTGGAACGTGCCAGTGGCACAACGGATGTCATTGAGCAGGCCACCAAGGCGGCCAACGATGTCTTCGCTCTGCACCCAGAGGAGATCCTCCGCTTTCTCGAGGAATCATGGGCGTACGGAAGTCAATCGCTGCCGGGCTTCCGGTTGCCGCCGGCTCTGCTCTACGGCCAGGCGCCCGGCTTCGAATCCGGGCTTCACAAACGGTTGAACGCCGTCAACGGCACCATTTACGGCACTCTGCCCACCTGGGGCTCGGCTCCGCCGGACGACTCAGGAACGGGAGCGCGCTGGGACCACCTCATTTACGCGTATCTCATCGAGAACACGCGTCTGCTCCCGATTTTCTTCCGGGTGGTTACCGAGTTCCTACACGGCGAGCGGCTCGAAGTACCGTCGCCGACCACACAGCAGTGGCTGAGAACCACCGAGGCACTGTTCATGCGCGACCTGCCGTCCCGGTCCATCGGGGCGATCACCAGTTCGGTCCGGCCCGACCTCGAGGCCACCCGGCGAAACGCCTACTACCGCCTGTTCGGTGTCGACCTCAACCACGGCGCCAACAACGGAGCCCCGTACAGCTATGTGCGGGCCCAAGCCGCCAACACCGGCCTCATCCGAACCTTCGAGGATTTCCTTCGCGAGGTGTGGACGGCATCGGAGAACTACCGAAATACCAGTGGCATCAACAGCAAAGACGACGCCGCCATCGCCACGCATGCCCGGGACATGCAGGACATGCTGACCACACGACGTCGCTTCGGCAACCTGGCGCGGGAAGAATTCGTCATCGTCAGCATGCTCTCCTGGTTCGACCTGACTCTCGAATCGAACAACTCCGTCGTCGTCGACCTCAAAGCCACCGCCGCCAGCCCCGAGGAACGGCTACGGAAGATCGGTGAGCGCGTCGGACTCGCACCGCACGCGCAGTCAGAGAGCTTCTTCCGGCTCGCGCCCCGAATGTCACCGCTGTTCCGGCACATCGAGGAGGGCGTCTACAACTCGATCAGCGCAGTCAGCGCGCTCTACGCCAACCCGACCTCAGGTCCGCCGAACCAACTCCGGCGCGACATGCTCGACATCATCAACCAGTGGTCGATCGCGACCGGGCGCGATATGAAGGCCAAGCGCACCACCCCGACGCCGCGAACCGCTCCCGTCAATGGGCGGGCTCTGTTGGCAGTCGGAAATGGTTCTGCCGCAAGGTGACTAGCTGGCCGCCCGCGCCAGCCCCTGCACGGCCCGCAGCCTGCCGTCGGCAAGCCCGGCGGTGAGGTTGTGGGCCTTGCGCTCGAAGTCGGGGACGAAGGTGTGCAGCCCGAGCGGTCTGACGGGCTGCGACAGCACCATCTGCATCAAGGCGCCGGCCTGATCGGTGAGATCGTTCCACTGCTCGACGGCGAACCCGGCTGACGCGACCGCACTTCGTAATTCGTCGGGTGTAGCCAAGAAGCTGACGCCGGGTTGATCGGCCCACGGCAAGGGAAAGTCCGGCTCCTCGCCCTCGCCACGCGTGATGTCCCACAGCGCCAGGACTCCCCCGTCTTGCAACACCCGGCGGGCTTCCCGGTACAAGGCCGCCTTGTCGGCGACGTTCATCTGGACGTGCTGGCTCACCACGGCCTGAAACGCGCCGTCGGCGAAGGGCAATGCGGTGACGTCCGCCGTGCGGACGGTGATTCGGTCCTCCAGTCCCACAAGATGATTGAGCCAGCGAGCGGTATCGCAGTACTCCTCGGTCAGGTCGACCGCAGTCACCGCGCACCCGTACCGGTCTGCGAGGTAGCGGGCAGTGCCTCCTACCCCGCTGCCCGCATCGAGTACGGCGGTATGGCCGGTGATCCCGGCGAGATCGATCAATTGGCCGGTGGCGATGCGGCCCATGGTGTGGAAATCCTCGAGTATTCCCAGGTCCGCGGGTTGGAGCTTTCCGAGGTCCAACCCTGCGCCGGTCAGGGCCCGCTCGATGTTGCTGCGGGAGAGGCCGGTCGCGTACTGGTCGTCGATCCGGGTGGTCGTCATGGCGGGGCCTTTCCGTCAGGCAATCAGATGTGGACGAGTTCGACGGGAACCGGCAGGCCGAGCATCCGTAGCAGCGCTGCGAGTTTGTCGTCGAGCTGTGCTCCGACCTGCGCGATGCGCACGTCACGGAAGCTGTCGAACTTGCTCGACGGCTGATCGATGCTGAGATGCACGGCGCCCTCGGTGTCCTCATAGATCTCGACGCGTAGCGGTGCGTACAGCATGACACCGGGATGGTGGCGATACATGGTTTCGACGATGACGTTGTTGCCCATCATGTAGGTGATCGCGCGGGTCGTATGTCCCGCCAGCCTCATCATCGGGGTCGGGTCGAGCGTCCAGAAGGTGGCGAACGAGTGCGGTGCGTGCTCGGCAGTGTAGCGCCGTACCCGCGCCAGGTCACCCGATTGGATCTGCTTGGTCAGTTCTTCGAAATCCATTGCCGGTACCAATGATTCGAATCTGCTCCGCAGATCGTCGAACGAGGTGTCCGAATTGATCACAAAGCGGTTGACGAGGTGAGTGATGGTCTCGGGCATGTCAAGCTCCGAAGGGCGTCGGGACGGATGTGGGCGCGCTGCGCACCGCGATCTTGCGCAACGACAGCACGTGCAGTGCCGCGGCGAGCGGTACCACGGTGGTCGGGATCAGGGCCAGCGGCAGCAACGCGAGCTGCTCGGTGGTCGGGTACAGCGACAGCACATGCGCGATGCCGGGAGCGGCGGCGACACCGATCGTGGTCGCGACGATCAGGTCCGCCAGGCCCAGAATGTTGAACCACGTTGCCCGGTGGCCGACGACACCACGCCGAATGCTGCGCGCCACGTAGACCGCGCCGATTCCGGTGGCGATATCGCCCAGCCCGGCAGGTAGCGCGAACGCCGCCGGTAACGTGCCGAGAGCCATCGCCATGACGAAGACCACGCCTTCGACCCGAAAGTACTGCGGTACCGTCAGCCGCCACAGCGCGTGCGGTTCGGCCAGGATGCCCGACACCACCGGGACACGGGTGGCCAGCAGCACCGCCGCGAGCGCAGAGAACATCGCCACGGGAAGCCACGGCTGTGCCTTGTTCGGCGCGAACCGATATACGTCGGCGTGCGCGAGAATCGCGCTGGCGAAAACCCAAATCGCCCAGGACGCCCCTGCAATGAGAGCAACCACGGCGGCGATGCGAGGACCATGGCCGGTGCCACGCGCGCCATGCCACAGCATCGCGCAGATCGTTGCGGTGGTGCCGATCAACCCGGCCAGCACGATCACCGAGACATAGATCGGAAGTGTGCTCATGACGCCTCCAGGCGATGTGGGCCGAACACTGGGTACGTTTCCGTACATCGTGTTCAATTGAAGTGACGCCCCCGGTATTCCGTCAACGACCAGTGGAGGCCAGATGTCCAGTACCGAACACGGACGCCAAACTGTGCGGAAAACCACGGGTTCCGGCGCGGCCATCGGCGACCGGCGCGTCAGGCGCACCCGCAAGCTGTTGCACGACGCGTTCTTGGAACTCGTCCTCGAAAAGGGCTACGAGAAAACCACAATCCAGGACATCCTCGACCGGGCCGATGTCGGCCGCTCGACCTTCTACGGGCATTTCCGGGACAAGGAGGCGCTGCTGACGGCGAGTTTCGACGGTATGCGCGATCAGCTTGAGCACGAACTCGCAGGCATCGACGCCACCGGGCCCGTCGACGTCACGCTGCCCGCCGCATTGCTCTACGAACACGCCTACCGAAACCAGCGGGTGTATCGGGCCCTGTGCGGGCATCAGGGCGGTGCCGTGGTTCAGCGCTACCTGCGCAGGCTTATCGGCGATCTCTTGCGAAAGCACGTGCAGCCCAATGCCACTCATGCTGACATACCCAATGACGTGGCAGCCGAGTTCTACACCTCCGCCACCCTGGGTCTGATGGTGTGGTGGATCGACCACGATTTCTGCAACGGCCCGGCCTGGTTGACGGCGGCATACCGAGCGCTGGCAACGCCTGATCAAGCAGGACCCGTCAGACGCCGTCCGCGTCACGGCTGAACGCCGTCGGCTACCGTTGGTCCGGTGTCAAGATCGCGCGTCGCACCGCTCCACGCGATCGCAGTTCTCTTACTCGCGGTCGGCGCGGCGCCGTCGTGTGGGCAGGCGCCGTCACCGCCTCCGGCGGATACCACCACCACATCGACAATCTCTGCCCCGATCACGACGACAACCACGGCCCCCGCGCCCCCGGTCGTTCCCGAGGGAGATTTCAGCGCCGTCGCCCAGCTGGTCGACGATTCGATTGCGGCACACCGACTGCCCGGCGCCGTGGTTCAGATCGGGCACGCCGGTAACGTCATATTCCGTCAGGCGTTCGGCTCACGCAAGCTACCGGACGAACCCGGCCTCGACGGGGCACCCGCACCGGCCGAGACGATGACCGAGGACACGATCTTCGACCTGGCGTCGTTGACGAAGAGCCTCGCGACCACCGTCGCGGTCCTGCAGCTCTACGAACAGGGCCGCATCCAGATCGACGACCCGGTCCAGAAGTACCTACCCGAGTTCAACCCGGCGAATGACCCGCGACGCGCGCAGGTGACGCTGCGCATGCTGCTGACGCACACCTCGGGCATCGCGGGAGACTTGAGCCTGGACGGGCCTTGGGGACTGGACCGCGCAGACAAGGCCCAGGGCATTCGTCGTGCACTCGCCGCATGGGTGGTGTTCGACCCAGGAACGCTCTTCCACTACTCCGACATCAACTTCATCATCCTCGGCACGCTGGTCGAGAAGATCACCGGCGAAACACTGGATACGTACGTGCCGCGCAACGTCTTTGCTCCGCTGGGCCTGGCCGACACCCGCTACCTGTCCGCGGACAAGGCGTGCGGACCGCACCAGATTCGCGGTACCGCAATCGTTTTCGACAAGAATGCCGACCCGGTAGCGGCATGCCCGGAAGGCACCTGGAGTACTGCGCTCCTGGCCCGGGTCGCACCGACCGCCCACGACGGGGATACCCCGGGCCTCAACCCCGACTTCGACCAGCTGCTGCGCGGCACCGTGCACGACCCGACGGCCCGCCGCATGGGTGGCGTGAGCGGCAGCGCCGGGGTGTTCTCGACGGTGCAAGATGTCGGCAGGTATGCGCAGGCCCTACTCGACCGGCTCGCCGGACGTCCCAGCCCGTTCCCGCTGAAGCGGGCCACGCTGCAGGCGATGACGACGCCACAGCAACCCGGACACACCCCCGAGCAGCTGCAAGCCGCCAACGCCGCAACCCGACGAGCGGTCGAAAACACGCCCAACACAACAGATCCCCTGCTCGCGCCGAACTATCCGGCGATCGCCGGCCAGGACCTCCGTGGCTTCGGCTGGGATATCGACACCGAGCAGTCCCGCCCGCGCGGAATGCTCTTCCCGATCGGCAGCTTCGGCCACACCGGGTTCACCGGGGTGTCGCTGTGGATAGACCCCGGATCGGACACCTACGTGATCGTCTTGGCGAACGTGATCCACCAGCGGGGCGGCCCGCCGATCGTGAAGCTCAGCGGCGACATCGCCACCACGACTGCGCGCATCCTGCATCTGTACGGTACGTAGCCACGTCGATGGCCGCAGTCATGACAAGACGACGCGGACGAACCTGGTCACCCCGGACCCGGCGTTGACGTAGGCATACTGCTGCGCGCTGCTGTAAACCGCGTGATCACCCAATTCGAGTGTCACATCACCGTTTTCGCTTTCAATCCGTAACCTCCCGGCGATGACCAACACCATCTCGTGCCATCCGGCAGGATCAGGGTTGGCGTCGTACCGGTCATCCGCGCCGAGGCTCCAAACCCAGAGTTGTCCCTCATGGTGCGCCGCCGCACTGCCGAGAAGTACCGCACGGCTGTCGTCGCTGTTGCCTCTCCACAACAGGGCGTCGATGCGCTCAGGGGTGGCGGCGGGCGCGAGGACCAGGTCGACGAACGTCGCCCCGAGGGCGTCGGCAATGGTATCCAGTGACGAGAGACTGACGTTTGCTGAGCCTGCCTCCAAGTTCACGATGGTTCGCCGGCTGAGGCCAGCGGCGGTGGCCAGCTCCGACTGGCTCAGCCCCGATGCCGCACGCAGTCGCCGCACGTTCGCGCCGACGGATGCCAAGACGTCGGGCCCCTCACCACCAGTCATCGCTGCCACTCTAACCGATGTGCATTATTTTGCGCATCGGCCATCGCGGCTCTACAGTGTGCAGAATGTTGCACACCGCGATCCGCGATCGGTTGCCGTCGGGTCCCGAGCTGGCCCTGATCGGTATCACGGCCATCTGGGGCTCGACGTTCCCGATCGTGCACGAGGCGATGAACCACAGCGGGCCGGCGTTCTTCGTGGGCCTACGGTTTGTGATCGCCGGCGTGCTCGCCGCCGCCGTGTTCTACAAGACCCTTCGAGGCATCAGCATCGCCGAGATCGGGGCCGGTGTGGCGATCGGTGCGGCCATCGCGTTCGGCTACGGCCTACAGACCTATGGCCTGCAGACCATCAGCTCGAGCGTCTCCGCGTTCATCACCGCGCTCTATGTGCCGCTGGTGCCGCTGCTGCAGTGGGTGGTGATGCGTCGCCGCCCTGATCGCGGGGCACTGGTCGGCGTGGTGCTCGCCTTCATCGGCCTGGTTCTGCTGGCCGGTCCGAACGCCGCGGGCGTCAGCCTCGGCTCCGGCGAGCTGGCGACGCTTCTTGGTGCGTTGGCCATGGCCGCCGAGATCCTCCTCATCAGCGTTTTTGCCGGCAAGGTCGATCTCGGCAGGATCACCGTCGTCCAGTTGCTGGCCGCTGGGGCGTTCGCTTTCCTCACCATGCCCGTGACGGGCGAGACCGTTCCGGCGTTTTCGTGGTGGTGGTTCGGGGCCGCCGTCGGGATGGGCGTCTCCAGTTGTTTGATCCAGGCGACCATGAACTGGGCTCAGCGCTCGGTTTCGCCGACCCGCGCCACCATCATCTACGCGGGCGAGCCCGTCTGGGGCGGCATCTTCGGGCGGATCGCCGGAGACCGCCTACCCGGACTCGCGATCCTCGGTGCCGTGTTCATCGTCGTGGGGGTCATCGTCAGCGAACTGAAGCCACGTTCGCGCCGCGAAGAAGCCGTCGATACCGAGGAAATCGACTGCGCCACGGTGACTCGGGCGTAGTCCAAATGAGCTGATCTGATGTCCGTACCGGCCTCGACGCCGTCGCGACGACAGGTAAGGATGAGCCATGACCACGATCGACCCGACCGCACCCGTGCTCGTCACGGGCGCCAGCGGCTACATCGGCAGCTGGATCGTCCGACGCCTCCTCGAAGGCGGCCATACCGTGCACGGCACGGTGCGCAATCCGGACAAGGCAACCGGACTGGAACATCTGCACAAGCTCTCCGCCGACTTCCCGGACCGCCTCCGGCTCTTCAAGGCAGACCTCCTCGACCCCGGCAGCTTCGACGAGGCCATGGTCGGGTGTGAACTCGTCATGCACACCGCATCGCCATTCATCCTCTCGGGGTTCACCGACCCGCAGGAGGCACTCGTGCGGCCTGCGCTGGAAGGCACCCGCAACGTGCTGGACTCTGTCAACCGCACACCGAGCGTCAAGCGCGTGGTGCTGACCAGCAGCGTGGTCGCGATCTACGGCGATGCCCGCGAATCACGGGACGTCCCCGGCGGCGTCTTCACCGACGAGCACTGGAACACCACCAGTAGCGTTGACCACCAACCGTATTCGTATTCCAAGACGGTGGCCGAGCAGGAGGCCTGGCGGTACCAGAAGGCGCAGGACCGATGGGACATGGTCACCATCCATCCGGGCCTGGTGCTCGGGCCTTCCCTGACCAGTGCCAGCGACTCGGCCAGCCTGAGCACCATGAAGCAGTTCATCGACGGCACGCTGCTGACCGGGGCTCCGGCGTTGACCATGGGTGTGGTCGATGTCCGCGATGTCGCCGACGCGCACGTGCTCGCCGGCTTCACCCCCGAGGCCCACGGCCGCTACATCGTCAACGCCGACTCACTGACCTTGCTGCAGATCGGCAAGATCCTGCGCCGCGGGTACGGTCCGTTCTATCCGTTCCCGAGGACCACCGCGCCCAAGGCCGTCGTGAAACTCGTCGCGCCCCTTGCCGGGCTGACGCGAAAGTACGTCGACACCAACGTCGGTTACCCGTTGGCCTTCGACAACAGCCGCAGCCGCGACGAACTCGGGCTGACGTATCGGGCCGCCGAACAGACCATCACCGACCACTTCCAGCAGATGCTCGACGATGGCATCGCTCCGCGCCGGCCCGGCGGGCGGTGATCCTCTCACGGGGCGAACGACGGATCAGCCGAAGGGAATTGAGGCGATCATCGCACCTTCTCTGGTCACCAAGCTGTCCTTGGCCAGCGTCGTCCCGAAGTAGGTCGCCTGTCGATCGACCACCACCCGCTGATCGTCGTGGTGCAGCGCCAGCACCTCCCGCGCCAGCCGGGCGAACGAGATCTTCTCGGGCCCACCGATGTTGATCACGCGGTTGCGCGGTGGCGATATCGCGACCTCGGCCAAGAAGGCCGCCACCTCGTCGGCCGCGATCGGTTGGATCAGCGCATCCGGCACCCGGACGTCGTGCTCGTCCTCCTCGTCCGCGTCGGTCTCGACAACCAGCGACTCGACGATCGTGTCCGCGAACTCACGGAACTGGGTCGCACGCACGATCGTGTACGGCAGCCCCGACGACGCGATGATCTGCTCCTGGGCGACCTTGGCCCGCATGTAGCCGCTGTCCGGTAATTCGTCGGCGCCCACGATCGACAGTGCGACGTAGTGGCCCAATCCGGCCGCCCGTGCCGCGGCCACCAGATTGGTGGTCGACCTGACGAAGAAATCCATCACTTCCTCGTCGTCGAACGACGGCGAGTTGGTGACGTCGACCAGGCAGTCAGCGCCCGCGAGTGCCTTGGGCAGGCCCAGGCCGCTGAGCACGTCGACACCGGACCGCCGGGACGCTGAGACCACGTCCTCACCCTCGCGGGTCAACAGCTCGACCAGCAGGCTCCCGACGAGGCCACTGGCCCCCATAACTGTGACCTTCACTGTGCGAACACCTTTCGTCGTGACCCGACCTGGGAGTCGGAGACCCAGACTACGTCGCGCAGTGGCCCGCGGGTTGCGAAAACAGGAACCGGTAGATCGTGGTGGGCCGCCCGGCATGGAAGCTGCGCGATCAGCGGACCCCTCACACTTCCCCGCCCCTAGCTCAGACGATCTCGCCCGGTGAGCGACCGGCCGAACTAGGATCACATGCAAAGAGTGCACCGCTGAAGGTGGTGTTACTCGTTGTGCCCACAGACCGACAGTGGTATTGCTGAGTGATGCGGTGCCCGACGTGCGGGGCTCCGATCACCATCATCGCCGCCGCTACTCTCGATGAACTCGACAGAAGCGAATGCAGCTCCTGCCCATGGTCGATCTATGTCGACGGCTCCGTACAGAGCAGACGTTACGTGCCGTCCGTTGCGGACTCAAAAACCAAGTACCCCACCGTAAACCAGGAATCACCACCCTGCAGATCGGAATAGCGGCACTCTTGGTCAACGAGACCGCACATGTGGCCGAAGAGGACTACCCGTGAGCACAACACAGAACCACCCGACGTCCGAATACCGGATCGAGGACACCACCGGATTCCTCACCCCACCCCGCGAGACCATCGAGGTCGCGGCAACCGCCCTTGAACATCTCGACACGCTGCCACCCGGCGCCGCCATGCTGGTGGTCAAACGCGGCCCCAATATCGGACTACGGTTCGTATTGCATCAGCCCATCACCACTGCCGGGCGTCATCCCCGCAGCGACATCTATCTCGACGACATCACCGTCAGCCGGCTGCACGCCGAATTCCACTGCGACGAGGGAGAGTTCCAGATCATCGACACCAACAGCCTCAACGGCACCTACGTCAACCGACAACCGGTGGACTGCGCGACCCTGACCGATGGCGACGAAATTCAGATCGGCAACTTCCGGCTGCTGTTCTTCACCAGCACGGCAACCAGCTGATCACGACGATCACTGGCTCGCCCAGACCATCCGGTCCTGTGCCCCATCGTTGTAGGCCACGACCGTCGGAGCGGAGCCGGTCACGTCGAAATAGATGTGCCCGGTGGTGCGCTGGCCTTCACTCATCGGCGACACATCAAGGTCGGGTGCCAGTGCCTGGTCGAGCACCCGATAGGTTTGGCCGTCTGCGGTGCGCGCGTTGAATGACCGCATCGCCGGGACAACCGACCCGCGGACGGCAGCAACGGTGGTGGTGGCGGACCAAAGCCGGCCCGCCAATGGGACACCGGTAGTTCCCGGCACATTCAACGTCGTGCTGTTGGTTGGCTGGAGGTCCGTGACGGTGTAGGCGACCACCGACCCGGTCGATTCGACCAGCTGCTGCTCGCTACCTATGGGATTGGCCGAGGACGTTGCCGGCGTGACCATCCCGAGCGCCACCACGACCGCGACTGCGCCTGTCGTCGCGGCAGCGGTACTCAAACCACTCATAGCCGCCTTCTCCTCCCTCGTCGCACGAACCCCGTCGTCTGACGTGTTTGCCGGTTTCGCCAGGTTTAAACACCGCGATCGGTGCCCGGGCTCACCTCTAGACCAGCTGCGGCAATACGTCGCGCTGCCAGGCGGCAAAGACGCCGTCCATGTCGGGACCGACCTGCTGTACGTACACTTCGTCGGCGCCGGCATCCAGGTAGCGCCGGACCTGTGCAGCGTGATCGTCGGCATTGTCACCGCACGTCACGGCGTCTGCGACCTTTTCAGCAGGCACCAAGGTCATCGCGTCAGCGAAATCCTGTGGGGTCGGGAGGGTTTGCGCCAAACGTCCCGGCAACTGCTCGTTGGCCCACAGCCGGTGGGCGACCTTGAGAGCGGTCTCGGGGTCGCGATCCCAGCTGACCTTCGTGCCGGCGCGGCCTGGGCGATGATCGCCGGGTGTATGCGGATGGTGGGGCAGGTCACGGCAGTCGACACCGGCAGCGAGGTCACCTGCGACAGTGCGCCGATCACGCCCCAGACGAACGGACTCCGGCCCTGTTCGTCGTTCCAGGGATGGAAATGATCCGAGATCCACAGCGCCTCGAAACCAGCTGCCTCGGCACGTTTGGCTTGATCGATCAGCTGCGCAGGGCCGAACTGTTCACAAGATAAGAAGTATCCCATTTTTCCCATGTCCTCGGACTACCCACACCTCGTGGGGCTACGCACCCACGGGGATGGACAGCCCCGCATTCGCGGCGAATGATCAACGGAGACCCGACTGTCACAAGGCATTCGAGTGTTCTCGGATGCATGGGTCACCACCCTCCCGAGGAGGAATCATGGCTACGACAGATCCCACCTTTTACCGCAGTCCCGGCGTCGCGGTGGCGGCTGCGCCCGAGCAGTTGGCGTATGTTGTCGCATTCGACCCGGCAGGTCAGGCGAAGGACGCGCTAGCGGTGGTGGATTGCGATCCACAATCGTCGACGTACGGCGGCGTGGTCGGCTGGGCGGAGTTGCCGACGGCGGGCAACGAGCTGCACCACTTCGGGTGGAACGCATGCTCGAGTGCCCTGTGCCACGACGGGCATGGTGATCACCATGCCGGCGATCACGAGGCGTCGCTCGAGCGGCGCTATCTGCTCGTCCCCGGGATTCGCTCGTCGACCACCTATGTCCTCGACACCAAGCCGGATCCCCGCCGGCCGGTGGTGACGCGGACGATCGAGGCCAGTGAGCTGGCAGCCAAAGCCGGATACTCGCGCCCGCACACGGTGCACTGTGGCCCGGGCGGTATTTTCATGTCGGCGTTGGGTGGAGCGAACGGCGACGACGGTCCCGGCGGCATCGCGCTGATCGACCACGACACCTTCGAGGTGATCGGGCAGTGGGAACTGGACCGCGGATCGCAGTCGCTGGCGTACGACGTCTGGTGGCACCTGCAGTACGACACGCTGGTGACGTCTGAGTGGGGGCCGATATCGATCATCGAGAACGGGCTCAACCCCGAAGACCTGCTCGGCCGCAAATTCGGGCACCACGTGAACTTCTGGAGCATGTCCGAGCGGAAACTGACTCAGCGCGTCGACCTCGGTGACGAGCACCAGATGGTGCTCGAGCTGCGTCCGGCCCACGACCCGTCCAAGGCGTTCGGCTTCGTCGGAGTGGTGATCAGCGTGGAGGATCTGTCGGCCTCGGTGTGGCTGTGGCACCAGGACGGTGATCGGTGGTCGGTCGACAAGGTGATCACCATCCCCGCTGAACCCGCCGATCCCGACGACCTACCGCCGGCGCTGAAACCGTTCGGTGCGGCGCCGCCGCTCGTCAGCGATATCGATCTGTCGGTCGATGATCACTGGCTGTACGTATCTTGCTTTGGCACAGGTGAACTCAAGCAGTACGACGTCAGCGACCCGTTCCATCCCAGGGAGACGGCATCGGTACGGCTCGGCGGGGTGGTGCGGCACGAGCCGCACCCGGCCGCACCGGATCTGCGGCTCAGCGGCGGACCGCAGATGGTGGAGATCAGCCGCGACGGCCGTCGGGTCTATGTCACGAACTCGCTCTACGGAGCCTGGGATGGCATCTTCTACCCCGAGGGCGTCGGGGCGTGGATGGCCAAACTCGACGCCGACGTCTCTACCGGCGGTCTGGTCGCCGATACCGCGTTCTTTCCGCACGGCGACGAATTCCGCGGCCACAGGATCCACCAGACCCGGCTCCAAGGCGGCGACGCGTCGAGCGACTCGTATTGCTTCACCGACTCCCCGTGAGGGCGTCGGCTGCTCATTCGAACGTTGTTGTCGCTGATGCCAATTCGGCTATGACGTCGTCGACCTGTTCCCGACGGCGCCACACGCGGCGCTGCCGCATCGCACCATTGCCCACCTGCGCGATTCGCGCCAACTCGTCGCGAACCATGTCGTAGTCACCCAGCTCTTCGAGAGCCGGCCGCACATGTTCGATCAGCCCCGCTACCAGCAGCCGCGTCGATGCCAATGAATAACCGGCCATCAGATCGATCGCCTGGCCGCCGAGCCCATCGTGCGCCGCTCTCCAGTGAGCGGCGCGTAAGGCCCAATCCGTGGGCCGCAGGGCACGATCCCCATCATCCCGGGCCTGCAGCGCCGTCATCACACAGGCCCGGATGAGCGTAGCCAGCAACACGGTCTCGGCCACCGTGGCGGGCACGTCGGCCACCCGCACCTCGATGGTTGGAAACCGGGCCGACGGCCGCACATCCCAATAGACCATGCCGTAGTCGAGCGCGGCGCCCGACTCGAGCAGAGCATGGACCGCGGCGTCGTACTGCTCGACCGACTCGAAGTATGGCGGCGGTCCAGAGCTCGGCCAGCGGGCCCACAGCATGCTGCGGAAACTCGCGTACCCGGTGTCGGTGTTGCGGTAGATCGCCGAGTTCGCGGCCAGGGCCAGCAATAGGTGCAGCATGGGTCGGATTCGGTTACTGACGTCGATGGCGGCCGCGCGGCTGGGCACCGCGACGTGCACATGGCAGCCGCAGATGCCCTGCTCGTGAGCGATGATGCCGAACCGATCGGCAATCCGGCGGTAGCGCGGGGTGCTGGTGACCGGGAACGCGTGCGGCACCGTCGGTGGCAGCGCGACGGCCAACAGCCGCGTGTGATGAGCCTCCGCCGCCTCGGCTGCAATGCGCCGCAGCCGGCTGAGCTCGGCACGCAACTCAGCGCTGCTATTGACCACGTCGGTCGTGGTCTCGACCTGACAGCTGGTGAGTTCGAGCTGCAACTCGACACCATGTTTGGCCGCATAGTGAGCGACTGCTTTATTGCGGGCAGCAGGGTAGCCGTGTCGCCCATCCACGAGGAGAAACTCCTCTTCCACGCCGAACGTGGGATGACTGCTCATGGCTGGGGATTGCCCGGCGCGCGTCACATCAAACGTCGAGCCGCTATACCGCCGATCCCATGTTGCGCAAGGGTTTCCGATACCCGGGCGTACTACGGTGACCGGCTACGAGCCCTGTCGCAGCTCCGCCTCTGCCCGGTACCAATTCTCCTCATCTGTCCCACGTACTTCCGAACGTGAGATGTGGTACGCGCGTTCGGCAATCATCTCGTGGGTCAAGCTTGGCAATTTGGCCTTCGCCGTCGCCCTGCCGGCGGGCGGCTTCTTCGTCCTCGCCGGCTTGTTCTCCTGCGCCACAGTCCTCTTCGAAGGTGCGCGACGGGCGGCGGGCTTCGCTGTCCCCGCGCCCGTAAAGGTCTCTTTCGCTGCCATAACGGCACTCCTTTTCATGCTTTCATGTGATCGAGGCGAGGCGTCGATGCGCTCACGGCCCGTCTCATTCTTCCTCCACAGCCGCTGTTCATCAGCCACTGCGCGTGCGTGTCGCGGAGGCACATCATGGCAATTGGTCGGCTGCCTGATACCCGGTCGAGCCGTACCAGACCCGGTGGGCGCGAGCCGTGAGTGCGAAATCGACTGGCCGGCAACAGCTTCGCCGCATTGGGCTGCGACGGTCGGGGCATGACTCGAGACTGACGCGCCGATCATGAAACAGCGGCCTAGATTCAGTCGTGCCGGCGCAGGGTTTCCCAGTCGTGTTCGTCCTCGAGCTCGGCGATGAGGTTTCGAGTGCGCTCCTTGAGCAGCAGCGTCAACCCGATACCGGCGACGATCGCGACAACCAGTGCCACCCAGGAGAATCGCGCCAGCCATTTCTCGGCAGCCAGGCCGAGGTAGTAGACCACCGCGGTGGTGCCGCCTGCCCAGCAGATGGCGCCGGATGCGTTCGCGGCCAGGAAGTGGCCGTAGCGCATGCGCAGTGCGCCGGCCAATGGGCCGGCCAGAATCCGCAGCAGCGCGATGAAGCGTCCGAAGAACACCGCCCACGCACCCCACCGGGCGAAGAGTTTCTTGGCCAGTGCGACATGGCCGGGTCCGAAATGTTTCGGGAACCGTTTGCCAAGCCGCTCGAACAGCCCCATGCCGTAGCGGCGGCCGATCGAGTACCCGATGGAGTCGCCGACGATGGCCCCAATTGTGGCGGCCGCCCCCACCCACACCGGGCTGATGTCGAGATTGTGTCGGGAGGCCAGCAGCGCCGCGCTCACCAATGCGATTTCGCCCGGCAACGGGATGCCCAGGCTCTCCAGGCCGATGACCAAGCCGATGACCAGGTACACCGCCAGCGGTGGGATGGATTCGAGAATCGCGTCGACCGTCACCTGCCAAGGATGCCGCATGGACCGCGATTACCGGTGCGAACCCAACTGGGGACGCAGCTATGTGACCGGTTGCAGAGTGGCGCCGACAGCCTGGCTGTACAGGTCGGAAGCCGCGCTCATCGCTGCTTTGACCGTGTTGTAGTAGTCGGTTCCCACCCCGCCGCGGTATTTGAGCAATTGCGGGTTCTGCGCGAGCGTGGCCGCCAACACACTGTCGCTGCCAACACCGTATTTCCTGAACGCCTCCGTAAACCGGGCGATGAACCTGGCAATCGCCTTATTGGGGTCCTGGCGTTCGGCGACGGTGCCGAAACTGGCTTTCTCTTGGAACAGGCCGACAACCTCGTCAGCCGCCGCCCCCTGGCTGCCGTAGGCCTGCACACCGCCGGACGCGGTCGGACGGAACGTGGACTCGATTTTTGCCGTGGCGATGACGGCCTTGATCTGCTCTTCGCTCAGCCTGGCGGCCTGGCCCTGGCTCACGATGGCTTTGACGATGTCCTGCGGGCTGGAGTCCTTGGTCACGACCACCGGTCTGCGGGTGATGACTGCGGCCACTTTGGTGACTGTGCCGTCGGCAGGCCGCTGCTCAACCGCGACCGGGGTATCCCGGTGCATCGGGGGAGAAGAAGCCAAGGTGGTCGCACCGCCGACGCCGGTGGCGACGAGAACCGCGGTGATGATCTTCTTCACTTGTTTGTGTTTTCCGAGGGCCTCGGCCAGTCGGTCCGCTTTCGGCAAGGTCGTGCTCTCTTTTCTGAACTTGTGGATCCGTGGGCCGACACAGACACGCCCTCCCAACCGCCTCTGGGCGTCGAAAGACAGGGCCGAGCTGCGCACTGGCATGCGGCGACCAAACGCCGACCACACCAGACGCGCACTGATGAAATTTGCTGCGCGCATTACGGCCGCGGCGGCGCTGGAATGAGTTCGCCGCACGCACATCACACCCGCCGCAACCGTTGCTCCGGTCGCCATGGTGTGACCTATGCCACGTCACCTGGTACTACGGGGTTGTAGCAGTCAGCCGTGCACTGTATTGGAACTTTCTAGATCTGGCAAAACCACGGCACACATTCGACGTCCAGCGGCTTGCGCCCGCCCGGTCGACGATTGGGATTTCGTTTGCTGGTTATGCACCAGTGCACCGCTCTCGGTGAGGGCCGCACATGCAGCCGACTCATCGACGTGACGATTCCCACGGGCGTAACCGCGGCAGCCAGGCCGGGACCGCACGCCGGGCTCGGCGCCGCTACCGCAGACATCAGTAGCCGGCGTTTCCACCTGCCAAAGACCCTCTGGCACAAAGGGATCTGAGGTCACACCGCAGAGGTGAGTCAGGTTCCGGAGGCTGGGGCCAGAGGATTTCCGATCCAGGCGACGGCCGCGGCCGTCAGCGTCACCCCCACAGCGGCCGCGACCAGCGAACCGGAGTAGCCCGACGGTGCCGCGAGCGCCGCCAGCACCGCGATGCCGAACCCGGAGCCGAGCGCGAAGGCCACCTCCTGCACCACGCCCACCTGGGATACCGCGTCGACGGGAGCCGCAACGAACAGCGCCGTGGTGCCGAGCGTGCCGATCACGCCGAAGCCCGCGCCGATCAACAGCAGGGCCGGCCCGATCGCCGCCGGATCCCTTGCCGCCCAGGCAAGGCCGGAGGCCTGCAGCAGCAGCGCCGCCGGTAGGACCAGGCCGCGGCGGTCGATCCGGGCCAGCGCAGGTGCCACGATGCCGCCGGCCATGGTGGCGATCGCCTGCCAGAGCAGCACGAGGCCGGTCGCTGACGCCGACCACCCCCGATCGTTCTGCAGATGCAGGCTGGTCAGATAGATCGCCCCGAGAGTGGCTCCGGCCGAGACGACGATCGTCGCAACTCCTGCCGAGAAGCCCCGGTCTCCGAACAGGTCCACCCGCAGCAGTGGATCCCGCAGCCGCCGCTGGGCCCACAGGAACACGGTCAAGACGCCCGCGCCTGCCAGACCAACGGCGGCGCCGACGGCCGGCGCGAACGGCAGGCGTTGCACGCCGTACACCGTCACGCCGAGCCCGAGCGCCGCGACCATGACCCACCCCGGATGCCACGCCGGCATCACCTGGGCCCGCGTGTTCGGCACCGCCACGCGGGTGAGAAGCGCGCCAATGGCAGCGATCGGTACACAGATCCAGAACACCCACTGCCAGCCCCAGCGATCGGTGAGGTAGCCGCCGACGAGCGGGCCGATGGTGTTGGCGGCACCGAACACGGCGACCCAGAGGCCGTTCGCCATCGTTCTGGCATGACCGGTGAAAACAGCGCCGATCGTGGACACCACGTTTGCCAGGATCAGCGCGCCGGCGATGCCGAGGCCGAGTCGCGCCGCGAGCAGTCCAGGGGCAGGCAGCATCGGGGCCACTGCGCTGAGCAGCGCGAAGACAGTCATGCCTGCGACCAGAGCGCGGCGGCGTCCGGAGCGGTCGCCCCACCGCGCGGCCGGCACGATCGCAGCTGCCACGGCGAGGGGATAGATGTTGACGACCCACGACTGATCCGCCGGGGCGATCTGGAGATCATGGGCGAGTTTCGGCAGGGCGGTGTTGATCATGCTCACTGCGAGACTCTGCGCGAGGATCCCCACAAGCAGCGGGATCATCACGGGCCACGAGATCCGAGCACTGGCGCGCGGCACGCCCTTATCGCACGGTGTCGTCACACACCGATACTGACAGGTGGACGTTGTCGGTCTGATACGTGCTTCTCGCAGTGTTTCCGGCAGAACTCCATACAGCGCTTACTCGGCCACGTGTGTCTCACGAACCGGTTCGATTCCTACGACTGATCCCTCATCGGCCCCGCCGAACGGAATTGGACCCGGCGCCTCTCGGAACTATCGAACCGTCGTAGCAGTGAAATTTCTGTTCAGCTAGAGCTACCCAGCAAAATCCATCGCACAGGCGATCCCGCAGCGAAAAGCACCGGCAAACAGCCAATTACGCATCGGCTAAGGTCCGGAGCCAACGGCGGCAAGGGTCGGTGGCACCGGCGCGCCACCCGGTCTCCAGTCATTCGCCCGCGTAGCTGCTGAACGTCCAGACGTGCCCTTCTAAATCGGCGCACGTGTACTCCCTGACTCCCGCCAGCGAATCGTGTACTGGGTTCAAGATCGTGGCACCAGCTGCCTCGGCGCGGGACTGATGTTCGTCGAGTGCGTGGTCCGCCACCCAAACGCACAGTGCGTGCGTGGTGCCGTGCAGTATCAGCGGGCTATGCATGCCGTATGGGTTTCCGCCATGCTCTCGACCAAGGAAGATCAGATCAGCGCCCACGCGGAGTTGCGCATGCTCCACAGAACCGTCGTCGGCTTCTGTTTTGAAGTGCAGTTCGAATCCGAATGCACCAGAAAGGAACTCAATCGCAGAAGTAGGATCCACATATCGGAGATTGGGATACACAGCTTGGCGAGGCGGTGTGTCGACCATATGCCCGCACACTACGCGCCCTACAGAGACGCCAACGTGAACACGCCTCTCGACGCAGCGGTTGACTGGTCGGTGAGGCAGTTTGCCGACCTCATCTCACTTGCCGCCCGAAAATGCCAGTGGCACTCAATAACTGCATAGACACGTCCGTCGATGTTCTTCGGTCAGCAGCATCGTCAGTCTGCCTCGGACCGATCCGACCGTCGCTTACCCGAACGAGCGAGCACCACTCCCACCGTCGCAATGAGCAGGTACCCGAGCAGTCGTGCCGCGAATCCGCCTGGCAGCCAACTCATCAGGCCCGCGTTGTCATGGTCGACCAGTAGGCGTATCGCGCCCTGAATCCCCAACACCAACAGAACCATGCCTCCGATCAACGTGAAGACGTTACCCACCGACTCCCCTTCCCTCGCCGCGTCAACGTTGTGGTTCGATCGCACCATAACACGTTTTGTTACGATCGCACCACAATGCACGCCGAAATGACGGGGAGCAGATGCCGCGACAGGTGGATCATGACGAACGGCGCCGCCAAATCGCCGAGGCCGTCTGGCGTTTGGCCGTCCGCGGCGGACTGGAGCAGGTCACATTGCGACGAGCGGCCGCCGAGGCGGGAGTCTCCCCCCGGCTGCTGCAGTACTACTTCGGCACAAGGGACCAGTTGTTGCTCGGTGCGCTGGAAATCTTGAATGCCGAGGCCGAGAAACAGGCCACAGACCGGATGGCCGGCCTGGGCGAGGCACCAAGCACGCGCGCGATTGTGCGCGCCGTGTTGCTCGAGATGCTCCCACTCGACGAGCAACGCCACGATCGGCATGTGGTTTACGCGGCCTACTTCGTCCGCTTTCTTGTCGAACCAGCCCTTGCCGCGGTCGCCCGCGTTGCACCGCCGGAGCTTGCAAATCTGATGGCCGACCTGATCACTCGCGCAAAGGAACTCGGCGAAGCACCGCAACACATCGACGCCGCCGCCGAAGGCGCGTTCCTCATCGCCGGAGCCGAAGGACTGCAAGCCCAGGTCTTGCTTGGCCAGTGGACAGCAGAGGAAGCAGTCGACGTAATCGATCGACAGCTCACCCGCATCTTCACCGCGGAGTGAGTGTCCTCAGCGACTCGACGCGAGAAATCGAGGCGAGTTGCCCCTGTTGGTTGCGGCAAGGAGCCGGATGGCGCCCCGGCAGCCACCAGCGCCAGTCGCCGATGTTGCTCCACGTCGACAGCGCCGTGATGGCAGGCGAAGACCGATTCGCCTCTCGGGGCGCCCGATCATCTCCGAAGCCGCAGCGTCAGCTCGTGCGCCAGCTCAAGGAGCAGAACACCCATGTCCGCTCGGCGGTCAGCACGGAACCGGGTCTCGACACCGGTGAGGCTCAGCGCCCACGCAGGGCGACCGTTTCGGTCGAAGACCGCAGCGCCCATCCCCCAGCTGCCCTCGACGAGAAGGCCCGGATTGACGGCGTAGCCGGTGGTCCGGGTGGCGGCGATCCGTTCGCGGATGGCGGCTTCGGAATGGCTTGTGGTCCAGCGGGGTTCGAGGTCGGACCGGGCGAAATAGTCGTCGATGTCGCGGTCGGGCAGGTGACTGAGGATCGCCAACCCGGCAGAGGCGACTCCGAGCGGGAAGCGAATGCCCTCGTGGAGGACGTGGGATCGGAGCGGGAAGCTGCCTTCTCTGCTGAGCATGCATACGGTTTCGTCACCGCGGCGGGCCGACAGGAATGCGCTCTCGCCGGTTTCCCGGGCCAGGCGTTCGATGACGTCGCGGGACTGGTCGGTGATGTCGTAGCGCTGGGCGGCGCCCGCACCGAGGAGATAGAGCTCGGGCCCCAACGACCACAGTCCGGTGGCCGAATCGCGATCGACCAGGCCCTCCGCACTGAGTGCCGTGAGGAGACGGTGCGCGGTGGGTCGGGGCAAGGCAGCGGCGCGGGCGATCGCCGTCGTCGACATCCCTGCCGACTCACCGCCGCCGATGGCGCGCAACAGCGCCGCGGCGCGCGCCAGCACCTGCGTTCCCTTGTCTTCCATCCGGCGATTGTATGCGTTCACAGAGTGGACGCATGTTGGTCTAGCGGTCATCATCCGAGCAATGTCGGCGAACTTTCTGAGACTGCTTGCCCCCTGGACCTGGGGAGAAGCAGTATCAGCAGCACAACGGGCCGCGTCTGTCCAGTGGTCGGAAAGGAAGGGCATCGATGCCATCGAAGGTCTACGGCAGCGCCGCGGAGGCGGTCGCCGACATCACGACGGGGGCGACCCTCGCGGTCGGCGGATTCGGTTTGTGCGGTATCCCGGATGCGCTCATCGATGCCATCGCCGACTCGACGACCACCGACCTCGAAGTGTTCTCGAACAATTGCGGCGTCGACGACCACGGGCTGGGAGTCCTGCTGTCACTGGGCCGCATCCGTCGGGTCACGGCTTCCTATGTCGGGGAGAACAAGGAATTCGCCAGGCAATACCTGGCCGGCGAACTGGAAGTCGAGTTGACTCCGCAGGGCACACTGGCTGAGCGGCTTCGGGCCGGCGGTACCGGGATTCCCGCGTTCTTCACCCCCGCAGGCGTCGGCACCCCTGTTGCCGACGGCGGTATGCCATGGCGGTACGCGGCCGACGGATCGGTGGCAATTGCGTCGCCTCCCAAGGAGACTCGCGTATTCGGAGATAAGCGCTACGTGCTGGAGGAGGCCATCAACGCCGACTTCGCCCTCGTACACGCCCGACTCGGCGACACCGACGGCAACCTCGTGTTCGAGAAGACCGCGATGAACTTCAACCCGCTCGCGGCGATGGCGGGGCGCGTCACGATCGCCCAGGTCGAGGAACTCGTCGAGCCCGGCGCGATCGATCCGGGGCAGGTGCATCTCCCGGGTGTCTTCGTCCAGCGTGTCGTACACACCGGACCGCAGGACAAGCGCATCGAGAAGCGCACTGTCCGTACCGTTGAAGGAGCCTGACGATGACTGCGACACTCGCAACCGGCTGGACCCGCAACCAGATCGCCGCCCGCGCGGCCGCCGAGATGGTCGACGGGCAGTACGTCAACCTCGGCATCGGGTTACCGACCCTGATTCCCAGCTATCTCGGCGCCGGGGTTCGGGTGATCCTGCACTCGGAGAACGGAATTCTGGGCACCGGCGGATACCCGGACGAGGACAGCGTCGACGCCGACCTCATCAACGCGGGCAAGGAGACCGTCACCGTCAACGCCGGTGCGGCCTTTTTCGACTCGGCGACCTCGTTCGGGATGATCCGCGGTGGCCACATCGACACCGCCGTGCTCGGCGCCATGCAGGTGTCTCGCAACGGCGATCTGGCGAACTGGATGGTGCCGGGCAAGATGGTCAAAGGCATGGGCGGCGCAATGGATTTGGTCCACGGCGCGGCGCGGGTCATCGTCGTGATGGAACACACCGACCGTAGCGGCGCACCGAAGATCCTCGACGCGTGCACACTGCCGCTGACCGGACAAGGCGTCGTCGACCGCATCATCACCAATCTCGGCGTCATCGATGTGCCCGGAGACGGCACCCTGCTATTACGCGAACTCGCTCCCGGCGTCACCGTTGCCGACGTGATCGCCGCGACCGGCGCCGAGCTGGAGGTGCAGCTGTGATGGCCACCGAAACCACTTCCGTTCTGGTCGCCGGCGCCCGCACACCTGTTGGCAAATTCATGGGGTCGATGTCGAGCCTGTCGGGTGCGGAACTCGGCGGCGTCGCCATCGCCGCAGCGCTCGCCAAGGCGGGCATCTCCGGGTCGCAGGTGCAGTACGTGATCATGGGCCAGGTGCTGACTGCGGGCGCGGGCCAAATCCCTGCCCGACAGGCTGCGGTCGCCGGCGGCATCCCGATGACGGTGCCTGCCCTGACGGTCAACAAGGTGTGCCTGTCCGGCTTGGACGCCATTGCACTGGCCGATCAGCTCATCCGTGCAGGTGCGTTCGATGTCATCGTCGCCGGTGGTCAGGAGTCCATGTCGCAGGCACCCCATTTGCTCGAAAACTCGCGTACCGGCATCAAATACGGCGACGCGACGCTGCGCGACCACGTTGCCGTCGACGGGTTGCGAGATGTGTTCACCGACCAGGCGATGGGTGCTCTCACCGACAGCGTCAACGCTTTGACGCGCGCTGAGCAAGACGAGTTCGCGGCCATGTCGCAGCAGCGCGCCGCGGCGGCCTGGAAGAACGGTATCTTCGACGACGAGGTTGTGCCCGTTGCGATCCCGCAGCGCAAGGGTGATCCGGTTCAGGTCACGCAGGATGAGGGAATCCGCGGCGACACCACCGCCGATTCGCTGGCGCGATTGCGACCGGCGTTCATACCCGACGGCACCGTCACCGCGGGCAATGCTTCGACCATGAACGACGGTGCGGCGGCGGTGGTCGTGATGAGCAAGGCCAAGGCAACCGAGCTCGGTCTGACCTGGATCGCGGAGATCGGCGCGCACGGTGTTGTCGCCGGTCCGGACTCGACGCTGCAACTGCAACCCGCCAACGCGATCTCCGCGGCGTGCGCGCTCGACGGAATCGACCCGGCAGCACTGGATCTGGTGGAGATCAACGAAGCCTTCGCCGCGGTGGGCATCGAATCGACCCGCGCACTCGGGCTCGATCCGGAGAAGGTCAACGTCAACGGAGGAGCCATCTCGATCGGGCACCCGCTGGGCATGTCCGGCGCACGAATCGTCCTGCATCTGGCGTTGGAACTGCAGCGCCGCGGCGGCGGAACCGGAGCGGCGGCCCTGTGCGGCGGCGGTGGGCAGGGATCAGCGCTGATCCTTCGTAGCTGACCAGTGGGCAATCGGCCACGCTGACACGGCATCTCGGCGTGGCGGAGAGGTCGGGCGGGGCCCGGTGGACCAACGCCGACACTCCGGCATTCAGTTGAACAGTTCCGCCGCCAGAGCGCGGTAACCAGGCATCGGGCTGGCGCCACCCGCGGTCAGGATCTGCACCCCCACGTGATCGGCGCCTGCGGCCAGGTGCGCCTGCAGCCGCGCGGCGACGACCTCAGCGTTGCCGTGCGGCACCAGGTCATCGATGAGGCGATCACTGCCCTGACCGTCGAGATCGGCGTCGGTGTAGCCGAAGCGCCGCAGGTTGTTCGTGTAATTGCTCAAGGTGAGGTACGGATCGGTTACGAAGGCCCGGGCGATCTTTCGCGCCGCGCCCGGATCGGGGTCGACGACCACGGTTTGTTCGGGAGCGATCACGACATCGGGGCCGAGTATCGCGCGTGCCTCCCGGGTGTGTTCGGGCACTACCAGATACGGGTGAGTGCCCAATGTCCGGGCTGCGGCCAGCGTTAGGGCTCGGGGCCCGAGCGCTGCCAGGATCCGTCCATCGACCGGAACGCCCGCGGCGTCGAGTTGATCGAGGTAGTCGACCATCGTGGCGTAGGGCGTGCGATACGTCGCGACCGCTTCCGGGTGTCCGATGCCGACGCCGAGCAGGAACCGTTCTCCGTAGGCCGCGGTGAGCCTGCGATAGGACGCGGCGACCGTGGCGGCGTCGTTGGTCCACATGTTCACGATGGCAGTGGCCACGATGATCGACTCGGTTGCTCCGAGGATCCTCTCGGCGAACGTGAGGTCGGCGACGGATGCCGTACCCAGTCCCAGCCATACCGTCGGATAGCCCAATTCCTCTGCTTCAACGGCGAACTCGGTGCGAGCCGCGTCGCCGTAGCCGGGATGTAACCAGGCTCCGAACCTGCCGAGACGGGACCTCAGCGGTGTGGTCATGATGTCGCCGGCACGATGCGGAGGTCGGCGATATGGTCGTCGCGGATGGTGAAACTGTTCACCAGGTCAACCTCGCCGCCGGGAAAGTTGCCCTGCAGGTGCAGGGTCACGTCGTAGCCCTGGCCGCCGCCGGTGACTCCTGTTGCGGACCACCGAGTGAGCGTGGACGTGTACTCGTAGGTGGTGTCGACGTCGTCGCGCCAGCGGCGGATCTCGGCCAGACCGTGCCGCTGTCTGCCCTCGTCGAGCACGGTGGCGTCGTCACCGAAGCATGCGACGATCGCGTCTATATCGCGTCGCTGGGAGGCCGCCAGGTACGTCGATATGACGTCGGGCAGCTCCGTTGGTGATGCGTTCGTGGTCATGGGAACCTTCCGCTAGGATAGTTACTTCTGAAATTGAAGTTAGTTACTTCTGATTTAGAAGTCAAGGTGATCGCATGGTTGAGAAGATCCGTCCCGAGGACCGCGAATGCCCGCTGTCGGCGACGCTGGGCTTGGTCGGGGACTGGTGGACGCTGCTGATCCTGCACGACGCGTTCGACGGCTACACGCGCTACGACCAGTTCCAGGAGAATCTCGGAGTGTCATCGAGCCTGTTGGCCGGGCGGTTGAAGCGTCTGGTCGAGGCCGGCATCTTCCAGCGACGTCCCTATCAGTCCAAACCTGTTCGGTACGAATATGTTCTGACCGAACTCGGCCGTTCGCTGCGCCCGGTGATCGTCGCGTTGGCTGCGTGGGGCAACGCTCGACTGGCGCCAGAAACGCGCAGCATGGTGTTGGTCGACGCCGAAACTGGGGTGGAAGCCGAACCCGTCCTGGTGGACCGCGCTACCGGTCGCCGGGTCGATGGTCCGGACTTCGTGTTCACGGCGGGTCCCGCCGCGAGTAAGCCGTTCCGGGATCGCTACGCCGGGCGACCGGCGGCAGTCCAGGCTGAATCGGGTGTCCACATCACGTGACTCAACCGATTTAGCTAGGGCATGCACACGAGGAATGGCTGAGCCGTTGGATTGAGCGACTATTCTCATTTGCAGATTGGGGGCTAGCACTACCCCGCTTGTCTTGGAAGCTTCATTGTTCGCCCACCGGCGAGATCGAGATGCTGTTAAAGCAATTCAGCATGTTTCGACAACCTCGACGCACGAACTCATCGTCGTCACGTGGCGAAAGGTACGACCCGTGAGCATTGCCGTCCGTGAGGATCTCATCCTCTCTCAAGCCGTCATCACTGCTGAAGTGGAAGCGCCGTTCGAGCTGATCAACATCGCTGAATGGCTCAAAACGCTTCCAACGCACGAGTATCAGCGCTGCGCGCCAGGAGACCACAAGGCCGCCGGCTACACCGTCGACGACGACGGCACCCCCATGTCTATCAACGTCGAGATGATCGGCACCGGCTTGGTCATTCAGCAATACCGATACGAGGTCAGCGAACCCCACTACTGCAAGATGGTTTCCATCTCCGACATCCTGACCCCCGCGGGCTGGACGACCACTCAGGTCATCTGGGAACTCCGCATGGAACAGCTCAACGGAAACCGCTGCCGTTACACCAATGCGGTTACCTCGCACCCCACGGAGGACTTCCTGAAATTCATCGCCGCCAACGGTCAGACTTTCGCCGAAGCCGCCGCCGCCCGACAGGATGCGTCGGGAAAGCACTGCCGCATCGAGACACCACTGTATGCACAGAGCATCGCACGCTGGGCAACCGCGCGCGCCGGCCACTAGACCCGCCACGCAGCCTCTTCGAACACTCGCACAACATCGTCGCCTGGACTGACATGCCACGCGGCGGACACTTCCCCGCCGCCGAAGAACCCCGACTCCTGGTCGACGGCCTCCGCCAATTCATCGCCAGCAGCACAGGCGATGCGCCTCGGTTCTGTGCAGCGCCAGATCTACGCGGACGCTTTCGCTATGGGTCGAAGTCCTTCGAGTGCGCACAGGATGACCGTTTCGACCTCATCTGAGGCCATGTCAGGGTCGTCGGCGTCGGTGATGAATAGAACTGCGTTGTAGAACATGCTGAAGAAGAGTTCGACAGTGGCCTCGACGGGCACTGGGCGGACGTAGCCGTTGGTGATGAAGCCTTCCAGGGTCGCTCGCAAAAAGGGCAGCGTCTGCTGTTCGTTGAGTTCGCGCACGCGATTCCACCCCAGGACGCTGACTACCTGCCGCAGGAGTGCGCGGGCATCCTCGTCGGCGACGTAGCCGTGCAGGAACAAACGGACTGCGGCTCGCACCTTCGCCCACGGCTCTTCAGTCGCTGTCGGCATCGCTTCGATGACCTTGGCTGTCACCGCTTCCTGGCTGGCGCGGAATAACTCGGCAAAGATCGCCTGCTTATCGCGGAAATGGTGGTAGACCGCCCCTTTGCTGGCCTGTGCGAGGTCTGCGATCTCGTCAACCGACGTCGCGTCGAAACCTTTCGACACGAACAACGTCTTGGCTGATCCAAGAACCGCTTCGCATGTTTGCGCGGCATACCGCTCGCGCCGACTGACCTTGACGTCGCTCACCATCCCGATCATACTCATCGACCTATAGTCGTATACCGACTATCAGTCTGTGAACGACGTGCCGTCGATTGCACTGCGCGGGGAGGCAAAATTGCGAGATCACGCCGTGGTCCTCGGCGCGGGCATCGCCGGTCTCGTCGCCGCGACGGTGCTCGCTGAGCGCTTTGCTCTCGTCACGGTCGTCGAGCGAGATCAGTTGCCGGACAGTCCTATTGATCGACGCGGAGTACCGCAGGGACGCCATCTACACAGCCTGCTCAGTCGCGGCTCCCAAATCCTGGAAGAACTACACCCCGGGTTTCTCGCCGACCTCGTCGAGGCGGGTGCGCTGATCCTCGACGACCCCGACATGCACCGGATCCACAGCCGCGTCGGCCCTTACACCTTCAACCGGACCCATTCGGCCGCGGATCCGACGGCCCTGGTCACCTACCTGGCCAGCCGACCATTCCTGGAGTTCCACCTCCGCCGACGCGTCGAGGCGCTACCAAACGTCGCGTTCCTCGACGGTCACGACGTGGGCGAACTCTTTTCCACGCAACCGCACCGCATCACCGGTGTCACCATCAGCCCCCGTGACTCAACCAGCTCCGAGACGCTCTCCACCGACCTGATAATTGACGCCACTGGACGCGCCACCCGCACTCCGCTGCTCTTGGATCGACTCGGCTTTCCTCCCCCCGCCGAGCACACATTCACCGCCGACGGCCGCTACTACAGCCAGCAGATCGAGATCCCCGATCAGGACAGCTTCCGGGAGCGTCTGATTCTCGTCCTTCCAGAAGGCAAGGCCCAACGTGGCGGCCTCATGGCCTGCGAGAACAACACATGGACGTTGACGATCGCTGGCCGAGCCAGCGACCTCACCCATACGCCAACCGATTTCGCCGATATGCTCACCCTTGCAGGGGACTTCATCCCCCCACACATCCAACCAGCGCTTCACAGTGCGCAGCCACTGACCGAGGTACAGACATACCGCTATCCCGGAGGAACATGGCGGCGCTACGACCGGCTGGCACGCCACCCGGATGGTCTCCTCGTCCTCGGCGACGCACTGTGCAGCCTCGACCCCATCAACGGTCAAGGCATGACAATGGCCACCTTGCACGGCACCACGCTGCGCGCCCACCTCTCTCGCACCGGTCGCGTTGACCCACAGGCGTTCTACACAGCGATCGCTGCGATCACCAAACCCGTGTGGGCCTCGAACGCACAACAACCGTCCGGCCGTGGCAATAAATCCTCCTCGCCGCTATCGCTCCGCGCGTTCGCATGGACTCGCCGAAAGATCCTCGAATCCGCGGCCGACGACATGATGATCACCGAACGACTGATGCGTGTGGCCAACTTCATCGACCCACCACAACGCCTCATCGCACCTGGCTTCCTCGCCCGCGTCGCAGCACACCACATCAAGCGGGGACTGACTGGCCGTAGCAACACCCCTGCCGCCAAGCACTGACCCTGCAAACCCAACCGAAGGGCTCCAATGACCATCACCGAAGAAGTGCTCGTTGCCGGCATCGCCGAAATCATCGAGGAAGTCACCGGAATCGAACCATCGGAAGTCACCATCGAAAAATCCTTCGTCGACGACCTGGACATCGACTCACTTTCGATGGTCGAGATCGCCGTCCAGACCGAGGACAAATACGGCGTCAAAATCCCCGACGAAGACCTCGCAAGCCTATGCACCGTCGGTGACGTCGTCGCCTACCTACAACAGCTCGCCGCAGACAATCCCGAAGCCGCGCAAGCGATCCGCGCTCAGTTCGAGCATCGAGCCGAATGAGAAAAATCGATCACCTCGACGACGTCAGCTGTCATCACCAATGGCTGACCGACGCGCTCATGAGCGGAGTATTGCTATGACCTTCGACCCACAGGGCCAAGTAGCTCGCCGAATCATCCTGGTGACTGGAGCCTCGCGCGGTATCGGGGCAGAGGTCGCCCGACAACTCACCGGCCCCGATGTACACGTGATCATCAACTACCGAGAAAAGCACAGGCGCGCTGAGGCAATCGCCAATGAGATCATCGCTGCCGGAGGATCAGCATCGATTGCCGCTGCAGACATATCCAACCCGGTTGACTGCGCCCATCTCATCGACCTCGTCGAACGGTCCTTCGGACGCCTCGACGCCCTGGTTCTGAACGCGTCCGGCGGCCTCGAACTCGGCGCCGCCGCCGACTACCCGATGCGCATCAATCGTGATGCGCCCGTTCGACTGACCCGTTCGGCAATGACCGTAATGCCTGCCGGCAGCCGGATCGTGTTCGTCACCAGCCATCAAGCACACTTTCACGGAGCCCAACCAGTCCCCGCCGATTATGTGCCCATCGCCGAGAGTAAACGGGCCGGCGAAGACGCTCTCAGAGCCATGTCTGCCGAATTCGACGGCGCCCACATCAATTTCACCGTGGTCTCCGGCGACATGATCGATGGCACCATCATCGTTCAGCTCCTGCAGCGCCGCGATCCGACCGCGGTGGAGTCACGCCGAGCCCACGGAGCACTACCCACGGTGGAGCAGTTCGCCTCGGCGATAGTCGCAGCAGTCAATACCACCGTCGAGGACGACACCATCTACGTGGGAGGCAGCGACTACCTAACCAGCTGACCCTCTAAATCCAGGCACCCAGCTCCTCCTCAGCGGTAGGTGACGCGGTTCCAACCGCATGTCACACATCGGATCGAAGACCCCAGCCTGGTCGATGAACTCGTCAGCGCCGGGCACGGCATCGGCCTGCTGCCAATGAACTGGCCGTGCACCGCCGGAACACGAGTCGTTGCGCTTCCACAGTATCCGGTCACGATGACGACGTACGCGGCATTCCGACGCGGACGACGTGCGTGGGCACCGCCCGCGGCACTCATAGACCGAGTGGCTGCAGCTTCTGTACGTGGCGCGTTTCAATCCGCGCGGGCAGCGAGACATGGCCGCACTCAGTAGCTTGGCGCCCACCCGAACATCATTGGTGTTGGCCGACAGTACCATTAGCAGAACGTCTCACCGAAGTCTCTGTGATGTACCGGATTTGGTCACATGGTTTCCGTTCAAACGCAATGCGAGGCACAACGGTGGCCAATCCGCGCCGCGTCACAGCGATCCGCATCAGTCATCGGTCGCGATGATAACCGTAAGTCTGCCGTGCTGACGGTCGATCGCGATGAACTCATGAAACCCGCGCGCCCCGACTACCCATCCGGCCCCATGCTCGTTACCCTCGCGGGGAACCGCGAGCTGATAGATTTCGTCCGCGCTTGCAACCAGCGGCCCGACCCATGCCCCGACAATCTCCCGTGACAACAGCAGTGACTCCCTGACCCACGGATTGAGATCCGTGGCTGGCCAATTGATGAGGACCTCCCAGGCCTCAGCGGCGGTACACCGCCGAAATCCTTCAACAGTCACGGTTTCCAGTCGGTACGGGCCGTGCACTTCACACGGTCCGGTCCATGGGCTCATGCAGTCGTCCCGCCATCGGGGATGCTCCAGCACCGCCTCGATCAAATGAGAATCCGACGGCTGACCATCGAAGGCAAACTCGAGCAGCATGCACCAGTCGTACATACCTGGCGCCAGACGCACGAGAGTGTCATCGGTAAGGCGCAACGACACCGCTTCATGCTACCGACATCGGCTAACCAGCATCGCGGTACGTGGTCCAGTGCGATTTCACGCTTGGGGGACATGATCTCGCTTCCGAATCGGCGAAGTTCGGCCCGCCCGAAAGCACGCTCGGGATCAATGCTCGGTGGCCTCTTGTGTGCTGGGACAGACGTTTACCCGCGGGCGATCCGGCACAGCAGCCGGTTTCGGCGGTGTACGGTTCTGCGGCGTCGTCGCCGAGTGTCTTGCGGAGCTGATCAAGTCGTGGACATGCGGGTAGTGCTCGAGCGCCCATCGCAGCGTTTTGGCGGGGCGTTTGAGAAATAGTTCGAGGTCGACGCACGACGCTGTCGTGTGGCCGGTACACACGTTCAAATGACCGAGTGGAGCGATCAACCCGCGCGCTTGGCCCGGGGCTGTTCTCGATCCACTGCCACTCTAACGAGAAGTAGCCATACCCATCGCACAGCGGACGTACTCAGCACGTTCGAGCTCGTCTACAGCGCTGGCGCGAGGCCAGTCGTGATGTCGACCTGCCGGCTGGTCAGGAGTGGTCGGACTCTTCCTGCGACCAGTTCCTGATAGTGGGGCGAGTTCAGGTGTGCCTCGAGTGCGGCTTGATCGGCGTATCGCTCGATCAACACGATAGTGGTCGGCTGATCTCGGCTCTGCAGGGCTTCGTAGCCAAGGCAGCCCGGCTCGGCCAACGACAGCGGTGACACCTCTGCCACGAGCGCCAGCACCGTCGCAAGTGCCTCGGGGGACGTTTCCCAACGTGCAACCACCACAACGGGTTTCGTCATCGCTCTGCCACTCCGTGACGAATGGCGTCGGCCAGGGCCTCACCGACGACCGTCCCCGACTGCGGATTCTGGCCGGTGATCAGGCGGCCGTCCACGACGACTTTCGGCTGCCACGGGTCGGTGGCCTCGTAGAGGGCACCCTCCTCGCGCAGTGCCTTTTCGAGATCGAACGGGACGTCGTCAGCGGCGTAACCCTCCTCTTCGGCGGCGGAGAACGACGTGAGTTTGCGGCCACGCACCAGCGGCGCCCCGTCGTCGAGTGTGACACCGAGGAACGCTGAGGGACCGTGGCATACGGCGCCGACGATCATGCCCGCGTTCCACGCGTTGATGACCACCGACTGCACTTCGGGGTTCCCGGTGATGTCCACCATCGGGCCCAGCCCGCCGGGAAAGAAGACAGCGTCGTAATCCAACACATCGACCTCGGAGAGCTTGCGGGTGCGGGCGAGGCGGCGGTACGCCTTGCTACCACGGAAGGCGACTTGCGCGGGATCGTCGGCGTCGAAACCATCTTCTGGCGGCTTTCCACCCAGGGGCGTGGCGAATTCGACGGCGATTCCAGCATCATCGAGTGCGTCGAACGGATGCGATACCTCGGGGAAGAAGAAGCCAGTGGGCCGATTGTGCGGGCCGATCACGGCGGCATTCGTGATGACGAAGAGGACATATGGGACGCTCACGGGATTTCCAATCTGTCGGACTGACTTGAGAACTTCTGTGCCACTTGGTGGTCAGTCGAACAACACGACCGAGCGGCCCACGACGTCGCCGCGACCCAACGCCTGTAGAGCGTCGTTGATGTCGTCGAGCTTCACGGTCGTGATGTGGTGCTTGATGAGACCGTCGCTCGCCAGCGCCAGCACTTCCTGGAGATCGTTGTGGTTCGCCCAGAACGAACCGAAGTAAGACTTTTCGCCGCTGACGAATGGGAACACCGGAAGTTCGACCTTCTGTCCCATCAGGCCCACCTGCGACAGCGCGCCTTCGGTCGCGAGAATCGCGGCCGCCAGCCCGAGCGAGTCCTCGGACCCGGCGCAGTCGAGAACCGCATCCACCGTCGGCCGGCCCGTCTTGTCCGCGAGTTCGTTTTGCACATCGGCGACGGGTTTGTCGCGAACGTTGACAGTGTGGTGAGCACCGTATTCTTCTGCAAGACGGAGCTTTTCGTCGCTACGGGCGAACGCAACGACAGTGGCACCGGCGCCGAGGAGCTGGGCGTACTGAACCGCGTACCCGCCGAGGCCACCGATTCCGTTGATGACGACCGTTCGTCCCGCACCCAGTTTCCCGGCATCCCGCAACTTCTTCATCCCGCGGTACGGCGTGACGCCGGCATCGGTCAGCGGCGCCAGATACTCGGGCCGCTGATTGGGTTGACCGCTGACGTTGATCACGTGATCGTAGGGGACAAGCATGTATTCGGCGAAGCCGCCGTTGGGGCCGAAGCCGACGAGTTGTCCATTGCTGCAGAGTTGTTCATTGCCCTCGTGACATTGCCGGCACGTGCCGTCGCCCCAGTTCGGATCGACGACCACGAGATCGCCCTGTGCGATGGCCGTGGCTTTGGGCACGTCGGGTCCGATGTCGGCGATTCTTCCTGCCACTTCGTGGCCCGGAATGAACGGGAATGGGATCGGCAGACCGGCCTGGAAGTAGCCGTCCAACAGTTGGTAATCACTTCGGCACATGCCTGTGGCGGCGACCTTGAGGAGGACCTGGGAGCGGCCGACGTCAGGTACCGGCACGTCTTCGATTTCCAGCGGTTGGTTATATCCGTGCATGCGCGCGGCGCGCATCTTCATGACTGGCTCCTCGGGGTGTTGTCGTGGTGGGTGGGACAGTGATCGTGTTGTGAACCGCTAATTCCGCTAGTTCCGCTCGAAGATTCCGTGAATCACCGCCCCCGCGATGGCGGACCCGTAGAGCTGAAATCCGAGATAGGCCGGCGTGGAATCTGGTGATATGTCCGGCATCTCGTTGCCGAACGCGTGGACTGCGACGTAGTACCGGTGCGGGCCGTGACCCGGAGGTGGGGCTGCGCCGACGTAGCGCGCATACCCCGCGTCGTTCCGCAGGGTGATGGCTGTGGCCGGCAGGCTCCCTTTACTGCCATCGCCGGCGCCGGCGGGGAGGTCGGTGACGGTGGCGGGAATGTTCGCTACCGCCCAGTGCCAGAATCCAGACGCGGTCGGAGCGTCTGGGTCGAAGACGCTGACGGTGAAGCCCCGTGTGACGTCGGGAATGCCGGACCAACTCAGTTGTGGCGAGATGTCCTGCCCGCCTGCGCCCAAGATGCCGCCAACCTGTTCGTTGGGCAGAGTCTCTCCGTCAATGATGGATTCCGAGGTCAGCGTGAATCCGGGCAGCTGCGGCAATGCGTCGTAGGGAGAGATCATTCGTCGTCTCCTTCATGGAGTCCTCTACCGTCTGAGCCGAGATTGACATCACCGGCGGGTGAGGGTCCATCGCATGGTGCGTGATATTTAGGGCTTCTGAGGGTGGCCGGTTCCTCGCGTGCACGATGCTGCATGACGTGAACCATGTTGAGGTGCTGGTCACCGGACTGCTGCTGGCCGTCGCGGCATTGGGGGCGCTGGCATGCCGGCTCTCGGTGCCGTATCCCATCATGCTGGTGATCGGCGGCGCGGCCTTCGGATTCATCCCCGGGCTGCCGCAGATCCAGCTCGAACCCGACCTCGTCCTCGCGCTGTTCCTGCCGCCGCTGCTGTACAAGTCGTCGATCTACGCCAACTTCGGCGACTTCCGGTCCAACTTTCGTGATCTGACATTGAGCGCCGTGGTGCTGGTCCTCGTCACGATGGCCGGCGTCGCGTGGGCCGCGCACGCGCTGATTCCCGGAATGGCTTGGTCGACGGCGTTCGTGTTGGGCGCCATCGTGTCTCCCACCGACCCAGTCGCCGCAGCGACGATCATGCAGCGTCTTGATGCACCGCGACGGCTGGTCAGCAGCATCGAGGGCGAGGGGCTGTTCAACGATGCCACCGCACTGGTCGCCTATCGCGTCGCGGTCGCGGCCACCGTCGCCGGTGCGTTCTCGCTCGTGGAAGGCCGGCCTGCGATTCGTCTTCGGCGTGATCACCGGCGTGGCCATCGGCCTCGCGGTCGGATTCATGTCTGCATGGGTGCGCCGCCATATCAGCGACCCACAGATCAGTGTCACGATCTCGCTGCTCACCGGGAACGCGGCATTCCTACCGGCGCAAGCTGTCGGCGCCTCGGCGGTGCTGGCCACGGTGGCGGCGGGTATCGTCATGGCGGTCCGCAGTCCCGAGGTGCTCGACGCCCGGCCGCGCCTGCAGGGCTACTTCGTGTGGGACATCGTCGATTTCCTCATCAACGCAACGTTGTTCGTGCTGACGGGACTTCAGCTACGCGCGATCATCGGGGGCCTCGGCGAATACTCGCCTGGCGCGTTGGCTGCGTACGCCTTGACCGTGACTGCCGCCGTGGTGTTCATCCGGCTGGCGTGGTTCTTCGGCGTGCCCTCGATGACCGTTCTCGTCGACCGATGGTCGCGGCGCCCGCCGCAGCAGATGAGCGCATCGTGTTCCTCACGTTCGCCGTCATCTTCTTCACCCTCGTCGTGCAGGGGTTGACGTTGCCGACACTCGTGCGGCGGCTCGTCGCGGCAGACAGCGATCCGGATACCGACGAGGAGTTCAGGGCCCGGCTGGTGACCGCGAAGGCAGCGTTGGCCCAGATCGACGCACTGTCGGCGCAGGACCTCCTTCGCACCGATACCGCCCAACGGATGCGGAGCATGTACGACTACCGCACTCATCGGTTCGCCGCCCGGCTCGGCAAGATCGAGGACGCCGGATATGAGGACCGGTCGCAGGCCTATCAGGACAGCGTGCGACTCATCCTGCAGGCCGAGCGGGACGCGCTGATCGCGATGCGCCGCGACGGTCGGGTGTCGAACCAGGTGCTCAACCGCATACTCCTGGACCTCGATCTCGAGGAGTCGCGACTGGAAGCCTGACGCTACCGCGGCGCATGGTCGGCTTACGTGCCTGCTCGCCGGTGTGGCCCCACTGAACCACCGCCACTGCCAAAGCTGGCCGGGAACTGCCGCCAATATGGGCGCAGGAGAGCCGTACTCAGTCGGTGCCGTGACGGTCGAGGCGTCACACGAGACTGCGCTCAAGCAGCGACACCGCCGCATCCCGTACTGCCGTGGCCGCCGAGCGGGCTTTCCAACCGAGCAGCCGCTCGGCCTTTTCCGACGTCGCTGACTGCTCCACGCCCAGTCGAGGGGCGATCTCCTTGAGATCACCGTTGAACCTGGCGCCGAACCGGACAACGAAATCCGGTAGACCCCGCTGCGGCACCCGCGCCCCCTTCGCCCCGAGGCTGTCACGAAGGATCGCGGCGAAGTCCTTGAGCCACAAGAACTCTCCGGATCCGATGAACCGCTCGAACGCGGCGCTGGGCGAGGTCATCGCGCGGATATGCAGATCGGCGATGTCGCGAACGTCGACAACATCCCACCCGACCCGCGGGATCGCAGGCAGCTTACCGCTCAACAGCGTCGCGATAACACTCACCGACCCGGAGTAATCGCTGCCCAACACCGGCCCCTGCATGAAAGCCGGCAATACAGTGGTGGCTTCCATTGCGGTGCCGTGCGCCCGCACAAATTCCCAGACCTCTTGTTCGGCCAATGTTTTGGCCCGCCGGTACTCGTACTCAGGAGAATCCGAAGCGATTGTCCACAGTGACTCGGTGGCCACAGCCCCCGGTGTTTCAGGCAGCGCCGCTTCGACAGATGAGGTGACGACGACGCGTTGTACGCCGGCTGCGTGCGCGGCTACCAGCACCCGGCGGGTGCCCGACAAGGCCGGTCCGATGAGGTCGGTGCCGCGGTATTCCCCGATCGGCATTGGAGATGCCAGGTGCAGGACGTAATCGGCGCCCTCGGCGGCCTCGGCCCAGCCGCGGTCAGCCACCGGGTCGGCTTCGAAGAACGTCAATCGGTCCGTCGAGCCTGTTTGGCCCGCCACCATCTCGCGTACCTCGGCCTCACGTGTAGAGCGCCGGATGGTGGCGCGGACCCGGTAAGCCCGCCGCAGTAACTCAACAATCGTCCAACTGGCCAGGTAACCGGATCCTCCGGTCACGAGCACCGTGCGATGTGCGCCCTCAGCTTCGTCGGCAACCATGACGCCCTCCTAAATCAGATTAATTATCCGTTTAAATGTAACCCGAAACGGATGAATCATCCATATACACTGTCGGTCGTGGCCGAACCGCCTCGGCGCAAAGACGCCGTATTCAACCGGGAGCACATCATTGGTGTCGCCCGCGAACTGGTCGATGACGGCGTGCCGTTGCAGCTCAACGACGTCGCCAGACGGGCCGGTGTTGGAGTGGCAACTGTGTATCGACACTTCCCGACCACCACAGCTCTGCTGGAGGCCGTTGCCGCGCCGTGCCTGGAGGCACTTATCGGATACGGGGAGCAGGCACTCATAGCTGCCGATCCGGGGCACGCCTTTGGTGAATTCCTAAGTCACGTCGTTGAGGCTCAGGTCACCGATGCCTCCCTCCCGCCCGTCAACGCGGCCCACGCCGACGAATTGCCGTACACCACCGAACTGAAAGCCCGGCTGCGCACAGTCGGCAGCGCGTTACTCGACCGTGCCCGCGAAGCCGGCGCCGTCCGTGCCGACCTCACCGACGACGACCTGATCCCGCTGATGTGCGGAATCGCCTATGCAGCCGTAGCACACCCGGGCCCGCCGGCTGCCCGGCGCTACGTCGAGATGCTGCTCACCGGACTGCGCACTCGATAGCCATATCAACAGCTGAAATTGACTTAGTGGCAACGGGTTTGATCTGTTTGTGCCTCATCGGCCATCCACGACCGTGCACCCGCGGCGGAGGGCTAGTGCTACTGACCGGTCATGTCGGCATAGTCGGAGGTGAAATGCCGCAGATGACAAGTCAGGATATCGATCAAGGCGGCAGCCGGGCACCGATCCGCCTGGCGTGCCCAGCCCCCGAGTACAGCATCTTGAGACAACCGCGGGTATCACCAATTTGGCGGATCCGTCATCACTCCACTAAGAGGCATACCGGAGCCGGTACCAATTGGGCGCTGCCTTGCGTAGCGGTTTCGGCATTCCCTGGGTCGACGCCGGCTCGATGTCGGTGACCACCCAACCGGCGAAAACATCTTCGAGCTCACGCCGATTGGAGCCACGAGGAAGGGGCCGCGGTAAGGCGGCAAGCGAAAAGGCCAACATCAACAGGGTGGCGCCAGATGCCGCCAACGACGTGACGCCCTGCGCCATGCGCAGTCGCTGAGCGGGGTCGAGGCCGTGATAGCACCCGACATCAAGGAAGAAATCGTATCCAGCGCCGAGCTGGTCAGGTCCGAGGCGCGTGACATCGGCCTTGACGATCGGCACTGACAGGCCCAGCTCCTCGATGCGGCGCCGCGCCCGCGTAATAGCCTGCGGGATGAGTTCGACGCCGGTGACCGCCCAGCCTCTGATTGCCAGTTCGGCGGCGTATCTTCCTGAGCCACAGCCTAAATCGAGTGCCTTGCCCGGCCCTCCGTGCTCGGCCTCCTCTCGGTCGAACAACTCGGCCAGCTTGCCGGTCTCGGCTTCGCCAGCACGCTCCCACGGAGTGAAGCCCGTCGCGTATGCCAGTCGGTAGAACGTGCTCATCGCATCCTCCACACATTCGTTCTAGTCTGACTAGACTTAATATGGAGCTATGATTACCGGCCGTGACCGAACCTGTCAATACGCGCCGCTACGACTCGTCCAAACGTCGAGCCGTTGCCGTCGAGCGCCGTCGGCGGATCGTGGACACGGCAGCACAACTGTTCCTGGCCAACGGCTACGCTCGCACCACGACAGCCGAAATTGCCCAGTCTTCAGATGTCTCTAATGACCTCATCTTCCGACTCTTCGGCAGTAAGCGCGGGATCTTGAAGGAGGTCATGGACTACGTCATCGGCGGCGACGCCGAAGACATCGCAGTTCTCGATCGCCCGGAACCCGAAGCGGTTCGTCAATGCAGTGATCAACGAGAACAGTTGCAGCTGTTCAGCATTGGCATCACCAAGCAGTTGGCACGGGTGGCGCCCTATAGCGCACTTGTCCAGGCAGCCGCAGCCGTCGAACCTGAAATCGAAGGGCTGTGGGCGGACTTGAATCTGCGTCAACGCCGGACCTCCATGACAACGGTGGCCGAATGGCTGGCCGACAACGGCCCGTTGAAAGACTCGAAGACAGTTGAAGACGCCGCTGCGATTCTGTGGACATTGACCAGCAGCGACGTCTACCTCATGCTGACCAACGACTGGCACTGGACTACCGCGCAGTATCAGCAGTGGCTACTCCAGATGCTGCTTGCCGCTCTAGTGCCCGAACGATAGCGAGCAGCTGGCGGTCGACCACGCGGTCAACCATCGACGCGCACATGGCGACAGTGGTCAGCGATTGAGGTTGGCGACGAATTGCAACACCCGATAAGGGTTACCGGTGGCGGTGTGCCATTGGCTGACCAATATGACCGTCTGGTCGAGCGTGGAGCCGGGAACGATGTAACCACCGTAGTTTTGCGGCACGCTGTCCTGGGTCGCGATCGTCGTCATCGGGGTCCACGGCGCCGCCACCTGCGTCACGTCGTCCGCTACCCGGGCCTCGACGCAGAGGGTTGTTGCGTTGAATCCCGTCAACACCGCCTTGCCCTCGATCAGGCGCAGACTCACTTCACCGAACAGGTCACTGTTGAGCGGAGTCGGGGCCTGATCCCAGCCCCAATCCGGTCCGTCGCCGATCATGCCCCACGCGTGCCAGGTGTTGCGGTCGGTGAACGCGGTTGCCGGACAGCGATACAGCCAGAGTTGGTGATCGCGGGCGAACCCGTCGGCGATGATGTAGACCCAGTCGCCGTCCTGGTAGCCGCTGATCTGGGTTTGGTTGCCGCCCTGCCAATCTGCGGCCCGCCAGGAGCCAGGTACGCTGGCCCAGCACCCCTGCGTGGCGTTGATGCGCACAAGGCGCGTATCGGAGGGAATGAGGTTCGCCGTCCGGGTCACCAGCGCGTAGTCGATCCCGTACACCTGCACGGTGCCGGCCGGCAGCTGGCTGCCGCCGTCGACATGCGGCCAGGTTTCGGCGTACAGGGTGTTGCTCTTGCCGAACGCGAAGTCGAATTGGATGTTGGCGCTGTTGAGGCTGCCGGGCCGCACATGCAGGCCCATCGATCGACTCCACTCCCCGATACCCACGCCCTGACCGGCGAACGTGTCACCGGCAAGGGCGACCTGACCGCTCGGTGCGATCTCGCAAAGGTCGGTACCGCCCGCGCCGATCACGCCGGTCGGCGTGCCGGTCCCGGCGATCGGCCCGAGATTGATGACTTCGCCGGGAGCTGGCTGCGGCAAGTCGGAAACCATCGCCTCGGCAGCCGCGGCGACCATCTGCTTGAATCGTGGCGGCAGAACCCCGGACTTCGGCGCCGGCACAGCGGGTTTCACTGGTTTCGGTCGCGCCGTCTTCACTGTTTTCTTCGCGGGGCTGCGTCCACCTCGCGCGCCGGCCTTCTCGGTCTGCTTGGCCGCCATGGTGCCCCCTTACCGCGTGTCGGCGGATCCTGCACCGCCGCCTATGACAGATGTTGCCACCGGTCCAGCGCGACACCATGCGTAGTGCTGTACTCCACCACGGACGTAGGGCGTTGTACCGGTTCGGTTTTGGTGCGTGCGCTTTCGGAATGCCCGGCTACCTTTGGACCGAGAACGAAGCCGTTGCGTTGCGCCGTTGCGCCACAGCGGTTTTGGAAGAATTCGCGAATCGGGTCGCACGATCTGGTCACCTCCCCAGCAGCGTGCCACCGGGCCCTCAGCGCCACCTTTTCGCCTGCGCCCAAGGGATTTCCGTTGAGTTTGTCCGCAGTTGGCGGTCCGCCACGGCCGAAACGCGCTCCGTTGCCGCCGGCGTGGACCCGCTATGTCAGCGCCGTCAGATCGTTGTCGACCCACCCCGGACCGGCGGTGAAGAAGAGCTCATGGACGTGATGGCCGGCGCCGATGAAGAACACATGCTTGCTGTCGTTGCCCAGCGGGTAGCCGGTCAGGCCGGTGGCGGGGATGGGTGGCACCGCGCTGGCGAGGGTGGTCACGTCGTGGTCCGCCCAACTCCCGCCGGAGCCGATGTCGAGCTCGTGCACGTGACTGTCGGCGCCGATGAAGAACACATGCTGACTGCCATTGCCGAGCGGGAACCCGGTCAGGGCGGTGCCCGGCGTAGCTATCACGGCGCCAGCCATCGCGGTCAGGTCATTGTCCGCCCAGCTCGCGCCGGCACCGGAGCCGATGAAGAGCTCGTGCACATGATTGTCGGTCCCGATGAAGAACACATGCTGACTGTCGTCACCGAGCCGATAGCTGGTCAGCGCCGTGGCCGGATTGGGTGACATCGCGCCGGCCAGAGCGGTCAGGTCATTGTCCGCCCAGCTCGCGCCGGCACCGGAGCCGATGAAGAGCTCGTGCACATGGCCGTCGGTGCCGATGAAGAACACATGCTGACTGTCGTCACCGAGCCGGTGGCTGGTCAGCGTCGTGGTCAGACGGGGTGTCGCTCCGCCGGAGAGAGCGGTCAGGTCGTTGTCCGCCCATCGCCCACTGGAGCCGATGAAGAGCTCGTGCACATGGCCGTCGGTGCCGATGAAGAACACGTGCTTGCTGTCGTCACCAAGTGCGTGGCCGGTCAGTTCGCTGGTGGCGACAGGCGCCACGGCGCGCGCCAGTGCCGTTACGTCGTTGTAGACCCAGCCTTCGGCGGCGGTGAAGTAATACTCATAGACGTCACCGTCGGTGCCGATGAAGAACACGTGCTTGCTGTCGTCGCTGAGCCGGAAGCCAGCCAGGGCTGTGGTCGGGATAGGAGGCACCGCGCTGGCCAAGGTGGTCACATCGTGGTCCGCCCACACGGAGCCAGCCGCGATATCTAGCTCGTGCAGGAACTTGTCGGTGCCGGTGAAGAAGACATGTTGACTGTCATTGCTGAGCCGGAAGCCTTCGAGAGCGGTGCCCGCCACCGGCAGGGGCGGCCAGCCGGTACCGCTGACACCGACGACGGCCGGGCTGCTCGGATCATTGCTGAAGATCGTCAGTGTCGCAGCCGCGGCTCCTCGGTGTGTCGGCTGAAAGCGGATCGGGACCTCGACGGAGCCACCGCCCTCGACCGTCAGCGGCAAGCCGGCTATCTGCGGTGGAACAAAGGTCGGCGCGGACGAGACAATGCCGGTGATGGTCAGCTGGCATGGCCCTTGGTTGTTGATGACGAGGTCCCGGTCGGTGAACTTGCCTAGGCGAACCTCACCGAAATCTCCAGCATCAGGGACAATCAGCGTCGACCTCGGCGCCGGCGCTGTGCCCGACACGACCACGGTTTTGGGCCCGGTCGGGTCATTGCTCAGAACCGAGATCGTCGACGACTTCGACCCGAAGGTTGTTGGCTGGAAGCGAATCGGCAACTCGATGGAATCGCCGGCGGCAACGACGAGAGGATAAGAAAAAACCCCGGGGGGAACGAAGTCTGGCGACGACGAGCTGATTGCCAGGATCTGCAAATCGCACGGCCCGCGATTGTTCAGTACGAGGCCGCGGTCGACGAATGAGCCCAGGCACACTTTCCCGAATTGCCCGGTATCCGGGAAAGCGAGCTCAAGGGCAGGCGCGCCACCGATACCGGTGGCGTGCACATCGAGATTCGGCGTAACGGGGTCGTTGCTGGTGATCCGGATCGTCGCCGTCTCAACAGCCGACGTTGTCGGCGTGAACTCGATGGTGAAGTCGACCTCGTCGCCCGACTCGATCGTCAACGGCGTCGCGGGATTCGGCAAGACGGTGAAATCACCAGACCCAGCGATGTTCGATACCGTATCGACGATCAGGTCGGCGTTGCCAACGTTGAATACCGTCAGCGTCCGATAGGCCCGGGCGCCGGCGCATACCGTGGCGAAGTCGAGATCGTCCTCAAGAGCAACCGCGATCTGTGGCAGTTGCGCTGCAACGGTGACGGTGACCGGATCGGACGGAATGCCGTTGGCGATCACGCGCAACTCATAGTCACCGGTGGGCAACGACGCCGGAATGTCAATCAGCGTGCTGTGGACGGCGGGGCCGGTGGCTATTCCGAGCGTCGAGAAGTCGAAGCTGCGTACGTAGTGGACGGAGGCGCCCATGGTCAGCTGAACGATCGGGAAGTTGGTGGCCATCTGGGCGTCATCACCGTACGCACACGCTTGGGAGAGGCCGTTGAGCTGCGTCCCATGCAGCTTGTAATGGTGCCCGACCGCCATCGACGACGGAAAGGACGTGATCGTCGGCCGCCAGCTGGGGTCGGGCGCGACCAGCGCCGCATCGGGAGTCAGCAAGCTCAGCTTCCCCGCCTCTTCGGAGCTGAACAGGACCTGTCCCGTCGGCAGCAACAAAAACCGTGTCTGCCACGTGTCGGTGGTGTTGTTGGCGGGCTGCTTGTCCAGCGCTACCGGCGTCGCGTTGGTCGCGGGGTCGTAGACATACACGATCGAGGGGTTCGACCAGAATTGGGTCGCGTTCTTCTCAGCCACCGTGTTCCCGGCCACCAGCAGAACCTTGCCGCCCGGCAGCAGAACGCACGGCGCGTCGATCGCCGTCTGAATGTTGCCGTTGGGGCTGTTGAAGTTGTTGCCGCTGGTGTCGGGCGGGAGGTCCGGTCCGGCGGTCCACGACCCTGGTTGGGTTGGACTGCCCGGAGGTACGTACAGCGCGGTGTGCCCCGTCGCACCGATCGCGAACAGGTGCCCGTTGGGCAACACGACCGCGGGACCGATCTCGCTGATGTTGACGCTGACCGGCGGGGTGGCGTTGTTCTGGAGACTCATGAGCGCTAGCTGCTGCGTCAGTGTGGCCGGAGACGAGTCCGCCGGAATCCACGTGTCACTGCCGGGATCGTATTTCTGGGTCTTCGGTGGGGACGAGATGTCGACCGTCAGCACGGTGCCGTCCGGCAACAGCGTCCACGTCTCCTCGTCGCTGCCTTCGTCTTTATTCGTCGCAGCGGTGCCGAACGCGGTTCCCGCTACCGTCCACGTGTCGAGCACGGGATCCCAGATCGCCGATACGTTGCTGCTGAGCCCGCCGCACAGAACGCGCCCGTCGGCCAGGATGCAGGCGGACACGTCCCCGTTGATCGCATCGAAGCCGGGGCTCGGCTTGTTCATGGACGACCACGTGTTGGTCAACGGATCGAAGATCTCGGCCAGCGGGGTGTCGTTGCCAGCGTCGGAGTATTCCCCGCCGATCGCGAACACGCGGCCGTCCCTGAGCACCCCGGAGGCGAAAAATTGCCTGGTGTTGGCCATCGTGAAGGGGCCGGCCCACGCGCCGGTGTCGTACTGACCCGCGCCGTCGGGCGTCAGCCGCCACCACTCGGCACCACTGGTGTTGTGAACAAGCACCGATCCGTCGGACAGCAGCAGCATCGTGTCAGGGGTCAACCCCGCCGGCACCCCACTGATGAGCTTCCACTTGTTCGCCATGGCGAATTCCTTATCTGTGTTGGGGTCCCCCGTAAAGGTGGATCCGTTGCTTATTTCCAATTGTTTGGCCTGTTCCCGGGGACATCGCCGGATTCGGTGGACCGCTTATCTGTGTTGGGGTCGAGGTGGAGCGCCCGCAGCGCAGCGAGGACGAACGACCTCGAGGCCGACAAGGATCCGCCGTAAAGTTGGCCGGCCCGGGAAACGCCAGTGCGACAGTTGGTTCAAGTCATGGACGCCTCCGATAAGAGAACGTTTGGTGTACGAGATACGTTGAGGCGTGCCGGCGCCCAGCCTTATCTGGGTCCACGGACGAGGTCCGGCGACATGATGATGGATGGGATGCCCGACATAGGGGCTGCCAAAAATGGTGCGGCCGCTCAATCTTTCCGGGAAAGCCACCCAACAACGTGGTGGCGACAGGAATTTCGCGGGAGCTGGCCGCAGGCATCAGCTGAAGTATGGGCAGGGCACGCGTACAACGCATTTAAGCGGCCACCTCCGTATCGTCGAGCGTCGGCGGCGCCAGGGCGGCATCGCCGAGTTCACGCAGCATGTGATAGCAGCGACGCAGGATTTTGCGCTCCACTGCCAGGGTCGGGTTCTTGCCGTTGTGGCCGTCACGTTTGACCGCCAACTTGTGGTAGTAGGCGTTATCCGGAGACCCGCGCCGGGACGCACATTTAGCCGCCTCAAAGGCAGCCCACCGCAGCTCGGGTGCGCCTTGCCGAGACAGCCGCCCTGGGCTGCGTTTGGCATCCGACGAGTAGACGGTGACATCCAGGCCGGCGTAGCGCACCAGTTGATCGGAACTGCTGAACCGACGAGCATCGCCGATTTCGGCCCACATGATAACCGCGCACAGCCAACCGACCCCGTACTGGCCCCGCAGCACCTGACAGCCCGGTTGCGCCATGGCAAACCTCACCAATTGGGTTCGCAGCGGATCGATCTCGGCACTGAGTTGATCGATGCGTCCCAGCGCGGTGTCCACGTATTGGCGTCCCACCGGCGACAGTTGCGCCTGTGCCAATGCCTCGCGACCTGCCACCGACAACAATGCCTTGACCGGCGGGCAGCCCTGTTGAAACAACTGCGCGTGGATGCGCTGTTGCCAGGCGCGCCGCTCATCCATCAACGTGCAGTACAACCGGCCCAGGGTACGGATCTCCAGGACATGCACGGGCGGGATCCAGGACTCGGGAAATCGCCCCTCCAACAACAACGTACGCAACAGCCGGGCATCCGCGTGATCGGTCTTGGCGCGCTTCTTCGGTCCCCGCAATGCCGCGACCTCGGCCGGATCCCCCAGATGCACCCACACCCCCGCAGCCGCCAATTCCTCGGTCACATACCGCCAGCCGGTACACCCCTCCAACGCGAAATCCGCATCCCCATCCGGGCAATGCCCGGCTAGCCAAGCCCGCAACGTCCTGCGCGTGGCCGGCCGGATCTGACCGGACCGCACCAACCCGTCACTGTCCACATAATCGAACGTGATCTGCTGCCGATGCACATCAAAACCGCCTACCATCGTCATCAGCGGGACCTCCTTGCGCTCCTGAAAGAACTCTCTCCGACGCTCCTATCAACGAGCGTCCGAGCCAAGGGGGTCCCCATCACATGTCATCTTTCTCATTCCTGGTCTGTGGTTGCGAGGGGCGGGTGCAACCCGGCCGATCGTCAGATCACCGATCGGCGGTGAGCTCACATCTGCATCGGTGTGCCGTCGTCCATGGGCACCACGGTCACGACGATCGGCCGCATCATCTGGGTGTCCTCGTGCTCGAGGACGTGGCAGTGGTAGACGTAGCGGCCTGGGACGTCGAACCTGATGGCCACGCTCACCACGTTGCCCGGGTCGACCCGGATGGTGTCTTTCCAACCGGTGATTTCCGCAGTGTCGTAGCTGCGACCCGGTTCCGGCAAGGGCAGCAGCGGGGCGGTGGCGGTCCGGGATGCCGGGTCGTAAATGTTGTTGCCCAGGGCGTCGGCATACGCGATCTGACCTGCCGCGGACCCCAGCGTCTGGAACTGGGACTGGTGGATGTGCAGCGGGTGAGTGTCACCTGTGGTGTTGACGAATCGGAAGACCTGCCACTGACCGAGTTGGGGTCGTATGCCGACGTGGTCGTCAAACGCAACCCGTGTCTCCGAAGATGTCTGGTCCCCGACCATCCACCCGTCGACGCGGTACTTCTTGGTTTCGGTGTCAGTGGGCAGCCGTAGGGCGATGTCGCCGTTGGCATCCTCGACAAGCTCCTGGACGTAGAGGTGCCCCGGCGGATCGGTTTCGGCCAACAGGATCAGGTGGTGCTCGTGTCCCTCGATTGAAATCTCGGGCGCGGCGTCATGGGCCGGGTGCGGGGTCAGACCGTGCACCGTGCGCCGGAATGCGGCGTTGAGCTCGACGCCGTCGAACGCGCCGGCCGGCTGATCCATGCCGCGCAACTCGGCGTCCGGATCGACGTCGAGGCGCAGCACCCACGGAAACGGATTGCGGCCAGGACGATCGCCCTTGTGCCACAGGCTGTTCAGCTGCGCAGCGGTCGGGACCTTTCCACCCCCGAACGGTGCCTCCGCGGAGTTGATCAAATACAGCTGTGTACCCGGGGCGAACCCGGACAGGTCGACCAGCACATCGAGCCGCTCGGCCGGAGCCAACGTCAGTGCCGACCTCGGGGCGACCGGGGCCGCCTTCCACAGCAGTCCGCCGTCGGAGCCGATGATCCGCAGTACATCGTGGTGCACTCTGACCTCTGGCGGTTGGTCCCCGGTCGACGAACGATCGACAGTCACCAAGTGCAGCCGGTAGGCACGGGCATTGGACCCGTTGAGCAGTCGCAGCCGGTAGGTGGCCGGCCGGAGCGAAAGCTGTGGCCACAGCTTTCCGTTCACCAAGGTAAGCGGCCCGAAAAACTCGCCGGTATCCGGAGTTGTCTTGTGCAGGAACCTGATCTGCCCGTCCACGGCGTCGATGTTGCGGTCCTGGATTATCGCCACGATCTCGCCTTCTTCGGGAGTGGTTGGCAGACCCAGGTCGCGTTCGGCCTGATCGCGCAGGATGTAGCCGCCGGCCAGACCCGAATACACGTGACAGCGGGTTCCGTTCATCGCGTGGTCGTGATACCACAGCAGCGCTCCGACCTTGCCCAGCGCGATGTCGACATTGTCGTAGGTGTTGGCATAGAACGAAACCTGTTGGCCGCCAGCGGGTATCATGTTCTCCGGCCAACCGTCAGCATCAGAGGCCGAATGCCCGCCGTGAAGATGCGTGCTGGTCCAACCCAAGGGCGCCAACGGCATCTTCTCGGGCACACCTCCCTCACTCCCGAGGTAATTCTGGACCGAGTCGTTGTCCCCGTCGGGATCATCGACGACGGCAGTGCTGAACGGCAGGGTTGGTACCGGCCGGTTCGGATCGCGCTGGTACAGACTGGCATCCAGACGATTCCGCCACGTCACGGTGGTGGCATTGCCGGCAGCGGCTTCCAGAAGTGGCCCGGGGGATGTCGCCCCGCCCGGCACGCCGTAGCCCCACGCCGCGATTTCGGGCAGGTCCGGATGGATCAGCGCGGTCGTCGCCGCGATGTCGATCGTGATCGCGTCGCCCATCTTGACGGGGTGTAGCACCGCCAAAGGGGTGACGAAGGGCCGCAACGGAGTTCCCGGATCCCATGGATTGTCCGGAGGATCGATCTGCTTGGAGAGCTTGGTTGCGTGCATCGGATGCCCATCCTTTTGCTCGTGCATCGTCCGGGTTATCGGACAGCTGTCCTGGCACAGTCCCCTCAGCAGCGCGAGCCATTCGTTGGCTGTGCATCGTCGTGACCGGTCGTGCTCAGGTGCCGGCCACTACGCGATAAGGGCAACTCTGACACCAGCGGACGTCGAGGCCATGCGTAGTGCACTACTCGAATTGGTGTCTGGGTTGTCAGCAGTCACTGTTTTCCCGAGGTACGAGATACGTAGTCGAGACGGACTACTCCACACGCACGGAGCGCTAATTCTCACAGCAACTACACAATGAATGAACAGATTTGAGTTCGCGGCAGGAAATGGGGTCCGCCATCATATCGGTCGGTTGACGGGCATGAGCTGCGAAAGCCGTTGCGGTCCTCGTGTCTGAGATGCAATCGATCGTAGAAGGATGAAATCGGTTGTGAGACACAACAACACATCTGTAGGTTCTCACGGGCACTGGCCATTAATCACAGCTCCGTCCTGGAGGATTCACCGTTTGTCTCACCGCGTGCCCATCCAATTAGTCTCGGGGTATTGACCACAGCGAAGCCGCGGGTTCGACGTGGTGGTGGCACCGGTTGAATTGTGGTGTCTACTGCCCGGATTCTCCGCTGATTCCCTGAGGCGACGCTCGGGCTGGAGAACAACTCTCCGAAGAACACTGCTCCGACCATTCTGCCGTGGCCGGATGTGGGCCGTGTCAGTGTGAAGTGGCGATTGATGTGGGCGGACAGGGACATTGGTGGTCCGGTCACGCTTCACGTGGTGGGAGACGGTGATGCCTCGACGACGGCCGCGCCGAGCCCTCGCGATGGTCTAACAGCTCGGTGTCCACCCGGCCTGGCTCGACGACGGACACACGCAGGTGATGTTTTGCGCGTACTCCTGCCGCAGCGCCTCGGTGAACGCGGTCACGCCGAACTTCGTCGCGTTGTAGCGCTCGGTGGTCGCGGCAGCGAAACGGCCGGCCACAGAAGAGATGTTTGGGCAGCGGAACCATACGCTCGCACCTGCAAGTGCCCTCCACGCTCGAGCACTGTCTAGCTTCACGGCGTCAGAACGGGGGTTTGGCGCGTTCATTTTGCCAGTGGTTGAACGCCGCCACCGATGCCACCCTCACACTGTGCTGGCACCCGACGGTCTCAGCAATCGCCGTACTCACGATCCTGCGGCTCGCGTCGCGGTTGAGGTACTCGGTACCCGCCTCCGTCGGGTCCCCAAGGACCACCACATCTTTCGTGACTGACATTGGCTTCCGTGCCATCAGTGCGCCCAACTGCTCGTCGCGCAAGTTCACTCGTTCGGCGATCTCGGACCACAGATCGAACACCGGCCCCCCGTAGCGGGAAGGGGGTATCTCATCGGATCCGAGTAGGTAGCTGGAGGTATGACCACCTGGGTCAGCCCCGAATGCCACGGCGCTGATGCGGTGCATGCGGGCTCGATGGGCCGCCCACTCCCATGGCGTTGCGTCCTCGGATGTCTCCAGGAAATGGCCGTGTCGAGCGACGCTAGCTGCTTCGGTCTCGGCGGTGTGCAATTGGATGATTGAGGACACCGTGGTCCCGTTCGAGTTGGGAAGGTGCTGTTCACACCAGTCTTCTAGTTCGTCACACGTTCCGTCGGGGTCGGACGCACCGTCGGGAAGATTTGTATCGATCCGTGGGGCAGCGTATTCAGGATCTGCGCAGTCATCGACAACGCACCACGGGCGTTCGACCGACTTGCGCCATGCGCGTATGGCAGGACCGAGTTCGGCGTTTTCCAATGGGTGCGTGCCGAGGTTCAAAGAATCGCCGTCGGCCTCAAACTCGAGTACGGCCGCCATGTCGTTCAAATAGCGGACGCGGTCCTCTAAGTCTTGCACTCGGTAGAAGACGTCGTCGGCGTTCCTGGGGTCAAGGAGCTTTACAACGTCATCGAAAAGCGCCAATGCGCCTTTCATAAGCGCGAGTCGCGCCAGACTCGCAAGAGTGTACCGGGTATCGGCTGGCCCAGGTGGAATATGCACTTGCTCTGAAGATGTGATGCCCATGCACGGCAGCCTTCCACCAGGCACCGACATCACGACCTTCTCACGCAATCACACGGTCCCGCTTTGGACATGGTCACATGAGCCGTTGGCGCGCCTGCCGTCGACGCGTCACGCGACGCATGCCCGCTGCTGCGGCTCGACCGCGGCGCCTGGCAACTCAATCAGCCGAGCACTGCGAACTACCCGGCGTGTCACCCTGGCAGGGCGCTGCCGCGAAACCTCGCTGGGCGTGCGCAGCACCTTCCCTCAACGGCTCCGATCGACGAGGTCGCGAGCATGCCAACTGGGCAGCGGTGCCCCTATTGTTGATCGATCGACTTCGCCGGACGAAGGAGCCGCCGACGGTCAACACAAGCAAGACCCCACCAACTGACCCGCTCACGCCTCGCGAGCGTCGTGCCATGTGGGTTGTGAGCGGCATTTTCGTCGTTGTGATTGCAGCGGGCGCGATGGTATGGGCCATCGCGAGCCATTCGTCGAGCCCTGTTCGGTCCGGCGAGATTTGCGTAACCGTCGCGATGGCAAGTTCGATGGGCGGCGGGATCGAGCACGCGTGCGGGGAGGCAGCGCGCGACTGGTGTCGCGCCGCTTCCGTCCAGCGTGACGTCCACGCGCAAGCAGTCCAGGCTCAGTGCCGAGTCGCAGGGATTCTGCCCAACGCGGCAACGCCGGCCAGTTAGTGTGGCTCGCGCTACCGTCATTGACCCAGATGTCGCTGCGGTCACCGGCTTTCACCGCACGGCTTGTGCTGACCCAGTCGGTGCGAACGACCTGAACTTCACCGCCCCGGGCGCCGGCGACAGCGCAGACCGCAGTCGCGGCCAGCGCTACCAGGACTGCGAACACGATCACGCACGCTTCGACCCGGTCGGTCCAGCCAAGCAGCGGCGGCCAAATGCGCGGCAGCTTCGGCAACGAAGCGAAAAGACGTACATGGCGACTCCTGCGGGCCTTTACCGGCAGGTGTGTCGACCACCCAAATTCTCATCCGCCTGGCCCACCGTTTTCAATAGTCCAAATGGCGAGACCAACGCATTTAACGGTCACTGGTCTGGACTGCTGTCTATCCAAGAAAAGCTCTGCGCGCCAACAGCCTCAGAAGCAACATGCCACCAGGACCTGAGTGCCCCAGTCCGGAATTCTGCGAATCTCCTGTCTAATCCCTGTATGGAATTCTGCGAATTAACCTTGAATTACCTGAGCTAAAGGCGTGAGCGGTTCGATCCGAAATCCAGATTTAACAATGAATCATCCAACAGAAACCCCTACGGCGTACAAATTTGGCCAGTCGCATGTGCCGACATCGCAGCGACCGAAGGGTGGACCCGGATGAACCCTTATCCCGATTGGCTTAACCCCGGAGACAACGCCTGGCAGCTGATGGCCGCAACTCTGGTCGGCCTGATGAGCATCCCGGGGATCGCGGTGCTGTACGGCGGCATCGTCCAGAAGAAGTGGGCCGTCAACACGATGTTGATGGCCTTCACGGGGTTTTCGCTGGTGCTGGTGGTGTGGGTGCTGTGGGGCTTCAACATGGGCTTCGGGGAGCCGATGAAGCTCGGCCCGGGCATCCTCGGGTCTTTCGTAGGCAATCCGCGCAGCATCCTGGGAACGGCTAGTCAGCAGCAGGCTGTCATCCCTCTACTCGACGGGGCGATGCCCAAATTCCACTTCTCCCAAAGCACGCTGGCGTACTTCCAATTCGTGTTCGCCGCAATCACCCCGTTGCTGTTTCTGGGCAGCGTGGTGGGCCGGATGAACTTCAAGGTGTGGCTGATCTTCGTGCCGCTGTGGTCAACGTTCGCCTACTCGATCAACGCCTTCCTGGTGTGGGGCGGCGGCTTCTGGGGGCAGGCGCACGCCGGCGCCAGCAGTCTCTTCAGCACTGGGGCGTTGGACTACTCCGGCGGCTACGTCATCCACCTGGCCGCCGGGGTCAGCGGGTTCGTCGCCGCAGCGGTGATCGGCCCGCGACTGAACCGCGATCGCGAGCGAGCGGTGCCCAACAACCTTCCGATGGCCGCCGTCGGCGCGGGCATCCTATGGCTGGGCTGGAACGGATTCAACGGCGGTGACCCCTACTTTTCCGGCACCAACGCATCCTTGGCGGTGCTCAACACCAACCTCGCCACCGCAGTGGCACTGTTGACCTGGGTGATCTGGGACATCTTCGCCAGCCGCGAGCGCAAACCCACCTTCTTGGGCGCCATCAACGGCATGATCGTCGGACTGGTCAGCATCACCCCCGCCGCCGGTTTCGTCAACAGCTTCGGCGCCATGCTCATCGGCGTGGTCGCGTCCTCCCTGGTATGGATGTCGTGGAACTGGCTGGGCCGCACCAAGTTATTCACCAGGGTCGACGACACCCTGGGCGTCGTGCATACCCATGGCGTGGCCGGTCTGGTCGGTGGCCTGCTGGTCGGCGTGCTGGCCGACCCGAAGGTCATCATCTATCTCGGCAACGGAAAGGACGTCAACGACGTCACCGCCGCCGGGTGGCTCTGGGGCGACCATCCGGCACAGATCCTGATCCAACTTTGCGCCGCGCTCACCATCATTGCGTGGGACGCCTTCATCACCTTCGCGATCCTGAAGGTTCTCGGCCTGTTCATGAAACTGCGTGCGCCGGAGGAGATCTTGGAACGGGGTGACATCGGCGCGCATCTCGAGGAGGCCTACCCTGACGAATCCGTTGTCAGCGGCCGACTCGATGGAATGAAGGTCGAAGGAGTGAAGGCCTGACGCCATGAAGCTCATAACCGCAGTCGTGCAGCCGTTTACGGTCACAGACATTCGGACCGCCGTGGACGAGGCCGGCGTGCACGGCCTAACCTTCTCCGAGGCCCAGGGGTATGGGCGCCAGAAGGGACACACCGAGGTGTACCGGGGTGCCGAGTACGAGGTCGGCTTCGTTCCGAAGGTACGCATCGACGTTGTGGTGGACGACGAACAGGTCGACGCCGTGGCCGCGGCCATCGTCGGCGCCGCGCGCACCGGCAAGATCGGCGACGGCAAGGTATGGGTCACGCCCGTCGAGTCGTTGGTCCGCGTGCGCACCGGCGAACGCGGACCCGAAGCCCTGTGACGGTAAGCGCCCAAGTTCCATGGTGAACGTTGTCCGCAACGATGTCATTTCTGCGTAACCTGCACGCTCTCAAGACTCGGCGGCATATCCAGCGGACCGCGACCAGCGCGAGTTCTTTACGATCCGCGCCTTATCGGCCGACTCATCAGTGCAGGTCGGCTAGGAATAAAACTAATTGGTCTAGTTCAACAACAAACGGGGTGTTGCTAATTTTCGCTGCATCTCGACAACAAGACAACTACAATGTAGGTTCTCAAATTTGACTGCATTTGGCCGCAGCTCTGACGTGCGAATATCGGATGGTCTCACGTGAACTGCACCGGGGTTTGTCTCACGAGGTGCTGCATTTCCTAGGCGCAAGCCCCGAACATACGATTTCCATGCCACTCGCGATAGCGCTAGTCAAACTCACCAGATGTCGATTGGTCACGGTGAGACATGAGCCTGGCTTGCGACAAGAAGCGGCAAGCATTGAGCCGCTGATTCAACCACGTCCGGTCTTGGCGACCGCTTGTTGGGTTACCGCGTACGCACATGTCGATTCAGTGGCCCAATTGGTCATTTGCGTCCTGGCCTGGCTAATCCGCTCGCGGTTGTCGCGCCGCTTCGATGACATGTACGTGGCTGTCGGCCCATGCGTGGAGTCCGTCGAGGCTGTCAACTAGGGACCGGCCCAGATTGGTCAGGCGGTAGTACACACGTTGCGGCGGAGGCCCTGTTCTCGGCGAGCGCTGTACCAAACCGTCGCGCACGAGATTGCGCAGTGTCGCGGACAGCATTTTGCGCGAAGCGCCGTTGATGCGCCGATACAGGTCTCCGTAACTGAGTTCCGTTGCACCGGAGAGGTGTTCGAATACTGCGGGCACCCACTTGTTGCTGATAATCGCCAACACAGCTTGCAACGCGCAGACATCGCGGACCGGCCTCGAACGGACATGACGCCCGGCAACGAACACCTCAGCGCACCGCGGTATCGAAGGGGCCGTATCCGCAGCACCCCGATTCGAGCAGGACCGTGTCGACGCCGCGCCCAGCCAGCCGCCGTGCGGTCGACAGGCCGGCCAGTCCACCGCCGATGACCGCGACCGAGCAGGTGAGATTCTCCTTCAGCGGCGGAGGGATGTCGGTCGGCGGGTCGATCCAGCCGGTGAAGGTGGTGTAGTCGGTGGTCGCGGTGCTGTTCATGCGGCTCCGGCTCCATGGACGCTGGTGGCTGAAAGGCGTTGTGCGGCAGCACCAGTGCGAGCGTCGAACGCCGTGTAGGCGCGGTAGATGACCAGCATGGTCAGGCCCCAGGTGGACAGGGCCAGGATGTAGAAGAGCGTGTGGTTGGCGTCGTCGCCCGGGATGTGCCAGAAGTCGTAGATCACGGCGACGACGACGTTGAGGGCCGTCGCGACACCGATCCAGGCGGCGTGTGCGCGCTCGCCGATGTTCCACAGGCGAAATGCGAAGTAGCACAGGAAACTTGAGGTCGCGAGCGCCGTCAACAGGAAGAACACCTTGCCGGGAGTGCCGATCTGGGCAGCGAATTCCGAGAGGAAGTACCCGAGCACCGCGGCCAGGGTGAACGCCCCGACCTCGACACGCAGTGACGGCCTGTATCCGTGGGTGAGCACCAGCAGACCCATGACCAGGATCAAAGTGAAACCGATAGAACGCGAGAACGCGTCGAGGAAGAATGCGATGCGGAACATCGGAGAATCCTGGCCGCCCTTGAGCAGACCGTACAGCAGGAAGTTCGACCCGGACACAGCCATGATGATCCATTCGAGGCCGATCAGGTAATTGTGATGGCGCCGAATGAATTTCGCGCCACAGATGAATCCGATGGCGATCATCCAGATGTCCGCCGCGGCGAAGAACATGTCGCGCATGGCAGCGCCTCCTTGGGTGTGACCGTGATCTCGTACGGTCCCCAGCGTGTCGAGGCGACTGCCGCCGCCGCTACGCCGACATGCACCTTCGTGTCGCCATGAGCGCGGCACAGTGCACCACCCGATCGTGCGATCCGCCCCTGTTCGGCGGCCGCGGTGCAATGTGCACCACACCGTCGCGAAGGAATGGGCACCGCGGCGTAGTGAACAACTGGCGGCGCCGGGCACCGTGGCATCACCCAAAGCGGAATCGATCGAAAGGCCCGGCCCATGAACGCATCGACACCCACCGTCGACGAGTACGACATCGTCGTCATCGGCGCCGGCATCTCCGGTATCGGCGCCGCGAAGTACATCACCGAGGCGTTCCCAGGCAAGCGGGTGGTGATCCTCGAGGGTCGCGCGAACATCGGCGGCACCTGGGACCTGTTCAAGTACCCCGGCATCCGTTCCGACAACGGCCTGCACACCTTCGGCTACGAGTTCAAGCCCTGGACCGACCCGGACGCCATCGCGGAGGCCCCGAAGATCGTCAACTACCTCCAGGAGACGCTTGAAGAGTTCGACCTGAACCGGCTGGTGCGGTTCGAGCACAGCGTGCAGCGCGCCTCGTGGTCGAGTGAGGACGCCCGCTGGACTCTCGACGTCACTACCCCAGACGGCGACCGGCGGATCAGCGCGAACTGGATCTTCGCCGGCACCGGCTACTACCGCTACGACGAGGGCTACACCCCGCAGTTCGAGGGCCGCGAGGACTTCCGGGGCGACATCCTGCACCCGCAGCACTGGCCCGAGGACTACGACTACAGCGGCAAGAAGGTCGTGGTCATCGGCAGCGGTGCCACCGCGGTCACGCTGATCCCGTCGATGCTGAACCACGCAGGTGCTGCGGCGCACGTCACCATGCTGCAGCGCACTCCGACGTACGTTATCCCCTGGGCGAAGGTCGATTCCGCAGCGCTGATGTTCACCAAGTGGTTCGGTGAGAAGCGCGGCTACGCGCTGACCCGGTTCGCCAACATCTGGATCGAACGAGGCATCGTCAAGGCCATGCGCGGATTCCCGAAGTTGGCACGCGCGGCCATCCGGCGCGTGAACATCGAATCCCTGCCGCAAGGATTCGACGTGGACACCCACTTCAACCCGCCGTACGACCCGTGGGATCAGCGCCTGTGCCTGTGCCCCGACGGCGACTTCTTCGAGGCGCTCAGTGACGGCAGCGCTTCGATCGTCACCGATAAGATCGAGCGGTTCACGGAGACCGGCATCGCGCTCGAATCGGGCGAGCACCTGGACGCCGACGTGATCGTCACCGCGACCGGCCTGAACATGCGCCTGCTCGGCGGCATCGAACTCGACGTCGATGGCGATCCGGTGCACCTACCGGACACCGTGGCTTACCGCGGAACCCTCCTGTCGGGAATCCCGAACCTCGCCATCGCGATCGGCTACACGACATCCCCGTGGACGCTGAAGATCAGCATCCTGTGCCGATACTTCTGCGCACTCGTGGCACACATGGACGCCTTCGGCTACGACAGCGTCCGCGTCGAGGCCGACCCGGCCATGGAGCGCCGGCCGATCGTTGACCTGAGTTCCGGCTACGCCCAGCGCGCGAAGGACATCATTCCGAAGCAGGGCACGGGCCTGTTCCAGATGTCCATGTCGTACCAGCAGGACGCCAAGATCCTCCGCGGTCCGCTGCTCGACGAGGCCCTGCACTTCTCGTCCCGTGCCGACGAACCGCACCGCTTGCCGGCGCCGGCGAATGAGGCGATCCATGCCTGAGCCGAAATCCGCAGACCGGTTCGTGACGCTCCCCGGCGGCACGCGGGTCTGCTTCCGCACCGACGGGCACGCCGGGGGAACACCGGTCCTGCTCATCGCCGGCCTCGGGGAGGACCTCACGACGTGGTCGCCGCGGTTCGTCTCCGCGCTGACCGCCACGGGATTCCTGGTGATCCGCATGGACAACCGCGACTCGGGCCGCTCGACCTTCGCCACGACGCCGCCGCCGAACACCCTTCGGCAACTGCTTTCCCGGCCGCGGCGCGACGCCTACACGCTGGCCGACATGGCGACCGACGCCGCGCAACTGATCGAGCACCTGGCCGTGGGCCCGACCCATGTGGTCGGCAGGTCGATGGGCGGCATGATCGCGCAGACGGTCGCGGCCCGGCACCCCGCCCTCACCGCCACGCTGACCTCGCTGTACTCGACCACCGGTGATCCGACGGTGGGGCAGCCCGCCGCGTCGACAAAAGCCCTGCTGGTGAGCCCCCCTCCGCGGAACCGGCTGCAGGCGGTCCGCGCGCACCTGCGGATGACTGCACACCTCGCCGGAACCGGTTACCCCATCGATGAGGCCGAGGAGGCCGCGCATGCCGTCGAAACCTGGAACCGCACCGCCGGCGACGGCGCCTCCGGGATGGCCCGGCAGATCCAGGCCATCCAGGCCTCCGGTGACCGGACAGCGGAACTGGCCACGATCACCGCGCCGACGCTGGTGATCAACGGCAACCGCGATCTCATCGTCGCACCGTCGGGCGGCGCGGCCACCGCGGCCGCGATCCGGCACGCACGGCACATCGTCATCCCCGGCATGGGCCACCACCTGCCCGATTCGCTCGCCCCGCGCATCGCCGACCACGTCATCGACCATCTCGAAAGGGCACTGATATGACCGAACAGAATCTGACCGCACAACACACCGTCGACGTCGCCATCATCGGCGCCGGCGTATCGGGTTTGACGGCGGCGCGGAGGCTGACTCAGGCCGGACGATCAGTGATCGTCCTGGAGGCCGGCGACCGCGTCGGCGGGCGCACCATGAACCTCGACGTCGGCCACGGCGTCATCACCGAAGGCGGCGGCCAATGGATCGGCCCCGGCCAGGACCGGATCTTCGCCCTGATCGACGAACTCGGGATCGACACGTTCAAAACCTACGTCGACGGCAAGTCGATCTATCACCGCAACGGCAAGTCCAAGCGATATGACGGCCTCATCCCGCCGGTCAATCCGCTGGTCCTCGCCGACTTCGCCCAGCTGCAGATGCGGCTGGACCGCATGGCGAAAACGGTACCCCTGGAGGCGCCGTGGACGGCCCGGCACGCGCGCAAATGGGACAGCACCACCATCGGGCACTGGCTCGACGCCAACGCGCTGACCGAGGACGCCAAGTTCATGCTCACTCTCGGCCTGGCGGTGACCAACGCCGAAGATTTGCACTGGACGTCGTTGTTGGTGCAGTTGGCGCGGATCAAGGGCGCCGGCGGCTTCGAACACATGGTGAACGTCACCGGCGGCGCGCAGGAGTCGCGGGTCGTCGGCGGGACGTTCCGCATCGCTCAGCGCATGGCCGACGACCTCGGGGCCGCGGTGGTGCTTGAGTCGCCCGTGACTGAGATCAGCCAGAACAGTGACGGCGTCACGGTTCGGTCCGCGCGCATCGATGTCCACGCTGACCGGGTGATTGTCGCCATGTCACCCGCCGATGCCTCCCGCATCAACTTCACACCGGACCTTCCGACCCGCCGGAGCATGTTGCAGCGCCGCTGGAGCAGTGGTTCGGAAAGCAAGCTCTTCGCCGTTTACGACAGGCCGTTCTGGCGGGAGCAGGGCCTCAACGGGCAAGCGGTCAGCGATTTGCCGGTCGCCAACTTCGTCATCGACAACTCGCCGCCGGACGCCAGCGTCGGCATCCTGCTGACCTTCATGGGCACCGCGGGATCGGGGTGTCTGCAGAGCTGGCCCGATGAACTGCTCGACAACCCTGACGCCCGGCGCGACGCCGTCCTTGCCGACCTGACCACACTGTTCGGCCCGCAAGCGGCCAAGCCGATCGCGTTCCTGGAAAAAGACTGGGCACACGAACCGTGGATCAATGGCTGTGTCGGCTCCCGCGCGCCAGGGTCGCTGACCCAGTACACCGACGCCGACCGCAGGCCGGTCGGCCGAATCCACTGGGCGGGCACCGAGACCGCGACCGTCAACCAGGGATACTTCGACGGCGCTGTCAGCGCCGCCGAGCGCGCCGCCGCTGAGGTACTTGACCGCCTGCGGGTCCCTAATCGACTCGGCGGATTGTCATGACCGACCAGCGCGCAGTCGCGGCGCAAGAGGCCGCCACCGGCCTGAACCGGACCCTCGGCGTCGCCCACATCGTGTTCATGGTCGTGGCGTTCGCCGCGCCGCTGACGGTGTTCGCGGGGCTGATCCCGCTGATGCTCGGCTCCGGCAACGGCATCGGGACGCCCGTCGACTTCGTGATCGTCGGCGTCGTGCTGGTGCTGTTCACCGTCGGCTACTCGGCGATGACCCCCGAGGTCCGCAACGCCGGCGCCTTCTACTCCTATGTGCAGCGCGGCCTCGGCACCGCGGCAGGCCTGGGCGCCGCCGCGCTGGCCCTGGTCACGTACTCGCTGCTCATCGTGTCCGTCGCGGCTTACCTCGGTGCCGCCGCGCGGAACGTGATCCACACGTTCGCCGGAGTCGCGGTGCCGTGGTGGATACTCGCAGCCGCCGGGCTCGCGGCGATCGGCTACCTGGGATACCGCAACGTCGAGGTCAGCGCGCGCGTACTGGGCGTGCTGCTCATCGCGGAGATCGGGATCGTCGCGCTGGTTGATGTCGCCATCGTGCTGCGCGGCGGAGCTGACGGGCTGTCGGCGCACCCGCTGACCTGGGACGCGTTCACCAGCGGCGCCACCGGCACCGGGATCATGTTCGCCGTCTTCGGCTTCGTCGGTTTCGAGGCCACCGCGGTCTTCCGGTCCGAGGCCAAGGATCCCGACCGCACGATCCCGCGCGCGACGTACACCGCCGTCGTCGTCATCGCCGCCATCTACACCGTCTCGTCCTGGGCGATGATCAACGGCCTCGGCGTCACGCGCACCGTCGAGGCCGCGGCAAACGATCCCGAAGGACTGGCAGCCGGGCTCGCGACCCGCTATGTGTCGCAGCTAGCCCACGACGCCGTGCAAGTGCTGCTGGTCTCGAGCTTCTTCGCATGTGTGCTCACCGCGCACAACGTGGTTTCCCGCTACCTGTTCGCCCTCGGCCGCCAGGGCGCGCTCCCGGTTCCGCTCGGCGCGGTGCATCCCGTGCACCGGTCGCCGCACGTGGCCTCGCTGCTGACCTCAGGAGTCATCGCGACGCTGGTCGCGGTCACGGCGATCCTCGGGCTCGACCCCGTCGTCCAGATCTATGCCTGGTTCGGCGGCGCCGGAACCCTCGGGCTGATCGTTCTGCTGGCCCTGACCTCCGCGGCGATCGTCGTGCACTTCCGCCAGCTCCGGACAGCGAGTACCTGGAGGGGCACCGTCGCCCCTGCCCTCGCACTCGCCGCCCTTGGCACCATCCTCGTGCTCGTCATCAGCAACTTCGAGCTCCTCATCGGCTCGCGCACCTGGGCGAATGTCTTCCTCGCGGTGATCACCGCCGCGTTCTCCGCCGGCCTCGCCTGGGCAGTCATGCTGCGCCGGCGTCGCCCCGATGTCTACCGCACCCTCGAATGACCTCGATCCCCGAAGCAGACCCCCAACGAAGAAAGGACGGACCATTGGACGCCACCACGATCCCCCCGGCTCCGGTCACGACAACAATCCGTGTCGAGATCGCCCACGATGCCACGCCCATCGTCCGACTGCTCGGCCGGACCCTGCGTGACGCCGTCCGCACCGGAGACGCCCCCGACGTGCTCGGACACGGCGCCGGGACGGTAGCGGTCCGCTCCCACGACACCCCGCAGGCCGCGACCGTGACATTCTCCGACGGTGCCGTGACGGTGACCGGTGGCGTGTTCGCACCGACCGATGCCACGGTGGTCGTCGATCTCGACGCGCGCCTGGCGACCGTCAGCACCGAAGGCGACGCCGACCTGGCCGACGGGCTGTCGACCGCCCTGCGACCCCCGCTGCCGTCGTGGCAGGAGGCGGCCACCCGATTCTGGGACCTGACCCGCGGCATCCGCGGCATCCCGGACGTCCTCGTGGCGGTGGCCGATGGCCCCGGCGGCCCGCAAGAGGCCCGGTTCGGCGCCGGCCCCACCTGCTACCGCATGGTCGCCACGCCCGACGTGCTGACCGGTGTGTTCACCGGCTCCGACTATCTCCTCTCCGCTCTGGACCGCGGCCTGCGGGTTCAGGGCACGCTCTCACAGCTCTCGGTCATGACGGCCGCCTCGTGGAAGGTTCGATTCGATGTCTGAGCTCACCCTGCCCAGAACGGCCACCAAGGCGATCCGGGTGGAGGCCACCAATCACGACGGCAGCTTCATGGGTAAGAACGTCACTGCTGCGAAGTTCGCGTCCGGCAAGGATTCGGGGTTCGCCTTCGCCGACATCCTCTTCGCGATCGACATGGGCACCGACTTCGTTTTCGGCGACGCCTTCCCCGACTGGCGCGGCAACCTCTACGACATCGCGCTGGTCCCGGACATGAGCACGCTCGTGGAGTGGAAGCCCGGGATGGACTCCGTGATCGGTGACTTCTGGATGAGGGACGGCCGGCCACTACCAATCTGTCCGCGCAACATGGTGCGCCGCCTCGCCGACCGGCTCAGCGCACTCGGCTACAGCGCCACCGTTGCGGTGGAAATCGAGACGACCCTGTTCGAGGAATCCATCCAGGAAGCGCGGGCACGCGGCTACCGCGACCTCACCCCGCTCGGCGGGGACACCGGGTCCGCCTACAACCTCGCGCGGTCCAAGGACTGGATCGACTACATGGAGGCTGTCACCGACCGGCTCGACTCGCTCGGCATCACCTGGGAGGCGTGGACCGACGAGGCCGCGCCCGGTCAGACCGAGTTGAACATCGCACCCGCCGACCCGGTGGCGCTCGCCGACGCCTGGGTGCGAACCAAGCAGGTCATGCGCGAGGTCGCGTACGAACAGGGGCGGTCGGTCACCTTCATGGCGAAACCGACCGCCGGATTCGGGCAGGGCGCCCACGTCAACCTGTCGCTGCAGCGGGACGGCGTGAACCAGTTCTTCTCCCCCGACGGGCCGTCCGAGGTCATGCTGCAGGCCATCGGCGGGCTGATGGCCACCATGGCCGGCAACACGTTGCTGGCGATGCCGCAGATCACCTCGTACCGGCGCCTCGTCGACATCTCGGGGCCACCCACCACCATGAGCTGGGGCATCAACAACAAGACCGCGGCGCTGCGGGCGATCGTCGGGCACCCCAAGTACTCGCGCCTGGAATACCGGGTGCCGGGTTCGGATGTCAATCCGTACTACGCGCTGGCGGGTGTGCTGGCCGGGGTCGTCGCCGGCCTCGAACGCGAGATACCGGCCCCACCGCCGTGCGATGACATGGCGTGGTCCCTGCCCGACGACACCGGGGTCGCGCGGATCCCCGACACGATGACGAAGGCCATCGCAGCTCTCGACGGCGACCCGCTGCTGCGCGAGTACCTGGGTGACGAGTTCGTCGAGTTCTGGGTTGCGTCGCGCCGGTGGGAGTGGATGCAGTTCCACACCAAGGGCGGCGACCCGTATACCGAACTCTCCGCGTGGGAGTCCCACCGCTACTTCGAGTTCACATGAGTCGCAAACCGCTGATCGGGATAACCGGCCGCCGATTCCAGCTGGGGCTGATCGCCGGGATGGACGAACGGTACGGAGGCGAGTCCATGGACTCCTTCATGTCAGCGTTCGCAATCCGCATCGCCAACGCCGGCGGCGTGCCCGTGCACCTGCCCTACGACGCCGATCCGGCCGACGCTTGCCAGTGGCTGTCCGGGGTAGTGGTGACCGGCGGGCAGGACGTGCATCCGGCACGGTGGGGCGGCGACACCACCGTGGTCCGCGACGTCGACCCCCGGCTTAATCCGAACGCGCATGACACCGAACGCGATGAGTACGAATTCACCCTGACCCGCACCGCGATTGATCACGGTATCCCGTTGCTGAGCGTGTGCCGCGGCCTGCAGGTCCTCAACACCGCGCTCGGCGGGACCCTCGTCGCGGATCTGCCGCCCGGGCCGATACCGCACCTGTCGCTGCGGGCCGCGCCCACCGACGGGGACGCCGCCCATGTGGTGGTGTTCGAGCCCGGGTCGACGGCCGCGCGGATCTTCGGCGACAGCGCAGTCACCAACTCGTGGCACCACCAGGCCGTTGACCAGTGCGCCACGGGGCTCATCGTTACCGGCCGCACCTCTGACGGGGTGGTCGAGGCGGTAGAGGCGCCCGATGCGCCGATCCTCGGGGTGCAGTGGCACCCCGAGTGGATGGAACGCGACGACCCGGCATTGACCTGGCTCGTCGACGAATCGAGAAAACAGCTGGAGGCCGCCAAATGACCATCGACACCACACATAGGGCACCGGGGCGACCCGCCGTCGCCGCCGACGAGATCGGGGCCGTGCCGCGGGTGCGCACCGTCACCGGCCTGCTCGCCGACGGCGCCGCCCGCACACCGGAGGCCGAGCTGCTGCGTTTCGGCGAGCAGTCGTGGACCTATGCGCAGGCTGACGCGTCGTCGTCGCGGCTCGCGCACCGACTGATCGCGACGGCGGGCGTGGCCCCAGGCGACCGGGTCGCGATCATGCTGCCCAACGTCGCGGGCTGGCCGCTGACATGGCTGGCGGCGCTCAAAGCCGGCGCCGTCGCGGTGCCCGTCAACTCGGCGTACCGCGCGGCCGATCTGCAGTTCGTGCTGCAGGATTCGGGCGCCCGCGTGATCGTCACCGACGCTGATCACAGCCCCCTGGTACGTGAGGTGATCGCCGCAGTTCCCGGCCTCGCCGACGTGACGATCATCGATATCGCCGACAGCAATGCGGGGTTCCCCGCGACCGCCCCCGAGGTCGTGATCGGTCCCGACACCCTCGCCAACCTGCAGTACACCTCGGGCACCACCGGGTTCCCGAAGGCGTGCATGCTGACCCACGATTACTGGACCAGAATCGCGTGGACCTGCGCCGCGGCCGCCGGACTCGGCCCCGACGACGTGCTGCTCACCGCCCAGCCCTTCTCCTACATGGACCCGCAGTGGAACACGGTGGTCGCCCTCACCACCGGTGCCGCACTGGTGGTGCTACCGCGGTTCTCGGCATCGGGCTTCATGACAGACGTGCGCCGGCACGGTGTGACGTTCTGCTACGTGCTCGGGTCGATGCCCACGCTGCTGTTCAAGCAGCCGCCCGGCCCTGACGATCGGGACAACCGGCTGCGCGCCGTGTTCTGCTCGGCCATCCCGGTGGCGCTGCACGCCCAGCTCGAGGAACGCTGGGGCGCGCCCTGGCGTGAGCTCTACGGAATGACCGAGAGCGGCATCGACATGATCAGCCCGCTCGCCGACACCGCGGCCGTGGGCAGCGGAACTCTCGGACGTCCCATGCCCACCAAGCACATCCGGATCGTGGACGCCGACGGCGCCGACGTCGCTGCCGGCACGCCCGGCGAGCTGACCGTGTCCGGCACACCGATGATGCTGGGCTACTGGAACCGGCCCGACGAGACAGCGCGGGCCCTGCACGGCGGGTGGCTGCACACCGGCGACCTGGCCGTCGCCGACGACCGCGGCGACATCCGCCTGGTGGGCCGCATCAAGGACATGGTGCGCCGCGGCGGCGAGAACGTCGCCGCCGCGGAGGTGGAGGCCGCACTCGAACGCGACGACGCCGTCGTCGCGTCCGCAGTGGTCGCCGAACCCGACGAGATGCTCGGCGAGGAAGTCAAAGCATTCCTGCAACTCGCGGCCGGCCTGCCGGCCGACCGGGCGACGGCCGAGGCCATCGCCGAAAGGGTCTCGGGGCAGCTCGCGCGGTTCAAAGTGCCGCGGTACATCGAATTCGTCGCCGACTTCCCCCGCACACCGTCCGAGCGGGTGTCCAAACCCGCACTGAAGGCCCGGGCCGCCGAATCCCCCGGCACCGTCTTCGACCTGCGCGCACCGGCCCCGGCCCAGACAGGTGCGGCTGAGCACGTGGTCGTCGACATGGTCCACGACGTCGCCGTCATCACTCTGCGGCGCCCGGCGAAACTCAACGCGCTGACCATCGAGATGCGGCGGCGGTTGGCCACGCTCATCCGCGAGTACGGCACCGGCGAGCGGGCCCGCGGCATCGTCCTCACGGGCACCGGGCGCGCGTTCAGCGCCGGCGAGGACCTCGCCTCACCGCCGACCACATTCGACGACATGCGCGACACCTTCGAGACCTTCCACGACATCACCCGAGCCATCCTGCAGACCCGGGTACCCGTGGTCGCGGCAATCAACGGCATCGCCGTCGGCGGCGCCTCGGAGATCACGCTGTGCTGCGATGCCCGCCTCGGCACGCCGGCGACCACCTATTTCCAACCGGAGAATGGGCGCGGCCTCACGATCTCCAACGCCTCGAGCGTGCTGCTCCCGCGGATCGTGCGCAATCACGCGATGCGGATGGTGCTGGGCTCCGAACGCATCGACGCCAACGAGGCGCTGCGCATCGGGCTGCTCGACGAGATCGTCGACCAATCCGATTTGCTGGACCGAGCCGTCAGCACCGTCCTGGCCTGGACGCCGGAAGGCGTCAACAACACCGCTCTGCACCTGGCGCTGCTGCGTCCGCCGCTCGAGGAGATCGAACACGCCTTCGCGCTCGAGGACGCCGCCGCCGACGAATCGTGGAACAGCGGGGCGTTCAGCGCCGGCATCGCCGGGTTCTGGAGCTCCAAAACGTCTGGAGGACAACGATGATCACCACCCGCGCGGCCGTACTCACGACGGTGGGTGAGCCGCTGCACCTGACCGACATCGTCGTCGACGATCCCGAGCCGCACGAGGTCCGGATCGCCGTCACGCACGTCGGGCTGTGCCACAGCGACCTGCATTACATGACCGGTACCGTCGACACCGAGCTGCCGGTGGTGGTCGGGCACGAGGTGGCGGGCATCGTCGAATCCGTCGGCTCGGCCGTCACCGGCCTATGCCCCGGGGATCTGGTGACTGGGGTCCTCACCCCGTCATGCGGCCAGTGCGCCAACTGCAACGCCGGCCGCTCCACACAGTGCCAGCGCCAAGACGAGATCCGTCGTCGCACCCGCCCCGCGTACGCCCTGCCCGACGGCACCCCGCTGGCTCGCCTGGGCGATATCGGTGCGTTCTCCGAGCACATCCTGCTGCGTGCGAACGCCGCGGTGAAACTGCCCGACGACGTGCCCACCCGGGTGGGCTGCCTGCTGTCCTGCTGTGTCGTGACCGGTGTCGGCGCGGTGTTCCGCGGCGCACAGGTGCGGCCCGGGTCCACGGCGGCGGTAATCGGCTGCGGCGGTGTCGGCTCGGCGATCATCCAGGGCGCGCGGCTCGCCGGCGCATCGGCAATCGTCGCCATCGACCTCGACGAGGCCCGGCTGAAAGCCGCACGTCGCTACGGCGCCACCCACACGGTGAACGCCGCCGAGGACGTCCCCGCGACGGTACGCGAGCTGCTCGGCGACGGCGTCGACTATGCCTTCGAGGCCGTCGGCTCCGCCCGGACCGCTGCCACCGCACTTGCCGTCACGCGCCCGACCGGCACCGCCTGCCTCGTGGGCATCGCCCCCGACGGCACGCAACTCGCGCTGCCCGCGTCCGACTTCTTCTTCAGCGAGAAGCGCCTCATCGGCTCCTACATGGGTTCCGGACAGGCGCGGGAGGACATCACCCAATTCGCCCGGCTCTATCAACAAGGTCGACTGCTCCTCGACGAAATGGTCACCGAAGTCATCGACTTCGAGCAGATCAACGAAGGCTTCGAGGCGATGAAATCCGGTGACGTGACCCGCATCGTCGTCGCCATGCCCAACCGTTCCAAGACCGCGGAGATGACCCGATGACGACCACGACCACGGCACTCGCCCAGCCCCGCAGCTACATCGCCGGCGAATGGGTCGACTGCGACGCACTCGACGCGTGGAACATCGACCCGAACACGGGCGAGCCGGTGCACCGCATGGTGACCACCACGACCACCGACCTGGAGCGGGCACTCCAACACGCTCAGCGTGCGTACGACGCCGCGGACTTCACCTCAGAAGAATTCCGGCTCGAACGCGCCGACGCACTCGAGCGCGCCGCGACCAAGGTCGAAGACCGGCTCGAGGAAATCGCCCGCACCGACGCGATCACCAGCGGCACCGCGATCACCTCAACCCGCAAGCTCGCCGCCTTCCTCCCGCCCCGGATCCGCGCCGCGGCGGCCGAGGCCCGCAGAATCCCCCGTGTCACCGCGCTGGCCGCCGGCGGCCGCGACGTGCGTTTGCACCGGGTGCCGTGGGGACCTGCCGCCATCCTCACCCCGTGGAACGGTCCCAGCTTCATCCCCGCGGCGAAGATCGCCAGCGCGATCGCCGCAGGCTGCCCGGTGCTGCTCAAGCCGTCCGAGCACGCGCCGGCCAGCGCACAGGTGATCGCCGAATGCTTCGTCGACGCCGGCTTACCCGACGGTGCACTCCAACTCGTGCACGGCACCGGCGGCATCGGCGCTGCACTCACGGCCGACCGCCGGGTGCAGGTTGTCTCCTTCACCGGCGGACCGGGCGCGGGCCGGGCCATCGCCCGCGCGGCGGCTGAGGATTTCAAGGTTCTGCAGCTCGAGCTCGGGGGCAACAACCCCGTACTGGTGCTCGACGACGCCGATCTCGACGTCACTGCCGACGGCATCCTCGCCGGCATGACGACGCTGAACGGGCAGTGGTGTGAGGGCCCCGGAAAGGTCCTGGCACCGCACCGGCTGGTGCAGCCCCTGCGGCAAGCGCTGATCGAGCGCATCACGCGGTTGCGGATCGGGCATTCACTCGACGAGGGCACCGACATCGGACCGATCTCGAACGAGCCGCATTACCGGACCCTGCTCCAGCGGATCGACGACCTGCGCGGGCTCGGCGCCGAGATCGACCAGCCGGGCGAGCTCCCCGGCCTCGCGGGCTACTTTCTGTCGCCGACCATCGCCACCGGCTCCGACCCCGACCGCACGACCGCCGAGCTGTTCGGCCCGGTTATCTCACTGCACGGCGTCGGTTCGGACGAGGAGGCCCTGCACGCCGCCAACGCGCACCCGTCGGGCCTGGACGCCTACGTCTTCGGAACCGACACCGACCGCGCCATCGCCATCGGGGCCCGGATCAAGTCCGGTGAAGTGCGCGTCAACGGCGCCAAACTCGCCGACCTCGGCGACGGTTCCGCCCAAAGCTTCTGGGGCCGGTCCGGCATCGGCGGGCACGGGCCCGCGGAATCGGTGCGGGTGTTCTGCGGCGAGCGCGTCGTCGGGGTCGACTCACCCGACCTGCCGATGTAACGCACACCAACCAACACCGGAGAAAGCCATGGACAAGACCACCTCACACGACGTCGCAGTGCTGGGCTGCGGCTTGATGGGATCAGCACTCGCGCAGGCGCTCGCCCGCGGCGGCAAAACCGTCGCCGTCTGGAACCGCACGCACCAGAAGGCAGAAGCCTTGGCAGACAACGCGATAACGCCCATTCAGGAAATCGCCGAGGCCGTCCGGGCCGCGCCGCTCGTCGTCGTCTGCCTGGCCACGTACGACAATGCACTCGCCGCCCTCGGGCAAGCGTCCGACCTGACGGGCACGACCCTCGTCAACGTGGGCAGCGCCGCCCCCGCAGACGTGGAAGCCTTCGGGGTCTGGGCCGGCGAGCGCGGCGCCAGATATCTGGACGGTTCGATCCTCGGGTACCCCGAACAGATCGGCACCGACGCCACGGCGATCCTCTACTCCGGATCCGACAGCGCGTGGGCCGACCACAGCGAGAGCCTGCAACTGCTGACCCCCATGTCCGTATGGGTATCCCCTGACATCAAGATCGCCAGTGTTCTGAATGTGGGACTGGTGGGCATGTTCCTGGTCCCGGCCGTCAGCGCCTTTGTGGAGGCAACGACCTACATGCGCGGACAAGGAGTCGATCAGGCCGTTCTCGACGCGCTCACGCCTGCCACGTTCGTGACCGTCCAGAGTGAGACCGCTCGGGTCGCGTCCGCCATAGACGGCGGCGATTTCACCACCGATCAAGCAACCATCGCCACCTACGCCCAAGCCCTCGACGGGGCCATCGATGTGATGACAGAACTCGGACTGACACCCCGGGTGTTCGCCGCCGCCATCGAGAATCTGAACGCCGCAGTCGACGCCGGACTGGGCGACCTCGGCTTCGCCGCACAAACAAAGATCATCGCCACCTTGTGAGCAAGCCTGCACAGATACCTCGCCGCGAGCACTGGCTGCGACTGAGGTCCGGCGGCATCGCCAGACCTCAGTCGCGCAGCTGCACAAGCATCAACGCCGCCACCACACTCGCTGCGTTCTCGGCGAGCGGCACCGGAAGAAGCTGATCGGCCCGAGCCAGCCGCCGCTCGACGGTGTTGCGGTGCGTGAACAGCCGCTCCGCTGCGGCGGAGCCATTGAACCGCTCACGGACGTAAGTCAGGACCGTCTCCCGCAATACGGGGTCAGCAGTAGCAAGATCGCCGAGTGTGTCGTTCACGAACTGATCGGCCTGCGCCATGTCAGCGGTGAGCACTGACACTAGAGCGACGTCCTCATACCGCACGACGGGCCGCGCCGATCCCAGCCGGGCGAGCATCCGCTGCGCGGCCGCGGCATCCAGATGACTGCGGCGAAATCCATCGAGATCGCGCCCGGTTCGGCCGAGGGCCACGCGGATCCCGGGGCAGACAGATAGGGCAGCCTCAACCGCCTCGACCGACGGGACACCATCCGCCGGGAACCACACCCACAGCGCGGTGGCACTCGCATTCAGGGTGAGCCGGCGCTGCACTCCGCACACCCGCATCACCGCTTCTGCGGCGGAGTCCAGTCCCTCGGCCGCGTCGGCGGAGTCGCTCCAGATGATCACGCTGAGGTGGCTGCCCGTCAGCGCGTACCCGAGGCGGGATTCTGCACGTGCGCGAGCGATCGGCGCCCCCTCGAGCAGCAGTTGCACGGTGGCATGCCGCTCCGCGCTGGCGCCCCGGGCGAGGTCCGCACGCTCCTGCTCGACGTACTCATCCAGTGCCGTCATCGAATCGTCGATGAACGTCGCCATCGACCGCTCGGACACCTTCATGAGATCCCGGAGCTCCTCGACATCTGTCGTCGCCGCGAAGCACGCATCCACCCACAGGTCCCACGCGCCGTGCTGAGCGCCCCGCCACGAACCGAGATCGTGCATGTCCATTCCCCGGCGCACCAGGTCACGCGCAAACTGCAGGACCTCGGGTTCGACACAGGGCGCGACCGCTGCCCCCGGGTCCTGCAAATTGGCCGACAGCCAATGCAACAGGTACGCCTTGCTCATGTGACGGTCAGCCGCCGCAAGCTGAGGATCCTCAAGCAACGCACGATAGGCGGCACCCTGGTGGGCGGCGGCGATCACGGAATTGACCGCCTCATTCGTCGACGCCAGCAGACGTGCAGCGACGTCCCTGATCAGCGCCGCGGTTCGCTGATCAGGTCGCGGCCATCGTGCATCCACGCTCGCACTGTAACGCCGCACGAGCACGGTCGTCCCTAAGCCCTCCCTAAGCCCCAGCGGTCGTCATGAATTGTGCCTGACGTCAGCGTTGTTGACTTTCGCACGTAAAAGAGCTCGGAGCGCCCAGGCCAACTGCGGAATTGAGCGGCATTCGCCAACACGATCACCACCGGGGTGTTACCAGCCCGCGGTCACGGCCATCGGCCCGGTCTACGGGACTGGCGAGGGGGAGTTGAAAGGAGCGTGTCACCTCCGGCACTGTCGACGAAGCCGGCTACGGAACGACAGCGGTCGAACGCCGACAGTTCATCATCGAGCTCATCCGCCCGTATCTGACTCGGCGATCCTGCAGCCATTGTCTCGACCAACTCAGAGCGATCGACCTCTGCATGGTGTCCGGCCCACTGGTGCGCGCACTGCGGAGCACTTCTTACCTCCCCCACACGATGACGCAGTTGGATTGCGACACCTGCTGCGGAACCCCGGGGACTCAGCCTGGCTTGTTGTTTGTAGCGTGGCCTCAGCGGAACGCTGCTGTGCCGTTGTGGGCGAACGGGATTGAATCGATCTCGTCTCGAATCTCCTTGAAGCGCCTCTATGCCCCGCCAGGTGGCTGCGTTGAATTAGATGGTGCGACGAAAGCCCAAGTTGGTCCCGATCACCCGGCCCAAACGAATCTGATACGCCCCCTGCGGTCGGGTTCGCACGCATTGAGTTGCCGCCCAACCCAACAGCTTCAGCGCAGCGGCAAGGACGCTCGTAAGCGGCTGGTTCACGCCCTGGAAGCCGAAGACATCGTCCAACCACCCCTTGCGTCGCAGTAGCTACGTTAGCTGCCCAAGATCGACGTGGCCGTTGTCCCATCGCAGACCGATCGTGTCTGCAGCAAGTTCGACGACATCCCACAGAGGCGACGCGGTGCGGACGTAGTAGACGCGGCTGGTGTCGTCGGGACGGACCTCTGTGAGCATGCCCAGCTCGCTCAATCTGCGGAGCTCCTCGATGACGTTGCTGCGTGAGGTCGTACCGAACAAGGGGACCTCGCTCTGATAGAAGCGGTCCTTCTGTTGCTGAGTTATCCACGCCGCGATCGGCAGCCTGCATCGACGCCCGAAGAGGCGGTCACTGATCAGTCCCCCGTCGATGGCCAGCCTCCTTGCATCTAGATACTAGATACTAGATACTAGATAGCAGGGCATCAAGCGACGAATTGTTCGCAGGCACTCCTGATTTGGGCTGTGAAGCACTCGATTATCGTCGGAGCCCGCACCTAAAGTGACGTCAAGGAGCAGCAACCGAGTCTGCGGAAGGGTTGACCGTGGCACGCAGCGACCTGCTTCGACGGCTGTTCGAGAGCTACGCGCGCGCCGACGACGCGGCGTTCCGTCGCGTCGCGAGCGAGGTCATCTCAGACGAACGCCACAAGAACCACCGCCTGTTGGCCAACGAACTCGAACGTGCTCTGGGCACTGCCAGACCTCCGGGCGGCGGCGACCCCCTGACGCTGCGGCCGATCCCGAAGAGTCGCGATGAGCGGCCCCTGCTGCGTTTGGATAAGCCTCGGCGAGAGCTCACCGAACTGGTGCTCAGTTCGGGGTTGCGGTCTGTCATCGACGAGATCGTCGTGGAGAATCAGGCTCGGTCACTGCTGACCAGTCATGCCCTGCATCCGCGGCAGCGCCTGCTGTTTCTCGGCCCGCCGGGAACAGGCAAGAGCGCCACAGCCCATGCGATGGCAGCTGAGCTCAGTTTGCCAGTGGCGACGGCATCGCTGGCGTCGTTGACGTCATCGTTTCTCGGCGACACGGCGCGCAACATCGAGTCTGTCATCAGATTTGCCGAGCAGACGCCGTGCGTGCTTTTGCTCGATGAGTTCGACGTGCTGGGGCAGGACCGTGGGCAGGCCGGTGATCACGGTGAGATGCGTCGGGTCGCTGCCTCGGTGTTGCAGCTCCTGGAGGAGGTGCACGGCGAGTCGTTGATCGTGGCGACGTCGAATCACCCGCATACGGTCGATACCGCGATCTGGCGGCGGTTCGACGATGTGCTCGGATTCGAACCGTTAAATCAGGGGCAGATCGCCGATCTCATTGAGTTGAAGCTGCGCTCGATGCATCACGATCTGTCTATCCGGTTGTGGGCTAAGCGAATGGCCGGGTTCAGTCCGGCTGAGGTGGAGATCGTGTGCGTTGGGGCGATGCGGCGCACCCTGATTGCCGAACGAACGACCGTCAACGACGGCGACATGGACGAAGCGAGCGGCGCTATGCGCCGTCGGCGCAATCTGGTGGACCATTCCCATCCGGGCGCTGCGGACAAGGGTTAAGTTGTCCGGCTGAAAAGTCCCATTCGATAGCGCTTCGGATTCGCATCCGGTAAGCCAATTGGCATGACGCAGTTGCACCTTGATGGCGGTATCGAGCATGCGCACCTACGTCTGACTCGTGCGTTGGATCCGTTTCCGCGGCTGCCGCGGCCCGGTGGTGGTGGGGGGCGAGGGCCCGCCCCCGATGCCCGCTCGCACGCCCGGGATCTCGCCCAGCAGCTCGAGAAGGTTCGTGATCGCCAGCAGTGCCGAGAGCCGATTCTCGGGATCACCCCGGAACTGGTGATGGTGATCGAGGTGATTGGCAACGTTGTAGATATCGCTGATGTCGTTGAGAAGGCAGACTTGCGCGTCCTTGGCCTCGCTGAGGACCATGCCTTGGTTGCATTCTCAAGCGACCCGGGCCTAACCGGATTCCGTGAACGTCTCGATCAGTACGCCGAAAATCTCACCAAGAGCGGCAATCCGAGATACTGGAATCTTCTCGACCCCATCATTTGCGTCCGTCCGCTCAAACCAGAAGATATCATTGACGGTGACCTCCTTGACCGTGCCAACGCCGCGGAGGCCGATCATGTTCTCCGCGTTGACATTGAATGCTGGTGCACCGACGAAGTCGCCGATACCGAACGGCGACACCAGGAAACCAAGCTCGCGATTAAGAATGCCGGCGGCACCGTGTTGGACTCCAGCTGCCGCCCGAATATCGGCTTCTCACTGATTCGGGCGGATGTTCCGGCTGGTCGCCTCGTGGATGTGGCGGCCACCGATCGTGTTAGTCGGATGAGTTTGTTGCCGCGGCCGGTCCTTGTCCATTCTGACGTTCGAATGTGGCCGGTCGAGGACCTGCCGGTCGTGCTGGACCCATCGGAGGGTGCGGCGACCGTTGCCATCGTTGACTCCGGAATTCAGACAGGACATCCCCTTCTGGCACCCGCGGTTGTCGATGCTGTCAGCGCGGTGCCAGGACTTACCGATGGCGCTGATGCGTGCGGGCACGGAAGCATGGTGGCCAGTCTCGCCTTGTACGGCTCTTTAGAGCACAAACTGGCCGAAAGGGAACCGCTGCGCCCCGCTGGACGCGTACTCGGCGTACGGGTACTCGACGAGAACAACAACTTTCCCGACGCCCAGTTGTGGCACACCCAGCTTGAGAAAGCAGTTGTCCTCGCGATTGACGCCGGCGCGCGTGTCATCAACCTGTCTCTTGGCGATGCCGGTCATCCCTACCAGGCTCCGGCGCCGCACGCGCTCGGCGCGGTGCTGGACAGCCTGATCCGCCAGTCCAACGTGGTGCTGGTCGTGTCCGCGGGCAACGTCATGGCTGAGGAACACGAGGGACCGCAGTATGCAGCGCGCTTGCTGCGTGAAGCCGACGCCAGGATTGCGCCGCCAGCGATGTCGTCGCTTTCCCTCACCGTCGGCGCCTTGGTGCCGGACGACTGGCAAGGCGCTCAACCTGTTCGGGAGAGCGTTGACCACGAATACCTTGGCCGGCCCGGCGATCCCAGCCCGATCAGTCGTAGTGGACCGGGCGTCGAATTTGCCATCAAACCCGAGCTGATGGCCCCCGGGGGTACCTACATTCACGACCGCGCAACGAACCGAGTTCGCACCCACCAGTCAAGCGGGCGGGTGGTCGCAGTTGAGGGTGCCGACCCGGAACGCCTGTTGGACCTTGATCTCGGTACCAGCTTTGCGGCGCCGCTAGTCAGTCATGCTGTGCTCAAGGTCTTTGGCCGCTATCCCTGGCTATCAGCGAATGCGGCCCGCGCGTTGGTTCTGAGCTCGGCGAACGACGTGCCGATCCTCATCGAGCATGACTCGGACAATGCCGCCAAGCGAGCCCAGCTCAACCTCAGCGGGTTCGGCCGAGTTGACGCCGAGCGTGCCGAATTCTCTGACGAACATCGCGCGGTATTACTGGCCGAGGAGTCCATGGCCCCTGATCAGGTCCATTTCTATGAGGTACAAGTACCAGACTCCTTCTATCTGCCCGGCCGCAAGCACCTCCGGGTCGCGTTGGCGTTCGACCCGGAGACACACGGGAGCAGGCTCAAGTACTTGGCCAGCCGAATGTCGGTATTCGTGTATCGCGGCTGCAATGTCGACCACATCAAGGCTAAGTACGCGGCGTCCGGTGGCGAGCCCCCGGCCGATCTGAGGAACGTGCAGGTGGAGCCATGGCCAGCGGATAGGGACAGGCTTCTGGGTGCCAATCAGGCCGCCTCCGCGTCGTGGAAGAATCGTTGGACGCGCGGGAAGCACGACAATGTGGTTGTCGTCGTGCGGAATTCAAGCCGGTGGCCGCACCCTGACTACCAGCAGGGCTACGCCCTGGCCGTGACCTTGGAGGTCGACCCCGAATCTGCGCCACCGATCTACGCTGACCTTCACGCCCAGTTCGAAGTGCTGACCGAAATCGAGATCGAAGCGGAAGCCGAGATCGGCTAGACGACCGCACTCGAGGCACCGCGGGCTGGCCGACCCAGCTCCGAAAACCCTTTGCGCGTAGTCGTTATCGTGCAGAAACGCCATCGAGAGCAGTACGGGTGTTTCTCGGGTACCAGTGAAGGAGAGTGCGGTCAGCATGAGCGGGCGAGTCCTGGTAGCGGGTCTCGGAACTGAGATGGCCGCACCGTCGTCCACAACGTGTTAGCCGAATTATGTTCTTCTATAATCATTTTGGGTGTCCGGAGTGTGCCTGACAGGACCGGACGCGTTGTGAAGTGTGCTGGCGCCATTGCGGCAGGCAGGTCGAACGTTATGCCGCCGACTGGACTGGTCTCGGGGCGCAGCGCCGGGCCACGCTGGACCGCTGAAATGGTCCAGCTCGGCGCCGACGTGTGCCTTGCCTTCATAGGCGGCGACTCAGCTGGAGCCAGGTCAGGGCGCGCTGCAGGTCGCCGCCTGTTCGTAGTCAGCTGCTGGTGCGATATCCATCGAGCGGCTCGGAAGGTGCCCGCCTCCACAGGACCGCCATCCAACCGTCGTGAGCGCCTTCAGCCAGCACCGCCAGAACCTCGGCCAACGCGGGGATAGTCCCACCGCTCGGCGGGCATTGTCACGTCGGGTACACCTGGCCGACGTCGCCGGCTGGATTCGACTGGAAGGCAACGAGATTCGTCGCGGACCAACTGCGAAACTTGACAAGCAGCGGCGCGCCGACGGCCGCCGCCTCCATCATGGATCAACTCCTCCTCTTGACGCACCCCTAGTTGAGTCAGTCGCAGCGGAACCTTCGCGCCCCGGAGGTGCAAGTGTCGTTAACCAATCAGCCGACAACGGCCACCACTCAGCGCGTTCGTACTCGCTGAACCAGCAGTTCCGAGATCGTCGCCTGCTCGAGGAAGGACGCATCCGAGCAATCGACGCATCTACTGCTGATCCGCGGGTCGCCACGCTCGAATCGCTGCCAGCACGCGCGCTCCGGCGTCGGTGATTTCCATCGGCCGTCCCCGCTCGGCGCGGATAAGCAATGCCATGCCGAGTTCTTTTTCCACACGGTTGATCTGGCTGGTGAGTATGCCCTGGTGTAGGCCAAGAGATTTCGCAGCGACGGTCAACGTGGGGTGATTGGTCGCGGCCGCGAATCGCTGGAGCCGCTGCCACCCTCCAGATCCAGCTAGCGCCGGTCGGATCAGTTCGGGGGCATCGGTAGCCGTACCCTGTGCGGCCAGGGTGGCGCTGTGGCTTGCGGTGCCCCGTCCCCGCATCGGGATGTCGTGCTTCTTCGCCCAACGGGCCATATTGGCGGTGCTCATGCCCGCCTCGCGGGCTATGTCTGGAAGCGCACGGCGTTGTGTCACGTACTGGGCATAGAGCCAGTCACGGTCGACCAGCACCTGGGCCGTTCTGCATGGGTCGCGCAGCGGGAGGTCGTAGTCGTGGGCGAGCCGAGCGACAATCTGGCGGCTTACACCCACCATCGAGGCGATGTCCCGCAGTGAAATGCGTCGTTGCTCATAGAGATCGACTAGCCGTTCCCGCGGGAGCGCGATTTTGGCGGAGTAGTAGGCGCGGTTGTGGGGGGTACTGCCAGGCGGCGGGGCGGGCCGCGGAGCGGGATGTCGTTCGAGCAGGTACCGCACTGCGTCGAGCGTGATCTCCAACTGTTTGGCCGCGGTGCCCATGGCACCCACCCCTACCGTTGATATGCGGTGCAGGTCGCTGAGGTCCACCGCCTCGGGGTCAGATCCGGGTAACTCCAGCCCACATAGCAACTCCGTCGGCGGGTACCAGGTGGCCGGTTCCTGACCGATACCGTTGTCGGCTAAGAAGATGCCCGCGTAGTCGTCGAGTGCTCGCGCCAATTCTGGATTCAGATATTGGGGGAAGTCGGCGACGTGTGTCCGAAAGGGAGCCGTTGTGTTCCCCCACGGTGACACGCTGGCTGGCAGGCCGCTGAGCCGTTCGAACAAGAAGCACCGTGCGATCTTGGCGCGGGCCGACACTGGTCCCGGGGTGGCGGTATCTCGGCAGATCTGAGCCCAGACCTTGTCTGGCATCAGAGTGTTCCAGTCGAGACGCCGCCGTCGCTTGTAGTCGATTGGCACATGCTGGGCGGCAAGGTATTCGTCCATTCGAACCAGCGCGGCGCGAATGTTGGACCACGTCTCTTGCTGTTCAAGTAGCTGGAGCACGCGAGAGACCGCGTGGCCTTCGATGGGGCTCTCGATCAGGCGGGCCGCTGCATCGAGACTGAGCCGGCTGCCGACCAGTAGAAGGATGATCGACAGTGCCGGCCGAAGCTGCTGTTGGTGGCACCCCTGGATCGACAGGGGCAGCGACCACCCTGGCCACAGCATCGTCGGCAAGCGACGGGCCAATTGTGCGGTGTGGGACGTGCCCCGATGCGGATGTGTCGGCAGTGGTGAGCCGATGCGGTAGCGCACCTGATCGCTCGGGTTGAGCATCGGTCCGACTGCAGAGATCTGCGCCCCGGTGAGTATCGGGGAGATGCCCTTGCCCCATCCGATATTGGCCGGACAGACATTTAATCCGCGGTCGCGGGCAGTAGTGACCAGCCAGCGCAACTCATCGCCAGCAGCGGCAATATCCTTGCTACCCAGCGCTTTTAGCGCCACCACGACACCGACGGCGGCTGTGGCCGCTGTCGTGGGCGCAGCTAACCCCGGTTTCGTTACCGCACGGCGGGCGCCCGACCATGCGGGCGCTCTTTCTGGATTCAGGCGATAGGCATCGTGCAGATCGGCAGGGATGACAGACTCGAAGTCCGCGGGCGTCGCGTAGGCGAGGGTGCGGCCAGCGATGGCCCGGATGTCCGCGAGAACTTTGATCCGCGGCTGGGGCCAGGGCTCGTAGATACCGAAGGCTGGCACGTCGGTGTCGACGACGGTGTTAGCCAATTCCTGCGCACGTAGGACGACGTGATCAGCGTGGAAACAAACAACTGGTGCGTCAGCCAGATTGGCTCCACAACGTTGGGGAATGCGGCCGACAGCATCGGTTGCGGGGTGAGCGCAGCGTCCCGGCTGCGGTATAAGTTCGCTGACGTGCGGGCGTCGTCGTTGAACCGCACCGCATTGGGGGCAGGTGTCGGCAAGCAGGCAGCGGTGCCGCAGGCACGCGAAGGTCCAGCCCAGCCGCCATGCGAGTTGCCAGCGTCCGCCTGTCTCTGCCAAACACAGTGGGCAGAAGCGCGATCCGTTGCCCCGTCCCCAGGGAAATGCTCGGCTCAACGTCGCCGAATCTGGATTGACTCGGACGGCTCGTCCTGCGTAGTGGTCAATCGTCATCATGTCGAGTTGGGCCGCGGTGACTCCGCTTGCGAAGGCTATCGAGTCACGCTGATCAGGGGTGAGGTGCACGATCCAGCCGCTCGTACGTAGCCCCGGGCGAGGGGTCAGACCTGTCGCGGACAGCATGTCGCCAAACGCTGTGTGGGTGCGGTGGGCGTACGCTTCGAGCCACGAGTCCAAGGCCTCGCCGGCGATTGGCGCGACTCGGATGGGCAGCGTGCGCACGGTGTTCATCCGGCCTTTCGGCTCCTGTTCCACAACCGTTTGGCGGCAATCGCCGCCTCGAGTTCGGCGCGGGCTTTCTCCGACGCTTCGTCGTTCTTCACCTTGTCCATCAGGTCGCGGGTCAGGACTTCCGCGCCGGTTCGCACCGCGCGCTGGCAGCCGCGGTTGATCAGCGTCATGAGCGAACCGATATGTCCGGTGCTCCGGGCGAATAGGTAGTCGGCCAGATCGTTGGCGAGCATCCCTGGATGTTTGTCGGCAAGGACGATCCGCTGCTCCAGTGCCAGGAGGAGCTTGCGCCACTGGTCCCGGTCGGCATCGTCTTTGGCCAAGTATGGGAGCATATCGAGTTTCGTTGTGCGCCTTCCTGTTTGGGCGATCACCGCATCCTCGTACGAATGGCCTTCGGAGAACAGGCCGCGGGCTTGCAACCCCACGCCGATGAAAATGAGGGTGACGGGAAACTCGTTGGCGATGTACTTGAAGTGGTTACTGATCTCCACCCCAACGGTGTTGCGCCAACGCAGGAAATGTAGGTCATCAACGATCAGCAGCTTCGTTTCGCAGCTCAAGACGTTATCTAAAGCGCGGTGGGCGTATTCAGGCGCCTTGCCTCGCGACCCGCCGGGATGGGCGTAGAAGGCGAGCATGGCGCGGTTGAAATCCACCATGCCGGTATTTCCCGTCAGTCCGACCCGGCAGACCGGCCAGCGTTCGTTGCCCTGGTCCGTCTCGGTTCCTTGCTCCTTGCATTCGCGGCGGTGGAACTTCTTCGCGAAGTCCAGCACTGCCGTGGTCTTCCCCAGGCCGGGGAACGCGTCGATCGCCACCGCCCCCTTGGCCTTGTCGCCGTCTTGCAGGTTGCTGTCCACGATGTCCCACAAATCCTCATGCAAGTCAGCCAGCTGCGGTGTCCTGATCGGGCCGAGGTTGGCGTGCCATTCGCGGCGCTGCCGGTTGTAGTCCTCGTACGCGTCTTCGCCCAGCGCCTCAAGCTCTGTGCGGGTCAGCGCTTCTGGGGGTATCCGTGCCGGTGTATTCACGAACCGCTGCCAGCCTTCTTTACGGGCCAGTGTGAGGTTGTCCATGCGGACCTTTGGTTCTGGCTGTTGGCGCTTTTTGGCGGTCACGCGTCCTCCAGGGCATCGGCGTAGAAGTCGTTGGTGCAGTCGTCTAGTTCGTCCTCAGCGTCGTCATCACCGGTCTCGGGGTCAGGTTCGTCGATCGGCATGTCCGTGCCCTCGTCGGCGGGAGGATCGGCGGTGGCCAGCACACGCGCGACTGACGGCAGCGTGACGACCTCGTCCTGCGCGGCGCTCTGGTCGATCAGGGTGTCTTCGCGGGAGAGCCGCAACGCCATCCGCCGCTCGGCCAGCGTGGAGCCCAGCCCGAGGTTCCACCGCTCCAACAGATCTGCGACCGCAAGTCGATCGTCGGGGTGGGTGTACTTCTTGGCGGCGAGTTTGCGCCCGAATTTGTATGCGTCCTCGCTCATCGGCATCTTCATCAACGGTGCGTGCTCCCACATCAGCGTGTGCCACTTGCGGGTTTCCGGATCGCGGAAGTACGCGCGGGTAATGTCGTCTGGGTCGTAATGAATGGGCCAGCGCCCCTTGGCTTTTCCTCTGTAGGGGCTGGTCATGTAGCGGTAGGGGTTCAATGAGGGGCCGTTGTAGCGGCGAGTATCGAAGTCCACTCCGTAGTGCTGCACTTTACGGAACTCGGCTTTGAGGAACTCGTACGCCAGATCGGGATCACGCGGAGCCTCGATGTAGCCCGCGCGAGCGACGCCGTGTTCGAACATCTGCGCTGGCGACATGCGTAGCCCCGGCACATGCGGATCGACGAGGCTGTCGTGCGGTCGGCGGTGATACACCACTGCCACCCACTCACGGATGATTGCTTCCAACTCATCGAGGTAAAAGAACGCCTCCGACTCTGGGTCCAGCCCGCGGGAATGCACATCGGGGCCTTTGTATCCCGGCAAGGCTTGCAGCAGGTCCTCGCGGATGGTGCGGAAGAACCGCTCCACGGGTCCTTTATCCCGGCCCGTACGCAATCGCGCAGGCTGGATCGAAATGCCCATCCGCTGGCAGACACTCGTCAAGTGTTCGGAGATGTAGATCTTGCCGTGGTCGATCACGATGGTCTCGGGCACGATCGCCGGACCCGCCGCGCCGATGGCCGCTCCTTCGACCGCATCGACGTCGATCAGGACCGACCGTGGGACGCCATGCTCGGGCCACACCGCGTCAACTGGCCAGTCCTTGCCGGCAGGCCGAGGCCGATACGCCTGATACAACACCGACGCGGCATCCACCGATTTCGTCGACACCGGAGTCAATCTGATTCCGGTGACGCACCGGGTGTACCAGTCCATCCCGATCGTTAGTTCCGCCTGCACCCACCGCAATGTGAGCGGATCCAACGCGAAGACATCCAGCCGCGTGGTGTCCATCAGCAGGTACTCGCCCGGCCGGGTCGGGCGCAACTTTCCGTACACACCATCCGGACGATCAGCGATATCGCGGTTCCGTTTGGTGCTCAACCGAAAGGTCGGATGTCGCTTCTCCAACTGTTCAAGAACTCGATACGCCGTCGCGCGACTCGGCTCCTTAACGACATCTGAACCGAAGCGCCCGATTACTCTCGCGCATGTCCTGTCGATCACCATCGATCGCGACGGACGCGACTGCTCGGTGTGCTCGACCATGACCTCGAGGGCAATTTCGACCCATCGCTCATCGACAAGTCCCAACGGTTTCTGACGGCTTGTCGCACCTCGGGCCAACCCAGCCTCGCCATACTGACGGAAGTCGGCGACCCACTGCTTTATTGTGCGCAGGCTCACCTCAAGCTCAGTAGCTTTCGCCTCGTATCTCGCAGTCAGCGTCATCTGCGGGTCGTACAGCTGCCGTGGTTCACCGGGTGCAGCCAATTCGGCTGTCCCAGAACGGTATCCCGTTAGAACTTCGCGTATATGCGCAGCGCGTTCGGCCACCGCTGATCTCTCGGCATCGGACAGAGTCGACAGGACAACATCTGCATGATCTTCAGGATCGGTCGCCCTTATCCCCGGCGCCTCGGGGACGAGGCTCGCGCGAACGCTCGTCAGCAACTCCTGCAGCGCTACTCGCACCATTGCGCCCTGCCCGTGGCATGGTCGCAACACAGCCTCAGTGCCCAAGCTTCTCGCGTGCAGCTCAGCAATCTCAAGAAGTTCCCCATCGAATACAACACGGGTTCCAACGCCCACGCGCACCACGGAATTGGTCACTGTCTCGGCCCCTTCGTGATCATGGTCGATCCCGTGAATGGCTCATCGAGATCAACAGTGAGGTAGCGGTTCCAGATCAAGTGGAATACCGTGGCGCGCACCAACGCGGCTGCCACTCCAATGTCGACACTCAGTGCCTCACCCAAGGTGAGGCCGACGAGATCATCGAGGCGTATCCGTTCCACGAGTACACGTTCGAAATGCCTGGGATTGCGGAAGCCCGCAAGGAACCTAATATTGCCGAGTTCCACCGCCGGCGGCTCACTCCACACTTCGTAGCGCCAGCCACGACTCTCCACGAGCTTGCGCGACCATCCCAGGCTGAAGCGAACTTTGGGATCATCCAGCCGCGCAGCAGGTTTCACATCGACGATGACCGGCCCATCCGCATCGACGAGCAGAAAATCCGGGACATGCCGGCGTTCACGTCCTTCCACCGTCGCTTTTAGGAGAAACGGCTGCGGAACGATTCGGCGCACCGCGAAGTCGAAGTCGGCGTAGAGCAACCGCGCCAACTCCAGGCGAGATTCGTAGATGACATGGGCACACTCCGTCGCCGACCAATACGTGCCCGAATAGTGCTTTTGTCCGCGGTACCACCTAAAGGTGCGCCACGGTGCGGCGGTGCTGAGCAGATCAAGGGTCGCGAGGCCCCAGTCGGTCGATAACTCGGCCAGGGTCTGTTTGTTTCGAACGGAAACCGTCGCTTCGGCGGTCCGTCGAATGCCGGACACCCCTCGACGATCCCACCTCGACGGGCTCCCGCTCCGCAACCGCGTGCGGCGTGTCTCACGTTAATTGCACAAGTGCAGCGGTCGTGCAGTCAATCGTGAGAAAGTGCAGTCAAACTTGAGAACCTACACAACAGTCGTGCTACCTCGCCATGTTCGTAAACCGCGACAGATGCAGTTGGTGCGCAACGGTAATCGTCGCAGTCGGACCGTTGCGGTGCTTGCCGAGAATGATGTCGGCTTCGCCGCCGCGCGGGTCGTCACGGTCGAACGCGTCGGGACGATGCAGCAGCATGACCATGTCGGCATCCTGTTCGAGACTGTTATGTAGGCTAACTAAATTTGCGACGAAGTTGTGCGTTCCCGGCACGGTTCCGTCGTAGACGTCATGAGTACCAATACTTTTGATCTCCACGATCTTGTCCCAGAACACATCGTTAGTTGCAAGGTCGTGGAGCTCGCGATCGCCGAGCGCCGCCGCCACACGGTGCAAAGTCGGCCGGCCCGGATCATGCTTCCAGCGCCCCTCTGACACCGTGACATTCGCAGCAAGGTTTAGGTCACGGTTCGTCCACTGTCGCTCTTGCATCACCTTTCGCACGGTGTTCCACACCTCTCGCGGCACAGTATCGGAACCCGGCCTCCGCGTACGCTTTTCGAGTTCCTGCAGAACCTCACGCGCTTTCTCGCCGCGCGCACCATGCACTCCAACATGCGCGAGGAACCGCTTCTGATTTTCGGCCCGGTCTACGCACACATACCAGCAGTCCCGGTAGCCCGCTTTCTGTGCGCGCACAATACGTCCGTAGACACCGACCCGCAGCAGCAGCTGCGTCACATCGTCGGCCAGTTGCCGGCTCGTGGTGGCGTAGTAGATCCGCGCCTGCCCGACCTTGGCGTCCCACCGCACCGACCCATCGGTCGCCCAGAGGTGCTTGAGGAACAACGCCACCTGATCGTTCGGCAGCGCGAAAACCTCTTTGGGAACGAACTTCTCATAGCTGCGCTTGCCGAAGAGGCCGAGCTCGTCGAGCCAGGCGGCGATCGGATTGCGCTTGCCGTGCGTCAGCCGGTACGGCGCGGGTAGCCGCATCGTCGTCACGCGCGCGGCCGGGTACTCGTCGCGAATCGGAGTCACCCCGAAGTAGGCCGCCGAGATCTCCACCGCATCGAGGTTCGCCTTGTCGATGCTGGCGTAGCGGATCGGCTGGCGCTTGACGCACGAGCCGTCACCGATCATGTGCGCCAGCATCACGACCTCCGAGTCATGCATGCGTTCGGTCTGCACCGGTTCGGGGACATGGCGGGGTGTCGCCAACCGATCGCCGATGGCCAACTCACCCAACGGAACCCAGCCGTCGAGTGTCAGGAACGGATGGTTCGCGGTCGCCTCAACCTCGCGCCCGGAGGCCAGTCGAAGCTTGAAGACCTCTTTGTGACCGCTGTAGAACACGTTGGTCATCGGCCGCGCAACCATGCGCTTCTGCTCGTCGAGGGACCACACCAGCGGTCGCTCGCCGGTTGCCATCAACTCACCGAAGGTGACCTCAGCGCCGGTGTCGGCCCGCAGGATTCGCGTATTCGCCGTCAGGCAGCCCGACTCACGAAGGTCGGACACCTGCGGCCGCTTGTCGGTGCGCTGCTCGGGCCCACGGTTCAGCTGGCTGATCGCGACCACGGGGACGTCGAGTTCCTTGGCCATCAGCTTGAGGCTTCGGGAGAAGTCCGAAACTTCCTGCTGACGTGACTCGTACTTCTTGCCGGAGCTCATCAGCTGCATGTAGTCGACCACGACAAGCCGCAGATCGGCTTTTTGCGCGAGCCGTCGTCCCTTGGCCCGGATCTCCATCATGGTGAGGTTCGGCGAGTCATCGATGTAGAGCGGCGCCTCGCTGATCTCACTCATCCGGCGCGCCAGCCGCGTCCAGTCGTCGTCGCTCATGCGGCCCGAACGCATATCGCCGAGCTTGATCTTCGCTTCGGCCGAGAGCAGCCGCATGACGATCTCGGACTTGCTCATTTCCAGCGAGAAGATGACGCTGGCCATCCGGTGCTTGATGGAGCAGGACCGCATGAAATCCAGGCCGAGGGTGGAGTTGTGGGTAGGCACCATGGCCGGCCCGGCCAGGTAGAGATGCGCGGGATTGTCGACCTCCACGCAGCGCACCGGCACGCTCGGCAGGCGCCGCACGCCGACGATCTGGCAGACCGGCGTCAACACCGCGGCACCGCCGCCGGAGACCGGGGCGGCGATGGCGTGCAAGCCGGGCCGCAGCGCAGCCGTCGTCCGAATCCCCTCTCCCGTCGGCCACTGGTGCTGCGCGTCGGCGACGATCACTGTGCCGTCGGAGAATTCAACCTCGTAGCACGGACGACCCAGCAGCACGTCAGTCGCAGCCAGCACCTGCGTGGGCTCACCGTCGGCGCCCAGCAGAAGATCCCCGGCCGCGACGTCGCCCATCGTGGTCCACCCGTTGGGGGTCGGCAGCGGGGTGTCGAGCGCGAGTGCTTTCCCCACACCGGGACGCGCGGCGATGATGATCATCTGCCCGGCGTGCAGGCCATTGGTGATCTCGTCGAGTTCGGTGAACCCCGTCGGCACACCACGCGAGATGCCGCCCTGGGACGCGATCGCGTCGATCTCGTCCATGGTGGGCTGCAGCAGGTCTTCCAGTGGGACGAAGTCCTCAGACGCGCGCCGCTCGGTCACGTCGTAGATCTCGGCCTGCGCTCGGTCGACCACATCGGTCACGTCGGCGCCGTCGGCGCCCGCGTAGCCGTACTGCACCACGCGCGTCCCGGCTTCCACCAGACGGCGCAGCAGGGCCTTCTCGGCCACGATGCCTGCGTAGAAACCGGCATTGGCGGCGGTGGGCACCGTGGAGATCAGGGTGTGCAGATACGGGGCTCCACCGATGCGGCGCAGCAGACCGCGCCGGTCGAGCTCGGCCGCCACGGTGACCGCGTCGGCGGGCTCACCGCGGCCGTAGAGGTCCAGAATCGCGTCATAGACGTTCTGGTGGGCCGGGCGGTAGAAGTCGCCGGGCCGCAGCCGCTCCAGCACGTCGGCGATGGCGTCCTTGGAGAGCAGCATGCCACCCAGCACCGACTGCTCGGCTGCCATGTCCTGCGGGGGCTGGCGGCCGAAGTCCTCGCTCGGCGGTGCGCCGTCCATATCCGGAGGCCCATCTGGATGCCCCAGATCGTCGACGACAGCCACGGACTCCCACCCCCTCCGAGCCAAGCTCGAACGTCTATTCGAAACGGTACTGCGACTGTAAAACAGGGTTCCGACAAAACCGTGGAACGCCTCGCGGCAGCTTACGGTAGACGTTGCTGGCGACCCCGGAAACCCGGCCTGTTAACGAACCTGTGGATGGTGTGGGGATATCTGTGGGTAGCGATGTTGACTCATTGGGGAGAACCTGTGGATTACTGCCGAGTCAGGTTGCATAGGTGCAGTTCAGGCCGCTACCCGTCCGGTTCACAACTGTGGATGGCAATTGTCACGGCGTGTCGCGACGGGTTGCCACCTCGGGCGTGTTGTGTTGCACACAAGGGCCGGGGAGGTTAACGCCGGGTTAGATTCGCTGTCCAGCGTTTCGCTCATTATGTTCGCGGTAGACACAGCAACGCCCGGGTTGGATCCGATGACGGGCCCGACCCGGGCGTTTTGACGCTGTCGTTAGACCTCGGCCACTTGGGTGGCTGTTATCCCGCCACCACGTTCAGCGAGACCGTGGCTTCGACGCCGGTGTGCAGCCGAACCGTCACCGGGTGGGTGCCGACCGACTTGATGTGCGCCTTGGGCAGCTGGACGGTGCGCTTGTCCAGGTTCGGCCCGCCGGCCTTCTTGATCACTGCGACGACGTCGGCCGCGGTGACCGAGCCGAACAGCTTGCCGGTGTCGGCGGCGGCGTGAACGGGCAGCGACACCTCGCCCAGACCCTCGAGCGCGGTCTTGAGCTCGTTGGCGTGCTCAACACCCCGCACGGCCTTGGTCTCGCGGGCCCGGCGGATCTCTTCGGCCTGGCGCTCGGCACCACGGGAGGCCACGATGGCCAGCCCGCGGGGCAGCAGGTAGTTGCGGCCGTAGCCGTCCTTGACCTCGACGGCGTCGCCGGCGCCGCCCAGATGCTCCACCTCAGCGGTGAGAATCAGCTTCATGATGTTCCCCTCTACCGCGTCGACGAGCTGAACGGCAGCAGAGCCACCTCGCGGGCGTTCTTCACGGCGACAGCGATGTCGCGCTGGTGCTGGACACAGTTGCCGGTCACGCGGCGGGCGCGGATCTTGCCACGCTCGCTGATGTAGGTGCGCAGCAGCGCAGTGTCCTTGTAGTCGATGTTCTGCCCCTTCTTCGAGCAGAACACGCACTTGCGGGTCTTGACCGGCTTCTCCGGTGCCGGCCGCCGCTTGGTATTCGACTTGGCCATTGGTTATCTCTTCCTTGCAAAAATTTCGATGTTGATCAGAAGGGCGGTTCGTCGTCAGCCCCACTGAAGGAGCCCGACGCGGGCGCGCTGCCCCAGGGATCGTCTTTCGGCTCGGACTGACGGGAGCCTCCCCCGCCGCCACTGAAGCCGCCGCCACCGCCACCCCCGAAGCCGCCACCACCACCGCCGCTGCGGCTGGCCTTGTTGACCTTGGCCGTGGCGTAGCGCAGGGACGGGCCGATCTCGTCGACCTCGAGCTCCACGACGGTGCGCTTCTCGCCCTCACGGGTCTCGAAGGAGCGCTGCTTCAGCCGGCCCTGAACGATCACCCGCGAACCGCGGGTGAGGCTCTCGGCCACGTTCTCGGCCGCCTCACGCCAGATGTTGCAGCGCAGGAACAGCGCCTCGCCGTCTTTCCATTCATTGGTCTGACGGTCGAACGTGCGCGGTGTCGACGCAACGGTGAAGTTGGCGACGGCCGCACCGGACGGCGTGAAACGCAGCTCCGGGTCGGCGGTCAGGTTTCCGATAACGGTGATGGTGGTGTCACCAGCCACGAGATCCTCCTGAGGATGGGCTTGTTTCGCGCGAGCCTACGCAACGCGAATGACAGCCTGGGGCGGTTCGCCTAGTGCTTGTCGGTCCGCAGCACCTTGGTCCGCAGCACGGACTCGTTCAGGTTGAGCTGACGATCGAGCTCGGACACGGTGGCCGGCTCGGCCTTGACATCGACGACGGCGTAGATGCCCTCGGCATGCTTGGCGATCTCGTACGCCAGCCGGCGACGGCCCCAGATGTCAACCTTGTCGACAGAGCCGCCATCCTTGCGGACGACGTTCAGGAACGTCTCCAGCGAGGGAGCTACGGTGCGCTCGTCAAGTGTGGGGTCGAGAATGACCATGATTTCGTATGGACGCATTAGAACCTCATCACCTCCTATGGTCGTTTCGGCCACGGCGGATTCCGTGGCAGGAGGGTCGCCTGCGTCGGCAACCGGCCCAGGCTACCCGAAATGCGCCTGAGCTGTGAAATCGCTATAAGGTGAGGTCGTCATTCTTCGAGGATCGGGGGATCTGTGAGCTATCCCAACGGGCCCTACGGTCAGGGGTTTCCCGGGCAGCAGCCGGGCTACCCGCAGCAACCCGGATATCCGCAGCAGCCGGGCTATCCACCGCCGGGCTACCCGCAACAACCGGGTTTCCCGCAACAGCCCGGGTTTCCCGGCGGATACCAACCATCCGGGATGCCGCCCATGGCGCCTGCGTCGCCGAGTGGTGGCACGGGCATCACCGCGGGCGTCCTGGCCGGGCTCGGCGCACTGGCGAACCTCGGAGCCGGGATCTTCGGGTTGATCGGCCTTGCCGCGATCAACAGCGACTCGACCTTGGGAAGTTCGGAGCTCTCCGGCGGCGTGTCCGCCCTGCTGGTCGTCACGGTGCTGATCAGCGTCGTGGTCGGGATCGTGCTGCTGGCCGGAGCCATTACGTTGTTGCAGCGCAAGATGATCGGCCGCTGGCTAGTGGTCGCGGGATGCGCAATGACCATCGTGGGCAGCCTGATCAGTCTCGGCCTGAGTGCAGCCGTGACGGCGCGCTACGGCTACTACGGCGGCGGCGGTTTTGCCGTGCTCGGTCTGATCTTCCCGGTGGCGACACTGGTGCTCGCCCTGCTGCCTGCCACCACCGCATGGATCCAGGCGAAGCCCAATCCACTGGCACCGCAGCCATATTCGCCGTTTCAGGGCTGAGCTGACGCGCTCTCGACGGGTTGCGGTTCGGGCGCCGGTTCCACGCGCACCCGGTCGCGGTCGGGCCGCAGCCAGTCGGGCAACCAGCGCGGCGGGTTGTCGGGAGCACCGTCGAACACCCCACCGGTCGGATCATCGATGCGGCCGCCGTGGCGCACGAGGTCGAGTTCCGGCCGGTAGATCTGGCGGATCACCAACGCGCACAGTCCCATCACGGCGATGTCGCGAAGAAGTACCGTCGTGGTGAACCACTGCTCCGGCAGCCCACGGTTGGCCTCCCCGTACAGATAGAGCATCCGCGGGACCCAGACCAATGCGTCAATCGTCATCCAGGCCAAGAGGATTCGGCGGTGCGGCAGGGCAAGGACGGCGAGCGGCACCAGCCACAACGAGAACTGTGGACTCCACACCTTGTTGGTCAACAGGAATGCCGTCACCACCAGGAACGCCAACTGCGCCACTCGCGGCCGCTGCGGCGCGGTGAGCGCGATATAGCCGATCACGATCAGGCACGCCGCGAACAACACCGCGGTGACCGCGTTGGTCACCGTCGGTGGTTGCCAGAACCCGAGATTCGGGTCGAACCCACGCCACCCGGTGAACGACTTCACCACGTTGTACAGCGAGTCCATGTCGTCACCGCGCCGGGTGTTGAGCCGGAAGAACTCCGACCACCCCCGCGGGAACATCACCATGATGGGCAGGTTCACCACCACCCAGGTGCCGACCGCGGCCAGCGCGGTCGTGCCGACCTGCCGCATCCGCCCGGTGCGCACCGCCAGCATGGCCAGCGGCAGCAGCAACAGCAGCGGATAGAGCTTGGCCGCCACTCCCAGCCCGATCAGAACACCGGCCAGTGCGGGTTTGCGGCGGGCCCACGCGAGCATCGCGCCAGCCGCCGCGGCGGTCGCCAAAGCGTCGAAATTGGTGAAGATCTGAAAGATCAAAATCGGAGAGCCCGCGACCAGCGCGGCATCCCAGATGCGTCGACCCGCCTGTCGCGCGGTCGCCCAGATGGTGGTGAGCCAGGCCAGCGCCAGCCCGAACGCGGCGATGTTGAAGAACATCACCACCTCGGCGATCACCGGGAGCGCAATCACCGTCGTGGCAGCCGTGTACGTCTTGGCCAGCGCCATCGACACGTACTGGTAGATGCCGGTGAGCACCGGATACTCCATGTAGCGCACGGCCGGCTCGCCGTCGTACTGCATGCGCTGCTTACCCGTCGAGTCGTTCTCCTGCCAGCTCGACTTGTACGGGAACTTGCCGAGGTTCAACAGCTCTGCGGTGTAGAGCGGCACGGTGTCGGAGTAGCAGAGCTCGTAGTACGCCCGGTTGTTCTGCCAGTTGGCGACGCGTTGGCCTGCGGTGCCCGAGCCGGTGGTCTGCAGGCACGCGGCCTTGGTCGAATAGCCCAGCGCGAGGAACACCATCGCGATGATGAACATCACGCGCAGCGGCGTCATGAACCGCGCCCGCCCGATCACCGCATGCCGGCCGACCGGACCACCGAATGGATACGACAACGCCCGGCTCAGGACGTCGTTGCGGCTGGGCAGGTCGCGATCATCCGCCTCACGGGTGTCCCCCGCGAGCGGCGCCGGTGAAGCCAATTCCCGTTCCGTCACGGAGGCGGCATGGGCGCGCCGGGACCGCCGGGGACAACCGGTTCAGCCGGCTGTGCCGGTGCGATCGGCTGCGCCGGTGCGATCGGCACGGTCGTCGGGGGGCCGACCGGGATCGTGATGCCCGGCGCCACTTCGATGGTCGGCTGGATGACGGTCTCCGACGGCATCGTCGGATTGGGCACCATCGGTCCGTTCTGTCCCGGCGGCGGGGCTGCGGGCGCCTGCGGCACACCGGCATAGCCGCCGATCTCCGTCGGCTTCGGGAAGGACTCGTTGTCGGTGCCCTGCAGGGCGCCGTCCATGGTCGACTTCCAGATGTCCGACGGCAGACCGGAACCGTAGACGGGCGAACCCCACTGATTCACCAGCGGTTTGACGCCTTCGGTGGTGCCGACCCAGACCGCCGTCGACAGCGACGGCGTATAGCCGACCATCCATGCGTCGCGGTTGGCTCCGGAGTCGCCGAGCTGGACGGTGCCCGTCTTGGCTGCCGACGATCGTCCACCCGCGAGGTTGTGCCCGCGCGACCATCCGGCGATCGGCTGCATCGCCGAGGTGACGTTGTCGGCGACGGCCTTGTCGATGCGCTGTTCACCGTTGTCCTGCGCCGATGCGTCGAACAGCACCTGGCCCGAGGAGTTCACGACCTTCTGCACGAAGTGCGGCTTGTGATACACGCCCGACGCAGCCAGCGTGGCGTACGCCGAGGCCATGTCGAGCACCCGGGACTGGTACTGACCCAACACGACGCCGTTGTTCGGCGGGCCGCCCTTGCCGTCCTCGGACAGCGTGTGCTCGACCCCGGGGAAGCTCTCGGCGACACCCGCATCGTGGGCGGCCTTGGCGACATCTTCCGGCCCGTTCTTGAGCTTGAGCATCAGCCGGTAGTAGCTGGTGTTGAGCGAGCGCTTGAGCGCCTCGGCGATGGAGCAGACTCCACAGCCCTCGCCCTCGACGTTGGTGATCTTGATGCCGTTGACGGTCACCGGCGAGCTGTCCACCTGGTAACCCAAGCCGATGCCCTGCTGCAGCGCGGCGACCAGCGCGAACACCTTGAAGGACGACCCGGTCGGCAAGCCGGCCTGGGCGAAGTCGAACCCGTTGGCGTCGGAACCGCCGTAGTACGCCTTGATGGCGCCGTCATGCGGGTCGACCGACACCACCGCGGCCCGCATGTCCGCATCCTGGCCGTCCATGTACTTGGTGACGGCCTTCTCGGCGGCCTGCTGCGCCTGGGGGTCGATCGTGGTGGTGATCTGCAGGCCCTCGGTGTTCAGCGTCTGCTCGCTGACGTCGAAGAGCCCCATCAGCTCCTTCATGACCTGCCGTTCGATCAGACCGTTGGGACCGGTGGTCTGATTCTGCTGCGTGGCCTGGTCACGCGACACCGTCGGCGGGAACACCTGCTTGGCCCGGTCGCCGGCAGACAACGCACCCATGTCGACCATGCCGTCGAGCACCCAGTTCCACCGCTCGGCGGCGCCCTCGGGATCGACCGCGGGATCCAGGGTCGACGGCCGCTGGATCAGGGCCGCGAGCAGCGCGCCCTCGGCCACGTCGAGTTGTTCGACGGGCTTGTTGAAGTACGCCTTGGACGCCGCGGAGATCCCGTAGGCGCCGCGACCGAAATAGATCATGTTCAGATACGCCTGCATCACGGCGTCCTTGGACCATTCGCTGGACATCTTCGTCGAGATGACCAGCTCCTTGGCCTTGCGCACGAGACCGCCCAACCCGGAGCGCTCGTCACCCACCAGCGCGTTCTTCACGTACTGCTGCGTGATGGTCGAGCCGCCCTGCAGTTCGCCGCCGAACAGGTTGTTCTTGATGGCACGCAGGAAGCCCGTGAACGAAAACCCGGGGTTGGTGTAGAAGTCGCGATCCTCGGCGGCCATCACCGCGTTGCGGACGTGCACCGGGATCTGATCGATGTTGACGTCGACGCGGTTGCCCTCGGGTGGCACGATCTTGGCGATCTCCGAGCCGTCGCTGGCCAGGATGGTCGACACCTGGTTGGTACGGATGTCCCCCGGCTGCGGGACGTCGACGATCATGTACGCCATACCGAAGGTGACCAGCGGCAGCAGCACCATCACGGCCACGGCCGCGACGAGCCCGCGCCGCACCCACTTCCAGTTGATGCGGAACTGCTTGCCCGGTGCCGGCGGCCCCGACGGGGGCTCGGACGGTCCGCCCGGACCGCGTCCGCCCGGTGGCGGGGGCGGAGGAGGCGGCGACTTCGGTGGCGGTGTGCGGTCCATGGCCGCCCGCACGACCTCGATCGGGGCAGGCCCGCCTTCGCGGACCGGGGGCAGCACAGTCGTCAGCCGGTCATCCGGCGGCACCGCCGAGCGCGGACGATGGGCGCCCCGGGGTGCGCGTGCGCCAAGACGGCCAGCCGCGTTCTGGACGTCGTCGGCTGACCGGTGCTGGCCCTCTTCGCTATTCACTGGCCGTACGCGCGGGCTTGCGCGTGGTGGGAGTTCGTCGTGGCTTGCGCGCCGCCGGAGGACGGGGCGTACCGAGCACATACGACTTGACCAGATGGTTCCAACTGCAGGTCCGGCATACCTCCACCACATGTACTGCGAATTCGTCGTAGCGCGTCGCCAGAAGGACCAGCTCCTCTGCCGTGCGCGCCGAACCCGACACCGGGCCCAGATGTTCTCCGAATACCCACGACACCAGCGTCAGCTGTTCCTTACGGCAGATCGGGCACATCACCGAACTGGTTTTTCCGTGGAACTTCGCGGCGCGCAGCAGGTACGGATTGGCGTCGCAGACCTCGGAGACGCCGGTGCGCCCCGAGTAGACCTCAGCCAGCAGGGACCGCCGCCGAAGCGCGTAATCCACCACCTGTCTCTGCAATCGCACGTTGACCAGAGTACGTCGGCCCTCACACCGCCGAGGCGCGACCGTGGTTGCAGCTCCTACGATCATCGGCGTGGCAACAAGGCAATCCTCCCCGCGAAGCGCCATGACGCGGGCCAAGGACAGCGACCGCAACGACACCTGCAAAGTGCTCGACAGCGCCTTGGAGGAAGGTCAGCTGTCGATGGAGGAGCACCGTCAACGGGTCAGCGCGGCCACCAATGCGACCACGCTGGGCCAGCTCGCCACCTTGGTCGAGGACCTGCAGAACTCCAATGCCCCGGTGCAGCTGCCGACGCTGGACGAACCGCGGGTGCGACGCCTGACGGGAACGGCGCGCGCCGGCTGGGGTGTGCGCTTGGCGATGGCCGTGGTGCTGGTGCTGTTCGGCATCGGTATCGGCTGGGGTCTGTACGGCAACACCACGTCGCCGCTGAGCTTCACCACCGATCCGGGCGCCAAGTCCGACGGGATCCCCGCCAAGGTGCTCACCTCGCCACGCCAGCTGCTCTCGCTCGGCGGGTTCAACGGCCTGTTCGAGCAGATGCGCAAGAAGTTCGGCGACACCACGGGCTATGAGCTGCAGATCAGGGAGGACTGGGCCTCGCTGGACCGCGCCGACCCGAACGACAACCGCCGCAAGATCGAGTACGACTACCGCGGCGGCTGGGGCGACCCGAGCTCGTCGCCGCCCAGTGCGCTCAGCGACGGGGACCGCCTCGTCGACCTGGCCAAGTTCAACTTCGACGCGATCATCGGCATGCTGCGCGGCGCCCCCGAATCCCTCAACGTGCCGCGCGCCGACGTGAAATACACCTGGGTGGAGATCACGCCGTCGAAGGATCCGGCGACGCCGGATGCAGTGAACATCACCATTCGCGTCAGTGGTGATTTCGGCGGCGGCTACATGGTTCTGGCCCCCGACGGCACACCCAAAGAGGTCTACGCCAAGCAGTGATGTGGTCTCGGCGGGCCGTCACGCCGGCGTGACAGTCGAGGGCGACCCGAGGTGACAAAGCACGCACTTTGGCAACCCTAGGTAGCGCTCAATATATCGGCGCGATACAGTGACACGAGGTGTTGATCCGTCGTAGCGATCGACACATGTCCTGTCGAGGGGGTGATTTCGGTGCTGGAGCTCGCCATCCTGGGTCTTCTGCTCGAATCTCCCATGCACGGCTACGAGCTGCGTAAACGCTTGACGGGTCTACTTGGCGCCTTCCGGGCCTTCTCGTACGGTTCGCTCTACCCGGCACTGCGACGCATGCAGACAGACGGGCTGATCGTCGAGGATGCAGCGCCGCTCGGGTCGACCAAGGTGCGCCGCGCGCGCCGGGTTTACCAGCTCACCGACGCCGGCAAGCAACGGTTCGCGGAGCTGGTGGCTGATACCGGCCCACAGAACTATTCCGACGACGGGTTCGGGGTACATCTCGCCTTCTTCAATCGCACTCCGGCCGAGGCCAGGATGCGAATTCTGGAGGGGCGCCGTCGTCAGGTGGAGGAACGCCGGGAAGGTCTGCGCGAAGCCGTGGCGCGGGCCAGCAGCTCGTTCGACCGCTACACCCGTCAGCTCCACCAGTTGGGGCTGGAGTCCAGCGAGCGCGAAGTGAAATGGCTCAACGAATTGATCGCGGCTGAACGACTGGGTCAAAGCCGCCCAGAGAACCCGTAGGCGCAGCCCGCATAGCCGAGCAGTACCGAATTGAGTAAGGAGACCGTCCATGTCTGAGCACGCAGGAGATATCCGGGTCGCCATTGTCGGCGTCGGTAACTGCGCGTCGTCCCTGGTGCAGGGCGTGCAGTACTACCAGAACGCCGACGAGAGCACCACCGTGCCCGGGCTGATGCACGTGAAGTTCGGCCCGTACCACGTCCGCGACGTCAAGTTCGTCGCCGCGTTCGACGTGGACGCCAAGAAGGTCGGCTTCGACCTGGCCGAGGCGATCTTCGCCTCCGAGAACAACACCATCAAGATCGCCGACGTGCCGCCGAGCGACGTCATCGTGCAGCGCGGCCCGACTCTCGACGGCATCGGCAAGTACTACGCCGACACCATCGAGGTGTCCGATGCCGATCCGGTCGACGTCGTCAAGACACTCAAGGACGCCAAGGTCGACGTGCTGGTGTCCTACCTGCCCGTGGGCTCCGAAGAGGCCGACAAGTTCTACGCCCAGTGCGCCATCGACGCAGGTGTCGCCTTCGTCAACGCCCTGCCGGTGTTCATCGCGTCGGACCCCGTGTGGGCCAAGAAGTTCGCCGACGCCGGTGTCCCGATCGTCGGCGACGACATCAAGAGCCAGGTCGGCGCCACCATCACCCACCGCGTGATGGCCAAGCTGTTCGAGGACCGTGGTGTGCAGCTCGATCGCACCATGCAGCTCAACGTCGGCGGCAACATGGACTTCCTGAACATGCTCGAGCGCGAGCGCCTGGAGTCCAAGAAGATCTCCAAGACCCAGGCCGTCACCAGCAACCTGCAGCGCGAGTTCAAGACCAAGGACGTGCACATCGGCCCGTCCGATCACGTCGGCTGGCTCGACGACCGCAAGTGGGCCTACGTGCGGCTGGAAGGCCGTGCGTTCGGTGACGTGCCGCTGAACCTGGAGTACAAGCTCGAGGTGTGGGACTCGCCGAACTCGGCCGGCGTGATCATCGACGCGGTGCGCGCCGCCAAGATCGCCAAGGACCGTGGCATCGGTGGCCCCGTCGAGGCGGCCTCGGCCTACCTGATGAAGAGCCCGCCCAAGCAGCTGCCGGACGATGTCGCCCGCGCTCAGCTGGAGACCTTCATCGAGGGCTGATTTTCTTCGTTGCCTCTGCGCCCAGGGCGTGTGCTTCTCGCACATCGACGCCCTGGGCGCAGAGTCGTTTTCGAGTAGGGTCGGCTCGTGGTCAGCGACGACGAACTACCTGGTCTTGACGAATTCGGGCTCCTGCACGAGAACGCCGAACAGATCGGTGCGACGGGCCCGCTGCCACCGGTCACCCGTGTCGATGACGGCCCGATCAGCATGCTGAAGTGGGGCGACGGCGACCCAGAGGTGGTGTTCCTGCACGGCGGAGGCCAGAACGCCCACACCTGGGACAGCGTGATCCTGGGCCTGGGTCTGCCCGCACTGGCGATCGACCTGCCGGGGCACGGCCGTTCGGCCTGGCGTGCCGACGGCGACTACGGCCCGAAGCTCAACGCGCAGAACCTGATTCCGGTGCTCGAAGCCCATGTGCGGCAGCCACGCCTGGTGGTCGGCATGTCGTTGGGCGGGTTGACGGCGCTGCGCATCGCGGCCACCGGCCCGGCCCTGGTGCCCGAGCTGGTACTCGTCGACGTCACCCCCTCGTCACCGGAACGCCACGAGCAGATGACCAAGGCACAGTTGGGTACCGTCGCTTTGGTGCGGGAGAACCGCATCTTCGGCTCCTTTGCCGACATGCTCGCGGTCACGGTGGCCGCGGCTCCGCATCGCGATCGAAAGTCTTTGCGGCGCGGCGTGTTCCACAATTCCAAGCAACTCGACGACGGCACCTGGACATGGCGCTACGACTCGTTTCGCACGGGCGACGGCTTTGGCGGCCTGTGGGATGACGTCCCGGCGATCACCATGCCCACCACACTGATCCGCGGCGCCAACTCACATTTCGTGAACGACGAGGATGCCGAGATCTTCGCCCGCACCGCGCCCGGATTCCGTCAGACGCACATCGTCGCGGGTGCCGGGCATTCCGTGCAGGGCGATCAGCCTGCCGCACTGGTGGAACTGCTGCGGGGCGTGCTGGCGCACTGACCGTCACGGAAACGCCCAACTCTCGGTCGGCGTGACCACGAAACCCCGCGTCCGTGCGCCGTCGTAGCAGGCGACGCCGCCGCCGTACAACGCCATGCACAATCCCGAATCACCGTAGCCTTCGACGGCCAGCCCCTGATCGAGATGGGCCACCGGACCGGGATATTGCGGCTCGATCGACTGCTCGGCATGACTCCACGTCAGTTCGGAGAGGTCGAGGCTGACACGGTTGACCGCACCGCGGCCGGGTATCGGTCCCTGACAATGGATTCGGACACCGGAGTACGCCGTGAGATCACAGCGCAGACCACCGTCGACGTCGAAGTACCTGGTGATGTTCTTGGGGCCGTCGCCCACCGTGTAGTCCGTCACGCCGTCGATCGCATATCGGCGTGGATCGGGAAAAGTGCTGGGAAGAGCCGCGACTGGACTGAGTGCCGTGGTACCTGCCGCGATCACGAACCCGGTGGTGGGGTCACCCGGAACACGGCACGCCGTCAGCTGATGAGAATCCACAACGCATTCGGAACCTCCTGCGGCCAGCTTGGAACCTGGTGGCAACGGTTTCGCGTCAGGTGGCGGTGTCACCGCTGTCTTCATGAACCAGGCCGGCTGACCGAACCGCACCGCAACCGCGTTCGCTCCCGCAGGTGCACCGGGAATGCTTCCGTAGCAAGAGATTTCGGATGATCCGAAACCGCACGTGGCACCCGTGGGAGTGGAGAACCAGACGCCGCGCCCTGGCTGCGCGTACGCCTCCTCCGGCACGGCGGTGAAGTCATCGAAGCGGGGGAAGTTCGGCGCCACTGCGGATGGCGGCGGAGTCGGCGGTGGTGCGTGTTCAGACGGTGTGGGGCCTGACGGCTCTCGCCCGGCGGGACTGTGACAGGCCGCGACCGTCGCAGCGACCAGAAGCACTGCCGATATGGTCATTCCCAGGTGCCGCACGTTCCCCAGCCTATTCAGATCACAATTCACGGTGAATTCCCGATGCCATCGCGGGCTCGAGCGCCCCGAATCGTTAACGTGAGGTGATGACCTCACCCATTCGTATCGGCGTCCAGCTGCAGCCGCAGCACTCCCCCACCTACAGCTACATCCGCGATGCGGTCCGTCGCTGCGAGGACATCGGCATCGACATCGCATTCAACTGGGACCACTTCTTCCCGCTCTACGGCGATCCCGACGGTGCGCATTACGAATGCTGGACGATGCTGGGCGCTTGGGCCGAGCAGACGTCGCGCATCGAGATCGGTGCGCTGGTGAGTTGCAACTCTTACCGCAACCCCGAACTACTCGCCGACATGGCCCGCACCGTCGACCACATCAGCGCCGGCCGGCTCATCCTGGGCATCGGATCTGGTTGGAAGCAAAAGGATTACGACGAGTACGGCTACGACTTCGGCACGGCGGGCAGCCGGCTCGACGATCTGACTGCAGCACTTCCGCGGATCCGGGCCCGCCTGGCCAAGCTCAATCCCGCTCCCACCCGCGACATCCCGATCCTGATCGGCGGGCAGGGCGAGCGCAAGACCCTGCGCCTGGTCGCCGAGCATGCCGACATGTGGCACGCGTTCGTCGACCGCAGCACCTACCCGGGCAAGGCGGACGTGCTCGGTGAGCACTGCGCGAGTGTCGGGCGCGATCCGGCAAGCATCGTGCGGTCGGCAGGCGTGCAGGACACCGGCGGGATCGACGCCATGCTCGCCGAGGCCGATGCCCTCGCCGACCTCGGCGTCACAATCCTGACCATCGGCGTCAACGGCCCTGATTACGACCTCACCTCGGCCGAGGCCCTGGTCCGCTGGCGAGACGGGCGTAACGGCAGCTGATACGAATTCCGTCGTCCATACATACGACAAATATCGCTGTGCCGCCCATTGCATGCGACACTCTGCGCATCGGTGTCACAGAAGGGGGCTCGCCGGGTGCCGAAGAAGTACGGGGTCAAAGAAAAAGACCAGGTGGTGACCCACATCATCAATCTCGTGATGACCGGCAAGCTACGCACCGGCGACCGGATCGATCGCAACGAGATCGTGCGTGACCTCGGCCTGAGCCGGGTCCCCATCCAGGAAGCCGTCGTGCAGTTGGAGCACGACGGCATCCTGTCCACGCGGTATCACCGCGGCGCCTTCGTATCCCGGTTCGACGAGGCCACCGTCGCCGAACATCATGAGCTGTACGGCATCCTCAACGGCATCGCCTCGGCGCGCTGCGCCACCAACCCCACACCGCGCATCCTGGCCCATCTCGACGACACCCTGCGCATCATGCGCTCGGCCAAGGACACCCGATCATTTCAGGAAGCCTGCTGGCTCTACCGCGACGCGATCAACGACGAGTACGCCGGTCCACGGCTGCAGGCTGCGATCCGGGCAGGCAAAAGCTTTGCGCCCATCGAGTTCTGGGTCGGCTATCCACAGGCGAAGACCGACTTCCTACAGAGCTACGAGGACGAAACCGCGGCCATCCACGCCCACGATCCGCAGAGCGCGCAGAACGCCTGTGTGCAGCGGGCCAATCAGATGGCGCAGATCATGATCTCCGAGTTGACCCGCCGCGGCGTGTTCGGCGACTTGCGGTCGCCTTGAGCAGAACCCCGCACTGCTGCGCGCGTGACCACTAGGTTGCAACGATGAGCATCAGACGGCTACCGGCGCTGATGGCATCGATCCTGATGGTCATGGGGTTGACGCTGGCAAGCCCGGCCCACGCCGACAACGACCAGTGCGCGCCGCCCGGAATCAACAGCGCCAGTGCGCTGCCGACCAACCTGGCGGCAGCCGCCACGGGTCCGGGCGCCGACAAATACACCACCCCGACGGTGCAGCCGCTGAACACCGTCAAGCTGGACAGCCTGGGGCTGGGCACGCCAGGAGTGCTGACCGTCGGCACCCTCTCGGACGCCCCGCCCAGCATCTGCATCAACTCCAGCGGACAGTTCACCGGATTCGACAACGAACTGCTGCGGGCCGTGGCGGACAAGCTGGGCCTCAAGATCAACTTCGTCGGCACGGAGTTCTCGGGGCTGCTGGCCCAGACGGCAGCGCGCCGGTTCGATGTCGCGTCGTCGTCGATCACCACCACCGACGCCCGCAGGCGCACTGTCGGATTCACCAACGGCTACGACTTCGGCTACTTCTCTCTCGTGGTGCCCAGCGGCTCGCCGATCACCGGGTTCGGCAAGCTCGCACCGGGACAGCGCATCGGCGTGGTGCAGGGCACCGTGCAGGAGGCCTACGTCGTCGACACCCTGCACCTGGAACCGGTGAAGTTCCCCGATTACGCGACCGTGTACGCGAGCCTCAAGACCCGCCAGATCGATGCCTGGGTGGCGCCGTCGCAACAGGCCTCGGGCACCGTTCAGCCCGGTGATCCCGCCCAGATCGTCGAAAACACGTTCAGCTTGGACAATTTCGTCGCATGGGCGGTAGCGAAGGAGAACCGGCCACTGATCGACGCGCTGAACTCCGGGCTCGACGCCGTGATCGCCGACGGCACCTGGGCGCGGCTGTATTCGGACTGGGTACCGCGCGCGTTGCCGCCGGGTTGGAAGCCCGGCTCGAAGGCCGCGCCCGTCCCGCAACTGCCCGACTTCAGTGCGATCGCCGCCGCGCGCGAGAAATCTGGTGACCACGACCACGGCGCCGTGGCACCGAAATCCACGCTGTCACAGCTGGCCGACTCGTTCCTGGACTGGGACCTCTACAAGCACGCGATCCCCGTCCTGTTCAAGACCGGCCTGCCCAACACCGTGATCCTGACCATCTCCGCCAGCATCATCGGGCTCGTGCTCGGAATGCTGTTGGCGGTCGCGGGCATCTCGCGGTCCCGGTGGCTGCGCTGGCCGGCCCGCGTCTACACCGACATCTTCCGCGGGCTGCCCGAAGTGGTGATCATCCTGCTGATCGGGCTCGGTATCGGGCCCGTGGTCGGCTCCCTCACCGGCAACAATCCCTACCCGCTGGGCATCGCCGCACTCGGCCTGATGGCCGCGGCGTACATCGGGGAGATCTTCCGGTCGGGCATCCAGAGCGTGGAGGCCGGACAGCTGGAAGCGTCTCGCGCACTGGGCTTCAGCTACACCGCGTCGATGCGCCTGGTGGTGATCCCGCAGGGTGTGCGGCGGGTGCTGCCCGCGTTGATGAACCAGTTCATCTCCCTGCTGAAAGCCTCATCGCTGGTGTATTTCCTGGGCCTGGTGGCCAGCCAGCGTGAGCTGTTCCAGGTGGGCCGCGACCTCAACGCGCAGACCGGCAACCTGTCCCCGCTGGTGGCGGCCGGGTTGTTCTACCTGCTGCTGACCATTCCGTTGACCCACCTGGTCAACTTCGTCGACAACCGGCTGCGCCGCGGCAGGCCACCCGCCGAGGAAGACCCCGTTGCGGCCGTCGAGCAGGAGATGATCTGATGCCCGGTTCCGAACCAGTCTCGTTGACCGCCAAGGGGATCAAGCTGTCCTTCGGGCCGAACGCGGTGCTGCGCGGCGTCGACCTCGATGTGCCTGCCGGGACCACCACAGCCATCATCGGGCCGTCCGGGTCCGGCAAATCGACCTTGCTGCGGACCCTGAACCGGCTCTACGAGCCCGACGACGGCGACATCCTGCTCGACGGGCGCTCGGTGCTGGCCGACAATCCCGACCAGTTGCGCCAACGCATCGGCATGGTGTTCCAGCAGTTCAACCTGTTCCCGCATCGCAGCGTGCTGGACAACGTGACGCTGGGCCCGCGCAAACTCAAGGGCCTCGACGCCGACGCGGCCCGCGAGCTGGGGCTCGCCCAGCTGGATCGAGTCGGCTTGCGGCACAAGGCCGATGTCCGGCCCGCCACGCTCTCGGGCGGTCAGCAGCAGCGCGTTGCCATCGCGCGGGCGCTGGCGATGGCGCCGCAGGTGATGTTCTTCGACGAGGCCACCTCGGCGCTGGATCCCGAACTGGTCAAAGGCATCCTGGCGTTGATGGCAGACCTGGCCTCCGACGGGATGACCATCGTGGCGGTCACCCACGAGATGGGCTTCGCCCGGTCGACGGCGGACACCGTGGTGTTCATGGATCACGGCGCTGTCGTCGAGTCGGGCAGTCCGGAACACATTTTCGACGCGGCCGAGACCGACCGGTTGCGGCGTTTTCTGTCCCAGGTGCTGTGAGCGGCAGAGGGACGAGCTGTGAATTGATGCGCGAGTTTGGCAAACCTCGCAAGCTGGCGTCGCGTCAGGTCCAGACAGGTTAGACTAGCGAACTATGGTGGAGACCGAATCCCAGGTCACCGAGCTGGCAGGGGAACTGCAGCGGGTGCTCTCCAAGGTGTTCTCGGTGCTGCGCCGCGGAGACACCCACAAGGGCACAGCCGGTGAGCTCACGCTGGCTCAGCTGTCGATCCTGCTGACGCTGCTGGATCAGGGCCCCATCCGCATGACCGAACTCGCGGCCCGCGAGCGGGTGCGCACCCCCACCACGACCGTCGCCATCCGCCGGCTGGAGAAACTCGGCCTGGTCAAACGCTCACGCGACCCGTCGGACCTACGTGCCGTCCTCGTCGACGTCACACCCCGCGGCCTCGTCCAGCATCGGGAATCCCTCGCGGCGCGCCGCGCCGACCTCGCGAACCGGCTCGCCCGGCTCAGCAGCGAGGATCTGGAAACCCTTGCCAAAGCACTGGCTCCGCTGGAACGGCTGGCCGGACAGGACCCCGAGGACCAGGGCGCCTCGCACAACGCCGAGCACCGCGACAACTCCGACAACTCAGCAAATTCAGAGCGCCCCGGCTGCTGCTGAGCCCGGTCAACCCAACCAGTCGAGCACCGCGGCCGCGGTCCACGACTGCTGCATGCTACCCAGCGGCTCCCCGGTGAACGGCTCGTAGTACTCGGCGAACGTGCCGTCGCTGGCCTGCCGCAGCCCTTCCCGGCGCAGCGCCGACGACCGCTCGGCCCAGCCCCGCCGGGCGAAGCACCACGAGAACAGCCACGTCACCACAGGCCACACCGGGCCGCGCCAGTACTCCCTGGACCGAAAATCGCGCGACACCGGCGATGTCGACGGGATCAACGCGTAACGCAGGTCCGGATGCCCGCAGAACCGCGGCCCCTCCAACAGGCGCAGCAACGCCCGCTCCCGCTGGTGCGGCAACCCGCCACACAGCAGCGGCGCGAACTGGGCGACCGTCTCGGTGGCCACCCACTTCTTCGTCCGCACGTCGTAATCCCTTGCCGCACCGGTACGTTCATCGGTGGTCTCCACCACGCCCGCGCGGAACCGGTCGGCCCACGCGTAGAGATCGCGCACGTCGGCGTTGGGTCGCTTGTAATCCTCCCCGATCTCGGCGAGCACCTGACAGGCCACCGAGAAGATGGCCGAGACGAACACATCCTCGACCGCGAAGCTCATCACCTTCGGCAGCAGATGGTCCTCGTAGCGCACCGATTTCATCTCCTCGAGCAGCCACAGGTAGCGGTCGTACTCAAGGTCGGACGGACGCTGGCTGGCGTCGGTGACGATGGTGTTGTCCTCGCGCTGGTACTCCGGCACGGCGCCGGGAATCACGTTGGCGTAGGCGCTGTCCCACCTCGGCGAGTTGTCCATGCCGGACTCCCAGCCGTGGTACAGCGTGATCCGGCCACGTCCGTTCTGATCGCGGCTCTCGGCCAGCCAGCGGTGCCAGCGCACCAGATCGTCCCAGCGCCGGTCCAGGAACGACGCCGCGACCGCGCGCGTGGAGCGGCCGCGGGTGCGGGCGTTGTCGAGAATGCGCTGCACGGCGATGGCGTGCACGGGCGGCTGGGTGATACCGGAGGTGTGCCGCGTGCGGGGCGCGTTGGCCGCCAGCGCCGAGGTGGCCCACCGAGCCGGGCCGGGGAAATAGCCGTCGACGCCGTTGGCGAAGACGATGTGCGGGATCATCCCGTTGTGCCACTGCGCCGAGAGCAGGGTGTCCAGTTCCACCACGGCGCGCTCAACGCTCAGTGGCGCCAGCCCGATCGCGACGAACGCCGCATCCCAGCTCCACATGTGCGGATACAGCAAAGGCGCTGCAGTGGTCATCACGCCCAGGTCGTTGCCGCGCAGCAGATAGGCGGCGCGGGCGGCGAGCTGCGTGGGGGCGAAGCTGGGATCCGGTGGCATCCGTACCATCATGCGACGCGCGCGCGAAACTCGCAGGCTCGCCGCCGCGCGCGCCGTCTCAGTAGAGTTGCGATCGTGCCCACCGCGTTGATCACCGGGGCCGGAGGCGGCATCGGCTCAGCCATCGCCGCTGCTCTCGCACCCACCCACACCCTGCTGCTGGCCGGCCGTCCATCCGCCCGGCTCGACGCGCTGGCCGAGCGTCTCGGCGCGCCGACGTGGCCGCTGGACCTGGCCGACCAGGAGTCGATCGAGGCCAGCTCCGAAGTGCTCGCCGAGCTCGATGTGCTGGTGCACAACGCCGGGGTGCTCTATCCGGGCCGGGTCGGCGAGTCCTCGGCCGAGGAGTGGCGCGCCAGCTTCGAGATCAACGTCACCGGCGCCGTGGCGCTGACGCTCGCGCTGCTGCCTGCGCTGCGGGCCGCCCGCGGGCACGTCGTGTTCATCAATTCCGGTGCAGGACAAAAGGTTTCACCTGGCATGGCGTCGTACTCGGCGACCAAGTTCGCGCTGCGGGCGTTCGCCGACTCCCTGCGCGACGACGAGCAGGCACTGCGCGTGACGTCGATCTTCCCCGGGCGCACCGATTCCGACATGCAGCGTGATCTCGTCGCCTACGAGGGACGCGACTACCACCCGGACCATTTCCTGCGCCCGGAAACCGTGGCGGGCCTGGTCGCCACGGCCGTCACCACCCCACCCGACGGGCATGTGCACGAGATCGTGGTGCGGCCCGGGTGATGCCGCGGTATCCGAATGTTTGCGCGCTGGCCCGCGCGGAACGGTCGGAGTTCGTGGCTCTGTTACAGGATTTGACCCCGCAGCAGTGGGACGCCCCGAGCCTGTGCCGGGGCTGGACCGTGCGTGACGTCGTCGCGCACACCGTCGCTTACCTCGGCCAGAGCCGAATCGAACTGACCGCCAACATGTTCCGTGCACGCTGGGACATCGACAGGCTCAATGCGTACGGACTTGCCAAGCACGCCGACACCCCGCCTGAGCAGCTGGTCAGGCAGATGCGCGCCGGGATCGAACCGTCCGGAGCTGCCGCCCTGTACCGCGGCCGCGTGGCACTCATCGAATGCCTGATCCACCAGCAGGACATCCGCCGACCCCTCGGCCTGCCGCGGGTCATCCCGGCCGACCGGTTGCGCGCGGCGCTGAGCTACGCGCGGATCAGCCCCGTCATCGGCGGCGCACGCCGCACCCGCGGACTACGCCTGATCGCGACCGACACCGACTGGTCGGCAGGCGTCGGCACCGAACTGCGCGGAGCCGGCGAGGCACTGCTGCTGGCGATGACCGGACGGGCCTGCGCGGTGGCCGACGAGCTCACCGGTCCGGGCTGCTCGGAGCTCAGACGACGAGGTTGACCAGCCTCCCGGGGACGACGATGACCTTCTTGGGCGTCTTGCCGTCGAGGAATGCCTGCACCTTCTCATCGGCCAGGGCCGCAGCCTCGAGCGCGGCCTTGTCCGCGTCGGCGGCCACGGTGACCTTGCCACGCACCTTGCCGTTGACCTGAACCGGCATCTCGACGGTGTCGTCGACCAGGTAGGCCGGGTCGGCCACCGGGAACGGCCCGTGGGCCAGCGAGGTGTCGTGGCCCAGCCGCTTCCACAGTTCCTCGGCCAGGTGCGGCGCCAGCGGCGCCAGCATCAACACCAGGGGTTCGAGCGCATCGCGTGACGACACGCCCTCCTTGGTGAGGTGGTTGGTGTACTCGATCAGCTTGGCGACGGCGGTGTTGTTGCGCAGTGCCGCATAGTCTTCCGTCACCCCGGCGATGGTCCGATGCAGGATCCGCAGCGTCGCGTCGTCGAGCGCCTCGTGCTCGGCGACGCGTTCGGTGCCGGTGGTCTCGTCGATCACCGCGCGCCACACCCGCTGCAGGAACCGGTGGGAGCCGACGACATCCTTGGTGGCCCACGGCCGCGACGCCTCCAGCGGACCCATCGACATCTCGTACACGCGCAGTGTGTCCGCGCCGTACTCGTCGCAGATCTCGTCCGGGGACACCGAGTTCTTCAGGCTCTTGCCGATCTTGCCGAACTCCTGATTGACCTCGTTGTCCTCGTAGTAGAACTTGCCGTCCCGCTCGACGACCTCGGCGGCAGGCACGTAGCTACCCCGGGAGTCGGTGTAGGCGAACGCCTGGATGTAGCCCTGGTTGACCAGCCTCCGGTACGGCTCGCGCGAGGTCACATAGCCCAGGTCGTAGAGGACCTTGTGCCAGAACCGCGAGTACAGCAGGTGCAGCACCGCATGCTCGACACCGCCGACATACAGATCGACCCCACCGGGATCGTCCGGGCCGTGCAGTTCGGGGCGCGGGCCCATCCAGTAGGCCTCGTTCACCTTGTCGCAGAACTCTTCCGAGTTGTGCGGGTCGGCGTAGCGCAGCTCATACCATGAGCTGCCGGCCCACTGCGGCATCACGTTGGTGTCGCGGGTGTAGCTCTGCAGGCCGTCGCCGAGATCCAGCTCGACGTGCACCCATTCGGTCGCCTTGTTCAAGGGCGGGGACGGTTCGCTGCTCGCGTCGTCCGGGTCGAACAGCACCGGCGAATAGTCAGGTACATCCGGAAGTTCAACCGGCAGAGCCGATTCCGGCAGCGGATGAGCCTGGCCGTCGGCGTCGTAAACGATCGGGAAGGGCTCACCCCAGTACCGCTGCCGCGCGAACAGCCAGTCCCGCAATTTGTATTCGATGCGGCGCTGCCCGCGACCCGCGGCCTCGAGGTGCTCGATGATGGTGGCCTTGGCTGTCTCGATGTCCAGCCCGTCGAGGTAGTCGGAGTTCACCATGGTGCCCTCGCCTGTGTAGGCGGACACCGAGATATCGCCTCCGGCAACAACTTCCACGATGGGCAGCCCGAACTCGGTGGCGAAGTCCCAGTCTCGCTGATCGCCACCGGGCACCGCCATGATGGCCCCGGTGCCGTAGCCGATCAGCACGTAGTCGGCGATGAAGATCGGGATCTTGTGATCGTTGACCGGGTTGGTGGCGTAGGCACCGAGGAACACGCCGGTCTTGGTCTTGTTCTCCTGACGCTCCAGATCCGACTTCGCGGCGATCGCGGCGCGGTACTCGGCGACGGCTGCCGCCGGGGTTTCGGCCCCGTAGGTCCACCGGGTGTCGACGCTGTCCGGCCAGGATGCCGCGGTCAGCTTTTCGACCAGCGGATGTTCGGGCGCCAACACCAGATAGGTGGCGCCGAACAGGGTGTCCGGGCGGGTGGTGAACACCTCGACGTCACCGGCGTCGGTCGCGAAGTGCACCTGGGCGCCGGTGGAGCGGCCGATCCAGTTGCGCTGCATGGTCTTGACCTTCTCCGGCCAATCCAGCACATCGAGATCCTCGAGCAACCGGTCGGAATAGGCGGTGATCCGCATCATCCACTGCCGCAACCGCTTACGGAACACCGGGAAGTTGCCGCGGTCACTCCGGCCATCGGAGGTGACCTCCTCGTTGGCCAGCACGGTGCCGAGACCCGGGCACCAGTTCACCATCGAATCGGCGCGATATACCAGGCGATGGGAGTCGATCACGGTGGCTCGCTCGGCGCGACTCAGCTGCGACCACTGCCGACCGTCGTCCAGAACACGTGCACCCGAGGCGAACTCGGCCTCCAACTCGGCGATGGGCCGGGCCTTGTTCTGCTCCGGATCGAACCAGGCGTTGTAGATCTGCAGGAAGATCCACTGGGTCCACTTGTAGAAGTCGACGTCGGTGGTGGCGAAGCTGCGGCGGGAGTCATGACCCAGGCCCAGCCGGCCCAGCTGACGCCGGAAGTTGACGATGTTGGCCTCGGTGCGGGTCCGGGGATGCGTGCCTGTCTGCACCGCATACTGCTCGGCCGGCAGCCCGAACGCGTCGAAGCCCAACGCGTGCAGAACGTTCCGACCCGTCATCCGGTAGTACCTGGCGTACACGTCGGTGGCGATGTAGCCCAGCGGGTGGCCGACGTGCAGGCCCTCACCCGACGGATACGGGAACATGTCCTGCACGAACATCTTGTCGACAGGGACGGCCGAGCCGTCCGTCGGCGCCAGACTGCCGACCGGGTTGGCGACGTTAAACGTGCCCCGCTCCGTCCAGGTCTGCTGCCAGGCGTGCTCGATCTCCCCGGCCAGCTCCGCGGTGTAGCGGTGCCCCGGGGTGTCGCCCGCACGCGCGGTATCGGCGCCTGGCTGGGTGGTTGCGGGTTCGGTCACGCCCAACAGGGTATAAGGCGACCGCTGCGGGACCGAAATGCCAGCTCACCAGCCATCCATGCGCGCCTGAGGGCACGGCTTGGTATCGGTTCCGTCGCAGCCGTGTCAGGGGTTGATTCCAGGTCGGTTGAGTGCCTGGTGGCAAACCCCCGCCGGTGGATACAGTCGGCGCCTACGCAGGGAAGGGCAGTATCTGCCCGCACCTCTTGGAAGGACCGAGGAATGATCGAGAATGCCCGCCGCTGGCGGGTTCTGGCAGCTGGACTGGCCGTGGGGATGGCCGGTGTCATCGGCGTGGCGGGTCAGACTGCCTCGGCCGAGCCGCTCCTCCCGCTACCTCCCGCTCCGAACCCGGCCAACGTGAACCAGACCGCGACCGTCGCTGCCGCACCGGCCGGGCTGGCCGGCCCAGTCGCCCCCGGGGTCACCGCCCCGGGCGCCCCGGCACCCGCCCCAGGCGTCCCGGCACCCGCGCCGGGGGCTGCTCTTCCGGTCGGCGCTCCCGGATCGGTCCCGCAACTGGCCACCCCGGCCATCGTCCCGGCCGGCTCCGGCACCATCGCCGACTACTTCAAGAGCAAAGGCGTCAAGCTCGAACCCCAGGTCAGCCGAAACTTCACGGCGCTGAGCATCGTGCTGCCGATGCCGCCGGGCTGGTCCACGGTGCCCGACCCGAACGTCCCGGACGCCTTCGCAGTGATCGCCGACCGCTCCAGCACCGACCTGTACACACCGAATGCGCAGGTCGTCGTCTACAAGCTCATCGGCAACTTCGACCCGGTCGAAGCGATAAGCCACGGTTACGTCGACAGCCTGCAGCAGATGGCCTGGCAGACCACCGACATGACGATGGGCGACTTCAACGGCTTCCCGTCGTCGTTCATCGAGGGCAGCTACCGGGCTGACAGCCAGACCATCAACACGTCGAGACGGCACGTCATCGCGACCGTCGGCCCCGACCGCTATCTGGTGTCCCTGTCGGTCAACTCGGGAGCGGCCAGTCAGGGCGTTTCGGCAGCCGCCGATGCCACCGACGCGATCGTCGCCGGGTTCAAGGTGAGTGCCCCCGGCGCGGGTGCCGGGACGCCTGGGGC
>NZ_MVHF01000109.1 GCF_002086485.1 Mycobacterium aquaticum | reverse complement strand
TGCCGCAAGTGGTGCGCATGTAGGCCGCGGGTGGCTCCGCAGCCGGGGACCGCGCAGCAGCGGTCGCGGTGCTCCAGAGCGCGGCGCAGCCGGCGGTTGACGGTGCGGGCGCTGCGTCCCGCGCCGATGGGTTGCCCGTGGCGTTCGAACCAGACTTCGCAGGTGGCATCACAGGTCAGGTAGCGCCGCTCCTCATCAGTGAGCACGGGGCCCAGGTGCAGGGCGGCGACGGGTTTCTCGCCATCCTTATCGAGGTCGACGTGGACGACGACGGTGGTGTGCTGGCCGTGCGGGCGGGCCGCCACATCGGCAGCCCAACCCGCTTCGACCAG
>NZ_MVHF01000108.1 GCF_002086485.1 Mycobacterium aquaticum | reverse complement strand
ACGAAAAGTGTTGTGGCGGGGTCGAGTCCGTCGAGGGTGGCGACCAGGTGGGAGGGGTCGACGTTGGACACGAAGCGCGCCGAGATGCCGGCGTCGGCATAGTGCCGCAGTGCGTCGTAGACCATGACCGGGCCGAGGTCGGAGCCGCCGACGCCGACGTTGACCACGGTGGTGATGCGTTTGCCCGTGGCGCCGGTCCACTCACCCGAGCGCAGTTTGTCGGTGAAGGCGCCCATCCGGTCGAGGACGTCGTGCACGTCGGCCACCACGTTTTGGCCGTCGACGGTCAGCTCGGCGGTGGCGGGTAGGCGCAGCGCGGTGTGCAGGACGGCGCGGTCTTCGGAGGTGTTGATGTGTTCGCCGGCGAACATGGCGTCGCGGCGTTGTTCGAG
>NZ_MVHF01000107.1 GCF_002086485.1 Mycobacterium aquaticum | reverse complement strand
GGGCACCACCGTCAAGTTCGAGACCCCCGAATACGGCCTCGGCTTCTTCGCCGGCGACCGCACCTTCGCCCCCTAGGTTCCTGCGCTGGATACGTTGGGATGACTAAAGACCCAGCGAACGCAGATCCCTTTCTACACATCGACACACGGTGTCGATTCTGAATTGAATTGTCTTCAGATGTGCATCCACTGCCGTGGTTGTCCCCTGTCATCATTCCGCCTTGTCGGCGGTACCTGAATATCCTTTGAGAATCAAAGAGGAAAGTAGCATGACTTTACGAGTTGGAATTATTGGTGCTGGGCCGAGTGGTTTGGCGCAGTTGCGGGCGTTTGAGTCGGCGCGGCAGAAGGGGATCGCGATCCCGCAGATCACCTGCTTTGAGAAGCAGGATGACTGGGGTGGGCAGTGGAA
>NZ_MVHF01000106.1 GCF_002086485.1 Mycobacterium aquaticum | reverse complement strand
ACGATGGACACCGGTAGCCCGTTGTGCTGCCCCAATTGGCCGGACATCAAGGCGTGCCGGCCCAGGGTGAGCAGGGCGTCGTGGGTGCGTTGCCGGGCGGTGCGGGTGTCGGTGTCGATCTGCTCCTGGGTGGGGGTGCCAGAGGTGCACGGGGTCGGGTCGTCGGGGTTGCACATGCCGGGGGCACCCCAGCGGTCCAGGACGGGATCGAGGGTGGCCCGCAATTCCGGGCTGGCCCAGCCACTGACCCGACTGGTGCCGTCGGGTTGTTGCGGGCCGAAGGTGATGCCACGCTTGTGCGCCACGAGGTCCTCGATGGGTTCCTCGCCGTCCTGGTTGAGCAGATACAGGGCTTCGGCGATGGCGTGGTGCAGCACATCGGGGCAATTGCTGGCGGCGACGGCGACCAGTTTCTCCTCCATCTGCTGGCGGCGCTGGGCATCCACCCAGGCCGGGCAGTCGGTGACGAA
>NZ_MVHF01000105.1 GCF_002086485.1 Mycobacterium aquaticum | reverse complement strand
GGACAGTCTGTTTCGTCGTCGTCTTGGTTGTCGGTGAAGTATTGCTGGGGGTGGTGGTAGGTGTTGATGCGGGATTGGCCGGTGTCGAGCAGGGTTGGTGGGATCCATTCGCAGCGGCCGTGGGTGTTGATGCGGGTGGTCCATTTGCCGGGGCCGACGAGGCGTTGATGTGGCCCGCAGCCCAGGGCGAGGTCGGTGATGTCGGTGCGCCCGCCTTGGGCGAAGTCTTGGGTGGCGTGATGGGCTTGGCTGCGGTTGCCCGCGGCGGTGCAGCCCGGGCAGGTGCAGCCGCGGTCGCGGGCGAAGAGCATCAGCCGTTGCCCGGGGGTGGCGATGCGTTTGGTGCGGCCCAGATACAGCGGCACGGTGGTGTGTGTGTCGAACACGGCCAGGTAGTGATGGGCGTGGGCGGCCAGGCGGATGAGGTCGGCGATGGGCAGTTTGGTGCCGGTGGCGGTGACCGCCACCCCGGCGCCGGCTTGCAGTTCCTGCAGGGTGGTGGTGACCACGATGGACACCGGTAGCCCGTTGTGCTGCCCCAATTGGCCGGACATCAAGGCGTGCCGGCCCAGGGTGAGCAGGGC
>NZ_MVHF01000104.1 GCF_002086485.1 Mycobacterium aquaticum | reverse complement strand
TCAGTTCATGTTCCAGGGTTCGCCGTAGGTGGTGACGCTGTCACCGGTGGAGGCGATCAGACGGGCGAACGGACGCAGCAGCACACCGCCGGCCGCGCCGGTCACGGTGCCGTGCGCGTTGGAGACGGCCACACCGCCGGCCGGGCCCTTGACGTCGACGGAGAAGGTCGCGACTTCCTGGATGCCGGGGCCGTTACCGAGGTCGGCCGAGATCGACACACCGGGGAACAGGTTCGGGGTGATGACCGAGCCCAGCGGGTTGAAGCCGGCCGAGAGCGGGTTGATGTTCGTGTCGTCGAGCAGGATGTTCGGCGTGGTGTAGCTGAAGTTGATGCCCACACCGAGCGACCAGGGGAAGCCGATCTGGTAGCCGAGTTCCAGGGTGCCGGCGAAGTCGGCGGCGCCGGGGCCTTCGACGTGGTACTTGGCGCGACCGGAGTGGAACCACTCACGGGTCAGGCGGTTGCGGTCCAGCGGAAACACGCCGTTGAGGAATGTGTCCCACTGCTGGACCGTCAGGGTCCGATCCTGGCCGTCGACCAGGCTCAGCTCATTGTCCAGACCTGCGTGCGCGGTACCGGTGCTCACGAACAGGGT
>NZ_MVHF01000103.1 GCF_002086485.1 Mycobacterium aquaticum | reverse complement strand
ACAATCGAAAGGCTGCTGCATGACGAACACGACCGGCACGGCTCAGATCGGGGTGACGGGGCTGGCGGTGATGGGGTCCAATCTCGCCCGCAACTTCGCCCGACACGGCTACACCGTGGCCCTGCACAACCGCTCGGTGGCCAAGACCGACGCCCTGCTGGCCGAGCACGGTTCGGAGGGCAACTTCGTGCGCAGCGAGACCATCGCCGAATTCCTCGACGCCCTGGAGAAACCCCGCCGGGTGATCATCATGGTCAAGGCCGGCGACCCGACCGACGCGGTGATCAACGAGTTGGCCGACGCCATGGAGCCCGGCGACATCATCATCGACGGCGGCAACGCCCTCTACACCGACACCATCCGCCGCGAGAAGGCAATCCGCGAACGCGGCCTGCACTTCGTCGGCGCGGGCATCTCCGGCGGCGAAGAAGGCGCGCTGAACGGCCCGTCGATCATGCCGGGCGGGCCCGCCGAGTCGTACGTCTCGCTCGGGCCGCTGCTGGAGGAGATCTCCGCGCACGTCGACGGCGTCCCGTGCTGCACCCACATCGGCCCCGACGGCGCCGGACACTTCGTCAAGATGGTGCACAACGGCATCGAATACTCCGACATGCAACTCATCGGCGAGGCCTACCAGCTGCTGCGCGACGCCCTGGGCCTGACCGCCCCGCAGATCGCCGACGTGTTCGCCGAGTGGAACA
>NZ_MVHF01000102.1 GCF_002086485.1 Mycobacterium aquaticum | reverse complement strand
TCGGTGATGGCGTCGTGTTCGACGGCCGGGTCGGCGTAGAGGAAGCTGCCGGTGCCGGGGGCGCCGCCGGAGCCGAGTTTGTTCATCCGCTTGGGTAGGGCGGCGCCCTGGTATTCGAGCGGGATGGGGTGGCCGTGGTCGTCGACGGGGCCCAGGGGTTGGTGCAGTTCGACGTAGGCGCCGTGGGGTAGCCGTTTGATGATGCCGGTTTCGATGCCGTGTTCGAGGACTGCGCGGTCGCTGCGTTGCAGGGAGACGGCCCAGCGGTAGGCGATGTAGTAGACGATGCCGGGTAGGACGACCATGCCGATGCGGCCGATCCAGGTGGTGGCGTTGAGCGAGATGTGGAACTTGAGCGCGATGATGTCGTTCATCGCGGCCAGGGTGAGCACCATGTAGAACGCGATGGCCATGGAGCCGATGGCGGTGCGCACCGGTACATCCCGCGGACGCTGCAGCAGGTTGTGATGCGCATCGTCACCGGAGACCTTCTTCTCGATGAACGGGTAGGCGATCAGCAGGCCGAAGACCACACCCATGATCACCGCGACCCAGACCACCGCGGGGATGGTGTGGCCGAACGGGTAGAACTCCCAGGCCGGCCAGATACGGGCCAGGCCCTCGGTCCACATCATGTAGAAGTCGGGCTGTGAGCCGGCCGACACTTGAGATGGCTTGTAGGGGCCGAGGTTCCAGATCGGGTTGATGGTCAGCAGGCCGCCCATCAGGCCGAGCACGCCGGTGATCATGGCGAAGAACGCCCCGGACTTGACCGCGAACACCGGCATGACGCGCAC
>NZ_MVHF01000101.1 GCF_002086485.1 Mycobacterium aquaticum | reverse complement strand
GTCGGCCTGGCCGCGGTGCTGGTCGGCTGGAACGGCTACCTGCACGTCGAGAACGATCTCGCCGGCGCCGAGGCCGCCCACCTCAACGCCGAGGGCATGCTCGGCATCCACTCCGCCGAGGTGTTCGTCGGCGTCTTCATCGGCGCGGTCACCTTCACCGGCTCGATCGTGGCCAACCTCAAACTCTCGGCCCGGATCAAGTCCGCGCCACTGATGCTGCCCGGTAAGAACTTCCTCAACGTCGGCGCACTGGTCGCGTTCTTCGCCCTGACCGTGTGGTTCGTCATCTCCCCGCACCTGTGGCTGCTGGCCGCCGTCACCGTGCTGGCGCTGCTGCTGGGCTGGCACCTGGTCGCCTCCATCGGCGGTGGCGACATGCCCGTGGTGGTGTCGATGCTCAACAGCTACTCCGGGTGGGCCGCAGCCGCATCGGGCTTCCTGCTGTCCAACGACCTGTTGATCATCACCGGCGCCCTCGTCGGCTCCTCCGGTGCGTACCTGTCCTACATCATGTGCAAGGCCATGAACCGCTCGTTCATCTCCGTGATCGCCGGTGGTTTCGGCATCGAGGCAGGCCCGGCCGAGGACAAGGACTACGGCGAGCACCGCGAGATCAACGCCGAAGGCGCAGCCGAACTGCTCGCCCACGCCGACTCGGTGATCATCACCCCCGGCTACGGCATGGCCGTGGCGCAGGCCCAGTACGGAGTGGCCGACCTGACCCGCAAGCTGCGCGAGCGCGGCGTCAACGTCCGCTTCGGCATCCACCCCGTCGCCGGTCGCCTGCCCGGCCACATGAACGTGTTGCTCGCCGA
>NZ_MVHF01000100.1 GCF_002086485.1 Mycobacterium aquaticum | reverse complement strand
GCCTGGGCGGCCGCCAGGTTCTCGGTGAGCACCTCGATGCGAATCTCGGTGGGCGGCTTGCCCACCGGGGCACTGCCACGATCGGCACGCTGGCGCCGATACGCATCGAGCTTGGCCTGCTTACGCTGTTGTTGACGCTGCTGCCGATCCCGCTGACGCTCGGCGATATCGTCACCTTCGGCGCTGTGTGCGGCGGTGTCAGCGTGCAGTTCTGCCAGCGCTTGGGCGATACGCGCCGCCCGCGACCGTTCATCGACCAACTCCGCGGGCAGTTCATCGCCACGCCGGCCGGGTCCATACATCTCATCCTCGGCGGCATCGGTGAGCGCATGCTGCGCCGCGGCCGCCGCTGCCACCTCACGTGCCCGCTGCGCATCGATCTGGGCCTGCTCAGCGGCGGCTTTGTGCAGCCCGTCTTCGGTGCGGTTGGCCGCCAGAGACGCGTTCGAGGCGATCTTGACCGAATCGACCGCGACCACCCCCAACTGGCCCATCCCCAACCCCGCACACAGCATCAGCACCTGAGCGAACAATTCCTCGACCACCTGCGCGGTATCGGCCCGAAACCGGGAGATCGTCACGTGGTCCGGGGTGTCACCAGCGCAGATGATCCGATACGCCACGTCCCGCTGGCACAGTCGCTCGATCACCCGCGACGAGCGCACCCCATGAGCCCACGCCCAGATCAGCAGTGTCAACAACATGTCGGGGTCATAGCCGGCGCGACCGGCCCCACCCGTGCGCCGCTGAGCATGCAACGGCGAGGTATCCAGCCCGGCCACCACGCTGATCACCAGCCACACCGGATCCGATGCAGGCAACCAGTCCCGCAT